>CAVOVL010000003.1:0-639069 GCA_963699855.1 uncultured Alphaproteobacteria bacterium | reverse complement strand
CGTTGGGCTCTCGAGATTAAATGCCGCCGTTGGCACCGTCGGCCTGAACGCATGCTCCTCAAACAAAGCGATGCGGAGTTAGACAGGCACGTATTTCAATGAAAACGGCGGCCAAATATTTCGCCAAGGCCGCGCAGCTTCCAGTTCATAGGCCAGTTCATAGAGCAGCCGATCCTGCCCAACGGCCGCGATGAAGTGTGAACCGATCGGAATGCCGAGTTTTTTACTCCAGGAGAGCGGCACCGACATGGCCGGGCATCCGGCGAAATTGATTGGCGAGGTGAATTTCAGACGCCCGGCAACATAGTCCGCCATGGCATCGGACCAGAGTTCCTGGGGGGTATGCTCAAACAACGGCGGCGCCACCACCGGCGCGACAGGCGCCAGAAGCACGTCATATTGCTGGAAAACCTTGGCAAACATCGGTGCCAATGTATCAAGATAGGCTTTGCCCTTGGCGATGTCTTCGGTAGAAAAGGCGGCGGAGGCTTCGATGTTGGACGCCAGCAGCCGGGTCAACACGCCGGATTCCATCAAGGGCTTGCCCGATGCTGCCTCAACCGCCTGCTTGAGAGCGCCCACCTTGCCGCCAAAGAATTTTGCATAGGCGTCGGCCATTTCATTCGCATTAACCGGCCAGGGAGTCTCCTCGACCTGGTGACCAAGGTTCTGTATCAACGCGGCCGTCTTGCGCTGCGCTTCGCTGACCTCGGGATCTGTCGCAATCAGCTTTCCGTCATCGACAACCAGTCCGACCCTCACGCGCTTTTTGGACGGCCCGGCAACGAACCCCACCGGTTGGAATGGAGAACCCGACTGGGCTTCCGTCAGCGAAAACGCCAGCGCGCTGTCGCGGACCGTACGGCTGAGCATCTGGTTCGTCTTTGCCACGTCGTGCGAGCCATCCGCTTCACCGGACAGCATCCGCAACCGGCTCGCCTTCATGCCAAAAATGCCGGTGGCGGACGGCGGAAGGCGATTGGATCCCGCACCGTCGGTTCCATGCGCCAGCGGCACAACCCCGGCCGCAACGGCAACCGCCGATCCGCCGCTGGACGAAAAAACCGAATAGTCCGGGTTCCACGGATTTCTTGTGGCTCCGAAAACATCGTTGTTGGTAATGACGAAACTTGCCAGTTCTGGGACGTTGGTCTGGCCCAAAATGTTGAAGCCGGCACGTTCCACGGCTTCGACATAGGCCACGCTGCGCGCCGGAAAATTCTTCAGCATGAACCGCGACCCATCTGTGCGGGGCAGGCCGGCAATGTCGATCATGTCCTTCATCAGGATGGGGACACCGGCAAAGGGGGCATCAAGCGGGACCGTGTCGGCCTTGGAGCGGGCCCGGTCGAAGGCTGAGTTCGTCATGAAGTTGAGCGCCGGATTCATGACTTCGATCCTGCGGATGAATGTCTCAACCAATTCCGCTTGAGTAAATTCACGAGCACGCAAACGCGCCGCGAGCCCAGTCGCATCTTCGTCGATCAGTTCATCGATGCGACGTGTCTGAGCAAGTCCTGCAACTGGCCGCAACCCAATGACAGTCGCCGTCGCAGCAGACGCCTTCAAGAATGATCTTCGAGTATGTCCAGACATCGGGCTCGCTCCTCGAGTTTCCGTATGCTTCGTAGGGGCCTAGACTCTTTAGGTACACATCAATACGAAACGATTCCTGAGCCGTCCTGCCCCGATATGGGGGGACGGTTTCAGTCTTAGTGCATGATGGGCCTTAGTGCCACCGCTACGTTTCGGGCTCCCCGCTGCCTTGCGGCAGTGAAGAAAAGAGCGGGCTTTGAGGATCGACTGAATGTCAGCTTCCTGTGATTGCACCATGAGATTTCGCACTTTCGGAGAAGGTCTGCAAACCGCCCTTCGCGCCGGTGCTACCGCGACTGCGAGCCAAAACTGGGCAACCGAGTAAACGACAGCAAGGTCCGCATGCGGTCATTCAAACACTGCTCGCCTGGGAGGTTCGAAGCGTCGGAGTCAAACCACTAGTGTTTGCTCACAACCGCGCCCGCGTTCCCAAGTTCAAAACTTACTAGTACGCCGGGGCTGGATGCAACTCTTGAAGATGGCGGTCCAGCCATGCCTCCCATTTCAAGATCGCCTCGCATTTCAAGCCATCATAGCCAGCATGGTTGTAGACGCCCGCAACCCCGCCCCGGCTGCCACTGACGTGGTTGACCAACGCTTCCACGATGTGGGGAGCGACCCCAAGTTCATTGAGGCCCGTCACGAACGAATGGCGAAGTTCATGCGCCGTCCAGCGCGCTTCCGGCGGCGTCCCTATTTCTTCATGGTAGTGGCGAAGGTAAGCGCCGATCGTATCGCTCCCGATCGTGGTGCGCATGCCGCGGGCATTGCCATTCGAGGCATCGACGGGGAACAACAAGTCGCCATTGGTCTGCAGCATCCGCATGTCGATGATCGCCAAGGCTTTGGGACCAAGCGGCACGGCATGCGCTCGTCGATTCTTTGCCCGGCGCGCCGGCAGCGTCCAAGTTGCCCTGTCGAGATCCAACTCCTCGCGCTGCATCCCGGCGATCTCACCAATGCGTTGCCCGGTCAGCAATGCAAGACGAAGCACCACAGCGATCGAATTGTCCGATCGTCCGCGGTCAATCGCCAGCCAGAACTGCCTTATCTCCTCGATCGTCAGGTTGCGCCGCTCACGTTTGGGCCCGGGCTTTTCATAGCGGGAGCGAGCTATCGGGTTTATTTCAACATAGCCCTGGTCTTCCGCCCAGTTGAGGAATGTCTTCAAATAGGTGAACAACCGGGCTGCAGCCGCAAGGCTGCCGCGCTTTTCAACCTGCCGCACTGTGTCCATCCAGCGCAGCCGGGTAACCGAACGGATGTCCTCGTCATGCATTTTCTTCAGGACGTCCTTTTCAAGCGAGCGTTGGAAGTCGTAGCGATGGCTCCGGCTTGTCCTGCCAAACCGGCTTGACGAGACATATTGGCGAAATACCTGCTCCACCGTGATGATCGTCGCATCGACTGGCGGTACTTGAATCTCAGGTTGGATAAAATTCCCGTTAGCCAGATCTATCCGCAATCCAGCGGCCTTGGTCCGCGCCTGCGCAAGCGAAAGGTCCGGAAACCGCCCAAGCTTTGCCTTTTGTTGACGGCCTCTCTTCGGCACCCGATAGCCAAAGTAGAAGGTCTTCGTTCCGCTCGGTGCGACCCTGACCAACAAGCCAAGCTCCTTTTCGTCATAAAAGTCAGCCCTGCTTTCGACCCTCACCGTCTCCAACCATTTGGCGGACATGGCGAGTTTGGGCATCGACTGCTCCTCCTTGTGCGGCAAATGTGCGGCAAATTCGTCTGGCTTGCGAAAACCAAACGCGGACGAACTAGGACAATAATTTGTTGTATTTCATTGCTTTATATCGTTTTCCAGAAAAAATGTCACTGAAAAGAAATGACCATTTGTTGATTTGTAATCAGTGGGTCGGCGGTTCGAGTCCGTCCGGGGGCACCAAAATCCAATCCGACACAATCCGATGATGTTCGAAAAGCCCGCAAAATGCCGGGCTTTTTCGCTTTTTGTGTCCGATGACGTCCAGCGGGGATTGTTGGTATCCTGCCGGTTTGTTGGTATATGTGTTGGTGCGACGGCGGAATGGCGCCGGTCGTTCTCCGGGATACCAACACATGCCGTTGACGGATACCCAGGTCAAGAATCTCAAGCCCCGTTCCAAGCCAGCCAAATACAGCGATGGCGGCGGACTCCATCTGCTCGTGCCACCCCAAGGCTCGAAGCTGTGGCGGCTGGCATACCGGTTTGCCGGCAAGCAAAAGACGATGGCGTTCGGCATCTATCCTGCCGTGTCGCTTTCAGACGCCAGGGCCAAGCGCGATGCCGCCAAGAAGCTCTTGGCTACCGGCATCGATCCCTCCCACCATGCCAGGTTGGAAAAGGCCGCCACGAGCGAGCGGCATGGAAACACATTTGCCGCAGTCGCCGACGAGTTCCTCAAGAAAGTCGAGCGCGAGGGCAAGGCCGAGGTAACGCTGAGCAAGAAGCGTTGGCTGCTTAGTCTTGCGCTTCCGGACATTGGGCGACGGCCAATTGCCGAAATCACTGCCGCCGAAATCCTCGTGCCTCTCAGAAGGGTCGAAGCGCAGGCCAATTATGAAACGGCACGCCGGCTGCGGGCGACGATCGGGCAAGTGTTTCGCTATGCCATCGCGGTATCCAAGGCTTCCAATGATCCGACCTTCGGGCTGCGCGGTGCCTTGGTGACACCGAAAGTGACCCATCGGCCGGCAATCACCGACGAGACCAGGTTCGGGGCATTGCTGCGCGCCATCTGGGGTTATGACGGCACCATCGAAACGCAGGCCGCGCTGAAACTCATGGCGCTGCTTTATCCACGGCCAGGCGAGCTGCGGTTTGCGGAATGGTCGGAGTTCGATCTCGACAGGGCGATCTGGACGATTCCGGCTTCAAGAATGAAGATGCGCCGCGAGCATCGCAAGCCGCTGTCCGCGCCGGCCATCGACATTCTCCGTGACCTGCAGCGCCATACCGGCAATCGTCGCCTTGCGTTTCCCTCGGTCCGATCACCCCAACGCCCGATCAGCGAGAACACACTCAACGCCGCGCTGCGCCGGCTCGGCTACTCCACCGGCGAGGCGACGGCGCACGGTTTTCGCTCTTCGGCTTCGTCACTGCTTAATGAATGCGGCAAATGGCAGGTGGACGCCATTGAGGCTGAACTCGCACACATCGGTGCCGACGAAGTGCGCCGTGCCTATAATCGCGCAGCGTATTGGGAAGAACGGGTGCAGATGGCCGAGTGGTGGGCTAAAGAGATTGAGCGGCTAAGGCAGACTGGTACTTTTAATCGCTAGGCGCCTGATTCCCAGCCGAATACCAATAGATGGGGGCAAAGCCGTCCATGAGCGAAATCTCAAACTGGATGTTTGTGGATGCTTTCACGGTTGATCAAGCGGCTGCGCTTTGGTGCGAAATTGACCCGACGGACATTTTGTCGGGCGCAAAGCGTTCAGAAATTGGCGCCATTAAGCAGATGCTGACCGCTGCTATATTAGCCGGTGAGATTGGAGTTGATGACTCGCATAATCCTTTCCGGAGCATTGGAGACCATTCCAGCAGCATCGTTAGACGAACAGTTCTCGAGGCTTATGCCAAAAATCGCAACCTCTACCCGCGTTTCCTGTTCGACACGCTCGCTCCCTTCGCCGAAGCAGAACCGGCATGGATGCCGGCCATCAAAAAGCCGCTGAAAGCAAGTGAGCAACCGGTCCCGCTCAATCGTGGTGGCCGGCCGCAAGAATATGATTGGGACACATTCCTTCTGGAAATCATCCGAAAGGCAAATACGCCGGATGGGCTGCCTGACAAGCAGGCTGACCTCGTCAAGGATATGCTTTTCTGGTTCCAGGAAACCTACAGCAACGAGCCGGCGGAAAGTGCCGTTAAGGCCCGCATCTCCAAGATCTACCGGTATCTTGCCGAGGCCAAAAACCAACCGAAATAGGTTCCTGCCCTTTCTGGCTGAAGACCGCCCCCGGATTTAGCAAATCGTCGTCCACCTTAAACGCACGTGGTGGAATCACGATGGACAACTATCTTCCGAAAACTGGCTTCCTTCGCCTTTCATCGATTTTAGCGCCACAAGGCCCGATCCCGGTTTCGAAGTCGACCTGGTGGGCGGGTGTCAAGGACGGCCGCTTCCCGAAGCCGCGTCAAGCTTGGTCCCGCGGATCACCGTCTGGCGCGTCGAAGACATCCGTACCCTGGTCGAGCGGGGTATCGGCTGATGGCGCGGCGGGTCAGCTACCGGCGAGTGAAGGGACACCACACCAAGACCATCAGCGAATGGGCTGATGAACTCGGCATCCACAAGAACACTCTCATGCGCTGGGTCGGACATGGTGGACTTGATGTGCTGCGAGATCGCAAACCCTGGCTTGTGCGCGGCATGGACCTGCGGGCCTTCCTTCAGAAGCGTCAAATCAAGGCAAAGCTGCCTATTGGTGAAATGCGCTGCTTTCGCTGCAGGACCGGGAGGAAGCCCGCCGGCGGCATGCTCGAATACAATCCCACATCAGGGAAGGCCGGAATGCTGCGCGCGCTCTGCCCGGTCTGCGAAGTCATCATGTGCCAGGCTATCCGGGAGGCCGACATCAGCCGCAAATTCCCCGGATGCGAGGCAACGTTTACGAGGCCACAGGATGCATTAAGCGGTTCGACTGATCGCCAGCCAAATGGTGTCTTTCCCGACACAGGTCTGATGGCCCCAGGAACACACCCCAGAAACAACCTCAGCGAGGGAGACTTGACCATGAGCGCCAAGCCGAAGATGCGTGCCTTTCATCCGGACAATGAGCGCCTCAAGCGCGCCTATCTGCAGCACGTCCACCTTGCCTCGCGCAAAGGGCAGGCCTCGATGGATCGCATCGCCGCCTCGATCGACCGGTATCAGCATGCAACGAAGGGCAAGCCGTTCCGCAAGGCCCATGTCGAGCAGATCGTCGCCTTCAGGCAAAAGCTTGATACGGAACGCAACGAACGGACCGGAGCGCCGATCAGTGCATCGACGAAGCGCCAGGTGCTGCACGATCTGAAGGGCTTCTTCCACTGGCTCGCCGACCAGCCTGGCTTCCGCAGCCGCATCACCCATTCCATGGCCGAGTTCTTCAACGCCGATAACCGCACCCTGGCGCTGGCGAACCATTCAAGGCCGCCGGTTTATCCGTCGCTCCAGCAGATCGAACATGTCTTGCGAAACATGCCTGCATCGACGCCCACCGAGAGGCGCGATCGCGCCATCATTGCCTTCTGCCTCCTCACCGGTGCGAGGGTGAGCGCAATCATCACCGCCCGACTGGGCAATGTGGACATCATCGAGAAAGTATTCCTGCAGGATGCGCGCGAGGTCCGCACCAAATTCTCCAAGACCATCGAGACCTGGTTCTTCCCGGTCAGCGAGACCGCGCTTGAAGTGTTTGTTGGGTACTACCGCGACCGTATCAACATTGACCTTGCCTCCCCTTCCGATCCGCTGTTCCCGGCCACGCGTGTCGAGCCCGTTCCAGGCAAGGGCCTGCAGTCAATCGGGCTTGCCAACCATTCCTGGCGGACTCCCGGACCGTTGCGCGAGATCCTGAAAAAGGCCTTCACTGGCGCGGGCCTGCGTTACTACAACCCGCACAGTTTTCGGCATCTTCTGTCTTCACTCGCCAAGGAGCATTGCACCACCTTGCAAGAGTTCCAGGCCTGGGCGCAGAACCTCGGCCACGAAGACCTGGTCACCACTATGCAGGCCTATGGCAGGGTGACGCGCGAGCAACAGCGGGAGTTCATCCGTCAGGCGGGTCGACATATTAGGGGTTCCTAGCTGTCGGCAGCGAATGCCCGTTTTGCGCCCCCTCCTTTGTCATTCATAAGGTGGTCGTGTAGTCCCAAAAGCAGCCATCACTGATCTCAATCTTGCGAAGCAACAATCATTCGTAAATTGGCTGCCGTTGTTTTTCTTTGGTCTGAATCGGTCGGAAGAGCACCGGGCCCCAAAAACGACATGAAAGGCAGAGTGAACAGATTTGCTGATATTCGATATTATCCAAATTAGCTCATTCTACCGTTATCGGTACTTGTGCAACTAAAGCTCGAACGCAACAACCTTCCCGCCGATCCAAGAGTTCGTAGTGGTTCGACGGCCATCTGGTGGTTCTTGCCGTACTCACCCCGAAGGGAATTGTGCATGCGGCCGGCCGCATCGCTCGGCAGGCCGATTAGACGGCAAAGACCGCCTATGATGCCTGAAGCAGTCGGCTTCACAGGAAAAGAACAGGCTTTGGGTGATGTCGCCTATCCCTTTTTGCTGACCGGCCAGCGGGAAGATCTGGTCCTGCGAAATGATCGGCAGAATCGTACCCGGGAGATCATGTTCTAGTCCCGCGTAATCGAAATTGGCATCACCGGCTGGAAGTTGAAACAAAGCTTCGAGCCATCCTCAAACGGGCCGATACCGCTGCCGTAATTGCCTTGGATAGGCACAGAAATCAGATCGGCAACGGGGTTGGATAGCTTCTTGCAAGATCCGCATCGTCTTCGGCACGCGCCTGCGAAATACTAATCCCAACGCAAACCACCAACACTGCGGGGCCACCGAAGCCGGCAAGAATACTGATCATCATGAAGCTCCTATCCGGTCATGCCCTAAAAGATTACTTTCAACATCCGATCCACCAACTGCTCCACTGAAAACATCGTAAGCAGCAGGGGCGCAACCGGCAGCAGCGTCATGCCGGCAAGGTGAAGTATGTTCTCCAGGCCGATTGGCGCCGGCTTCATGCCGGCGACGACCAGATAACTGTTGCGAAGGTCGGCCAATGACTGGATGTCTGAACTGCCAAGCAAAGCGTTGCTAGGCCTCGTTTTGGAACCTAGCCATTTTCGGTCGAAGTAGACCGCATAGCGCTGGCCAAGCGCGCCGAAGGCAAATTGACCCTCGTGCTTAGCCTCGCGGAGCTTCGGATAGAAGACCAGCAACGGCCCGATTATGGCGAAGATCATCAGGGTGACGGTGCCGATGAGTTCGACCTTGAAGTCGAGAAGCCTGGCCCCTTCGTGGAATATTCCTGTTGGCCATCATGGCCGAAAGCGCGGCGCCCTGAGCCAGCATAACCACCGAGAAGGCGCGCGTGCTCATCGACAGGAAGCGTAGGCCACCGGTGCCGTCCGGGTGAGCCGGCTGCAACTGCAGATCGATGCGTGACACCTGCCACAGAAAGCGCGCCCAAATGAACAAACGGAAATACCAGCGAACCAGGACGAACTGAAACAGCGGCAATGTTACGCAAAGAGCCCACCAACCCGCGTAAGAAAGCCCACTACCACCATTTTCAGGGGCGAAGTACCAGTTGGTGATTTCTGGTTCCGTCCTGTTGAACCAGAAGACACCAAAACCAACGAGATACACGAATGCGAGCAGCATGAACTCGGCTGGAACGGAGTTGCGCAACCTTGTTGCAGTTGCGATCGCCGCGTCGAACTGGGGGCGAGAGGAGGCTTCAACCAAGCCATTTTCCAGGAATGTATTCACAATTTTCAGAAGTCGCTCATGCACCTTGGGCTCGGCCAAGATAAGCAATGGCAGGGCGACGAGAAGCTTCACATGGATTTCAAAGTCTGCAAGAAATGGTTGTGCCACCTTGCCCGTCCACGTGAGGCCGTCCACGACCGACAATAGGAGAAGTGGCACCCAAGTCACCAGCACCATGATGAGAATGCGGCGCTGCACCAGATGCAATAAATCATCGGCAAGGTGCGTGCCTCGCCAGAGCGAGAACAATGGTCCTCCGGCGACGATCGAGAACACTTGCGTAACAACTGACCCAGCGTTCTCGGATTGCATTTCCTTGGCCTTTCGTTGGGCTCCGGCATGCCGGGAGCTAAGCCTCTCTTCCCGGCAGAGGCGTCATTTCGGGCGTGAGCCGGTATGTCCACGGACAAAGGGAGTTCTTCCAGCCGTTCTTCATCCGCGATCCGACGAAGATACTATCAGGATCGTCGACGACGTCGCCCTCGAATCCATCTATGATCTGGAAAACGCGGGTAAATCCGGCATCGGCGAGCAGGTTCATGGCGGCGGCACTGCGCCCGCCAGACCGGCACATGGCCATTATGGTGTCGTGTATCCTGGCGATCTTCTGCACCCGATCAACGAAGTCGGGCAACAGTTGCATTGGAAACTTTTCCGTCTTGGTGTCCCATTCATAGGACTGGCCGACAACGGGAACCTTCCATGCCATCGTCGGATGGCCAACGAAGAGAAGCTCTTCAGGCGTGCGGACATCAAGGATGATGACACTCCCCGGGTCTGCCTTCCATGCTTCGTAGGCGTCTTTGGCAGTCAACTAGAGACCCAACACCGTTTGCTTGGCCTTTGGAACACCGCCGTCAACGAGAGGTGCATCGCCTATCTTCTTCACAGCCCACCTCGCTTGCTCTTCCCATTGGTAACCTTCGCGCCACGCTCATGCCATGCCCGGATGGTTGCCATGGATGAATTGCACGGGAGGTCGTTTGCCCGTGCGCAGCCCTATGCAATTGCAGTTTTGAGGGTGGTTTCGGAACTGCCGACGATCTTCAGTATGGTTGCTATACGCGCCGCCATTGACGGCCTTGAACCCGGCCGCTTTCAAAATATCTTTTGCTTTGCCGGCACGCTCTCCAGTACCACAGTACGTTACAATCATGATGTCTTTCGGCAGTTCATTCAGCTGGCGCTTGAGTCTCAGGAGCGGAATGTTTTTCGCTTGCGGGGCCATGCCTTTCCTGGCCTCCAGCATTGTGCGGACGTCGAGGATGAATGCGCCTTCCTTGATCAGCCCTGCAACTTCGTCCACGGGAAGAATGCTGTCCACTGCCGCTACCGCATAGTACCTGCTTCAACTTCGACATGTGGGTTACTCCTTGATCACAATGGGGAATTTCACGGCACCCAAGCCGCCGAAGCGGGAAGGGTGCCGTGCGCTCGAAACATCAAACTCGTCTTTTTATCTCCGCCGGATGATTGGCTTGCCCGGCATCTTCGTTTGGCATTGGTGGTTCAGCCCAGCCGTGTACCTTCGGCGTCAAGCCCGCCGCCGGTCGGCAATTTGCTCCAGCTGCGCCGTTCCCATTCTTCCTGCAAGACTTCGGTCAACGCCTGTTCGAGGAACCTGGGCTGGGCCCACTCGTTCACGTCGAAATCGTTCTTGATGTAGCCATGCTCGAACATGAAGTCCTTGCCTATCCGCACGCACTCCATGTTTTGCGCACTCAAGCTAGGCACCATGTCGACATTCTTGATGCCTTGATAAGTTGCTTCTGCGTCAAGGTAGAATGTCTGACGATTGAGAATTTCGCCGGCGGCCCGCTTGTTGCAATTCGCCCAACGTCCAACCTTGACCATGGCCTTCATGTAGGCGAGCACCAGTTCGGGGTGCTCCTTCGCCATCACGTCGGTGCAGGTGATGACGGCGGGCGTGTTGGCGACTTGGACCGTCCAGTCGGGATGCTTGGAGAGGTCGTAGATCGACTTGATCGCACCCGTAGCCTCCGAGAGTTGGCCCAATTGTCCCATCTGGTTGTAGATGGCATCGACCGTACCATCGAGCAGGGCCTTTTCCAGTGGCCGGAAGGCATAGTCATGCTTGTGGTCGCGCCGTAGCCACAGTTCGGATGGGTTGTTCATCGGCGGCACAAGCATTTCCGGCTTGTCATACCAATCGTCCGCGTATGGAAATTCAACGATCTCCACGTCGTTGATGGTCATGTCGTGGAGCCTGAGCATGTTCAAAATGCCCATGTGCTCCTGAATCCGCCACCAGTCGTTCTTGATCGTGTTGAGGCTTTTGGTCAGGCCGATCTTCTTTCCCTTGAGGTCCTGCATCCGGAAGATCTTGTCGCGGGCGCGCACTTGCATCACTCCGCCCTCATAGACCCAAGTGGCGCCCAGCAATACTGTGCGGCGAATGTCGGCATGGACGTGGATGGGTGGATAGCAGTCCGCCAAACCGGATGAGGTTGTCCAGATTGTGCACGTAGTGCGGATACCAGTTGTTTTCCGGTGCATGGCGGAAATAGGCGTATTCCACGCCAATCTTCTTGTATTCCTCTCGGCACCAGCCGAGTTCCTGATCGACATTGTTGGCCGACACCATCGGGCAATTAGTAAACCATACTTCTTTCCAGTTAAGCGGCACTGTCGTCGCGATGCGTTTGACTGTCATGTATTTGTCCTTTGCGTACACCATTGTCTCATCTGTAAAAAAATAAGCTGGCTGGTCTGAAATGCATAGGTCGCGTAGTGACATCGAGTGTACAGTTTGGGACAATTCCTTCAGGGATAGTTTATGGGATTTGAAGGATTTCCTACAATGCTGAAGGCTCGCACCGAAGCGATCATACGGATCGGCGCCACGCTCGGCGCTTCCGAGGTTCTGGAAGAGTTTGGCATTGATCCCGTCATGCAGCTTGTCCGCGCTGGCTTCAGCGCCGACTTGTTCAAGGACGCGGATAAGAAGATTTCGCTTTCCGGGCGCGGAAGGCCTGGAACGCTTCGCCAAATTAACTGGTCGCGCGTATTTCGAACTCTTAGTGGGAAGTCGCGTCCATCTTGAGTCGCTTGGAATCGTAGGACTGCTGGCCAAACATTCGCGGGACGTTGGAACTGCGCTGCAATCGATTTGCCGATATTTCCATCTGCATGCACAGGGATCGACGTCGAACTACGTATTGCCGGTGGTTGGCCATTTTCTTCTACCACATTGTTGAGGCCGGGATTCCCGGTCTCAGGCAAACAAGCGACGGCGCGGTTGCCGCGATGCTGAACATCATGCGCGATCTTTGCGGTCCGGATTTCAAGGCGACCGAAGCCTGGTTCGCTCACGAGTCAAACCCGATGACATTGAGCCGTACCGCAAAATACTGCGGACCCACTTGGAATTTGATACGGGACTTTATGCGCTGGTCTTTTCGTCCACATGGCTAAGCCGAGTGCTTCCCTCTACGGAACCGGCGCTGCTCAAGCTATTGCAAGACAAAGTCGACCAAGAAGATCGGCTAGTGGTGCGGGATTTTCCCGAGCAGGTGCAGGCCGTCATGCGGGCTTTGCTGACCTCCGACCAGTTCAATGCGGATCGATTGGCCACGATCTTTGACATGCACGTGCGGACATTTCGCCACCTGGCAGCCAAGGGTACCAGCTATCAACAGCTTCTCGACCAGACGCGAAAGTTGTTCGCTTGCCAGTTGCTTGAAGACGACCGCAAGTCGTTACCACAAATAGCAGACCTACTGGGATTTGCGGAAATTCGATCCTTCATACGTGCTTTCAAGCGCTGGACAGGATCGACACCGACACAATGGCGCAAACGCAGAACATCGCAATACTAGTTGGTGTTTGGTCCGCTACGGGGACAAGCTTACGAATACGACGGAAACTGCACGCGGAAGCGACCGTGTTTACCTTATGAGTTCTTGTAATTCGTCATGAGCCAAAACAGGCGTCCACCGGGCGAGATCATTGCGAACTCGGCGACAAGAAATTGCGTAATACACTACCAACGCTCTACTCGTGCCGTGATTATCTACGCGATAGTCCAAGAGCCTTGGAAAGCAGCATAAGCTATTAAATTGCGCTCTGGATCAGTTTTGTTGGTGCTATTGTTGGCATCCCCCGAAATCCATTATCGAAAAGAAATCGTAAAAACAGACGATTATAAGGCCAATGAGGTGCCGTCCGGGGCACCAAATTTTTTGATTTTTCGTCCGCTGCGTGGCAATCACAAAGTTCAAGACCTGATGACTACAGCCTTTCGGCGTAGCTTTTTCCTTGCATGCATACGCATGTAGTCTGTCAAACTGGACACCTCGAACTACCGGCGTTTCGGCAACCGGTATGCGGTAATGAGGCTCGAGACGGTCCTATCTGCGAGGCAGGCGTCGTTCTGGGGTAACGCTTTTTGCCTGTCCGGGCATCGCGGCGGCGTTTTCGACCGCCTGTGCCGTCATGCGGGCGCAGTTCGCCCCTGATGCCAGACGTAGCGGGTGAGATTGTAGGCGAGGTTGGCCATGCCGATCTTGGTCCTGGCGCGCGCGATGCCGATGGTGCGCACGAACAGGCCCATGCGGGATTTCTGCTGCGCGAAGACATGCTCGACGAAGGCGCGGATCTTGGAGCGCCGGCCGTTGGCCCGCGACGTCGCCTCGCTCATCGGCCGGCCCTTCGGCTTCTTGTGGTGGATGTCGGAGACGTAGCCGTTCTTCTCCAGCCACGCCTCGTTCTTCTTCGAGCGATAGGCGGTATCGGCCCACACCGTCGAGCCGGTATTGCCTGCGGTCGAGCACGTTGCGAAGCTGCGCGCCGTCATAGGCCGACGCGCCGGTGACGTTCCAGCCGCGGATGAAGCCGTGCCGGCGATCGATGGAGGCATGGTTCTTGTAGCCGAAGGCGGGAACGGCGATGTCGCGCTGCTTCGCCTTTCCATCCTCGGCGACCTTGGCCTTCGAGAACTTCACCGTCCAGCGCGCGTCGCGATCCTTCTGCCGCAGCTTGGCAGGCTTGTCCTTCCACGCGTCGGGAACCTTGCCCGCCTTGATGTCGGCCTTCTCGGCGTCGCTATTGCGCTGCTTCGGCGCCGCCACGATCGTGGCGTCGACAATCTGCCCGCCCATCGCCAGATAGCCGGCCTTGGTGAGGTGCTTGTCGAAACGGGCGAACAGGTTCTCCACCGCCCTTGCCTGCGTGAGATGCTCGCGGAACAGCCAGATCGTCTTGGCATCCGGCACCCTGTCGCCGAGCCCCAGCCCGAGGAAGCGCATGAACGACAGCCGATCCTGGATCTGGAACTCGGCCTGGTCGTCCGACAGGCCGTAGAGCGCCTGCAGCACCATGATCTTGAACATCATCACCGGGTCGTAGGGCGGCCGGCCGCCCTTCGCGCCATCGGAGCGCTTCAGCGCCTTGGCCAGCGGCTTGCGGAAAACCTCCCACGGCACCACCGCGTTCAGCTTCTCCAGCGGATCGCCGGCCTCGCTCAGCCGCACATAGCGCTCGTCAATATCCCAGAACCCGGCCTGTCCCCGCATTCGTAGCCTCCCGCAAATCACCAGCCAGTGAATCAGAAATCGCCGAAATGGGGAGGTTCTTCGAGGCGTCCAGCTGATTTCCCCGAAGGGTTTGCGATGGAAGAAAAAAGTCTGCGAGGGGAAGCCCGAAAGTTCTTCCGGCCTCTGGCAGCGCTGGGCGCGGGCGCCTACTCCGCGATCCGCCAGCCGCACATCACATTGCTTTTGACGATGACCGTGAGCGTGATTGCCTGCGCAACCGTGTTCTATCACTGGCAAGAAGACTGGAGGTGGATCGACGCGGCGTATTTCTCCGTCGTGACAATCGCCACCGTCGGCTATGGCGATTTCACGCCCAAAACCGATGCGGGAAAATTTTTCACCATCTTCTATATTTTCGGCGGCATCGGACTGTTCGTCTCGACCGCCGCGGCCTTTGCCAACCACATCATCCATGTGGCCAGCAAGAGACGGGATGAAAGCGCGGCGCCCGCCGCTCCAGCCAAGCAAGCCGAGCGACAGGGCCAAGGAAAATCGTAAGCACATCCCGCGCAATGCGTGTTGCGCGGGATCTTAGAAAGCCACTGGCGTATCTATTGCCGAGTGCCGGTTGGCAGCGGTTTGTCGCTCAGTTGGCGAGCAGGCCTTCGATTTCCGCCGGAAGCCTGATGGACGGATCCGCGCGCCTTGCGGCTTCTGCCGCGGCCCTCGCCCCCGCGACATCACCGCCGACATAGCGGCCAACCGCCGACAGGAGCATGGCATTCGCGTTGCCCGGCTCCAGCGCCAATATCCGCGCCGATGCATCCACGGCTGCTTGCCCGTCATTTTGGCGCAGGGCCGCATATCCTAGCTGCATCCATGCATCGGTTCGGCGCGGATCGATCGCCAGCAGCTTGCGAAGCCACTCGATCGCCTTGGCATCATCGCCGCGACGTGCCTCCAGATTTGCCTGCTCGAACATCAAGCCGGTGCTGTCGCGGAGCCTTGGCGAGCCCTTGCCGCAAATACTCCTCGCTGCCTGCAGGATCGCCGAGCGCCGCGCGAAGCCGCACCAGCATTACCCATGCCTGCTCAAGCTGCGGATCGAGTTCGGCCGCGTGCTTGAACGCCGCCTCCGCCGCCTCCCAGCGCCGCATGCCCAGCGCCGATCCGGCAATTGCCATGTGCGCCTCCGGCATGTCGGCATTGGCCTGGCGCGAATCCAGATACTCGCCGAGCGCCTTTTGCAGGCGCGCCATGTCCTGCGTCTCGAACAACGAGGGATCGCCGGAAGCAAGTTCCCGCGCCGCCGCCTGCCGCACAAGGCGGGACGGATCGGAAAGCAACGGTTTCAGCGAAGTCTGCCCTGATTGGCGGATCCGCATTGCGCAACAGTGCCGCCGCCGCCGCGCGAACCAGTTCGTTTCGGTCGTTTAGCAGCGGGTACAGACCTGGCGGCGCCTGTATTCCCGATTGCGCCAGCATTTCGACGCCTGTGGCGCGGACGATCGCAGGGCGCGACAGGTCGCTGACATAAGCGGCGAGCGCCGTTGTCGCGGCTTGCGAACGGTCGCCGCCGCCGAAATCGATCAGCGCCGTCCGGTCCTGCCACGAGCGGTCGAATTGCGGGAACCACTCGGCGACCCTGGCGGCGGCCCAGTCCTGTGTCTGGTCCGTGTGGCATCCGGTGCAGGCATCGGGCGCACCGGCGGCTTTCGATTGGGCCGGATCGGGCCTTCGGAAGAAATGGTCGCGCCTGCCGTCGATCACCATGTAGTCGGTCAAGGGCATGTGGCAGCTCACGCATTGCGCTGCTTCGCTGCCTTCGGCGTGGCGGTGGTGGGCGGCCGAGGCATAGTCTTTTGGCTTCAGCGTCGGGAAGTCCGTGCGGCCCGCCTCGTTGTGGCATTGGGTGCATACGGCGTCGCCCTGCGCGACCAGTTCGCCGGAATGCGGCTCATGGCAGCTCGAACAGGTCACGCCGCGCGCCATCATCTTCGATTGCAGGAACGAACCGAGGATGAACACTTCCTCGCGCTGCTGGCCGTCGAAATAATATAGCGGCGGGGACAACAGCGAAAGATTGTAGTGATCGCCCATTGGCGCGCCCGGTGGGCTGCTCACCTGCGAGAATGCTTCCCGGCGCGCATGGCATGGCCCGCACACGGCAAGCTCAGTTCCTTGATGGCCGGGCCCCATTGCGCCAACGGGCGGCAGTGCGCTCAACGGCGTTCCCTTGCGCGCAGCCTCGACATGGCCGGCGGAAGGGCCATGGCACGATTCGCACGAGACCGTCAGTTCGGACCAGCGGCTCTGGTATGCGCGGGTCCGGAAATCAAAGCCCTTGTCGAAGCCGGTCTGGTGGCATTCGGCGCAGCGGGCCTGCCAGTTCTTGTAGCTTCCGGTCCAGTGCAGTCCGTTGCCAGCGCCTACATCGGATTGCGGGTAAAGGTGGTACCACCGGTTCCCGACCGTATCCCAGGCGATGTCGAGCGCCTGCAAGCGACCGTCGCCGGTTTCGACGAGATATTGCTGGAGCGGGACGACGCCCACCGTGTAGCGCACCTTGTAGCGTTGCAGCTTGCCGTCCGGGCCGTCGGTCTCGACAAAATAGTCGCCGCCTTCCGTGGTGAAACGGCTGTTTACGCCCTTGTGCGAGAAGCCGGCATTGTTGAAATCGCCGAGCACGTTGGCAGGCGTTGGTTCGCGCAGCGCCCAGCCGTGATGGGAGCCAGACCAGGCCTTGGTCTCGTTTGCATGGCAGCTTTCACAAGCAGCACTGCCGGCAAATCCGTCAGCCGCCCCCTGCGCAAGGCCTTCTGCAGCCATACAGGAGCCGAGCAATACCGCAACAATGGCGGAACGGGCGCTTCGAAAGCCCCAGGCGATCATTGCGCTGGAAATATGGCACTCCAGTCGTTCTTCATGTCGATCAACAGCCACCCCTGGGCCTCTGCCGCGTCCAGCGCCTTGTCGAGCCTGCCAACGTGCGAATCGCGGTCATAGGCGAATTCCCGCTCTGCATCGGTATGGTGCACGATGACACCAAGCCGCGGCCCTTCCCCCGATGTCGTCCATTGCAGCATCTGAAAGTCGCCATCGGAATTGCCCGCGGCAAAGACCGGGCGCTTGCCGATGAACTTGTTGATGCCGACGGGCTTCCCGTCCTTGTCGTCAATGAAGTCGATTTTCGCACTGCGCGTCAATACCGGTTTGCCGTCCACAACCTCGAATTGGGTCACAGATGCTGGACCCGACCACTTGCTGCGGCGGAACGCCGTAAGTTTTTTCGGCGAAAGCCCGCATGAACTCGACCCCGCCGCCCGAGACGATCCAGGTCTCGAATCCGTTGGCACGCAGATAGTCGAGCAGTTCCAGCATGGGCTGGTAGACCAGCGTATCGAAGCGACGCTGCAATTTGGGGTGTTGCGCTGTTTCTATCCACTGCGTGACGATCGCCTTGAACTCGTCGACCGACATTCCGGCATGGGTCTGCATCACCACTTCGAGGAGCGCGTGTTCGCCCTGCTTGGCAAATTCCGCCATGTCACCGGCAAGGATGCTCTTGAAGGGTTCGGTATCGTTCCATTCAGGATGTTGCGGCGCCATGGCCTTGATGCGGTCGATGGCGAAGAAAAGCTGGAAATATGCAGGCTGTTCGGCCCACAACGTGCCGTCATTGTCGAAGACCGCAATGCGGTCGGCCGGCGCGATGAAACCCGGCCCGCCTTCTGTGGTTGCTGCGGTCACGAAGTCGATGATCCGGGTACGAGTAGCGCCTTCATTCCACGACGGTAGTACTTCGGCGGCGTTTGCCAGGGTCGAGGCAAGTACAGCAAGAGCAAGGGCCAGAAGCCCGGTCAGCAATCGGCCGGCATAGCGTTGCATGAAAATTACCTTTCCGGTTTGAATGAAGTAAGGCCGGGTCATGCCCGGCCTTTTTGTTTTTGCATTCAAGAGCGTCAGTTGTTGCCCTGATTGGACATTACCTTGTCCATGACTGCTTCGAGGTTGAAACTGCCGGGCTTCTGGCGCGGCGGGAAGTCCTTGAAGCTTTGCAGCCACGTTCCGACATAGGCCCCCGCCGGTGCGATCACGAACATGCGGTCCATGTACCAGCGCTGATATCCCATGGCGTTCTCGTGTTCCGCGCGCTCGAAGGGATCCATCAGCAGGTTTGTGAGAAGCGGTGCACGCAGCACGGTGAAAGGCTCCTGCCAAACCCGCAGATCCATCGGCCTTCTGCTCGAGGAAGGTCACCTTCCAGGGGCCATAGCGAAGTGCCGCGACGCTGCCGTCATCGGTCCAGTAGATGAACTCCTTGCGTGGCCATTCGGCCTCGCCCTTGAGCGCAGGCCCGAGATCATAGCCGTCGAGGTGGACCTTGTAGGTGCGGCCGCCGATCGTCTTGCCGGCCAGCAGCTCTTCCTTTGCATTCGGGATTGCCCGCCGCCGCGACAAGCGTCGTCAGCATGTCCTCATGCGCGCCGATGTCGTTGATGACCGTGCCCGGCTTGATCACGCCCGGCCACTTGATCGCCGTCGGAACGCGGTAGCCGCCTTCCCAGTTGGTGTTCTTCTCGCCGCGGAACATGGTCGTGCCGCCATCGGGCCAGGTGAAGGTTTCAGCGCCATTGTCGGTCGAATACATGATGATGGTATTGTCCTCGACGCCCAGTTCCTTCAACTTGGCCAGGACCTCGCCGACATGACCGTCATGCTCCACCATGCCGTCGGCATAGATGCCAAGGCCGGTCTTGCCGTCGGACTCGGGCTTGAGATGCGTGAAGACGTGCATGCGGGTGGAGTTCCACCACATGAAGAACGGCTTGTCGTCCTTCACTGCCTTGTCCATGAAGGCGAGCGCCTTCTCCGTGACTTCCCCGTCGATCGTCTCCATGCGCTTGCGCGTCAGCGGGCCGGTGTCCTCGATCTTCTGCGTGCCGTCGGCATTGGCGAAGGAATGGATGACGCCGCGCGGACCGAACCGCTTCTTGAACTCGGGATCCTTCGGATAGTCCGGATTCTCCGGCTCTTCCTCGGCGTTGAGGTGGTAGAGATTGCCGAAGAACTCGTCGAAGCCATGCGTGGTCGGCAGCATCTCGTCGCGGTCGCCGAGGTGGTTCTTGCCGAACTGGCCGGTGACGTAGCCCTGCTCCCTCAGAAGCGTGGCGATGGTCGGGTCTTCCGGCTTCATGCCTTCCGGCGCGCCTGGCAGGCCGACCTTGGTGAGGCCCGTGCGGATCGGCGACTGGCCGGTGACGAAAGCGGCGCGGCCGGCCGTGCAGCTTTGCTGTCCGTACCAGTCGGTGAACAGCGCGCCTTCATTGGCGATGCTGTCGATGTTGGGCGTGCGGTAGCCCATCATGCCGCGGTTATAGGCGCTGATGTTGAAGCCGCCGATGTCGTCACCCCAGATGACGAGAATGTTGGGTTTCTTGTCCTGTGCCGCGGCTTCGCCGGCCGGCAACATGGCCCCAAAGCCTGCGAACGCTGCCACTAACGCGACAAGGCGCACTGCCTTTCTTGCAAACATTGCTTTCTCCCATATTTCGATCGTCAGCGGCTCGCCGCTATGTGCAAAATATGACATATTCCTTGTTGGCATGTCCAATAACCAAAGGTTACTACTTCATCTGAAATCGGCATTTTTCAGTGCCTTGAAAAAGTAATTCATAGTAAAGATCAGTATATCTGAATATATGTTCCGCCGCGCATTTATAGCGTGGCGGAACAATTTACCGCGGCATCAGCAGTAGTAGACGCCTACCGCGCAGCGCCGGACAGTGCGGCGGGCGACGCCGGCGACGCTGACCGGGGTCAACGGGCGGCCGACACGTGCCTGCGCCTCTGTCACCGGCCCGGAAATGCCGGGAAGGCCGAAGTTCTCGCCGATGCTTGCACCACCGAGCATGGTCGCGATTGCAAGGGTCACGTAAAAAATTCGCTTGGTCATTGTTGCTCTCCGAGTTTGAAATGTTCAGGCAGATCGCCGAGATCGGCCATTCCCTTGAGGTCCTGCACATCGATCTTCTTGGCGTCGGCAGGCGGGACAAAGGCGAAATCAGCCATTCCGCCCGGCGTGAAGCTGCGGATATCGAGCGTGAACTGCGGCGCCATTTCGACCTTGGTCGAAGTGATCACATAACGGCATGGAACAGGCTCGCTGCCTTCTGCAACCCAGATCTGGAAGTCCAATTCGGGCGTGCGGAACGCCAGGTGGTCGCACACCTTGCCATTGATCACGCCGGCGCCCAGATCCTTGACTTCGGTAACGCCTTCCATGAGCACGTCATTGACGTTCTCCGCGAGTAGGTCCGCGCCGGGCAAGGGCTTGTGGAACTTCTCGCGCAAGCCGTCGATGAGTTGATAATAGTGCCCGGCATTTCGGCCTGCACATACACATTGCTGTGCATACCGTGCACGGTCAGCATCTTTCCATCGAAGATGAATTCGACATCGGCAAAGCCGCCCGTCCGCCGGACCCGCATCTTGTCCGGCCGGCTGACCGCGATGCTGCCAGAGCTGGCGAGCTGGATCTTCTGCTTGTCGGTCGTCACGACCTCGAGGCCGGTATCGTATTCGATCGTGAAGTTCTGTTGCGCCGCCATGTAGTCGGACATGGCCTTGAGGATGGCCCTCGCCTCGGCCTCCGCCGCGTATGCGCCTGCAGGCAAGGCGATGGCAAGTGCAGGCAACGCTGCGATGGCAATCGATCGCAAGCCTTGTTTCAACATATGATTTCCTTCCGGTGGTTGATTGACGAATTGAAAAACTCGGGCATCACGAAAATCAATTGAATGTCAGCCATGGCGATTGCCTTGTCGCCGGCACATCCAAACAGGGAAAGCATCCAGAATTTCGCGGCTTCTCCCCTGACGAGAGGCATGTTTCAGGATACTCGCAAATCAGGTAAAAGGTAATCTATGCGACAACTTTCTCCGCATCATGACGGCTGGGCAAATTTTCCGCCCGAAAGTTGGCTTCTATTGCCCTCACGATTTCCATGAATGCGATCGCGGCCGGCGGCAAGGATCGTCCGCGGCGCCAGATAAAGCCGTAATTCGCCTTCATCCACTCCACGCCTGCGACGGGCAGGCGAACGAGCGTACCTTTGGCAATGTCGTCCTCAATCAGAGTGGCGAGACCGGCCGACACGGCATTTCCAGCCTTCACGACCTGACGCATGGCGGTGAAATTCTCGACAGCGAGGCGCGGTATGATCCGCTCGCCCCTTTCGTCGAAAACACCATAGGATCGCTCTCCATCGGGCAAATGCGGCCGCCATGCAGCCGGCAGGCTGGTGCCAACCCAAGGGTACTGCATCATCTCCTCGAAAGTCACCGTGCCGCGCCCCGACAACGGATGACCGGCGCGCGCGAACACCACCAGAACCTCTTCACGCACCAGTTCCGTCTCGAGGTCCGGATGGTCCCGCGCCTGCGTTATGTCGGCAAAGCCCAGATGACTTGCCCGATTGAGCACGTCCTCGATTACGGATACCCAGTCCTTGACGAATACCGCACACTGAAGCTTGGGATGGCGTTGCGACAGCACGCCCATGGCCTGCTGGCCGGAAGCCTCGGCAGCAAAAATCCCGGCACTGATCAGGAGGGTTCCGCTGTCGAGGCCCTTGGCCATTTCCAGTTCATGCTGCAGCTCGAAAAAGCCGTTCAGTATCAACTCGCTGTGCGCCAGCACGATCTCGCCAAACTCGGTCGGCGTCACGGTGCCGGAACGGTCGAACAGCCGCGCGCCTATTATTTCCTCGAGGTGGTTCAGGCCCTTCGACAAGGCGGGCTGGGAAATGCCCAGTGTTTCCGCAGCGCGGCCAAAATGCTTGTGTTCCGCCAACGCCTTGACAATCTCGAGGTGTCGCGCCGATTGCACCATAACCATGAAGTATCAAATCCCCACCATCTATTCCGCAGGGTTATGATACATGAAACCTGACATTGTAGCAATTGTTACTTAACGTAAACCAACGGTTTCCTCAGTTGTGCATGCCCTTGCCCTTTTGTTTGCAGGGCCAAAGCCAATGCCGGTTCGGGCCGATGTCGATATGCCTTGTACGCCTAAAGGCGACCGCGTTACGCGTCGTGGCGCCTGCGACATCGCCGCCGTCGTCGGATCGATGTCCAGCGACAGGCGCTTTCCGCCGTTGCTTTCGATGAAGACAAAGGGATATCGCCGGACACAGGCATTGCCAAAACAAGGCGCCCCTTCAGTGCTACCCGCCAAGCACATTTCCGGCGCACTCTTTATTGCCAACAAGCACCCGAACAATGCACATTGCGCACTGCAAGGAACGGAGAGAAATCATGCGCAACTTGTTGGTTCCAGTTGATGGTTCGCCCGCCTCTGGCAAGTCGTTGGACCACGCCATTGCGCTGGCGCGGCAATATCCGCCGTTGGGGATTCATCTCGTCAGCGTGCACGAACTGCCGCATGACTACGGACGCAGCGCCGCCTACTTTCCGGCAGAGAAACTGGCGGAAATGGAAGAACAGCACAGCCGCGAGGTGCTGGAGCCGGCTATCGCACGGCTAAAGGCAGCCGGGGTTCCCCATACGGTCGAGAGCGCGGCGGGCGAAGTCGCCCACGCCATCGTCGACAGTGCCGATCGCAACGGATGCGACACGATCGTAATGGGTACGCGTGGCATGGGCACGATCGGCAGCCTCGTCATGGGCTCTGTCGCCACCAAGGTCGTGCATCTTTCCAGCGTTCCGGTCCTGCTGGTAAAATAATCTGGCGGCGTTTCGCGGCGCCTAATCGAAATGGTGGGACAATGGCAGGACGTCTGGCAGGCAAGGTGGCGCTGATTTCCGGCGGGGCAACCGGCATGGGCGGTGCGGCGTCGCGTCTCTTCGCCCAGGAAGGCGCGGCTGTCGGCATCGTCGACCGCAACGACGAAGCCGGCGACGGCGCTGGCGCAGGAACTGGCGGGGCTGGGCCACGAAGTGGCATTTGCCGCCGCCGACGTATCGAAGGCGGATGAGGTGGAGCGCGCCGTTTCGGCCATCGCCGATGCGCTTGGCACCGATCACGGTGCTCTTCAACCATGCCGGCTCCATCGTCGTGAAACCGTTCCTCGAGACAACCGAGGAAGACTGGGACGGCTTGATGGCCGTCAACGTCAAGAGCATGTTCCTGGTCACCCGCGCAGTGCTGCCCGGCATGATTGCGGCCGGCGGCGGATCGATCGTCTGCACCTCGTCGATCTCGGCGGTGGCGGCAACGCCGATGGAGGTGCTCTATGGCGCCACCAAGGGCGCCTGCCACATGTTCGCCCGCGCCATCGCGGTCGAGTACCGCGACCGCAACATTCGTTGCAACGCTGTATGCCCCGGCTTCATCCGCACGCCGCACGGCAACCGCGAGGTCGAGTTGCTGTCGAAATACGGGGTGGACGTCTCGGATGCGGCGATCGCGGCGCAGCAGGGCCGCATGGGCGAACCAGAAGACGTCGCGCGGGCAGCGCTTTATCTCGCCTCCGACGATTCGCGCTTCGTCACCGGCGCGCATCTTTTCGTCGACAACGGCTTTACGGCAATCTGATTTCGCGAATCGGCTGCCGGGCGTATCCTGGCCGCGCAGCAATGGGCTGCGCGGGAAAAGGAGCCAGACAATGGATATCGGAAGCTTGCTTGCATTTCTTCTCGTCGGCGCAATCGCCGGCTGGCTGGCAGGACTGCTGGTGAAGGGCTACGGGTTTGGCCTCATCGGCAACATCGTCGTTGGCGTCATCGGCGCGTTCCTTGCCGGTTGGCTGTTGCCGCAGATCGGCATTTCCATCGGCGGGGGCATGATCGCCGCAATCATCCACGCGATTATCGGATGCAGTCATCCTGCTGTTGGTGCTGGGCGTACTTGCGTCGCGCCACCGCCTGATCAAAACTGCGGCGGCGCGCAATCAGGAAATGCGCGCTTCCGCGTTCTTCACCGCGGTCAACGCGTCGGTCGCGATGAAATCCGCCCCGACACTTGAGAAACGGTCGCGGTCGGCGATCAGCGCCGGGCCGCCCACGCAGATGCCGATGCCGGGATTTGCAGACATCGACCTTGCCTTCTTGATGATCGCGTTGAGCTTGTCGAGTTCCACCGAAATTCCGACCGACAGCCCCAGCACCGAGAAATTTCCATCGGCCAAGGTGCGGAACATGCGGCTGCCGCAAACCAGTTCGGCGCCGCCGCTGACCTCCCAGCCGGCTTCCTGAAAACAGGCGGTCACGACCAGCAGCCCGAGCGTGTGCTCCTCGCCGCTCACCTTGGCAAGAAGGATGCGGCGCGACTGCTGCTCCCGCGCCACGCGCGTGGAAGCTTGCTGGACCTTCTCATGGACGAAGGTCTGCAACCGCGCTGCGGCAAGCGTGACTTCGTAAAATCCGGCGGTATCATCGTTCCACATGTCGCCGACGCGGCCGATCACAGATCGCACGAACTGGTCGAAGACATGCGCGGGCGCTTCGCGCAGCAGTTCGATCTCTTCCTGGAACATCCTGAAAGAGCCGGCTTCACGGTCGAGCAGCAACGAAACCATTCCGTCAATGTCGATCTCTACCAGATCGTCCTGAGTGAGGACCGGTGGGTCGTTTTCATGCCGATGGACGAGCTCCGGCACCACTGCAATGCGAATTGTGCTCTCGAGCCGGCTGCGCTGGCTGGGCGACAACAAGGGTGAAAGCTGGGTCGAATTGTCGTTCAGGAAATACCGGACGTAACGCCCGGATCGCAATACGGGGCGAAAGGCGAAAAACTGCCGGGCCATGCAAATGGGCCATTGCGGGTTTGGTGCCCGCAGACGGCATCGACGGTTTCCCCCGATCCTTGTCCATTGGTCTCCCCCGATCCCAACCTCCTCGTCAGGATCAAATTAACGATAACGCAATTACCCGGCGCTTGCGAGCGAAAATGGGCGGGTCGGGGTTTTGCACACAGCGACGAAATACGGCGCCGTCAAATTGTTTCAAGACTGTCGTGAAACGGCAACATGAAAATTGTTTCCAAGCGCTGAAAGCGCAACATTTGCTATCCCGCGCGCATCCAGGCCGGCCGCGGCATACATGGCATCGGGCGCCGCCTGCTCGATGAACGCGTCGGGCAAGGTCAAGGTACGGACCGCCGCCCCGCCCTGCAACAAGCCGCGTTCCGCCAGATGGTGAAGCACGAGCGAGCCGAAGCCACCCGTTGCGCCTTCCTCGACGGTTATCAGCACGCGATGGCTTCTCACGAGGTTTTCGAGGAGTTCCCCATCGAGTGGCTTGGCGAAGCGGGCATCGGCGACCGTAACGGACACGCCCATGCCGGCCAGGGTTGCGGCTGCAGCAACGCATTCGCCGAGCCGCGCGCCAAAGGACAGCAGTGCAATGTCGCTGCCCTGCTGAAGTACCCTGCCCTTGCCGATCGCCATCGGCGAGCCATGCGCCGGCATCGGCACGCCCGATCCGTCGCCGCGCGGATAGCGGAAGGCGATCGGGCCGCTGTCATGCGCGGCCGCAGTCGCAACCATGTGGACAAGTTCGGCTTCGTCCGAAGCCGCCATGACCGTGAATCCGGGCAGATTGGCGAGATAGCCGATGTCGAAAGATCCGGCATGGGTGGGGCCGTCGGCCCCGACCAGTCCGGCGCGGTCGATGGCGAAGCGGACCGGTAGGCCCTGCAGGGCAACGTCATGCACGACCTGGTCGTAGGCGCGTTGCAGGAATGTGGAATAGATGGCGCAGAACGGCTTCATTCCGCTGGCGGCCAGGCCGGCCGCGAAGGTAACGGCATGCTGTTCGGCAATGCCTACGTCATAGGTCCGCTCGGGAAACCGCTTCTGGAAAACATCCACGCCGGTACCCGACGGCATCGCTGCCGTAATCGCCACGATTCGCGGATCCCGCGACGCCTCGTCGGCCAGCGCCGTGCCGAAAACCTTGGTGTAGCTGGGCGCGTTGGCGGCGGGCACGGTCTGCTTGCCGGTCAGCGCATCGAAGCGCGAAACGCCATGATATTTGTCCGCTGCCTTTTCGGCGGGCGGGTAGCCCTTGCCCTTGCGTGTCACGGCGTGGATCAGAACCGGCCCTGTCGCGGCTGCATGTTCGCGGCGCAATACATCCAGCAACGCCGGCAGGTCATGCCCGTCCACAGGGCCACGATAGTCGAAGCCCAGATGCTCGAACCAGTTCGGGGCATTCTGCTCGCCCTCCAAACCGGCGTGACCATCGCCGCGGCGGCCTGCGCAAAGCTTGCGCAAATAGGAGGACAGCGCGCCGGATGGCGGCGCGATCGACATGTCGTTGTCATTGAGAATCACGAACAATCTGTGGCCGAGAGCGCCGGCATTGTTGAGTGCTTCGAAAGCCATGCCGGCGGACATCGCGCCATCGCCGACGACGCAGATGACGTCGCCCACATCGGCGCCCATCTCCCGGGCCACTGCAAAACCGAGGCCGGCGGACATTGCTGTGGATGAATGGGCCGCGCCAAACGGGTCATGCTCGCTCTCGGCGCGCCGGGTGAAGCCGGAAAGGCCTTTCGCCTGGCGGATGGTATGCATCCGGGACCGGCGGCCTGTCAGGATCTTGTGCGGATAGCACTGGTGGCCGACATCCCAGATCAGCCGGTCCCGCGGCGTGTCGAACACGGCGTGGATTGCCACCGTCAACTCGATGACGCCAAGGCTCGCGCCCAGATGTCCACCGGTCTTGGAGACTGTGAGGATGGTGTCGAGCCGCAACTCGTTCGCGAGCGCCTGCAGTTCGGCGTCGCTCATTTCCTTGATGTCGCGGGGATCGTTCACCCTGTCGAGATGCGGCGTTTGCGCGTCGATCGAGATGAACGGTTCCATGCAATCCTCCCCGTCGAGGAGACTGCGGCCCATTTCGGCAGGTCGCGCCTCGCTTCTGGCAAGGAAATATCCGCGCCACAGGACGATTTGTAAACTGTTTTTTACGCTTGTGTAAAAAACTTTTTACATATGACCGGCGGCGCGGTTGGAGAGGATCACTGGGTGGGCGCTGTGCTGAAGGTCTTAAGGTAGGCGATAACGTCCGCAATGTCCTGCGGTCCCTTGGCGCCCTTGAGACCGGCGAATGCCATCTTGGTGCCCTTCACCACGCCCTTCGGATCGGCGAGGTACTCGGCCAGTGTCGCCTCGTCCCAGACCTTGCCGCTGGCTCCGAACTCGACCATCGCCTTGGAGTATTTGAAATCGGGAAGGGTTCCCGGCACGCGGCCGATGATGCCCGCGAGAATCGGACCCTGCTTGCCCTTGTTCTTGGCTTCTTCAAACGCGTGGCACGCAGCGCATTTCTTGAAGACATTTTCGCCCGCTACCGGATCGCCCTCGGCGAATGCCTGGCCCGCGAACAGTACTGTGGCGGCAGCGAGAACCGCCGCCCCGGTGAATTTGCGCATGTTTCAATCCCTCCAGACCGGTTGTTCCATTAATACGGTCCGCGGGTACCTAGATCGTACAAATGGCGGTTCAATGGCAAGTGCATTCTTGCCGCATCGCCGTTTGGGGTCATTGCAATCGCTTTGCGTCCGTATCATGATGTTGACAGAACATTGTCAAATCAAGTTGACACACAGCATGAGGAGTGGAGGCCGGATGGTTCAGCCTTTCCCTTTCTCGGCGATAGTCGGGCAAGACGAAATGAAGGCGGCGCTGCTGATGGCTGCAGTCGATCCGCGCCTTGGTGGTGTCCTCGTCTTTGGCGACCGGGGAACCGGAAAATCGACCGCGGTGCGCGCGCTCGCGGCCCTCTTGCCGAAGATATCCGTTCGCAGGGGCTGCCGCTTCAACTGCTCGCCCGCAGACACGCATGATTGCCCCGATTGCGGCGCCAGACCTGGAGCTGCGATGAAGGTGGCGGCGCCGGTGATCGATCTGCCGCTTGGCGCATCCGAAGACCGGGTTGTCGGCGCGCTCGACCTTGAACGGGCTCTCGTCGCGGGAGAAAAGCGGTTCGAGCCGGGCCTGCTGGCGCGGGCGCATCGCGGCTTTCTCTACATCGACGAAGTCAACCTTCTGGAAGACCATCTGGTCGATCTCCTGCTCGACGTCGCCGCGTCCGGCGTCAATCTCGTGGAGCGCGAGGGCTTGAGCGTGCGCCATCCGGCCCGTTTCGTGCTGATCGGCAGCGGCAACCCGGAAGAAGGCGAACTGCGCCCGCAACTGCTCGACAGGTTCGGTGTCATGGTCGAGGTTTCATCACCGTCCACCATTTCCGAGCGGGTGGAGGTGGTGCGCCGCCGCGAAGCCTATGAGCGGGATCCCGAGCTCTTTGTCGAAACACAGGCAAAGACGGAGGCACGGCTGCAAAAGCGCATCGTCAAGGCCCGCACCATCGTCAATTCGGTGACGGCGTCCGACGCGGTACTGGAATTTTCCGCGATGCTTTGCATGCGCCTCGGCGTCGACGGCCTTCGCGGCGAACTCACGTTGATCCGCGCCGCCAAGGCACGGGCGGCGCTCGAAGGCCGCGACGTCGCCACGAAAGACGATATTGTCGCCGTAGCGCCTATGGCACTGCGTCACCGGTTACGCCGCGATCCGCTGGACGAGGCGGGTTCTGCCGCTCGCGTCGAGCGCGTGCTGATGGATGTGGGCGATGATCCGGTACTCAATTCCTGAGATATCGCCCGCCTGGGCCGACGCTCTGCTCGCCGCAAGGCTGATTGCGCGCTTTGGTCCATTCACAAATGCGGGTCTCGAATCGTCCCTGCTCCAGGGCGTGCACCTGCGCGCAAGGCCCGGACCGGTGCGCGACGCCTGGCTTGGCCAGTTGCAGAGCCTTCTGCCCGATGTGCCGATGGTCCGCTTTTCCGCGGCCATCGACACCGAACGGCTTGCCGGCGGGCTTGACCTTGCAGGCACTCTCGAGGCGGGACGGCCAGTCTTCGAACCGGGAATCCTCGCACGTGCCGATGGAGGCATCGCCATTCTTGCCATGGCCGAGCGGACGGAAAGCATCGCCGCGGGGCTCATCGGCGAAGCGCTCGACACCGGCCGCTGCGGCGTCTCTTCCAGCCGCTTCCTGCTGATCGCGCTTGACGAAGGCGCGGAGGCCGATGAGGGCCTGTGCCCGCGCCTTGCCGACCGCACCCAATTGCGGATCGACCTTTCGCAGGTGTCGTTCCGGGAAGCGGAAGGCGCGCAACTGGCGCCGGAGATCGAACATATGTCGCCCTCTGCCGCGTCTATTCCGGGTGCGATCCTTTCGGCTTTCGGCGAAGTGTCGCTTGCCGCCGGCCCCTCCTCCATGCGGCTGTTGCTCAGCCTTTGCACCGTTGCACGGGCGGTCGCCGGCCTGGACGGCGCAAGCGAAGTTTCGCCAGACCATGCCGGCACCGCGATCCGCCTCGTGCTCGGCGCGCCGCTGTCCACGCAGGAACCGCCGCAAGAACAGGAAGCGCCGCCGCCCCGCGAGGAAGAAGAGCGCGATCCCGGCAATGAAGAATTTCCGGAGATCGATCCGTCGCAGGTAACCGACATGCTGGTCGAGGCGGCAAAGGCGATGCTGCCCGACATTGCCGAGTTTTTCCGCCATGACCGCAAGCGCCTCCGCTCGGGCAGCGCGGGCAAGGCCGGACAAAGGATCGACGAGGGATTGCGCGGCAAGGCCATCGGCTTTCGCCAGCGTCCGCCCGCATCCGGCGCTCGGCCCGACATCATTGCCACGCTTCGAACGGCAGCGCCGTGGCAAAGGCTGCGCGGGCGCGAGCCGGGCGGCGACCTGGCCATCCGCAAGGCCGATTTCCGCTACAAGCGGCGTCGGCAGAAGGCGCAATCGACTACCATATTCGCGGTCGATGCCTCGGGTTCCACCGCGCTCGACCGGCTCGGCGAAGCCAAGGGCGCGGTCGAACTGCTGCTTGCCGATTGCTATGTGCGCCGCGACGAGGTCGCGCTGATCGCCTTTCGCGGTGAACAGGCGGAACTGCTGCTGGAGCCGACGCGGTCGCTGGTCCGCGCCAAGCGCTCGCTCGGCGTGTTGCCCGGCGGCGGAGCGACGCCGCTCGCCAGCGGCCTCATGAAAACGCTGCAGCTTGCATGCGGCGTGCGTCGCAAGGGAAATTCGCCGCTCGTCGTAATCCTGACCGATGGAAGCGGCAATGTCGCGCTTGACGGCAACAGGGACCGGGAGGCGGCGGCACGCGATACGGAAGCCGTCGCACGGCAATTCGCAATGCTGGAGTTGCCCGCGATCGTGATCGACATTTCGCGCCGCGAGCGTGACTCTCGCGCCGGCTGGCGGACACGATGCATGCCGACTATTGCCGCCTGCCCCGCGCCGATGCGGCTGCAGTCAGCGGCATTGTCTCCGGCTATCTGCGGACGGCAGGCTGATCGCCGTGTTTGCAATCCGGCACGACCTTGACTGGGAAACCGACGGGGCAAGCTGGCCGAACCGCGAAGCCAGCAGGTTGCTGACCATCGGCACGGTCCGCTGGCACGTGCAGGTTCTTGGCCCGGCAGGCGCGCCGGTCATCCTTCTCTTGCACGGCACAGGCGCATCGTCGCACTCCTGGCGGGACCTCCTGCCGATCCTTTCGAAGGAGTTCCGGGTTATCGCGCCCGACCTCCCCGGCCACGCCTTTACGCGCGCCTCCGGTTCCGACCTTTCGCTCGAAGGCATGGCGCGTGCCACGGCACGGCTGCTCGAAACCCTTCAGGCCCGCCCGGCCATCGCCGTCGGCCATTCCGCGGCGGCGGCGATCCTGATGCAGATGGCGCTGGACGGCACGATTTCGCCGATGCGCATCATCGGGCTCAACAGCGCCCTGAAACCGATCGAGGGCGACGCGATCTTCTCGCCGCTGGCCAAGCTGCTTTTCCTGAACCCCTTCGTGCCGCGCGCCTTCTCGTCGTGGGCAAGAATGAGCGGCGCTGCGGACCGTCTGCTGGCGCGCACAGGGTCGCGGATCGACCAGCGCGGGCGGGAAATTTACGGCCTGCTGCTTTCAAGCCCCGCGCACGTGGCGGGCGCGCTCGGGATGATGGCGAATTGGGACCTTGCATCGCTGCGTAAGAGAATGCGGCAAATGCCCTGCCCCGTCACGCTGATTGCGGCGGAAGATGACGGCATGGTGCCCGCCTCGGTGGCACGCGAGGCCTGCCCGCTCTTGCCCGATTGCGAACTCGTCGTGCTGCCGAAGGGCGGGCACCTGCTGCACGAGGCCGATCCGCAGCTTGCGGCCCGGCTGATCCTCGAGCGCGCGAACCCCGTATACCGCACGCAAACGGAGTAGCGGAGCAACCATGACGGCGCAATTCCCGACACCCCGCCCCGAAAATGCCGCCGCCCCGCATGCGATCGTGATCGGCGCCGGTCTTGGTGGGCTGGCGGCCGCCGCGCGGCTGGCGGCGAAGGGCTACCGCGTCACGGTGCTCGAAAAGCTCGATGGCCCGGGCGGGCGAGCCTACACCTTCCGGCAAGATGGTTTCACCTTCGATGCCGGACCGACCATCGTGACCGCGCCCTACATTTTTGAGGAGCTGTGGCAGGCCTGCGGCGCAAGGCTCGCCGACGATGTCGAGATCAGGCCGAGCGAGCCGTTCTACAAGATCCGCTTCGACGACGGTTCCGTCTTCAGCTATAGCGGCGACCCCGAAAAGATGCGCGCCGAAGTGGCGCGGTTCAACCCGGACGATGTCGACGGCTACAACCGCTTCATGAAACGCAGCGGCGAAATCTACAAGGTTGCGTTCGAGGAACTCGCCGACAAGCCGTTCCATTCGCTACTGTTCACCGCGCGCGCCATGGCCGACCTTGTGCGGCTGGGCGGATACTGGCCGGTCTATTCCACCGTGAAGCGCTTCTTCAAAGACGAACGGCTGCGGATCGTCTTTAGCTTCCATCCGCTCCTGATCGGCGGAAACCCTTTCGCCACGACCTCTTATTACTGCCTGATCGCGCATCTGGAGAGCAGGTTCGGCGTCCACTATGCGGTGGGCGGAACCGGCGCGCTGGTGAGCGGCATTGCCCGTCTTGTCGAGCGGCAGGGCGGCGTCATCCGGTATGGCAGCGAGGTCACCCGCATCGAGACGCAAGGCGGCAAGGTAAGCGGCGTGACCTTGGCCGGCGGCGAGCGGATCGCGGCGGACCTTGTCATTTCCAACGCAGACCCCGCCTGGACCTATGGCAAGCTGCTCGCCCATCAAAAGCGCAAGCGCTGGACGGACGCCAAGATCGCGCGCGGGGCTTATTCGATGAGCCTGTTCGTCTGGTATTTCGGCACCAACAAGCGTTTCGACGACGTCTACCACCATACAATGGTGCTTGGGCCGCGCTATCGCGGACTGCTCGACGACATTTTCAGGAAGCACAAACTCTCGAAGGATTTCTCACTCTACCTGCACCGGCCGACCGCGAGCGATCCGTCGCTGGCGCCGGAAGGATGCGACGCCTTCTACGTGCTCAGCCCGGTTCCGCACCTTGCCAGCGGCACGGACTGGACCGTCGAATCCGAGCGCTACCGCAAGGCGATTGAAAAACGGCTTGAGGAAACGCTGCTGCCGGGCCTGTCGAAGCACATCGTCACGCAGCGCCTGATCACGCCGCTCGACTTTCGCGACCGGCTGCTTTCGCACCAGGGCGCGGCATTTGCCCTGGAGCCAAAGTTGCTGCAGAGCGCTTGGTTCCGCCCGCACAATTTGAGCGAAGAAGTCGCAAACCTTTACCTCGTAGGCGCTGGCACCCATCCGGGAGCCGGCATGCCCGGCGTGCTGACCTCGGCAAAGCTGGTGTCGGACCTCGTTCCGACCGCCGCCGCCTTTCAGCGGGCCTGATCACTCGCCGGGAACCGGACGGCCTGCCGCCTGCCGCGTCACGGCGCGCTGGAACCAGATGATCATCGCGATGCCGGTCACCAGCGGGATCGACCAGAATACCGGATTGAGCGCCAGTTGCGGGATCAGCCGCACCGCCCCGAAGGCGAAGAACGCCGTGTAGACCGAGATGCCCGTCCCGACGATCGCCTTGACGTGCTCGCGGATCCACTCCGCGCGCATGGGCTTGGACTTCGCCATGAACCAGACATTGGTCGCGACCGTGGCGAAGCCGACGAAGGAAATTCCGACCATCAGGAACTGGCCGATCCGCAAGCCCTGGAGCGCGCAGTTGAGCGCGGCGACCGTGAGAAGCACCTGCAGCGCCACGTTCTGCCAGCTACGGATCGTCGCCACCGACCGCCCGGGAGCGGCGCACAGCCAGCCGTGCCAGGCAAGGTTCACCGTGAGGACGGCGAGGTAGAGCATCATCCAGCCGAAAATCCCGCGAACGGTTTGCGGGTCGGAAAAGCCCTCGACGTGCAACAAATGCGGGTGCGTTTCCATGGGCGCGATCAGCGTCGTCGTCGCCATCAGGCCCGCGATCACGCCCGTCGCCAGCATCAACCTGACGAAGATGCGGCCCCATTTGCGATGCGCCGGCCCGCCCTTGCGGCTGGCCACGGGTATCCAGAAAGCGAGCGCGCCGCTCGCACCCGTGACGATGTGGCAGGCAACCAGAAAGTGGAAGATGTCGAGGCTCGACAGTGTCATCGCTTTGTCCGATAGATGCGCAATTGAAGTGTTGGATTGAAATGCAGCCTTCCGCCTATGCCCCGCCCCATCCAAGGCCGCTCTCGCCTGTCGCCGCGCTGGCGCGCACGATCTGGCAGGGCGGCGGCGACCTGCTGAGCCTGCTGCCGGCGGACGCCTACCGGCTGCCGGTGACGGATCTGGGTTATTCGCGGCGCTCGATCGTGCTGTTCAACGAGCCGGAGCTGGTGCGCCAGATCCTGACCGACCCGGACGGGATCTTTCCGAAGAACGACCTTATGGTCGGCGCGCTCGAGCCGCTGATCGGCAATTCGATCTTCGTCACGGACGGCGATGTCTGGCGGCGTCAGCGGGCGATGATCGAGCCTGCCTTCACGCACATGCGCATCGGCCAGGCATTCGCTTCGATGCAGGCTGCCGTGGACGACCATGTTGAGCGCCTCGACCGCAAGGTGCGCGACGGCACGCCGTTTTCCATCGACAGGCTGATGAGCGAACTCACCGCCGACATCATCTGCCGCACGGTGTTTTCCGTTTCGATCGATGGCGGCGTTGCACGCGAGGTATTCGACGATTTCGCCGTGTTCGAGAAGGCGGTGGCGCAGGTCAACCTCTCGCAGCTCATCCTCAAGCCGGCGTGGAGCAAGGTTGACCAGCCGCCCGGCGTTCTGGTCGCCTGCCGGCGCATCCGCGACCATATCGGCACGCTCACCGACACGCATCTGGGCGAAGGCGCGGGAAGCTTCAACGACATCGCCAGCGCGGTGATCGCGGCGCGCGATCTGCAAACCGGAGCAGCGCTGACCCGCGCCGAACTTGTCGACCAGCTCGGTGTTTTCTTTCTCGCCGGACACGAGACCACCGCCAGCGTGCTTATCTGGGTGTTCTTCATCCTCGCCAGCCGGCCGGAGGTGCTTGCCGCCATCCGCGCCGAGGTGAAGGCGGCTGCCGGAGACGGCGAGATCGAGTTCGAGCATACGCGCAAGCTGCCTTTCCTGCGTTCGGTATTCCGCGAAGCGCTGCGGCTCTATCCGCCGGTTACCTTCATTCCGCGCGTAGCCCTTGAGGACACTCGGGTCGGACCGCGGAAGCTCAAGCGCGGCGCGATGATCATGATTTCGCCCTGGACCATCCATCGCCACCAGTCGCTGTGGAAGGATCCGAACAACTTCGATCCCAACAGGTTTTCGCCGGAGCGGGAGAAGGAAATCGCCAGAGGCGCCTACATCCCCTTTGGCGCGGGCCCACATACCTGCATCGGGTCTGCCTTTGCGATGGCCGAAAGCACGCTCATCATCGCGCGGCTGGCGTGCCGGTTCGATTTCACGGCGCTGGAGCCCGGCATGGTCCGGCCGGCGGCGCGGCTGACCACCCGCCCGGCGCGGGAGATCATGGCGACAGCGCGGCATGTGTCTCCCCTTTCCTGACAGACATTGAGGCCACCGGACCATCGTCGAACCAGGCGATGTCCCGCATCGCCGCTTCCCCCATCGACATCTTTCCGAGCATGGCCGGGCGCAGGATGTCCCATGACATCGGCGTCATTAGCAGGAAAGGCAGCGGATCGCGCGATGACCAGACGACATCACGGGCGGAAAACATTTCCCGCATCTGCGAGACAAATTTGCGGGGGCGCAGGAAGTTCGAATAAGCCTCCGTCAGCGTCGAATAGCCCTGCTGGAACTTCGTCTTGCTTCGCTTGCCGACGGGAATTGAGTCGCTTTGTGAAAGCAGCGCCCGCGCCAGGCTCTCGGGCTCCACGAAATGAATTCCGCTGGTGATGCGCGGATTGCACTCGATCGCCATGGCGCGGCCGTCTCCGTCGACGATGAAGTCGAACGAAATGAATCCGTTGTGGCGCGTCCTTGAGACGAACTCCCGCACCCAGTCATCGACCGCGGCTAGGCCGTCGACCCTGCGGAAGCACACGGCAACCGTTCCGGCGAACACCGTTCCCTCATAGGCGACGGTAATGCTTTCGCGACCCTCTTTGGCGAGCGTGAACGTACTGACATGCCGGCCGGGCACGAAGGCCTGGAATATCGCTCCGGGCGGCAGGTTCTCGCGCGGCGGAACCGGCCCCCGCCGGTGAATGGCGACGCCGAGGCCCGAACAGGAATTGCGCGGCTTCACCACAAAATCATGGTTTGCACAGAACGCGGCAAGCTCCGCGTCGCCCCATTCGAGCGTTAGCGGCGCGGTCAGTCCCAGTTCGCGGGCCAAGCGTGCGAAAGCCAGCTTGTCGTGCAATTGGCGGATCGTTTCGAGCGGCGCGGAGAGGATGCGCACGCCGGGCGGAAGCCGGTCCTCAAGGCGCAGGACATGCAGCGCCTCCTCCGAGACGGGGACAACTGCCGAAATCCCCTCCTTCTCAATCACCGTCAAAAGGTCGCGCAGATAGGCGTCGGGGTCGGTAATGGGTGCGGTTACCTGCACAGACCGGGCCACCGCGCGCGACGGCTTGCATACGTGCCGCGCGAAAGGCTCGGCAACGATGACCCGGCAACCGGCGGCGGAAAGGCCGCGCGCCAGTTCCAGCGCTTTCGGCAAGCGGCCAAGCGTCAACAATATCGTGGGCTTCGAATTCATGGGCGCCATGTTCAAATCCGGAAGGCCTGTTGTCAATTAAGATTGACGCGCAGTTCGTCGCGTTTAATGTACAGTCTGGATTTTCCGGATGCCTTCACCGGAAAGGGGAGTTGATTGACCACAACGCGTTTTGCCATGGGGCTGCAAATCGACCCTGCCGAGGGTGCGCTTCTGGCGCGCACGATACGGGCGGGTTCGAAATCGTTCGACACGGCTTCCATGCTGCTTCCGGCGCGCTACCGGCTTGCCGCGCGGGCGCTCTATGCGTTCTGCCGGTCATCCGACGATGCGGTTGACGAGGCCGCGCCGGGTACGCGGGCGACTGCCGCGCTTCGTGCACGCCTTGACGCGATTTATGACGGGCGGCCCGGCAACAGCCTGGAAGACCGCGCCTTCGCGCTTGTCGCGCGGGCGTACCGCATTCCATATGAAGTCCCGGACGCCTTGATCGAGGGTTTCGAATGGGACGAGGCCGGTCGCCGCTACGAAACGTTCGACGAGGTCCTCGACTATGCTGCTCGCGTTGCGGGAACCGTCGGCGTGATGATGTGCCTGATCATGGGCAGGCGGGACCGCCATGTCCTCGAACGGGCTGCGGAATTGGGCCTTGCGATGCAGCTTACCAACATCGCGCGCGATGTCGGGGAGGATGCAGCGCGCGGGCGGATATACCTGCCGCTGGCATGGATGCGCGAGGTGGGCGTCGATCCCGACGGATTTCTCGCCCGCCCGCGGATGAGCCCGCAACTTGGCGGCGTCGTCCGCCGCCTGTTGGCCGAGGCCACCGGCCTCTACCAAAGCGGTCTCGAAGGGTTGCCGGGATTGCCGGCGGCATGCCGGCCCGCCGTATGTTCGGCAGGCCTGATCTATCGCGCAATCGGCGCGCGGATCGAGGCAAACGGGTTCGACAGCGTGTCGCAGCGCGCGCGCACCAGCACCGGCGAAAAGCTGGCGCTGACCGCGATGGCCTTCCCGGCCGCTTTCTCGCCATTCCCGGTTCCGCGCCGGCCCGCGCATCGCAGCGTTCAGTTCCTGGTCGACCATGCCGCAAAGCCGGGCAACGAGACCGATGGCGCGAACACTGGCATAAGCCGTCTCGTCGACATACTCGCATCGCTGGAAGCGCGAGAGCGGCGCATGACACAGGCGGCGCGGGCGAGGTAAGCGATGGAGCGCTATTTCGGCATCATCGAGGCGGCCTTCGTCTTCGGTCTCGCGATCGCGTTCTATGTCTGGCAGAAGCGCAGCCTCGCCAAGGCCATCGCCGAGCGCGAGGCCAGGGAACGGGAAGAAGCCGCGCGCAAAGAATAGTCAAGCTCTGCGCGGCATCCGCACCGGCAACATCAGCTTCACCAGCGGCGACGAGAACCTCAGGCCAGAATAGCTTTCGTGCATCATCGCAATGCGCTCGCCCGCGATCATCGTCTCGACGAGGGAGCGGGTATAGAACGGCCCGTCCTCCAATGCGCGAACGAGGCGCGGCCTTGCAACTGCATCGCAGCGCGTGAACATTTCAACGCCCCAAAACCCGCGACCGATGCGCTGGCGCGGCGGTGGAACGAATTCATCGAGGCCGCTTGCCGAAAAGCGGAGGCCGAGCAATTGTTCGCTGCCATCCACACGGGTCGCGTCGTAGAGAATCGTGGCGTTTTCGCCGGTGCTGCCGCGCGACCAGTCCCAGCGACGAAAACCGGCCTCAAGTGGCTCGCTACCCCAATTTGCGTCAAAATAGCCCTCCCCTTGCCAGCCGTCGCTTCCCTCGATGTCGACCTCGATGCGTGCAAGCGGCGCGAACGGTTGCCAATGATGGCGTTCATTGTGGTGCAGGCTGAACACCTGGCGATTTCGCACCCGCGGCGCCAGGCGAATCTCGCCCCGCATGCGGCGCGGCAGGAACTGGGCAGGCGGACGCGGTAATGCAGTTTCATCAAAACGGATAGCGAGATTGCCGTCGATCCAACAAAGCGAACTCGGGCCGACGGTGAAGCTGTCCGCCGTGCGGGCAAGGCTGGCGCGGCCACGTTCCGTCATCGCCCAACGGTTTCCATGCACCGAGTAAAGCGCCACGTTCACTGCTACGTGGTTTTCCGGATCGCTCCGGCCGGACCAGTGGTACCAGGGCGAAAACACCGACCCGACAAAGGCGATCACCGTCACGCCGAACCGGCCGCAATCCGACACGCCGTCGACATACCACCAGCGATAGCCGCCTGCGCCTACCGGTTCGTCAAACGCAGGTCCGCCATCAGCGCCTGTGCCGCCAGCTGGCCCGACAGCGCCGCCATCGGCACGCCGGCGCCTGGATGCACGCTGCCCCCCGCCAGGTACAGGCCCGGAACTGCCGTTCGTGCTCCCGGCCTCGCGAACGAGGCCATCCAGCCGTGCGAGGCCCTGCCGTAGATCGCTCCCCCTGATCCGGGGAACAGGCGGTTCCAATTCGCCGGCGCCGTCACGTTCACCGGCCCCTCCGGCTCCAGCGACAGGCCGCAATCGCGAAGCTGTTTCTGCGTGTCGTTCAGGCATTGGCCAATCTCGCTCGCGGACAGAGTTTTCATGTCGCCATTTGCCGGCGCGTTAATGAGAAGATAGAGGCGCTCGTCGTGTCCGGGCGCAAGTCCGCCTGCATCGTCCCGGTCCTGCGCGCAAACATAGACGGTCGGAGCCCGCGGAACTTCGCCGCGGCCGAGAATTGCATCGAACTCTTCGCGGTAATCATCTGAAAAGAAAACCGTATGGCGCGCCAGCGGGAAACCATTTGCCTTGCCACGCATCGCCCACACGATTGCCGACAACGACCGGTCACGCGGACGGACAGGCTTCAACCTTGTTGCAAGACTGCCCGCCATTGCCGCTAGCGCCGACACATCGCCGCAATGGATGATTTTCTTGGCGCGAAATGTCGTTTCGTCCGCCAGACGGATCTCGAACCCGCCAGCCCTGTGGGCAATTGCTTCCGTTGCTTCACCTCGCCGTATCTCGACGCCAAGCGAGATTGCGAGCTTTTCCATGGCCAGCGCAAGTTCGTGCATGCCCCCGTCCACCAACCAGACGCCCTCCTGCTCGACATGGGCAATCAGCATCAACGTTGCGGGCGCGGAGAAAGGCGAAGAGCCGACATAGGTTGCGTAGCGGGCGAACAATTGGCGCAGGCGCGGGTCCTTGAAATAGCTGCCCAGCGCCGACCACAACGTGGAGAACGGTTTCAGGCGCAACAGGCCGGCCGGATCGTTCTTTGCGATGCGTAAAGCCAGGTCTACCGGCCCCGGCCTTTGCGCCGCCATGAAGGTGTCCTTCAGCGCATCATGCACCCGCCCCGCATCGCGGCAGAACCGCAGATAGCCCTCGGCCTCCCGCCTGCCTGCGAATGCGCCGATGGCGTCCGCACTAGCCTGCCGGTCCGCGAAGAGGTCGAGCCTTGCCGAGCCCTTCCATGCATGGCGCGCCAGAACGGAGGCTTCCTTCAACCCTACCCGGTCGCGAAACGAAGCGCCCGCGTCGGCAAACAGCGCCTCGAATACCCAGCGCATGGTGAAGACCGTGGGGCCGCCATCGAGTTCGGCGCCCGCGGCGCTCACGCGCCGCATCTTTCCGCCCGGGGCATTCTCCTTCTCGATCAAGACAACCGGAATTCCGCGGCCGGCAAGGGTGATCGCACAGGCAAGGCCAGCCATGCCTGCCCCGATCACGGCGACCCGTTCACCGCGGTGCATGGCAATGTTCATTGTGTAGCAGGGCAATCGTGTTTGTTGACATTGCCATCCATTGTGTCAATCTCTTTAGACATTGTAAATTGTCTGATTAAGTTGACGGTCGGAGAGAGACGCCATGGACATCGCCAAACGCATCGATCGCGGACTTGAACGCGCCGTCGCATATGCAACCGCAACGGGACGGCCGCCCCAACTTTGCGAGGCGGTACGCTACACGCTGTTTCCAGGTGGCGCGAGGGTTCGCCCGCGGCTTTGCCTTTCGGTCGCGCTGGCCTGCGGTGACACCAATCCGGCCGCTGCCGATGCCGCCGCGACCGCGATCGAATTGCTGCACAATGCCTCGCTGGTTCATGACGACCTGCCCTGCTTCGACGATGCGGGACTGCGGCGTGGCAAGCTTTCCGTCCATGCCGCGTTCAGCGAACCAATCGCATTGCTGACCGGCGACGTGCTCATCGTCATGGCGTTCGAGACCGTCGCCCGCGAATGCGCGCTGACGCCGGACCGGATCGCGCCGCTGATGGCGATCATCGGGCGGGCCGTCGGCATGCCGCACGGCATTTGCGCCGGGCAGGCATGGGAGAGCGAAAGCGAAATTCCCATCGAGGAATATCATCGCGCCAAGACCGCGTCGCTGTTCACCGGCGCGGCATGCGCCGGTGCGGTGGCCGCGGGAAGCGACCCGCATCCCTGGCTGATGGTGGGCGAAAAACTCGGCGCGGCATACCAGGTGGCGGACGATCTTCGCGACGTGCTTTCGGCGCGGGAGGAAATCGGCAAGCCCGCCGGGCAGGACGCGCAGCGCGGACGGCCCAATGCCGTCGCCAAATATGGCGTTTCGGGTGCTGTCGAACAATTGCAGTCGCTGGTCGGTGCAGCGATCGACGCGGTGCCCGATTGCCCCGGCGCGGACATGCTTCGCGAACTTATCGGCGGCGAGGTCAAGCGGCTGGTTCCGAAGAAACTGGCGCGAACCGCCGCCTGAGCCATGCGGAGCGAGAGGCTCCCCGGCGCGACGGCTGAAGGGCCGCCCATGAATTTCGACGAACGCATTCGCGCGTGGCGCAACGGCCTTGTCGGCAGCGCGCGATTCCAGGAATTCGCCAACCGCTACTGGCCGCTGCGAATCATCGCGCGGCGGCGGGCGGCCAGCCTCTTTTCCACCGTTTCCGGCTTCATCCACTCGCAGGTGCTGTTTGCCTGCGTCGAGACCGGCCTCTTCCACTTCCTCAAGGATGGCCCACGCACCGCTCGGGAAATCGCAAGGCATACCGGCATTGCCGAATTACAATTGTCGCGCCTGCTCGAACCCGCGCTGGCGCTGAAACTTGTCAGCCGCGACCGGCAGGGGCGTTGGTGGCTCGCCGATGCCGGAGCCGTGGTGGCCGGCAATGCCGGGATCGAGGCGATGATCCGCCATCACGCGATGGTCTATCGCGATCTCGCCGATCCGGTGCGCCTGCTGAAGGACCCCGAGGTTCCCACCGAGACGCAGGCCTATTGGAGCTATGTCCGCGGGCCGGATGTCGATCCGGTCGCAGCCGCCCAGTATTCCGCACTGATGACGGCAAGCCAGGACATGCTGATCGCCGAAGTACTCGCCGCGATCTCGTTCAAGGACAAGAAGACGCTGCTCGACATCGGCGGCGGCGAAGGGGCGTTCTTGCGCGCGGTGGGCGAAAGATATCCACAGGTGAATCTGTGGCTGTTCGACCTCGCATCCGTGCCTGAACCGCAAGGCAGGATCGTGCGATTCTCGGGCGACTTTTTCGAAACACCCCTGCCCGCGGGCGCGGATTGCATCAGCCTGCTTCGGGTCGCGTGCGACCATGAGGACGCACAGGTCGTCACCCTGCTGAAGAATGTGCGGCAGGCGCTTGCGCCCGGCGGCACTCTGGTCATCGCCGAACCGATGGCGGGCCCGGGCGCGGAAGCATCGCTCGCCGCCGCATATTTCGGCCTTTATTTTCTCGCCATGCGCTCGGGCCGTTGCCGCACGCCGCAGCACATCCGTGACCTGCTGAAGCAGGCCGGATTTTCCCGCAGCCGCTTTGTTGCGACCCGCGCTCCGCTTTCGGCCGCGATCGTTACGGCAAATGTGTAAATTTAGGTTGACATTTTATGGTGTCATCTTAGGGTTACATCTTGGCAGATGCGGAATACACGCATCGCCGGGAAGCTGGCAATGAAAACGAACGCCGTAGTGCTGGAAAACCCAGGTAGGCTCTCCCTGCAGGAGGTGAGCCTTGTTGCCTCCGGCCCCGACGATGTCGTGGTCGAAACCGAATTCACCGCCATCAGTGCCGGAACCGAGCGCCTCCTTTGGGAAGGCCGGATGCCGCAATTCCCGGGTATGGGTTATCCGCTGGTGCCCGGCTACGAGAGCGTCGGCCGGATCGTTGCCGCCGGTGAAAACGCCATGAGTTCGAATCGGCGAAACAGTGTTCGTTCCGGGTGCGCGTTGCTTCGAAGGCGTGCGCGCGCTGTTCGGCGGCGCCTCGGCCCGCCTCGTGACGGAATCGAAGCGGGTGTCTGTAATCCCCGTCGCGCTGGGCCAGGACGCCACGTTGCTGGCACTTGCGGCAACAGCCTATCGCGCGATCACCCGCAACGCATCCATCGCGCCGCAGCTCATCGTCGGCCACGGAATCCTGGGCCGGCTTGTCGCTCGGATCGTCATCGCAAGGGGCGGCCCTGCGCCGCTCGTTTGGGAGCAGTCTCCTGCACGGCGCGATGGCGGTGACGGCTATTCGGTGACCGAACCGGACGACAATAAAGCGTGCTTTGCCTGCATCATCGACGCCAGCGGCGATCCCGAGATCATCGACAAGGCGGTCGCACGGCTGTCGCCGCGCGGCGAGGTCATCCTTGCCGGCTTTTACAAGGAAAGCCTCTCTTTCCGGTTCGCACCCGCATTCATGAAGGAAGCGAGCATTCGCATCTCGACCGAGTTCGATGCCGCCGACATGGCCGGGGTGCTGTTGCTGGTGGAAGACGGGTCGTTGTCGCTTTCCGGCCTGGTCACACATGTCAAGCCGGTGGCGCAAGCCGGGCAGGCCTACGAGCAGGCATTCGACGATCCGTCATGCCTCAAGATGGTACTCGACTGGAGGAAGCCTGAATGAGCGAAGGCGCGCCGCAAACCCACGAACAATATTCCGAGGCCCTTCGCGAGGAAGCGCGCCACGAACCGGAGCCGCTGCCGGTTTCCGATGTGAAGAAGGAAACGCAGATTATTGCCATCTACGGCAAGGGCGGCATCGGCAAGAGCTTCACGCTCGCAAACCTCTCCTACATGCTGGCGCAGACCGGCCGCAAGGTCCTGCTGATCGGCTGCGATCCGAAGAGCGATACCACTTCCCTGTTGTTCGGCGGCAAGGCCTGCCCGACCATCATCGAAACCTCCTCGAAGAAGAAGGAAGCCGGCGAAGAAGTGAAGATCGGCGACGTCTGCTTCAAGCGCGACGGCGTCTTCGCGATGGAACTCGGTGGCCCGGAAGTCGGGCGCGGCTGCGGCGGTCGCGGCATCATCCATGGTTTCGAACTGCTCGAAAAGCTCGGCTTCCATGAATGGGATTTCGACTTCGTGCTGCTCGACTTCCTGGGCGACGTGGTGTGCGGCGGCTTCGGCCTGCCGATCGCCCGCGACATGTGCCAGAAGGTGGTCGTGGTCGGTTCCAACGACCTGCAATCGTTGTACGTCGCCAACAATGTCTGTTCAGCGGTGCAGTATTTCCGCAAGCTGGGCGGCAATGTTGGCGTCGCCGGCATGCTGGTCAACAAGGACGACGGCACAGGCGAAGCATATGCATTCGCCGAAGCAGTCGGCATTCCCGTGCTCGCCTCGATCCCGCAGCATGACGACATTCGCCGCAAGAGCGCGAACTACCAGATTATCGGCTATCCGGGCGGAGAATGGGGCGAGTTGTTCATGCAGCTTGCCGACAACCTCGCCGGCGCGCCGCCGACCCTGCCGCGTCCGCTTTCCCAGGATCAACTGATCGGCCTGTTCGACGCGGCCAAGACCGGGGGCGGGTTTGAACTGCAAAGCGCCACCGAGGCCGACATGTGCGGTCCCTCGAAGGTCACCAAAGAATCCCTCGAAGTCATCTACGACACGGTCTGAGCCATGGACGACCGTCACGAAACCCTTTCCCACGACAGCCAGCAGCCTTCCGGCGAAGCCTTGGCGGCGCGCGAGGAACTGGCGGCTTCGTGCTCGTCGGGCGCTGAAAAGTTGCGCGCCGCCGCAATGGCGACCGGCAAGGCCGAACTGATGGAGCGGCTCGAGAAGGATTATCCCAAGGGGCCGCATGACCAGCCGCAATCGATGTGCCCTGCCTTCGGCTCGCTGCGCGTGGGCCTGCGGATGCGGCGCGTGGCGACGATCCTTTCCGGCTCGGCATGCTGCGTCTACGGCCTGACCTTCACCTCGCATTTTTATGGCGCGCGCCGCTCGGTCGGCTACGTGCCGTTCAGCTCGGAAACGCTCGTTACCGGCAAGCTCTACGAAGACATCCGCGACGCCGTCCACCAGATGGCGGACCCGGAAAAATACGATGCGGTGATCGTCACGAACCTGTGCGTCCCAACCGCCTCCGGCGTGCCGCTGCAGGGCCTGCCCAAGCAGATCGACGGCGTGCGCATCATCGGCATCGACGTGCCGGGCTTCGGCGTTCCGACCCATGCCGAGGCCAAGGACGTTCTTTCCGGCGCGATGCTGCGCTACGCCCGCAAGGAAGTGGGCGACGGTCCGGTGCAGGCGCCGCGCCAGGGCGTAAGCGACAAGCCGGCGATCGCGCTCATCGGCGAGATTTTCCCGGCGGACCCTGTCATCATCGGCTCGATGCTCGCCCCCATGGGCCTTGCCGCAGGCCCGACGGTACCGGTGCGCGAGTGGCGCGAACTCTATGCAGCGCTCGATTGCGTCGGCGCTGCCGCGATCCATCCCTTCTATACGTCCGCGATTCGCGAGTTCCAGGAAGCCGGCCGTCCGGTGACTGGCTCGGCGCCTGTCGGGCATGACGGCACTGACGCCTGGCTCAGCGCCATCGGCCGTATCGCCAATGTGCCGCAGGCAGACATCGACAAGGCCCGCAACGCCTTCCTTCCGGCAATCAGGGGCGCGATCGCCGCCAGCCCCATTCGCGGACGCATCACGCTTTCGGGCTATGAAGGATCGGAACTCATCGTCGCCCGCCTGCTGGTCGAGTGCGGCGCAGATTTGCGCTATGTCGGCACGGCCTGCCCCAAGACCAAATGGCTCGCGGAAGACGCGGCCTGGCTCGAGGCGCACGGCGTCCACATCCAGTACCGCGCTTCCCTCGAGAACGACCTCGCAGCCTTCCACGAATTCAAGCCGGACCTTGCCATCGGAACGACCCCGGTGGTGCAGAAGGCCAAGGAAGCCGGCACCCCGGCGCTCTACTTCACCAATCTCATTTCCGCACGGCCACTGTTGGGACCGGCCGGAGCCGCGTCGCTCGCCGGCATCGTCAACGGCGCCATCGCCAACAAGGAGCGCTTCGACAAGATGCGCGACTTCTTCGAGGGCGTGGGTTCAGGCGACACCGCCGGCGTCTGGGAAGACGTGCCGGCCGACAATTCCGCCTTCCGCAAGAAGTACGAGGCGCGCACCCGGATCTCCAAGAACGCTGTCGACAGCGGGGAGGCGGTCGGATGCTGATCATCGATCACGACCGCGCGGGCGGCTATTGGGGCTCGGTCTACGCCTTCACCGCGATCAAGGGATTGCAGGTGATCATCGACGGCCCGGTCGGCTGCGAAAACCTGCCGGTTACCTCGGTGCTGCACTACACCGACGCGCTGCCGCCGCACGAACTTCCCGTCGTCGTCACCGGCCTTTCCGAGGACGAACTCGGCAAGAAGGGCACCGAGATGGCGATGAAGCGCTCGCGCGCCGTCCTCGATCCCTCGCTGCCCGCGGTGGTCGTCACCGGATCCATCGCCGAAATGATCGGCGGCGGCGTGACGCCGGAAGGCTCGAACATCCAGCGCTTCCTGCCGCGCACCATCGACGAGGACCAGTGGCAAAGCGCCGATCGTGCGCTGAAATGGCTGTGGACCGAATACGGCCCGAAGAAGGGCAAGGCTCCGGCCGCCAAAGCCCCTGCCCCCGGCCAGAAGCCGAAAGTCAACATCATTGGCCCGATCTACGGCACGTTCAACATGCCGTCGGACCTTGCCGAGATACGCCGCCTGATCGAGGGCATCGGCGCCGAGGTCAACTTGACCTTCCCTCTGGGCAGCCACCTCGCAGACGTGCCGAAGCTGGCGCAGGCGCAGGCCAGCGTTTGCATGTATCGCGAATTCGGCCGCATGCTGTGCGAGGCCATCGACCGCCCCTATCTGCAGGCGCCAGTCGGCATCCATTCGACAACCGCATTCCTGCGCAAGCTTGGCGAGATGCTTGGCCTCGATCCCGAGCCCTTCATCGAGCGCGAGAAGCACACAACGCTGAAGCCGATGTGGGATTTGTGGCGCTCGGTGACGCAGGATTTCTTTGCGACCGCCAGCTTCGCCATCGTCGCTCAGGAGACCTACGAACGCGGCATCCGCAATTTCCTAGCCGAGGAAATGGGCCTGCCCTGCAATTTCTCCTTCCAGCGCCGCGCGGGCGTGAAACCGGACAACCAGGCGATCCGCGAGGCCGTGCGCACCAAGCCGCCGCTGATCCTGTTCGGCTCCTACAACGAGCGCATGTACCTGGCCGAGGCGGGCCTGAAGGCCGTCTACATTCCGGTCTCCTTCCCCGGCGCGATCATCCGCAGGCACACCGGCACGCCGGTCATGGGCTATTCGGGCGCTTCCTGGCTGATCCAGGAAGTGTGCAACGCGCTGTTCGATGCGCTGTTCAACATCATTCCGCTGTCGAGCGAACTGGACAAGGTAGAGGCGACGCCGGCACGCGGCGCCGGCCAGCTTTCCTGGAGCGCGGACGCGAACGCGGAACTGGAAGCACTGATCGCGGCCGAGCCGGTTCTCATCCGCATCTCGGCGGCAAAGCGCATGCGCGAGGCGGCAGAAATGCAGGCCCGCCGCGAGGCGCGCAACGAAGTCACCATCAACGATGTCCGCCGGTCCGCCGGCAAGGCAAAGGCAGACGCGGCATGAGGGCGCAAGCCCGCGGCCGCCAGGCAAAACGGAGGAACTGCACATGCAGATGAACAGCACACACGGATCGGTACGCAGCGGGCGTTCACGCGACCGCATCGAGTACCGCGCGCTGGTCGCGCTTTCCTATCTGCCTTGCCTTGCCGTCGCCCTCGCCTCTCGCCTTTCAGGCAAAGACGGCGGCGGACAGTCGGTATTCGCGCAGGCCCGTGCGGCCGCGCATGCAGCCATCGGCTACGCCTTCCAGGGGTAGCCATTTCGCAATTGCCGGCTTCCAAAACCGGCAAGACGGCACGGGCCCGTAAGGGTACCGGGCAACCTGGCCGCGAGGTACGTGCGCGGTGGCGGCCGTAAGGCCAAGTCAAGGAGGTCATGCAAATGGCTGATAAAAGTGCATCGATGTCAGGTCTCACGGCCTCTGAAGCGCAGGAATTCCATCGGTATTTCATGCAGGGCTTCATCGGGTTCGTCGCGATTTCTGCGGTCGCACACATCCTCGTCTGGATCTGGCGTCCGTGGTTCTGACACCACGAAAACAAGGAGAGTGAGAAATGTGGAGAGTATGGATGATATTCGATCCGCGCCGTGCGTTGATCGGAGTTCTGACTTTCGCGTTCTTCATGGTCATGCTGAACCATTTCGTTCAGCTGAGCACGGATCGCTACGGAAGCTGGCTTAACGCGCCCATCCCGGCGGCCTCAAATTGAACGCGACTCCATAAAAAAAAAGCGGGCGGCGCCGGTCTGCGCCGGTTTCGCCCGCTTGATCGAAACACCAGTTACGCGAAGTCGCGCGACCCTGCGAATGGAGGGACAGATGACATTATTGAGTTTCGAACGAAAGTATCGCGTCCGTGGAGGGACGTTGATCGGGGGCGATCTGTTCGATTTCTGGATCGGCCCCTTCTATGTCGGATTCTTCGGGGTCACGACGATCTTCTTCACTGCACTCGGCGTCTCGCTGATCTTGTTCGGCGCATCGCAGGGAGAAACCTGGAACATCTGGCGCATCTCGATTGCGCCGCCCGACATTTCCTACGGCCTTGCACTGGCGCCGCTTAAGAACGGCGGGCTCTGGCAAATCATCACAATATGTGCGACCGGCGCGTTCATTTCATGGGCGCTGCGCGAGGTGGAAATCTGCCGTAAGCTCGGCATTGGCTACCACGTCCCGATCGCATTTGGCGTGGCGATATTCGCTTATGTCAGCCTTGTCATCATCCGGCCCTTCCTGCTGGGCGCCTGGGGCCACGGATTTCCCTATGGCATCTTCAGCCACTTGGACTGGGTGTCAAATGTTGGCTACCAGTACCTGCACTTCCAGTACAATCCGGCGCACATGATTGCGGTGACGTTCTTCTTCACCACAGTGCTGGCGCTTGCCCTTCACGGCGGCCTGATCCTGTCTGCTGCCAACCCCGGCAAAGACTGGCTTAATCCGGGCCAGATGGGGGAGGTGCGCACGCCGGAATATGAAGACACATTCTTCCGCGACACCATCGGTTACTCGATCGGCACGCTCGGCATCCACAGGCTCGGCCTGGTGCTTGCCCTGAACGCCGGTTTCTGGAGCGCTGTGTGTATCGTCATCAGTGGACCGTTCTGGAACCACAGTTGGCCGTCGTGGTGGAGCTGGTGGATCGAACTGCCGTTCTGGAATTGAGGAGGCGGACATGAACGAATATCAAAACATCTTCACTGCCATTCAAGTTCGCGGCCATCCTGAAATGGGTATCGCACTGCCTGCAGGCGACAGCGAACGCATCGGCAAGCCTTGGTTCGAGCATCTCTTCGGCCGGTTCGGAAATGCCCAGGTGGGGCCGATCTATCCTGGCTTCCTCGGCTTTGCAGCCCTGCTTTCGGGCCTGATCGCATTCGAGATCATCGGTCTTAATATGTGGGCGTCGGTCGGCTGGGATCCCGTGCAGTTTGTGCGGCAACTCTTCTGGCTTGCGCTCGAGCCGCCACCGGCAAAGTACGGGCTGTCCCCCTTCGTCCCCCTGAACGAGGGCGGATGGTGGATCATCGCCGGCTTTTTCCTGACCTTGTCGATCCTTTTGTGGTGGGTGCGCATGTACCGCCGGGCGCGGGCGCTCGGCCTCGGGACACATGTTGCCTGGGCATTTGCATCAGCTATCTTCCTCTATCTGACGCTTGGCTTCATCCGGCCCGTGCTGATGGGAAGCTGGTCGGAGGCAGTGCCATTCGGCATCTTCCCGCACCTGGACTGGACGGTCGCGTTCTCGATCCGCTACGGCAACCTGCACTACAATCCGTTCCATGCACTGTCGGTGATGTTCCTCTACGGTTCGGTACTTCTCTTCGCCATGCATGGCGCAACCATACTCGCGGTCTCGCGATATGGCGGCGAGCGCGAGCTCGAACAGATCACCGACCGCGGCACCGCGTCAGAGCGCGCCGCCTTGTTCTGGCGCTGGACCATGGGCTTCAACGCCACCATGGAATCGGTCCACCGCTGGGCTTGGTGGTTTGCGGTCCTGACGCCGCTTACAGGCGCCATCGGAATCCTGCTCACCGGAACGGTTGTCGACAACTGGTATCTGTGGGGCATCAAGCACGGCATCGTGGCACCTTATCCCGACATCTATGGCGGTGTCGTCGATCCGGCACTCTAGGGAGGGCAAAATGAGGTTATCAGTCATATTCGGGGCCGGTGCGCTGGGGTTGTTCTCCATAGCCGCGCTCATCGGACCGAAATGGGACCTTCCGCCGGTTGATGCCGAGCAGACCGGCTACCGCGGAACCGGGATGGAAGTAATTCGAGACCGGGAAGCAACCGCGGCACTTGCCGCCGCCAATGTGGCCCCGCCCACGCCCTACGAGCCGGATCCGACCGGCGCCCGGGCACGGGACGTCTACCAGAACGTCCAGGTGCTCGGCGATCTTTCCGAGGACCAGTTCAACCACTTCATGGCCTCGATCACGGAATGGGTGTCACCCGAACAGGGCTGCAACTATTGCCATAACGAGGAAAACCTGGCGTCGGACGAGGTCTACACGAAGGTCGTCGCCCGGCGCATGATCCAGATGAACCAGGCAATCAACGTCGACTGGCAAAAGCACGTTCAGCAGACGGGTGTCACATGCTATACCTGCCATCGTGGGCAGCCGGTGCCGGCCAACACATGGACAACGGTGCCGACCGACCTGCCCAAAGGCTGGGCGGGGTATCGGGAAGTGCAAAACCTCGCCTCGGCACGAACCGGATATACCTCGCTGCCGGAGGACGCGCTGCAACGCTATCTTCTTGGCGAAGAAACCATCCGCGTGCATTCGGCAACGGCGCTGCCGACCGGCGAGAACAGCAAGACCGCGAAGGACGTGGAAGGCACCTACTCTCTAATGGTTCACATGTCCGACTCGCTCGGCGCCAACTGCATGACTTGCCACAACAGCCGCGCGTTCAACGACTGGGACCAGAGCCCGCCGCAACGCGTGACCGCGTGGCATGGCATCCGCATGGCTCGCGCGATCAACAACGAGTACCTTACGGGCCTCGCGCCGGTGTTCCCGGCAAACCGCAAGGGGCCGGAGGGTGATGTCTACAAGGTGAACTGCGCCACCTGCCACCAGGGCGCGCAAAAGCCGCTCCTGGGCGTCTCGATGCTCAAGGACTATGTCGACTCGCTGGGCAAGAAGACCGAAACCGGCGTACCGAACTACGAGGACTACAAGCCTGGCGAGACGCAGCTGATGCCTTCGCGGACGTCGGATGCCATCGATCCGGCAGCAGTTCCGACCAAGGTCGCGGCGAAGTAACCAATGGGGGTTGCGAGAAAAAGGGGGCGTAAGCCCCCTTTTTGTTTACAGGCTGGACAAGGCTGCTGCGAGAAAGGGCCCCCAGACCATCACGACGACGGCAGCCGCCCCGGCAATGTCGAAGCCTCGCGTTTCGTCGTCACTGCGGTGCGGGGTAGACCCCATCACGTTCCTGTTTTCCTCAAACTGTTCCATTTCGCTGCTCCTTTAGGCGAAACAGGACAACGCACGGAACAGGTTTCGGGTTCCGTGCCCAGCGATATTTGGTTGGGGAAGGCTGCCCGGATGAAGCCGGGAGGTTCAGTTGGCGGGGATCTCAAAATCCGGGAAGCGCTCCGCATAGATGCGGAACCACGGGGTGAAGGCCGACGGGTCGGCGGCGATTTCCCGTTTCAATGCAGCAGGAGAGATCCAGCGGACTTCCTCGACTTCCGAGGGGTTCGGCTCGATGACAATGTGTTCGCGCGGCACATCGGCGGTGTAGAAGGTCACCCGTTCGTGCTCGTGCAGGCCGCCGCCGACATCGGCCGAATACTCCACCACGCATTTTTGCGCCAGCGGCAGCGTGAAGCCGAGTTCCTCGCGCAGGCGCCGGTTGGCGCAGGCGTCCAGCGTCTCGTTCCAGTGCGGATGCGTGCAGCAGGTGTTCGCCCATAGTCCGCCGCAATGATATTTGGACCGCGCGCGGCGCTGGATCAGCAGCTCGCCGCGGTCGAAGACGAACACCGAGACGGCAAGATGGAATTGCGCCTGCTCGTGCACGCGCATCTTTTCCATCGGGAACAGGGACCCGTCGCCCGCAATCGCGGGAATGAAGATCGGTAGTGTCATGCCGGCGCCTTTCCTTGCGGTGCCTTATGCCACCGCCCGCGCCAATGCGCATTGCGACCAAAGGTCATGCAGGGCGTGCACCATGTGATCTATGTCCGCGTCGCTATGGAAGGGCGACGGCGTGATCCTGAGCCGCTCGGTGCCCTGCGGCACGGTCGGATAATTGATCGGCTGGACATAAATTCCGTAATTGTCGAGCAGCAGGTCGCTGATCCACTTGCACTTGGCGGCGTGGCCAACCATCACCGGCACGATGTGGCTGGGATTGTGCATGTGCGGAATACCAGCGCGGTCGAGGCTGGCGCGCAGTCGTGCGACGCGCTCCTGGTGGCGCGCCCTCTCGAAGCTGCTGGCTTTCAGGTGCCTGATCGAGGCGATAGCTCCCGCCGCGATTGCCGGCGGCAGCGCGGTGGTGAAAATGAACCCGGACGAGAAGGACCGGACGAAATCGATGATCGCCGCATTGCCGGTGATATAGCCGCCCATCACGCCGAAGGCCTTTCCGAGCGTACCCTCGATGATGGAAAGCCGGTGCATCACGCCTTCGCGCTCGGCGACGCCGCCGCCACGCGGTCCGTAAAGGCCGACGCCGTGCACTTCGTCGAGATAGGTAATCGCACCGTGCTTGTCGGCGACATCGCAAATGGCTGCGATCGGCGACATGTCGCCATCCATCGAATAGACGCTCTCGAAGGCAACGAGCTTGGGCGCATCGGCCGGATCGGCGGACATCAGGCGGTCGAGATCGGCCGGGTCATTGTGCCGGAAGACGCGGCAAGTCGCGCGGCTGTGGCGGATGCCTTCGATCATCGAGGCATGGTTCATCGCGTCGGAATAGACGATGCAGCCGGGAATGCGCGCCGCAAGTGTTCCAAGCGCTGCCCAGTTCGAAACATAGCCGGAGGAGAAGATCAGCGCCGCTTCCTTGCCGTGAAGGTCGGAAAGCTCGCGCTCCAACAGCACGTGATAATGGTTGGTGCCCGAGATGTTGCGGGTTCCGCCGGCGCCTGCCCCGCATTTGTCGATGGCTTCCTTCATCGCGCCGGTCACGGACGGGTTTTGTCCCATGCCGAGATAGTCGTTGGAGCACCAGACCGTCACTTCCTGCGTGGAGCCGTCGGTACGATGGCGCATTGCGCGCGGGAAATCGCCCGAGATCCGCTCAAGGTCCGCGAAGAACCGGTAGTTGCCGCCCTTGCGCAGCCGGTCCAGCTCGCCCTCGAAAAACTGGTTCAGATCCATGACAATCTCCCTTTCAACGCCTGCGGCATGTCTATCCCTGCCGCTTTCTCACCGAGCCCGCATCCGCGGCCGGCACTCCTGTCAATTTGTGGGAAACGGCAACGCCGCTACCCGCGAATGCCACGGCCGGGCCGGAGCCCTGCTTGTGTGGCGCCGGGGCCGAAGCCCCCTCACCTGCCGGCATCGCCCAGCGCCAGAGTGCCGCGTCGGAAACCGGAAGAACCAGAAAAAGATGTTCGGCGATCGCGAGCGCCAGGAAAGTGGCGAGGATCGTCGCCGTCACTGCCTCGGCGAGCGGTTCGGCAGTCGCGGCCGCATGGCAAAGCAGGACAAAACCGAAGGTCATGGCAATGATGAAGGCCGGAAGCACGGCGCTGACGCGGTCCATGCGGAAATAGCTCGCCATGTAGGCAAGCCGGCGCGGTAGCATCGCGACCGCCACATGCGGTGCGCCGAGGAACAGGATCAGCTTGGCGGATATTCGCATGCCCCACAGGAGGAGGAACGTCCACATGCCGATGCGGTTGTCGGCGCCCCATGATATGGCGACAATGCCGATGCCGGTGGCAGCGATTGCCAGTTCGTGGTCTCGAATCGCCTCGAACGCCGCCTTGAAGCGGCCATAGCCGCGCAGGCCGGGAGGGCAAGGCTCGCGGCGCGGACCGGTCAGGACTCCGGTCAGGAAACTTGCCTCGTGCCAAGCCCAAATGCCCAGTGCACCAAGAAAGCCCAGCCACACGCCGTGAATGTCGGCCATGCCAAGGCTGAACCACAGCGCGACAAAGCCGGCTGCGGCAAGGATGCTCGCCCCGGCCATGACCGGGACGACCCTTGGTTCTTCGCGACCGGCGGCATACAGGACCGCGCCGGTGGAGAGCCACCAGGCGAGAATCACGAATATGACCGCCGCGCTGTGGTGAAGCATGAAGCCTACCAGACCGGCTGCAGCCGGCTCGTGGCCGGGATTTCATTGGACACCGAGGGCAGCATGTAGAGCCTTGCGAAGGTGAGACCGGCGCGCAGGCCGTGCCATTTCTTTGCAAGCCATCCGCCCGCCCCGCCGCGCTCGTCGGCTTCGGCCATTTGCCGGTTGATCACCTCCAGCTTGCGGAAGCCAGCCATCAGCTTCGGGTTGTCGAGATCGAGCGTAAGCGGGAACACCTGCCGCGAGATCTCGCTGGTCAGGCGGAATACCCGCATGTCGTAATCCTCGATCTCGATGTCCAGCGCCTTGTGGAATTCCGGGCGGGCATGGTCGCGCACATACATGGTCGCGAAGACGGCCAGCAGGAAGAACTTGATCCAGTATTTGTTGCGGCCCGAAAGCAGGCGCGGGTCCGAACGCATCAGCAGCGAGAACGCCTCGCCATGCCGGAACTCGTCGTTGCACCACTTCTCGAACCACTTGAAGATCGGATGGAAGCGGCGGTCGGGATGCTTCTCAAGGTGCCGGAAGATGGTGATGTAGCGGGCGTAGCCGATCTTCTCGGACAGGTAGGTCGCGTAATAGATGAACTTCGGCTTGAAATAGGTGTACTTCTTCGCCTTGGCGAGGAAGCCCATGTTCACCGCGATGTCGAACTCCTTGAGCGCATCGTTGATGAAGCCTGCATGGCGCGATTCATCGCGGCTCATGTAGCCGAAGAGTTCGCATATGTCGGGATTGGTGCCGCGCCGCTTCATTTCCTTGTAGAGCACGCAGCCGGAAAACTCCGCCGTCAGCGACGATACCAGGAAGTCGATGAACTCCTTGCGCAGCCCCTCCGGCAGCGCGTCGAGGTCGATCGCATCCCAGTCGGCATTGCGCTTGAAGTGGCCCTTGTTCGGGTCGGCCTTCATCTCGGCGATGAGGACGTCCCATTCGCCGCGCACGCCCGATACATCCACCCGGTCGAGCTCGTCGAAATCGGTGGTGTAGAAGCGTGGGTTGAGCATGGTCGAATTGACCGCCGCCCGCGTCGTCTCGTTGACGGCGCCGCGGCCGATTTCTTCCGGATCGACGTGAGTGTTCATAGCGCTGCCCTTTCCGAGAAGCTGAATTCGCAAAGTTCCATGAATTCGAAATCGCCGGTCGCCCGGGTCCATGCGCGCTCGACGCCGCTGGCGCGGGTGATCGTCGCGAGGCGTTGGAAGCTTTCCCTTTGCCCATAAGGCACGGCAACCGGCGCCCCATGTACCATCACCTCGTCACCGGGGTGGACGACGGTTCCGTCGTCGAAGCGCACATGCGCGCCGAGTTCGTCGAAGGTGTTACTGATCTCGACAGTGCAGGGCACCTCGATCTTCTCGCGCAGGAAAAGGTTGATCATCTTCATTGGGAGACCCTTCCTTCGTTTCCAAGGAATTTTTCGAACGCCGCCACCTGGTCGGGTCCGAAGGCATTGATATAGAAACGCTGGCCGGACTTGGCGTCCGACAGCGAGAGCGCGCCGCTAGACCACTTGATGACCCGGTAGGGTTCCTTCGGATCCAGCCCGGCCGTCATTCGCATGCGCTCCAGCGCCCTGACCGAGCCGCGTACGAAGCCACCTTCACCGGGGCCATAGTCCGCCAGCACCCGTCCCGAGCCCACTTCTGCGACAACCACGCGGTCATTGGGAGCCTGCATGATCGTCAGGTCGATCATGTCCAGCGGCTGGCCGGGATCTGTCAACATGGACCCAACCCCGGTCTTCTGGCTGACGACAATCGACGCCACTGCAAATGCGATGAGAACGAAAGCACCATAGAGTGGCAGGCGTGGGAATGGCGGACGCCTGACCGGCGCCGGCTTGCCCTGCTGCAACTGTTGCACAGCGATGTTCATTGCCTCACCGCCTCCTCGTTACGCATGGGCCGCTTGCTGTGCGGCGATGTCGCGCCTGCGCACCGCGACCGGTTTCCTTGTATTTCTTTCGGGCGCCGGCTGATCGTCAGCCGTTGCATGGGCCGCACGCAATTCGTCCACGATCAGCGCCGCCACGGCCGATACGCCGCTGATGCAGCGAAGCGCGGCTTGCGGCTTTGAATAATGGCGCGGGCGCACATGCGGCCACAAATGGAACCACGAAAGCCGGACGCCATCGGCGGCCTCGAAGACAATGTCTCCCGTGCCGTCCTTGCGTTCGACCATGGCGGCCGAGGCGATCCTTGCAAAGGGCAGGTTCATCGTGATCGACGAACCAACGCCGACACGCATTACCAGACGCCGGTCGGTAACGGTGTACAGTGTTGTGCGCGTGACCGCCCAGGCATACAGCTCGATAAGGCCGAGCAGGATCGCCGCCAGGATGCAGAGCACCCCGGCGGAGAAGACGAGCGCCGAATTGCTCTGGCCGTCTGACCAGCCGGCGGCGATCGCCCAGACGATCAACACACCGAAGTAGAAGGCCACCCAGCGGGCCTTCAGCACATCGGTTGCGATCCTGCGCTGCGAAGGCCGGCCTTGCCAAAGGATGCGCTCGCCGTCCGGCAAACGTTCGGGAAGGCCAGGAACGGGTTCGTATTCATGCTGGCGGACGCTGCCCGTGTTCATGCCAGTGGCTCCTGGCGCCTGGGCGTGGCATAGAGCGTGCCGGCGCCGTAATAGGCCATGACCTTCTCTTCCTCCAGCAAAGTGACGGTATCTGGCGACTTGATGCCAGGCACCTTGCCGAATTGCGCCGCGGTGATCGCATGAACGTAGGCATAGCCCTTGCGGAAAACCGTGAAGTTCACCGGCAGCAGCACGGAACGAGCCTTGGCGCCCTTGCCGATCGATACCTCGAGATAGCGGATCAGGCATTCCGAGCGGTCGATCCAGACATCCGAGATCGTTCCGGCGACTTCCCCGTCGCACCCGATGACCTCCATGCCGCGTGGATCTGGATCCTCGCTGGCAAGGTAGAATTCGCCGTCGCTGCGCAGCGGGACGATCTTGTTGGCGCCGGTCGCCGTGAGATCGGGCAAATCGGCGCGTTCGGCCCAGGAACCCGGTCCGACGCCCGCCAGCAGCGGATCGCCGGTCGGCACGATCGGGCTGCCCGGGGCCCGTCCGGTGCGTTCGCCCGCAAGCGTGCGGGTGTCGCGGCGGGAAAGATCGGGCACGCTAACCGAACCACGGCCATGCGGCAGATTGAACGTCTTTGACGCCGGGACGAACAGCCACGGATCACGGTTGTATTCGCCGGTCAGGTCGTTCTCGAGCGGATAGCCTTCGCGGCGGTCTTCCTGGCGGATGTACCAGATCAGCCCTGCGAAAAAGATCCAGAATACGTAAAGTGTGATCTGGGCTACGTCGATGTATGCCGTAAATGCTCCGGTTTGCATTTCTATCTCCTTCCGGCTCTCTCAGCTCGGCATTTCGGCAAGGCCGAACTGCTTGTTGGACTTGCGGGCCATTCCGCCGGCCCTGCCGACGAGTGGACCCAGGGCTGCCAGGCTGACGAACAGCAGCCCGATCTCGATGTGGTAGACGACGATGTATCCGGTCGCGGGCGTGTGCATGGCTTCGCCCAGCGCACCCGATTGCGCCAATGAACCGATGATATCGCGCAAGGCGCCGCCGCCGGCGAGCGCAAGGCCGATAGCCGTTGCCTGCACCGCGCTCCAAGCGCCGATGGCAAGGCCGCTGTCGCTTGAATCGGCGATCTCCATCGCCGCCAGCATCGTGCCGACCGCGAACAGTCCGCTGCCCGCGCCGATGAAGAGCGCGCCGATACGCAGCAATGTTGCCGACTGCAAGCGGCGCGGCAAACACCAGCGCACTGAAGGCGGCGATGCCGATGAGGCTGCCCAATGCCGCGACACGGTAGAGGTTCGCGCCCTTCTCGAGCAGCCGCGCCGCATAGGCGAAGCCGCACAGCGCGCCGAATGCCCACAGCGCCGTCAGCAAGCGTCGTCTGCGCCACGCTCATCGACAGGATTTCGCCGCCGAAGGGTTCGAGCAGCACGTCCTGCATCGCGAAGGCCGCCGAACCGAGTGCGACCGCGACCAGCAAGCGCGTGGCGCGCGGATCGCCGCGATAGGTCTCGATCGCCTCGCGGAAGGAAGGCATCGCCCGGTCGGGCCGTGTGCGCGACGGGTCGCGCGCTTCCTGCTTCCACATCGCCAGTACGTTGACGAACAAGGTTACCACCGCCGCGCCCTGGATCACCTGGATGAGGCGCATCGCGCTGAAATCCTTCAGCAGCACGGAGAAGGCGAGCGCAGCCAGGATCATGCCGACCAGCAGCGTCACATAGAACAGCGCCACGACGCGGGGCCGCTTGTCCGGGGTCGCAAGATCGTTGGCAAGCGCAAGCCCGGCCGTCTGCGCCATGTGCATGCCGGCGCCGGTGAGAAGGAAGGCAAGCGCCGCGGCTACCGGCCCGGCCCATTGCGGCCCGGTGGTCTGCGACTGCAAAAGCAACAGCGCGAAAGGCATGATCGCCAGTCCGCCGAACTGGATCAGCGTGCCCGAGCCAGATATATGGCACGCGCCGCCAGCCGAGCACGGATTTGTAGGTGTCGGAGCGGTAGCCGACGAGCACACGGAACGGCGCGGCAAGCACGGGGATCGCCACCATTGCGGCGACAAGGCTGGTCGGCACGCCAAGTTCGAGGATCATCACCCGATTCAGCGTACCGGTGAGCAGCACGACCGCCATGCCGGCCGTCAATCTGGAACATCGACAGGCGCAGCAACCGCGACAGCGGCAATTCCTCGGTCGCGGCATCGGCAAACGGCAGGAATCGTGATCCGGCGCTGCGCCAGAACTCCGAAAGCTGCATCCGTTTTGCGCTGCGCAAGTTCATGTCCGGATGATCTCCAGAGCCTGCGAAATGTAGAAGCCGCCCGAGACACGCCCCGTCCGGCCTGCGTGCCAGCCGGCACAGGTCGCGGTTAGAGGCGATGAGCCGCGACAACGCCGCAGGCGAGACCGGCTCGATGGAAGGCGCGCGGTCGCCGCGCGGGAAGAAGCGCCCGACGGCGTGCATTGCCGAAAGCGCCAGGGTGCGCGGTGGAAAGGTGAAGACGATCTTGCGCCGGGTGCGCGCAGCGAGCGACGCCAGCAGCCGCCACGGCATCCTTCGGCTGGTAGTGGATCAGCGAATCCATGGCGACGACTGCATCGAACTCGCCAAGTTCGGAAGAAAGCATGTCGCCGGAGGACAAGGTGGATGCGCCCCTGACCCTCGATCCGCGGCAGATGGGCGGTGGCGTAGGAGATGATGCCGGGTGAAAGGTCGACGCCGATCACATCCGCGCCGCGTCGGGCGAGTTCGACGGACATCACGCCCGCGCCACAGCCGGCATCGAGAATACGCCAGCCTTCCAGATTGTCGGGCAGCATCGAGAGCATCGCCGCGCGCATGCGGTCGCGGCCGGCGCGGACAGTGGTGCGGATGCGGCCCAGCGGTTCGTTGGTCGCAAAGCGCTGCCAGGCGTCAAGCGCCGTGCGGTCGAAATAAACCGCTACTTCGTCGCGCCGCCTTGTGTAGCTATGGCCCTGCATTTCGCCGTCCCTCACTCGAAGCCCAGGAAATCGAAGATGTCCCGGTCCTTCATCGGTGTTGCATCGCATGGCTCCGGATTGCCCAGGAGTGACTCGGCAAGCTGGAGATATTCGTTGCGGATGCCGTCGAGTTCGGAAGTGTCGCCCATCTCGAACAGCGTGCATTTCTTCAGGCGCGACAGGCGCACCGCGTCAGAAGTCCGGCACATGCGCCAGCCGCCGCAGGCCGATCGCGTCATTGAAGCGGTCGATCTGGTCCGTTTCGCGCGAGCGGTTGGCGATGACGCCGCCGAGGCGCACGTCGTAGTTCTTCGACTTTGCCTTGATCGCGGCGACGATACGGTTCATCGCGAAAATCGAATCGAAGTCGTTGGCAGCCACGATCAGCGCCCGTTCGGCATGCTGGAGCGGTGAGGCAAATCCGCCGCAGACCACATCGCCCAATACGTCGAAAATGACGATGTCGGTATCTTCGAGAAGATGATGCTCCTTGAGCAGTTTTACGGTCTGGCCGACGACATAGCCGCCGCAACCGGTTCCGGCCGGCGGGCCGCCCGCCTCGACGCAACGCACGCCGTTGTAGCCCTCGAACACGAAGTCTTCGGTGCGAAGTTCTTCCGGGTGGAAGTCGACGCCTTCAAGCACGTCGATCACCGTGGGAATCAGCGACTTGGTCAAGGTGAAGGTGGAATCATGCTTGGGGTCGCAGCCGATTTGCAACACGCGCTGGCCAAGCTTGGAAAAGGCGACCGACAGGTTCGACGAAGTGGTCGACTTGCCGATCCCGCCCTTGCCGTAGACGGCGAAGACGCGCGCCCCGCCCGAGGCAAGCTGCGCATCGATCCGCACCTGCACGGATCCCTCGCCGTCCTCGCCCCGTGCAGCCGCGGCCCGCGCTTCGAGAGCCGTCGTCTTCGGGTGCGTGTAAATGTTCATGCAGCAGCCTCCACCTTGATTCCCTCGACGCGATCTTCGAGTTCCTCGCCTGCATCGCGCAGCGCGCGAAGCGTTTCCTCGTCGGCGTTCCAGTACTTGCGCTCGACGGCCTCGATCAGCCGGTTCGCAAGCTTCGAGCTGGCCTTCGGATTGAGTTCCGAAAGGCGGCGGCGCATTGTTTCATCGAGCACGAAAGTCTCGGTAAGGTTCTTGTAGACCCAGGGCTCGACCTGGCCGGTGGTCGCCGACCAGCCGAGCGTGTTGGTCACGTGGCTTTCGATCTGGCGTACGCCCTCATATCCGTGCTGAAGCAGGCCTTCGTACCATTTTGGATTCAGCATGCGGGTGCGGGTTTCCAGCGCCACCTGTTCTGAAAGCGTGCGCACCTTGCCCCTGCCCGCGTTCTGGTCGCCGACATAGACCGGCATGTCGCCGCCGCCGGCCTCGCGAACCGCGCGGCTGATGCCGCCCAACGTATCGAAATAATGGTCGATCGAGGTGATGCCGAGTTCGACGGATTCGATGTTCTGAAACGCCGTCTCTACCTTGCCGAGAATACCGCGAAGCAGTTCCTCCTGGCGAACCGGCTTGCCGTCGACGCCATAGGCAAAGCACTTGCGGCGGGTATAGGTCTCGGCGAGTTCGTCCTCTTCCTCCCAAGCACCGCTGTCGACGAGGAGGTTCACGTTGGAGCCGTAGGCGCCGCTGGCGTTGGAGAAGACCCGCAGCGCGGCAGTCTCGAAATCGCAATCGTGTTGCGCCGCCCAAGCCAACGCATTGGCGCGGATCTGGTTCATCTCCAGAGGTTCGTCGGCCTGCGCGGCCATCAGGCAGGCCTGCGCCAGCAGCTTGGTCTGGAGCGGCAGCAGGTCGCGGAAGATACCCGAAAGCGTGATCACCACGTCGATGCGCGGCCTGCCGAGTTCTTCCAGGCTCATCAGTTCGGCGCCGGCAAGGCGGCCGAACCCGTCAAAGCGGGGCTTGGCGCCGATCAGGGCCAGCGCCTGTCCGATCGGTGCGCCCTCGGTCTTCAGGGTGTCCGTTCCCCACATGACGAGGGCTATGCTCTTGGGCACGCTGCCATGGTCGCGCTGGTAGCGGTCGAGCAGCATGGTTGCCTGGCGCGAGCCTTCCGCCATGGCGTGGGCGCTCGGTAGCCGGAAGGGATCAAAGCCGTGGAGATTGCGGCCGGTAGGCACGATGGACGGGGTGCGGATGATGTCGCCGCCACTGACCGGGCGGATATAACCGCCGTCGAGCGCGTGCAGCATGGCAGAAACTTCGTGGTCGACGGAAAGATCGATGTTGAGCTTCTCGAGCGTGCAGGCCGCTTGCGCCATGTCGCCGGACAGACGGCTTGATACGGTCTCTCCCGCTGCAATGCGTGCGACAGTGCCTGCATCCAGCATGGCGTCGCCAAAGGCCGAATTGACGCTCGCCAGCATGTCGGCCCGCTCGCCGGGATCCATCGGTTCACCGACAACATGCAGACCGTGCGGAATAAGCGTTGCCTCGAGTTCCGCGACCGCAGCGGCCAGGCCGGGCACTTCCGCGCCGCCGTCATGGCTCCAGTCCGCTTCCGCCGGGGCGAGGTCAAGCGCAACAGCCTGCGCCTTGATCGTCTCGGCCAGCCGCACTCGCTCCGCGCTCATGTCCGGCGCAAGGCCGCGCCAGCGGTCGATGGATGATTTGAGGTCGATCAGGCCGCGATAGAGCCCGGCCGAAACCAGCGGCGGTGTCAGGTAGCTGATCAGCGTTGCAGCCGAGCGGCGGCGCGCGATGGTGCCTTCCGACGGATTGTTGGCGGCATAGAGGTAGAAGTTCGGCACGTCGGCCAGCAACCTGTCAGGCCAGCAGGCTGATGAAAGTCCGACCTGCTTGCCCGGCATGAATTCCAGCGCGCCATGCGTGCCGAAATGCAAGTAGGCGTCAGCCCCGAAGCCCTCGCGCAGATACCGGTAGAAGGCGGCGAAGGCATGCGTCGGCGCAAAGCCCTTCTCGAACAGCAGGCGCATCGGGTCGCCTTCATAGCCGAAGGCGGGCTGCACGCCGACGAAGACATTGCCGAAACGCGCGCCGAGCACGAAGATGCGCCGCCCGTCGCTCTGGTGACGGCCCGGGCGCCGGGCCCCATTGCTTCTCGATTTCCGGCAGCCAGCGCTCTGTGCGCACATGCGTTTCGGCCTCGACGAAATGCGCGACATTGGTCGCCGCGCCGTAGCGCTCCGAATTGCCGATCAGGACCGCATCGCGCAGCGCTTCCCAGTCCGCCGGCAGATCGACGGTGTAGCCCTCCGCCTTCATGGCCTTCAGCGTGTTGAAGAGCGAGCGGAAGACCGAGAGATACGCCGCCGTGCCGACCGCGCCGCCATTGGGCGGGAAATTGTAAATGATCGTTGCGATCTTGCGCTCGGCGCGCGCCTTGCGCCGCAGCCTGACAAGGCGGGCGATGCGCGAAGCCAGCATTTCCGCCCGCTCCGGATGGGCCGCCATGTCGCGCTCGCCGCCGGTCTTCAGCGACCGGCCGCCATAGATGATCGGACCGCTCGCGCCGTCGATCTCGGGAATGGCGACCATGATGGTCGTTTCCACCGGCGTGAGGCCCTGGTCGCCCGCTTCCCATTCCTCGAGCGTCTGGAACTCGACCGCGAAGGCGGAAAGGTAAGGAACGTCGAGCCTTGCAAGGATTTCCTCAGCCGCCGCAGCATCATTGTAGGCCGGGCCGCCGACCAGCGAGAAACCGGTGAGCGAAACGACTGCATCGACCACCGGGCGGCCATCCTTGATGAAGAAGTTCTCGATTGCCGGGCGGGCATCGAGGCCGCTGGCGAATGCCGGAAGCACCTTCAGGCCCCTGCCCTCCAGCGCGGCAATGACGCCGTCGAAATGCGCGGTGTTGTCGGCCAGCAGGTAGGAGCGCATGACAAGCACGCCCACCGTTCCGTTGTTGCCCTGGCCCGCTGTCCTTGCTGATGCCTTGGCGAATACGGCCGGATCGTCGGTGACGCGGTCCTTGAGCGCCGGGTGATATAGCCCTGTCTCGGGATATTCGACCGGGCTGCCGTATTTAAGCGTTTTCCGCAGATCGGCACGCTCGCCCGCGGCATAGCGGGCTACCAGGAAACGTACGAGGTTTGCGACGTTTTCGTCCGAACCCGCCAGCAAATACTGCATGGACAGGAAGAAGGCGCGCACATCCTGCGCCTTGCCAGGAATGTATTTGAGAAGGCGCGGCAGCGAGCGCAGCAGCTTCATCTGGCTGCGACCGCCCGAGGCGCCGGGCTTGCCCGAGCCGCGCAGCCGCTTGAGCAGGCCGATCATGCCGCCGGCGGGCTTTTGCATGTCGAAGCCGCCGAGGCGGGTCAGCTTGACGATTTCCGCGGCCGACATGCAGGCGATGATCGCGTCGCAATGGTTGCGCCGCGCCTCGAGCCACGGGCCGACGAGGCGCACATGCTCGTCGAGGAAGATCATGTTGGCGATGATGATGTCGGCGCGCGCAATGTCGTCGCGGCAGGCGTCTGCCGCCTTGGGATCGGCAGCCCACTCGGCCACGGCGTAATGGGTCAGGTGGATGCCTGGCAGCTCCTTGAAGAGCGCGATGCGGGCGCGTTCGGCCGCGCTCGCCATGTGACTGTCGAGCGTCAGGATCACCACGTTCACCGGAACGGGTCGGCGCGCGCTGGCGGCGGGTTGACCCGCGTTATCTGCCGAAATGCGCCTTGGCATCGTACAATGTCTCGATGGTTATCGGGTTGACGCCGCGTTCTGCGGCAAAGGTTTCGGTGTTGCGGCGGGCCTTGCCACGCACGAAGAACGGGATGCGTTTGAGTTCTTTTTCTGCCTCCTGCGTCCAGGCCACCGGCCCGACCGCGCGCGCGCGCATCACGCACCGGCTTGTCATCGCCGCCATGCGACAGATGTGATGGCGCGGCGTTGTCGTGGAACTCGAAGTCGTCGCGGAACATGTTGAGGAGGTGCTCCTCAAGCCCCATCATCAACGGGTGGACCCAGCTGTCGAAGATGACGTTCGCGCCCTCGAAGCCCATTTGCGGCGAATAGCGCGCCGGGAAATCCTGCACATGCACCGGGGATGAAATCACCGCGCAGGGAATGCGCAGGCGCTTGGCTGCGTGCCGCTCCATTTGCGTGCCCAGAACCAGTTCCGGTTCGGCCTTTGCGATGGCGTCCTCGACCTCCAGATGATCGTCGGAAATCAACGCCTCGACGCCGTATTTTGCCGCGGCAGCGCGCACGTCACGGGCGAACTCGCGCGAATAAGTGCCGAGGCCGCATACCTTGAAGCCGAGTTCCTCGCTGGCGATGCGGGCCGCGGCGACGGCGTGGGTGGCGTCGCCGAAGATGAAGACGCGCTTGCCGGTAAGGTAATTGCTGTCGATCGAGCGCGAATACCAGGAGAGGCGTTCTTCGCAGTAGCGCAGCGCATTGGCCGGATCGAGACCGGCGAGCGCCGCAACCTCGGCGATGAATTCGCGCGTTGCGCCTGCGCCGATCGGCACCGTCGTCACCGTCTGCTGGCCATGCTCGCGGGCGAGCCAGCGGGCGGCGGTGTCGGCGATTTCCGGGTAAAGCACGATGTTGAAGCCGGCCTCCGGCAGGCGGGCAAGGTCGGCAGGCGTCGCGCCGCGCGGGGCGATGACGTTCACTTCCACGCCCATGGTGTTCAGCAGGCGCTGGATTTCCTCGATGTCGTCGCGGTTGCGGAAACCGAGCGAGGTCGGGCCAAGGATGTTGCAGCGGCGGCTCATCGCCTCGTCGCGTTCCACCCTCTTGAAGGCAAATGCGCGCACCAGCCGGTAGAAGGTCTCGGACGCGCCCCAGTTTTCCTTCTTCTGGTAGGAAGGCAGTTCCAGCGGCACGACGGGAATGTCGAGGCCCAGCGTCTTGGCCAGTCCGCCCGGATCGTCCTGGATCAGTTCCGCCGTGCAGGATGCGCCGACGATGATCGCCTGCGGGCGGAAACGCTCGACGGCGTCGCGGCAGGTCTTCTTGAAGATTTCCGCGGTGTCGGACCCGCAGGTCGCGCGCCTTGAAGGTGGAATAGGTCACCGGCGGGCGGGTCTTGCGCCGCTCGATCATGGTGAACAGCAGGTCCGCATAGGTGTCGCCCTGCGGCGCGTGCAGCACATAGTGGAGGCCTTCCATGGAGGCGGCGATACGCATCGCGCCCACATGCGGCGGTCCTTCATATGTCCACACGGTCAGCTGCATGTCAGACCTCCACCGCCAGCACTGCGCGCCGGTTGAACGGGCGGGTGACGAGTTCGGCGAGGTCGCCCGCCTGCTCGTAGCCATGGATCGGCGAGAACACGAACTCGATCGACCACTTGGTGGTGATGCCTTCCGCCTCGAACGGATTGGCAAGGCCCATGCCGCAGATCACCATGTCGGGCCGCGCCGCGTGGCAGCGGTCGATCTGGCGGTCGACATCCTGGCCTTCAGCCCAGTTGATCGTTGTCGGGCAGCAGCGCGATCTCGCCTTCGACGATGCCGCCGGTGCAGGAAGGGCGTGCCGATTTCGGCGATGTCCGCGCCCATTTCGCGCGACATGAAGCGCGCCAGCGACGGCTCCATCTGCGAATCGGGGAAGAGGAAAATCCGCTTGCCTTCCATCGCCGGGCGGTGCCGGGCAACCGCTGCCTTCGCCCGCTCGCGGCCTGGCGCGGTGATGGCGTCGAAACGGTTCATGTCGAACCCGAACGCCTCGGCGGCGGCGCGCAGCCACAGCGGTCGTGCCTTCCTCGCCCAGCGGGAACGGCGCGGGAATGTGCCGTGCGCCGCGCTCTTCCATCGCCGCGACCGTGCCGCCGAGATAGGGCTGCGCCAGCAGGAAGCGCGTGTTCGGCCCGATGGCGGGAATCGACGCCGAATTGCGCGGCGGCAGAAACGCCACGTCCGAATGCCGAAAGCCTCGAAAATGCGGCGGAACTGCTCTTCGGCCACGTCGGCGATGCAGCCGGCAATCACCAGCTGGGCACCCTCGCCGGCAGGTGCGGTGCGCACGAGTTCGGCCAGGAAATTGTCCTCGCCCTGCGTGAAGGTCGTCTCGATGCCGCTGCCGGAATAGGCCATCACCCGGCGCTGCGGCATGTGGCGCTCGTTGAGGCGCTGCGCGGCGCGCGCAAGGTCGAGCTTGATCACTTCCGACGGGCAGGAGCCGACCAGCACCAGCAGGCGAATGTCGGGGCGGCGTTCCAGCAGCCGGGCGACGACGCGGTCGAGCTCGTCATTCATGTCCGCCATGCCGGCAAGGTCGCGCTCGTCGATGATCGCAGTGGCAAAGCGCGGCTCGGCGAAGATCATCACGCCGGCCGCCGACTGCATCAGGTGCGCGCAGGTGCGCGACCCGACGATCAGAAAGAAGGCGTCCTGCATCTTGCGGTGGAGCCAGATGATCGATGTCAGGCCGCAGAACACTTCATGCTGGCCGCGCTCGCGCAGCGGGGCAAGCGGCGTGCAGGCCTTCTCCTGCGGCTCGGCGAACTGGCCGGTTCGGGGTTGGCGCGGTCATGCCCGCACCTCGCCTGCCGATGGAACAGGGCCGTTGCCCGCCTGAAGCCGCGCCTGGCGCAGTTTCCACAGGAACTGGCCGGCATTGACGACGTATGACGCGTAGGCGGCAAGCGCCAGCAGCATCAGCCCGGCGGGCGAAAGCAGGCCGCCGAAATAGCAGGCCAGATAGGCCGTGTGCAGTGCCAGCACCAGCATGGAGAAGACGTCTTCCCAGAAGAATGCCGGCGCGAACAGATAGCTTGCCGAAGACCACCTTTTCCCAGATCGAGCCGGTGATCATGATCGTGTAGAGCGTCAGCGTCTTGACGACGATCGAGACATTCGCGGCAAGAAGCCCCTCGCCCGTCAGGAGATAGCGCGCGATCAGGCCGAGACTGACAAGGAAAACAACGAACTGGACCGGCGCGAGGATGCCCTGCACCATCGTCCAGGGGGTGGCATCGCGGCGGCGGCGCTGCTCGGGCGTGTAGAGCGCCACGGAACGATCCGACCTGCTGCGTCCACCCTGCATGATTTGCCGGTCCTCCAACGCATGCGCCGCCATGGCGCCCCGCTGGTTGAGACTAACAATGGGTTCGCAAAAGTGTCAACCTTAATTGACGTTGATTTTTGTTTACATTGAATATGGTCTTGGGTCAGTCTGCCTGAAATGATCCGGCAAATGCGCGACCCTGCGGAAAGACGGGGTGCCTGGCAGGATGGCGCGCTGGGGCTATACGCGCCGCCCATGCAGCGTGCACGGGAGACTGTCACAGTGAAGCGGGCTATCCGGCAACGGGTGCCTGGGCGCACCGCGCCAGATGGAGGCACGCGTGAACGAGAGGGTCAAAGACGACCTCGACACACTCTACAAGGCCAGGCGCGTGACCCATGTCGGCGGGTATGGCGACAGTGGAGATGCCGGACACCGCAATGGCCCGCCGACGGCGGCCGATGGCAAGGTCCGGGCTTCGCCAGTCCCTGATGGGCGCCATCCAGACGGAAATATTGCCCGCCTGCAAGGAAGCGCTGTTCGACGGGCGCGACGGCGTCAACGACAATGCCAATCCAATCCGGTTGCCCTCGCTGCGAATCGCCTCCATGGCGGTGGGCGGCGCGCCGGTTGCCGATATCCATGCCTATTTGCGTTCGCAGCCGCTTTCGCTGGCGCGAAAGGCCAATCTGCTGGAACTCGCGGCCCAGCGTATCGGCGAGGGCTGGTGCTGCGAAAATCTCAATTTCGTCGACGTCACGGTCGCAGTCGGTCGCCTGCAATCGACGTTCCGCCGGCTCTACCAGGATACGGGCGCGTTTGCGCTGCGCCGCAATGGCGGGTCCGCGCTCATCCTTGCCGCTCCCGGCGACGAACATGTATTCGGCATGTTCTTTGTCGAGGAATTGTTCCGCGCGTCCGGTTGGGCCACGACGCTGGCGATGCCGGAAACGCCGGGAGAATGGATCAAACGCGCGTCGTCCCAATCCTTTGACGTGATCTGCATATCCTGGTCATCGGAAAGGTGCGGCGAGGCGCTTGCCCAGTGCATCGGCGCAGTGCGCAAGCGCGCGCGCTCGGCAATCGATATGCGGCGGACATGCCGCCCTCTTGAACCAGGAAAGGCTGGGTGTGCTTGGCGTCGATCTCGTTTCCGCCAGCCCTCAACTCGCCCTTGACTTCTCACGACGCAAACTGTTGAAGCAGCAAGAACGTGAAACCACCGAAGCCAGACACTACGGCGGTTGAACCCTCAAACCTGGGTCCCCTGATGGATCAGGACAGAAACAAGGTTGTATTCCGCCAATTCAGTCGCGCAAGCGAACTGATTGCGCAGCTTGGCGATCGCGGCGCTGCCTTGATCACTTCGATCGGTTCGGACATTTCGCTTGCCGTCTCCCCTGACGGCGTGATCGAGGATGTCGCGTTTCGAAATCCCGATCTCGTCGGTTACAATTGCGATACCTGGCCCGGCAAGCGCTGGCGCGACGTCGTGACCGTCGAAAGCGTCGACAAGATCGACGCGCTGATGGCCGACAGCGAAAAGCAGACCATGACCCGGCGACGGCAGGTAAACCACCCCATGAAGGGGATGGCGGACCTTCCCGTCGAGTATCTGGTGGTTAAGATCCCCGGATCGAAGTGGCGGCTGGCGCTGGGCAACGATCTTCGTTCGATGTCCGCGCTGCAGCGCCAACTCGTTCAGTTCCAGGTCGAACTCGAGACCGAGTACCGCAAGATCCGGGAAACCGAATCGCGATACCGCACCATATTCCACATGACGCGCGAGCCGATGATCGTGGCGGGCGACCAGGATCGCCGCATCCTCGATGTCAACCAGGCGGCGATCGGCCTGCTGGGCAAGCCGGCGCGCAAGCTGGTCGGCGAAAACACGGTCAATCTCTTCGACAAATCCGACCGCGACCAGGTCGGCCAGAAGCTTCAGGAAGTGCAGCACAGCGGCACGCCGCAGATCGTGGTGGCCCGTCTTGCCGGCGCCAGCGGCGAACGCGAGATGACCATCGAGCCGTACCGCGAGGCGGGCCGCACCAACATGCTCATCCATGTCGGGCCGGGCCGGGGCGCGAGCGCCAACGGGCAATTGACCGATTCGGAAGACTTCCAGATCGACGCCATCGCCGAACCGGTTGCCGTGACCGATGCCAGCGGCGCGGTTGTCGCGATTAACGATCTTTTCCTCGACCTTGTAAACGGCCTCAACCGTTCGCAGGTTGTCGGCCGGCATCTCAACAACTGGGTCGGCGGCTCGTCCGTCGACCTGCAGGTGCTGATGTCGCGCCTGCGCGATGAAGGCCAGGTGCGCGGTTTCTCGACGCTGGTGCGCGACGAAATCGGCGTGACCAGCCCGGCTTTGGTCTCGGCGGCACGACAGACATCGTCGGACGGGCGCGAGCGCTATGCATTCCTCGTCAGCGAGAATGCCCGGCGAGAAAGCGGGCTGCCCGCGCAGGCGTCGCAGCACATCCAGGGCATGGGCGATTTCTCCGAACTCGTCGGTCGCGTTCCCCTCAAGGAGCTCATCCGCGAGGCGGCGGACGTGATCGAGGTCATGTGCATCGAGGCGGCGCTGCGCCAGACAGACAACAACCGCGCCTCGGCGGCCGAGTTGCTCGGGCTATCTCGCCAGAGCCTCTATCTCAAGCTGCGCCGTCACGGCCTGGCCGATTTCGACACCGACAGCTGAGCGGATACTGTAAACTTTTCTTTACAGTGTAAAATGAAATTGACGGATTTGCGGGCCGATTATAGCATGCGTTCATGGTTGCACGGAACGCCGCTGACACTTCCCCCGCCTACCCCTCGCCCGGGGCAGTTCTCGCGCTTTTGAAACCCATCACATGGTTTCCGCCGATGTGGGCCTATGCCTGCGGCGTCATCAGCGCCGGTTCGGCGATCGAGGACCGCACCTTTCACATCATTGGCGGCATCCTGCTCGCTGGTCCGCTGATATGCGGAGCCAGCCAGGCGGTCAACGACTGGTTCGACCGCCATGTCGATGCAATCAACGAGCCGTGGCGCGTCATTCCCTCCGGTCGCATGCCGGGTCGCTGGGGCCTGTGGATCGCGATCATTAATTCCCTGCTTTCGTTGGCGGTCGCCGCACTGCTTGGAACCTACGTGTTCATCGCCGCGATCATCGGCATCGTGCTGGCCTGGGCCTACAGCATGCCGCCTGTGCGCCTCAAGGCGAATGGCTGGTATGGCAATGCGGCCGTCGGCATTTCATACGAGACGCTGCCATGGCTCACGGCTGCCGCTGCGGCGCTTGGCACGGCCCCGTCCATGCCGGTGTTCATCGCCGCGCTGGCCTATGGCATAGGCGCGCATGGCATCATGACGCTCAATGATTTCAAGGCGATGGAAGGCGACCGGAAAATGGGCATCAATTCCCTTCCGGTGATGCTCGGCGCAGACGGGGCGGCGCGGCTTGCCTGCATCGTCATGGCCGTGCCGCAAGCCGGCGTCGTTGCGCTGCTTGTTCAGCAAGGCCGGTTTGTCCATGCAGCCGCGGTCGGCCTGCTGCTCGCCGCGCAAGCTTGCCTGCATGGTCCGCTTCCTGCGAGATCCGGCGGGCCGGGCGGTCTGGTACAGCGCCATCGGCGTCGGACTCTATGTCAGCGGCATGATGGTAACGGCATTCGCATTGCGGCCCTGACGAGGTCGCCACAGGGAGGGCAGATGGCGCGGTTCGCATCACAGGAAGGCCTTGGATGGCTCGCCATCATGCGGCTCGGGCTGGTCCAGGCGGCGCTTGGCTCGGTCGTCGTGCTGACGACATCGACGCTCAACCGCGTGATGGTGGTTGAGCTTGCGCTTGCTGCTGCCATTCCCGGTGCGCTGGTCGGCCTGCATTACGCCGTGCAATTGCTGCGGCCCGTGTTCGGGCACCGCTCCGACATGGGAGGCGGGCGCACAGCATGGATCCTCGGCGGCATGGCCGTGCTGGCGATCGCCGGAACCGCCGCTTCGGCGACGACGCTGCTGTTCGAGCGCAGCTTCTTGCTCGGACTTTCCGCTGCAATCGTCGCCTATGCCTTCATCGGCTTCGGCATCGGCGCGTGCGGCACTTCGCTGCTGGCGCTGCTGGCAAGCCGTACCCGCCCGCAGCGCAGGCCCGCGGCGGCAACCATCGTGTGGATGATGATGGTCGCGGGCATCGTCATCACCGCCATCGTCACCGGAAGCCTGCTCGACCCCTACTCGCATTCGCGCCTCGTTGCCGTGACCGCAGGCGTCGGTGCGCGTTGCCTTCCTGCTGACGCTTGTCGCAATAGCGGGCGTCGAGCGCCGCGCCGCGGATCTGGGCGGGGAGCGGCCGGCGAAACTCGATTTCCGCCGCAACCTCGCTGAGATCTGGGCCGACCCGGTCGACCGGCTTTTCACCATTTTCGTCTTCGTCTCGATGCTGGCCTACAGCACGCAGGACCTGATCCTCGAACCGTTCGGCGGACTGCTGTTCGCGCATGACGCCGGGCGAAACGACGAAGCTTTCCGGCGTACAGCATGCAGGCGTACTCATCGGCATGGCGCTGGTCGGCGTTGCCGGAAGCCTGTTTTCGGGCAGCGGCCAGGCCCGTGCTGAAAATCCTGACGGTTGGCGGCTGCGTATTCTCGGCGGTAGCGCTTGGCGCGCTGGCCTTCGCGGCGATGGCAGCGCCGGCACTGGCCGCTGAAAGCCAACATCGCGCTGCTCGGCTTTGCCAACGGCGCATTCGCGGTTGCCGCGATCGGAACGATGATGGAGCTTGCCGGCGCGGGCAATCAAAAGCGCGAAGGCATCCGCATGGGCGTTTGGGGCGCGGCGCAGGCGATCTCCTTTGGACTCGGCGGATTTGCCGGAACGCTTGCCATCGACATCGCGCGCGCGCTCACGCAGAGCGTGCCGGTCTCGTTTGCCGCCGTCTTCACGCTTGAGGCGGGGCTGTTCATCCTGTCCGCACTGATGGCGCTGCGCATCGGCATACGGAAAATAACCACCATCGAAAACAGTCTGGGCGGCTTGACCGCCGAACCGGCGGAGTGAGCCGATGAACGCGATAAATTACGACGTTATCGTAGTGGGCGGCGGACCTGCGGGCGCAACGGCGGCATTGCGGCTTGCCAAGGCGGGACGCAAGGTGCTGCTTGGCCGACCGCGAGGGCCGCATCAAGCCGTGCGGCGGGGCAATTCCCACCCGCGCCATCCGCGACTACGACATCCCGCCGCGAGATCATCTGCGCCCGCATCAATGCCGCGCGGATCATCTCGCCGACGGGACGCGAGGTGGAAATGGACATCGGCGACCGCGGCCACGTGGCCATGGTCGATCGCGAAACCTTCGATCCCTGGCTGCGCCAGCGGGCGCAAGAAGCGGGTGCAGCCTACACATCGGCCTCCTTCAGCGGCATGACGCGCGACGGCGACGGGCTGGTGACCGTGACTTTCGAGGAAAAAGGCGGCGGCGAGAGCCGTTTTCGCGCCCGTACATTGATTGGCGCTGACGGAGCGAACTCAGCGGTGCGCCGTGTGATCTTCGGACCCAACAAGCGGCCGAAATATGTGTTCGCCTATCACGAGATCATCGAGGCCCCAAAGGAGAGGATCGAGGGCTACACGCCAAACCGCTGCGATGTCGTCTACCGCGGTTCGATCTCGCCGGATTTCTACGGCTGGGTCTTTCCGCATGGCAAGCAGGCTTCCGTCGGCTGCGGTTCCGCGGTGAAGGGCCACGACATGAAAGCCGCAACGCGCCAACTGTGCGCCGATGCCGGCCTTGCTGACGCCCGGGTAATCCGCCGCGAGGGCGCACCGCTGCCACTCAAGCCGATGCGCCGCTGGGACGATGGCCGCAACGTGGTGCTGGCAGGCGATGCGGCGGGCGTGGTCGCGCCATCTTCGGGCGAAGGCATCTACTACGCCATGCTGTCCGGCGAACTTTGCGCCGACGCTGCCATGCAGATGCTCGATACCGGCAAGGCTGGCGCGCTAGCGACCGCCCGAAAGCGCTTCATGAAGGAGCACGGTCGTGTTTTCTTCATTCTCGGCCTCCTGCAATTCATCTGGTATCGCAGCGACCGGTTGCGCGAGCAGTTCGTGAAGATGTGCGCAGATCCGGACGTGCAGGCGCTCACCTGGGAATCCTACCTCAACAAGAAGCTTGTCAAGCGAGATCCGGCGGCACATCTGCGCGTGCTCGTAAAGGACATCCGCCAATTGCTTGGCCTCGCGCCGGGATGATCGCGTTCGTCGACGGCCTTGCGCAGTCCGGCATGCTGCCGGTGATCGCCTTGGCCGCGCTGGCTGTTGAGGCGGCCTTCATTTTGGTGGTACTGCGCAACCGCCCTGCCCTGCGCGCTTCGCTGCTTTTTAACGCAGCCTCGGGCGCGGCGCTGATGGGCGCGCTCTATGTCGCCCTGACCGGCGGCGGCGGCGTGGCGATAGCGGCCTTCCTTGCAGCTTCCCTGGCAGCGCATTGCAGCGATCTCGTTATCCGGCTTCGAGCGCACAAAATTTAATCGCATGCACACTTTGCATACTTCTTGAGCGAAGTATGGCGCCTCTGCATGTTTGCTGTGCAGCATACTTTACACCAATCGCCCCTCCCAATTTCCCGCAACGAACGCACCCTTTGAATTAACCTATTGTTAAAACATGCAAACCTGGAAAAGGTCCGGGCTGCCGTTCGAATTGGCACAAGCGTTGCAATGATTGTGCAGTGCAAACACAATCGCGGAGCTACCTAATGTCCATTACCCGCAATCTCGCCATGGCATCCTTCGGGGCGGCCCTGGCTTTCTCTACGACCGCATCCTTTGCGCAGGAGGAGACCATCAAGGTCGGCATCCTGCATTCGCTGTCCGGAACGATGGCAATTTCCGAAACCACGCTGAAGGACACGATGCTGTTCCTCATCGACGAGCAGAACAAGAAGGGCGGCCTGCTCGGCAAGAAACTCGAGGCGGTTGTCGTCGATCCGGCGTCCGACTGGCCGCTGTTCGCCGAAAAGGCGCGCGAACTGATCGAAAAGGACAAGGTCGCAGCCGTGTTCGGCTGCTGGACTTCGGTGTCGCGCAAGTCCGTGCTGCCGGTATTCGAGGAACTGAATTCGCTGCTGTTCTACCCCGTCCAGTATGAGGGTGAGGAAAGCCAGCGCAACGTGTTCTACACTGGCGCCGCGCCTAACCAGCAGGCCATTCCCGCCGTCGACTACCTGATGAACGAAGAAGGCGTCGAACGCTGGGTTCTGGCGGGCACCGACTATGTCTACCCGCGCACCACGAACAAGATTCTCGAGGCCTATCTCCAGTCCAAGGGCGTCGCCGCCGAAGACATCATGATCAACTACACGCCGTTCGGTCATTCCGACTGGCAGACCATCGTCGCCGACATCAAGAAGTTCGGCTCGGCAGGCAAGAAGACCGCCGTCGTATCGACCATCAACGGCGATGCGAACGTTCCCTTCTACAAGGAGCTCGGCAACCAGGGCATCAAGGCCGAAGACATCCCGGTCGTCGCCTTCTCGGTCGGCGAAGAAGAACTTGCGGGCCTCGACACCACGCCGCTGGTCGGGCACCTCGCAGCCTGGAACTATTTCCAGTCGGTCGAAAGCGAAACCAACACGGCGTTCATCGACGCATGGCGCGCCTTCATCAAGAACGACAAGCGCGTGACCAACGACCCGATGGAAGCGCACTACATCGGCTTCAACATGTGGGTTGAGGCGGTCGAAAAGGCCGGCACCGACCGATCCGGACGCAGTGATCGACTCGATCATCGGCGTCGCGGTTCCGAACCTTTCGGGCGGCTTCTCGGCGATGATGCCGAACCACCACATCACCAAGCCTGTGCTGATCGGCGAAATCCAGGCCGACGGCCAGTTCGAGACCGTCTGGGAAACCCCCGGCCTCGTGGTTGGCGACGAATGGTCCGACTTCCTGCCGGACTCCAAGGACCTGATCGCCGACTGGCGCGCGCCAATGAACTGCGGCAACTTCAACGTTGCGCTCGGCAAGTGCGGCGGCAAGGGTTCCTGATCACCTGAAACATGCCCGGGCGGCGTCTCCTTCCGCCGCCCGGGATTTTCATGTCCGCAATTTTCACGCCCGAAATTTCAGGCCCGGCGAATTCATGAAAACCATCAACGCCTTTTTCCTGAGCCTGCTTCTTTGCCTCTGCGGCGCTTGCCGGGCCAGGACAGGCAAGGGCCGACGAAGCGCAGTTGCGCGCGATCATCGCCAAATTCGCCGACGCCAAGAACTTCAACGAAACGCAGGCGATCGTCGGGGAACTTGCAGCCACCGGCGAAGGCGCAGCCTCCCGCGTACTTTCAGCGCTGGGCGAAGGCGATCTGCAGATTCGCAAGTCCGACAAGGCGGTAGTCATCGCCACCGGCAGCGGCACACTCAAGCTCGCCGATCCGGTCACGGGCGAACCCGCCGGCGAAGCGAAGGCAGCCGAGCTTTCCAAGATCAAGGTCAACAACGCGCTTCGGCGCGTCATCCGCGACGCCATCGGCTCGCTGACGCTGTTCGTCCCCCGACAGGACGGTGCGGCTGAAGGCGGTCGAAACCCTCGTCTCCAATCCCGATCCCGCCGCGCTTGGCGCAATCGACGCGGCTCTTGCCGCCGAAGCGCGATCCGGCCATTGCAGCGCGGCTGAAGGCAGCGCGGGCCGGCGCAATTCTCTTCTCCGACCGGCCGGAAGCCGAAAAGCTGGAGGCGATGAATGCGGTCGCCGCACTCGGCACCCGCGACGCCATTTCGCTGCTTACCCGCTTCGAGGCCGGTTCGGATGGCGAGCTGAAAGCCGCCGCGGCTTCGGCAATCGACAAGGTCGAGGCGAGCCTTGCCATCTGGGGCGTCGGCCAAAACGTGATCTACGGCATTTCGCTTGGGTCGGTGCTGCTGCTTGCTGCGATCGGCCTTGCGATAACCTTCGGCGTCATGGGCGTCATCAACATGGCGCATGGCGAAATGGTCATGCTGGGCGCATACACCACCTTCGTGGTGCAGGAGATCATGCGCACATCCGCGCCCGGAATGCTCGACTGGTCGCTGGCGGTCGCGCTGCCGCTCGCCTTCCTCGTTTCGGGCGCGGTCGGCCTCGGCATGGAGCGCGGCATCATCCGCTTTCTCTACGGCCGCCCGCTGGAAACGCTGCTTGCCACCTGGGGCGTGTCGCTGATCCTGCAGCAGAGCGTGCGGACGATCTTCGGTCCGACCAACCAGGAAGTCGTCGACCCCTTCATGGATGTCCGGCGCGTTCGAGATCGGCCAACTGACCGTGACCTGGAACCGTCTCTACATCGTGCTCTTCGCCGCCGCCGTATTCCTCGTGCTGCTTTGGGCGCTCAACCGCACGCCGCTCGGCCTGCAAATGCGCGCCGTCACGCAGAACCGGCGCATGGCGTCGGCCATGGGCATCCGCACGCCATGGATCGATGCGCTGACCTTCGCGCTCGGCTCCGGCATAGCCGGAATGGCCGGGCGTGGCGCTGTCGCAGATCGACAACGTCTCGCCCAATCTCGGGCAGGGCTACATCATCGACAGCTTCATGGTGGTGGTGTTCGGCGGGGTCGGCAATCTGTGGGGCACGCTGGTCGGCGCGCTGACGCTGGGCATCGTCAACAAGTTCCTCGAGCCCTATGTCGGGGCAGTGCTCGGCAAGATCCTCGTGCTTGTCTTCATTATCGCCTTCATCCAGACGGCGGCCGCGCGGGCTCTTCGCGCTCAAGGGCCGGGCGGTGGAAGCATGATCCTCGGCCATCTGCTGCGCAACGGCCTGACGCGACCGATCCTGGTGACGCTGGCGCTCATCCTTGTCGCCGCCGTGCTGGTGCCTGCACTCAACCTGCTGCTGCCGCCAGATAACCCGCTGCATGTGCCAACCTACATCGTGGCGTTGCTCGGCAAGTATCTGACCTACGCCCTGCTGGCGCTGTCGCTCGACCTCGTCTGGGGTTATTGCGGCATTCTCTCGCTAGGCCACGGCGCGTTCTTCGCGCTGGGCGGCTATGCCATGGGCATGTACCTGATGCGCCAGATCGGCACGCGCGGCGTGTATGGCAATCCGGAGCTTCCCGACTTCATGGTGTTCCTCAACTGGAAGGAACTGCCCTGGTACTGGCATGGCTTCGACCAGTTCTGGTTCGCCGCAATCATGGTCATGCTCGTGCCGGGGCTGCTTGCCTTCGCTTTCGGCTGGTTCGCGTTCCGCAGCCGCGTCACCGGGCGTCTACCTGTCGATCATGACGCAGGCGATGACCTACGCGCTGCTGCTGGCCTTCTTCCGCAACGACATGGGCTTTGGCGGCAATAACGGCCTGACCGACTTCAAGGACATCCTTGGCATGAACGTGCAGGCGGATTCGACGCGTGCGATCCTGTTCGCCGCATCGGCAATCGCGCTGGCGCTGGGCGTGGTCGTCACTGCGGCGATCACTTCCTCGCAACTCGGCAAGCTGATGGTCGCGGTGCGCGACGCCGAAAGCCGCACGCGCTTCCTTGGCTACCGGCCGGAAATGGTCAAGCTCTTCGCCTTCACCGTCTCGGCCGTGATGGCGGGGATCGCCGGGGCGCTCTATGTGCCGCAGGTCGGCATCATCAATCCGGGCGAATTCGATCCGGGCAATTCGATCGAGGTCGTGGTGTGGACTGCCGTCGGCGGGCGCGGCACCATCATCGGGCCGATCATCGGGGCGCTTGCCGTGAACGCGGCCAAGAGCTGGTTCACCGGCGCACTGCCGGAATTGTGGCTCTTTGCGCTCGGCGGGCTGTTCATCTTCGTCACGCTGTTCCTGCCCAAGGGCATAGTCGGCACCGTGCGGGAGCACTGGCTGGCCCGCCGCCCTGCCGCGTCCAAGCCTGAAGCGATCGAAGCCGAAGCCAAGCCGCAGGTGGCAGAATGAACACCAGCACCCATCCCGGCCACAAGGGCGAAACGCTGCTTTATCTCGACGGCGTGTCGGTATCCTTCGACGGCTTTCGCGCCATCAACAATCTGTCGCTCGTGCTCGACCGGGGCGAGATGCGCGCCATCATCGGCCCGAACGGCGCGGGCAAGACGACGATGATGGACATCATCACCGGCAAGACGCGGCCGGATTCCGGCGAAGTGTTCTTCAAGGGCGAGATCGACCTGACGCGACACAGCGAATCCGAAATCGCGATGATGGGGATCGGCCGCAAGTTCCAGAAACCGACCGTCTTCGAGGGTCATACGGTCGAGGACAATCTTGCGCTGGCGCTGGCCGGCGCGCGCGGCGTATTCGCCACGCTGTTCCACCGGCGCACGCCCGCGCATGAAGGCCGCATCCGCGAAGTGCTGGACACGATCCGCCTGTCGCATCTGCGCGGCAATCTCGCTGCCAACCTCTCGCACGGCCAGAAGCAATGGCTGGAAATCGGCATGCTGCTGGCGCAGGACCCCGAACTCCTGCTCGTTGACGAACCGGTTGCCGGCATGACCGACGCGGAGACCGAGGAAACAGCCCGGCTGCTTCGCGAGATCGCGCAGAGCCATTCCGTCATCGTCGTCGAGCACGACATGGGCTTCGTGCGCGAACTCGGCGTCAAGGTCACCTGCCTGCATGAAGGCTCGGTGCTGTCCGAAGGCTCGCTCGACCATGTGTCGAACGATCCGCGGGTCATCGAAGTCTATCTCGGGAGGTGAGACAATGCTTTCCGTTGAAAATGCAAGTTTGAGCTATGGCGCGGCGATTGCGCTGCGCAACGTTTCGCTAGATGCCGGCGACAGGCGCATCACCGCCCTGCTCGGCCGCAACGGTGTCGGCAAGACCTCCCTGATGCGCGCCATCGTCGGGCATCATCCGCTGAACGGAGGCTCGATTTCACTGGAAGGCAAGACGCTCGGGCGCATGCCATCCTACGACCGTGCGCGGGCCGGCATCGGCTTCGTGCCGCAGGGGCGCGAGATCTTTCCGCTGCTTACCGTGCGCGAAAACCTTGAAACCGGATATGCCGGGCTAGCCCGCAAGGCGCGCAGCATTCCGGCCTATGTGTTCGAGCTGTTCCCCGTGCTGAAGGAAATGCTGAACCGGCGCGGCGGCGACCTGTCGGGCGGGCAGCAACAGCAACTCGCCATCGGCCGGGCGCTGGTGACACGGCCGAAGCTGCTTGTCCTAGACGAGCCGACAGAAGGCATCCAGCCGTCGATCATCAAGGATATCGGCCGCGCGATCACAATTCCTGCGCGACAACGAGGGCATCACGGTGCTGCTGGTGGAACAGTACCTCGATTTTTGCCGAGAGCTTGCCGACGACATCTATGTCATGGACCGCGGCGAGATCGTCCATAGCGGCGACGCCGCAAGCCTCGACGATCCGGCCGTGCGGCGGCACCTGACCGTTTGATCAGGAAGCAGGCGGAAGCACGCGCTTCTTGTCATGGGCGACGAATTCGCGCGTGACGTGCCAGATCAGCGCGGCCATGACAATTGCGCCGCCGATCAGCGTCGCCGTGGTCGGCACTTCGCCGTGGAAGAGCCAGACCCAGATCGGTCCCAGCACCGGTTCGCCAAGGCCGATCAGCGCAGTGACCGCGGCAGGCACGAAGCGCGCGCCGGTCACGAACATCGCCAGCCCCGCGCCGAGATTGACGGCGCCGAAGCCGAAAAGCACCGCCATTTCCTGGCCGGTCACAACGAAGGACTTCGCGTTGAAGAAGGCGACCGCGCCGGCGATGCAAATGCCGAGGAAAACCGCCGGCACCATGCGCACATGGGAATAGCGCCGCGTGATGACCGTTGCGATGGCGAATGCGAAGGAGATCAGCAGCGCCAGCGCGTCGCCGATCGGCGAGACCTTGCCCGTCAGCGATTGCGATACCATCACGCCAACGCCAAGGATCACCAGCGCAATGGCGACCGCCGTCTGGCGACTAACCACCTCACGGAACAATATCCACGAAAGCAGCGCCGCGATCAGCGGCACGGCGGCCTGGATCAGGAGGATATTGGCAACGGTCGTGTGACTGAGCGCCACCACGAAGGACGTGGATGCGGTGGCAAAGCACAGCGCCACCAGGAATGACGGCAGGCGCATGGACGTGATGAGGTTCAGCGTCCCGCGCGGCCCGTCGCGCCAAAGCATGAAGGCGAACAGGAAAGCCGCGGCCCAGGCTGAGCGCCAGAAGACAACGGTCCATACGTCGAGCGCCGGGTCGAGATAGCGCGAAAACACGCCGCCGAAGCTCCAGGCGAGCGCAGAACCGAACACCAGCGCGATGCCGGTGCGTTCGGACATCTCCATCGCATGCGGACGCCGCGCCTGCTCGTGATGCGTCATGGTGCTTCCCTGTCCCGCCCCGCCGTCAATCGGTGTTGGTGTAGCTCTCGATATTGGCGAAGGCGGTGCGAAGCGCCCGCGACCAGCCCTCCGATAGCTTGCGGAAATAGGGATCGTCGGCCCGGATACGGCGTTGTTCGCCGATTTCGAACGTATCGGTGCGATAAATCAGCAGGTCGATCGGCATGCCAACCGAAAGATTGGAGCGCAGCGTTGAATCGAAGGAAATAAGCAGCAGTTTTGCCGCGTCGCCCATGCGCATGTCGGGCACGGCCACGCGGTCAAGGATCGGCTTGCCGTATTTGTGCTCGCCTATCTGGAAGAACGGCGTGTCGCTCGAGGCTTCGATGAAATTGCCTTCGTTGTAGATCTGGAACAGCCTTGGCTTTTCGCCCTTGATCTGGCCGCCAAGGATGAAGGTCGCCGAAAAGGCCGCCGCTTCGGGGCCCAGCCGTTCCCCGTCAATGCGGTGCACCTCGCGCAGGGTCGAACCGACCAGCCGTGCTGCCTGGAACATCGTGGCCACGGAAAGCATGGTCTCGCGGCCCTCGCCTTCCTCATGGTCCTGGACAAGCCCCTCGTTCAGCAAGCTGATCACTGCCTGGGTGACGGCAAGGTTGCCGGCGGTGAGAAGCACCATGACCCGCTCGCCCTTGGTTTCCCAGGTATGCATCTTGCGAAACTGCGCAACGTTGTCGAAACCCGCATTGGTGCGGGTATCGGACGCAAAGATGATGCCCCGGTTGAGGCGAAGGCCAACGCAGTATGTCATTGCGAGATTTATACAAGCGGAACGGGCGCTTACAAGCCGGTCAGGCCAACATCGCTGTTGAAGGTCACTGTTGCGACTGGCCTTGGGCCTGCGGAACCTGCGGTTTGGTGACGCTGACGAATACTTTCAAACTCTCTTCGCCCGACCCGCGCCGCAGCCCGCGCACTGGCGCGGCCTCGGTCGCATCCGGCCCGCAGGCAAGGCGCACATAGCGCTCGTCCGGGCAAATTGCGTTTGTCGGGTCGAAACCCACCCAGCCAAGGCCCTTGATGAGCACCTCGGCCCATGCGTGGTGCGCGTCCGAATGGTCCGGTTCGTCCGGCAGGAACAGATAGCCGGTCACATAACGCGCCGGCAGCCCCATCGTCCGGCAAGCGGCGATGAAGACATGGGTGAAATCTTGGCAAACCCCGCTGCGCTTCGCGAAAGCTTGCGCCGCTGTTGTTGCAGAGTCGGAGGTGCCGGTATCGTAGCGCATCTGTCCGGATATCGCCTGCATCAGCGCATGGCACATCGCGACCGTATCGTCCGATTGCAGAAGTTGCGAGGCCATCGCCTCGATCGCTTTGTCGGTCCTGGTCAAGTCGGTCTCGCGCAGGAAGATGCGCGATGACGGTTCGTGTCGCAAATGCCCGACGATCCCGCCGGTTTCGGATGTCTCGACAATGCCGCGAACCCTGACAGTCAGTTCAGATCGCTCGCGTACCTGGTTGACTAGATACACCGTGTTGCCAAAGGCATCGATATAGCTGGCGGCGCCGTGCATGCCCGGCGCCTCGACCGCCCAGGAGATGACCTTCTGCCCCGGAAAGGAAACCGGCGTCAGCCGGAATTCCTGCACGCCGTACTTCGCAGGGTGCTCATAGGAATAGACCGTCTTGTGATCGATCTCGATATGCATCGGCAGCTCCACGCCAGGCTCGCTCGAAGGGATCCCGGCTCAATGGAAGTTATAGCTTTCGGCGATCGCAGCGCCCAGCGCGTTGTTGGCGTTGATGAACTCGCTGAGGAATTCGTGCAGGCCCTGCCGGAAAATCAAATCCATGGTGCCGGGCTCAAGCTTCGCCTGTATGGCTCCAACCTGGTCGTGACACGCGTAGCGGTTGCCGTAGAGTTCCTCCAGCTGGTCGAGCGTGGCGCTTATCCACCGGTAGCAATGCGCCAGCGAGCGCGGCATTTCGTGGCGCAGGATCAGGAAATCGGCGATGTTCCAGGCCTTGTAGCGGTCGCGATAGACATGCCGGTATGAGCGGTGCGCGGAAGCGGCGCGAAGTATCATAGACCACTGCCGCAGGTCCACTTCCGAGCCCACGAGGCTGGAGCTCGGCAAAAGGACATAATATTTCACGTCGAGAATGCGGGCCGTGTTGTCGGCCCTCTCGTTGAAAACGCCAAGCTGGCAGAAGCAATAGCCGTCATCGCGCAGGATCGTGTTTAGCATCGCGCCGCGAAACCGCGCCGTGTCGCGCTTGATGCGGTCGAGCAGCGCCGGCAGGTCATTGGCGCTGATCGAGGACGGCCGTATCTGGGAATATTCCAGCCAGGTCTCGTTGATGCTCTCCCACATTTCCGTCGTGATGGATGTGCGCACCGAACGCGCGTTGCTGCGCGCGGCAAGCAGGCAACTCAACACCGAGGACGGGTTGGACTCGTCGAACAACATGAAGTCGCGGATACTGGCGATAGTCGCCGCCTGCTTGCGGGCGAAAAATGGCTCGGCAACGCCCGCCGCCTGCAGGGTGGATTCCCATTGCTCGCGATGTCCGGCGTCAAGGCCGGGCGTCAGCGCCATGCGGTTTCCGACATCGAGCAGCCGGGCCATGTTCTCGGCCCGCTCGACATAGCGGCACATCCAGTAGAGGCTCGATGCGGCCCGCCCCAGCATCAGACGATGACCTCCGCCCTGCAATTCATTCCTGCAACACCCATGTATCCTTTGTGCCGCCGCCCTGCGAGGAATTGACCACCAGCGATCCCTTCTTGAGCGCCACGCGTGTCAGGCCGCCCGGCGTGATCCGGATCCGGTCGCCCACGAGTACAAAGGGCCGCAGATCGACATGGCGGGGCGCCAATCCCCGCTCGGCATGGGTGGGACAGGTCGACAGCGCCAGCGTCGGCTGCGCGATGTAGTTGTCGGGCCGCGCCTTTAGCCGCTTGCGAAACTCCTCGCGCTCGCGCTTCGTCGCTGCCGGGCCGACCAGCATGCCGTAGCCGCCTGAGCCGTGAACCTCCTTGACCACCAGATCCTCGAGCCGGTCGAGCACATGCGCAAGCTCGTCCGGCCGCGAGCAATTCCAGGTGGGCACGTTGTTGAGCAACGGCTTCTCGCCCATGTAGAACTCGATGATCTGCGGTACATAGCAATAGACGGCCTTGTCGTCGGCAATGCCCGTGCCCGGTGCGTTGACGATGGTCACATTTCCGGCCCGGTAGGCCGAGAAGAGGCCCGGCACGCCAAGCGTCGAATCGCGGCGGAAGGTGAGCGGATCGAGAAAATCGTCGTCCACCCTGCGATAGATCACGTCGACGCGCTGCGGCTTTTGCGTCGTGCGCATGTAGACGAACCCGTCATCGACGAAGAGGTCGTCGCCCTGCACCAGTTCCACGCCCATTTCATCGGCGAGGAAGGAATGTTCGAAAAAGGCGGAATTGAAGATGCCGGGCGTCAGCACCACGATGCACGGATCGCCCTTGCAGGCGGGCGGCGCCATGTGTTGAAGGGTTCGGCGCAGGTTTTCGGCATAATCCTCGACCGGCGCGACCCGGTAGCGGCTGAACAGTTCCGGCACCAGGCGCATCATCGCCTCGCGATCTTCCACCATGTATGAAACACCGGAGGGCGTTCGCAAATTGTCTTCCAGTACATAGAATTCGTTTTCGCCTACACGAACGAGGTCGACACCGATGATGTGGGCGTAGACGCCGCGTGGCGGGTTGTGCCCCACCATCTGGGGGCAGAAGGCGGCGTTGTGCAGCACCATCTTCTCGGGTATGCGCCCTGCCTTGATGATCTCCTGCCCGTGATAGATATCGTGGAGGAAGGCGTTCATCGCCCGCACGCGCTGCTCGATGCCCTTTTCGAGCCTGCGCCATTCGGCTGCGGCGATGATGCGCGGGATTATGTCGAAGGGAATGAGCCGCTCGGTCGCTTCGTTCGAGCCGTACACCGCGAAGGTGATGCCAAGCCGGCGGAAAATCGCCTCTGCGGCGCGAGCCTTTTCCGCGATTCCGCCGCGCGGCTGCGACTTCAACCATTCGCCAATTACCCGGTACGGCTCCCTGACCTCGCCGTTGGCGGTGATCATCTCGTCGAAAAACCGGGAATTCACTGTTTCGTACAAGCACCGCTCCCTGCAACCGGCGAGTCTTGGGCGTTTTCGCCGGCGCGCCCTGCGAAACGTTAGCACCGTGGCAAACGGGCGGACAATAGTAAGGCTCGCCTAAAAATGAGGCAATGGCGTCATCAAGGTGTGAGCTATCGCAAACTTGCAAACGCGCGTGAATCCGGCACTATCGAAGCTGGGGAGCAACGCTTGGCAGGCAAGGCGTTTCGCAACGCCAATTCAGGAGGCGATTGGTGCTTGGAAATCGAACCGTGATGGCACTCGCAGGCTTTGCCATAGCTGTCTTCGTGGCAGGGCAAGCCCTCGCCCGGCCCGATACGCGCACCATGACGTGCGCGCAGGCGCAGACCATGGTCCAGCAGTTCAATTCGATCGTGCTGACCACCGGACAGAACACCTTTTCAAGGTTCGTCAGGGGCCAGGGCTTTTGCGAACCGGGCCAGGTGACCCAAAGAGCGACAGCACCTACCATGGACACGAAAAAGTGTGCCGTAGGCTTCACTTGTCGCGACAGACTTACCAGTCGGTGAGCAAGTTCCGCTTTGACCTGAGGGCAAGCTGCATTATCTGACAAGTTGGGGCGAAAAAACGGAGTAGACGATGTCTGCGATACATTCAGCATTCATGCGGCCCCGTGGCCGCAGCACTGCAATGCTTCTCGTTGCGGCGGCGGCCGTCGCCGCGCCAATGGTTCCGGGCGAGGCGATGGCTCGTCCCGATACCCGCGCCATGACCTGCCAGCAGGCACAGGACTTCGTCCGCCGCAGCGGCGCTGTAGTCATGACCACCGGCCAGCATACTTATACGCGTATTGTCTCCAACCGGGGATTTTGCGAACCGGACGAAATCACCTGGCTCAAGGTAGCCCCGACCAAGGACAATCCGAAATGCCGCGTTGGCTATTATTGCCGTACCCGCATTGACGACGGTCCGCTCTGGCGCATTCGCTGAGGCATGTCGGGCCGGATCAAACCTGCGCTTCTCGGCCTGCTGATCCTGCTCGCACCCGCGGCGGCAACGCACGCACAGGAAGTCGCGCCGGAAGCAGCAACGGGCCGCAAGGCAAAGGCACTGGTCACTGCCAGCAGCCATATGGCGGTAACCGCCGATCCGGCAGCGACACGGACAGCCACGGATATTCTGGCAAAAGGCGGCAGCGCGGTGGATGCCGCGATTGCCGCGCAGCTTGTGCTTGGTCTCGTCGAGCCGCAATCGTCGGGCCTCGGCGGTGGAGCTTTTCTGGTTCATTTCGATGCCGCGGCAGGCAAGGTATCGACTTTGGACGGGCGCGAAACCGCGCCGTCGGGGGCATCGCCACGGCTGTTCCTCGATGATAACGGCGAACCGATGCAGTTCTTCGATGCTGTGGTCGGCGGGCGGTCGGTTGGGACACCAGGAACGGTAGCCTTGCTCCACGAAGCCCACAAACGGCATGGCAAACTGCCCTGGGCTGACCTGTTCGGGCCGGCCATCCGCCTGGCGGAGGATGGGTTTTCGGTATCCGGCCGCCTCAATGCACTTGTTTCGGAGTCGGCGGAAAGCCTTTTCCGCCAGGAAGCCTCACGGCTTTATTTCCTTTCCGAGGAGGGCGTGCCGCTGTTTCCCGGCGCAACGCGCAAGAACCCGGAATATGCGGCGACCTTGCGCGCCATCGCCAAGGACGGGCCAGATGCGTTCTACGAAGGCGAGATTGCCCGTGACATCGTTGCGACGGTGACGGGCGACCCGGATAATCCGGGCACGTTGTCGGAGGCGGATCTCAAGGCTTATGCCGTGATCGAGCGTGAGCCGGTCTGCACCGCTTGGCGTGTCTACACGGTCTGCGGCATGGGACCGCCCTCCTCCGGCGCCATTGCCGTGGCGCAAATCCTTCGCCTGACCGAACCTTTCGATCTTGCGAAGCTGGGTCCGGACAATCCGCAGTCATGGCGGTTGATCGGCGATGCTTCGCGTCTTGCCTTTGCCGACCGCGAGAAATTTGTTACCGATCCCGCCTTCGTGAAGCAACCCAAGGGCATGCTCAACGGCGAATATCTATCCTCGCGCGCCAAGCTGCTGGAGGGGACGCGGGCGCTCGCCCCCGACGCGGTGAAGGCTGGAGAGCCGTCCTTCGACCAGGCATTCAACTTTGCTCCCGGAGCCGCGCCGGAAATGCCGTCCACGACGCATCTGTCCATCGTTGATAGCGCCGGCAATATCGCCTCCATGACCTCGACCATCGAGAACGGCTTCGGGTCGCGGCTGATGGTGCGCGGCTTCCTGCTCAACAACGAGCTTACGGACTTTTCTTTCATACCGGAACGCGATGGCATCCCGGTCGCTAACCGCGTCGAGCCTGGCAAGCGGCCGCGTTCCTCCATGGCTCCCACGATCGTGCTGAAGGACGGCAAGCCGGTACTGGCAATCGGTTCTCCGGGCGGAAGCCGCATCATCAACTATGTGGCGCAAGCCCTGATCGCGCATCTGGAATGGGGCATTGACGTGCAGCAGGCGGTTTCGATGCCGCATCTTGCCAATCGCTTCGGCACGTTCGAAGTCGAGGAGGGCACGGATGCACGGCAACTGGCACCGGCGCTGGAGGCTTTGGGATATACGGTGGTGGCGAGCGAAATGAATTCCGGCCTGCACGCCATCGCTATCACGCCACAGGGATTGCAAGGCGGGGCGGATCCGCGCCGCGAGGGGCTGGCTGGCGGTCGATAAAAATGAAAACGCCCGGCGTTGCCGGGCGTAAAATGACTGCTTGGCCGAAAGCTCAGGCTTTCACGAGCGCCCGCATGTTGGCGATCAGCCGCTCCTGTTCGGAGGTAAGCTGGTTCACGCGGTAGATGTCTTCCCGGTGTTCCGCGCCGATGCGATCGGCAATGACCGACATCAGTGCCTGGCTGGAGTTGTTCAGCATTTCCATGCGCTGCAGCATTGCCGCGCGCGCACGCTGTGTTTCGCTGGCCGGATATTCGATTTCTGTGGCGGGTCTGATCATCGCTGCCTCGACTGTCCGGAAGAACAATTGGCGGGCGGTCCGGATCGCCATTTCCCGCGCTGACTGACCCATAAATCATGCGCACGGTGCGGTTAATGTACAGTTACCGGACAATTGGAACGGCGGCTTCGGCTTACAAATCCTCCTGCACCATGTTAGGCAAAATTTACCGCAAGGATCGCTCCGTCCCATGAAGAAGATCGCCTTCGTAGCCAGCAATGCGCCAGCCGCCCAGGAAGCCCTGTTGGCGTTGCGGACGCGCTACGGGGGAACGTCGCCTGAAGATGCGGAAGTCATCGTCGCACTGGGCGGCGACGGCTTTATGCTGACGACCCAGCACCGCTTCATGGATTCGGGCATTCCGGTCTACGGAATGAACAAGGGCACGGTCGGTTTCCTGATGAATGAGTATTCGGAAGACGATCTCCAGGCGCGGCTGGCGAACGCCTCGCGCAGCACGATCCGTCCACTCGAGATGGAAGCGGAGGACATTCGCGGCGAGATTCATCGCGCCAAGGCGATCAACGAGGTCTCGCTGTTGCGGCAATCCTACCAAGCGGCGAGTCTCGGCATCAAGATCGACGGCCGCACCCGGCTCGATCCCTTGATCTGCGACGGCGTGTTGGTGGCGACGCCGGCGGGATCGACGGCGTACAATCTTTCAGCGCACGGGCCGATCCTGCCGCTGGAGGCTCCGCTGCTTGCGCTGACGCCCGTAAGCCCTTTCCGTCCGCGGCGCTGGCGTGGCGCGCTCATTCCCAATTCCGCGCGGATCGAGATCGTCGTCAACGAAGTGGACAAACGGCCCGTCAATGCGGTCGCCGACCATTTTGAGATCAAGTCGGTGCGCAAGGTCGATGTGCAGCAGTCGAAGTCCAAGGGGATCATCCTTTTCGACCGCGATCACAGTTGGGACGAGCGCATCCTTAGCGAGCAGTTCCAGTATTGAGCCTCAGGCAGCGCGGCGCGGCGCGACGACTGCGTCCCCAAGATCGACATGCAGGGGATGTGCGCCCCATTTCGGTTCGCGAATGCCTGCGTCCGGATCGACGTCGTCATTGGCCGCATTTCCGGCTTCTGCCGGCATGGCGGCAGCCGCATCCGCTTGCGCAGCGGCGCTTTCTTCCATCTCGACGATCTCGTCGGCCAGATGGATGGCGAATTCCAAAAGCACCGGAACTGGAAGATCGATGACCGGATGCTGCTCGAGCACCATCGTCATGTGATTTTCGGCATGCATTTCCAGCAACCGCTGTTCGCGCTCTCGCTGTTCGAGGCTGATGCGTCCGGCATGGCTGCGCGCGTTCATGCGGGCCGCTTCGGCGGCAAGCCGGCGCAACAGCACGAGCAGGCCGTCAACCGTCACGCCCGGCGTTCCCCGATAGCTGGAAAGCACCTCGCGCGTGACAAGCCATGTAAGCCGGGCGCTGTCGCCAGCGTCCGCCCCGGCGAGCACCTTGCGCCAGGCATCGACCGCACAGGCAAAGACATCGAAGGCAACGTCAGGCAGCCCGGCCTTGACGTACAGCGCGCGGAAAGCGGAGCGTCGCCCAGCCTCCATCGCCGCTTCGACGCGGTGTGGCGGAACCTGGCACAGACCGGCAATCGCATTGGCAAACAGAGCGATATTGCCCATGCAGATGGCCCGCAGAAGGAAGGCGGTGGTCATGTGCCCCGATTCGATCAGCGCCTGCGCAATCTGAGGCAGTTCCTTTTCATCGGCATGGGCGGCATAGGCAATGACCGCGCGCTCGGCATGATCGGCAATCATCTGCGAAATCCGCGCGGGCGAAAGTCCCGGTGCGTCCGCCATTTCCTCGCGCAGCGCTTCGCCCAGCTTGTCGATCAGCAAGAGGCGGGTTTTCGCCATCAAGCCGTCAAACTGCAGAAGCATGTGCCGGATAGCCGTGTTGGTTCCATGCCGCGCCGCAAGGGTATGCAGGGCGGCGGGTTCGATACGCGCGCCCGGATTTTCCAGCATCAGCAGGCAGGCTGTTTCGTCGCCGTCAGTTGCCAGCGCCTCGCAAAGGATCGGCGACACACAATCCCTGCGTGCGATTGCCGCCTGCTGGCCGGGCACGCCTGCCTTGACGACCTCGACGAGTTCGCCGTCGACGAAGACCGGCGATCGCAGGAGAATGATTTCGGAGATATCCGGTTCGTCTCCCACCAGAGCGAGGATCAGGTGCCGCGGCGCCGTCTCGATTTCGGCGAAGGCTTCGGCCAGGGCGCGGCGCACGTCGGTACAGGCATCGTCGAGGAGAAGCGTCATCGAAGCTTCCGCTGCATCACGGTCGCATTCGTCCATTTCCGGCACGAGCCAGAGCTTGGCCAACGCAAATGCAGCTTCGCACCGATGGGCCTCGGACGCAGTTTCCAACCAGGACAGAAAACGCTCGACAATCATTCGCAACAACTCCGGACATAAGGATCCGAAAGCGGCGTACGCCAGCGAAGGACCCATTGCACCGGATAGTATGATGGCAAACCATTAATGATCGGTTCACCATGCAAATCAATGGTTTGTTAAGGTCGAGGAAAGGAAGCGTTAAGCTTTTCCGCCCGGCTTCCAATCCGGTCGCGTCATTTCGAAATAGCCCTCGCGGACCGTCATAAGACCGGTAGCCCATGCGCGCCACCGGCCGGGCCAATTCAGGATCGAAAAGCCCGTCACGGACCACACTCGGGTCAATGTGAATGCCGAGCACCTCGCCGATCACCATGATCGCGCCGGTCTTCGCACCGGAAAGATCGGCAAGTTCGACGATGCTCACGGCCCGGCATTCGAGTGCGGCATAGGCAAGCGCGACGCGTGGCGGCTTGACCAGCCGGCACGGTGCCTTCCCAAGGCCTGCCAGTTCGAACTCGTCGATCCCGTGAGGGGCCGGCGCCGATGTTGCGTTCATCGCCTCGGCAAGATGCGCGCCGACATGGTTGGCCACGAACTCGCCGTTCTCGCGGATGTTGGCGACGCTGTCCTTCTGCCCTTCGGACGAAAACATCACCATTTCGGGCCGGGACGAAACCGCGTTGAAATAGCTGTACGGCGCAAGATTGACCTCTCCGTTATCCGGAAATGGTCGAAATCCAGCCGATCGGGCGCGGCGCGACGATTGCCTTGAACGGATCGTGCGGCAGGCCGTGGTCGCGGCGGGCGGTTTCGTAGAACACGCTCAGCCTTTCATCACGGTGTAGACATCGGCCAGCACCGGCCGGTCGCGCTCAGTCTTGGGCGTGGTGCGCGTACCGATGTAAATGAACCCGGCAAGCCGCTCGCCCGGCTCGCACGCCGAGGGCTGGCGCAAGCTTCTTCGTCAAAGCTCACCCATTCCGTCAGCCATTGCGCGTCATAGCCATGGGCATTTGCCGCAATCAGCAAATTCATTGCCGCTGCGCCGCAGGAAAGCTGCTGTTCCCAAACCGGCACCTTCGGATGATCCGGCGCGGCCGCGACGACGATGGCGATGACCACCGGCGCCTTGGTGAACCGCGTCCGCTCGAATGTGCGCATTTCCTCCGGCAAGGCCGGGTCACGCTCGATGGCGCGGGCAAGGCAGATGTCGTTGAGCGCGTGGCAGTAATTGTGGTGCGTAGCGGATGAAACGCCATGGCGCGAGCTTGCCATGGTCCGGCACGCGGCTGGCAATGGCGATCATCGCCTCGACCTCTGCATCGGACGGGCCGGGACCCGCCATGGTCTTGGCTGGAACAGAGCGGCGCGTGCGCATGAATTCGAGTACTTCGGGAAAAATCTCCCGCATGGGCGTCTTCCTTGCAAATGGGATCGCTCCCCAATAGCGGCAAGCCGCGCGGCTGAACAGGGGCGGATTTACGCACTGGTCGCCAAAGACCTGAGGCAAGCCTTGAAATTGCCGGCAAATACGGTTTCAACAGCAGTCCATTGCGTCGACCGGTTCCGTTGTCCATGAAATCTTGTGCTATCACGCGTCCGCTCGCTCTGCGTCGCAGTCCTTTTGGTCTGCGCCTGCATTATCGTGGCGCAGGGAACGGCACTGGCGCAGCAGCCGAAGCCTGCTGCAACACGGGTTTTCTTCGAGGCAAAGATGACCGATACCGGCGCGCCGATTGAAGCGGGCGTCGAGTGGCGCGTGTTCGCTTCTGCCCCTGCGGCTGACGGCAAATTGCCGCTGTTGTCGCAGGCCACCGGCGGGGTGCAAGCCTTCGACATCCCCAAGGGCGAGTATTTCATCCACGCCGCCTATGGCCATTCCGGCGCGGTGCGGCGCATTGTGGTGGAGGAAAAGGACGAGCAGCGAGAGACCTTCACGCTCAATGCCGGCGCGCTGCAGCTTGGCGGCATCACCGGGACCGGCGCCCGCATACCCTTGAACCTGCTGCGTTTCGATGTCTATTCAATCGAGGCCGACGAGCGCGGCGTGCGCCAGCTTATCGCGCGCAATCTGAAGCCGAACGAGATCGTGCCATTTCCCGCCGGAACCTATCATGTGATATCGCAGTTCGGCAGTCTCAACGCCGAAATACGGGCCGATCTGCGCGTGGAAGCGGGAAAGGTGACGCAGGCCACGATTGAGCACCGGGCGGCGCGCATGACATTCCGGCTTGTGAAAAGCACCGGCGGCGACGCAATCGCCAACACCGCTTGGTCGATCCTCACCGAGTTCGGAGACGTGATAACCGAAAGCGTCAGCGCCTTCCCGGCCTTCGTATTGTCGGAAGGAAACTACACGGCAATCGCGCGGAACGACGAAAAGATCTACTCGCGCGATTTTGAGGTGCTGTCCGGCGTCGACCAGGATGTGGAACTGCTCGCCGAATAATGCTCAGGCAGCGACCTTGTCGACAAACGCCGGCGATCCGTTCTTGCTCATGGCAAAGACTGCGTCGAACATGAACTCGGTCATTTCCTTGCGGTCGCGGATTTTCGCAAGATCTTGCGCCGGTATGATCTCGCCGACGCGTGCCACGATGCTCTTGCCGGCAAGGCGGCGGAATTCGCGTATGAGAAGCGACAGGCGCATGGTCACGGAAATGCGGCTGGCCAGATGGAAAAGCCGTCCGTTCTGGCCCTCGAAATAGATCGGGATCACCGATGCGCCTGCGGCCTGGATCATCCGTGCCGGAAACAGCTTCCACGGCAGGTCTTCGGCCTTGCCGAAACCCTTCTTCGCGGTCGCGACGCCGCCCGCCGGGAAAACGACGATGGTCACGCCTTCCTTGAGCAGGCGAACCGCTTCACGCCGCGTGTTCAGGTTCATCTGCAGCGCCTCGCGCGTCTCATCGAAATTGATCGGCAGCGAATAGGGCCGGATTTCGGGAACCTTGAGCAGGTCGTTGTTGATGATGACGCGGAACGGACGGCCAAGCTGTTCGGCCATCGCCAGAACCGCAATTCCGTCGCCGATACCAAACGGGTGGTTGGCGATGATGACGAGCGGCGTGTCAGGCAGCGATTTCGGTGGCCAGGCCCCCTCTTCCACCTGCAGGCGGATGCCGATGAGGTCCATCATGTCGCCGATCACGCGCTGCGACTTGCCGACGATCTCGTTACGCCAGGCCTCGTAGAGATCGGCGAAATATTCGCGGCCGGAAAGGCCTTCCACGCGCCGGACAAACCACTGTTTCAAACGGTGGTCGGAAGGGTTTGCGTAGGAAAGTTCTGGAAAACGAGTCTTCTTTCGGAAAACCATCAAGGTCCGCCTCGATTGCCGTTATCGCCAGCCATTTGGCCGCTATCTAAACCAGCCGAATAACGCGCGGATATGACGTTCACATGAATGTTGCCGCTCGTACAAGAAGCATCTACAGGAAATAGAGGCGGCACCGCAAGGGCCGCCCCAAAAGGCTGTTTACGACGCTGTGGAAGCGGCCTTCCTGCGTGCAATATCGGGTGGCGTTGCCTCTACTGCAAGGGCCGCAACCGCCTCCTCCAACGTCAACGTGCGGCTTTCCTGCGATCCGAGACGGCGCATCGATACCGTGCCCTCTTCCGATTCGCGGTGGCCGACGACGAGAATCACCGGAACCTTGGCCAGCGAGTGCTCGCGCACCTTGTAGTTGATCTTCTCGTTGCGCATATCGGTTTCCACGTTCATGCCGGCATCGCGCAGGCGCTGCGCAACGCGCTTCGGCATAAGGCGTCGGCCTGCTCGGTGATCGTCGCCACCACCACCTGCACCGGCGCGAGCCAGAGCGGGAAATGGCCGGCATAGTTCTCGATCAGGATGCCGATGAAACGCTCCATCGAGCCGCAGATCGCCCGGTGCATCATCACCGGCTGCTTCTTCTCGCTGTCGCTGCCGATATAGAACGCGCCGAATCGCTCCGGCAGGTTGAAATCGACCTGCGTGGTGCCGCACTGCCACGTCCGGCCGATCGCGTCCTTCAGCACATATTCGAACTTCGGGCCGTAAAAGGCGCCCTCGCCCGGATTGATGCCGGTCTTGATCTTGCCGCCCGACTGCTCCTCGATCTGCTTGAGCACCTTCAGCATCACCTCTTCGGCGTGATCCCACGAGGCATCGACGCCGACGCGCTTTTCCGGCCGGGTCGACAGCAGCACCGTGATCTCGTCGAAGCCGAAATCGGCATAGGTCGACAGGATCAGATCGTTGATGCGCAGGCACTCGGCCGCCAGCTGCTCCTCGGTGCAGAACACATGCGCGTCGTCCTGCGTGAAGCCGCGCACGCGCATCAGGCCGTGCAGCGCGCCGGAAGGCTCGTAGCGATGGACATTGCCGAATTCGGCAAGCCGCACCGGCAGGTCGCGATAGCTCTTGAGGCCGTGCTTGAAGATCTGCACATGGCCGGGGCAGTTCATCGGCTTGATCGCGAAGACGCGGTGGTCCGCCTCCGTCGTCATCGGGATGCGTGAAGGCATAGGCCGACTTCGCCGCGAACATGTTTTCCTGGTACCAGCCCCAGTGGCCGGAGGTCTCCCACAGGCTCTTGTCGAGCATCTGCGGCGCGTTCACCTCCTGATAGGTGCCGGCGAGCCGGCGGCGCATGTAGGAGACCAGCCCCTGGAACACGCGCCAGCCCTTGGCGTGCCAGAACACGACGCCCGGCCCCTCCTCCTGGAAATGGAACAGGTCCATCTCGCGGCCGAGCTTGCGGTGGTCGCGCTTGTCCGCCTCCTCCAGCATGTGGAGATAGGCCTTGAGCTCGTCCTCGGTGCGCCAGGCGGTGCCGTAGATGCGCGTCAGCATGGCATTGTTGCTGAATCGCCGCGCCAATAGGCGCCGGCCACGCTCATCAGCTTGAAGGCGTTGCCGATATCGCCGGTCGAGCGCATGTGCGGGCCGCGGCAAAGATCGATCCACTCGCCCTGGCGGTAGATCTTGATGTCCTGGTCAGCCGGAATGGCGTCGACCAGTTCCACCTTGTAGTTCTCGCCCTTGTCGCGGAAAAGCGCTTTGCGCATCGTCGCGCGACCAGACCTCCTTCGTGAAGGGTTTGTTGCGCCCGATGATCTCGCGCATCTTCTTCTCGATCACCGGCAAATCTTCCGGCGTGAACGGCTCGTTGCGGGCGAAGTCGTAGTAGAAGCCGTTCTCGATGACCGGGCCGATGGTGACCTGCGTGCCCGGCCACAATTCCTGCACGGCCTCGGCCAGCACATGGGCCGTGTCGTGGCGGATCAGTTCCAGCGCGCGCGGATCGTCCCGCGTGACGAGCTCGATCTTGCCGCCGCGCCCGACCGGCTCGGCAAGGTCGCGCAACTCGCCGTCAAGCGCATAGGCGACCGATTTCTTGGCAAGGGATTTGGCGATGGATTCGGCAACTTCGCCGCCGGTTGCGCCGGCGGGGTACTGCCTCGAATTGCCATCGGGAAAAACGAGAGTGATTTCAGACATCGCATGCCTCCTATCCAGTCCCGCATACCAACGCGGGTGGTTCACTGATGGCGCGCATATAGGGGATGGGGGTGCGGCTGGGCAAGGGGGGAGTCATTGGTCGTGGTTCGTTGTTCGAATTCACGGGTCGCAGCTGGTGGAAGGCCCTCATCCTGAGGTGCGAGCGAAGCGAGGCGGTGGGGAGTCACGCTGCGCCAGCAAATCCCACCCATCGCCTGCGGCGGCACCTTCCCCTCAAAGGGGTGGGAAAGGCGCGGCGCCCAGCCTGCGACCCCCGCCCCTACCCCCGGTTCACCTTTTCCATGTCGCCGCCGGCCCAGGCCAGCACCTTGGGGTTCATCACGGAGAACCACAGCGGCGGGATGGCCGCGAGCACGAAGGAGCCGGGATAGCCGCTCGGCAGCGTTGGCAGGTCATCGAAGCTGCGCAGCGCCTGGTAGGGCCGCAGCGGGTTGGCATGGTGGTCGGAATGGCGCTGCAGATGGAACAGCATGAGGTTGGAGACGATGTGGTTGGTGTTCCACGAATGGCGCGGCTCGCAGGGCATGTAGCGACCGTCCGGGCGGCGGTCGCGCTTCAGCCCGTAATGCTCGACATAATTGGCGAAGGTCAGGTGCAGCCAGCCGACCGGGCATGCGATCGCCATGAAGGGGATGATCTTCCAGCCGAACAGCGCGGTCAGCGCAAGCGTCACGGCGAGCGTGATCGCGTAGCCCTGCAATATGTCGTTGCGCCAATGCCAGAAGGACAGGCCCTTCTTTGCCAGCCGCTCGCGCTCCAGCGCCCAGCCGCGCCGCAGCGCGCCGGGAATCTCGCGGGCGGCAAAGCGCCAGACGCTCTCGCCATAACGGGCGGAAGCGGGATCGCTCGGGCGTTGCCACCAGCACATGGTGGCCGCGATTGTGCTCGATGCAGAAATGGCCGTAGCCGGAGGCGGCGTTGGCGAACTTGGCGCCCCACTGGTCGAGCGCGTTCGGCTTGTGGCCGAGCTCGTGGCCGACCGTGATCGCGCCGCCGGAAATGATCGCGGCCGAAAGCGCCAGCATCACGAAGGCCCACAGCGGCGTGCCGGGATCAGCGGCGGCAATGGCGCAGGCGATGACGCGAAACCAGCCGGCGGGAACGGAGGCGAACAGCAGCGCGCGGTACCATGGGTCTTCGGAGAGTTCCTCGACATCGGCCTCGGGCGGGTTGAACGGGTCTTCGCCGACGAGCGCGTCCAGCAGCGGCACGAAGCCGTAGAAGAACAGCGGGGCGAAACAGCACCCACCACGACTGCCGCCGCCCATGAGGTAGAGGATCGCGCCATGCCGGGGATGAGAGGGCTGAAAACCGAGGCAAGCCAGAGCCAGCGCTTGGCCTGCCGGTTCGTCTCGCTGGTCCCGCCTTGCCGGCCATCCGCGGCGATCGTCATGAAGCGCTATCCTTTCGTGTCCTCGCGCAGCCGGCGGAAATGTGCCTCGTCGGCCCACTCGCCGGTTCCGGCATCCCAAGCCGACTTGCGGGAGATTCCCCAGGGTTCGCCGAAGATCTGGCGGTTCAATTTGAACGACCGCTTGTTGTTGACGCTGCAGGCCGAACGCAACGCCCGCCACGGGCCGGAATTGTAGCCAATGCGGTATGCCTCGTCCAGCGCCGCGGCCCCGTCAGCCACGGTTCCCGTATTGTACATCGCGATCGATGCTTCCATCAGCATCCGGTCGAAACGCAGCGTCACCAGCGCCTCGCCGACAAGGAAATGCATCGCGTCCAGCGTGCTTTCGCCGACGCGCGGAGGGATCATCAGCGACTTCGGCGAAAGCCACCGACGCACCTCCGGATCGTTCGCCGCCTTCTCGAACCATCGGTCGAGAACGGCCTGATTGGTGACAAGCATATCGCGCTCCTTGCAGCTTACGTAGCGGCTACAACCTCTCCAATCGCAATTGAGTTCCAGTTGCGTAATTCAAGTTTGCTGAATCCTTTTAACAGCTTGGCCTGGGTTTCCTCAACGTCCAGAAGAGATTCAATGAGCATCGCCATCGCTGCCTCCGACGCACGCTTGGCGCCGTCATGCACCTTGAGAGCGATGCCGAGCCCCTGTTGCGGCAGCGCCACGACGAACACGCCTTCCGCCCCGGTCTTTGTAAAAGCCTTGCCGTTCAGCGCCTGCATGACCAGCGTGTCGAAGCCGCCGGTTCCGTGCACCATCCGCGGATTGGCAAGGCACGCGTCGCGAATGCGCAGCATCGCCTTCGAGCGCTCCGGCCCGCCGCCGTCGCCGACGCCAAGCCTTGCGAATGCGACAGCAAGGCTGCGAAGCGGGATCGAATATGTCGGGATGGAGCAGCCGTCGATGCCGTGGTTATCCTCGCCATGCGGTGCGCCTGTAGTCTCGGTGAGGATTTCGGCAATGGTACGCTGGACCGGGTGGCCGAATTTCACATAGCCCTGCGTTTCCATGCCCTCATGCGCGGCGAAGCACAGGAAGCCGGAATGCTTGCCTGAGCAGTTGTTGTGGATCGCAAGCGGCTTTTCGCCTGCGAGGACCATGCGATCATAGTCCTCCTTCAGCGAAGGCGGTTGCGCGCCGCATTCCAGGCAAACGGGTGACAGGCCGGCGCGGGCGAGCATCTCGGTCAGCAGTGCGAACATGCATCTCTTCGCCATTGTGCGAGGCGCAGGCGAGTGCGATGTGGCGCGGTTCCAGTCCGAACCGGTCGGCAGCGCCGGATTCGACCAGCGCCAGCGCCTGCAACGCCTTGATCGCCGAGCGTGGAAAGACGGGCCGCTCGGCTTCGCCGTGGACGCGGACCAGATTTCCGGAGGCATCGGCAATGACGGCATCGACGCTGTGACGGCTCTCGACGCGATTGCCGCGCGTAACCTCGACGTGAAGCGGGGGAAGGTTTTTCATGGAAACTCCGGTGGATTGCCTGCGCGCTCTACCACCAACGCATCTTTTCGGGAACCGGGTCATGGCCGCTCGTTCCGAACGGATTGCAGCGCAGGACGCGCCAGAATGCGAGCCACGAACCGGGAACCAATCCGTGCCGGGCAACTGCCTCATAGGCGTATTCCGAACACGTCGGAAGGTGCCGGCACGAGCGCCCGACAAATCCGGAAAGCGTATACTGGTATACAAGGACAAGCCCGATGCCGACGAGCCTGCCCGGCGTCTTGGGCCAGGGACCGGAATAGTTGCGACCGCTCATGGCGTCTTCGCCTTGCGCCTCACCGGACCCTGAACTTGATGCCGGAGGACGTGAGCGCATGGATGGCGGCTTTTTTCGCGGTGTCCAGCTTTGCCTGCTTTTCCTGTTTGGCCAGCGCGATCTGCGTTGCCGCCTTGGCTTCCACCTGCTCGATGGCGTCCACGACCGCGTCGAAGGTCAACAGGGTCGATGCGTGGCGCGCCTTGTAGTCGCGGACCGGCTCGAGGAAGCGGAATTCGGCGAACTTGCCTTCGGGCGGCGGGCCGTTTTCCTTCAGCATCGCGTACATCTGCTTTCGCAGCGCTTTCAGTTCGGCGCGCGGACGCGCCGATGACATTGCGGGCCATGATCGAGGACGATGCCTGGCCGAGCGCGCATGCCTTGACGTCGTGGGCAAAGTCCGAAATGCGCTCGCCATCCATCTTGATGTCGACGATCACGGTCGAGCCGCAAAGTTTCGAATGCGCCTTGGCAGTCGCGTCGGGCTCCTCGAGCCGGCCGGTGCGGGCGATGTTTCCGGCATATTCCAGAATTTTCGAATTGTAGACGTCGTCGAGCATGGCTGCCTTTCCCGCCGGATCGGTCCGGCTTCTGCAATATAGCGTCTGCGCCTTGAAAAATCGACAAGTGAACAATCGGTGGGCAATCACCATCCGTGATTGGAGGATGATGGTCCGGAATGGTACCAATTGCATGCGGCGTCTGCGCCGCAGGAATTCCGGGGTCAGATATGAACCAGATACTGACGACCCTACTGCCCGCGGGATTGGCAACTATAATGTTCTCGCTGGGGCTGGGCTTGGTCCTCGACGATTTTCGCCGGGTGGCAACCTACCCGCTGGCCTTCTCGGTGGGGGCAATAAACCAGCTCGTTATCCTGCCCCTGGTTGCATTCGCATTCGCAACCTTTGCGGGCCTGCCGGAAGAACTGGCGTTCGGCGTCATGATACTCGCCTTCTGCCCTGGAGGCGTCACTTCCAACCTGATGACCAAATTCGCCAAGGGCGACGTTGCATTGGCGGTCTCCCTGACTGCGGTCATCAGCATCGTTGCAATCTTCACGGTGCCGCCACTCGCATCGCTCGCCTCGAGGCATCTTCTCGATGCCGCCGTGCCCCCGGTGAACGTTACCCGGCTCGGTATCACCATGGCGCTGATCACTGCCGTGCCGGTTATGTTGGGCATCGCGGTGCGGGCATATGCTCCAAGGATAGCGCGTAGGGGCGAGCCGATCATGTCCAACCTTTCCGCCCTGCTATTCGCGGTGATCGTGGTGCTGGCGCTGTATACGAACTGGGATGTCTTCATTGCGAACCTGCCCTTGCTGGGACCGGTACTGGCGGCGATCATCGTCACCATGTTCGCGATCGGCTACCTGAGCGGGCGCCTGTTCGGACTTTCCACGAGCACTTCATCCGCGATCGCAATCGAAACGGGTACGCAAAACGCCACGCTCGGCATTACCATCGGCGCACTCATTGCTGGCAGCACCGACGGAATTTCGAGCTATTCGCTGCCATCTGGCGTCTACGGCATCCTGATGTATTTCCTGGTCTTGCCGTTCATCTACTGGCGGCGCATGGCGGAACGCTGAGAGGCAGAATGCCCCGGTGAACGCCGGGGCGCTTGCGGTTCACGGCATTGCGGTCAGTAGCAGACGCGCACCCGGCTAACCATGTGGCGACCGTAATAGGGATCCCAGACCCTGCGCCGTTCGAAATGGCAGCGCGGCGCGACATAGACCGGCGCTGCGTAGACCCGTGGACGATAGACCGGAGCAGCATAAACCGGCGCGCCATAGACAGGGCGTACGGCAGATCCGATGATCGCTCCGGCGACGAAACCACCCAACAAGGCGCCCGCCACCCGGTCCCCGGCATTGGCTTGCGCCGGCATCGAAACCGCCCCGGCGGCAGCCATTGCAACACCGGCAATTCCGGCGATCATGCCATTGCGAATTGTGCGCTTCATTTCTCGTTCCTCTTCCTTTTGCGGTTCGGCCTGGCGTTTGCAACTGCCTTCGTCCGCGCGGTTGATGCAGCGATTAAAACAGAACGGGCTGAACCAAAGCTGAACGGGTTTCGCGGGGAAAAGATGACGCAGAAGCGGCTTTGCAGAGGCAGATTGCCCAATGCACTCCGGCGGCTATATACTGATCGTGGTAGCCGTGCCGCAGGGAAGCCCCCGAAAGCACCGGAACCGGCTTCTTGCCTTCTCCAGCCTTGGCGGACCTTGCGTTCGCCTGCCGGATTTTCCTAGGCACGACTGGTCCGATTTGCCGTGACAGACGTATGCCGGAGGAAACGCCAACCATGCGGAAGGTCGACATGGACGCAATACTCAAGTCCCTCGAGAAGACAGGCGCGCGCAAGATCCTGCCGCGGTCGGAACGCCCCACCCAGGCAGAGGCCGAAAAGGCGGTCGAGACACTGCTGCGCTGGATCGGCGAGGACGTTAACCGCGAGGGACTGCTCGATACGCCGTCACGTGTGGCCAAGGCCTACACCGAAATGTTCTCCGGTTACGACGAAGATCCGAAGGAAGTGCTGGGCCGCACCTTCGAGGAAGTCGGCGGCTATGACGACATGGTTCTTGTGAAGGACATCACCTTCCATTCGCATTGCGAGCACCACATGGTGCCGATCATCGGCAAGGCGCATGTCGCCTATCTGCCAGACGGCAAGGTCCTTGGCCTGTCGAAGATCGCGCGCACCGTGGAAATCTTCGCACGCCGCCTGCAGACGCAGGAAAACATGACTGCACAGATCGCCCATGCCATCGACGATGCGCTGACGCCGCGCGGGGTCGCGGTGATGATCGAGGCGGAACACATGTGCATGGCGATGCGCGGCATCAGAAAGCAAGGCTCGACCACGACGACGACCTGCTTTACAGGCCAGTTCCGGAACGAACCGGCCGAGCAGGTCAACTTCATGACGCTGTTGCGGTTCCGGCGGGACTAGAGGCAGGCGGCAAAGCGCCCCTGTCCTTGCGAGGGAGGCGAGCGCAGCATGTCTGGCGCCGGCGACAAGACCAATAGAATGGAACTCGAGCAGGGCGAGACCCTGATGCCGCGTTTCGGGGCGGACGGACTCATCACAGCCGTCGTTACCGATGCCGCAGAGTGGGCAGATACTGATGCTCGCGCACATGAACGCCGAAGCCGCTGGCGCGCACCATGGAGACCGGCGAAGCCTGGTATTGGAGCAGGTCACGCCGGGAACTCTGGCACAAGGGCGCGACCTCTGGAACCATCCAGGATGTGGTCGAAATGCGCGTCGACTGCGACCAGGACGCCGTTTTGCTGAAGGTGAGGGTGCGCGGTCACGGCGCCACCTGCCACACCGGAATGCGAAGCTGCTTCTATCGCCGCATCGTCAAGGACGGCGATGAAATCCGGCTAGTGCGGGATGAGGAACCGCCGCTATTCGACCCCGTTGCCATTTATGGTGGGTGACTTGCGACACAACGCGTAAAAATTGTCTCGCATCGGAACGAATTTATCCTTTAATCATACATCAGGCGTAACTTTTTGAGTACGGGCCTGCGCGGCTGGGAACAATGCAGCCGAGCGGGCCGACAGACGGCGGTCTTTGATGTTGAGCATATTGGGTTTGCTTGCGGGAGAGCCATTCACCTCCCAAACCGGCGCCACGGCGGGTCACGGCCTCGTGGACGCAGGCGCTCTTGATGCGGCTGCCTCCTCCGCCATTGGCGAAGACAGCCAGCAACTTCAGCACAGACTCTACAAGCCGGGCGGAATTGCGTTGGCGCTGGGCGGCGGTGCGGCGAAGGGCTGGGCCCATATTGGCGTCTTGCGCGCATTCGAGGAAGAAAAGATCCCGGTATCGATGGTCGCCGGAACGTCGATCGGTGCGCTCGTCGGCGGCTGCTATCTGGCGGGCAAGCTCGACGATCTCGAGCAGTTCGCCCGCTCGCTGACGCGCTCCAACATCATCCGCTACATGGATTTCTCGATCACCGGTTCGGGCATCATCTCCGGCACGCGCCTTGCCGCGACGCTTGACCGGCACATGCACGGCCTTGCCATCGAACAATTGCCGATGCCTTTCGTCAGCGTTTGCACCGACATCCGCACGGGCCATGAAATCTGGCTAAGCGACGGTCCGCTGATCGAGGCGCTGCGAGCTTCCTATGCGCTGCCTGGCGTTTTTGCCCCGATCGTGCATGGCGGACGACATCTCGTCGATGGTGCGCTGGTCAATCCCGTGCCGGTTTCTGCCTGCCGTGCCTACGAGCCGGACGTGGTCATCGCCATCGATCTCAACAGCGACAATTTCGGACGCGGGACCGTGATCCGCGCCTCACACTACGCCGAGCGCGAAACCGGCTGGGATCAAGACGCGCATGCCGGCCAGTCGCGGCATTCTTCGTGGCTGCCATTCCTGCGAACAGGCGAGCACAAGCCGCAGATTGATCCAGCCAGACCCGTGCGCACGCTGGTCCAGCCCAAGGTGCAGCCCAAGCAGCATCTGGGTACCATGGGCGTGATGATGGAAGCGTTCAACATCATTCAGGACCGGATCAGCCGCGCCCGGCTGGCAGGCGATCCGCCAGACTACACCATCCGGCCGAAGCTCTTCTCGATCGGCCTCGCTGATTTCCACAAGGCGGACGAATCCATCCGGATCGGCTACACCGAAGCAAAGAAAACCATCCGCGAACTTGCCGACCAGGGCGAGTTGCAGAACGTCTGAACCGATCAGCTCATCGCAATGTAGTTGCGCAAATGCTCGGCATCGCGCTCGGCCTGCTCGATCTTGCGCTTGACCACATCGCCGATCGAGATGATGCCGGCGAGCTTTCCGTCGCTGACCACCGGCAGGTGCCGGAAGCGGTTGGCGGTCATGACCGACATCACGGAATCGACCGTGTCGCTTTCGCCGCAAGTCAACACCTTGTGCGTCATGCATTCGGAAATCGGCTTGTCGAGCACGGAAATCCCCTTGCGGGACAGTTCGCGAACAATGTCACGTTCCGAAACGATGCCGGCCACCCGGCCCTTGGCATCCGTCACGACGATGGCGCCGACGCGTTTGGCCGCCAGTTGGTCCACCGCCTCTGAGAGAAGTGTGTCGGGGGACGTGGTGAATACCGCCCTGCCCTTTTCCGCCAGTATCGATGCTACTGTCATGCCTGCCTCCTCGAAAGCCGGCTTTCTCCTGCCACTCCTCGCTCCCCCGGCAGGTTGCCGAACACCATCATGGTGCGCCGAAAGGCAGGATTTGACAAGCTTTAAGCAGGCAGGAACGACCGGCAAACGCTTATCGCGGCGCCGGCTTGTCAAGGAAGGAAAAGGCGAGAATGCCAGCTACAAATCCCCCGACATGTGCCTGCCAGGCTATGCTGGCCCCCTCGCCGGCGATCGGTACAAGGCCGCTGCCAAAGACGAAATTGAGGCCCATCCACACGGCCAGGAAAGACAGGAAACGCTTGTCGGTCAAGCTTTTGGCAAGCGGCAATGCAGGCCCATGAATGTTGAGCCCGCGCCGCCTTCCCGGCTGGAAGGCAAAGCGCGCCGCCGCACCCATGTGGCCGGAAACGATCGCGGAAGCACCGATCATCGGCGTGGTGTCGCCAATATACCAGGCAAAATGCAAGGCCGCGCCGGCAAGCGCCGCGATGAGGCTCAAGATGACTATCCGCACATTGCCGATGCGCACGGCAAGCGGGCTGCCGAATGCCGCAAGCCACAAAAGGTTTACGATCACATGGGTCCAGTCGGCATGCAGGAAGGCATAGCTGACCGGCGTCCACAGTGCGGCAAGCGGAACGGGATAGGCTGGCGCTTCAATGCCGTAGCGCGCGGGAATGAAGGCAAAAATGATCAGCACCCACAGATCCTGAGCCCGGTCGAGCAAGATCGTGCGGACGCCATGAACCGCAACCACAAACGCGGCGAACAGAACCACGAACACGGGCAGGTTCAACGCCGGCTCGCGCCGCACGGGCGGAGCCTCGCCTCGCCAGGGCTCCTGGTCCTTCGTGTCGGTTTCGCTCATCGAGGCTCCATGCGTTCGGCCGGAACATAACTTCCGGGAATGCCCGGTGCCATGGCCGAAGACAAAAAAATCGCCCGGCTCGCGAGAGCCGGGCGTGTCGAAAACCGATCAGTTCGAGGCAGCCTGCGTTAACCGCGGCGCCTCATGGAGCCCGCACAATGTCTCAACTTACAATGCTTTGGACAAGCTTTACCGCGCATTAAGGTTAATGGCGGGCCGCTGTGGGCATTGCCCTTCCCGCCTTGGCGATGCCGTGATTGGGGAAGGAAACTCTGGCACGCGTTCTGCAACCTGTGACTGGCGGGCGGGATGCTGCTTCGAAAGTGGTCCTTTTTGAGACATCGAGCGGCAAATCGCCTCAAAGCCGGACAACCGGCCCGAGATGACACAGCGCCAAAGAGAGGGCGGGCAATATGAGACATGGTGGTTCCCGCAAGCTTTATGATTACTGGAACACATTGCGTGCCGGCAGGCCAGCGCCCGAACGAAGCGAAATCGAGCCCAGCGACATCCGCTCCATACTTGGCGACACCTTCATTCTCGAAGTCTCCTTGCATTTCCGGACCGTTTCGTTCCGGCTCGCGGGAACCAGGCTCTGCGCCGCCCACGGGCGGGAACTGAAGGGCCTGGGCTATCCTTGCGCTGTGGAGCGAGGAGGACAATTACGAGATCGCCCGCGCAATCGCCCGGGTCTACCGCGACATGACCCCGATCCTGCTCAGCTATACTGCGCATCTCCGCCACCGGGCGGGAGTTGGACTATGAATCGGTGATCCTGCCGCTGGCGACCGCAGCAGACGGCAATCCGCGCCTGCTGGGAATTGCCACTCCCCGTTCGAGCCCGTACTGGCTCGGCGCCGACACCATCATCAGCAACAATTTGCGCAACAGCCGCGTAATCGAACCGGTCGCTGCGGAACTGTCGCAGGAACCGGTCGCGTCGCCACGCGAGAGCCGCCGCTTCGGCCATCTGACCGTTCTCGATGGCGGCAAGGCGGGACGAGTGCAGGAACGAATTTGAACCATCAGTGTCAAAAATAACCCGAGATTAACCATTTACGTTCGATAGTCGCTCGACGCGCCGAATCGCGCAGGCATTTGCCAAGTCAGCGGAATTTTCGATGCGAGCCTTGCAAGAAAAGAACGAAAGCTTCGACCTGACGACACCTGGAACGCCAGTTTCAGCGGGTCGACCTCACACTGTTCGGCCGATACATGCTTGCAAACCGGCAGGAATTTCCATGCCAGGTTCTCAACATGTCGCCGGGCAGCGCTGCCCTGATGACCCCGAAGTCCGGGGAACTGGGCGAGCGTGTCGTTGCCTATGTCGATCATGTCGGCCGGCTTGAAGGCGTCATCCTTCGCCATTTCGACGGCGGCTTCGCCATGAGCGTCAACGCCACGGAGCGCAAACGCGACAAGCTTGCCGCGAAGCTGACCTGGCTTGCCAACCGTCACGAACTCAAACTGCCCGAAGACAGGCGCCACGAGCGTATCGTGCCGCGCCAGCGCAATTCCGAGGTCAGGCTCGAGGACGGCCGCGCCTATCGCGTACGGATCATCGACCTTTCGCTTTCCGGCGCGGCGATCGAGATCGACGTGCGCCCGGCAATCGGCACCGTTTTGTGGCTCGGCAACATGCGCGGCCGCGTCGTTCGCCACTTCGACGACGGCGTTGCTGTCGAGTTTGCGGTCGTGCAGAACCGCGACTCGCTGGAGCGCTTCCTCATCGGAATGCCCGACTGATCATCTTCAAGGCCATCTGGAATTCCCGGAAGCCGCCGCAAGGCGGCTTTTTCGCTTTGCTATGGTTTACAATGCCGCAAACAACCACCATACAACTTTGAATAAAATATAATATAAATTCCATTATAATTTGCGGAAATATCTATTTTCGAGTTTTTCTTCGAATAAAATACTTTGTGTCATCTATATTCCCGTAACGGGGAATTACCGGATGACCAAGACAAGCAGAATAATGCTGGCGGTCTCTGTTTGCTTCGTACTTCTCGGCGTAAATGCCGGCGAAGCGGCACAGGGTGGAGAGCACATGGTGGTAACCGGCCGCACGACGCAGCCGATCGGCCACTACGAGTATTGCAAGACCTATGGCGCCGACTGCAACCTGCGCAGCGCCAAGACCGGTCCGGTCAAGCTGACTAATGACCGGTTGCGGGAAATCGTCGCGATCAACGATCATGTCAATCAATCGGTGACACCGGTGACGGATCTCGACCTCTACAATGTCGAGGAGCACTGGACCTATCCAGAACGATATGGCGACTGCGAGGACTATGTCCTGCAGAAGCGCCAGATGCTGATGCAGCGCGGATGGCCGGCATCCAGCCTGCTGATCACAGTCGTGCGCCAGCGCAATGGCGACGGGCATGCGGTTCTTACCGTTCGCACCGACAGGGCCGACTACGTACTCGACAATCTCGAAAACCGGGTACTGCCGTGGAGCCAGACGGAGTACCAGTTCCTCAAGCGCCAATCCGCTGCCAATTCAGGGCGCTGGGAAGGCATCGACGACAATCGCAACGCGGTTGTCGGCAGCGTCGACTGACGCACAATCATCTCCACCGGTCTGATCCCACGTCCCGCAGTTCCATCCGGCCGGGTGGCGGGCCGGTCCAGTGTCCCCTGGACCGGCCCTACTTTTAACAAACGTTTTCAGACGGTCTGCAGCAGCATGGCCGCCAGAAGTGCCAACTGAACGATCACAACGCCCGAACAGAAGCTCCAGACTGCCGACAGGCCAACGGCGACGCCGACCCAGGCGACGGGCAGCCTTCCGCTGCGCCACACATGCAGGGCCGCCGAGAGCGTGATCCACGGCCCCGCGAAGGTGCAAAGCGCCAGCGACCAAAGCGCCTGCGCGGGCGTGCCGAACAGTGCCCGGAACCCTGCATGCGCTGTGTGCGTCATCTGGTAAAGCGATGTTACGAGACCGGCGGCGGTGAAGCCGCAAGCAACTACAAAGGCGATCGCCGTAAACCCGGTCATGCGTTAACCCTTTCTTTACCATCCTTGACGATGGTTCAGGCAGGTGCAAGCGCCGTGCCGTTTTTTGCGTGCCAATTGGGGACGCTTGCCATTCGAGGTTGAACATGGGGTCGGGAAGCCGGATCGCGCACGAAGCCGCACTTCGGTTGGGCAGGCCGGAGACCGTCAGCTTCGATCGTTTCATTCCCCGCCACCGGCCCGAACAGCATCAACCCGCCACGACGGGCAAAAGTTCGGCCCTGCGGATTGCGCTGATCGTTTCGGCCGGATTGGCAGTGCTGACATGCCTCGCGCTGATATGTGTGCGCCTGATCGGGTCAGAGATTGCCCGCGCCGGCCATTCCGACGATCCATCCATCCGGCAAATTGTCATGGGCAACGACGTGCTGAACGTGCCCGGCAACATGATCCGCTTCCGGTCGCAGCGGCGTTCAAGCTCGCTCGAAAGGCTGGACCTTTATCTGATGTGGCCGGAAATGGCGGGCTACAGCGAAGCCATGAAAGAGGAATTCAACCGGCCTACGATCAATCCGGCCATCCTGTTCCTGACGGTGGAGCCGCGCACCATGTCCCAGGATATGACAGGCCGAATTCCCGCGATCTACACCAAGTTCATGGAAGGGCAGGAAGCCGACGCCGGTTTCGGCCTCAAGCGCCGCTCCCTGAGTGCGGAAGGCGGCTTCAGCGGGGAAGAATTGTGGTATGAGGCCGACAGCCCCTACCCCTTCGCCGCGCGCTGCGTGAAGCCGGGCGAAGCATCCGCCACGCCCTATTGCCTGCGCGACATCCACGTCGGACGCAATCTTGCCGTCACATACCGGTTTCACCAGTCCCTGATCGGAGAATGGATGGCTCTTGACGCGGCCATCCGCGCGCAGATGAAGCGCATGATTGCCGACTGAGCCGATCAATCAAGGTCGATATCGAGTATCGCCATCGAGAAATTGTAGGAAAGCTCGCCGTCCTCGTCGTCGCGATAGACCACCCCAGGAATTCGTCATCGCGATAGACTTCAGCGGAATCGTTCTTCTTCGGCCGCGCCCTGACCTGAATGCCGGGCGTCATGAACACCCGCTTGAAATAGGCGTCGAGTTTCCTGATCTCTTCCGGTTTCAATGCAATTCTCCAATGGTTTTCGAGGGGCCAGGCGCATCGGGGCGCAGCCGTTTTTCTTCGCGCGCTTGTGGCAGTGCTGCCCGTGAATGTAAAGGCCGCAAGCCAGGCGGCAAGTCAGCTTCCCCGTGGAGAGGAACCGACGCCTTATCGGGCCGGTTCAGCCTTGTCGGCCTCGGCGGCGAGGATCTGGTCCATGGAACGAGCCGGTTCCGCACAGCCTGCAAAACCGATGACGCGCGCCGGAACGCCAGCGACTGTGACGTTGTTCGGCACTTCCTTGACGACCAGCGAACCAGCCGCCACCCGTGAGCACTTGCCCACGCGGATATTGCCAAGAACGATGGAGCCTGCGCCCAGCAATACGCCGGAGCTGATCTTGGGATGGCGGTCACCGGACTCCTTGCCGGTGCCGCCGAGCGTCACGCCATGCAGGATCGAGACATCGTCGCCAATTTCGGCTGTCTCGCCGACAACGAGACCGGTGGCGTGGTCGAGGAATACGCCCTTGCCCATCTTCGCCGCCGGATTGATGTCGGTCTGGAACACCTGGCTCGCACGGCTCTGCAGATAGAGCGCGAAATCGCGGCGTCCCTGTTTCAGGCTCCAATGCGCAAGGCGGTGCGTCTGGATGGCGTGGAAGCCCTTGAAGTAGAGGATCGGCTCGATGTAGCGGCTGCATGCGGGATCGCGGTCATAGACTGCCCCGATGTCGATACGCAGGATATCTGCCCATTCCGGCCAGCTTTCCGCCATCGCCTCGAATGCCTGGCGGATGATGTCGTCGGGAACCTCGCGGCTGTGCAGGCGGTCGGCGATACGCGCGCTGACGGCGTTTTCAAGGTTCCGCTGGTTGAGGATGGTCGAATGGATGAAGGTCGCAAGCGCGCTGTCGCTGTCGACGATATCTTGCGCTTCCTGCCGGACCGCATGCCAGATCGGATCGACGGCGGTCGGGGCTTTGGCAATTTTGGCCTGGCTCATGGTGCAGCGCTCCTGCGAAAAACTTCCTTGGAGTATAGGTATGGGGATTGCCCAGACAAGTCCGCGAAACGTTTAACAGTGGCGCGTAAAAATGAACAATCCACTTAGGGACGGCTGAGAAATTCGATGACTCCGGCAATATGGGCCTTGTCGCCGACGGCCTTCATGTGGTCGCGGCCGGGAATGGGCAGGTAATCTCCATGCGGCAAGGCGGCGGCGAGGCGTTCGCCCGAACCGGCAATGTTGTCCTGCGTGCCGATGGCGACAAGCACCTCATTGCCGATGCGGGCCAGTTCCTCTTGCGTGAAGACCTGGCGCACGCTTGTGACACATGCAGCTAGCGCGAGACGGTCGCTCTTCGTCTGGTCGGCGAAGCTGCGGAATGCCCGGCCACGCGGATCCGTGACATCGGCCAGCGAAGGCGCAAGCAGGGCATCGCGAACCGGTGTCCAGTCGCCGGTTCCCTCGACCATGCCCCAGCCATTGCCGGACAGGACCACGCGGTCCAGCCGCTTGCCATGGCTGATGGCTAGCGAACACGCAATGCGCGCGCCCATGGAATAGCCCACGACATGAGCTTTTTCGATTTCGAGATGGTCGAGCAGCGCCAGCGCATCGCCGGCCATGCGGGCCAGCGAATAGTCGGCCCCGGAATGGAACTTGGTGCTTGCGCCGTGGCCGCGATTATCGAGGGCAATTGCCCGGAACCCGGCGGCGTTGAGGGCCTTGAACCAGCCGGTATTGATCCAGTTCACTTCCTTGGTGGAAGCGAAACCGTGGATGAGCAGCACCGGGGAGCCCGAACCCTCGTCGGCATAGGCGATATCCAATGTCTGGCCATCATGGGTGATGCTGACTATGGGCATGTCGAGACAACTCCGGCTTGAGTGCAGGTGTGAATGCCAATTGATGGTGGGCAGTCAACAAAAACCTTTGCAGTGACTGCGGTTTTCTTCATATGAATCAGAAAAATAAAGCTGAGTGGGGTCGACGATGGCAAGTCACGGAATTGCGCATTTCCAGAACGACATTGGCGCACCGGTCATTGAAATTGGCGTTCGCGAGTTCATGTGCTGCGGGGCCAGCGCGCCCTTCGACCATCCACATGTCTATCTCGACATGGGAGACGAAAAGGAAATCGTCTGCCCCTATTGCTCAACGCTTTATCGTCATGCGGCTGACCTGAAATACGACAAGACGCGCCCGGATGGCTGCCTATACCTCGCCGAAATGGTCTGACCGATTTAGCGGAAGCAGCCTCCGATGCCTGACCAAACCCAATGATCGATCAACAGCCGCACCGTGACGATAGCGGGCGGCGGGGTTGCCGGATTTGCCGCGGCGTCTTTGTCTGGCAGACAAGGGTTTCAGGGTCGATATCATTCGAAAAAGCCGAGGCCTTGGAGAGCATTGGCGCCGGGCTGCAGATCTCACCCAATGCCTTCCATGTACTCGATCGGTCTGGGACTTGGCCGCGCGCTAAAGGCGGTCGCGACCGCGCCGCTGGCGATTCGCGTGATGAACGCCATGAGCGGGCGGCAAATTACGCCGCATCCCCTGGGCGAAACTGCGATCGAACGCTACGGCGCACCTTACCTTTCCTTGCACCGCGCCGATCTCCTGCAGGTGCTTGCCGGGGCGGCGGCGGACCATCCCGACATAGCCATCCACATGGGCCGGCGGGTCGAAAGCGCGGCATCGCATGTCAATGGCGTGACCAGCCTGGTATATGACAATGGTGCTTTGGAAGAATTCCAGGGCTTGGCGCTGATCGCGGCCGATGGCGTTTGGTCGAAACTTCGCAAGCTCATTTTCGAAACGCCCGATGCCGCCTATACCGGCATGGTTGCATGGCGCGGTCTCATACCGATGGACATCCTCCAGGCATCCCAGGACAAGGAGAATATCCAGCTATGGCTCGCGCCCGACGCCCATGCGGTTTCCTATCCGGTGCGGCAGGGGCGATATTTCAACTTCGTTGCCGTCACATCCGCGCCATCCGGATTGGAAGGTTCGCGGCAGGGATGGGCCGACGAAGCAAATGCGGAGGTGCTCGTCGGCGAACTGTCCAGATGGCATCGGTCGGTGCTGGACACGCTTGAGTCACCGCGCCCGGTGGACGAAATGGCCGCTCTTCGCGGTGCCGCCGCTTGCGACATGGTCGCACCGCTCGATTGCGCTTTGCGGCGATGCCGCCCATGCGATGCTGCCATTTTCCGCGCAAGGCGCCGCCATGGCCATCGAAGATGCAGCCGAACTTGCACAATGCCTGGCAGGGGCGCGGAAAAGCGAGGTTCCGGCGGCGCTTGAGCGTTACGGCCATATACGGCGTGAGCCGGGTGGCAAGGACTGCAAAACTGACGCTGGCGAACCGGACCATCTATCATCTTGGACAGCCCTTTGCCGCGGCGCGCGATCTTGTAATGAGTTCGATGGGCGGGGAAAGGCTGCTGGCGCGCCAGGACTGGCTGTACGGCTGGAAGCTTGATACGTGATGCCCGGCTATTTGGCGAGCGCCGTCCGTGAATGCAGCGCAAGACCAAGTTCAAGCGAAAAGGTAGTGGGCGTCCAGGCGCCGGTGGCAAGCCCTGCCTCCCGCAAACCCTCCGCGACCCAGATGTTGCATGGCCGAAAGATGTCGAACCGGCCCAGCCCCTCGAAGAAAACGTCCGACATGCCATAGCCGGCACCGGGCACGGGAACCGCCTTTTCGCCCTCCTTGAGGAAACTGCGCTCAATGAAGGTCAACAGTCTTTCAAGGCCGCCGGGCGGCAGATCGAGCGCCACCGCGCTGGCATCCTTGCGCACATCGCGAGCGGCCAGCACATGCATAACCGAGCGGTCGCCCACAATGCCCTTGAGCGCCGGCAGCGGACGGATATCGGCGAGTGTTTTTGTCTTGAGATAGAAATCGCGCGCACCCCAGCCGAAACACAAGATAACGCAGTTCAGGGTGGTCGACGGGTATCGCCGCCATCAATAAGGAAAGCAAACCGCTCCCGCAATTCATCGTCCACGGGAATAGCGAAATCCGCATGCAGGAGACTGGTGAGGAGGTATATCCGGGCAGGTTCGCCGGCGCCATCTCCAGTCATGCCGCGCGCCGGAATTGCCGCCCCGGCAAGGGTAGCCGCGAGATAGACGCCAACGACCGCGGCCAGCGCCAGAACCGCGCCGGAAAAGTAGCGCAGCCCCCTCCCCGCCGCGCGGCGCATCAGTGCAGGATCTGGCTCAGGAACAGCTTGGTGCGCTCATGCTGCGGATGGTCGAAGAATTCCTTCGGCGTGTTCTGCTCGACGATCTGTCCCTGGTCCATGAAAATCACCCGGTCGGCAACCTGGCGAGCAAAGCCCATTTCGTGGGTGACGCAAAGCATGGTCATGCCATCCTCGGCGAGTTGGACCATGGTCTCCAGCACTTCCTTGATCATTTCGGGATCGAGCGCCGAGGTCGGCTCGTCGAACAGCATGATGCGCGGGTTCATGCACAGCGCGCGGGCGATGGCGACGCGCTGCTGCTGGCCGCCCGAAAGCTGGCCGGGATATTTCGCCGCCTGCTCGGGAATCTTGACCTTGGTCAGATAGTGCATCGCGATCTCGTCGGCCTTGGCCTTCGGCATCTTGCGCACCCAGATCGGGGCGAGCGTGCAGTTCTCGAGGATCGTCAGGTGCGGGAACAGGTTGAAGTGCTGGAACACCATGCCGACCTCGCGGCGAACCTCGTCGATCCGCTTGAGGTCATTGGTGAGCTCGATGCCGTCCACCACGATGCGGCCGCGCTGGTGTTCCTCCAGGCGGTTGATGCAGCGGATCATCGTCGACTTGCCCGAACCGGACGGCCCGGCAATGACGATGCGCTCGCCGCGCATGACCCGAAGGTTGATGTCTTTCAAGACGTGAAAGTCACCATACCATTTGTGCATGTCGACGATGTCCACCGCCACGTCGGTCTTGGAGATGTGGGAATTGCGAGGCGGCGGACGCTGAAACCGAAGGCGCGGGCGCGGTGTTGGCCGCCGGCATCGCGGCGCATCGCCGCAGCGGGCGTGGCTTGCGCCTTCTTCGTCTGCCGCACGTCCGGTACCTTTGCCGTTGCCGCACCGCAGCTTGGCAGGCTTGGCGCCGCGGCCTTGGCACTGCGCCGGTGGCAGGCGCTTTGCAGGCTTGGCTGCACGCGGCTTGGCGGCCGCAGGCTTTGGTGAAGGCGCAGCCGCGGGCCGCTTGGCTGCCTTTGCCGGCTCTGCCTTTGCGGCTTTCGCGACAGGCTTTGCAGCCGCCTTCGCCGGTTTGCTTTTCTGCTCTTTGGCCATTCAGATGCTCCGCATTTCAACGATGGCTCCGGTCAAGGCGCCGCTCGACAAACAGCGAGTAGCGCGACATGCCGAAGCAGAAAATCCAGAAAACAAGACCGGCAAACACAAGCCCCGACATCGCCGTTTGCGGCGAAGCCCAGTTGGTGTCGGCGAAATTGGTTCGCACGATGCCCAGGAGGTCGAACATGGACACGATCGAAACGAGACTGGTGTCCTTGAACATGCCGATGAAGGTGTTGACGATCCCGGGGATTACCAGCTTCAGCGCCTGCGGCAGGATGATCAGCGTCAGCTTCTGGAAATAGCTGAGGCCAAGTGCGTCCGCCGCCTCGAACTGGCCCTTGGGAATCGCCTGCAGGCCGCCGCGCACCACCTCGGCCATATAGGCCGCGGCGAACAGCGAAATGCCGATGAGCGCGCGCAGGAACTTGTCGAAGTTGGTGCCTGGCGGCAGGAACAAGCGGCAGCATGACGCTGGCCATGAACAGCACGGTGATGAGCGGAATGCCGCGAACCACCTCGATGAAGATGACGCTGAGCAGCCTGATCACCGGCATGGTCGATCGCCGGCCAAGCGCCAGCAAAATGCCAAGCGGCAACGATGCCGCGATACCGACGAAGGACAGCGCCAGCGTGACCAGCAGGCCGCCCCACAATGCGGTTTCCACCACCGGAAGGCCGAAGCCGCCATAGAGCAGGAAGAAGGCGAGCACCGGGAAGACGCCGAAGAACAGGATGGCGTTTAGCCCTTGCGCGGGACACTTGGGAATGAGCAGCGGCACCAGCAGGGCAACGAAGATCGCGCCTGTCAGCATCACGCGCCAGCGCTCCTCCAGCGGATAGCGGCCGAACATGAACTGGCCGAACTTGGCGTTGACGAAGGCCCAGCAGGCGCCGGACCAGCCTTCCGGCTGGATGCCGCCCTGCGCGACCGTGGCGCAGACCGACCGGTCCGTGCCAACCCAGCTTGCATTGAAGATCGCCCAGGAAAACATCGGGCGGCACGATCCAGTAAAGCAGCAGCAACCCGAACAGCGTCAGCACGGTATCGGCGGGCGTGGCGAAGAGGTTCTCGCGCAGCCAGCCGATCAGGCCGGTTGTCCGTGTCGGCGCGGGCTCGTCGGCTGAAAACGATTCGCGGACAAAGGACGTGTGTTCCTGCATCGCGCCGCTCCTACCGTTCGACCAGCGCGACGCGCGCGTTGAACCAGTTCATCAACACGGAAGTCAGCAGCGAAAGCGTCAGGTAGACCGCCATCCAGATCGCCACCACTTCGACGGACTGTCCGGTCTGGTTCAGCACCGTGCCGCCGACCGCAACGAGATCCGGGATAGCCGACCGCAATCGCCAGCGACGTGTTCTTGGTCAGGTTCAGATATTGCGAGGTCAGCGGCGGGATGATGATGCGCAGTGCCTGCGGCACGATGACGAGGCGCAGCGTCAGATTGTGCCGGAAACCGAGCGCATGCGCCGCCTCGCTCTGGCCCTTGGAAATGCCGAGGATGCCGGCCCGGACGATCTCGGCGATGAACGAGGCGGTATAAAGCGACAGCGCCAGCAGCAGCGCGAGGAACTCGGGCTTCACCTGCGTGCCGCCGCGCAGGTTGAAGCCGCCGAGTTCGGGGAACTCGAAAGTCAGCGGCATGCCGGTGGCGAGAAACGCGAGGAGCGGCAAGTCCGAAGATCAGCGCCAGCGAATAGCGCAGGACCGGGAACTGCTGGCCGGTCGCCAGCTGGCGTTTTCGTGCCCATCGGCGAATGCCGATCACGCAGACGATCGCAATGACGAGCGCGGCCAGTACAAGCCAGGCATTATCGCCCCATACGGGTCGTGTAGAAGAAGAAACCGCGATTGTTGAGATAGCCGAGCGGTCCCAGCGAAAGGCTCTGGCGCACCTGCGGCAACGCCGACAAGACGCCGATGTACCAGAAGAAGATGACCAGCAGCGGCGGGATGTTGCGAAACACCTCGACATAGACAGTGCAGATCTGGCGGATGATGTAGTTGCGCGACAACCGCCCGACGCCGACCAGAAAGCCGACGACCGTGGCGAAGATTATTCCCAATGCCGCGACATAAAGCGTATTCAGAATGCCGACCACGAAAGCGCGGCCATAGGTGGAATCGGAAGAATAGGGGATCAGCGCTTCGGAGACGTCGAACCCGGCGCGACCGCCAAGGAAACCGAAGCCGCTGGCGATGTTGGCCCGCCGCAAGGTTCTCGACCGTGTTGCCGATGACCCACCAGACAAAAAGCGCAACGGCGGTGAAAGCCGACGATCTGGTAGACGATGCCGCGGACTTCGCGTCATTCCACCAAGCGCCCCTCGGAGCGATTGGCGTTCAGCGTTACCGCTTGCTGGTCTGCCATTCGACCCCCGGTACAGTTCAATCGTGGATAGGGACAAGGGGCGATGTTTCCGGCGAAGGAGAACAGCGCCCCGGTTTCAGATCAGCGGATCGGCGGAGCGTACTGCAGGCCACCCTTGGTCCACTGGGCGTTCAGGCCGCGGGCGATCTTGAGCGGCGAGCCTTCGCCGATATTGCGGTCGAAGACTTCGCCGTAATTGCCGACGGCCTTGATGATCTTGACGGCCCAGTCGTTATCGAGGCCGAGATCGGTGCCGAGCTTGGACTCGGCTTCCATGCCGAGGAAGCGCTTGATGTCCGGATTTTCGCTGGCCTTCATTTCCTCGACATTGGCCTGGGTAATGCCGAATTCCTCGGCGGCCAACAGCGCGTAATGCACCCAGGAAACGATGTCGAACCACTGGTCGTCGCCCTGGCGAACTGCCGGTCCGAGCGGCTCCTTGGAAATGATTTCCGGAAGGATCACGTGGTCATCGGGCGCGGTCAGCGTCAGGCGGATTGCATAGAGGCCCGACTGGTCGGTCGTGTAGGCATCGCAGCGGCCGGCGTCATAGGCAGCGTTAACTTCCTCGAGCTTTTCGAAAACGACCGGGTTGTAGTCCATCTTGTTCGCCTTGAAGTAGTCGGCGAGGTTGAGTTCGGTCGTGGTGCCGGACTGCACGCAAACCGATGCGCCGGAAAGCTCCAGCGCCGACTTCACGTTCAGGCCCTTCTTCACCATGAAGCCCTGGCCGTCATAGTAGTTGACCGCACGGAAATTGAAGCCGAGCGATGTGTCGCGGCTGATGGTCCAGGTCGTGTTGCGGGCCAGCAGGTCGACTTCACCCGATTGCAGCGCCGTGAAGCGTTCCTTGGCGGTGGTGGGGGTGTACTTCACCTTGGTCGCATCGCCGAAAATCGCGGCCGCGACCGCGCGGCAATAATCGACGTCGAAGCCCGACCATTCTCCCTTGTCGTTCGGCGCGCCGAAGCCGGGCAGGCTGGTGTTGACGCCGCACTGGACAAATCCCTTTGCCTTGACGTCGTCGAGCGTGGCCGCAGACGCAGCCGCAGCGGCGCCAAGCGTGGCAACGCCGAGCACTGTGGACAATATCGCTTTCTTCATGAAGGACAGCCTTTCCGTTTCCCTTTGTTTCAAGTTACCGCCGCCGCACGTTGTGGGCAGCGGTTTCACATCTGTTCGCGAGCGGGACGTGCTGTCCGACAACGATCGACAACCGCGCCATGCAGCCGGAAGGCGCACCTTCCGCTCTCGTGACAAGTCATCACAAAGGATTATTCGACTGGCGTCAAGGGCGGCGAACTTCGTCGTCAGAAATCGGTCGGAGCGCCGCCTTCGCGTTTGCGGCGTTCGACGAACTCCGCCAGTTCCTGCCTGATCGCCGGATCGAGCGCCGGCGGCTCGAACTCGGCCAGAATCTGCTTGTAGATCTTGTTTGCACGCTGCGGCGTGTCGATGGAACCGCGGTCGCGCCAGTTCTCGAAATTCGACCAGTCGGAAATGAAAGGCGAGTAGAACGCCGTCTCGTAGCGCTCCTGCGTGTGCTTGGCGCCGAAATAGTGCCCGCCCGGACCGACTTCGCGCATGGCGTCGAGCGCGATGTCGTCCGGTCCGGTGGTGACCGGCTTCATGTACCAGATGAGCTGCTGCAGCGTTTCGCAATCCATGATGAACTTTTCATAGGAAGCGCACAGGCCGCCCTCCAGCCAGCCGGCGGCGTGATAGACGACGTTGGTGCCGGAGGAGACCGCGGCCCAAAGCGAGAAGATGCTTTCCCATGCGGCTTGCGCGTCGGGCGTGTTGGCGGCGCAGGCATTGGAAGAACGCAGCGGCAGGCCGTAGAACCGCGCCATCTGGCCCGTCACCTGCGTTGCGCGCATGTAGTCTGGCGTGCCGAAAGCGGGCGCGCCGGTCTTCATGTCGACATTCGACGTGAAGGTTCCGATCGCGCAGGGGCAGCCCGGATTGATGATCTGGATGAGCACGATCGCGATCAGCGCCTCGGCGATCGACTGCGTGACCGCGCCGACCATCGTGACCGGCGCCATTGCGCCGGCGAGCGTGAACGGCGTGACGATCGTCGGCTGGCCGCGTCGCGCGAGCCGCATCATGCCGTCGAGCATGGGATGATCATGCTTCAGCGGCGAGGTCGAGTTGATGTTGGTGTACATGCGCGGCGTAGCATTGAATTCGTCATGCGTGAGGCCGCCGGCGATGCGGACCATCTCCATCACGTCTTCGACGCGTTCCTTGCCCAGCGAATAGGCGTGCACGACCTTGTCGGTGAGCGTCAGCTTGTCATAGAGGCAGTCGAGGTGGCGCACCGAGGGATGGACGTCCATCGGCTCGACCGGATAGCCGCCCGCAAAATGCATGCAGTTGAAGTATTGCGTGAAGCGAATGAAATCCTGGTAGGCCTTGCGCGTGCCGGATTTGCGGCCCTCGTCAAGATTGGAATAGTTCGGCGGCGAGGAGACATTGCCGAAGACGATGTTGTTGCCGCCGATGCGCAATTGCCGCTCGGGATTGCGCGGCGTGATGGTGAACTCGCGCGGCGCCATGCGGACATATTCCATGACCATGTCGCGGCCCATGCGCACCGTCTCGCCGTCGACGCTGGCGCCGGCCTTGCGCAGGATTTCCACTGCATCGGGGTTGAGCATGACGATCCCGATTTCCTCGAGGATCGTCATCGCGCCGTCATGGATGGCGAGCACGCCCTCCGGGCCCACCGGTTCGGTCGGCCGGTCGATGTTGACAGGCCGCGACCAGGGAAGCTGCGCTATCGCGGCGCCCTTGCCGCGCTGGTTTCCAGAGCGGCCGCCCGAGCGGCCCCTGCGGCCTTCCGTGGCCGTCGTGTGATCAGCTTCCATGGCTTTCAATCCCGTTCGTACCTGCAGGCCTGGCGGCCATTCATTGCATTATGGGCCAGCGAATTCGCGACGACACGGTCAAAAGCGGCGGATAGGGATAAGGAACTGGCGAACAACCACCCGCAGTGGCAGGCTGGCCGGGTTGAGATGGATCAATGCCGCATTTGGGGCCAATGCTATCTTGCACCATTGCCGGGGGGTATCGAGTGGAGTTGATGCTCATGCACGGACTTCTCAGATGGATGGTTTCCATCGCAGCCATCGTGTCCCTAAATATCGCTGCCATTCCAAATGCGGCGGCGCTCGTCATTGTACCGGTTCCGCTGAAGCTGGAATCCGCCGCCCCCAACGTGGTTCAGGTCAGGCACGGCGGAAGCCGGCAGATCCGCCGCTACGGTGGCGGGGGCCGGTCCTACTCGGTCAGGAGCCGCGGATCGAGAGCCTACTCGTCGCGGCAAGGCGGATACCGGGTCAAGGCCTCGGCCCGGCGTTCTGGTTACAACAATGTGCGGCGCTACAGCGGTAACCATAAAGGCCGGACCAACCGTGGTTATGTCCGCAATGTGCGCCGGCATGATGGCCGGCGCTACGATGGCCGCTATGGCCGCAATGCGTACCGGCACTACGATCACCGCCATCACGGCAAGCGCTACAAGTACCGGCATGGCAACTATCGCTACTATCGCGACGGCTGGTGGTATGGCTGGCCATGGTGGCTCGGGGTCGGTGTCGGCGTGGGTGTGGGCATCTATCTCGACGAGCCCGTTTACCTGGGCGATGACAGGCATGTGGCATGGTGCCTGCGGCGGTACCGCTCGTACAATCCGGCGACGAACACCTGGTTCGGGTATGATCGCCGCGTCCATGTCTGCATAAGCCCGTACACTTACTGAGCGGTCGAATAACAATCGGGGCCGCGGCATCGCCGCGGCCCCTTGCTTGAAGCCAGGCAGAACTTCCTGGCCGCGCGCGCAAGTTCAAACGAGTCTTAAAAGCAACAACAATTAACAATCGCGGCCCCAATTTCAGGAAGCGGTAACGGGCGGCATGCCATTGTTCCGCTGTGGCAGATGGAAAAACAGGCAATCCTTGCGGCTATCGACGCGAGCGAAGGAAACCTGCCTGACCGAGACGGCCGAACAGAAATGACAGGAAGCATGACCGTGTTTTCGCCGTACCGGCTTGCCGCAGCAAGCATTGCGTTTCTGCTGGCTGTGACGCCTTTGACGGCCGCCGAACTGGCTGCGCCCAAAGGCGAAGTGATCCTGACGATCGACGGATCGATCGCCACGTCCAACACGGCCGGCGCAGCCGATTTCGACATTGCCATGCTCGAGGCCATGCCGAAGGCGACCGTCAAGACCACGACGCCCTGGACAGAAGGCGTGACAACTTTCGAGGGCGTGCCGCTGAAAGATCCTGTTGGCCGCGGTCGGGGCGTCGGGAACCACCATTTCGGCAACGGCGCTCAATGACTATGCCGCGCCATTGCCAGCCGCCGACGCGCAAACCGGTGCAATCGTCGCCTACCGCATGAACGGCGAATACATGTCCGTGCGTGGCAAGGGGCCGCTGTGGATCATCTACCCGTTTGACGAGCGGCCGGAATTGAAGGCCGAAGCCATTTACGCGCGCAGCATTTGGCAATTGCGCAAGATGACACTCTCGCAGTAGCCATGGACGCACCTTCCGCCTTTCGCAACAAAGCGAGAGCGGCCGCGCCTGTCGTGGCCGCCGTCGTCGTTTTTTGCCTGGTCGTGACGCTGGGCGTGATGAACACTGCCCTGCTCGGGCGGCTTGCCGAACTGCGTACCGCACCAAGGGACAATGTGCAGTGGGGCCTCATGCAGGTCCAGAACGAAAGCGCCCGCCTGCAACTTGTCGATCACCGATGCCATCGCCGCCGGAAAGGTGGACCGCGACGAGATCGTAAAGCGTTTCGATATTCTCTACAGCCGGTTTGCAATGATCGAGGAAGCCCCGATCTTCGCAAAGTTGCGCGAGAGCCCGCAGTTCAAGGCGCAGGTGGATCGCGGCAGGGCCGGAATTGACCGCTTGGCCGCAATGGTCGATGCGCCTGCAAGCGCCCTGCCCGGCCATTTGCCTGAGATGAAGCTTCTCGCAAGCGCATTCCAGGAGGACATGCAGGCGATGGTGCTGGACGCGATCCAGCAGTTCGCTGCCAGTTCCGATGCGGAACGTGCCGATCTTTCCAATTTTATCAAGAACATGGGATTGGCGGCGGCGGCCTTGCTGCTGGTGCTTGTGTTCGCCGTAATCATGCTCTTGCTGCAGGGGCTGAAGCTGCGCGGCCGCGAGGCGGCGCTGCTTGAGAGCCGAAACCTGATGGCGGCAACGTCGCGGGTATCGCTTGACGCAATCGTGGTCAGCGACAGCGAAGGGCGGATCGTCGCGTTCAACGCCGCGGCGGAAAAATGCCTTGGCCATGGCCAAGCCGATGCAATGGGCGCCGACATGGCGGACCTGATGATCCCGGAGCGCTTCCGGAATGCCCACGAAAAGGCATGGAACGCTATCTGTCGACCGGAATGACCAGCGTGATCGGCAAGCGCATCGAGATCGAAGCCCTGCATGCCGACGGACACGAATTTCCGGTGGAACTGGGTATCGGCGTCACGGAGTCGGAAAAGGGACCGCTGTTCATTGCCTATATGCGTGACATCACCAAGCGCAAGGCCGACGAGGCGGCGCTGCGGCAGGCGCTGGAAGACGCCAAGGAAGGCTTGCGCACCAAGGAGCGTTTCCTCGCCACCATCAGCCACGAGATCCGCACGCCGCTCAATGGCGTCATCGGCGTCATGGACCTGCTGCGCGAAACCGAGCTCACGCCCCGCCAATCGCACTATGTCCAGATCGCGCAGCAGTCGGGCGAGGCCTTGCTGAGCCTAATCAGCGACATTCTGGACGTCTCGAAGATGAACGCCAGCGGCGTCGAGCTGAACCCTGAGTCGGTGCAGCTGCACGCCATCGTCCATGACGCCGTCGAAACGCACATCGGTCGGTGCCGCGTCCAACGGCAATTACGTGTCTGTCGAAATTGGCGATGGCGTACCCGTCACGGTAATCGCCGACGGCAACCGCCTGCGGCAGGTTATGCTGAACCTGCTGTCGAACGTGCAGAAATTCACCAAGGGCGGAGAAATCGCCGTTTCGCTTGTTCGAACCGGAGATTTCGCCGGACAGGCAATGGTCGAGTTCTCGGTTACCGATACCGGCCCGGGCTTCGATCCCGCACTTGCCGAAAACCTGTTCCGCGACTTCACCACGCTTGACGCATCCTACCAGCGCGAGACCGGCGGCTCCGGGCTTGGCCTTGCCATATCGCGCCGGATCATCGAGGCGATGGGCGGGGAAATCGGCGCAGAGGGCCGCCCCGGCGAAGGCAGTCGCTTCTGGTTCCGCGTGGCGCTTCCAGTGAGCGCGGCCGCGGAGAAGGCAGTGGCCGAAATCGAGGCGGTCCAGGACAGGTTGAAGATCCTCGTCGCCGAGGACAACAGCACCAATTTGCTGGTGACCCGCCAGATGCTGCAGTCGGCCGGGCACCGTGTGGAAGATGCCCGAAACGGGGCGGAGGCCGTGGAACGGGCCGAGGCCGACCGCTACGATCTCATCCTCATGGACATTTCGATGCCGGGCATGGACGGGATCGAGGCGACGCGCGCGATCAGCGCCGGCAACGGCCCGTCGCGCCTGACGCCGGTGATCGCGCTCACGGCCAATGCGATCCAGGAAGGTGTCGAGCACACCCTGGCGGCAGGAATGAACAACTATCTGTCAAAGCCGATCCGTCGCGCCGACCTCATTGCCGCGATCGAAGCAATCGTCGAGGAGAACAAGAAAGCCATGAACGACCCCGTGTTCGACGAAACCCACTACCAGCAACTTTGCCACGACATCACTGCGCAGAGCGCGCGCGAGGTGCTGCAGACCTTCCTTGGCGAACTTGCCGGACGGCACGATGAATTGCGCTCGGCGAAGGAACGCGGCGATCGCGATTGCCTATGGCAAAGTATGCCACGCCATCGCCGGAGCAGCATCCATGGTCGGCGCGGCGGGGCTCTCAACGCTGGCGCACAAGGCCGACCAGCTGTCCAGGTCTGGTCAGCCCATGCAGGCGCTCGCGACCTTCCAGGAAATGGAACTGCTCATCGCCATGACGCAGGACGCACTGGTTCCGCGGGCCGCTGCGGCTTAGCGAGAGGCAGCCGCATGAGAACATGCAGCCCTATCTGCAACTCACCAGGTGCATTCGCCCAGATGGTTCGTGGCCTGCGAGCGTCCTCCTGAGGACTAACGCGCCGCCGGGAATTTCCGGCAAGAAGTATCAACCCGTCATGCCGCGCGTGGCGGGTTTTTTGTTCTCAGACTGAACAAAGGCCCGCCTTTATTTATCCGAAAAACTACATTAAATCGCGTCATGTGGCATTGCTGCACCCGCCGCGTATGACCGCGAAGGCTTTCACGGACCTGCCACTGCATCCCGACCGGCGCACCCAGGCCGACTTCGTCATCATGACCCAGGAAGGGTGACCGTTCGCGGCGCCAAAATCTCGAAGGAGCATTTCATGAATAACAAGGCCATCGCGATAGCCGCCGCTTTCACCCTTGCCGCCGCAGGTCAGGCAATTGCGAAGCCGCCGAAATTCAAGGCGAACTGCCCGACAAACATTGAAGTGCGGGCCAACGACAAAGGCCGGGTCCGCATCAATGGCGAGAACGCAGAAGGTGAAGGAATTCAGCCCCACTGCATGGGAAGCCTCGCATGGCGGCGTCACCGTCAGCTTCAGCGTGGAAGGGGACAGCCTGTCGGTTGTCTACACCCTGAAAGGCGGCGCGAACGGCATATGCCAGGTCACCGCCTATACGGCTGCCTCGGCCTCGGCAGGGCCAGCCCTGCCTGTAGCCGATGAGAAAGCCTGCCTCAAGGCAGTCAGGCGGCAGACGAACAATAACGCGTTGCGTATTGCTGGAGACCAGCACTTCGGAGGCCAACAACACTGCCATCATCGGCGTCGGACCACAAAAGGCGCGCTGGCAGTGCCTTGTCAAGAATGGTGAGGTCGCCGAAGTCATGTCGCTGACCAACGAAGGCACGAACTGAAAAAGGGCTTCAGAGAGCTGGCAACGATAGATCTTCCAACCCTAACGTGCCGTTACCGCCCATTGTTGTAGAAACCCGTAGCAAAACAATGGGAGAACGGCTTTGCAATCTACAACGGCATCCGCTTTTCGTTAGGTGAAGCTTTTGTTATGATCTCGGTGCGTCATGGGAGCAAAGCTTGGAAAACAGATACCTTGACGATCTCGAAGCTTTCCGGGAATTGCTGGTAGCCCGGCGGCGTGGCGCTGCCGAAAAAATGAATGTTGAAATGTTTCTCCAAGCTGTTGCTGCCATTGAGGCCGTGGACAAGGCCTTAGCGGAAGAACTCAAGACAAGCGAGCGCAACCAGCCCCTTTACTTCACGACCGAATCCTAGAGGCGCCCACAGCCATGAAACACGCGGTCAAGGTCTGGAATGAGGAAGTGGAAATTCACGTCATTCAGAAGTCTAAGTCCGTGTGGATTGCTTCAGGCGCATACATGGATCAACACATTGAAGTTAGCCGCCGGAGCGCCAGCGCCGCCATCAAAGCTTGGAAGGATGCAGCACGCTACAAGGGCAACTAGACGCGGTTTAAAGCGCCCGTAAATCGAAGGCTTGCAACGCGATGGCGATCCCGACAGGATTCGAACCTGTGACCATCGGCTTAGAAGGCCGGTGCTCTATCCAGCTGAGCTACGGGACCGTGCTTTTCTTCTAGTGCAGAATCGCGGCGCGGGAAACAGCGACGGGCAGTCGCGCTTCGCCCGGTTTCAATGCGTCCAAGGCTGCTTGCGACCGAAGGCGAAATTGTCCGAATACGAAGCCTTGCGGCGTCGCGCCTCACGCGGCGGCTGGACGATGTAGGTGATTGCGTGCTTGTCGCAATAGGCCTTTGCCGCGTCGAGGCTGGCGAAGTTCAGCCTGACCTGCGTCTGCGTGTCGCGCGAAGCGGTGTAGCCCATCAGCGGTTCGATGGCACGCGGCTCCGACTGCTCGAACTCCACGACCCAGCCGCCTGTCCTGGCCTTGCCGGACTGCGTGGCGGATTTGGCGGGACTGAAAATGCGTGCGGTCATGACCCTGTCCGTTCAATCATCCGGCGCGCAAAGCGTCCGTTTTGGTCGGAGCGGCAGGATTTGAACCTGCGACCCTCTGGTCCCAAACCAGATGCGCTACCAGACTGCGCTACGCTCCGAACGATCCGGTTCCTACACGCAACGGACCGCAGCGGCAATCCCCGATAACCGGTAGTTTTCGCAAGGACGCCGCAGATGGTTTATTTGGCGATGGCGGCGGGAAGTTCCACCTTGTCGCCTGGCTTGAGGCCGATCATGCGCGCAATGCCGCCATTGAGTTCGAGCACATAGGCGACCGGCCCGGCGGACGGCACGATATCCTCGGAAAATGGCGTCGTGCGTTCGGCGACATTTGCCACGGTGCCGTCTTCGCGGATGAAGACCATGTCGAGCGGAAGCGGCGTATTGCGCATCCACATTGTCACCATGCGGGTCTGCCCGAAGTCGAAAAGCATGCCGCGCCTTGCCGGAAGATCGGTGCGGAACATCAGCCCGCGCTGCTGTTCATCCGTTTCGTCGGCGATCTCGACTTCGAATTCGAAGCGCCCCTGCCCCGTGACGATTCGCCATCGTCTCGGCCGGCAGGCGCATGGGAACGCCCGCCGCCTGCTGCGCGAGCGCCGGACCTGTAGCGGGCGGACCGGCCAGAACAATCATGGCCAGCACCAGAGTGGGGCGGAAAACAGCGCGTAACCTGTCCGTCAGCGTCATGACATCCTTGCGAGAAAATGTTCGGTCGCGACGAGAAGGCCCACGGATTCATGACCATTTCGGGGCGAATTAGCGGGTTCTCGAAGGGGCGCGCGCCACGCGGCCTAGTGCTTGCCCGTGCGCTCGGCGCCCTCTGGATAGATTTCCGCGGCCATCAGGCCCTTGGGGCCTTTGCCGAAACGCACCATGACATATTGGCCGGGGCGCAATTCGGTGATGCCGAAGCGGCGCATCGTCTCCATGTGGACGAAAATATCCTCGCCCTCGCGGATGACGAAGCCGTAGCCCTTGGTGCGGTTGAACCATTTGACCTGCACCCGCATCAAATCGCTCTCGGGCTTCACCTCGGTATGGGTGCGCACGGGGGTCTGGGCAGGCTGGATCGCGGTTGAATCATCCATCGAGAGGACGCGGATGGCCTGCAGGCCCTTGTCGCGCCAAACCGCCTCGCAAACGACACGCGCGCCCTCAAGCGCCGTGCCAAAGCCGTCACGGCGCAGGCAAGTCACGTGAACCAGAACATCCGGCAATGCGGAATCATCGGGAACGACGAAGCCAAATCCCTTGGAGACGTCGAACCACTTGATAGCTCCGGCGACTTCCACAAGCCCCGCGGTGCTTTCCGCTTGCACGGAACGCTCACTATCACTCTTTTCCGGAAACTGCCCCGGCAGAGACTTGGCCCCCATAGGTCCAGCCCTCTTTAGCCCTGTTGATACGGCTTTCGCCCTGATTCTGTTTTGATGATAGCATTGGTAAACGATGTTGCCGCAAGGCCTGCCGGGATTTTTTGGTCATCTTGCGTACAAGCTGTGGGAAACTGTCATCGGTGTGTGCGAAAACAGCCACATGCGACGGGGAAAAGGAAAGCGAATACGATGAAATATCTGCATACGATGGTTCGAATTACCAATATCGAACAGTCGCTTGATTTCTATTGCGACAAACTCGGCATGAAAGAGGTCCGCCGGTATGAAAACGAGCAGGGCCGGTTCACGCTGATCTTTCTGGCGGCGGACGATGACCTGTCGACAGCCGAAGGAGAAATGGAATCAACCGACCGCGCGCCCTGCATTGAACTGACCTATAACTGGGATCCCGAAGTCTATACCGGCGGACGCAATTTCGGACATTTGGCCTATGCGGTGGACAATATCTACGAGACCTGCCAGCGCCTGATGGATGGCGGCGTCATCATCAACCGCCCACCGCGCGACGGGCGCATGGCTTTCGTGCGCTCTCCGGACAATATTTCCTTCGAGTTGCTTCAAAAAGGAGCGGCGCTTGCCCCGGCCGAGCCCTGGCTTGGCATGCCCAATACCGGACAGTGGTAGCACGCAACCGGCCTTGCGACGGGCAGAACGGGAAAACCATTCTGCCCGGAGCGCGCTGCGAACACGGTTTCGCCCCAATTCACGCATAGCCATTTTCCCGAGTCTATCCACAGGCGTACAGCGCCTGCGGGCATTTGGGGAATGGCATGCACAAGCAGGCGAAGACCTGCGAAGGCATTTTAAGTCAAGGTCCGGAAAAATCCGGACACCAGGCGAGGTTCGGGTTTGCATTGCGCAACAACTGATGAGGGTTCGGGGGCGAACCCGCGCCAGAAGCGGCCTTTCGCGGCATCGCGCCTAGCGCGCGGGGCAGCGATCATTGCGGCGTTGGCGCTGCTTGTTCCCTTGGGCGCTTGCGTTTCATCCGTCGATCCGGTGCTTGGAAGCGCCGCGACGCAGACCGAATCGCAAACTGCTGATATTGCCCTTCAAGTAGCCGATCCCGCCGCGATTCCCGGCGCCACGGCTTCCATCGCAGAAGTTTCCACATCTCCCTTTGCCGGCGCCGTTCCAATACCCCTGCCGGCGCCGCGCATTGCGGCTTCGAACCCGGCGCCCGCTGGCCCGGAACTCGCTTTCGCCGAACCGGCGGCTGCGCCCGTTGCCGACGCAACCGCCATGGCCGCCAATTCGCCTTCGAATCCGGTCAATTCGCCGGCGGCCACCACCGCGCTCAGCACCAGCAATGCGCCGGTGGACGAGGCGCGGCTAAGGGCGAGCGCCCTGCCACAAGGCGCCCCGACCGCACTCAAGCCGGTGAAGAAACCGGCTTCGCTGTTCGAATTCCTGAAACAGCGCAAGGAACAGCGCGACGCACAGATGGCAAAATCATCGGTGCAGCCATCGAAGCAGCCTGCCACGCTTACCGCCAGCGTCGCTTCGCCGGCAGCCTTGCCTGCTCCAGCAGACGCAAATGCCGTGCAGGCGGATGAACTTTCAGCGCGCAGTGCCGCGCCTGCCCTGCCGGGCGTCCAGAGCAACAAGGAGCTTTTCGGCATAACTGCCGAGGAGGAGGAAGAGGAATTCCTGCCCTTCGAGGTCGCATCCGCCGGTGCAATGGCACGAATGTCGCCGAAGGGAATCCTGACGCAGACCGACAAGGTCGAGGTGGGTTGCTTCGGCGCAGAACTGGTAAGCGTCATCAAGCGAATCGAAGCGCATTATCGCAAGCCGGTCGTCGTGACTTCGGGCTACCGAAACCCCGGAGCCAACCGACGTGCCGGCGGTGCCCGCCATTCGATGCACATGCAGTGCAAGGCGGCGGACATCCAGATCGAGGGCGTTTCCAAGTGGGATCTCGCCAAATATCTGCGCTCCGTGCAGGGGCGTGGCGGCGTTGGTACCTATTGCCGCACCAAGTCGGTTCACATCGACACCGGTCCGGAACGCGACTGGCATTATCCCTGCCGCAGGGCCAAGAAGAAGCGGGCCTGAGCGGGAAGCGTTGTTTCAATGGCGATTTTGCTGCCGGCACACCGCTTTCGCAAATTGTTGGCTGCGTTCATTTTTCTGGTTGAAGCGCGCGGGGAACGTCTCTATAAACCGGCCACTCGCAGCGCCGGTTCCGGCGTCAAGCGTGATTGCCGGCATGTCCGGCACGGATCTGCGCCCTTCGTCTAGCGGTCCAGGACACCGCCCTTTCACGGCGGTAACACGGGTTCGAGTCCCGTAGGGCGTACCATTTTTCCGATCGAATGAAGCTATTCCCCGCCTCGCGGGAACGGCGGGCCACAAGGGACTTCCAGCCGCTGTCGCAAGTGATATTGTCACCGCCTTCAATTGCGGGTGCCAAGCATGCGATTTTCGGCCAATCTGGGATTTCTGTGGGCTGACCGCCCGTTGCCCGATGCGATCCGCGCGGCCAAGGCGGCCGGCTTCGGCGCGGTCGAGTGCCACTGGCCCTACGAGACATCGACCGATTTGGTGAAGGCTGCGCTCGTCCAAACCGGCTTGCCGATGCTCGGCATCAATACAAGGCGCGGCAATGCCGACGCCGGCGAGATGGGCCTTGCCGCCCTCCCCGGCCGCGAGACCGATGCGCGCGCGGCGATCGACGAGGCGGTTGCCTATGCCAGGGCTGTCGGCGCGCGAAGCGTCCATGTGATGGCCGGCAATTCCGCCGGGCCTCGCGCGCGAGCGGCCTTCGTGGCAAATCTCGATCATGCCTGCGCCTCAGCGCCGGAGATCACCATCCTGATCGAACCGCTGAACCCGTACAACGCGCCGGGCTATTTCCTGAACTCGACGGGCCTTGCCGCCGATATCATCCGCGAGGTCGGCTTGCCGAATTTGCGCCTGATGTTCGACTGCTACCATGTGCAGATCATCGAGGGCGACGTGACGCGCAGGTTCGAGGCACTCATGCCGCTCATCGGCCATGTGCAGATCGCTGCCGTGCCCGACCGCGGCAGGCCTGACCACGGCGAACTCGACTACGCCTACGTGCTGCCACACATGGCAGCGCTCGGTTGGGACCGGCCGTTCGGGGCGGAATATCTGCCGGAACAGGGCGTCGAGCCAGACATGTCGTGGATGGCGCGCTATCGATGACAGACACACAATCGGAGGAACTCACATGAGCGGCAAACCCGTGATCGGCTTCATCGGCCTTGGCTTCATGGGCCATGGCATGGCCAAGAACATTCGCAAGCACGGCCATGAACTATGGGTTAAGGGACGCTCCAACCGCGAGCCCGTGGAAAGCCTCGTCTCCATGGGCGCGAAGGAAGCGGCGAGCCCCAAGGACATGGCGCAAAGCTGCGACATTATCCACATCTGCCTTTCGAACTCGCCGCAGGTCGAGGCGGTCATTCATGGCGAGGACGGGATCCTTGCAGGGGCGCGGCCCGGCCTCATCGTAATCGACACGACAACTGCCGATCCGGGATCGACGCTGCGGCTGGCGGAGGCGCTTGCCGCAAAGGGTGCGCATATGGTCGACGCGCCGCTGGGGCGCACGCCCAAGGAGGCCGAGGAAGGCACGCTCGACGCCATGGTCGGTTGCGATGAGGCGCTGTTCGACACAGTCAAGCCGGTGATCGAATGCTGGGCTGGCGCGATCAACCGGATCGGGCCGGTCGGCAGCGGGCACAAGATGAAGCTCCTGATGAACTTCATCTCGATGTCCTACGCGTCGCTCTATTCCGAGGTGTTGGTACTGGGCGCGCGCAACGGCATAGCGCCGCAGACGATCCGCAAGGTCATCAGCCCGAGCCGGCTCGGCAACGGCTTCTTCGAGACCTTCATGCGCTATGCGGTCGACCGCGATCGCGACGCGCACAAGTTCACGATCACCAACGCGGCAAAGGATTTGCGCTACGTAAATGCCATGGCGAGCGACGCGAATGTGATGAACATCATGGCGGGCGCGGCACGGCACTATTTCACGCATGCCGAGGCAACCGGACGTGGCGGCGACTACGTGCCGATGTTGAGCGACCTCGTTGGCGCGCTAAACGGCATAGACATGGCGCAGGAGGTGAAGAAAGGCGCCAAATAGACCTTCAATTGCTGCTGGTGCAGGGCAGCACCGTTGGACTAGAATAATTCATTCCTGGGTGGCGAAATGGATCGATCTTTCCGGCTGCGAATTGTGGCCAGGTAAGGAGCGTCTGACCTGCCACTGCTTTGTCATCCAGCGGCAATTAGAGCCTCGGCGGGTTGTACGCCGTATGGCGCGGTTTGGGCAACGGGCGATCGGCGTAGCTGGTCGGGTTTGCGCAGCTGATCGCCCGTTGCGGTGAGATTGGCCGCGAAGGCAGCCGGTGTCTGGTATCCGAGCGCGGAATGCGGGCGCTGGTTGTTGTAGTCACTAACCCATGCGCCGATGGTTCGGCGCGCATGGTCGAGATCGAAGAACAGGCTTTCGTTGAGCAGTTCGTCGCGCATGCGACCGTTGAAGCTCTCAGCAAATCCGTTCTGCATCGGCTTGCCGGGCGCGATGAAGTGCCAATCCACCCTCATGTCGGTGCACCAGGCGAGCATGGCGTTGCATGTGAACTCCGTGCCGTTATCGGAGACGATCATGCCCGGTTTGCCGCGCTGAGCGATGATGGCGGTCAGTTCGCGTGCAACCCGCCGGCCCGAGATCGACGTATCCGGGATCGCGCCGAGGCATTCCTTGGTGACGTCGTCGACGATGTTCAGGATGCGGAAGCGGCGGCCATTGGCGAACTGGTCATGGACAAAGTCGATCGACCAGCGCGCATTTGGCATGGCTTCCACCAGGATGGGCGCGCGCGTGCCGACGGCCTTGCGCCGCGCCCGCCGCTTGCGAACGGTCAGGCCCTCCTCGCGATAGAGCCTGTGGATGCGGTTGATGCCCGACGGTTCACCCTCGCGCCGCAACAGGATGAAAAGCCGCCGATAGCCGAACCGCCGTCGCTCGTTGGCAAGTTCACGCAGGCGGGCGCGCAGCCCGGTATCGGCGGGTCGACAGGATCGGTAACGAACCATCTTGCGATCCGCGTCGATGATGGCGCAGGCCCGACGTTCCGACAGGCCCATCACAGCCTGCAGATGCGCGACAGCTTCGCGCTTCACGGCGGGCCCTACCATTTTTTTGAAAGAAGCTCTCGCATCGCGGCAACGTCCAGCATCTGCTCGGCCAGCAACTTCTTCAGCTTCGCGTTCTCTTCCTCGAGGCTCTTCAACCGCTTGGCTTCGGACACGTCCATACCGCCGTACCTGGCCTTCCAGTTGTAAAACGTCGCTTCCGAAATGCCGTGCTTGCGGCAGACATCCGCCGTCTTCATTCCGGCTTCGTGCTCGCGCAAAACGCCGATGATCTGCTCTTCCGTGAACCGTGCACGCTTCATTTGTCCGTCCTTCAAATAGGCCGGACTCTAACTCCGTCTGGAGGAAAAACGCAGTGGCAGGTCACGTCTTCGGCAAATGCGGCTTGAAGAGGCTCGCAAACGCCCCGGTCTTGTCATGTGAATGCAATCAAGAACGTTCACTCAAGGCGGGTCCAACCATCGGGAGACACGACCATGAAATTGCGCATCCTGCTTGCCGCGTCAGCGGCTCTCGCGACGGCCGTCTTCGCAATCCCCGCACAGGCGCAGACGGAAATCAGCTGGTGGCACGCCATGACCGGCGCCAATAACGAGGTGGTCGAAAAGATCGCCGCCGACTTCAACGCCACCCAGCAGCAATACAAGGTAACGCCCGTATTCAAGGGCACCTATCCCGAAACGCTGAATGCCGGCATTGCCGCGTTCCGGGCCGGACAGGCTCCCGACATCATGCAGGTCTTCGATGTCGGCACCGGCGTGATGATGGCGGCCGAAGGCGCAATCAAGCCGGTTGCCGACGTGCTGACCGACGCCGGCAAGACATTCGACAAGAGCCAGTACCTGCCGGGCATCGTAGCCTATTATTCCAAGCCCGACGGCACCATGCTTTCGTTCCCGTTCAACTCGTCCTCGCCGATCCTCTACTACAACAAGGACATTTTCACGAAGGCCGGACTCGACACGGAAAATCCGCCCAAGACCTGGAACGAAGTATACGAGGCGGCAAGGAAGATCAAGGAAAGCGGCGCGGCTCCGTGCGGCTACACCTCCACGTGGATGACCTGGATTCACCTCGAGAACTTCGCGGCCTGGAACAACGTGCCCTATGCCACGAATGAAAACGGTCTGGCTGCGACCGAAGTCGAACTGCTGATCAATGCCCCGGTCTATGTCGACCACTTCCAGAAGATCGCCGACTTGGCCAAGGATGGCACCTTCAGGTATGGCGGCCGCACCTCGGAAGCGAAGCAGATCTTCCTCGCCGGCGAGTGCGGCATCTTCACCGAGTTCGTCGGGCGGCCTCGGCGATATCGTGAAGTCGGGCATCAACTACGGCATCGGACAGCTTCCCTATGTCGAAGGCCAGGCCGGCGCGCCGCAAAACACGATCCCCGGTGGCGCGAGCCTTTGGGTATTCGGCAACAAGTCCGACGAAGTCTACAAGGGTATCGCCGAGTTCTTCGACTACATCTCGAAGATCGAGGTGCAGACCGCAGTTGCACCAGAAGTCCGGCTACCTTCCGGTGACCATGGCTGCCTATGAAGCCACCAAGCAGTCCGGCTTCTACGAGCAGAACCCGGGCCGCGAAGTGCCGATCACCCAGATGATGGGCAAGGCGCCGACCGAAAACTCCAAGGGCGTGCGTCTCATCAACATGCCGCAGATCCGCGACATCCAGAACGAGGAAATCGAACGCATGCTGGCCGGCGAGCAGACCGCCCAGCAGGCGCTGGACAATGCGGTCGCCCGCGGCAACGAAGCGATCAAGCAGGCAATCGGCAACTGATGCCGTTGCGGCCGCGCCGGGGAATGCCTCCGGCGCGGCCCGCATTCGTGACCCCATGAACCGCGCAATTTTTCCGCACCGATTGCTGCCCTATCTATTGCTGGCCCCGCAGCTGGCAATAACGGCCATCTTTTTCTATTGGCCGGCGGTGCAGGCGCTGTGGCAGTCGATGCTGCGGGAAGACCCGTTCGGGCTGAGATCGCAATTCATCGGCCTCGCCAATTTCCGGCGCGTCCTGAACGATCCGGCCTATCTGAACTCGATCGAGGTGACGGTCGTCTTTTCCGTCCTCACGGCATTCTTCTCCATGGCAATCGCCCTTGTGCTCGCGGTGCAGGCCGACAAGGTGGTTCGCGGAAAGACGATCTACCGGACCATCCTGATCTGGCCCTATGCCGTTGCAGCAGCGATCGCCGGCATGCTGTGGCTGTTCCTGTTCAACCCGTCCTTCGGCACGCTCGCCTACCCGCTGCGCCAGTTGGGCATCAACTGGGATCCGCTGCTCAACGGGCCGCACGCCATGACGCTGGTTATCATGGCGGCGTCATGGAAGCAGATCAGCTACAATTTCCTGTTCTTCGTAGCAGGGCTACAGGCGATCCCGCGCACACTCATCGAGGCGGCGGCAATCGACGGGGCGGGCAGCGTGCGGCGCTTCTGGACGATCGTTTTTCCGCTGCTGGCGCCGACGACCTTCTTCCTGCTGGTGGTCAATACCGTCTACGCGCTCTTCGACACGTTCGGCATCATCCATGCCGTCACCGGCGGCGGGCCGGGCAAATCAACCGAGACGCTCGTCTACAAGGTATACAATGACGGGTTCGTCAATCTGCTGATGGGCTCATCCGCCGCGCAATCGGTGATCCTTATGGTCATCGTGATATCGCTGACGGCGATCCAGTTCCGCTACATCGACCGGCGGGTGCACTATGGCTGAGGCGGGGGCTGCGGCATGAATTCCGGGAGCCTCACCGGCCGGGTGGTCGCACATATCCTGCTTGTGCTGGGCGCGGTAATAATCGCGTTCCCGATCTATTTCGTCTTCGTCGCTTCCACCCATACTCTGCAGACCATCCTGCGCCCTCCCCTGCCGCTTTTGCCGGGCGGCGAATTCTTCAACAATTACGGCGAGGCGCTTTTCGGAGGGGTGGGCAGGATCGGCGGCGTCAGTGTCAGCACGCTGTTGTTCAACACCACCGTGATGGCGCTCGGCATCGCGACCGGCAAGATCATCATTTCGCTGATGTCGGCCTATGCGATCGTGTTCTTCCGTTTTCCATTCCGCATGACTTTCTTCTGGATCATCTTCGTCACGCTCATGCTGCCGGTGGAAGTGCGGATCCTGCCCACCTACAAGGTGATGGTGGACCTCGGCCTGATCGACACCTATGCCGGGCTGATCCTGCCGCTGATCGCCTCAGCGACCGCCACGCTTCTGTTCCGCCAGTTCTTCATGACCATACCCAACGAACTGGTCGAGGCGGCGCGGGTCGACGGCGCCGGTCCATGGCGCTTCTTCAAGGATATACTGCTGCCGCTTTCGGCAACGAACATCGCGGCGCTGTTCGTCATCCTCTTCATCTATGGCTGGACGCAATATCTGTGGCCGCTGCTGATGACGAACTCCAATTCGATGAACACCATCGTCATTGCCCTGAAGAAGATGATCTCCTTCGCCGACGCGGACACGCCATGGCACCTCGTGATGGTGACATCGATGCTGGCAATCGTGCCGCCGATCCTGGTCATCGTCGTGATGCAGCGCTGGTTCGTTCGCGGCCTTGTGGAAAGCGAGAAGTGAAATGGCGACGATAACGCTGAAGGATGTCCGCAAATCGTACGGCCGCACCGAGATCATCCACGGCGTGTCGCTGGATGTCGAAGATGGCGAATTCATCGTAATCGTGGGTCCGTCCGGGCTGCGGAAAATCGACGCTGCTGCGAATGGTTGCCGGGCTGGAAGAAATCACGGCCGGAACCGTCGAAATCGGCGGTCGCGTCGTCAACGGGCTTGAGCCGCGCGAGCGCAACATCGCCATGGTGTTCCAGAACTACGCGCTCTATCCGCACATGAGTGTTTTCGACAACATGGCCTATGGGCTGCGGATCGCGGGCATGGCCCGGCAGGAAATCCGCGACCGGGTCGGCAAGGCGGCCGCCATGCTGGAACTGGACGGATTGCTTGACCGCAAGCCGCGCCAGCTTTCGGGCGGCCAACGCCAGCGTGTCGCGATGGGGCGCGCGCTGGTGCGCGATCCAGCCGCCTTCCTTTTCGACGAGCCGCTGTCGAACCTCGATGCCAAGCTGCGCGTGCAGATGCGGCTGGAGATCAAGCAGTTGCAACGGGCGGTCGGCACGACTTCGCTCTATGTGACCCATGACCAGGTCGAGGCCATGACACTGGCCGACAGGCTGGTGGTGATGCGCGCCGGTGTTGCCGAGCAGATCGACACGCCCATGAACGTGTACCACCACCCCGACACGGTGTTCGTGGCAGGGTTCATCGGATCGCCCGCGATGAACGTGATCGAGGCCGAAGTGGCGGCGGGCGGCGGAGCGATCAGGCTCAATGGCGGAACGCAAGTGGCGGTACACGATGTGCGACTGCCCACGGACGGCAGGCCCATACTGTTCGGCGTCCGGCCGGAGCATGTTTTTCTGGCAAGCGGCGAGCCGGACCTTGAACTGCCTGTCGCGGCAGTGGAGACCCTTGGCGCCGATGCGCTTGCCCATTGCGTGGTCGAAGCGGGCGGGAGTGGGCGTCGCAACGAGTTCGTCGTACGGCTTCCCGGCGCTACCCGAATTTCGGCAGGCGACAAGCTGCCGCTGGCCATAGACAAGGCATCGATCCACTTGTTCGACCGCGAAAGCGGGAAGAGGCTACGGGTCTGAATTGCGAAAAGGCCGGTTTTTGGCCGGCCCTTTCATCGCACTGTGCGGTTTCAGCTTCCTTGCTTCATCGTTGTGGCGCCGCGGAAGTTGACCGGCGTTTGCGGTTCGATCTGACCCGCGGGGAACTGCTTGTCGCACTGATTGTGGCCGTTGTTGTTGCAGGCCGCAATCGCCTCGTCGCTCTTCTTCTTGTTGCACGCATTGGTGACCGCCGTATAGCACTCGGCCCGGTTGGTCATGACTGCCTGTGCCGTTGAAATACCCGCGAGCGTGGTTGCGCCGGTCATGAGCGCCAATGCAAAATTGGATTTCATCGTATTTCCTCCTTTTGGCCCGCCGGAATTGGCGGGTACAAGGAAACTGGAAACTTCGGCGACGACCGGACGTGCGCTGATGCACACCTTGAAAATCCGTTGACGTAAAGGAACCTTGCGCCATTGCCGGCGTTATACCAACGGTCATGACGATTGACCGATGTGGGCCCATTCCCGCATACCGATCGAGGTGATGGTTTTCGGTTGTGCGAGGAGGTTGTTCCAAGCCTGGCAGGCAGCCTCGATGATGGCGTCGTATCCGTCGAAGACGCGGTTGGAGAGCCAGTTCGCACGCAGGTACTGCCAGACGTTTTCGACCGGGTTCAGTTCGGGGGCGCGCGACGGCAGGAAGATCGGCGTGATGTTTTTCGGGATTTTGAGCTTCGCAGTCGTGTGCCAGCCAGCCCGGTCCATGAGCAACACGGCGTGTGCGCCCCTGCTGACCTGGCGGCTGATCTCGTCGAGGTGAAGTTGCATCGCCTCGGTATCGGCGAAGGGCAGCGCAAGCCCGGCACCGGTTCCGCGCGCCGGGCAAATGGCGCCGAAGAGGTAGGCGCTCTCGTAGCGCTGGTCGGCCGGTTGGCGGGGTCGGGTGCCGCGCCGCGCCCATTGCCGCACGATGCCGTTCTTCTGTCCTATGCGGGCTTCGTCCTGGAACCAGATCTCGACCGGCTTTCCCTTCGGCAGACCGGCCAGATGAGCGTTCAGCGTGCGCGGGAAGTTTTTTTGAAAGCCTCGACGATCCCGCCGTCCTGTGCGCGATGGCGCGGCCGGGCGCTCATGTGGGCGAAGCCGAGTTCCTTCAGCAGCGTCGATACATACCGTTCATGGTAGTCGACGCCGAAGCGTTCCTGGATGACCTTTTGCAGATCGATCCGCCGCCAGCGTACTACACCGTCAACGGCCAGATCGGGCCCAGCCTCGACGATTCCTGCCAGTTCGGCTTTCTGGGCTGGTGACAACCGCGGCTGGGGTCCACCATGCCAGGCGTCCTTGAGCCCGTCGGGGCCGGCCTGGTTGAACCGATGCACCCAGTCGCGAAGTGTCTGGCGGTCCATGCCGCCGACCTTGGCGGCGTCTTCCCGGCTCATGCCATCGAGCACCGCTGCCAGGGACAACAAGCGGCTGCTTTGACGCACGTCCTTTGAAACCCGCGCCAGCCGGCGCAACTCCGATGCCGAATAGTCTGTCCGCAACGCGACCGCTGATCCCATGGCCCGAATCCTCCTCGTGCCACAGAATCATCAATCGAGGCAGACGGGAATCCCCAGTGAGTCAGGCGTCACAGCCACTGGTATTAGGTCGGTGCGCCGGTCCTGTTGTCTCCCCCCAGCACAGTCCACGGCGCGGGAACCAGCGCCTCACCGGCGCTGGTTCTTTTTCGGGAATAAGCGGCAAGTCAGTTCAGGCCCGCTTTGTGTCACGGATATGCTTTTGCTCCGGTGGCGGTTCGGCGGCTGGTGCGACCGCAACCATTCCCAGCTTTCCAAGGGCTGAAATCGCCTCTGACAGTGAACCGACCAGAAAATCCGCCCCGATCTCCGACGCCTCGAGCTTCCCGCTTTCGCCCGCCCAGAAAACGACACCGATCTTGACCTCGCATTGCCGCCGGATGCGACGCACCAGATATTTGGCGCGCCGCCCGGCATCCTCATTGAGATATCCGATCACGATGGCATCCACCCCCGAGAGGTCGAGCCCGGGCAGTTGTTGCGGCATGAGGCTGCGATGCCCGAGCAGGCGGGCGTCCGCACCGGCGGTCGAAAGCAATTGGGCGAGCGTCGCCGCTGCCGCGTCGTCCAGTTCGGTACGCCCGCCCGCGCACAGCACCAGTGAGGCATTCTCCCGCGCATCGGGTGCAGCTTCATCAGCCGGCAGGGCGTAGTCTTCAAGGTTTTCGACCACCACCAACGCGCTTGTGGCAACCCGTTGCAAGCGTGCAGCCTCGATCCTGCCCTGTACCCGGTCGGCTTCACCAAGGATAAGCGCGGGAATGAGCGTACCGTCATAGTAGTCGACGATGCCTTGCTCCTCGAGCAGATGCTCCGCCAGTTCCGTGGCTTCGTCGGGATCGCCGGCCAGCAGCCGCTGGTACAAATGCTGCGGCGGTTCCAGAACGGGTTCATTACCGAGGATGACATCTAGGAATTCGAATTGCGGCACATGTTGCCCGAGCACGGCGAGACATACGGTAAGCGGCGTCGACATCAGCAGGCCCATCGGGCCCCAAAGCCAGGTCCAGAAAATCGCAGCCACGATGATCGCCAGCGGCGACAGGCCGGTGCGCGAACCATAGAGCAGCGGCTCAACGATGTTGTTGCTGATCAGTTCAAGCACGATAAACATCGCGCCAGTCCACAGTACCAAGGTCCAGCCGGGATCGACAGCCACTGCAAGCAAGAGTGGAAAGGCAGCAGCGATGATCGGCCCGACATAGGGCACGAAACGCAGCAAAAGCGCCAGGAGGCCCCAGAGCGGCGCGTTGGGAACGCCAATCAGCCACAGCCCGATGGCGACGGGTATTCCATAGGTCACGTTCACGATGAGCTGCATCAGCAGGTACCGACCGACCCGTTCGGTCGCATCCTGCAGGGCTTGCGTCGTGCGCTGCAGATCTCCGGCGCTGACCAGCCGGATGAACCGGTCGCGCAAATCCTCGCGGTTCAGAAGCATGAAAATGACGACGACGATGATGATGCCGCCATTGGTCAACGGTCCGACAAGCCGACCGGTCAGCGCCCGAAGGATTTCGAATGGCGAACTTGTTTCGACCACCTCGACCGGGACGGGCTCGACCTCCTCCGCGCCGGTTTGCGGGTCGCGTTCTTCCACGGCTGGCTCTGCGGCATCGAGTTCGCGGTCGAGCCGTCGCAACATTCCGCTGACCCGCTCGATGACGCCCGAGCCGATGTCGATGTCCTTTACCGACCTGATCTTTGCTTCGATGTTTGACTGGTAGAATGTGATGTTGCCCGCCAGGCTGCCAAGCTGAACGGCGAAGACGCCCGCAACGACCAGGATCACCGTGAAGGCAATGCCGACCGCGCCAATGACCGCGGCAATGCGATGGATGCCCCGTTTCATGAACCACAGGACGACCGGTGTCAGCGCGAAGGAGAGGAGTACGGCGAGCGCCAGCGGCAACAGGATGCCGCGACCGAAGTAGAGCGCTGCGACAACCGCCATGAACCCGAGAAAGGTGAAGACCGGCGGCGGCCTTTGCGCAGCACCATCCGGGGGCACGGCCCGGGTGAAAGGCGCAGCCGCCAGTTCTTTCGGATTCTTTTGCATACGTCGGGCCGCCAGCGACGTCCAGTTGCGTCATGCGCTAAAGCGTGCCGAGGGCCGTTTGGTTCCGCGCCATGCGTGTGTTGCGGCGGCACGGCTTCGCTAGCCTTTGCTGCGACTGGTTATTCCCGTCCTCACCCATTCGTTCAACAATTTCGGCGGCACGAACGTTCCGCCCGCAAGCACGAGCCGGACTGCGCTCGCCAGAAGTTCGACGCCGAGCGTCGCGGGGAAGCTGCCACGAAAACCCGACCGCAGGGCGGAAAGGGAGAAGGATGCATTTTCCTCATCGGTGACGAGGATGACCGGCAAGGGGTCAAAGCGCTTTCGTACTTTCACCATTTCCACGCGCTGGGATTGTTCCTCCAGTTTCGCGGTGAATGACGAAAGCAGTATGAGGCCGGCCAACGGCAGTTCTTCCTGGACTTCCAGGATGTTGTCGCTTCCGCGCACCCAAAGCGAAGGCACGAAGACCTGGAGCCTGTGGCAGATGCTTTCGCAAAACAGGCGCCGCGGATCGATCACGTAAACGACTTGGCCAGAAGAATGCTGTTCGTGCTGCGCAGCGGGCTGGACGAAGAAAGCCTCGGGCGCCGAAACGGCCTTTGCCTTCTTCTCCGTGTTCTCCTTCTTCTTTCGCTTCTTTGCGAACCCGAACGAAAAAACAGAGCCTACCGGTGATCCGGCTGCAAGTGCGCGTCCGACGGTAGTCAATCGCGAATGGCCGCCCATCGGCCGGTACTCCCAAGCTCGCCGCGTCCTTGCCGTGAAGCGGCAACCAGACGGGCAGAATCCCCGTGAACCTCAATTTCCGGAGGCGGAGCAGGATGAACTGCCGCCAGGCCATTCCACCAACAAGGACGCATCGTACCCCCCGCCCTTCGAAACCTTGATTTCCTCATCAAGGACCATAATCGCATCTTCGCCATCAACGTCGAATTTCGACTGGCGGAAAGCCAACTGCGTTCCGTCCGACGGCGAGGTGACTTCAAGCACGTAGACGCCGGATATGTTGCCACTTGCCAATATCTGTGCGTTGAGGCTGGTCTGCGTTGCCGTGCTGCTCGCCACGATCTTGCAGCGGGCATTGCTTGCCTGTGCTTCTGCGGCCAAAAGCGGATTGGCCACAATTGCCGTCGCAAGCAGCGCTTGTACACCCGCAATCTTGAAGGCCGAACCGTCGTTGCCGCTCATGGCATTCTTCCTGTCGCCTGCTTGCGACTTAACAAAACGGGGCCGGACTTGCCGGCCCCGATGGATATCCGCTTGCGCGGATCGCGATCGTTGCAGCCGGTTAATTCGACGTGCCGCTGACGCTGAAGCCGCCCGAAGCGCCTGCTGCCGTACCGTTGTCACCACAGCCGCAGCCGCCGTGTCCGCCACTACCGCCTGGCCCTTCCACGGAGATGGATGCAGAGCTCGGGCCATTCGGGCCGCCAGGACCGCCTGGACCCTTGTGGCTGCCGCCGTCCTTCGACCAGGTCTTGGCATAGGAATCATACCATGCCCTTGCCGATCCGGTAGACTTGCCCTTCAATTCGAATTCCCAAAGCTTTGCCCAACCTTCGGCTTCGGACTCGTGTTCTTCTTCACCAGATCCGCCCTTTTTTCCACCGATGCTGCGGGTGAAAAAGTCCTTGGGGTCGAACTTCTTGCCGCCACCCTTCTCAAGGTCAGCGTCTGCCTTGGAGCCAACGCTCAGGCCGATTTCAACGTTATTGCCGTAGGACTTGTATTTTCCCCCGGCGAAAGCGGTCGCCGGCAGTACCAAAAGCGCCAATGCGCATGCAGAGGATACAAGCTTGATCTTGCTCATGTGAAACGTCTCCTTCGTTCGTAACTCTTCAACATTAACCGACAGGCAGCGGAATGCTGGCCATGCCTTGAGAGTTACTGTGAAAAAACTCATATTTTTTAATGCTTTAGTCAATTTAACCAAACCGCATAGTCCAATAGGATTAGCCGGGTTTAGCCTGCGTCCCAGATCTTCCGGCAACCCTGCCATCGCCCCATGAAAAACGGCGCCGGGATCAACCCGGCGCCGCGCTCCAGTGGAATTTTTTGGCGTCAGCGAATAACGACCCGGTACTCGCAGACCGGGAACACCACCAGACCGGGCTTTCGTTCCTGCCTGTCGCAATCACGGACCACGGTGAATGCCCGCGCTGCGGGAGGGGTAGGTGCCTTCTGGCAATTGCCTACACAGGCAGTTGCCTTGGCGAACGAGTTTGCGCGGGCAAAGCCGGCATGACCACCGCGCTCCGTAGCCATGAAGTAGCCCTTGCCGCCAAAATTGAAAGCGGAAGCGGAGGAATGCGCTTTGGCGCGGGCGCCCTTCTGGTTCGCACGGGCTTGCGCCGCTACCGCGGCCTTGCCGAAGAACTTTCCGTACAAGCTCTGCTCTCGCTTCGACAAGTGGCTGTAAATACCGGACTTTGCGTAGGCCTTGTTTTTCGTCGTATAGGCCAGGCTGATCGCATCATCCAGGACTGCGAAGGCAACCGTCTTCTTCTTGCCGATTTTTTCCACGCTTTGAGTGCAGGTGGTCGCGCAAGTTGCAGTCGCGGACTGGCGATGAATTGCCCGGGCATTCGTAGTTTCGACCCCGTCCTGGATCGTTGACGCGGCCGCCTCAGGCGTATTTCCAGCAAAGGCGTCAGCAAGCGCGGTAAGGGACGTCGTGATCGACTGATTGACCGTTGTGGTCGCATTGGCTTCCGCATTCGCCGAGTAGACGCCGTCCGTCCCTTGCGCATTGGCTGTAGCGTCAGTCTGTGTTTCCGCCGAACTGGATTCGTTGCTCTGGGCGCTCGCGCCAGTGCTTGCCTCGCCCGTCGCGCTTGGGTCGCTGCCGCCATTCGTATCGACAGAGCCGCTACCGCCGAAATCTGCAGAACTGGAGTCGGAGCCAGTAGCTTCGCCGGAGCCGCCGCCATCCGCCGTCGCTTCGGCTGTCTGCGCATAAGCATCCGTGTGCAGGAAGGATGCCGTCGCGCAACCCAGGGCGAAGGCAAGCGCCGTCGTTCTGAGGATGGTCAGCGAGTTTCCAACGTCGAATTTGCTGTTACTGTACATGGCCATAACTCCATCAATGATCCAAGGCCGCCTGATCAACGCGCCTTTGTTCATCGATTATTACGGCTGCAACTTTTTCCGGTAGCCGCCCAAACGGGCTAAACCCCCGGGCAATTCCGATCAGGCAAAAGTTGATGTTTGGAAGTGCGGGTTCTGGGCGACTAGGCCAAAAGTTGGAACCTGAACACGATGTTGTTGTTGGCAGAGGTGCCGGTGTCCCATTTCGGGATTAATCACTTTTGACGTTTGTCAATGACTTATCGTTAAAAGTGTGTTAATTATTATACAATTCTTGTTGCAAATTGGACGCGGAAGTGTTTGCGGCACCGGGAGAGGACTAATCCTTCGGTACCATTCGTGAATTGTCCGGCAACGAGAACCGCAAACTGCGCAAGGCGTTGACGCAGTTGGCTCATCCCTTAGTGTAATCGGAGTAGCTTTCATGAGTAATCATTGCAAAGTTCAAGCCGAAGAGTTGATCGCAGGACGCAACGCCATAGACGCACCGGAACTGAACCATTCCGCCAGTCTCAGGAAGTCGAAGAAAAACGTTCTTCTGATCGAGAACGCGCAACTCATCCGCGAAAGTTTGATGGAAGTTCTCGGCAAGCACGCCCGCGACATCCGCTTCTTCGGGACTAGTGTCAGCGAACTCTCCGTGGACGATCTCCCGGACATGATCCTTCTGAATATCCGGAACGGCATTGGCGCAGACGACGATATGCAGCAGCTTTTTGGACGCGTGACCAGATCGTTTTCGGGAGTTCCATTCATGGTGCTGGCCGAGACCGAAGACAGGAAACAAGCTGCGTGGGCGATCAGAAATGGTGCAAACGGCTATTTCCCAACTTCGCTTTCGATAGAGATACTCGCCGCAGCAATACGGCTGATCCTGGCGGGCGGAACTTTTGTTCCGGCGGAAATCGTGATCGACGAAATGTCGGACAGGTGCGGGCTGCCCCGGCCGACCCGCGAAGCAGCCCCTCCGGCGCGGCAGATGCAGCAAAGACCCATGCAAAGGGTGTTCGTCAACTTCACTGATCGCGAGCATGAGATTGTATCGCTGATGCGGTGCGGAGAACCGAACAAGGTCATCGCACGCAAGCTCGAAATTTCGCCAAGCACGGTGAAGGTTCACATCCACAACATCATGAGCAAGCTCAACGCGAACAATCGCACGCAGGCCGTGTACCTGCTGGAAAACCTGCAGGATCAATCGCATTGAGGATTACGGCTGGAACCGCCGCAGCCTCAGCGCATTGGCGATCACACTGACCGATGACAGCGCCATCGCGCCCGCTGCGATGACCGGTGACAGCAAGATGCCGAATGCGGGATAGAGTATACCCGCGGCAATCGGCACGCCGGCGGCGTTATAGACAAAAGCAAAGAAGAGGTTCTGGCGGATATTGCGCATGGTTGCCTGAGACAGGCGGCGTGCGCGCAGGATCCCCGTAAGGTCACCCTTGAGCAATGTTATCGCGGCGCTTTCCATCGCCACATCCGTTCCCGTTCCCATCGCAATGCCGATATCGGCTGCCGCGAGCGCCGGCGCGTCGTTGACGCCGTCTCCCGCCATGGCCACCACGCGGCCCTGCCCCTTGTAGCGCTCGACAATCTCCCTCTTTCGGTCCGGCAGTACCTCGGCCTCGACATCGGCAATGCCCAGTTTCGAAGCGACCGCCTTCGCAGTGGTGGCATTGTCGCCGGTCAGCATGACCACGCGGATTCCTTCGCGCTTCAACGCCTCGATGGCCTGAGGCGTGGTTTCCTTGACCGGATCGGCAATCGCCAGCACTGCGGCGAGCGTACCGTCGATGGCTGCAAAAATCGCGGTGGCGCCGTCCTTTCGCAGTTCTTCGGCAATGCCTGCGAGAGCCTCGACCGCAATGCCCTCCTCCTTGAGGAAAAAGGCATTGCCCAGCACGACCTTTCGGCCCTCGACCATGCCAAGCGCGCCCTTGCCGGTCGGCGAGTCGAAGCCGGCCACCTCGGCAGGCGCGATGCCGCGCGCATGGGCCGCACGCACTACAGCCTCTGCCAACGGGTGTTCGCTGGCGCGTTCGACACTTGCAGCAAGGCGTATGACTTCATCTGCGTCGAAACCGTTGGCGGTGCGGACATCGACCAGTTCGGGGCGTCCAAGCGTCAGCGTCCCGGTCTTGTCGACAAGCAGCGTGTCGACCTTTTCGAGGCGCTCGAGTGCTTCGGCGTTGCGGATCAGCACTCCGCTTTCGGCACCGCGACCCACACCGACCATGATCGACATCGGCGTCGCCAGGCCGAGGGCGCAGGGGCAGGCGATGATCAGCACCGCCACGGCGGAAATCAGCGCGAAGGTGAAACGCGGTTCTGGCCCGAACGTCATCCACGCAGCGAATGCAATCACGGCCGCCGCAATGACGGCGGGAACGAACCAACCGGAAACCTGGTCCGCGATCCGTTGGATTGGCGCGCGGCTTCGCTGCGCCTGCGCCACCAGTTGCACGATCCGGGAAAGCACGGTTTCGCTGCCTACCCGCTTTGCCTCCATGACCAGCCCGCCACTCCTGTTGACGGTTCCCCCGATCAGCGCGTCGCCGACCTCCTTGGTGACAGGCATGGATTCGCCGGTGACCATGGATTCATCTACCGCACTCCTGCCGTCGACAACGACGCCGTCGACCGGCACCTTCTCGCCGGGCCGGACCCTGAGCCGGTCGCCGGGCGAAACGGCGTCAAGCGCGATCTCCTCGTCGCTGCCGTCGGAGCGGATCCTGCGGGCGCTCTTGGGCGCAAGGTCGAGAAGCGCGCGGATTGCGCCGCCCGTCCGTTCGCGCGCGCGCAGTTCAAGCACCTGGCCAAGCAGCACCAGGATGGTGATAACGGCGGCGGCTTCGAAATAAACCGCGACCGCGCCATCGTGCCCCCGCAGGGAAGCGGGGAAAAGTCCCGGCGCAAGCGTGGCAACGAGGCTGTATGTCCAGGCAACGCCGACGCCCATAGCGATAAGTGTGAACATGTTGAGGTGCCGGCTCAGCAGCGATTGCCAGCCACGCTCCAGCAAGGGCCAGCCCGCCCACCATACCACCGGCGTTGCGAACAGGAGTTGCAGCCAGTTGGCATTCTGCTGGCCGATCGCATGGTTCAACCCGGCAAGATGACCGCCCATTTCAAGGATCACGACCGGTAGCGCCAGAAGCCCGCCGATCCACATGCGCCGGGTGAAGTCGATCAGCTCGTGGTTGGGGCCTGCATCGGCCGTGAACACCTCAGGTTCCAGCGCCATGCCGCAGATCGGGCAGCTTCCCGGGCCGACCTTTCGGATCTCCGGATGCATCGGGCAGGTGAAGATCGTGCCTTCCGGCACCGCTTCCGGCACGCGCTCGCCCGCCGGCTTGAGATACTTCTCCGGTTCAGCCTCGAACTTGGTACGGCAGCCGTTGCAACAGAAGAAATAATCCTTTCCTTTGTAATGCGCCCGGTGCGCTGTCTTCTGCGGATCAACGCTCATGCCGCAAACCGGATCGACAGCTTTCCGGGCAGTCTCGCCCGTTGCCACTTCATGTCTGACGGTCACCGCGCTTTTCATCTGCCTTGGCTCCAAAATTGAATGTGACAATTCGCACACCAGGGACTGTGTGACCGCCTTATTTCGCTTTAGTCAATTCTGCCCCAGAGGCAGCCGTTCGTTCCGAAAACATACATGCAATGAATGGCATATAAAATTATTTGTTCCCGAAAGGTATGGAAATGGATGATCGTCCCGGCATTTGTAGGTATCATGTTTTTCACTTGCGAACAGGAGCGGCATTCATGATCCGTTATCTTGCGATTGTTACGCTTGCCATGACCGGTTTGGCAGGCCAGCAAGCGCTTGCTGGCGAAAGGGTGGGAACTGCTGTTGCGGCTTCCACGCTGGTTACGGGTTCAGGCCCGGCAGGCGAGCGCGAGATCAACAAGAACTCCCCTATTTTCCAGGATGACCGCCTCCTTGCCACGGCGACCGGCAATGCGCAGATCGTGCTCGTGGACAACACACGCATCGTCGTCGGCCCCGGCGCGCAGATCGATGTCGACGATTTCGTCTATGCAACGGAAAAGACATTCGCGACCGTCACGATCAAGGCGACCCAGGGCGCTTTCCGCTTTATCAGTGGCCGGAGCAAATCCTCGGCCTACAAGATCGAAACCCCCTACGGCCAGATCGGCGTTCGCGGCACCGCTTTCGATGTCGGTATCGCGAACGGCCAGGTTCATGTCGCGATGGTTAGCGGCACGACGCAACTTTGCTCCACAAGCGGCCAGTGCCAGGAACTGACGGGGCTCTGCTCTTACGGCGTAATGGACAGCAACACGGTGGAAATCCAGGGCAGCCTTCGCACCAAGGACCAGGCGGACAAGGCCAATTTCCCGCTCATGGTCAACCAGCGCCCGTTGCAGATCCAGTTCCGTCTTGGCGGCGGCTGTGCAAGCTCTGCTGCAGCGCCGTTCACCAGGGAAAACGACGGCGAGCGCGAAAGCTTCCAGCCTGAACGCCAGACGGAGCCCGACAAGGATCCGGATTACGGGGAATGTGAAGGCAACTGTAACCGGCAATAAAGTCAGACGGCCTTTAACAAAGGCGAGTCGCGAGTTCGCGAATGCGTTTTCGCGTTGCGAAAATACCCGGCGATGCCCATATCGATGATGGCCTTGCCGCGGCTGGCAGTTGCCCCGCAACGCGCAGTGCTATAAGTGTTCCGGCATAGTTGCTTGCGCCCTTCGTCTAGCGGTCAGGACGCCGCCCTCTCACGGCGGTAACACGGGTTCGATTCCCGTAGGGCGTACCAATCATTTCAAAGACTTACTATTTTTGAGGGCCGGTGTGTCCATTTTTTGTCCAAAATCCGGTGTTTGGATGGGGTCGTATCGGAGCAACCATTTCAAAGTTAGTTCGTGAAGCGATTCGAACCCCCTGAGCTGCAATTGGCCTGTCGCGGATGATACAAAAATTTCGGCCGAAAAGCTGGTCTAGCCTGCCGCCAAAAGGGGTTGGGATCGCAGCGCGACAAAAGCCAGCAACTGTCAGGAAATTGCTGGTTCAGGTTTTGGGAAAGCACGCCAGTGCGGCCGGGTCGAAGACCCGAAGTGCAGAATGGCGGTTAGCTGAAGGTTAGCACCCGAGGCAACTACCACATCAAGATTTATTTTTCGTCGTTGGGGCGGGGCATGTCTTTTCAGTGGGATTGCGCGAGGATTCCGAAAGAGGTTCCAGCTGAAGCGTGTCTGACGCTTGAGGTTCTCAGCGGATTTTCCAGTACAGCGGATGATGTTTTGTCCCGGCAGTTTTTGCCCGACGCTCCGCCAGAGTTTCATAATCAGAACCATGTCGGCTTCCGTCCTAAAAAAGCACCAATGGTTTCCCTTACGGGAGTATTGATGTCAGGAGCGAGCCATGCCGCTGTTGTCCTGATCGCAATCGGATTATTTCGGTTCATCCCCAATGGCGAACCATTACCGGAAAAAATTGTCCAGGTAGGCGAATCCCGGTTGCCCGGCAGTCCTGCTGAGGTTGAAACATCGCTAAACCAATTAGTAGACGTTGCTCGAAGAGGCGCACTTGCTTTCGAGGAGGCAAAAGCTGCCGCTGATGTCAAATCCGCCGCTGTTGCAAAAGCCGCCGCCGATGCCAAAGCAGCCGCTGATGCGCAGGCCGCCGGCTGAGGCTTGGGCCATAGCAGAGGCACAGGCACGCCGCTGAGGCAAAGGCTTCCGCCGATTGCCAAAGCAGCCGCCGATCGGCAGCAGCTGAACACGCCGCCGGCGAGGCTTGGGCCATAGCAGAGGCACAGGCAGCCGCTGAGGCAAAGGCTTCCGCCGATGCCAAAGCAGCCGCCGAGGCACAGGCCGCCGGCGAGGCTTGGGCCATAGCAGAGGCACAGGCAGCCGCTGAGGCAAAGGCTTCCGCCGATGCCAAAGAAGCCGCTGAGGCACAGGCCGCCGGCGAGGCTTGGGCCATAGCAGAGGCACAGGCAGCCGCTGAGGCAAAGGCTTCCGCCGACGCCAAAGAAGCCGCTGAGGCACAGGCCGCCGGCTGAGGCTTGGGCCATAGCAGAGGCACAAGCTTCTGCCGATTCCAGAAACGCCGCTGAGGCAAAAGCTGCGGCCTCGCTGGCATCTGGCCCCGACCCCGCCAGCCAGGTTGACAGGCCTGCCAGTGCCAGTTCGCTCGGGACATCAGCGCAAGCTCTGGCCAAAAATGCCAACGCCAAAGGTGGTAATCCGACATGCCAATGCCGAGGGAGGTAATGCAAACGCCAAGGTAGGCGATAAGCGCAAGGCCGGCACGGGCAGAAAAGCCAGCGGCAAGGTTAGCCCGGGCAGAAAAACCGGCAGCAAGGTGGGGGTCGGTGGAAAAGCAGGTGGCAAGGCCAGACCAAGGCGGAAAAGCTGGCGGCAAGCGCCTGAACCAACTTGCGAAACTGCGGATCACAGGCGTTGATGAGGCGGCGGGCTTCGGCAACGGTCAAGAAACGGATGCGGGCGGCATCGACATCTTCGAACGGTTCGACACGACGCCATGCGGCATCGGACGGAACCTGTCCTGTGTGACTCCGACTCCGCGCCACGCCCTGTTCAGAGCAGCTTTCAACACCGTAAGGGTCCTGTTCGCGGTTGCCCGCCTTCTTCGGACCGCTTCTGGATCGTCCGACTTTTCCCGAAACCGCGGCTGTTTGCGCCTCCTTTGCTGTCCGGACCCTGCGGCGGCGTCTCTGCCAGATCACGAAGCCATTTTCGGATCATTGCCGTTGTAAGGCTCGCAACCTCAAGTTTGCCCAGCGAAGGCAATATGAATGCCTCAGCACGTTGACGGGTTTCTGCGGTGGGCTTGCCTCTGCTGGCGATCCAATCCAGATACTCCGCGACGGCATCAGCTACGGTATATGGCCCAGCTTGCATCAGCGGCGCACTTTGCGCTTCCGCGTAAAGCTGACGAACCCGCTCCTGCGCCTGCCAGAAGTTCAGCACCCCCGTCCCATCAGCATCGAGTACGTCGTCAGCGTCGGCGATAGTCGCAACTTCATAGGCTCCGTTCTTATAAGACCGCATCACCCAGCGGCCTCCAGTTCTGCCTTTACGGTAGCCTATGTGAAGCCGCTGTCCGATTGCGCGGTAGTAGGGCTTGCCGCTGATAGCGAGCGCCTTGCGGGCCTCGCGAGTTTCAAGGCCCTTGTCGCGTATTCGCCTCGCCAATTTCCTGCTCCGGAGCTTGTGTCCAACTTTTGTCCAAAATACAGGGATAATCGCGGAAACACAATGACGGACGCTGATTGCCAAAACATAGCTATTTCAGTTATTTAATTGAACAATCGCGAACAAAGACGGACACAGAAGCAACCCTCTCACGGCGGTAACACGGGTTCGATTCCCGTAGGGCGTACCAATTTGTTCCAGTTGATCGCACCGGCTTGCTTGCGGACCATGGATTTCGCGGCCACCCACAGCCCTTGCAGAAGAAGCAATTATCGCACACTCTGAAAACTCGGCTGGAGCGAAGTTGCAGCGAGGATCAAGAGCCATGGCTTACGCGGTACCGGGCAAGAGGATACTCCTCGGTTTCTGTTCGACTTTGGCGCTGGCAATTCCAGTGCATGCACAGGAAACGACGGACATCGGCACATTCGACAAGGCCAAGGCCGACAGCGTATATGCCAGCAAGCCGCCCTACTCGCCCTATGCCGGCCGCAATTTTCCGGCGCGTCCGTTTTTCGGCGACACACATTTGCATACGGGCGCATCGTTCGACGCCGGCGCATTCGGGGCACGATTGACGCCGCGCGACGCCTACCGTTTCGCGCGCGGGGAGGAAATCATGGCCTCCAGCCGCCAGCCTGTGAAACTTTCGCGGCCGCTCGATTTCCTGGTGGTCGCCGACCACTCAGACAATATGGGCGTGTTCCCCGATCTCTTTGCCGGCAAGCCGGAACTCCTGGCCGATCCGCAGGGGCGGATCTGGTATGACATGATCATGTCGGGCAAGGGCGCCGAAGCCGCGCTGCAAATGATCATGTCGTTCTCGCAGGGAACCTTCCCGCCGGCGCTCGTGTACCAGCCGGGCGCACCCGGCTACAAATCGGCCTGGCAAAGCACGATCGAAGCTGCCGAGGAATACAATGATCCTGGCCATTTCACCGCCTTCATCGGCTATGAATGGACTTCAAACACCGGCGGCAACAATCTTCACCGCAACGTGATCTTCCGCGACAATGGCGACAAGGCCTCGCAGGTGCTGCCCTATACGACGATGAAGCCGGTCGGCAGCGACAATCCCCGCGATCTGTGGAAATGGATGGAGGCCTATGAGGAGAAGACCGGCGGAGACGTGCTGGCCATTGCCCATAACGGCAATCTTTCCAACGGCATCATGTTCCCGGTCATAGAGAGCTTCACCGGCCAGCCGCTGGACAAGGAATATGTCGAGCAGCGCGCAAAGTGGGAACCGCTCTATGAGGCGACTCAGACAAAGGGCGACGGCGAGACACATCCGCTTTTGTCGCCCAATGACGAGTTCGCCGCGTTCGAGCGGTGGGATTTCGGCAATCTGGACGCAAGCGTCGCCAAGAAGCCGGAGATGCTGCAATACGAATACGCCCGCGAGGCGCTGAAGACGGGGCTGAAGCTGGAAGCCGAACTCGGCACGAACCCCTACAAGTTCGGGATGATCGGCAGTTCCGACGCCCATACCGGCCTTGCCGCCATGGAAGAGGAAAACTTCTTCGGCAAGACGACGCCGCAAGAGCCAAGCCCTGAACGCGCGAAGGCCACATTCGTCACCAATCCGGCGACCGGAATAAAGGTAATGGACTGGGAGGTCAGTTCATCGGGATACGCGGCCGTCTGGGCCACCGAAAATACCCGTACTGCGATCTGGGACGCGATGCAGCGCAAGGAGACCTACGCAACTACCGGTCCCCGGATGATCGTGCGTTTCTTTGGCGGCTGGGATTTCATCCAAGAGGACGCGCAGACGCGCAGCCCCGCGGCTACCGGTTATTCGAAAGGCGTTCCCATGGGCGGTACGCTTGGCAAGGCGCCGGATGGCAAGGCACCGAGCTTTCTGTTCGCCGCGTTGCGCGATCCTATCGGCGCAAACCTCGATCGCATTCAGATCGTGAAAGGCTGGCGCAACTCCAGCGGGGCAACGCAGGAACAGGTCTTTGACGTGGCATGGGGCGGCGAGCGCGAACCCGGCGCAGATGGCAAACTGCCGCCGGTCGGCGATACGGTGGATGTTGCCAACGCCATATGGACCAATACGATCGGCGCGCCGGAACTGATCGGCGTGTGGACCGACCCGGACTTCGACCCTTCGCAGCAAGCATTCTATTACGCCCGCGTGATCGAGATTCCGACGCCACGCTGGACTGCCTATGACGCCAAGCGTTTCGGGATCGAATTGCTGGAAGGCACGCAGACCAAGGTGACGGAACGGGCCTATACATCGCCGATCTGGTATTCGCCGATGTAACCGGACACGCGCGGGCTGATCAGGTCGCCATAACCACGGCGAGCGTGACCGCGATCAATACCAGCAGCATGCCCGCGACAGGCCATTGTCGCGTGCGAGATTCCAAATGGTCGATTGCGCGGGCAAGCCCCGCGCCTGCGGGCACCAGGACCCGTTCCATCACGCCCAGCACGTCTCCGGGAGGTACCGCAGGCAGTTGCAGGCGCGACCAGAAGATTGCGGCGGCCAGAGCGGCCCCGATCGCCATCGGCCAGGCGGCATTCCACCACGCATCCACCGAAAGGGCATCGACAAGGCGAAACCCGGTTACCGGCTCGAACAAGATCCAGGGAAGCACGATGGCGGCAAGCGCTATCGCCGCCCAGGCAATCAAGACGGCGGCCACGGATTTGGGCCCGACCGCCGGTTTGGGCATGCCAGCCAGCAAGCGCAGAAAATGGAGCATCAACAGGGTGCTGCCTGCGGCCGATGCGGAGCCAAGCAGGCCGGCCCAATCATAGCCAAGCTCAGGCTTGATCGCGTATTTCGCCAGTGCACCGCCCGTTAGCGGCAAGCCGCCAAAACCGAGCGCGATCACCGCGGCGGGCACCAACAAATAGCGCAACGCGCCGCCATACGCCGCAACAATGCCTACAGCGAGAAACAAGGCGCCCTTAGCCAGCACGTGATGCAGTGCGTAGTAGGCTACCGCGACCGGCATTGAGGCGCCAGCGCCCACGATCCCCATGCCGAAGACAGCCGCCACCAGGCCCATCTGTGACACCGACGAGTAGGCAAGCACCGCCTTGGGATTGCGCTGCGTGATGCCTAGCGCCACGCCCCAGAACGCCGTGACGAAACCGATGACCACCAGCAACTCGCCCCATCCGACCGGAGTATCGCCCACCGGTAAAAAGCGGATGAGGCCGATCACCCCCGCCTTGATGATCGCGCCACTGAGCACGGCGGAGGCGGGCGCGGGCGCGGCCGGATGCGCTATGGGCAACCAGAAATGCAGCGGCACAAGCCCCATCTTCAGGCCGAAGCCGAGGATCAGGCAGCAGATCGCGGCTTCACGCCACGGCGAACCGGCTATCGCCTGCACGGCATCGGCTATCATCAGGCCGGGCGCCGCCGCCGCCAGCAGAATGAAGCCGAACAGCAGGAAGGCTTCGCCAAGTAGCGAGGCAGCGAAATAGACCTTTGCCGCGGCTTTTGCCTGTGCGTGGCCCTCATGCGCAACCAATCCATAGGCAGCAAGGCTGACGATGGTGAAAAACAAATAGAAGGTGACGATATCGGAAGCGAGGAACACGCCCATGCTGCCGGACAGCGTCAGGAGCCACCAGGCAGCGAAGCGGGTCTTTCCGGGCCGGTCGCCAAGCAATGCAGGGGCGAGATATCCCGCTACTGCCCAAAGCAGCGCGCTGGCGCCCAGCAGCAAGGCGCCCGGGGTATCCATGGCCAGATTGATCGCAAGAAGCCGTGGCCAGTCTAGCGTCGTGCCGCCGGCCGCCAGTATCGCCGCAAGTCCGGCCGGTACCGGAGCCGACGCCAGCAGGACAGGCAAGTGCCTGCCGAGCCACGGTGCCGCAAGCAATGCACCCAGCAGCACCAGCGGCGTCGCAACGGCCAGTCCCAGCAGCGCGGAATCCATCGTCATGGCAACCCCGCAACGGCAAGTGCCGGCCTGCCGATCTGCAGGAATTCCAGTGGCTCCAGCGGCAACAATCCCAAAAGCACGGCCACGACGGCAAGGCTGAATGCGACGATCTCGCGGTAGCGCGCTACAGGCTTGAAAGATGCGCCGGCGGGCGGGTCTGCGAGCATCCTGCCGATCACCATGAAGATGTAGCCTGCCGCGATCAGGCCGCCGGCGACCATGACCAGGGCCCAGAGCCATTGGCCTTCCTGCATCGCGGCTACAAGCAGCATCCACTTGGCGGAAAACCCGCCGCTGGGCGGAATGCCGATCAGCGACAGGCCCGCGAGGGCAAAAGTCAGCGTTGTCAACGGCATGCGCTGCGCGGTGCCGCCAAGGTCGGCAATACGGTAGCGCCCGGTTGCATCGGCAATCAGCCCCGCCGCCATGAACATGCCTGCCTTGGCGAAGGCATGCGCAAACAATTGCAGCCATCCGCCGGTCCAGGCCTGGCCCGCCCACATGGCTTGCGGCGTGGCTAACGCAACCAGCGGGAACATGAAGAACAGATACCCGATCTGCGCCACGGTCGAATAGGCAATGAGCAGCTTGAGTTGTAGCTGGCGCAACGCCATGACGCTGCCGGCAAGCACCGCCATCGCGCCCATGGCGGCAAGGATCTGCATTGCCGCCGGATCGCGCAGCGCCGGCATTGCGTCGAACCAGATCCGCACGATCAGGAAGAACGACCCCTTCACTACCAATGCAGACAGTACCGCGCTGCCCGCTGCGGGCGCGCCGGCATGGGCCGGGGGCAGCCACAAATGCAGCGGAAACAGTGCGGTCTTGGCAAGCAGGCCCATGGTCATCAGCGAGGCCGCGATCCATGCCACCGGCTCGGCTCGCACGCGCCCGGCCAGCATCGAGATGTCGAGGCTGCCATAGGCGCCATAGATCATGACTGTGCCCAGCAGATAGAGCATGGAGCCAAGCACCGCGAAGAGCAAATAGCGCAGCGCGGCCTTCAGTGTTGCCGCCCCGCCCTTGAGGCAGACCATCGGCACCGCCGCGAAGGTCACGAGTTCCAGCGCCACATAGAGGTTGAAGAGATCAGCCCCCATGTAAAGGGCGTTGAGCGCGCTCCAGATTGCAAGAAGCAGGCACCAGAAAACAAACGGTTCGCGCGCCTCGGGTTCGTCGCGCCCCTGGCCGTACTCGCTCCAGGCGAATATCGCCGCCGCGCAGATGATGACCGCAGTCATCAACATCATGGCGGCGGAAATTCCGTCGGCCCGCAGTGCGATGCCCAGCGGCGGCTGCCAATTCCCGACGGCATAGACCAGAGGCTCGCCTGTACTCGCAACCAGCCAGGCGATCGCCGTGCTGACGCAAAGATTGGCTATGAGAACGAACGGCACGATGCGGGCCAGCCATTGGCCGCCTAGTGCCATCACCAGAAGAATACCGGTAACCGGCAGCATGATCGCCAACACCAGCAGGAAGCCGCCGGCTGTAGCCGCTGCGACGACGGTCATGATTTTCCATCCGCCGGCGGCACGTCGGGGTCGGCATCATCCGTATCCAGATTGGCTTCGCCGCTCACCTCGTAGAGGCGCAGCAGCAAAGCGACCGCAATCGCCGTGGCGGAAAATGCAACGACAATTCCTGTGATGACCAGCGCCTGCGGAACCGGATCGCCGCCAAGGCCGGCGCCTGCCCCGCGCCGGGCAATGACGCCAAACAGCAGAAACACGCCCGATCCCAGCAGGTTCAGCGCCAGGATCTTCGCAAGGGGCTGCGGATTGACGATCAGGCCGTAGAGACCGAGGCCGACCAGTCCCGATCCGCAGATCCAGTAGATCGTGATTGCGTTCATGCCGGCGGCGCCTTTGCAGGAGGACCAGCCGCCAGCAGGCCGAGGGCAATACCGATCGACAGCGTCAATGCGAACTCGACCGCGATGATCATGGGTTTCGCATAGCCGTCGGGATAGTCGAGGAAGGCACCGGCCAGGAAGAATCCGGCAAAACCGATCGCCAGGAAGCAGAGCGGCCCGGCAAGCAGCATCATGCGCAGGCGCACCGAATTCAACGCCGGCACGGCCCACACGCCCGTCATCATCACGAGGATCCACATTGCCGCCAGCACGGTTCCGCCCTGGAAGGCTCCACCCGGTTCGTCAGCGCCAACCCAGGTCATGTAGAGCGCGAACATGATGCCGAAGGGCGGCAATATGCGCGCCAGCAGCACGAGCACGCTTGCCTGTTGCTTGAAAAGGCGTAGCCCCGGCGCACCGCCCCAGAACTTGTCCGGCGCCAGAGACCACACCCCGATCAGCGCAAGCAGCAGCACGACCTTTTCCAGCAAGGTGTCGAAGGCGCGGTATACGAAAAGCACGCCGGCCACCGGATTGCCGAGGCCGCTGGCGGACAAATTGTCCACCGCTTCCTCAGCCAGCGAGGCAGGCTCGAACGGCGCATAGAGCGGCATCGCCGCGAGGCCTCCCGCCACCGCCACACATACAAGGGCGGCCACCATGCGAAGCGGCAACGCGGTGCGCATGGCATGCCGTTCGGTTGGCTTCAGCCGCGCGGCGGCATTGATCAACAGCATTCCGGTGACGCCGCTGCCGATGGCTGCCTCCGTCAAGGCTACGTCGACGGCGGCGAGCCTGATCCAGGCCAGCGAAAGCAGCAAGCCGTAGGTGATGAAGACGATGGTCGCGGTTCGAACTTCGCGCACCAGCACGGTCCAGGCGCCGAGCGCGAAAAGCAATCCGACGATGCCGATGTCGAGCAGCGACTGCATCATCTTCCGGTCCCGCGCTTCCTCGCGTACGGCACGCGCGATGATCTGCGTGACGATGGCGCCCGAGATCTGGACGATCAGCCATACGGCAACGAGTTTCAGCCACGCGGCTGGTCCGCCCGCTTGCGGCAAGAAGCCCGGCGACGATCAGTCCGAGAGCGAGATTGTCGACCTTGGTGAGTGCGTGCAGGCGGCTCAATTCGTCAGGAAAGCGCAGCAGGCCTGTCGTGCCTGCCGCGAACAGCAAGCAGCCTGCAAGGACCGCCAGCACCGTGAAGATGTCAGCGGCGAGAACCATCGCCCGCCTCCCCTTCGCTGCCCTCCGTGGAACGGGAAGTGCTGTTCACGAATCCGGCCGAGGCGAATACAACAAGGATGGCCAGCATGAGCGCCGCATCGACGACTGGCGGCAGTTCCATCGCAAACGACAGCAGCAGCATCACGGCGACGCCGCCCGAGCCGATCAATTGCGCGGCCATCATGCGGTCGAAACCGGAAGGCCCGCGCAGCACGCGGTAGAGTCCCAACGCAACGGTCGCCAATATGAATAGCGCCGCGCCGAAGAGAAAGCCGGACATTGTCATGCAGCCACCCGCAGGAGTCCGGCGAAACGCTTTTCCTCGCTTGACATTTGTTCCTGCAACGGCGCGCGTGTATCGAGGCAGTGCACCGTGATGCCGCCGCTTCCGTCAGGGCCTGACGGCAGGGTTCCGGGCAACAGGCTCGACCATGTCAGGAATGCATCGCGCGCCAGCCCCTCGTCGAGGCGGGGGCGGTATCCGATGATTCCCGGGCTTATCGGCATTCGCGGATTAACGGCGCACCACGCCACCCATGTTCCGGCGACAACGCTTTGCCAAAGAAAGCGGCCGAATAACGAGACTGCCGCAAAGGGCGAAAAAGCCAGCGCCCCGGCGGGCACAAGGCCAAGGCTGATCCTGCCGGCGACCAGTGCAGCAAGAACGCCCGGCGCCATGTCCTTGGCATCTGCGCCGGTCAGGACCAGCCAGAACAGAAAGAGGACGCCGGAGCGAACTAGAAATGCTCCCGAGCGAAAAAGCCCCGCGTGCAGAGCTTGCATTCATTTCGCGGCCACGCTGATTGTTTCCCTCTCCTCAGGCTCCGGCGGCGCTGCCGGGTTTGCCCCGCCCTTCTTTTCGCCCCAGCTGAACCAGGTCACGTAGAGCGTCGGCAGGAAGATCAGTGTCAACAGCGTTGCCACGAACAGCCCGCCCATGATCGCGAATGCCATTGGCCCCCAGAAGACCGTGAAGGCGATCGGGATCATTCCAAGGATGGTTGACACGGCAGTAAGCATGATCGGTCTGAACCGGGCGGAACTTGCGTCCACCGCCGCAGTCAGGACATCCTTGCCCAGCGCCCTCTCCGCTTCGATCTGCCCCAGCAGGATCACCGCATTCTTGGTGATCATGCCGATCAGCGCGAGAATGCCGAGTATCGCCACGAAGCCCAGCGGCCGGCCCGAAAGCAGCAAGGCACCAACCACGCCGATCAATCCGAGCGGCGCGATGCTGAGCACGATGAAGAACCGCTGGAAGCTCTGCAGCTGGAACATCAGCACCGTGAACATGATGAACAACATCACGGGAATGACCGCGAGGACGGAAGCCTGCGACTGGGCGCTCTCCTCGACTGTTCCGCCGACAGCAATCGCGTAGCCAACCGGCAACGTCTTCGAAAGGTCTTCGATGGACGGTGTCAGGGAATCCACTACCTGGGCAGGCAGCATCCCCGGTGTCAGGTCGGATTGCACGGTCAAGGTCGGCAACCGGTCGCGCCGCCACACAAGCGGGTATTCCTGCTCGCTTTCAAACGAGGCGAACTGGCTCAATGGCACCGTACGCCCGCCCGGCAGTGGTATCTGCAGGGTACGAAGCGTCGACAGCGACACGCGCTGCTCGTCCGTGGCCCGTGCGATCACGTCAACGAGGTAGATGTCATCGCGCAACTGCGTGACAGGAACTCCCGAGACCACTGTGTTGAGGATGCGCGCCACCGCCTGGGAATTCAGTCCCAGAAGGCGCGCCTCGTCCTGGTCGATGCGGATGCGCACCTGTCTCGATGGCTCGAGCCAGTCGAAACTGATGTTGTCGGTGTTGGGGTTCGCGGCGATGACCTGCGCCAAGTCAAGCGCAATCTCGCGTACCTTGGAAACATCGGGACCGCTTACGCGATACTGCACCGGCCAGCCGACCGGGGGCCCCAGTTCCAGCGGGGAAACGCGGCTGACGGCGTTGGGAAACTCTTTCGGCAGTTCCGTTTCGAGTTTCTGCCAAAGCCGGTCGCGCGCCTCGACATCCTTTGCAACAATGACCGCCTGCGTGAAGAAATCATTGGGCAATTGCACGTCGAGCGGCAGATAGAAGCGGATCGCGCCCCTGCCGACATAGGTGCTCCAGCGCTCTACATCCTCGTTGTCCTTGAGCAGGGCGTCGAAGCGCCTCGCCGCGTCCTCGCTCGCGTAGATCGACGAATTTTGCGGCAGGTTGAGATCGACGAGCAACTCGGGCCTATCGGAACTTGGAAAGAACTGGCGCGGGATGAGCGGCATCGCCATCACCGACAGGACGAACATGCCGATCGTCAACGCGATCGTCAGCCAGCGCACGCGAATTGCAAAGGTCAGGAAACTGCGGAATGTGCGGAAGACAAAGCCCGGCCCGCCGGCATTCGCCTTTGGCGGCTGCAACAGCAACACGCCCAGAAGCGGCGCGAATAGAACCGCGACAAACCAGGACACGACCAGCGCCATGGCAACGACTGCAAACAGCGTGAAAGTGTATTCGCCGGCCGAACTCGCCGCGAAGCCGACCGGAACGAAGCCGGCGATGGTCACGAATGTACCGGCAAGCATCGCATAGGCATAGGTCCGGTAGGCGAAGGTCGCGGCCGACATCTTGTCGTCGCCCTGCCCCAACCGTGTCAGCATTGCGTCGGTTGTGGTCATGGCGTCGTCGACGAGCAGCGCGAGTGCGATGATCAGCGCGCCGAGAGAAATGCGCTGCATGTCGATGCTTGCCAGCTCCATGATCGAAAAGACAATCGCAAGCGTGAGCGGAATGGCAAGCGCGATCACCAGGCCGGGACGTACGCCAAGGCTGATGAAGCTGACCGCCAGGATGATGCCGACCGCCTGCCAGAGCGATGTCATGAACTCCGCGATTGCCGTGTCGACCACCACTGCCTGGTCCGCCACCAGGAACGGCTCGATGCCAAGCGGCAGGTCGGCGGTCGCTGCCGCCATTTCCTTCTTGATGTTCTCGCCAAGCGCGAGGATGTCGCCGCCGTCGCGCATCGAAATGGCGATGCCGATCGCCGGCGTGCCGTTCACGCGGAACATCGGCTGCGGCGGATCGGCAAACCCGCGGCGCACGGTCGCGATGTCGCTGAGCCGCAGGATGCGTCCGTTGAAGGCGAAATTGACGTCGGCAATGTCCTGCTCTGTCTCGAAGGAGCCCGAAACCCTGAGTGAAATCGTCTCGGCATCGGTTTCGATCGTACCCGCGGGGCGTACGATGTTCTGCGCTTGGAGGGCCGCAAGCAGTGCCGACCGGTCGATGCCCAGCGTTGCGAGGTCCGTCATCGAGAATTCAATGTAGATGCGCTCGTCCTGTACGCCCAGCAGTTCGATCTTGGAGACGTCCGGCACACCAAGCAGGCGGTTGCGGATCGTCTCGACATGGTCGCGCAATTCGCGGTGGGTAAAGCCGTCGGCAGTCACGGCGTAGATGGTGCCGAATGTGTCGCCGAATTCGTCGTTGAAGCCCGGCCCGATCACGCCGGCGGGCAGGGTATGGCGCATGTCGCCGACGCTCTTGCGGACATGATACCAGGTATCGGCTACTTCCGCGGCGTTCGTCTCGCCGCCGAGATTGACGAAGATGGTGGTCAGTCCCGCGCGTGTCGAGCTGCGCAGGAAGTCGAGATTGGGGGTTTCCTGAAGCGTCCGCTCAAGCCGTTCGGTAACTTGTTTGAGGGTTTCCTCCATCGTTGCGCCGGGCCATGCCGCCTGCACGACCATGGTCTTGATGATGAAGGACGGGTCCTCGCTGCGACCCAGCCGCTGGAAGGAGCCCAATCCCGCGATGACCGCGATGATGATGAGATAGAAGGTGACGGAACGGTGCTTGAGCGCCCATTCGGAAAGGTTGAAACCGCTCATGGCTGCGTACCGAGCAGACGAACCTTCTGTCCCGGATGCAATGCCTGCACCCCGGCAGTGACCACGATGTCGCCATCGGCCAGACCGTCGCTAATGACGACAAAGTTCTCGCCATGGCGCTCAACTTCGACATTGCGCAGCGATACCGTGAGGGCAACCGGATCGACGACCCATACTGCCGGCAGTTGGTTTGAGCGCGTCAAAGCGCCTGGCGCCAGACGAATCCCGGCTTCACCCGTCATGTTCATGGCGCCGTTGACGGTTGCGCCGAGACGCATTGCTTCCGGCGGATTGACGAGGCTCACCTTGACCTCGAAGGTCCGCGTAACCGGGTCGGCCTGCGCGGCAACCTGGCGGACATGCCCCTCAACCTTTACCGTCGGATCGTCGGCGAGCGTAACGGTGATCTTCGGATCCGCCGGCGCCGAGCGCAGCACGGTCGCGGGAACGTCGAACACGGCGTCGCGACCATCCTGGCGGGCGATGCGCGCGATCATCTGGCCCGCCTGCACCACTTCACCCGCGGCCGGGCCGACCTCGGTGAAAACTCCCTGCTGGTCTGTAACAAGTTCCGTGAAGCCGAGCATATCCTCGGCGGCGCGCAACTGGGCCTCGGCCAATTCCACCTGCGATTCGGCCGTGCGCACAGCTTTTTCCGCCAGTTCGTAGTTGGCCCTTGTGGTAAAGCCCTGGCGCAACAACGTCTCCTGCCGGCCATATGCGCCGCGCGCCTGTACCAATTGGGCTTCCGCTGCGGAAAGCGCTGCAGTAGCCGAACGCAACGCGTTCTCCTCGTTCTGTGATTCAAGCCTGGCGATCAAATCTCCCGCATCCACCCTCTGCCCGACAACGGCGGTATTCTCCAGCATGCGGCCCGAAATGCGGAACCCAAGAGGAACCTCGTCCTCCGCCTCTATCCGGCCGGTCAAGGTTACCAAGGCGGAAGAGTCCTTCATTTCCACCGTCTGTGTCCGGACCTGGCGCGGTTCGGGCGGCGGCGCTTCCGCTTCCTGCTGGCAGCCGGCAAGCAAGGCAAGCAGGCCCAGCGTGCAGGCGCCATGCATGGTTCTGCGCCGCAATCGGCTCGCACAGGTTCGTCTCAAAATCATGGTTCGCCCCGCTCCAAATATGGATTTACAGAGGCAGGTTCGGCAGCCACCCGACCGCACGATCTGCCCGTCTTACGTATCGGCATTCGGGATCGAATGCCTGAACATTTGAAAACAGGCTAGAATGGCGCGACGTCAAAAACAAGTAGCGTTCAAGGTCTTATATTTACTCAAGTCATGGAAAAAGCAGTATTTATTTTAGCCTGACGATATCGTGCAACACAACTTCGATGACTATTTCACGCATGCATTGTTGTATGCATTATTCCGGTGAATTCGATTCCGCGTCTTCTGCATCGCCCGAACCCAACACTTGCGAAACCCAACGGCTTGCAGGGAACTGCGCGCAAAGCGCCACGATCGCTATCATGATCGGCACGCCGATAAATGCGCCGAATATCCCCCAGACAAACGCCCAGAAGAAGACCGCGAACAGCACCGCCACTGGAGAGATCGCCAGCGCCGTGCCCGACAAGCGCGGCTCGATATAGTTGCCGACGACGAACTGGATGACATTGAGCATGGCGAAGATGAAGACCACCCATTCCCACGAACCGAACTGCACAATTGCAAAAGCCGTGGGAAATACGGTTGCGATCAACGATCCAAGCACCGGAATGAAGTTCAGCGTGAAGGCAATGACGCCCCATTCCAGCGACAGATCGAGGCCACACGCCAGCGTGAAGAGCCAGACCAGCACGCCGGTCAATGCGCTCATGGCCGTGCGGACCAGCATGTAGCGCCGGATCTTGGATGCGGAGGCGACCGTTCCGTCCAGTATCTTCCTGGCGGTTTCCTTGTTCGCCAGTCCGGCGATCCTTCTTGCGAAGCCTTCGACCTCGAGCAGGCCAAGGATCACATAGACGAACACGATCAGCCAAAAAGTGACCGTGCTGTTGAGCCGGCCCGTAAGGCCCTGCATGACCCGCAGCATCCAACCGACGTTGAAGTGCTCGGACCAAACTGAACTGATCGCGATCCCATGGCCTTCAAGCCAGGCTACAAGTTGTTCGTAAAGTAGCTGGAAGCGCGCGGCGTCGGCGATCATCCAGCGCGTTACCCGCCCTGCTGCCCATGTCGTGAGCCAAGCCAAGACAACGAAAACAGTGATGATCACGATTGAGGACAGGATCAATGCCAGCGATTTCGGCATGGACGCCTGCAAGCGCTTTTGCATCGGCCAGACAAGCGCAATGATGAACAGGGCCAGCGCCAGCGGTGCGAAGACGGAGGCGCCGAGCGAAAGCGCGGCAATGACGGCGACAGCGCCGATCGGCAACAGGATTGGCCAATAGTTCCGCTCTTCGCTCTTCATGGCCTTCCAGCCCGCATGTGTTGCCCGATCCTGAAAATCCGCATTGGCAAACTGGTCAGCGGCGGCCTGCCTCGAACACACGAATGGGGGCCGTTGCCGCCAGGCCCGCAGCATTGCCCAATGCATCGATTGGCGACACGTCGGAATCGGTGATGACCTGGCCCTCGATCAGCCTTTCGCCAATAAGGCGCACAACTTCGGGGCTTTTTGCATAAACCGAGTGGTTGATCCGGTCACCACCCTTGAGCGCCGTGAGATCGAGGATCGTGACGTTTTCAAGGTCGCCCAATTGCCGCCGGTAGTTCTCGTTTTCCGCATCGACCGACCCAAGCCGGGTGGCCCCGCGCGAAAGCACTGCGGAAACGCGCAGCGCCCGGTCGGCTTGCGAGACAAAAAGCGTGATGCGCGGGCGATTTGGGCCCATTTCCTGGACCTGCCTCCGGAACACGCCGATGTCGAGGTCTGGCGAAGCCAATATGACATTGGTGATCTTTTTCGGCACGCCGCCCTTCTTCAAGGCGATCTGCCGCAGCGCCTCGACCGCGACCCAGCTTCCCATCGAATGGGCGAGGATTACGATCTCGTCCACGGCGCCTGAATTCGACGCCACGTCAAGCAAATTGGCAAGGTCGGAGCGCGAATAGGAGGCATTGTCGAGGTCTCGCCGGTAGTCCAGCAACTGCCCCCTCGAAGGCCATGAATAGAGTACCGGCGCAGCTTTCAAATCTGAATCGTGCGTCAGTTGCGCCATGCGGAAAACGGCCCTGTCGAAGCGCGTGTTAAAACCGTGGACGTAGACAAATACCCGTCGGCGATCGCCTCCCGCCTCGGAAAACCATGCCGGCAGGCCAGCCTGCTCCATCGGCGCGATCGAGGTAACAACGAAGTCTGTCTGCGGATTGCCGGGGCTTGTCCTTGGCCATTGAACCGTGCCGGATTGGCGTCCGGGCGGCAGGGAAACGGCGATGTTGGTGAACGACACGTCGTCGCCGCGATCGCCGCTGAACGCGGTTCCCTGATCTTCGCTGATTGCGCGGGTGGTGACGGCGAGCATCCGGACTGAAGCGGTTCCTGCAACGCCGTCGACAGGCACTAGATAGCCAAACTGGTTTTTAGCGCAGCCAGCGAGAATGGTCAGCACCGCCATTGCCACAATTGTACGCACAAGGTTCATGCCTGGCGATACCGGTACGCACGCCATTGTTGGAACACCCCCGCCGACAAGATCAATCCGTTGCACTGCCCGCCAAAGCTGTAGACAGCAGATCAGGCGCGGTTTCAAGGCCACAGACGGAATTTAGACTTTTCTGATCCGTCAACTCTCCGACAACAGAATGTCGATGTCGGTCGTGGAGCGGTGGCCGACATCGTCGCCGTGCTCGTCGAGGAATCGCTGCGCCGCCTGCCGGCCCTCGTCGCGAAGCATGGTGACGAACTCCCATTCGGCATTGAGCTTGGACGATGCGCCGAGTTCCGCCAGCATGTCAGTCATGATGCGGTGGGTGCGCATGCGTGCCCAGCGAGCGCCCTCGCCGGTTCCCGGATCGGCAACCTGGCGCAACAACGCGATCATACGCACTTCCTTCATCAGAGGCGAGTTGAAGGATATCTCGTTGAGCCGGTTCAGAATTTCGGATGCGGTTCGCGGCACTTCCGCCCGTTCGCGCGGATTGATCTGCACGAGGATCGTGTCGCAGGCATTGCTCTCGCGCACCAGCGGCGTGATCGTCGGGTTGCCGGCATATCCGCCATCCCAATAGGCTTCGCCATCGATTTCCACGGCCTGGAACATCGTCGGCAGGCAGGCGGAAGCCAGAAGCACGTCGGCGTTGATTTCGCCATTGCGGAAAATCCGGCCGCGGCCGGTTCGCACATTGGTGGCCGTGATGAACAACTTGATCGGCGACTTCGCCAGCGCCGCGAAATCGATGCTCTCCTCCAGGATAGGCTTCAGCGGATTGAAGCCGGACGGATTGAGATCGTAGGGCGAAGCCAGCCGCGTCATCAGGTCGACGGCGACATAGGCTGGCGAATGGTCGAGCGACCAGCGGCCCATCATCCGGTCCATCATGGTCCTTTGAAACGGGCTGAAGGCTGCCGCTTTCGACACGCGCTTCCAGTATTCGTCCAGCGCATCGCGCGCCCCCTTGCGCCCCCCCTTCTGCCAGCCGTCGGCAAGCACTGCCGCGTTCATGGCGCCGGCGGACGTGCCGGAAATGGCTTCCAGATTGAAGCCAGTCCTCTTCAAGCAACCGGTCCAGAACACCCCAGGTGAATGCGCCGTGCGATCCGCCGCCCTGGAGGGCAAGATCGACCAGAACCGGCTGCACGCGACTTTTTGGATGCAGTTGCGACCCTTGCCGGAACTCTGTTTCGTTGTCGATGGACATTGCTTTCCCCCAAGCATCCGAATACTTTGCTGCACTGCACAACAGCTAACATGACGGCATGTGGGAGTCACACGATTTCGTACAATTCTGCGGTCGCGAAGGTGCCGGACGCCCGCTGCTGCGATCAGAAGAAAAAGCGTGCGCCCGTCAGGATGCCATGGGCGTCCTGATACGTGCCGCCAAGCTGGTCGCTATAGGTGAACACGCGCCATCCGGCATAGAGATCGACCGAAGCCGCATCGATGCTCTGCACCGCATAGACGCCGTAATTCTCCGTCCGCGCGCCATCGGAGAGGAAGTCGCGGCCATGGTAGTAGTCCACCGACAGCGACGTGGTCCCGAAATCGAAGAAATCGCTGCGCAAGCCGGCGCGTGCCCAGATGTAGCTGGCGCCGTCGACCTGCTCGCCGGCCGAGATGGCGAAATTCAGCCCGGTGGGCGTGTGAACGATGGTCGCCGATCCGGCCAGCCTTTCGGTCTTCTCGAAATCGGGGTTGTCGAGCCACTGGTAGCCAACGGCCGTGCGCACCGCAAAGTCGCCGATCTCGCCGGTCCAGCGGGCGGCAACATCGTAGTAATCGGTGTTGTCCTCCTGGACGAGGATGTTTTCGCCGTATGAAGTGGAGAACATCAGGCCGCCCACGACAGGCGTGTCGTAGCGGGCGCGAAACCGCCGCGTGCCGTTGAAGCTGGCGTTCACCGCCCCGATGGTGACTGCCGTCAGATCGCCATTGCCGTCTACGGAACCGAAACGCGCCAAAGCCGTCCGAGGAATCTGTCGCGCCTGCATGGAAGGTGAAGGAATCGTCCAGTCCTGCCGTACCGTCAGAGGCCGTGCTGCCCTGTCCAAGGGAGATCGTGCCCAGGTCCGAATCCGATGCCACTTCGAACCAGCGCAAGTGAAGTGCGCTGCCAATTGAGCCAGTCCGGCGTGAAATCCTGCGAAACCGCTGCGCTGCTGCGAAGCCCGAGAGCGGATTCGAAGCGGAAGCGAACCGTGCTGGATTCGAGCGGTTGTGTCAGGGTGAAGCCGAGACGCGAGTTCCAGTTCCCGTTGTCGACCAAGCCGTGAGTGTTCTGCTCGCCGTCGTCGAAACTCTGGTACGCAAGGTTGAATTGTCCGTAAAATACGAAGACGCCGCCACTTGGGTCCGTGAATGTGGTCGAGGGTCCGTAGACTTCGGATTCAATCGGGAGTTCTTCGACGAGAGCGTCGTAATCGAAGTCGGCCTCGTCTTGTTCCTGTGCATTCGCCGCCGAGGCTGCGATGGCAAGAGCGGCTTGCCAGGCAGAGGCTTGAAAAAGATATTCGCCATTCGTCCCCGATCTCGTAGTGCCGGACCATGATCCGGCACCGGCCTGGCACGTGACCGCTGACTGCCGGCCACCAGCCAGGAACAGGCCACGATCCTCTTGAATTTCCGCAACGTAAAACAAAGCAAAAAATTTGCCGGGAATCTAACTAATTTATCCTCAACCAGGATCAATTCGTCATCAAGTGATATTCGAGACGCACATCGTGCAGCGACTGAACTGAGCACCGTCGCTGCACCTGGAAAACGCATGAATTTGCAGCACGGAAATCCCGAATGCTGCCCGAACTTTCCTTGCGTCGGCGAAATCCATGACGCAAAGTAATTGTGGATAATCGTACAATGGGAGGTACCATGAGCAACGCCAGCCGTCATCTCGACACCGCTTCCGCGGAAGCATACCTGATGAAATACCTTTCGATTGAAGGTGTGACCGGTCACGAAAAACTGATCGCCAACGCGATCCGCGACGACCTCATTGCGATCGGCGTTCCGAAATCGGCGATCCGCTTCGATACCGTCAACGAACGCATTCCCCTTCCGACCGAAACCGGAAACCTGATCGTCGATCTGCCCGGCACGAAACCCGGCAAGCGGCTGCTGTTTTCCACACATCTGGACACTGTTCCGCTTTGCGCCGGCGCAAAGCCGCGGCGCGAGGGCGACCGTATCGTGTCGGATGGCACAACAGCGCTTGGCGGCGACAACAGGACAGGATGCGCACTGCTTGTCGCGCTGGTCGAGACGTTGTATCAAGCACGACCTTCCTCATCCGCCGATCACGCTGCTTTTCACGGTGCGCGAGGAAAGCGGCCTTCACGGCGCGCGCGAACTCGACCCGAAGGATCTTTCCGGCGCGGCCATGTGCTTCAACGTCGATGGCAGGCTCGCATCGGAACTCATCACCGGCGCCGTCGGACAGGAGAACTGGGAAGTCGCCATCACCGGCAAGGCCTCGCATGCGGGCGTTGCTCCGGACAAGGGGATTTCCGCCACACTGGTCGGCGCGATCGGGCTTGCCGAGGCGAAGGCCGCCGGATGGTTCGGCAAGATCGTCAAGGATAATGGCCACGGCACCAGCAATGTCGGTATCTTTGGCGGAAGCAACGGAACTGCCGCAGGCGATGCCACCAATGTCGTCACCGACTACGCCTGGCTGAAGGGCGAGGCACGCAGCCCGAACGAGGATTTCACGGTCTGGCATCACCGCGGGCTTGCGTAAAGCCTTCGAGGCCGCGAAGGGGCAGGTGACCGACACCGAAGGCGAGACCGCCGTGGTTGAGTTCACGAGCGTCAAATCCTACCCGCCTTTCAATCTCGACGAAAAATCGGAAGCTGTGCAGCATGCCGTGAAGGCGGTCGAGGCGATCGGCCTCAAGCCGGTGATCGTGTTTCTCGAACGGCGGACTGGATGCCAACTGGCTCGACAAGCACGGCATCCCCACCGTGACGATTGGCGCGGGCCAGTATGAAATCCACACGATCAAGGAATATGTTCACCTACCCGAATATGCGCAGGGCTGCCGCCTGGCGGTAGAACTCGCGACGCTTTGAGCCGACCTGCCCGGGCGGCGGCGGCGCGCCGTCCGGGATTTGCAATCCGATCTGTTTCTCCGCGCTATCCCACGGCGGCGGCCAGCATTAGAACTCCCAGGACCACCGCAAGCAGCATGCCCATGAGCGGTAGCATGAACCGCAGATATTGATCGAAGCCGACCTTTGCCAGCGCAAGGCCTGCAATGAGGATCGCGTTGGTCGGCTTCACCAGCGTTAGCCACCCACCCGCCGAAGACCAGGTCGTCAGGATCAGCGAGCGGTCGACTCCCGCGAAATCTCCCAGCGGCGCGAAGATCGGCAGGACCAACGCGGTGCCTGCCGATCCGCTTCCGATCAGGAAGGAAAGCGGCAGGGAAACGACGAAGGTCAGCAGCGTGAACACCAGCGTCGATGTTCCCGATATCAGCCCTTCCATCGCATTAAGGACTGTGTCGATCGTCTTTGTATTGGTCAGCACGACTGAAATTCCGCGCGCCACCGTCACGAGGAATGCCGGTCCGGTGAAATCGACAACGCCCCTTATGAAGGCCGAGGCAGTGCCCCTTTCGCCGAGCTTGCCGACAACGCCAACGACAATCGCCATGACAAAGAACAATGCCGACAGTTCCGGCAGCCACCAACCCAACTCCCAGGCAAAAGGCGAATTGATGGTTTCATGCGTGTAGGGATCGACCTTGTAGTTTTCGAGAATCGCGCCCCACGGAATGATCGAGAATGTCAGCAGCGCGAAGGTGAAGGCTACGAGCCCGATAACCGCTTTGTCGCGCGGCGTCATCATCCTCGGCGCCTCGGCGTCCGCGGCCGCCAGCGCTGCATCCTGTTCGCTGATGCCCGAGATCGACCGCTTGGGGTCTGCCTGCACGCGGGCCGCGTAGCGCAGTATGTACAGGATCGTTGTGGTCATCACGAGCACGAAAAGCAGGATGCGCCAGCCGATCCCGTCGCCCAGCGTGATGCCTGCGGCGTCCGAACCGATGCCCATGACGAACGGATTGATCGTCGATCCCAGCCTACCGACGAAGGGCGCCACCGTAACGACCGCGACCGCGACCATCCGGTCGTAGCGGAGCGCCACCATCAGCGGGATGATGAGGGCATACATCCCGAGCGTTTCGTCGCTCCACGACATCACCGAGCCCAACACGCCAAAGAGCAGGCTCAAGATCACGATCAACAGCGGGCCGCGCGAGCGGAAGCGGTAGGCAAGATGGTGGATGCCAAGGTCCAGCGAGCCGGTCGCAAACACCACTGTCATGAATCCGCCGATCGCCAGGACGAACAGGAAAACCTGCACCGCCCCGAACATCGCGCCGCGATTGAACGGCCCTACCTGTCCCGTCTCCGGGTTCTGGATACCGTAGAGCCCGTTTACCGGCGCCAGCAGCAATTCGCGGACACGGCCGCCGAAATCATGCGGCGCTTCGATCTGTTGATAGGATCCTGCAATCGGACTACCTGCCGTATCGAGCTTGTACTCCCCGGCGGGGATGAAGAATGTGGCGATCCAGACCAACGCAAGAACGCCGATCAGGATCGTCAGCGGAGATGGAAACCCGCGCTTGTTCTTGTCGTCCTGGTCTTGTGACATCGAGTGTCCCCCAATCAATATTCCCGAACATCCGCCGAATGCGGTGTGCCAAGATCAATCGCGGATTCGAATACGTCAATAAATAGACATTTCTGGCGCTGGTCATCGGGATGCGAATGGATAAAGATAGAAGCTGCACTCGACGGAGTTGCCTCCGGTATGCAAGTGCGGGTTCCCTTTTCCTGTCTTCCCTCCCTTATCGAGGATGTGAAGCATGACCGATTTTGACCGCGAGCTGGAAGAGCGGCTGGTCCGCTACTGTGCCATCGACACACAGAGCGATGCGTCTTCGCCGACATCGCCCAGCACGGAACGGCAGTTCGACTTGCTGCGATTACTGGCGCAAGAGCTCAGGGACATTGGCGCGAGCGATGTGAAGTTGACCGACTATGGGGTCGTGTTGGCTACAATCCCCGCCACGGTTACGAAAGACCTGCCGGTAATGGGCTGGCTCGCCCATGTGGACACGGCGCCCGCATATGCCGCAAGCGGCGTGAAACCGGTGGTTCACCGGGCATATGGCGGCGGGAAGATCACCTTTGCCGATGCGCCCGACCTTGTCCTTTCACCCGAGCAGTCGCCCTATCTGGGCGAAAGGGTCGGCGACGACATCATCACCGCCAGCGGAACCACGCTTTTGGGCGCGGACGACAAGGCGGGCATAGCGATCATCATGACCGCGGCGCGGCATCTGCTGGCGAACCCGTCAATTCCGCACGGTCCAATCCGAATTGCCTTTACTCCCGACGAGGAAATCGGCCGCGGCGTCGATGACCGGCTACCTGCGGATCTCGGCGTTGCGTTCGCCTACACGCTCGACGGAGCGGAGCGCGGCGAGATTGTCTACGAGACATTTTCCGCCGATGGTGCGGCGGTCAAGATCACCGGCGTTTCAATTCACCCGGGCCAGGCCAAGGACAAGCTGGTGAATGCGCTGCATCTGGCCGCGAAGATCATCGACACGCTACCCCATGTCACCCTGACGCCGGAAACGACCGAAGGCCGGCAAGGCTTCATCCATATCCACGAGATGAAGGGTACAGCCGCGGTAGCAGAATTGAAGTTCATCCTGCGCGACTTCGAACGCGAAGGACTCGCCGCCCAGGGCGCGCTACTCAAGCAGGTTTGCGAGACAATTCAACAGACCGAGCCCCGCGCCAAGATCGAGTGCACGATCACGGCACAATATCGCAACATGCGTTACTGGCTGGAAAGCGACATGACGCCGGTCGAACTGGCGCGCGAGGCTTGCCGCATGGCCGGGGTCGAACATTTCTCATTGCCGATCCGGGGCGGTACCGACGGGTCGAAGCTGACCGAGAAAGGCGTGCCGACGCCGAACATCTTCACCGGAATGGCCATGATCCACGGGCCGCTGGAATGGATAAGCGTCCAGGACATGGCCGTGGCGACCAAGGTCTGCGTGACGCTGGCGGAGTTGGCGGCAACACGAGCGAAGAAGTGAAAAAGCTGCCCGGCCTCAGTTGGATTTGACGATCCCTGAGAAGCCGGCCACGGCCAACAGCCCGAGCGCCAGACCCGCGACGGTCTGGAAATACATGAACCATTTGCCGGCATAGCCGATCGGCATTCGCGTATCGGGCGACCAGGCATCCTTCTGGCCACTTTCCAGGCCCGGCACGATGGCGTCGGCAGATAGCATCGCCGCGTTGAACTTGGGATAAGGCGGAAGCCTCCGGCTGACGGCGGAAGCAGGCGAGCTGCGCCTCCTGCCGATTGGCCAGACCCGGCCTTTCCTGTCCAACGGATGGAAGCAGTGCGTTGCTGCCGGCCGGCACCGAACAAAGCACCCATTCGGGTGAGCGCAGGACGACCGGCGAATTGGGGCGCATCGCATGGCGTTGGTCGATACAAGGAATAGCAAACCGGCGCCGACGCCCCAGATGACGAATATCCAGACAAGCGCCAGCAGCGGCTGGCGCCCGTATCCGGTGGTAATGCCCATGAGGGCATCCTTCAGCGCCAGAAACGCCATTGTCGCACCATTGCGGGCGCGGGCGCGGCGTGCGCGCCGGGCGAGGCGTTCCTTCTCGATCAACACGCGGCGCTTGTCCTCGTCATGACCCATCTGGCCGAAGACCGACGCCAGTTGCTCATAGGGCTGCGGCCAGAAATCCTCGCCCCACCGCTTGGGCGACTGCCGCGAGAGCCAGTCGAGACGGGACGTGGATTCCACCGCGCCGCCCAGAAGTGCGCCATATAGGCACCGGTTGAGCAGCAGGTCGCCCTTCGCCGGCCAGCAGGCCGGCTCGTCCACGATCGAGCCGAAATTTGCGCCGCTGAGGCTGAGCACGCCGTCGATCCTCGCGCCGGCACGCAGGAAGAAGGCACCCTTTACGGTCGTCCGGTCTAGGTTCACCGCCATTTCGCCCGGACGTGAAACCTGAGCGCCGGTCAGGTCCAGATCGCCGCCGATCCGCGCCGTGGCGAGCGAAACGCCGCCGGACACGGACGCATGGCGCAGCGCCATGTCGCCCTCCACCTGGATGGAATCCGTTTCCAGGGCGTCGCCATCAGGCCGCTCCAGCGTAAGCCCGACAAGGTCGAGATGGCCGCCGATGCGCGCGCCCGGCAGGACGAGGCTGCCTTCCACCTTTGCGCCGCGCAGCAGGACACCGCCCCGCACCGAACATCTCTCGGCCGCAAGCACGCGACCGCCCGGATCATCCAGCATCGCGCCATCGAAGTTCAGATCGCCGCCGATGCGGCTGCCCCGCAGCAGGATCGGCCCGCGAACGGTGGCCGAGCGGAAAAGCAGGTCGCCCCGCGCCTCGAGCCGGTTGGCGTCGAAGCCCGGCAGGTCCGAGCCATCAAAGGCAAGCGTGTCGATCACCGCCGACAGGAACACGGGGGTTGCCTCGAACCGGCAATCGAGCAGGCCAATGTCACGCGGCACGCGGCAGCCTTCGAGGTCGAGCACGCCTGTGATCCATGCGCCGCTGAGGCGCAGGCCCTTCTCATGCATCGCGGGCGCGCCGGGATGGGCCAGCAGGATGAAGCGCACAAGTTCGGCGCGCACACGCCGCGCTTCATCGCCGATGGCCGGGATTCCGGCGGCGCCCACCCGGTCGACAATACCTGTCGCAAGTCCTTCGATCAGCGTGACTTCGGCGGGACTGAGCGCCCCGAACCTGTCCAGCCCCGGCCGGTCAGCCATGGATCACAGCGCAGCCAGGACCCGCGCCCACGACCGGATGCCCTTGTGGAAGCTGGTCAGGCTGTACTTCTCGTTCGGGCTGTGAATGCGGTCGTCGGAAAGGCCGAAACCGGCCATCACCACGTCCATGCCGAGCTTTTCCTTGATCATCGTGGTGACCGGAATGGAGCCGCCGCCGCCCACGAAGGCCGCTTCCCTGCCCCATTCGTCGGACAGCGCCTGCTTGGTTTTCTGGAACACCGGGGCGGACACCTCGAAGGCAACCGCGCGGCCAGAGCCGAATTCGGTGAATTCCACCCGGCAATCGGCGGGTATGCGCGCCTTCACGAATTCGCGGAAGGCGGCGCGGATCTTGTGCGGGTCCTGGTCGAACACCAGCCGGAAGCTGATCTTGGCCGACGCGACCGCGGGGATCACTGTCTTGAACCCCTCGCCGGTATAGCCGCCGGTCATGCCGTTGACCTCGCAAGTCGGGCGCGACCAGGTCTGTTCGAGAACCGAGCGGCCCTTTTCGCCGGCCGGCACCGAGAGACCGACCTCGCCCAGGAACGCGCTTCCGGAGAAATCCAGTTTCGCCCAGCTTTCGCGCAACGACTGCGGCAGATCCGGCACGCCGTCATAGAAGCCGGGGATCGTGATGCGCCCTTCCGCATCGCGCAGGTCGGCGATGACGCGGGCGAGGACATGGTTCGGGTTCACCGCCGCGGAGCCATAGAAACCCGAATGCAGGTCGCGGTCCGAGCCGTGGATGAAGATCTCCTCGGCGCACAGGCCGCGCAGGCTGGTGGTGATGGCAGGCGTCGTACTTGTCCCACATGTTCGTGTCGCAGATCATCGCGACATCGGCGGCAAGCTCGTCCTTGGCCGCATCGAGAAATCCGGGCAGGTTCGCCCCGCCCGATTCCTCTTCGCCCTCCAGCAGCACGGTCACCGGGATCGGCAGCTTGCCCGTCACCGCCTTCCAGGCCCGGCAGGCTTCGACGAAGGTCATCAACTGCCCCTTGTCGTCGGAAGAGCCGCGGCCGCGGATTTCCTTGCTGCCATCGGGCAGTGTCACGATCACCGGCTCGAAGGGCGCGTCGGTCCAAAGCTCCAGCGGGTCGGCGGGCTGCACGTCGTAGTGGCCGTAGAACAAGACCTTGGTGCCCTTGCGCCGCGTGATCGGTGGCGAGCACGATCGGGTGACCGGGGGTATCGCGCACGCTCGATCTCGAAGCCGATCGAGGCAAGGTCGGCCGAATGCCACTGCGCGCAGCGGCGGGTTTCCTCGGCATAGGCCGGATCGGTCGAGATCGACTTCAGCCGCACCGTCTGGAACAGCCGGTCGATGGCATTGCTCGAAATCCGCGTCGATATGGGCAAGGACCTTTTCAAGATCGGACATTGCAAAAACCTCCCTCAAGGTATTGGGCAAGATGCGCGCAAATGGTGTGCAGCCGCGGTCAACCCGCCGCGACGGGTGCGAACGGCCAGATCATGCGGAACCACGAAGACCGCGATGATGAAGAACCAGATCAGCATGGGCAGGCCAAGCTTCCAGTAATCGGTGAACTTGTAGGCGCCCGGCTCCATCACCATCAAATTGGTGGGTGTGGCAACGGGCGTCAGGAATGCGCCGGCGCAGGCGATGCAGACGCACATCAACACGGGCTGGATGGAGATGCCCATCTGGTTGGCCGCGACGACCGAGATCGGAATGATGATCAGCGAGGTCGCGGTGTTGGAGATCACCTGCCCCATGATGGCCGCAAGCACGAACAGGCCGGCCAGCAGGGCATAGGGTCCGGCATCGCCCACCACTTCGACCAGCCCGTCGGCCAGCATGGAGGCCGCGCCCGTAACCTGCATGGCAGTGGAAAGCGGGGTCAGCGCCGCGACAAGGATGACGGTTGTCCAGCCGATCGACCGATAGACCTGCTCGGTTGACAGTACGCCCGACAGCAGGATGATCCCTGCCGCAATCAGTCCCGCCACGGCCGGCGGCACGGTGCCGGTAGCGAGCAGAAGCACCATGATCGCCAGCGCGACAAGAACGATGCGGGCACCCGGCCCCATTGGCACTGCCTGTCGGCGGACCAGATCGGGCGAATTGACGACCAGAACCTCGGCGCGGTCAAGCCGCTTGTCGAGCGCACTCCAGGTTCCCTGCAGGAGCATCGTGTCACCCGCCGCAAGATCCTCGCCAGGATCGAGATCGCGCCCGGCGCGCTGCAGCGCCAAAACGATCAGATCGCCGCTTTCGGTGACCATGCCTGGAAAGAACCGCTGGCCGATGAGAGGCGAGCGGGGCGGAATAAGCACTTCGGCAAGGCCGGAATCGCGGTTGAAAAGCTGATCCGCCATGCTGTCTTCGGGAACATCGTCGCGAAACGACAAGCCCAGTTCGCCGGCAAGGTCGGCTGCCTTTTCCGCGCCGCCGCGATAGATAAGGTAATCGCCGGCGGAAATAGTTTCCGTGCGGATCGGGCGGCCGGACTTGTCCTTGCGGGGCGAAAAGCTCAGCCCCGAATGTCCGAGTGCCACGACCTCCCCGCTGCTCTTGCCAATCAGCGGCGAACCTTCACGCACGCGCAACTGGTGCACGTCGCTGGACAGGCGAAACTGTTCGACCAGGGTGTGCGCGTGTCGGCTGAGATCCGGCGGAAGGGACTTGCTGGTGCGGTGGGGCAGCAGGCGCTCGCCGAACAGGACCACGATAGCAATGCAACCGATCACGATCGGAATGCCCACCAGCGCGAACTCGAAATAGCCGAAGCCGGGTCCGCCGGCGTTTTCAGAGGCTTCGACAACGAGGACGTTCACGGGGCTGCCCGTCAGCAGAAGCTGCGATCCGGCATGCGCGCCAAACACCAGCGGCATCAGCATTTGCGAGGGCGCGCGACCCAGCCGGATGGCCATGACCACGACCACGGGAATGAGGGCCGCAACCGCGCCATTCACGCTGATCATCGCCGCCAGCACGCCGACGAAAGCCATCATCAGCACGATCAGCCGCGTTCGGCTTTCCCCCGCCTGCCGGATAAGGAGCTGGCCGGCCCAAGCGGTGACCCCTGCCACTTCAAGCCCGGCGGAAACGACGAACAGCGACGCGATGAAGATGACCGCCGGATCGCCGAAACCGGCTAGCGATTGCTGAAGGGTGAGAATTCCCGTTGCCCAAAGCGCAAGCGCAGCCCCAATGCACACGGCGATAACCGGCAGGCGATCCCATGCGAAAAGGACGACGATGGCAAGGATGATCGCAAAGACGGTCCAGATGTCACTCACGGCAGGTTCCCCCGTCGGCGTCGCGTTTCGTCATGCAGGCCCGAGCGGCAAGCCGATCGTGTACCAGGCGATCAACATCAGTGTCCAAAGCACCAGCAGCGTGACGGTGTAGGGCAGCATCAGCGCGACGATCGTGCCGATGCCTGCATCTTTCTGATACTTTTGGGCAAAGCCCACCATCACGGCCAGATAGACATTCAGCGGCGTGATGACGTTCATTGGGCTGTCGCCGACGCGGTATGTGGCCAGCACCAGGTCCGGATCCCCGCCGAGGCGCATGAACAACGGCACGAATACCGGCGCCAGGATCGCCCATTTGGCCAGCGCACCCGTCAGGATTATGTCGATCATCGCCACCACGATGACAAACAGCACGATGTAGGCCGTCGGCCCAAGCGCGGTCGTCTGCAGGAAGTCCGCGAGGTTTACCGCGAGCACGGTGGCGAGGTTCGTGTAGTTGAAGAAGGCAATGAAGTTCGCGATCACGAACAGCAGGAAGATCATCCCCGCCAGATTGCTCCAGGTCTTGACGATCAGGCCGATGGCTGCCGTGACATTGGCGATAGTGCCCGAGCCGCGGCCATAGGCATAGCCGACGACCAGGAACAGCAGGCTGATGAGGATGATCAGGCCGCTCATGAAAGGCGACCCCGCCATGATGCCGCCGGTCTCCTGGTTGCGCAGAATGCCCCATGGCAGCGGCGGCGCGGTCAACAGCGCCAGCACCACGACAAAGCCGAGCAGCGCACGGCCCGCATATTTCAGGCCCTTTTCCTCTTCCGGCGAAAGACCCTTGGCTTCTTCAACCGGCACGCCGCCGGTGTAGGCGCCGAGCCGCGGCTCCACGAAGCGTTCCGTCAGCACGGTGCAGACAATGCCCATCGCGATCGACGATGCGATCATGAAGAACAAATTGCCCACCACGGAGATCTGCGCCTCCGGGTTCACCGCGCGGATTGCGTCGTTGGTGACCTCGACCAGCAGCGCATCCGTCGGCGTGACGAAGACGTTGACGAGAAAGACCGCCGCGACGCCGGAGAAGCCGGCGGCAAGGCCCGCCAGCGGGTGGCGGCCGAGGCTGTGAAAGGCCGCCGCCGCCAAAGGCACCAGCACCAGATAACCCGCATCTGCCGCGATGGACGACAGCACGCCCACCATGACGATCATGAACGTGAAGATCGACCGTGGCGCCGCAGCGACCAGCTTGCGCACCAGTGTGGCAATCAGGCCGGATTCCTCTGCAAGCCCGACGCCGATCATCGCCACCAGAATTACGCCCACCCCGGTGAAGCCGAGGAAATTCGCCACCGGCGAAGTCAGCATGAAGCGGATGCCGTCTGGCGCGAGCAGGCTGCGCACGGATGTCGTCTGCTCCACGATGTCGCCAATTGCGGCGTCGAACCCGTCATAGGTCACGGTCGTGCCCATAAGCCCGAAGATCGCCGAGAGCAGGATAACAGCGCCGATCAGGATGAAGAAAATGATCGCGGGGTGCGGCACCATGTTGCCGACCCGCTCGACGGTCGCCAGGAAACCCGAGGGGGCTTCCTTTTCTGCGATCAGCGGCTTTTGGATTTTTCCCTGCTTAGTCGCCATCCCAAACTACTCCCCGATCTCTTGAAAGTACCGCGCCGCGACTTCGCCTTCGGCATTCGCCGTCACGTGCCACCCATGGCAGATTGAATGAGGCCGAAACACACTGGCCGTCAGGTCGAAAATTGCGTCAGCAAGCCTCGCGGCCGGCGCGCAGGGAAAAGACCCTTGAATTGGTCCAGACGACAGGTTCCCCCCATACGCCCGTCGACGGTTATCTCAGTGATGCGACATATCGAATTGTCTGCTATCGGAACTTTACGAGGGGTAACCGAATTAGACAAGCCGTAAGGGTAGGGAATGTCGTCTTACCTGCGACGCAGGCGGCGAACATCCACGACCTGGCCATTGCTGGCCCGTATCGCGATCTCGAAGCGGGTGTTGCCCCGCCAAGCGCGGTAAACGAAAAACCGCCCGCGGCAGTCGACACGACGGATATCGCGAAAGCCCCGGTTGCGCAGCAGGCGCTCGCCCTGGGAGCAGCTGATGCTCCGGCCGTAATTCAGATTGCTGCCGATATTTATGTTGATCGTTACCGCTGCGGCGGGAGTTGGAACCGAAATCGCGGGAACCAGCAGGCCGACAAAAAGAACGGCGGAAATAAACAGCCTGAACACATGTTTCTCCTATGGCTGGGCGGTAATTCTGCAATGCGTCATGCGATACAGGCAGGACCTAGTTCGACTGAAGCCGCAATCCGGCGACACCCGCTGCAACGTTTACCCCTACCGATGCCTTCACGCTCAGGGGTTGCAGCACGATCGAACGGCGCGTTCCGCCGACCAGCACCTGCGCGCCTGCGCCGAGACCAAGCGATACGTCCGCGGCCGCCCCGACAAATTCGCCGACCAGGGCTTCGCCTGGAATTTCGCGCGATGACGCAAGCACACCCCACACCAGCACGCTCTTGCCACGGATACCGAGGTCGAGACCGATGCGGGTGATTCTTCCCGAATAGCTTCGGGCCGGCGCTCCGCTCGCGGGCTGATAAGTGCAACGCAGCCTCTCGCGCGAGCCAAGAATTAGACCGATGCTGCCCTGCCCTTCACAAGTCAGCGTTCCTGCGCGAATGTTTTGCGCCGAAGCCATGGCGCTCCCGGCAAGCCAGGCGGTTGCCGCCACGATCCCGATTTTCAGCAAACGCTTCATGCAGATCTCCCCACTTGGTGTGTCACTGTATGAAATCAGCTATAGTACAGAAAATGCTATTTGTCGCGCACCGTTACACTTCGCGTGCAACTGCGTCATGACATGTCGGATTTTGGTGACGGCTGCAGAATTGCCAGCCCGGCATCACCAGCGAGCGGTCGCCAGGATCCTTGACCGGTCGCAGCGGTTTGAGTGACGAATCGCGACGTCGAAAACTTCTTGCATGAGCCCGTCGGACAGACGCGTCGGCTTCAATCCCAGGTTCAGAAGCGTGTCGTTGGCAACCTTCAGTTCATTTTCGGCGGCTTCCTTGCGTGGATTTGGCAGGTATTCAATGCCCGCGCCGGTGATGCCGGAAATCATTTCGGCCAGATCGCTGACACGGTGCGTTTCCGTCATCTGGTTCATGATCTGAACCCGGCTGCCGCGCGGCGGCGGTGATGCTGCCGCAAGTTCGATGCAGCGTACCGTGTCGCGGATATGAATGAAAGCCCGCGTCTGCCTGCCGGTGCCATGGACGGTCAGCGGATGACCGATGGCGGCCTGCATCAGGAACCTGTTCAGGACCGTGCCGTAGTCGCCGTCATAGTCGAAACGGTTGACCAGTTCGTCCACCATGTCCGTCTCTGGCGTATTGGTGCCCCACACGATTCCCTGGTGCAGGTCGGTGATCGCGAGCCGGTCGTTCTTCGCGTAGAAATGGAACATCAACTGATCGAGCGTCTTGGTCATGTGATAGACGCTGCCGGGATCGGCCGGATAAAGGATCTCGACGTCGGCCGACATGCCACCGGACTTGAGTGTCGCCTCGATATATCCCTCGGGAATCTCCATGCCCTTGGTCTTGCCATAGCCGTATACGCCCATCGTGCCCAAATGAATGAGATGAGCGTCGGGCGCGGCTTCGACCATCGCGCAAAGCAGGCCGTGCGTCGCAGCAACGTTGTTGTCCACCGTGTATCGCTTGTGGCTTGGCGACTTCATCGAATAGGGCGCGGCACGCTGTTCCGCAAAATGCACGATCGCATCGGGCCGAAGCCGCTTGAGCAGTGCAACAAGACCGTCATAATCGCGTGCGACATCCAAATGCACGAACTCCACGGGATGATTCCCCGTCTTCTTCCAGGCGCTGACACGGTCATGAATGCATGCAATCGGCGTGAGGCTTCCGCTGCCAAGTTCCCGGTCCGTCTCGCGGCGCACGAGATTGTCGGCGATCGTGACTTCATGGCCACGGGCCGAAAGATGGAGCGATGTGGGCCAGCCACAAAAGCCGTCACCGCCCAGAATCACGAACTTCATGACTGCTTCCTTTCCCGCGCCGGATCGAATTGAGCGACCGTCTTTGCCGCCTTTGCGAGGGAAGCGGAACAATATGAAAGCTTTACGACGACGGAAATTCGGCCATGCGCATCCTGATCGCAAGCGACGCCTGGCATCCGCAGATCAATGGGGTGGTGCGCGTCCTCGACACCACCCGCCGGTATCTGGAAGAAGAAGGCCACAAGGTACTTGTCGTCGGCCCCCAGCAGTTTCGTAGCGTACCTGCGCCGGGCTATCGGGAAGTAAGGCTGGCCGTCTTTCCGGGCAGCGGCCTTCGAGGGATCCTTGAGGAGTTTCGGCCCGACGCCGTTCACATTCCTGTCGAAGGTCCGATCGGACTTTCCATGCGGCGCATTTGCCTGAAAGAGGGCTGGCATTTCACCACATCCTATCACACCCGCTTCGGGGACTATGTCCATCACAGGACCGGCATCGACCCGAACCATGGGCATGTCCTGCAACGATGGTTCCACAACGCAGGCGACCGGCTGATGGTTCAGACACGCAGCCTCGAAGCCGAACTTGCCGGTCGCGGTTACCGCAACATCGTCCGCTGGGGCCGCGGGGTCGATCTTGACGCGTTCAGGTCGTGGCGCGGCGAGGCCGGCTTCGATCCTGATTTCCTCGGGCTGCCGCGCCCGATCTTCATGTACCTGGGCAGGGTGGCAATGGAGAAGGGATTGGAAGATTTCTTCAAGCTCGATCTGCCGGGCTCCAAGGTCGTCGTCGGCGACGGGCCCAGCCTCAAGGGCTACAAGGCCGCCTGGCCCGACGTGCATTTCCTGGGCTACCGGCATGGCCAGGATATCGCACGCCACCTTTCGGCGGCTGATGTCTTCGTCATGCCGTCGCGTTTCGAAACGTTCGGAATGGTGGTGCTGGAGGCACTTGCCTGCGGAACACCTGTCGCCGCCTATCCCGTTCGCGGTCCGGCGGATATTGTCGGGGATGCCGACATCGGCGTGCTGTCGGAAGATTTGCGGCAGGCGTCCCTCGATGCCCTTGCCGTGGACAGGGGCAAGTGCCGCGAGTTCGCCGGCACATATTCCTGGGAAGAAGCCACCCGCCAATTTTCAGGCAACCTCATTCCCCTTAAAATGTGAGTTAACTGCGCCTGACTGTCAGCGTACAGCGCGCTCGCGCATGTCCGTTTCCCGCTTCTCGCCGGTCGCGGAGCGGTCGGTCAAGGAGCGATGGATTCGAAGATAACGCGCGATTTTTTCGTCGCTCAGCCCCAGATCCATCAACACCTTGACGTTCACCGTCTCGTAACGGGAAAGGTCAAATGCTTGAAATTGCGGCATCTATTCCTCCCTTGGGTGGTTTTCAATTCATGTTTTGGATTGGCACGGGTGGACAATAGTTAATTTTTTCGACTTTTTGATGTCGTTCGACAGGTATCACGGAGATGGTCGCGACTAATTGCCGGGATGCGGACCTGTATTCATGATGCCATGCTCGGCACTGAATACATGGCTGTGGAGTCCGGCGATCCATTGCCGTCCCTCGCTGGTCAACCTCAGATATCGCAGGGCATCATCGATAAAGGGCTGAATCTTTCCCCAGTAGAAGCTTGGATAAATGTCGATCAGGTCCGCGGGACTTTGCAAGTTGAGCACCTCTGCCGCGCCCGTTTCCACGAACTCGTAGTAGAGCGCATTCAGCTTTTGCGGATAGCGCGGATCGGCCAATTGCCCGATGAGATCGGCCGCCCGCACCAGGCCGGCCTCGGTGTTCGTTTCCTTGTGATCCTCGTCGTTGGGGACCGGAAAACGGGTCAGTTCTATAGCCGAGGCGAGCCTGCCGGCATCGACATGCTGGCTGTTGCCGAAGCGCTCGCGCACGAAAATCTTGCCCCTGTTCACATGAAATGGTGTCAACACCGCATCGCTCGCGCCGCGCGGGAGTCGGAAGCGCGTACCCTTTTCGTCAACGACCATGCTGCGATCGTCGTCGGCGGAACAAACACCGCGAACATAGCCGATATCGTGGCAAAGCAGTGCAAAGATGAAGTGAACCCAGTCCGTTGGCTGCAAAGGATGCAGCAGCAGCCTACCTCTTAGAATGTCCTGGCCGACAAGGGTCACCAGTATCGTGTGCTCGGCATTGTGATAGAGCGCGTCGCTCGCGCTGATGCGTTCAATGACAAGGCGGGCGCCGGCGTCAAGCATCGTGGCGTATTCCGGATTGAGTCCGCCAAAGTAAATGCGATAGGTTGCTGCCAGGTGATCTCCCAGCGCGTCGGCGATGGTCGTAACCGTGTTCAGCATTTGCTTGACCCTTTTGCAGGCCCGTCAGTTGAACGATCCCGGATTGGCCGACATCATACGCCCGGCAAAATACAATCCTGAGACAGTTCAATATACCATATTGTACGCTTTCATGCGTCCGCTTGTTTGCAACATGTCATCGCGCTAGCTTCCCGATAGAAAAACATTCGCGGAGCAATCATGAACCTGACGTGCAAAATGCTGATGGCCGCTTGCCTTTGCGTACCGGCTCTCGGATTGGCAGTGCCCGCAACCAAGGCCGAAATCAGCCAAACCTATTTCGCAACCGCCAAGCCCAAGCCGGCTCCGAAACCAAAGCCGAAAACCAGGTCGCGGTCGGATTGGAAAACCGTGCAGGACAACATCGAGTGCCCGCCGCCTGCTCGGCCGGCATGCGGGCGCTAACGGTCATTCATTGCGGGTCTCAGGCTGGAACGGGCTTCATCGCGGCGAGCACCCAGTCCGCAATGGAGGGCTCGTCCGCCGCAAGCCGCACGGCCAGCCCGCCGCTGAACGTTTCGAATGCCGGCAGGTTGAGCGCGTTCAGGCCGACGACGACAGGAATGTCCAGCAGCAAGGCGTCGAAGATGACTTCCCTGAACCCGCGACCCCCGGCTTCGTGCTTGCCGAATTTGTTCACGATGAGGACGTCCGGCTTTTTGGCAAGACTGGCAGAGACAAGACCGACAGCGTTTTCAAGCGCTTGCGGGTCCAGCCGGCATCCGCGCGCATCACGGCCAAGATCCTGGGATATCCGCAGTACGGGACCGTCCGGCAACACCTTGACATCCATGGCACAAGGTCCCGCATCCGGCTGTCCGGTGTTGATCTGCACTGTTCCGCTGCATCTTATGCCGCGCGAGGCCAGCCTGCCCGCCAGCCGGTACAATATCTCATCGACATCGCCCCGCCCGGGGGCCATCATGTAGGCGATCTTCATCGGCCTTCTCCTGTTGCCGATCCTTGCGCCGCATCAGATCTCAAGCGGCCCGGTCCCTATGGTGCAATCGAGATCGTGCAACCGCCCGTCCTTGAGGCCGTAGATCAGGCCGTGGACGCGAAGATCCGCGCCCCTGGACCATGCACGCTGCAGGATCGGGGTTTCCGCCACCCGGCGCACGCCCTCAATCACGTTGAGTTCGGACAGCCTGTCCCGCCGTGCCTCGATGTCCGGCGCCTGCGCAAGGTCAACGGCATAGGCGCGCGCCAACCGGCGAACCGGTTCGAGCCAGTGATCGGTCAGGCCGTGCGGCAGATTCTCGGTCGCCGCCTTGTCGCCTCCGCATCCATAGTGCCCGCACACGATGATCTCGCGGACCTTGAGGAAATCGACCGCGAACTCCAGACGTCGAGAGCAAGTTCATATCGGAGGAATGGATGATGTTGGCGACGTTGCGGTGGACGAACACCTCGCCCGGATCGAGACCGGCGACGACGTTCGCGGGAACGCGGCTGTCGGAACAACCGATCCAGAAGAATTCCGGCGCCTGCTGCGCCGCCAGCCGGGCAAAGTAGCCAGGATCTTCGCCCTCGCGCCGCTTCGACCAGAAGGCGTTTCGCTCAAGCAGGTCATCCAGCATCGCGTGCCCCGCTCGCGGTCTGTTTCAAGGCGCCGGTTATGTTTGCCGCGGCGACAAGACGGTCGATGAACTCCCTCGCTGCTTTTGCCCACGCGACCTTTTCCATCGCCTCGGACACCTTGGTGCGCGCCGCCTCGAAAGGAAGTTCGTCGCCGTCAGCGCACGCGTCCATCTTGATGATATGCCAGCCATGACGGGTCAGGACCGGTTCTGGCGTGATCTCGCCTTCGCCAAGTTTGCTCAGCACGGCCTCGAATTCCGGCACGGTATCGCCGGGGCGAAGATGGCCGAGCGCACCGCCCGTGGATTTCGAACCGCAATCGCTGTGGCGCTGCGCAAGCCGGGCAAAGCTTTCGGTCCCGGCTTTCACAAGGGCGGCGATGTCGGATGCCCGTGCGCGGGCGGCATCGCGGGTTTCAACATCGCGCGGGTCGCAACGCACCAGGATATGCGACGCTTCCCAAAGCGGTGGCGAGCGGAAACGCGTCGGGTCGCGCTCCCACTCGGCCCGGATCGCTGCTCCGCTTGGCGCGGAGACGGTGACGGCCGCCTCGACGAGGCTGCGGATCAGGGCGTCCTCTTCAGTCTCAAAACGGCCCGGCGCAACTTCCGCAGGCTCGGGCGCAAGTTCGAGACGGCGTGCCTCCTGCAGGAGAAGCGCGCGGATGGCAACCGCATCGGCGGCCTTTTGCCACGCGGCTGCGGGCTTTCCGCGCGGGGCGCCGTGGTTCTGCGTCTCCCTTGCGATCGCCTGATGATCGACCGGCTCGCCATTGACCGTCACCGTGGTCTCAATGGGGCGGGGGGCCGGGGCTTCACCGGCGACGACATGGCCGTTGACGGCTATGACTGTGCGTGATTGCGAGGTCATGGCCATCACTCCGCCGGTCGCGTTGCTGGACGGGTTTTAAGTTTGCCGGCCCCCGCCCGCTCCCTTGCGGCTTTTGTCGCAACTGATGCTGGCGGCAGCGGCGCGCTTCGGCGCGAACGCACGATCTGGTATCCCGGACGGGCCAGCAAATAGCGGAACGGCGCCGCGAAGCCCGAAATCATGTGCACGAGCCGCGTGAACGGGAACAGCATCGTGATCACCAGGCCCAGGAAGATGTGCAGCTTGTAGAGCCAGTGGACGTCGACGACGGTCGTCCAGGCATTGATGTTCCAAGAGACGACGCTTTGCGACCATGTCATGAAGCGGACCATCTCCGCGCCGTCCATGTGCTGCAGCGTCTGGGTGATCGTAAGCAGGCCGATAACGAGTTGCAGCCAAATCAGCACCATGATGGCGATGTCGGCATAGCTGGATGTCAAGCGAATGCGCGGATCGAACAGGCGGCGGTGCAACAGCATGGTCGAGCCGATCAACGCGGTGATCCCCGCCGGCCCGCCGATCAGCACGGCCATCCATTGTTTCACCCAATAGGGAATGCCGACGGCGTCCAGCACCCAGACCGGCGTGAAAAGGCCGACGAGATGGCCGAAGAAGACCGTGATGATGCCGACATGGAACAGGATCGATCCCCAGACCAGTTGCCTGCGGCGCAAGAGCTGGCTGGATGAGCTTTTCCAGGTGAAGGGGTCGCGCTCGTAGCGCGCGATGCTGCCGACCAGCAGCACCGTCAGCGCGACATATGGCATGATTCCGAAGATGATGAAGTTGATGTCCAGGGTCTCGAACATGGATCAGTTCTCCTATTCGGCCGCTTGGCTTGCAGGCGAGGCCGGGGGAAGGTCGATGCGGGCGAGCATGTCGCGCGCTTGCGGGCATCCGGCATTGGGGTCCGGCCCGAAGAGCACTTCGGATTCCTCCCACACCGCGTCGAGCGCCTCGAGATCGGCCGGATCGTCGTCGGGTGTTTCGAGGAGTTCTGCGACCGCCTGCCTGTCCGCCTGTGCTCCGGCCAGTTGGAGAAGCGCCGTCAGCGCGGCGGCGTAGTGGCTTTCGCGCCGGACCAGCCGCTCGCGAAGCGCTTCAAGGACATGCGCCATGTCGGCGAGCAACTCGCCTGCCTCCTTGCCGGGGCGCGTTGCCAGAAACTCAAGCAGCAATGGCAGATGGTCGGGCAGTTCGGTGGTCGCGGGATCGAAGCCAGCCTCGCGGTACATTTCCAACAGGCTCACCATCGCACCGCCCCGATCGCGGCTTTCACCATGGACATGCTCGAAAATGTTGAGCGAGAGCGTCCGCGAGCGGTCGAAGAGCGCCACGTAGCCTTCCTCGAGTTCGTATATGTCGCTGTCGCGCAGCGCCTCGACCAGGGTGCGCAGTGCGCGGCGCGATGCAGCGGTCAGCCTTGTGTCGGCGGCGAGGACACCGCCGATCTCGGACATTGCCGCCTGCAGCTCCTGCGTCGGGTAGCTGAGTACCAGCGACAGGGACTTGAGGGTGCGATTCATGGTCGGGGCCATAGCCGGGGACATCAGCGCACCTCCTGCGGCATCTTGAGCGGTCGCTTCGAGTTGCCGAACAGCGAGGTTTTTGACACGCCGGTCGAGCAGCCATTGCTGTCGGTGAAGCCGCAGCCGCCGCGCAGGTCATACGCTTCCTCGACCTGTTCGCGATGGGTCGTGGGGATGACGAAACGGTCTTCGTAGTCGGCAATCGCCATGATCTTGTACATGTCCTCGATCAAGTCGCCGGTGAGGCCTACCCGCCCGGCCATGCCTTCGTCGCGCACGCCCTCAAGCGTTTTCGCCCGCATGTAGGCGCGCATCGCAAGCATGCGTTCTAGCGCAAGGGCGACTGGCGCCTCGTCTCCCGCGGTCAGCATGTTCGCCAGGTATTTGAGCGGGATGCGCAGGTCGCGCACGTCCGGCATGTCGCCGTTCATGCCGATCTTTCCGGCCTGGGCCGCATTCTGGATCGGCGACAATGGCGGGATGTACCAGACCATCGGCAGCGTGCGGTATTCGGGATGGAGCGGGAAGGCCACCTTCCATTCCATCGCCATCTTCCAGATCGGGCTTTCCTGGGCGGCCTTTATCCAGTCCTCGGGAATGCCGTCCCTTCGCGCGGCCTCGATTACCTGCGGGTCGCGCGGGTCGAGAAACACATCGAGCTGCGCGTCGTAGAGGTCGGTTTCCTTTTCGACGCTCGCCGCCTCAAGAATCTTGTCGGCGTCGTAGAGCATCACGCCCAGATAGCGAATGCGGCCGACGCAGGTTTCCGAACATACTGTCGGATTGCCGGAACTCGATGCGCGGATAGCAGAGCGTGCACTTCTCGGATTTTCCGGTGGACCAGTTGTAGTAGATCTTCTTGTACGGGCAGCCGGATACGCACATGCGCCAGCCACGGCACTTTTCCTGGTCGATGAGAACGATGCCGTCCTCCTCGCGCTTGTAGATGGCGCCGGACGGGCAGCTTGCCGCGCATGCCGGGTTGAGGCAGTGCTCGCAAAGGCGCGGCAGGTACATCATGAACGTGTTTTCGTACTCGCCGTAGATTTCCTTCTGGATGCCCTCGAAATTGTAGTCCTGCGAGCGCTTGGAAAACTCGCCGCCCAGGATTTCTTCCCAGTTCGGGCCCTTCTCGATCTTCTCGATCCGTTCTCCGGTGATCTTCGAATAGGGACGCGCAGTGGGGAAGGCTTCCATCTCCGGTGCGCTTTTGAGATGGTCGTGGTCGAAGTCGAACGGTTCATAATAGTCGTCGATTTCCGGCAGGTCGGGATTTGCAAAGAGGTTGGCCAGTATGCGCCACTTCGCGCCCTGCTTGGGCTGCAGCCGGCCCGACTTCGTCCGCTCCCAGCCGCCGTTCCAGCGGGCCTGGTTTTCCCAGTCGGTGGGATAGCCCGTGCCGGGTTTGGTCTCGACATTGTTGAACCAGGCGTATTCGACGCCTTCGCGGCTCGTCCATACGTTCTTGCAGGTGACCGAACAGGTGTGGCACCCGATGCATTTGTCGAGGTTCAACACCATTCCGATTTGCGCGCGCAATCTCATTCCGCTGCCTCCTTCCGGCCGGCTTCCCGATCGAGCCAATCGACCTTTTCCATTTTCCTGACGATGACGAATTCGTCCCGGTTCGATCCGACGGTGCCGTAGTAGTTGAAGCCATAGGATTGCTGTGCGTAGGCGCCGATCATGTGAGTGGGCTTGAGCACCGCGCGGGTGACGGAGTTGTGGATGCCGCCGCGCTTGCCGGTCATCTGCGACCCCGGCGTGTTCACGATCTTCTCCTGCGCGTGATACATGAACGTCGTGCCGTCCTTGATCCGTTGGGAGACGACCGCCCGTGCCGTCAGCGCCCCGTTGACGTTGTAGAGTTCGACCCAGTCGTTATCGACGATGCCGGCAATCGCCGCGTCGTTCTCGGATATCCAGATGACCGGTCCGCCGCGATTGAGCGTCAGCATCAGGAGGTTGTCCGAATAGGTCGAATGGATGCCCCACTTCTGGTGCGGCGTGATGAAATTCAACACCACGTGCGGCATGCCTTCACGGGCATCCCGGTTGATCTCGGCCGTGATCGTCTTCAGGTCGACCGGCGGGCGATAGGACATGAAGCCCTCGCCGAAAGCGAGCATCCACAAATGGTCCTGGTAGAGCTGCTGGCGTCCCGTCAAGGTGCGCCAGGGGATAAGTTCGTGGACATTGGTGTAGCCGGCATTGTAGCTGACATGCTCGCTCTCGATGCCCGACCAGGTCGGCGACGAGATGATCTTGCGCGGCTGCGCGGCGATGTCGCGGAAGCGGATCTTGTTGTGGTGTTCGCCTTCCGCCAGGTGCGCATGTTCGCGCCCGGTAGCGTGCGAAAGGGCCTCCCACGCCTTGACCGCGACCTCGCCATTGGTCTCCGGCGCCAGCATCAGGATCACTTCGGCGGCGTCGATTGCCGTTTCGATGACCGGCCTGCCCTTGGCCGGGCCATCCTTCCTTTCACCATCGAGCGCCTTCAGCGCCTCGATCTCGTCCTGCGTGTTCCAGGAAATGCCCTTGCCGCCATTGCCGAGCTTGTCGAGCAGCGGGCCGAGCGCGGTGAACCGGTCATAAAGCGCCGGATAATCCCGTTCGACCGCGATGTAGTTCGGCGCGGTCTTGCCGGGGATGAGGTCACATTCGCCCTTCTTCCAGTCGCGCACCTGGTCCTGCGCAATCTCTGCCGGCGTATCGTGCAGGATCGGAAGCGCGACGATGTCAGTTTCCACGCCAAGGATTTCCGGGGCGACCTCGGAGAACTTCTTCGCGATCGCCTTGAAAATTTCCCAATCCGACTTGCTCTCATAGGCCGGGTCCACCGCCGCCTGCAGCGGATGGATGAACGGGTGCATGTCGGAGGTGTTGAGATCGTCCTTCTCGTACCAGCTCGCGGACGGCAGCACGATGTCGGAGTAGACGCAGGTCGTGGACATGCGGAAGTCGATCGTTACCAGCAGGTCGAGCTTTCCGCGCGGAGCTTCCTCATGCCATTTCGCTTCCTTCGGGAGCTGGCGGCCCTCCTCCCCTAGGTCGCGGCCAAGCACGCCGTGATCGGCACCAAGCAGGTGCTTCAGGAAATATTCGTGCCCCTTGCCGGAAGAGCCGAGCAGGTTCGAGCGCCAGACGAAGAGGTTGCGCGGCCAGTTCTCCGGAGCATCCGGATCCTCGCACGACATTTCGAGTTCGCCGGACTTCAGTTTTTCGGCGACATAGGCAGGAATTTCCTTGCCGGCCGCTTTCGCGGCCTTCGCCACCTCCAGCGGATTGGTCTTGAGCTGCGGGGCTGACGGCAGCCAACCCATCCGTTCGGCGCGGATGTTGTAGTCGACGAGGGATGCGTCCCAGTCACCCGCCGGCGCCGTGGGTGAGAGGATCTCCTGCGCCGCAAGCGTCTCGTACCGCCATTGGTCGGTGTGGGCATACCAGGCCGATGTCGAGTTCATGTGCCTGGGCGGGCGGTTCCAGTCGAGCGCGAAGGCAAGCGGCTGCCAGCCGGTCTGCGGGCGAAGCTTCTCCTGCCCGACATAATGCGCCCAACCGCCGCCGGATTGGCCGACGCATCCGCACATCACCAGCATGTTGATGACGCCGCGATAGTTCATGTCCATGTGGAACCAGTGGTTCATCGCCGCGCCGATAATGACCATGGACTTGCCGCGCGTCTTTTCGGCGTTCGAGGCGAACTCGCGCGCCACATGGATGATCTTGTCGCGCGGCACGCCGGTGATCTTCTCGGCCCAGGCGGGCGTTCCCGGCATTTCGTTGTCGTAGTCATCCGTCACCCAGTCGCCGCCGAGGCCGCGATCAAGGCCGTAATTTGCGCAGAACAGATCGAAGACGGTGGCGACCTTGATGGACCCGCCGCGGGTCTTGATGGTGCGGACCGGAACGGCGCGGGTCAAAACGTCCGGATGGGTTTCGCCGGTGGCGAAAGGAACAGTCGCCGCGCCGCCGAAATAGGGGAAGTCGACGCCCAAGACGTCATCATGATCCTCCTCGAGGATCAGCGACATTTTCAGGGAGGCGGCGGCATCCTGCGCCTTTTCCTCAAGGTTCCATTTGCCTTGCTCGCCCCATCGGTAGCCGACCGAGCCGTTGGGCGCGACGAGACTGCCCGCTTCGTTCAGGGCGACTGTCTTCCACTCCGGATTGTTTTTCTCGCCGAGCTTGCCCGGCAGGTCGCCGGCGCGCAGGAACCGGCCCGGAACGAACCGGCCGTCCTTTTCCTCGAGCCGCACCAGCATCGGGAAGTCGGAATATTTGCGGCAATATTCCTCGAAATAATCCGTCTGCCGGTCGAGGTGGAATTCGCGCAGGATGACATGGCCAAAGGCCATCGCAAGGGCTGCGTCCGTGCCCTGCTTGGCGTTGAGCCAGACATCACCGAACTTCGCGGCCTCGGAGTAATCCGGGCAGATGACGGCCGACTTGGTGCCCTTGTAGCGCACCTCGGTGTAGAAATGCGCATCCGGCGTGCGCGTCTGCGGCACGTTGGAACCCCACAGGATAAGGTATCCTGAATTGTACCAATCGGCGGATTCGGGGACGTCGGTCTGTTCGCCCCAGGTCATGGGACTGGCGGGCGGCAGGTCGCAGTACCAGTCATAGAACGACATGCACACGCCGCCCAGAAGGCTGAGATAGCGCGAGCCGGCAGCATAGCTGACCATCGACATCGCGGGGATCGGCGAGAAGCCGAAGACCCGGTCCGGGCCCCAGGTCTTTGCGGTGTAGGCATTTGCCGCGGCGATGATCTCGGTCACCTCGTCCCAGCTTGCGCGCACCAGCCCGCCCTTGCCGCGCATCTTGACGTAGGACTGGCGAAGGTTCGCGTCGGCCTGGATCGCCGCCCATGCCTCGACCGGCGACTTCGACTGGCGAAGTTCGCGCCAGGCCCGCATCAGCCGTCCGCGAACCAGCGGGTTCTTCACCCGGTTCGCCGAATAGAGGTACCAGCTGTATGAAGCGCCCCGGGCGCAGCCGCGCGGCTCATGGTTCGGCAGGTCCGGACGCGTGCAAGGATAATCCGTCTGCTGCGTTTCCCAGGTCACGATCCCCGATTTGACGTAGATTTTCCACGAGCACGATCCGGTGCAGTTCACGCCGTGGGTGGAGCGCACGATCTTGTCGTGCCGCCAGCGGTTGCGGTAGGTGTCCTCCCAGTCGCGGCTTTCGCGAGTGACCTGTCCGTGTCCTTCGGAGAACTGCTCGAGCGCAGTCGAATGGAAGAAGTTCAGGCGGTCGAGCAAATGGCTCATCGTATAGTCCTTTCAGTGGCGTCCGGGCGCGGGCGGCGGCATGGCCGCCCGCCTGTGTTCAGGATCATTGTGCGGGTTGGGCGGCGCCCATCACCGGCTCGCGGCGATGTTCAACATCGTGCAGCAGCCCGCCGGGACGCGTGTAGACGAGCCATGTGATTGCGAGACAGACCACGTAGAAGGCGAGGAACAGCCAGAGCGCGCCAACCGGACTGCCGGTCATCGAGATCGAGGTGCCGTAGGCCTTGGGGATGAAGAACCCGCCATAGGCGCCGATCGCCGAGGTGAAGGCGACGATGCCGCCCGATTCCATCGCGACCTGCCTGGCGCGTTCCGCCCCCTTGAGCTGCGGCATCAGGCGCGGCACTTCCTTGCCCATGATCACCGGGATCATCTGGAACGTCGAGGCATTGCCGACGCCGGTGAAGAAGAAGAGCGCCATGAAGCCGGCGAAGAAGCCAGCGAACGATCCCGACTGTAGCGACAGGATCACTGCGAACACCGAGGCGATCATTCCGGCGAATACCCAGAAGGTGACGCGTCCGCCGCCGTAGCGGTCGGAAGCCCAGCCGGTTCCCGCACGCGACAGCGCCCCGACCAGCGGCCCGAGGAACACATATTGCAGGGCGTTCACGTCAGGGAAGGCGAGCTTGCTGAGCAGCGGGAAACCGGCGGAATAGCCGATGAAGCTGCCGAACGTGCCGATATAGAGCACACACATCAGCCAGTTGTGGGTGCGCCCGAAGATCACCGCCTGCTGGGCGAAGCTCGCCTTGGCGTCGGCGATGTCGTTCATGCCGAGCCAGGCCGCCGCCGTGGCGAGGATGATGAAGGGCACCCAGACGAAGCCGGCGTTTTGCATCCACATACGGCCGCCGTCGGACAACTCCTGCGGCGCGCCGCCCATGGCGCCGAAGACGCCTGCCGTGATGACGAGCGGCACGACGAACTGCATGACGCTGACGCCCAGATTGCCGAGGCCGGCATTAAGCGCGAGCGCGTTGCCCTTCTCCGCCTTGGGGAAGAAGTAGCCGATATTGGCCATTGACGAGGCGAAATTGCCGCCGCCGAGGCCGCACAGCAGCGCCAGCACCAGGAAGATGATGTAGGGGGTCTGCGGGTTCTGGACCGCGTAGCCGATGCCGACGGCCGGCAGCAGGAGCGAGGCGGTGGACAGCGTCGTCCACAGCCGGCCGCCGAAAATGGGCACCATGAAGCCATAGAAGATGCGCAGCGTGGCGCCGGAAAGCGCGGGGAGCGCGGCAAGCCAGAAAAGCTGCTCCGGCGTAAATTCAAAGCCGATGGCCGGAAGCCGCGCCACGACGATCGACCACACCATCCAGACCGAGAATGCCAGCAGCAATGCAGGCACCGAAATCCACAAATTGCGGCGGGCAACCGCCCTGCCCTTCTGTTGCCAGAAAGCCTGGTCTTCAGGACGCCAATCCTCCAGCAGGCGCGGCATGGCGGTGGATACAGGATGGTGGATCGGCTGCATTTCCGGCAGGGCCGGCAGGCGATCCAGCGCTTCGCCATGGGCGGCCCGTTCCATCGCGCGGATCGACAGGTGCATCCAGGCCAGCGATATCGCCACGACCACGAACAGCAGCGCGAAACACGAGGTGTAGATGCCGGTCAGGTCCAGCAATGCGCCGAAGGCGATCGGGAGGATAAAGCCACCTAGGCCGCCGATCATGCCAACAAGGCCGCCGACCGCGCCAACATGCTTTGGATAGTAGACAGGGATGTGCTTGAAGACTGCCGCCTTGCCGAGGCTCATGAAGAAGCCGAGAGCGAACAGCGCGCCCACGAAAGGCCACAGACCCATGCGGGTGGCGAAGGCGATCGGGCCATCCTTGCCCTGCACAATGTACTCGGTCGGCGGGTAGGACAGCATGAACAGGAAGACCAGCGAAAAGCCGAAGGTCCAGTACATGACGGCACGCGCGCCGAACTTGTCGCTGAGATGACCGCCATAGGCGCGGAACAGCGACGCGGAGAGGCTGAACGAAGCGGCCGCCATGCCCGCTGTTCTCACATCGACGCCATAGACGCTGATGAGATAGTGCGGCATCCACAGCGCAAGGGCCACGAAGGCGCCGAAGACAAAGAAGTAGTAAAGCGAGAAGCGCCAGACCTGGATGTTCTTAAGGGGCGCGAACTGCTCGGCGAACGAGGGGGCCTTGATCCCCTTGCGCCTCCGCTCGACGAACTCGGGATCGTCCTTGGCGAGCAGGAAGAAGGCGACGCCCATGATCGCAAGGCCGACCGCCCATATATGCGCGACGCCGTGCCAGCCATAGGCCACCATGACGAAGGGCGCGATGAACTTTGTAACCGCTGCGCCCACATTGCCCGCGCCGAAGATGCCCAGCGCCGTTCCTTGATGGCCGGCATCGTACCAGCGCGACACATAGGCTACGCCGATGATGAAGGATCCACCTGCGAGGCCGATGCCGAGCGCGGCGAGCAGATACATCGGGTAACTGTCGGCGAAAGTCAGCGCCCAGGTGGCCAGCGCGGTGAGGATCATCTGTCCGGAGAAGATCAGCCTGCCGCCATATTTTTCGGTCCATACGCCCAGGAAGATGCGCGTCAGCGAACCGGTAAGGATTGGTGTTGCGACCAGCAGGCCGAACTGAAATTCGTTCAGCCCCAGCTCCTGCTTTATGGCGACGCCGATGATGGAAAAGATCGTCCAGACCGCGAAACACGCGGTAAACGCCAGTGTGCTCAAACCAAGTGCGCGGCTCTGGTCCGCACGTGTGGCGGTCGCTTCGGTCTGCATGTGTGCCTCCGGCTTCAGGTGTCGCTGATCGCTTCATGGATCGGCAACAGACCTGAGGCCTGCGGGGCACAAGAGATTTGATCTAGATCACAAACACGGCTAAACCTTAATGAAATAAATAACTTACAGAAATTTATCACCCCGCCGAAAAGCATTGATCATGAAGATCGCGGAAATCCGTCAAGCTAATTCTTGACTTTTATCAAGTGTAGTGGGCGCAATGCCATGGCAGGCGAACGAGGGGTTGGAATGGCTGACACATACTTCGGCGAAGTGCGCAGTCTCGCCTTGTTTTCAGAAATGGAGGAAGAAAACTTCACCTCACTGATGCGCGGATCGTATGTCCAGAACTTCCCGCCACAGGTTGAATTGATAAGCGAGGGCGACACCTCCGATTTCCTGCACGTCATCCTTGCCGGTTCGGTCGAGCTCTACGCCCGCTGGAACGGCCGGGAGACAAGCATGGCAACCGCGCGGCCGATTTCGACCTTCATCCTTGCCGCGACTATCCGGCAGGCGCCCTACCTGATGTCGGCCCGAACGCTTGAGAAAAGCAGGATTGCGCTTATTCCCAGCCAGGATGTCCGCGCCGTCTTCGACCGCGACGCAGTGTTTGCCCGCGCCGTCGTTGGGGAACTCGCCCTGTGCTACCGCTCGGTGGTCAAGACCGCAAAGGACCTCAAGCTCCGCACTTCGCTGGAGCGGCTTGCCAACTACCTCATCAAGGAACAGAAGCGCTCTGCGGCCGGAGAGCCGGACTTCAACCTGCCATTTGACAAGAAGCGGCTGGCTTCGATTTTGGGCATGACGCCGGAAAACCTCAGCCGGGCATTCAAGAGCCTTCAGGCCTATGGCGTCACTGTCGACGGTGCGAAGGTCAGCATCACGAACCAGAAAGATCTCGACAGGTTCGCAAGGCCCGATCCGCTGATCGACGACGAGGCTTTTTAAACTCCGCTTGCTGCCTCAAGCGGGCGCGGCGGCATGGCAGGTGCCGACACCACCAGCACGCGGACGACCAGCCCCGACGTGGAGCAACGCAACGCATCCGATCAAGTCGACGACAAGATAACAAAACCGCGTGTGATATATTGCACAGATTCAGTTTCTCATTGGTGTCATCATCATGATTACAAACGGTCGTTGCAATTTTATTGAATATCGGAGGGAAATTTGGACGATTGGTACGTATACGTTGTTGGATTATTCGCAGCGTTTGTCTTCGACGTCACGATGAATGACGCGCGGATATTTGAGATGTTTGCCAATCTTATTGGCTAAAGCGAAAAGATCCAGTCAATAAAACAGGCTATGGCCAACGGCCTGGATCGTTTCAGTCAGATATTTGAACAGAGTGCCGTTGTTCTGGATGATGTCCCAGACAAAGACGATGAAGGTGCCCGGTACCAACAGGAAACCATTGAAGTCGGCGCGTTCCATTTAAGTCACCCCTGACCAGTTGAACTGTCCAAGTATCGCCTGATCGTGTGAAGGCCGTGCTAACCAATTCGTAACCATTCAACTCAAATTGCACCGGTTGCACTGCAACGCCAAAAAACCGCACGGCGGAATGCAATGATTTTTGGAAGCCTGCTTGCGCTGGACAAGCGGCACCCTCGCCGCGCAGCAAAGCGCAGATCAGACACGCGGGAAGCTGCCGGGACAACAGGACGAACGGGTCCGCCGCCGCAGGTAACTTCGGTTAGTTTTGGAAACTATTGCGAGCAACAGTTCACGCAGCGGTGCCCATTGCGCAATGGCCCGGTCGCAGCGAAGCCAGCCAGTCGGCTCATCGCAAACCCGCAGCTACGGTTCCTGTCCAGAAACCTTGGTGATCAAAAAGTCAGCCAAGCTATAACGGCGCGAGCCGGTTCTGTCAGAAGATAGGACAATGACCCGTTATTCTGGATCAGGTCCCAGACGAACAGGATGAAGATGCTGGGACCCATGACGAATCCGTTGTCGGCGCGCTCCATAGTTCTCACCCCTGAGAGTTGTTGGAGCGATGATCATGGGTAATGAACTCGTAAAGCTGCCGCTAACCAATTCGTAATCATTCAATTCAAAGTGGCCAGATCGGGCGGCTCCTGAGTGCCCGGTTCAGCGCTTGTTTCATTTGTTGACACACCCGCGCCCGCAGCCGCAATCATTGAGGGGTGAAAGATCGGGAATGATGCGTGGCAGACAATCTTCCAAACCCGACCGGCATTGATGCCTACAAGCCGGCGGAAATAGCAGCGCTCGTCGAAGCATCGGGCGCTGCCAAGGCGCGGCTCGGACTTGCACAGTTGTTCACGCTGGCTGTACTGGCCGGCGCTTTCATCGCGTTCGGTGCGGCCGCCTTCACAATGGCGATGACGGGGGCAGATCCAGCTTTCGGACCGGCGCGCTTCTTCGGCGGCGTCGTCTTCTCGCTTGGCCTCATCCTGGTGATCGTCGGAGGCGCGGAACTCTTTACCGGCAACGCACTCATGGTGATGGCCGCAGTCGACCGGCTGGTGACCCCTTCGGCCTTGATGCGCAACTGGGCCGTTGTGTGGTGCGGCAATCTTGTCGGCGCTCTGGCGCTTGCCTTTGCAATCCATTTCACCGGCCTTTTGGACGGCGCCTTCGGAGACACGGCTCGCAAGATAGCCATTGCCAAGGCGCAGCTTCCGGCAATCGACATGTTCATGCGCGCGGTCCTGTGCAATGTGCTCGTATGTCTTGCCGTCTGGCTGACCATCGGTGCGCGTACGGCGGCAGGCAAAATCCTGGCGATCGTCTGGCCGATCGCCACCTTCGTGGCGCTAGGCTTCGAGCATTCCGTCGCCAACATGTTCCTGCTGCCGCAGGGAATGCTGGCCGGCGCGCCGATCGACCTCACCGCAATTGCACGCAACCTTGCGATTACCTCGCTCGGCAACATCGCCGGCGGCGCAGGAGGCGTCGCACTAAGCTACCGCCTCGCCTACGGCCCCCGCGGATAGGGCCTGTTCAACCGGCAAATCGCCATCCAGACCGTCAGACAGGATAGCGCAATACTGCCGCCAACGGCGCTCCGTCAGGCATGTCGGCGCGACGCACTGCCAGCACTTTCGCGCCACCAAGGATAGACCGGCCTGCGATCTCGTCGATCACGCTGTAGCTGGATGCCCCGGCCTTGGAGGCAAGGTCGATCCGGCCGTCTGCATCGGCCACCGTTCCGGGCGTTACATCGTCGATATCGGCAAGCAGCAATTCAACTGCGCCAATCGTTGCAGCGCGCGCCGCGGCCTGCATGTCGGTGGTTGCGCGGAACTGGCCAAGGCGCGTTGAATACAGGCCCTTTGCCGCTGCAATCTCCGAGGCGTAATGACCATCGAGCACCGATCGCGCTGCCTCGGCCAGTTCCCGGTCACTGATCCGGTCGGGGCTTGCATTCAGCCCTTCTTTCAGCAACGCCGGATAGGTGTTCACCGCGCGGAAGATCGGGGCGAGCGGGTCGGTCGACGCGAGGATAAGCGGCGTGTCGCGGCCTGAAAGGACAGCGCGCAGCGCTGCATCCACTTTTCGCGCATACTGGCGCAGCAATACAGTTTGACCCTGGGCGTTGCCGATGCGCGTTCCCTGCGTGAGATTGTTGACCGATGCGCGACCGACGGCATCGCCTGCGCCATCCGGCAAGCCCGGAACACGGACGGTTACCGCCGGCATGTCGGCGAAGACCTCGACGAGGCGCACGGCATTTTCCGAAAGCGCCAGCACAAAGGCATGCTGCGGAAAGGCGATGGCGCGCAGCAGCGGCTTCAGATGAAAACGGTCCGATACCTCGACCGTGTCGGATATGGCGGTGGCAAGCCTGAATGTGCGGATGCTGTCGGGGGTGGCGAGAACGGCCAGGCTGTGGGCCTGCACATTCCAGAAATCGTCATCTTCGCGCAGCCCGGTCAATTCGGCTTCCAGCATGGCACCTCGCCGCTTGTCCAGCCCTGCCGCTTCCAGCTGCTCCAGTGCTGTCTTGGAAAGGTTGCCGAAGGCGATGCGGCTGGCCCCGATGTGCTGCGTTTGCGGTGTCGTCGGCACGTAAATCGAAACGCAGGCATCTGCGCGCACCGGGATGAGCGCGCGAATTTCGGTAAGCGTGGGGATGTCGACTTGCAGCATCGTTTGAGGCTCCGTTTCTTGCCGGCAGAGACCGGTGCTGCACCATAGCCATTCGTTTTGCCGTGCCAATAGGCAAATAATCGACAATCGAATTGCCATTTCCCGGCAGACCGCGCCTTGAAAGACGAGGCACGCTATTCCACCTCAGATGCGCACCTAACTCCCCGGCAGGCCGTCCCGAACGGGTTTGCCGGTGGCGGAGCGGGGGATATCATCCACGACGAAAACCTGCCGTGGGCTGCCAACGCCCAGTCGCGCGCGGCAGAACTGCATCATGGTTTGCGGGCTGACTGGCGGCAAATCCGGGTTTAACACCACCGCTGCAACCGGTATCTGCCCGTGGACGCGCGAGTGGAGCGGATAGGCGACGGCTTCGGCCACCTGCGGCATTGCCAGCAGCGTATCCTCAATGGCCGAACCGAAGATGTTGATCCCGTTCAGCGTCATCAAGTCATCGGCGCGGCCATGGAAGATCATCGGCTCGCCGGGACGCTGCGAGACGAGGTCGCGCGTACGGAACCAATTGTTCAGCAGCATGGCCGAAGCCTCAGGTTCGCCTACATAAAACTCCGGCGCAGCCAGTTTTCGCACACGCACCTCGCCAACGCTGCCTGGAGCCACCGGCGCACCAGATTCGTCGACGATCTCGACAATGACCCTGGGCGAGGCAAACCCGATTCCGTCGGGAAACTCCGCATGCTCTTCCGGCCACGCCATGGATACCAACCCGACCTCGCTCGTTGCGTAGGAAACGAAAAGGCGTCGGCACAATCGCTCCTGCACTGCCTGGCGAAGGGCGCCGGGCACGCGCGAGCCGCCGGTCAACAGCGAGGCGCAGGAAGGAAGGTGGCTCCGGGCGCCGTTCAGCAACTGGGTAAGGCGATAGGTTCCCACATGCAGTTGCGTCACCTCGTGGCGAGCGCAACTGGCAAGTATGCTGCCTGCAGAAAGGTCGGACACCAGAACGCAGGCGTTCCCCGCCAGAAGTGCCGAAACCCGGCTCAACCTGCTGGAATCATATTCGACGCTGCTGGTTCGCAAGATACGGCGCTGTTCCGCGTTATCGGCGGCGTTGCGGGCCATCAGCCACAAACGAAGCCCGCTGAGGGAGAAGATCTTGGGACGCCCCGTGGTGCCTGATGTGGTGCGGAAGATCGCGTCGTCTCCCGCATCGAGAACCCGCCAGGAAGGTCGCGTTCCCTTGCGGCCTTCAAACCGCACCGGCACGGGTATGAGGTTGCGGGGAAGATCCGCCCGCTTCTCGCCGGCATAGTGCGAAACCCCCAGCGCCGCAGCGATTGCCGCGATGTTGCCGGCGCTTTCGTGTGAAGGAAAGACGACGCTGGGGATGCCCAGGGCAAGCAAAGCCATGGTCACCACCAGATGCTCCACCTCAAGCGAAACCGACACGCCGACCGGAAAACCCGGCGGCAGGTCCGCAAGGTCGATTGCCGCGGCATATACGCGCTCGGCGAAAGCTGAATAGCTAATCGTTTCCGTCTGCGTGACAAGCGCCGTGCGGCCATGGAGCGCATGCTCCGCAAGCAGGCTGGCAACATCGAGACCTGGGAAGTCCGCGACGGGCTGCTCCATGTCATCCGCCTCCCGGGATTCCGATGCGGTCAAGGAACGGGCCAATTGCGCCTTCCGCCAGCAGCGCGGCAAGTACATTGTGTCTGGAAACTCCCGGCACCGGCAAGATTTCTCCGGGGAACCGGCTGGCCAGGATGCCGGCAGACATGCCGTCGCGTTCAAAGTCGGCGCCATGCACGTAGACGAGGCGGGTCGAACCGGAACTGTTGACGCCGTGGAAGGGTGATGGCGATCGATCGGCTGCGGGCGCCGAACCGCCAATCGATACGCCGACGGCCGCGCCAATCCGCAAAGCGTTGATTATTGCGGAAAAGCCGCCGCTACTGGTTCCAAGACAGGCGACCGAGCGATACTTCCCAAAGTCGAGCAGGGTTGCCGCCGCCGGCGCAATGTCGCGCAAACCGGCTTCATGGTAGCTTTGGCCGCGTTGCTTGCACACTACAAGCACATCCCAGGCAACGGGATCAAAAAGCTGCAGGAAAACGGGCATCGGCAGCATCACCCGGCCCGCATTGCCGGCAAAGGCGAAGAGCAGCCGCCGGCCCTCCGCGCTTGCCGCGCCCCGGTAGAAGACAAGGTTCGCATGCAGCGGCTCGGCGTGGAAACAGCGGGGTGCCTGAAGCACATCGGGGCTCAACCGCTGCAGCTTGTCGAGCCATTTTCTCGTGCGCCCGAAAGGCCCTGCTGAACGCTCGTATTGTGACAGCTGCGCCAATTCCTGCGGAGCCAGCACATTTTCGAGGTCAATATGCAACCGGTTCCAAGCGTTCTCCGTCTCACAATCGCGCGCCCTTTGCGCAAAATCACGCATGGCCGGTACGCTCGCGCAACCACTCCTCGATTTCGCCAAGCGTCGCCATCGTCTCGATGTCGCTGGTCAAGAGCTCGAGCCGCGTCTGCAATTCGACTGCGATACAGAATTCCATCCAGGCAAGACTGTCGAAGCCGAGGTCGTCCAACACCACCTCCCGGCCGGTCCGGACCAACTCGGCAAGGCCGGGATCGAGGGGCGCACCGAAACTGGCGGCGCTCATGGCGTTGAGGACAACGGTGCGTACATGATCTTCAACCATTGGCAGCGCCATTCACCGATCCGACCAGAAGCGGTTGAGCTCGGCGAGCACGCCCTCACCTCTATCGGTCGGCATGGCGTGAGCGTTCAACTCCCCGAGTCCGCGCACTGCCGACGTCCCGTTCTTTTCCGCGTGCATGTGGGCGAGCTCCATCGTCTGCCGGTCGAGCCCGCCGCTTTCGATCAGGCGTGTCATTGCCACATACACCCGGGTCGCCACGAAACAGGCGTGAAAGATTCCGTCTATCGGGCGCGGATCCTGGCGCAGCGGCGAGGTGTAGCGCTCGGTCGGCGCGTTTTTGGTAAGTGCGCCGCCTTCGACCAATCCGAACAGCAGAAGATGACCGCTTTCATGGACCAGCAGGTCGATCATCGCTACCGGGTGCCGCTCTATCTCACTGTTGAAGATCGCCGCGCCCCAGGCGAGGAAGGTCGAAGCGCCATTGAAACGCTGTTCGCTCGATGCATCCCTCGGCGCCGCCGGAACTGCCAGGCGGATCAGGGTCGTGACTTCCTGCGCAAGATCGGGGTCGCATTTTTCCATGATCGCCGTCGCGGCGCGGTACTGACCACGAAAGGCTTCAAGCCCGCTTTCGGTTGGCGGCACGGGACGAAAATCACGTCCAGGCTCGGTATCCAGCAAGGCATGATAGGATGACCACCATGCGTTCGGCACGCCGGGGCCTTGATACGGAGCGATTGCGCTGTCCACGCCCTGCCCGGCCGCTTCGGCAAGCTCTGCGACCGTTATCCGCGCGGCGTCAGCGCCGCCGGTCGAAAGTTGCGCAACCAGTTGCGAGTAAAGACAAAAGACGAAAGGCGAGACGGGGCCCTCGCAAACCCGCTGCTTCGCCTCACCCAGAGCGGTGTCGTCGCCCAGGAATTCGGCGAGATAGGCCAGCGAATTGCCCAGCAGCGTACGAACAGCCTGGTCAACTGCCAGCGCACGGTGTGTACTTGGCTCAAACATCGTCGAGGCCTGCTCCCGGCAAGCCCCGCGGACGCTAATGCAGCGGTGGCTCAGGATCACCGACCTTGGCGCCAACACGGCTGCCGAAGGCTTCGCTTTTGAAAGGATTGGCTTCCAGTACCGGAGAACCCGGCTCAGGTTCACCGACCTTGGCGCCAACGCGGCTGCCGAAAGCAGCGCTCTTGAAGCCGCCCTGCTCCAGTACGGTTCCGTCAAAACCAAGAAGTTTGTTGAAATCCAGATGCTTCGTGCCCATTCCGAACCCCTACGCTGGAAGATTACGCTGTCTGTAAAAGCACATTAATCAATTCTTAAGGTTTGGGCAACTGGCGGCGGCGAACTGTCCACTGGTCCGGCTAGCGCACCCGTTTTCCGTTCACGGGCGAGCGAGCATATCCCTTACCACCGCAATCTCCTCGGCAATGATCGTGTGGCCCATGCCGGGATAGATGCTCTCGGTGACAGCTCCGCCCAAGTCGCTCAATACAATCGTGAACTCATTCACGCGCCAAAGCGGAATGTGCGCATCGATGTCGCTGCAGCCCAGGAACACCGGCGTGCCATCCAGCGATCCGGGATAGTTGCGCGCCACGTCGCTGGGGCCGATCAGCCCGGCGGAGAGCCCGATCAAGCCGCCATAGCGACGGGCATTGCGCGCACCATACTCCAGCGCCAGGCAGCCGCCTTGCGAAAACCCGAGCAGGAAAATGCGTTCTGCCGGCATGTGTTCGCGGACCGATGCTACCGTTGCATCGACGGTCGCCAGCGCTTCGGACAGAAAGGGCTCGTTCTGGGCGATCGGCGCCAGAAAGGAGAAAGGGTACCAGCTGCGGCCCGGGGCCTGAGGCGCGACGAAGGCGATGTCGCCCGTTTCGAACTCCTGGCCGAGCGACAGGATGTCTTGCGCGCTTCCGCCGCGACCGTGCAGCATGATCAAGGCTGCGCGCGCCTCGGCGAGTAGCGCACCGGCGAACAACATCGACGGGTTCATCGCGATTCCTTGAGTGGCGGCAGCGACGCCAGTAATTCCTCCCGGCGCGGTTCAAGGAAGGGCGGCAATTTCAAGGTGGTGCCTAGTTGCGCCTGTGGCTCATCGATCGAAAAGCCGGGATCGTCGGTGGCGATCTCGAATATGACGCCGCCCGGCTCGCGGAAATACACCGAACGGAAATACTGCCGGTCTTTCTGTTCGGTCGTCACGATGCCAAGGTCACGGGCGAGTTTTTCAGCCATCTCCGCTTGCTCCGCATCATCGGCAGCACGGAAGGCGATGTGGTGGACCGACCCGCGCCCCATCCGCCCTGGCAAAAACCCCTTGGCCGTCTGGATGTCGAGATGGCGGCCCGCGTCGGCACCGGCAACGAAACGGGTGGTATTGCCCTCACTCCCTTCCTGGCGAAAGCCAAGTACCTTGGTGAGGACAGCGGCTGTCGGCTGCGTGTCGTCGAGCAGAAGGGTCGCGCCATGGAAGCCGCGCAGCGCATGTTCGCCATCGACATTTGATGTCGCCGGGACGGGACCCGTGTCATTTGTTCCCACCAGCGCCAGCCGCATGCCGTCCGGATCGGTGAAGGTCAGCACCGTGTCGCCAAAGCGTTTCGACGGTGCATCGTGGCTGACCCCAAGCTCGATGAACCTGCGCGCCCAGTAGCCGATCGAAGCCGTTGGCACCCGAAAGGCTGTTTCGTGCGTCAGGCTGAGGCCGTTGCGCCCGGCGGCAGCTCCTTCCCAGGCAAAAAAGGTGAGGATGGTGCCGGGCGCTCCAACATCGTCACCATAGTATAAGTGCCAAGTGCCCGGATCGTCGAAATTGACGGTCTGCTTGACGAGACGCATGCCGAGCACGCGCGTGTAGAAATCGAGGTTGCGCGGGGCCGCGCCGCAGATCGCCGTCACATGATGAATGCCAGACATGGCTTGGCCTTTCGCATTTGCCGTTTCCCGGTCGAACGGTACGGGCTTGAGCCTTCTCACTTTCAATTAGGCCAGAGTGTCGCGTGTTCCACCAGCGCCATGTTTGCTGCGGCATCCATGATTTGACTTTCGTGAACGGTGCCTGCCGCAATCCGACGAGGCGGCGTTGGTGCCGCCTAGTGTGAGTCCTTGCCGACCGCGCTGCCGCGACAGCCTTTCAGAAAATCGAAATCCGCGCCGGTTTCCGCGCCTTCCACGTGGTCGTGATACAGTCGGGCATAACCGCCGGACGGTGCCTCGATGGCCGGCTTCCATGCCGCCAAACGTTCAGCCAGTTTCGCTTCCGCAATGTCCAGCCGCAAGCTGCGGGCCGGCACGTCAAGCTGGATCATGTCTCCGTCGCGCACCACTGCCAGCGGGCCTCCCCGCGCCGCCTCGGGGCTCGCATGCAGGATGACGGTTCCGTAGGCAGTGCCGGACATGCGCGCATCGGAAATGCGCACCATGTCGGTAATCCCCTTGCGCAGGACCTTGGGCGGAAGGCCCATGTTGCCGACCTCGGCCATGCCGGGATAGCCGCGCGGGCCGCAATTCTTCAGCACCATCACGCAGTGTTCGTCTATGTCCAGCGCCTCGTTGTTGATCTTGCGTTTGTAGTCGTCGATGTCCTCGAACACGACCGCCCTGCCCCGGTGCTTCATCAGGTGCGGCGAAGCGGCGGAGGGTTTTAGCACCGCGCCATCTGGCGCCAGATTGCCGCGCAGCACGGCTATGCCGCCTTGCGCCGTCAACGCCTTGTCCACCGGGCGGATGACGTCTTCGTTCCAGTTCTGCGCATCCCTGACCTGCTCCCAAGCGGTCTCGCCGGAAACGGTCAGCGCCTCGCGATTGAGCAGACCCGCCTCGCCCAGCGCCTTGATCACCACCGGGAGGCCGCCCGCGTAGAAGAACTCCTCCATCAGGTATTTGCCCGACGGCATCAGATTGACGATGGTCGGCACCTCGCGCCCAAGCCGATCCCAATCGTCGAGCGTGAGATCAATGCCCGCACGCCCCGCGATCGCCAGCAAGTGGATGACAGCATTGGTCGAACCGCCGATGGCGCCATTGACACGAATGGCATTCTCGAACGCTTCGCGCGAGAGGATGTCGGACGGCTTGAGATCGTCCTTGACCATTTGAACGATGCGCCGCCCGGTCAAATGCGCCATCACGCGGCGGCGCGAATCGACAGCCGGGATCGCCGCATTTCCGGAAAGCGCCATGCCCAGCGCCTCTGTAATGGACGCCATGGTGGATGCCGTGCCCATGGTGTTGCACGAACCGGGCGAGCGCGACATTGCCTGCTCTGCGTCGAGGAAATCGGCCTGGCTCATCGTGCCGGCCTTGATTGCTTCAGACATTTGCCACAGCGCCGTGCCGCTGCCGACACGTTCGCCGCGGAACCAGCCGTTCAACATCGGGCCGCCGGTAACGGCAATGGCGGGCAGATCGACCGAGGCGGCGCCCATCAGCAGCGCCGGCGTGGTCTTGTCGCAACCGACCATCAGCACCACGCCATCGACCGGGTTGGCCCGGATCGCTTCCTCGACATCCATCGAGGCAAGATTGCGGTACATCATCGCGGTGGGGCGTAGCGCGCTTTCGCCGGTTGAAAACACCGGAAACTCCACGGGCAGTCCGCCTGCCTCGTATATGCCGTGTTTCACGCGCTGGGCTAGATCGCGCAGATGCGCGTTGCAGGGCGTCAATTCGGACCATGTGTTGCAGATACCGATGACGGGACGCCCGTCGAAGAGGTCCGCCGGCAGGCCTTGGTTCTTCATCCAGGAACGGTGATAAATGTGGTCGCGCGAGGTTCCGCCGAACCACTCCGCCGAGCGCAGTTTCCGTGGCCAGGCAGCCGGTATGAATGTCATGGCGTTTTTTTCCTGCCACCCAAGCTATAGTGCCGTTACCCGGCGCAGATTTCCATCTTGAACATCCGTCGCAAGCGCGAGCGAATTGCGCAGCGGCAGACCGAATTGTGGAGCTTCTATTTCGAAAACGTCGCCCGTCTGGGTCCGAACACCGTCCGCGAATGAAAGCGTCGCCGTGCCGAACATGTGCACATGCACATCGCCGGGCTGGCGAAACAGGCCATACTTGAAGTGGTGATGTTCAAGGTTCGCGAGGCTGTGCGACATATTGGCCTCGCCTGAAAGAAACGGCTTTTCCCAGATCGTGGAGCCGCCGCGACGGATGCGGGAGATGCCGCGAACGTCTTCCGGCAAGGGTCCGATCAGGATTTCCGGGCCGAAGGAGGACTGGCGCAGCTTGGAATGGGCCAGATAAAGGTAATTTACCCGCTCCATGATGTGGTCGGAAAACTCGTTGCCGAGCGCAAATCCGATACGAAATGGCGTGCCATCGTCGCCGATGACATAGATGCCGGCAATTTCAGGTTCCTCGCCGCCATCCTGTGCGAATTCCGGCGAGACCAAGGGAGACCCGGGAGGAACCGCCGTCGTGCCGTCTCCCTTGTAGAACCATTCCGGCTGCACGCCGGCTTGTCCTTCGGCGGGCTTTCCGCCCTCAAGGCCCATGCGGAACATTTTCATGGAATCGGTAAGCTTGGCCTCGTCTCCAGCCGATTTGTGCATGGCATCGCGCGTCGCGGCGGAACCAAGGTGGGTAAGGCCGGTGCCCGTAACATGCATGTGCGCGGGATCGGGATGGATGACCGGCAGCAGCATACGCCCGTCGGCATAGGCACCGGCAAGGTCGACCGCCTCACCCAGCCCGATGTGGCGGATCCGTTCCGCCAGTGTCTGGCCCGCGCGCGCCGCGCCCAGCGCTAGCGAGTGCACGCTCTCCCCGCCATTGAGCACATATGCCTCGGTGCCCTCGCGCACGACGACGCGGAGCTTGCCCGAAAGGTCCTTGATCTGCGAAAGCAGCATTGGCCTGTCTACCCCTTGTTCTTGTAGTATACGTCCAGGAAGACGGCGAGCATCAGCACCGCGCCCTTGATCACTTGCTGCCAGTCGATGCCGATGCCCATGATGGACATGCCGTTGTTCATGACGCCCATGATGAAGGCGCCGATGACCGCGCCGATGATCTTTCCGACGCCGCCAGTCGTTGCCGCGCCTCCGATGAAACAGGCGGCGATGACGTCGAGTTCGAAACCAAGACCCGCTTTGGGTGTCGCCACGTTGAGGCGCGCGGCGAAGATAAGCCCGGCGAGCGCCGCAAGGGCGCCCATGATCGCGAAAGTGATGAAAGTCAGCCGCTCCGTGTCGATGCCTGACAGCTTGGCTGCCTTTTCATTGCCGCCCAACGCATAGATGCGCCGGCCCATGGTCGTGCGCGTCGTCAGGAACACGAAGAGCGCTATCAGCGCGAACATCACGACCAGCACGTTGGGCAGGCCCTTGTATCGCGCCATGAGGTAGCTGAAAGTCAGGAAGCCGGCAGCGATGAGGAGGTTGCGGCCGTAGAAGATGATATCCGGCTCCTCGGCGAGGCCGTGTTCCTGCTGGCTGCGCCGCTCCTGCACATTGAAGTATATGATCAGTGAGGTAACCGCGATGCCGATCACCATTGCCAGGATGTTGAAGGGCTGGCCAAAGAGCGTGCCGCCGAAAATGTCCGGCACGAAGCCGGAACTCAGGAGCTGGAACTCCTTCGGGAACGGACCCACCGAGGCCCCGCCGAGCACTGTCAGCGCCAGACCCTTGAAGATCAGCATTCCCGCTAGCGTGACAATGAAGGCCGGGATCTTGTAATAGGCGGTGAAGTAACCCTGCATGCCACCGATGAGGGCGCCCAGCGCCAGGCAGACAAGCACCGACGTGATGATGTCCACCTTCCAGGTTACCATCAACACAGCAGCGACCGCCCCGATGAAGCCGGAGACCGATCCGACCGAGAGATCGATGTGGCCCGCAACGATGATCAGCAACATGCCAAGCGCCATGATGACGATGTAGCTGTTCTGCAGGATCAGGTTCGTCATGTTCACCGGCTTGAACAGCGTGCCGTCCGTTGTGAACTGGAAGAAAATCATGATCGCAAGCAGCGAGATCAACAATGCGTAGTCGCGGATATGCGATCTGACGAAACGCATCACATCTTGCCGGCCTGTCGCCTGACGGCTTGTGTCGGTCATCTCAATCCTCCCAGGACTTCATGATCGCCCGCATGATCTTCTCCTGCGAAGCGTCGCGTGCCGCCATCTCGGCCACGAATTTTCCGTCGTTCATCACGTATATGCGGTCAGATATGCCGAGCAGTTCCGGCATCTCCGACGAAATGACGACCACTGCCTTGCCCTGCTCCGCAAGGCGGTTGATCAACCCGTAGATCTCGTACTTGGCGCCGACGTCGATGCCTCGGGTCGGCTCGTCCAGTATGAGTATCTCTGGGCCGGCAAACAGCCATTTGGAAAGCACCACCTTCTGCTGGTTGCCGCCCGAAAGGTTCAACGTGGTCTGGAACACGGAAGACGAGCGGATGCCGAGGTCGCGGCGATAGCCATTGGCGACGGCGAGCTCCTTCATGTTGTCGATCACCGCGTGGGAGGAAACACCTTCCAGATTCGCCAGCGTCACGTTGTGCTTGATGTGATCGATGAGAACGAGGCCGTAGGTCTTGCGGTCTTCGGTGACATAGGCCAGGCCCGCATCCATGGCCTTGCCGATGGTACTGACATCGACCTGCTTGCCATGCACCTTGACGGTGCCGGAAATCTTCTGGCCCCATGCCCTTCCGAACAGCGACATCGCCAGTTCGGTGCGCCCGGCGCCCATCAATCCGGCGATGCCGACGACCTCGCCGGCGCGGACGGAGAAGCTCACATTCCTGATCGTGTGCCGGTCCGCATGCAGCGGATGGTATGCATTCCAGTCGACCACCTCCAGCACCGGTTCTCCGATGTCTGCATGGCGCGGCGGATAACGGTCCGAAAGTTCGCGGCCGACCATCGCCTTTATGATGCGGTCCTCGTCGACCTTGCCCGATTTGACATCCATGGTGTCTATGGTCGAGCCATCGCGAAGTACCGTAATGCGGTCAGCCACCTTGAGAACTTCGTTCAGCTTGTGGGTGATCAGGATGGAGGCAATGCCCTGGTCGCGGAACTCGCGAAGCAGGGCCAGCAATGCGTTGGAGTCGTGCTCGTTGAGGCTGGACGTGGGCTCATCCAGGATGAGCAGCTTCACCTTCTTGTTGAGCGCCTTGGCGATCTCCACGAGCTGTTGCTTGCCCGTGCCGATATTCGTGATCAGCGTGTCGGGATGTTCCTTCAAGCCGACCTTGGCAAGCAATTCCTTGGTGCGGCGAAAAACCTCTATCCAGTCTATTATCCCGTATTTCGCCGGTTCATGCCCAAGAAAGATGTTCTCGGCAATCGACAGAAGCGGCACAAGCGCCAGCTCCTGGTGGATGATGATGATGCCCAGAGCCTCGCTGTCGGCAATCCTGGCAAACTCGCGCTCCTTGCCTTCGAAGCGGATCGTGCCGGTATGGGAGCCGTGGGGATAGACGCCCGAAAGCACCTTCATCAGGGTGGATTTTCCTGCGCCGTTTTCTCCGACAACGGCGTGGATTTCGCCCGGCAGGACCGTCAGGTTGACATTCGTCAGAGCCTTGACGCCCGGAAACGACTTGGTGATGTCCTGCATTTCAAGAATAGGTTGCATGGTCAAACGCTCGCGAACCCTGCGCAATCAAAGAGCGCGGATGCCGAATGTAAATGCGGCGGCCGGACGGGAGATTCCCGCCCGGCCACGCAGTCTCAGTTCGCGATCTGGTCGGCTGTATAGTAGCCGGAATCGACAAGCATCTTGGTGATGTCGTCCTTGCCGACGGAGTATGGCGTCAGCAGGTAGGAAGGAACAACCTTGACCTCATTGTTGTAGGTCTTGGTGTCGTTGATTTCCGGCTCCTTGCCCTGCATCACTGCGTCGACCATCGTGGCGGTGACCTTGGCGAGTTCGCGCGTGTCCTTGAACACGGTCGAGTATTGTTCGCCGCTCTGCATTGCCTTGACGGAGGGCAATTCAGCATCCTGGCCGGTCACGATCGGCATTTCCGGCCCCGGCACATATCCAACACCCTTGAGCGAGGAAATGATGCCGCGCGAAAGCCCGTCATAGGGAGCAAGCACACCATGCACCTTCTTGTCGGTGTAGTTTGCCGAAAGCAGGTTATCCATGCGGGACTGTGCCACCGCGCCGTCCCAACGCAGCGTACCGACCTTGTCCATGCCCATCTGCCCCGAAACGATGGAGATTTCGCCGGCATCGATCATTGGCTGGAGGACGCTCATTGCACCATCATAGAAATAGAAGGCGTTTGTGTCGTCGGGCGATCCGCCAAAGAGTTCGACGTTCCACGGCTTCACGTCCGGGAAACGTTCCTTGAGGCCCTGCACCAGCGATTGCGCCTGCAACACCCCGACCCCGAAATTGTCGAACGTCGTGTAGTAGTCGACATCGCCGGTCTTGGTGATCAGCCGGTCATAGGCGAAAACCTTCGCACCCGATTCCTTTGCCTTTTTCAGGATGTCGGAAAGTGTTGAACCATCGATCGCGGCGACGATGAGCACCTTCGCGCCCTTGGTGACCATGTTTTCGATTTGCGCAAGCTGGTTCGGAATGTCGTCCTCGCCATATTGCAGGTCGGTTGTGTAGCCGAGCGCGGTGAACTCCTTCACCATCGACTCGCCATCCGAAATCCAGCGGGTTGACGATTTCGTCGGCATCGAGATTCCGACCAGGCCCTTGTCCTGCGCCACGGCCGGCGACGCAACCAAAGCCATGCCCACCGCGAGCGCGGTCAGCGCCTTTTTCAAAACACTCATATTTCCTCCCTTCGGCCGCCGCGCATTGCGGATCCGGCCACGATGAAAACTGCGGGCGTTGCCCCGACCAGATCGCTTCCCCGCAATGCTCCTCCCGCGGGGTATCGACCAGGGTGAAGATGAGCGCTACGCCGATATGCAAGTCAAATTTGATTTCTGCGGGCTGATATGCGCAAATCGCATGTCACTTTGGGGGGACCTTCCATGGCCGACCGGAAAAACGCAGCCGCCCCGCTGCTGCGGCGCGGGTTGAAGCTGCAGCATTTCCGGCTGTTTGCTGCGCTGGACGAAACCGGCCAGATAAGCGGGGCAGCCGAAATACTCGCCCTCTCCCAACCCGTCGCATCGCGCCTGGCAGCCGAGGCCGAACGGCTCTCGGGCGCGACACTCTACAAACGCGGCAGCCGTGGCGTAACGCTGACGGCCGCGGGACAGGCGCTTGCGCGGCGGGCGCGCCGCATGATCATCGAAATCGAGGAGGCTGAACGCGAACTGGAGGAAATCCATTCAGGGCGTTCAGGCCGCGTCAACATCGGCACCGTGACCGGGCCGGCCTTCGAGCATGTGCTTCCCGTTATTCGCCAGGCGCGTGTGACCCTGCCGCAGGTAGAGATTCACGTCGACGTGGCGACGAGCGATGTCCTCGCCTCCGCCTTGTTGGCGGGCAGCCTCGATTTCGCGTTCGCCCGCATTCCGTCCAATCGCGATCCAAGGCTGTTCGAAACACGTTCGGTGGGGCCGGAGGCGATGAGCCTTGTAGTGCGCACCAATCATCCGCTTTTGCGCATTCCGCCGACTTCGGTTTCGGAGTTGATGGAATATGACTGGGTGCTGCCGGGCGCTGGAACATTGCTGCGCACGACGCTGGAAGCCGAACTTGTGGCGCGCGACCTGCCGCTGCCACGCAAGGTCCTCAACACCACATCATTCCTGCTGACACTGGTGACCGTGCGCCAGACCAATGCCATTGCGCCGGTGGCCACGTCCGTTGCCCGCTTCTTCGCGTCGCAGACAGGCATGGGCGGCGCGGTGGCCGAGTTGCCGCTGCCTTTCGACTTCGCGGTGGAACCCTATGCGCTGATGACCGTGCGCGGGCGCGAAGCCGGGCCTGCCGCAAGAGAGGTCTTCAAGATGGTCTCTGCCGCGCTCGACCCGGAGGGGGGTGAGGGTGCCTGAATCGCACCTGCCAGTTGTAACGTCAGCGGCTCCAGTCCCTCCTCATCCCATCGTGCGTATAAGAAAGGTAGGGTTCTTCGGTTCTGTCAGCCTTTGCGAGGCATTTTCGGGAAAGACAGGATTGGCCTTGCAGTGCACGCCATTGCAACAATTCTTTTCGGACAACAACAATTATATTCCACGAAGCAGCGACCGAGTCAGTACAGGAATTTTCCAATTGCTACATGATTTTTGTAATCTAAATTTACGCTACGGAATGAATAACTGATTACTCAATTCACTCATTTCATTATTGTATTTTATTAATTGCCATTTAATTCGTTTTTCTGTGCGCATGTGCTTCGAATCTGCTATATTTGTCAATGAATCATATGGCTTGGAGGGCGCGCGTGATTGCAGAGGAGTATTTCGGCAACCCAGCCAAGATAGGCCTGATGCGCCGTTCTGCTGCGCTCAACACATTGCTGCGCGATGATCCGCGCTATGCCTTCTACGGCTGGGCGCTTGCACTCAGCGGCGCATCGACTGATACGTTCGAGTTGATGAGGGCCTTGGCGCGGCTGCAGGGAGTGGGGATTTGCAACTACTTTCCCAAGTCCGGCGCGGCAGCGCTTTATCTCAGGTTGGAAGCGGAAGGTTTTACCACTGATCGGCATGAGCACTACCGCGGCAGCGAAGAGGCGCTCCACGCCAGCCGGCACATTATCACATCCATGCACATGCCTGACGACCTCACCGTCCAGTGGCTGGACGATGGCTCACCGTCTGGCCTGGTCGCTGCGGTCGCTACCCTGCTGCAGTCGGGCGACGTATTGCCGATACCGGGCAGTTTCCTGCGCGGCAATGCGCGGCCCGGCATCACGCTGGTCGCCATTGATCGTGCCGGCCATCCCGTCGCGAGCGCCTCGTCCTTTATCGTTCATCATCGCGCGAACCTGCACGCCAGCGACGTGTTCCTGGGCATGATGGCAACGCGCGAGGATCGGCGCGGCGAGAAGATCGGCCTGCAGCTCGCAGCTTTGGCAATAGAACACATGTGGCTCAACCATGGCGCAAGGGGCTTCATCACCGGCGTTCGACATGACAATGTTTCCATGCAGGCGATCTGCAACCAGCTTGGAATACGCGACACCAACTGGATCTATGCGCAGTGCATCGATTCGGTTGCACTCGGCAGTTCGTCGATGACCCGGTAATCTCGTCAAGCCATCAGTCCTGCCCGGCCAGCGCGCGCGATCCGTATCAATCGCAAGGATGACTCCCGACAAGGCGGAGCCGTTGCAGCACGAGCAACCCGCAGCCGGGCTTGCTGCGATCTACTGCGGGAAATATTCGACAAGCGCCTCTGGGGGCTGCCAAAAAAGAGAACGCGGCGGCCAAGGAACACGATATTGGGTCTGCGCAGGCACGATTTCGTACCGCATGGTAACGTTCCCCTAACCGGCCATTCACCATGTTAGGCCAAAACGTTGGTCGTGGCGGTCGCTTCGTTGCATCCCGGATCAGGAAGTGCGTACCGGGAAGCTCTTGCCGATCCCCGAAACGCCGGTTTCATGAAGACCGCCCCAACCACGCCATGTGAACCCACCTTGATCGCCGAGCGCGCCGCTTCGCATTCGGATGTCCCGTCCGTGCAATACCCCACGTTCGAGGCCGCCTGGGCACAAATGCATTCCGTTACAGGATCACCTGTATTTTTGACACAAAACAGACCGTAGCATGGTGGTAGAAACATGCATGAGGCCATTCCTGGAAGGCGGAATTGTCTGCTCCAATCGATCTGATCGATGCAGCCTCTGGCGTTCCATGAACCAGGACTCACCTGAACAACGGGAGGCGCAGAAAAATGATTGGCATAAGAACGGTGTCATTGCCACTGCTGTGCGCCGCCCTGATGTGCGGGTTTGCCACTACGATGCTGCTCCCGACTGAAACCTTCGCACAGAGCCGCGATGCCTATTGCCGCGCCTACGCCCGTGACGTCTCGCTACGAAACTCCAGAGGCGGCGCCATCGGAGGGGCGGTTCGAGGCGGCGTCGGCGGCGCAGTCGTGGGGGGCATCGCCAACGGCGGCAGGGGCGCACGCAGGGGCGCGCGAATTGGTGCAACGACCGGCGCGGTCACGCGCGGCGTGCAGCGGGGCGTGAGCTTCGACGTACTCTACAACGAATGCATGCGCGGGATCATCCGCTTCTGATCAATCGGCAAGACACGGGGAAAAGCCATGAAGACTTTGAAGCAGACTTTTTCGGCCGCGGCGCTTGCTCTCTTGTTGCGCGGATTTGAAGCTTACGCACAGGAGCAGGAAAGCGTTGTGCTCGATATCCAGACGATCGACTGCCGCACCATGCTCAAGATGGATGATGATGAGCAGGAATTCACGCTGATATTTTTCCATGGGTTCAAGAGTGGCCAGGAGGGCAATGCCATTTTCAATGGCCCGGAATTCCTTGCCGCTACGAATGCGATCATGGACTACTGCATAGACAATCCCGGCCAGACGCTGATGAAGGCGTTCGACGAAAAGCGGTAAGCCGCTACCGATAAACTCTTGAAATACCACTTGCGGACCGCCGTACTGCGTCGCCAAAAAGCGCTGTGGGTTCTGACCGAGGCGGAATGCAAAAATTTCGAAACCGGGGGCCGACCGGGCCAGCGGTTCCTCAATCGCTCAGGGTAATCACGTTCGCCTGTGTCTGCTGGATGGTAAGGTTCGGCAGCACGGCTTGCGCCGTCGATTCTTCGGTGTGCAGCTGGTCGCCGGCGTTCAGCCGCCTTCCGATGAGCTGGACGACTTCCGGCGCGTCGGCGAATTTCGAGTGGTTGAGCGAATTGGTATCCTTGATACCGCTCAGGTCGATGACCGTGACGCCGGTGCTGGACAGTTCCGACGGGGTCGCATCGCCAACCCTGTTGATGCCGCCGGCGATCTTGCGCGAAAACGCCAGCGCCTTGTCGTCCTTTGAAATCAGAACATAGAAGTTGCGCTGTTCCTCGGGCAGCACCGATACCTGCTGCCTGAACAGGTCAAGGTCGATATCGGGAGAGGCGAGGATCACGGTCCGAAGTTTGCCGTAGCGATTATAGGCGCCAAGCAGCTTCGCCTGCCGCATCGCCTCAACGGTCAGCAGATTGCCCATCGAATGCGCCAGGATATGGAAGGATTCCGCTTTCGTCTCCGACAACAGGGACGCGGTCTTGAGGAGCGCGTCGCGCGCCTGCAACGCGCTGTTCATGTCGTAGACGTAGTCGACGGTCTTGCCGCGCGAGGCCCAGGTGAAGAGCACCGGAACCCCAGTGAAGCCGGAATCCTCGACGAACTGCGAAATCCGCATCACTGCCGCCGCCGCGGTAGTGTTGTAGCCATGCACGAAGATGAGCACTTCGCGCTCGCCCTGCGGCCTTTGCTCCAGTGCGGCGTCGATGGTGGCCTTGAAAGCCTCTCTGCTGTCGAACACCAGCGGATCCAGAACGACAATGTCCTTGCGCGGATCCGGCGGCAATTTCTTCGGCCGCTCGATCCTGCCCGGCACATGGTCCGGCGGGATCGAAACCGTCACCTTGGCCAGTGATACCTCGCGCGAGCGCTCGCCGGAAAACAGGATGGCCGGATCGGGATCCTGGTCCCTCGAAGTGGCGATGAATATGTCGTGCAGCCTGACGCCCGCGACTTGTTGAACGGGAATGTCGCCGCCAATCCCAAAAACTGCCTCGGGAAGCTTGGCGCAGCTTGAAAGCACCACAAGCGCGCATAGCAAGACAGCGACGCGCCGGGAGCTGCGAACGGACGGCCTGGCTGGCAATTCTTCACCCCGCATGACGATTGCCGAAACAGCCGGCTGGAACTGGAACACGCTGCACTCATCCGCCGCCGCACGCCCCGCCAGTCGACTGACGGTCTGATTTCATACTGCGCTACAATACAAATGCATCATTGGCAATTTACGATGCGTTAAAGGTCACGCCCTTCACAGTCAGCCCACCCGAAAATGTGCAGAATTTTGCTTGTCTGTGGCAAGCGCGCACTAGTGCGAATCGGGTCAGGGACTAAAATGCTGCACTCGGGTTGATGAATTGAAGTGACAGGGGTTGGCATGCGGTTGCGGGATCTTTTGCTTGTGGCGGCGGCGCTGCTTTTTCCGGGTTGTTCGTTGATGCCGGATGCAGCACCGGTGGCTTCGCAGATAAAGAGCTATGACTCGACCTACACGGCAGGCATGTCCTCCTATGCGGGTTCGCGGTCAACCAAGAACCCGTTCTCGACAACCTTTCTGAAAAATCGCAAGACGTTGCATGTCGATCCGGATGCACCGGGCGAGAAGCCTTATTTTATCGAGTTCCGGGCCCGCAACGCCCTTACATACGGGCATGCCAGCGTTGTCTTCGGAAAGCTGGACTCCAACGGGAGGATCCCGGTCAACGGCCAGGGCGTGCTCGATCCGACGAAGGTGCAGATTTCCGGATTGCACCCCGCAACCAATGATCCAAAGCAGTGGGCGAAGGGGCATGCAGTGCCGGTTCCGGCAGAGACCGGCCCCAGCGACGGCGATTTCGAGGATGCCTATGTCACCGCACGCTTCCAGGTAAACCTGACCGAGCAGGAGTTCCGCAAGGTGGTGGCGATCGTCCAGCGGCACAAATCATCATACGCTTACTGGTACGCGCCGAACTACGCCTCTAACTGCCTCGGCTATATCGGTTCGATCGCGAAGGAAATGGGATTGCGGGTTCCGACGATCCCGACGATGCCCAAGCAGTATGTAAAGCAGCTCAAGGCGATGAACACCTGACGACGCGCCGCGCCTTTCGCGCTGGCGGAAGGCACTTCAAATCTTGCGCATATTTGCAATGAAGCGCGACGGCAAATTTCGCTGATTCAATTCAGCAATCGAAGAAAGCTTGAGATCAACCCAAGCGTACAAATCAAAAAAATGCGCCCGGCAGCCCAACACTGCCGGGCGAATTCACATCAGCCGTTGGTGACGACCGGCGCGGGCGCCTTGCCCTTGCCGTACACGCAGCCAGAAACAGAAGCCACGGCCAGAACGAGCATTGCTGCTGTCAGGATCTTTTTCATTGCTACACCCCGTTCTCGATTGGAGTCACGATTGATTCCACTTGCGAATATCGGCATGTTGGCCGCCGGCATCTAGTGCAAATATACAACAGTGGTGCTTTTTCGACTTTCTTCCCGCTGTTTTGGTGTGCGGGCAAAGCGCAGCGGGCAGATCGCGCCCAATTCGCCGACGGCGGACCCTTGACCTGAATTGCCGGCATTGCTTCCATTGCCGGACTGAAATCCCGGTGGCTGAAAAATGCATCCACGAAAGTTCCTGTTCGCCTTCATCGCTCTGCTGCTGGCTGCCGCGCCGCAGGCACAGGCCGGCACGCTCGTTCCGATGGAAGGACTGAAGAGAAACACCATCGTCGTGAAGACATCGCAGCGGCGCCTCTATTTGGCGTTGGGCGACGGCAGCGCCATCCGCTACCCGATCGGCGTCGGCCGCAATGGCAAGCAGTGGACAGGCCAACGCCGCGTGATCAGCAAGCGGCTGCGGCCCGCCTGGAGCCCGACGGCGCAAATCAGGGCGGACAATCCCCGAATACCCAACGTCATTCCCGCGGGCGCCCCGAACAATCCCATGGGCGCGGCGGCGCTGATCCTTTCAGGTGACGGCCAGTATGCCATCCACGGCACCAACAAGCCGGGCTCGGTCGGCGGCTTCGTTTCCTATGGTTGTATCCGCATGTTGAACGAGGACATCATGGACCTCTACAGTCGCGTCAACATCGGGACGACCGTCATAGTCATGCCCTGACCCATACAGGTCACGGCCCGGATGTCCGTCCAGGCGTGTCCGGGAATGCGCTTGCCGGATAGGTTTTCGGCGTGATCGGAAGATAGGCCGGCCCCTTGCGGACCAGGAAATCGTTGAAGATCTTCATGGCCGGCGAAATCGAGCGGTCGAGACGCGAGACGGAGAACCATTGCCGGCGGATCGGCATGCCTTCCACATCGAGGATGGCCAACCGCTGCAACTGAAGCTCCTGCTCGATGGTGTGCGCCGAGATGAAGGCAACGCCGAGGCCGGCCATGACGGCCTGTTTGATCGTCTCGTTGGAACCCATCTCGGCTCCTAGATTCTCGAGCTTCTCGGGAATGCCGGCGAAGAAAATCTCCAACGAGATACGGGTACCCGAACCCGGTTCGCGCACGAGGAAGCGTTCGCGTGCGATCTCCTGCCGAGTGATATCGCGGCGCGTTGCCAGCGGATGGTCGGGCGGCGCGATAATCACGAGCGGATGATCGCCGAAAATCTGCGAGCGGACCGGAAGGTCGCGCGGCGGGCGGCCCATCAGCGCCATGTCCAGCGAATGGTTGCGAAGCGCTTCGATCGTTTCGGCTCTGTTGCCGACGATAAGGTCGACCTTGATGCCCGGATATTCCTTTAGGAACGCCGCGATGAGACGCGGCGCGAAGTATTTCGCGGTCGAGACCACGCCGAGCCGCAAGGTGCCCGAGTTTCCTCCGGCCAGCGATTCCAGTTCTTCCACCAGCCGCCGCAGGCGCTCCTCAACTTCCTGCGCGGCCAGAATGACCGCATGCCCGGCAGCGGTGGGAAGCAACCCTTCCGGCGTCCGGTCGAACAGGTGCATGCCGGCATTCTGCTCGAGCTGCTTCAACTGCAAGGTGACAGCAGGACCGGTCAGCCCCAAGGCATCGCCCGCAAGCGATATGCGCCCGGTTCTGGCGATGGCGATGACGGAGCGCAATTCGCGCAGAGTGAACCTGATCATTGGATGAAGTTAGCTTTCCTTACTCTAATTGTAAATTAAATAAAATTTACTAATTCTCCTTGATCAGGTTCATTCGACCCGGTCGCTGGTACGGCGATCAGGAGGAATGCAGATGACCAATGCCACGCTTGATGCGTTCCTGAACTCGCACGCCATGGGCGGGAACGCAGTGGCCCGCCAGACCGCCGAACTGGTCCGCCAGTTCGCCAGCGCCGCCTCCAGCATGCGCAAGGTCATCAATGAAGGCGCACTTGGCGCGGCATTCGGATCGGCGCGCGGCACGGCCAATGCCGGAGGCGACACGCAGATGGACCTCGACGTCTTTGCCGACGACATCTTTCTCGCGGCGGCGCGGCAGGTGCCCGGCGTCAGGTGGTATGCCTCGGAAGAATTGCCGCATCCCGTCTCCGTCGCGACGGAGGGCGAAATCGCCGTCGCCATCGACCCGCTGGACGGCTCCTCCAACATCGACACCAATGTCTCGATCGGAACGATTTTTTCCATCGTGCCGGCCGCTGCGGGCGTCGACGAGACTTTCCTGCAGCCCGGCACAAGCCAGATTGCCGCAGGCTTTTTCATCTACGGGCCGCAGCTGGCCCTCGCCATCACGCTTGGCGGCGGCACGCATGCCTTCGTCTTCTCCTCGCGGCTGGGCTGTTTCGTCGAGGTCCACAGCGGCCTCACGATCTCAAGGGACACCCGCGAATTCGCGATCAACGCCTCGAACTACCGGCACTGGGACGAGAGCACCAAGGCCTATGTCGACGACCTGCTGCAGGGCGCGGAAGGCCCGCGCGAGAAGGATTACAACATGCGCTGGATCGCCTCGCTGGTTGCCGAAACTTGGCGGATACTGGTGCGCGGCGGTGTGTTTCTATACCCGCGAGACGCGCGCAAGGGCTATTCGAGCGGCCGCCTGCGCCTGGTCTACGAGGCAAACCCGATCGCCATGCTGATCGAGCATGCCGGCGGGTCGGCGAGTAATGGGGCTTTGCGCATCATGGACCTCGTGCCGGGCGACCTGCACCAGCGCACGCCGCTCATCTTCGGATCGACGCGCGAGGTGCTCAAGGTCGAGCGCTACCATAACGACCCGTCCGCCATCGGAATCCGCCACCCGCTTTTCGGCCATCGCGGCCTCTTCAAGGCGTGAGATCAGATCATGTCGCACAAGCATCCCATCATCGCCATCACAGGTTCCTCGGGCGCCGGCACGACGACGGTCAAGGAGACTTTCGAGAAGATATTCAGCCGAGAAAAGATCACCGCCGCCTTCATCGAGGGCGACGCATTCCACAGGTATGACCGCGCTGGAATGAAGGAAAAGGTCGCGGAGGAAGAGAGCCGCGGAAATTCGAACTTCTCCCACTTCAACCCGCAAGCCAACGAACTTGAAATCCTGGAATCGGTCTTCGAGGAATATGGCCGCAAGGGCACCGGCAAGACACGTCACTACGTTCACGATGACAAGGAAGGCGTGCGCTACGGCGTGCCGGCGGGAAGTTTCACGCCCTGGGAAGACCTGCCGACCAGCGACCTGTTGTTCTACGAAGGGCTGCACGGCTGTTTTGCGGGCGAGAACATCGACGTCGCCCGTCATGTCGACCTGAAGATCGGCGTCGTGCCCGTGATCAATCTCGAATGGATCCAGAAGATCCACCGCGACAAGGCATCGCGCGGATACTCGACCCAGACCGTGACCGACACGATCCTGCGGCGCATGCCCGACTATGCTCGCTACATCTGCCCGCAATTCTCGCAGACGAACATAAACTTCCAGCGCGTTCCGACGGTCGACACCTCCAACCCGTTCATCGCGCGCTGGATACCGACGCCGTCGGAATCGATGCTCGTGATCCGCTTCGCCAACCCGCGCGGCATCGACTTTCCCTACCTGCTGTCGATGCTCACCGGCAGCTTCATGTCCCGCGCCAATTCGATCGTGTGCTCCGGAGAAAAGCTGGACCTCGCCATGCAACTCATCTTCACGCCGCTGATCCACAAGCTGATGGACATCAAGCGCAGGTCCGCATGAGCACTTTGGCACCACCATACCGGCAGGAGGACAAGCAATGACAGCCGCGCGACCGGTTCAGCATTCGAGAATTTCAAGCGGCACGGTGATGACGCAGGTCGATTTCTCGCAGGGTGTGAGCAATCACACCGCTGAACTGGTGCACCGGTTGCTCTCCCGTTTTTCACGCGTGGTGCTGATCGGCGTCCTCGGCAGCAAGGGCGGGGAATACAACCCGGCATTCTCGCTGGAGCAGTTCGTCCCGCACCTTGAAGGGGCGCTTTCGTGTAAGGTCCGGTTCATCGGGACGAATGTCGGTCCGGATGCCGAATCCGCGCTGGACCACACTCCCGCAGGTTCCGTGGTGCTGCTGGAAAATCTGCGTTTCTGCAAATCTGAACAGCGTAACCCGCGAAGCTTCGCGATCCGGCTGAGTTGCCTCGCCGACTACCTGCACATCGATGCGGAGCACGTGCCGCAGCAGGCCTGGGCGCACGAACTCGCCAGTCTTCTGCCGGCAGCCCTGCCGCACACCCCAAACCATGAGAGGACATCAGCATGGCCCGCATCACGCTTCGCCAGCTTCTCGACCATGCCGCCGAGCGGCAATACGGCGTGCCCGCCTTCAACATCAACAACATGGAACAGGGCCTCGCCATCATGCAGGCGGCCGCCGCGGTGGATGCGCCGGTCATCATCCAGGTTTCGCGCGGCGCGCGTTCCTATGCCAACGACATCATGCTGGCGAAGATGATGGAGGCGCTCGAGATCGATGTATCCCGCCATTCCGCTGTGCATCCATCAGGACCACGGCAACAACGTCGCCACCTGCCTATCGGCGATCCAGCACGGCTTCACATCGGTGATGATGGACGGCTCGCTGAAGGAAGACGCCAAGACGCCGGCGCGACTACGACTACAACGTCAACATCACCCGCGAAGTGGTGCGGCTCGCCCACATGGTCGGCGCATCGGTCGAGGGCGAGCTTGGCGTTCTCGGCTCGCTCGAAACCGGCGAAGGCGAGGCAGAGGACGGCCACGGCTTCGAGGGCCGCCTCGACCGTTCCATGCTTCTCACCGACCCCGAGGAGGCCGTGCGCTTCGTTGCCGAAACAAGCGTCGATGCGCTTGCCGTCGCGATCGGAACCTCGCACGGCGCCTACAAGTTCACCCGCAAGCCGACCGGCGATGTCCTGGCGATGGATGTGATCGAGCGGATCCACCAACGCCTGCCGAACACGCATATCGTCATGCACGGCTCGTCCTCGGTACCGCAGGAATGGCAGGAGGTCTTCAACGCCAATGGCGGCGAAATGCGCGAGACCTGGGGCGTGCCGGTCGAGGAGATCGTGCGCGGCATCCGCCACGGCGTGCGCAAGGTCAACATCGACACCGACCTGCGCCTGGCGGCGGCGGCCGAATTTCGCCGTGTCGCAGACGACGAGCAAATCCGAATTCGATCCGCGCAAATTCCTGAAGCCGGCGATGGACGCCATGGCGAGCGTCTGCCGCGACCGCTTCGAGGCATTCGGCACCGCCGGAAAGGCATCCGCGATCAAGGTCGTGCCGATGAGCGAAATGGCGAAGCGCTACGCCAAGGGCGAGTTCGCATCCCCCAACCGACCGGCGAAAGCCGCATGACGCCGACTGGCGGAAAGGACAGTGCCATGACCATCGACGCAAAGACCGAGATCAAGGGCAAGGAACGCTACAAGGCGGGCGTGCTGAAATACGCCCAGATGGGCTACTGGGACGGCGACTACGAGCCCAAGGACACCGACGTGCTCGCGCTGTTCCGGATCACGCCGCAGGACGGCGTCGATCCGGTCGAAGCCGCCGCCGCTGTCGCGGGCGAAAGCTCCACGGCGACCTGGACCGTGGTGTGGACCGACCGGCTGACGGCCTGCGACCAGTACCGCGCCAAGGCCTACCGGGTCGAACCGGTGCCCGGGTCGCGAGGGCGAGTACTTCTGCTACGTCGCCTATGACCTCATCCTGTTCGAGCCGGGATCGATCGCCAACCTCACCGCCTCGATCATCGGCAACGTGTTTTCGTTCAAGCCGCTCAAGGCCGCGCGGCTCGAGGACATGCGCTTGCCGGTCGCCTATGTGAAGACCTACAAGGGTCCGCCGACCGGCATCGTCGTCGAGCGCGAACGGCTCGACAAGTTCGGCAAGCCGCTGCTGGGCGCGACCACCAAGCCCAAGCTCGGCCTTTCCGGCAAGAACTACGGCCGCGTCGTCTATGAGGGGCTGAAGGGCGGCCTCGACTTCATGAAGGACGACGAGAACATCAATTCGCAGCCCTTCATGCACTGGCGCGACCGCTTCCTCTACTGCATGGAGGCGGTGAACCTGGCCTCCGCCCAGACCGGCGAGGTCAAGGGGCACTACCTCAACATCACCGCCGGCACGATGGAGGAGATGTACCGGCGCGCCGAATTCGCCAAGGAACTCGGCTCCGTCATCGTGATGGTCGACCTCATCATCGGCTGGACGGCGATCCAGTCGATCTCCGAATGGTGCCGCCAGAACGACATGATCCTGCACATGCACCGCGCCGGGCACGGCACCTATACGCGCCAGAAATCGCACGGCATCTCGTTCCGCGTCATCGCCAAGTGGCTGCGCCTTGCCGGCGTCGACCACCTGCACACCGGCACCGCTGTCGGCAAGCTCGAAGGCGATCCGCTGACCGTCCAGGGCTACTACAATGTCTGCCGCGAGATGAAGAACGAGGTCGACCTGCCGCGCGGCATCTTCTTCGAGCAGGACTGGGCCGACACGCTGAAGGTCATGCCGGTTGCCTCGGGCGGCATCCATGCCGGGCAGATGCACCAGCTTCTCGACCTCTTCGGCGACGATGTCGTGCTTCAGTTCGGCGGCGGCACCATCGGCCATCCGATGGGTATCCAGGCCGGGGCGACCGCGAACCGCGTGGCGCTGGAAGCCATGGTCCTGGCCCGCAACGAGGGGCGCGACATCAAGAACGAGGGCCCGGAAATCCTGCGCTCCGCGGCCAAGTGGTGCAAGCCGCTGGAAGCGGCCCTCGATATCTGGGGCAACATCACCTTCAACTACACCTCGACCGACACGTCGGACTTCGTGCCGACCCCGTCCGTCGCGATGTGACCGGCAAAAGGGAGACACTGAAATGCGCATCACCCAAGGCTGCTTTTCGTTTCTGCCGGACCTCACCGACGAGCAGATCCGCGACCAGGTGGAGTATTGCCTCGGCCAGGACTGGGCCATCGGCATCGAGTTCACCGACGATCCGCACCCGCGCAACATCTATTGGAGCATGTGGGGCAATCCGATGTTCGACCTCAAGGACGCCAAGGGCGTGATGATGGAGCTCGACGAATGCCGCAAGATCAATCCGGACGCCTATATCCGCATCAACGCCTTCGACAACACGCGCGGCTGGGAAACGGTGCGGATGTCGTTCATCGTCAACCGTCCGGCAAATGAACCCAGGCTCGAAATGACACGGACCGACCGGCGCGGGCGCACCCAGACCTATGGCTGGAAGACGGCGTGAGCCATACACGATCAAATCGCGGAGTGAATGCTGTTGAGCGAAACAACGGCAGGACGCACCGCCGCAATCGGTCGACCTCAAGGCGGCCTACGAGAATTCGGGGGTGGCCGAAATCCTTGCCGATCTCGACCGCGAACTCGTCGGGCTGAAGCCGGTCAAGCAGCGGATCCGCGAGATCGCGGCGCTGCTGCATCGTGGAACGGGCGCGCAAGTCGATGGGCCTCAGCCACGACGCCCCGACCCTGCACATGAGCTTCACCGGCAATCCGGGCACCGGCAAGACGACGGTTGCGCTGCGGATGGCCGGGATTCTTCACCGGCTCGGCTACGTCCGCAAGGGGCATCTGGTCTCGGTCACGCGCGACGACCTCGTCGGGCAGTACATCGGGCATACCGCGCCGAAGACGAAGGAGGTGCTGAAGCGCGCCATGGGCGGCGTCCTGTTCATCGACGAGGCCTACTACCTCTACCGCCCGGACAATGAGCGCGACTACGGGCAGGAGGCGATCGAGATCCTGCTGCAGGTCATGGAGAACAACCGCGACGACCTCGTCGTCATCCTGGCCGGCTATGCCGACCGGATGGACCGGTTCTTCTCGAGCAATCCGGGCTTTCGCTCGCGGATCGCGCATCACATCGACTTTCCCGACTATGGCGACGAGGAACTGCTGACCATCGCGCAAGCCATGCTGGCCAGCCAGAGCTATCATTTTGACGGCGAGGCCGGCAGGTCATGGCCGACTATATCGCAATGCGGCGGCAGCAACCGCATTTCGCCAATGCCCGCTCGATCCGCAACGCGCTCGACCGGGCGCGGCTGCGGCAGGCCAACCGGCTGTTCAGCACTTCACAAGGCCCGGTAAGCGCGGAGGAAATTTCCACAATCAAGGCGGAGGACATTCGCGCAAGCCGCGTTTTCAGTGGCGGCCTGACAATCCGGCAAACGCTGCCGGGTCCTGAAGTCCGCCCCGCAATATTGCCAATACCGGCATTGGCGATACCGGATGCGTATTTGCCGCTGACATCATTCCGACTATTATTTTCCTCAAAAATCCGCCGCCGATTGGCTGTGCCTGCGGGGAATATCGGAATAGCAATGGCGTTGTCAGAGTACCAGATCCCCAAGCGTGCGGATCGCGGCGAAATCTACGCAAACGGTGAAGGTATCTGGTGGTCCGGACACCTCAAACGATGGATCGTCACCGACAGCGGGTTGACGCTTCAATACTGCGTGATCCGACCTTCCGCAGCCACAGCTATGACGTGAGTGCGCTTGAAGAAGCATTTCGGCGTCGACCTTCACCATTCGCGCGAAGTGGCAAGGCTTTTTCCGCTCGCTTTCGAGGGCGAGCGCCACCGGTCATTTGAGAAAGAAGTTCTCCGATCGAAATAACCGCCAACACCGACGAGGCGCTGCAAGCATTCCAACACGAAATCCGTAGCCGGGCCGACAGTTTGCTGGTGGCCGGGCAACCGGTTTCTGTGCAATGCAGGATCTGCTGAGACCGGCCACCCGCCGGGCGCTGCTTGTCATGGCAGGGCTGGGATCAGTGGATTTCGAAGGCGCGGAGACGACGCCTGCCCTTTTCGACGACACGATTTCGCTCAGACGGCGAACTGCCTTGAACGCAATGATCGGCACGTTCTTCGACAGCCTGTCCCGCATTCCCGAAGAGGAGCGGTATTTCCGGATCGCACTCGTGGTCCTGGGCGCCAATACGCTTCTTGGCTCGCTTGGAAATTCGCTGGCGCAAACGCTTTCGCGAAATGAGGGCGTCCGCCTTTGCGACAACAAATGGGACACCGATTTTTGCGAGACGGGGTTGGCGGTCATCGAAAAGGTCGCAGGCTCGGACGCTGTTCTTGACGGCAATTCGATCCGCGCTGGCGACCGGCTGAGGCTATTTCTCGATGCCGCCGGCTACAAGGAAGGGGCTGGGCCCCGCCTTCAGTGACCTCTATTTCGCCGTCGGCCCGCATAAATGTCCTGGCATGAGCCTTAGCAGGCGTATCTGGCGATTGTTCGCTGCCGAGATGGCCGGTTTTCCCGTTTTGCTTGAACTCACGTCGAAGAAGATCCGCGAGCCTGACAACGTCTTCAATTTTCCCGAACAGATGGAAGTTGCGGTCCATGAGTGACCTGGCCTGGTTTGTCATCTCGACGCTGAAACAATATTCGACGAATCCCGGGGATGAAGTTTCCCCCGATACCGCCATCGACATGCTGAAGATGGACAGCCTGTCGACGCTGGAAGCGGTCATGCTGATCGAAGACCATTTCGGAATTGAACTCGATCCGGCACAGTTTTCAACCTGCGGCACCGTTGCCGATGTCATCGCGCTGGTGGCGAAAGCGATGCCGGCTTGAGCCGTCCAGCGGCCGAGCGCGCCTTGCGGCTTGCCTTGTCGGTTCGCGCAACACGCCATCTTTCACCGGACCGTCGGTCGCAGACCGCCTATGAGGCGTTTTTCCAGAGTTGCGTGCGCAGCCGGTTCATGCGCCTGTGCTTTGCCGCGATAACGCCGCGCTTCAATTGCAGTTTCGAAGAATACGTCCTCTACGCAGCATCGCTCATGTTTGCGAAGCGGGGGGTGCCGATGTACTACCTTCCCATTCTTTGGGACGGTTCGCCGCTCGACGCCGCTACGCACCTGGGTGAACCGTCGATTTTTGTGGCGCGCCACAACGGCTTCGGTTTCCTTGCCAAGACAATCACGGATCTGGGCCTCGAGGTCGCCACCACGGTCGCCAGCATGGAAAACCGGCCGGGCATTGTTGCGCGCCTTGCCCGAAGCGGCGTTGCCGATGCCAACATGGTGAAAATGATCGCGGCCGACCGGACAAGCCTGCTGAACCTGCGCAAGGAACTCGGCCAAGGCCGCCACGTCGCAAGTTTCATCGACCGCGTTGATGCCGGTACGGGAAAGGCCGACATTACGGAGACCGGCCTTTTCGAACTGGCCCGCCTCACCGGGCGCCCGCTCTATTGCATGCGCTTCTCGGTCAACGGGAACGGCCGTGTTGTCGGCCGGATTAAAGGCCCCGTCGATTGCGGCGATGTCTCCGCGGCACTCGCCAGTTTCTCGCATTCACCGGCAACCCGAACCGCAAGCGCAATGAAAGCGGCAATTCGTGCTTTCGTGTGCCACCGCAAAATTGTCTCTCTACTGGCTATCGACAAACACCGGCATCAGTGAATAAATCGATCGTTCATTGGTTCACGTCGCCTGGAGTGCGGCCGCGTCTTTGGCGGGTCACGATGAATAATGAACCGCTATCCGTCTCACGGACATCCGCCACTCTCCAAAGGGAGTCGGAGCGGGAAGGAAACACGCGGCGCCATTTGGCACGGATGGACGGATTTCAACCGGCAACTACCGCTGTCGACGCTGCTAAGCGTCCTGACCTTCGCGACGCTTCTGCCATTTCTCGCGCTTGGATCTTTCGTGCTGGCGTCTTGGTTGATGGAGGAGCGCGCCAAGGAAATCGAGCGCGTCAGTGCTATTGCCGCGGATCTCGCGCGCTCCGTGGACCGCGAACTGCGGGGCCAGATCGAAACCGCGCAGGTCGTTGCATCTACAAGGGTGTTGCAGAACGGCGACATCGCAGCCTTCACGCAAATCGCCGAAGATGCTGCGGGCAAGGCCAATGGACATTTCATCCTCATCGACCGCGACTACCAGCAACTGGTCAACACCTGGACAATTGCCGGGACGCCCTTGCCAAAAACCGCGAACTCGCAGAGCGCACAATGGGTCTTCGAAAACGGAAAGACTTTGGTCGGCAATTTGGCCAAAGGCGCGGTTTCTCAAAAACTGCTCTACTCCGTGCGCGTACCCGTGACGGTTCGCGGCGAGGTGCGCTACGTCCTTTCCTTCGTGCCACGCGAGGGCGCCATCGTCGATGTGGTGAATCAGGCGTACCGGCCGGAAGGATGGTTCGCCAGCGTGGCTGACGGCACCGGGCGGATCATCGCCCGCTCATACCGCCACAACGAGTTTTACGGAAAAGCCGCCTCCGCTGATGTTTGGGAGCAGATGAAGGGGTTGTCCGGCTCGCTCACAACCCGCGACCTGGAGGGACGCGAGGCCGTCAGCGCTTACCATGGATCCCTGCTCGGCGACTGGAAGGTGATTGTCTGGGCGCCGAAAGCGCTGCTTGAAGAGCCGGTGTGGAAGGCAAGCCGGCTGCTGTTGATGCTAGCGGGGCTCGCCATTGCCGGATCCCTGATCGTTGCATATTTCACAGGCCGTCTCATCGCCAAGCCTACAGCAATGCTGCTGGATGCGGCGCGCCATCTTGGCGACGGCCAGCCTGTCAACTTTGCGCCAACCGTGATGAAGGAAGCCAATGTCGTTGGCGAGGCAATGCGCAAGGCAGCAGGGCAGATCCGCGCACGCGAGGACGAATTGCGGAAGAACGAACAGGAGCGGCGCCTCGTGATGCGCGAACTTTCACACCGCTCCAAGAACTTGCTCGCGGTCATTCAGGCCATGGTCTCCAACTCGCTGCGTATATCGCCGGACCCCCAGCAATTCCGGGAGAATCTCACCGAACGGCTCGCAGGCCTCGCTCGCTCGCATGATCTCCTGATCAAGACCGACTGGGGAAGCGTGTCGCTGGCGGAATTGATCTCAACGCAGCTCAGCGCGTTCGACGATCCGAAAAAGAGCCGCGTGCTCGCCAATGGGCCGAAGGTTCTGCTCTCACCACACACGGCGCAGCATCTGGGCATGGCTTTTCACGAACTGGCGACGAATGCGCTCAAATATGGCGCGCTATCTTCGCCCGAGGGGCGCGTGGCAATTGAATGGGCGGTTCGCCCGACCCGTGATGGCGACATCCTGATCCTGCGCTGGCGGGAGAGTGGCGGCCCGGCGGTCACCGCGCCGCAGCGGCGCGGATTCGGCTCCACGGTCATCGAGCGGCTTGTGCCAAGCACTCCGGGAAGCACCAGCCGGGTCGACTGGCTTGCGTCCGGGCTTGTCTGGGAACTCGAACTCAATCTGGAGGCCTGACTTTCAAATCACCTTGCTCCAGGGATGGGTTTGCGGCGCCGCCTCCGGATGCGTCCGGATGAAGTGGTGCAGCACGTGCAGCAGCATTCGCACATGTGCCGCATCATCACGCGCCTGCGCGTTGCGGACATCCTCGACGATGAGCCGGAAGATTTCCTGTGGTCCCTTGTCCTGATGCACCAGATACTGGCCGAGCGCGATTGCGTGCATCTCGGACAGGTTTTCATGTTCGGCGATCGCGAGCACTTCCTCCTCGGTAAGATCGCAACAGGCCAGGCAGTCTTCCAATGTGAGCATGCGAGCCTCCCGTATTGAAAAGCGGGAACGATACCAGTTGTCACCGGAATGTCATTGACCTGTCGCAAAGTGGGAGATTGTTTACCTTGAAACCGCGAAGCCGGCGGTAACCTTGCGTTAGCCTTCGAATTTAATTCAAATTAGAAGCATTGCCGGTAGTTTCCTGCGCAACGGGCACAAGAACCCGTCCCCCCAGGAGAAGAACAATGATCCATGCCAAGAACATCGCCGGAAACCCCATCAAGCCGGCAATCGACGCGCACCTGCTCGACAGCTATCTGGAAGCCATCACCCTTGTCGAACGGCTCGAAAAGCGTCTTCTCGAAATGATCAAGGACGAATTCGAGCGGCGCGGGCGCCACGACGTGAACCCTGTGCAGGCACTGCTCCTCTACAAGGTTGGCGATGCGCAACTGCGGGCCAGCGAACTGATGAGCCGCGGCTGCTACCTTGGTTCGAATGTTTCCTACAACCTCAAGAAACTGGTCGACCAGGGCCTCGTGAACCAGCAGAATTCGCGCAATGACCGCCGCGCGGTCATGGTCAGCCTCACGCCGGCCGGCCTTGAAGTGGCCAAGACGGTCGAGCAGCTATACGAACGCCAGATGGCTTCGCTCGAACAGCTGAGCGGCATCACCGTGCAGGACTTCACCACGATTATTACCGCGATGAAGCGGCTCGACCGTTTCTGGAGCGACCAGATCCGCTACCGGATGTAATTCGGATCACACAAAGGCAGGCGGCGGCGCGGCATCCAGTATCCGCAACTGGATCCGCCGCTGCCCGCGGAACAGCTCGGCGCCCAGCGTTCCGGCGACGTGCAAAGGCTGCGGCGTGCCGAGCAGCAATTTGCCTAGTTCCGTGCCGGCAGCGCGAAACGCGATCGCCTGCAGCATCGCACCGTCTCCCGCCGACAGCCGCACAGACACATGGTCCGCGCCGACGATGCGGGCATCGCGGACGGTATGGGCGGGAAAGGCAAATACTGGCGAAGGATGGCCAGAGCCGAACGGGCCAGCCCTCTCCAGCAATTCGACAAGCGCCAGATTGGCGCCGCGTGCCGTCAATGCGCCGTCGATCTTGAGCACATGGTTTTCGGTGAGCGTACGCCAGGAGCTTGCCAGCGTTTCCTCGAAATAGGCGCGCAAGGCGGCAAGATTGGCCCGCTCGACCGTTAATCCGGCAGCCATGACATGCCCGCCGCCCTTGACGAGAATACCCTTCTCGACCGCTTCGCGAACAGCCCTGCCGATATCGACCCCGGACACAGAGCGCCCCGAGCCGGTTCCCCTGCCTGCCTCGTTGAAGTGGATGGCGAAAGCAGGACGGCGAAACCGTTCCTTCAGCCGCGCGGCAATGAGGCCGACAATGCCCGGATGCCAGTTGGCGCTTTCCGTGATGAGGACACACGGCCCCTCTCCGCCGCCGATTTCCGCCTCGGCTTGCGCCAGGGCCTGCTCCAGCATCGCGGTTTCCTGCGCTTGCCGCTCGCGGTTGAGGTCCTCGAGCTTCATGGCGATGGCATCGGCTTCGTGGATATCCTCGCACACCAGCAGGCGTGCGCCGAGGCCCGCGTCGCCAATGCGCCCGCCTGCATTGATGCGTGGGCCGAGGATGAAGCCGAGGTGATAGGGTTCCGGCGGGCCGGAAAGCCGCGCCACTGACGCAAGCGCTGCAAGGCCTATATTGGCGCGGGCGCGCATGGCCTGAAGTCCCTTGACGACGAAGGCGCGGTTTAGGCCGGTCAGCGGCACCACGTCGCAGACCGTCGCCAACGCCACCAGGTCAAGCTCGCGCATCAGGTCCGGCTCTCGCACCGTACCGTACCAGCGGCTGGCCCGCAGGCTGCGTGCCGTGGCGACAAGTGTCATGAAGGTCACGCCCGCCGCGCACAGATAGCCAAGGCCGGACAAGTCGTCCTGCCGGTTCGGATTGACGATGGCCGTGGCCGGCGGAAGTTCGACGCCGGTCAGGTGGTGGTCGATGACGATGACATCCGCCCCTGCCTCGCGCGCGGCTTCCAGCGCCTCGAAGCTGGACGATCCGCAATCGACGGTGACGATGAGGCTGGCGCCGCGTGAAACCAGTTCGCGAAGCGCTGCCGGGTTGGGGCCGTACCCCTCGAAGATGCGGTCGGGTATGCGGATTTCCGCTTCGATGCCGTGGTGGACGAGGAAGCGGTAGAGCAGCGCGCTCGAAGCGGCGCCGTCGACGTCGTAGTCGCCGAAGATCGCGACACGCTCTCGCCGGCGTGACCGCCTCGGCAAGCCGTGTTGCGGCCTTGTCCATGTCCGTCATGACGGATGGATCCGGCATCAGGTCGCGGATCGAGGGATCGAGGAAACGGGCGGCGTTTTCGGCTTCAACGCCACGGCCGGCCAGCACCCGCGCAACGAGTTCGGGAATATCGGTTGCCTGGGCAATTGCCAGTGCCGTGTTGCGGGCGCGCGCATCCAGCCGATCTCGCCACTCCTGACCGAGGGCCGAGCTGCGTACGCCAAGAAACGGCTTGTCGGTTTCGAACGGGTTCATGGATCCAGCTTCACGGAATTGCCGGACCATACAGGGAATTGGACGAAAAATGCGCGGCCTTACGACGAACTTTTCCATGTCGCGGTGGATAGCCTTGATTTCGCGCACCGTACCTGTGGATGAACGCATGACGATCGTGTGCGTGGTGATGGTATCGCGGCCGAAGCGCACGCCCGGCAGCATGTTGCCGTCGGTGACGCCGGTCGCGGCGAAGAGCACATCGCCCGATGCCATCTCTGCCATGTCGTAGACCCGCTCGGGATCCTCGACGCCCATGCGGCGGGCGCGGGCGATCTTTTCCGGCGTGTCGAGCAGCAGACGGCCCTGCATCTGACCGCCGGTGCAGCGAAGCGCGGCAGCGGCCAGCACACCCTCCGGCGCACCGCCTATTCCGATATAGACATCGATGCCGGTGGTCTGCGGATCGGTCGTGTGAATGACGCCCGCGACATCACCGTCGCCGATCAGGCGGATGGCTGCGCCGGTCGCGCGGACCTCCTCGATCAGCCGGGCATGGCGTGGCCTGTCCATGATGCAGGCCGTAAGGTCGGTGATGCGCACGCCCTTGGCCTCGGCAACGCGCGAAAGGTTCTCCGACGCCGAAAGCGCAAGGTCGATTATTCCCTTGGGATAGCCGGGGCCGACCGCGATCTTGTCCATGTAGACATCGGGCGCATGCAGCATCTTGCCGCGTTCGGCCAGCGCAATCACCGCCAGCGAATTGGGCAGGTTCTTGGCGCAGATGGTCGTGCCTTCCAGCGGGTCCAGCGCGATATCGACCGCCGGGCCGTTCTTGGTGCCGACCTCCTCGCCGATATAGAGCATCGGCGCCTCGTCGCGCTCGCCCTCGCCGATCACCACGCGCCCGTCGATGGGCAGGTTGTTGAGCTCGGTGCGCATGGCGTCCACTGCAGCCTGGTCGGCGGCCTTTTCATCGCCATGGCCGCGCAGGCGGGCGGCGGCAACCGCGGCGCGCTCGGTCACGCGCGCCAGCTCGATGGTCAGGATGCGGTCGATGACGCTCGGCTGAGCGGCTTTGACGTTCATAAGCTTTCCTCCGAAATCAGACCGAGCCTAAAGCCGAAAAGTCACCGGCTTGCAATCGTGCAAAGCGGCGGCGTCCGGACAAAATCGATTGAAACGGGAAAGGCCGCTGGCTGATGTCAGTTTTCGATACGGATCATCTGCGGGCGGGATGCAAGATGCCCGTCCGTGCCTATTGCCTTGAGCGCGGCGGCGATGGCCGATTCCGTCGTCTTGTGGGTGACGAGGATGACCGGCTGCGCTCCGGCCTCGACCGGATCGATCTCGCGGCGCGGGCGGTGCTGGACGATCGATTTCAGCGATATGCCCTGCTCGGCCATGCGGCTGGCGATCGAGGCGAAGGCCCCTGCCCGGTCGTTCAGCGACAGGCGGATGAAATAGCCGCCTTCATGGGCGCGCATCGTCGCCTGGCGGTATGGGGCAAGGCGGCTGGCGGGCACCCCGAAGGCCGGCGCATGCTGGTGGCCGGGCCGGGCCTTGGCGATGTCGGCAATGTCGCCCGCAACCGCGGACGCGGTGGCGTTGCCGCCTGCGCCGGGGCCGGACAGAACAAGCTGGCCGACGACATCAGCGTCCACCGCCACCGCGTTGGTGACGCCATGGATCTGCGCGATGGAAGAATCGAGCGGCACCATCGTGGGGTGGACGCGCTGCTCGACGCCGGTCTCCGTCTTCTGCGCTACGCCCAGCAGCTTGATGCGATAGCCAAGGTCAGCCGCGGCATGGATATCGGCCGGGGTTATATTGGAAATGCCCTCGACATAGATTTCGTCGACCGCGATCTGCGTGCCGAAAGCGATGGATGTGAGGATGGAGAGCTTGTGGGCAGTGTCGTAACCCTCGACATCGAACGCCGGGTCGGCCTCGGCATAGCCAAGCCGCTGCGCATCCGTGAGGCACGCCTCGTATGACAGCCCCTCCTGCTCCATGCGGGTGAGGATGTAATTGCACGTGCCGTTGAGAATGCCGAAAACGCGGGTGATGGAATTGGCGGTCAGCGTCTCGCGCATCACCTTGATGATCGGGATGCCGCCGGCCACCGCTGCCTCGAAGTTGAGCATCAGGCCGCGTTCCTCGGCCAGCGCGGCCAGTTCCATTCCGTGCCGCGCCAAAAGCGCCTTGTTGGCAGTGACCACATGCTTGCCCGCCTCGAGCGCTGTGCGGATCGAATCGGCGGCAGGTCCGCTGTCGCCGCCGATCAGTTCAACGAACACATCGATGGAATCGCTTTTCGCCAGCGCCACCGGATCGGCGCAGAATTCGACGCCCGAAAGGTCAACGCCCCGGTCGCGGTTGGAACGCGCGCTGACCCCGGTGATTGCGATTTCACGCCCGCATCGCTCCGCGAGGAATTCGCGCTTGTCCGAAAGCACGCGCACCAGCGCCGCGCCAACGGTTCCAAGCCCGGCAATGCCGATGCGCAGCGGTTGGGTCATGTATTTTCTCCCGCGGAATCACTGGCCGGACGGTTTTGCCAGTCCCGGTTTCATTAGGGGGTGAAGGCGGGCAGATCAACCGGGTGCTTGTGCAAGCTGCTTGATGGCGCGTCACTCGCCATGATCGGTGATGGCGTCGATGAAGTCCCGTCGTCCTGCGCCCGCCAGCGATTGTCGGCGCGTCTCCGTGCGAAATTCCGCGCTTCGCCCTTCCTGCACCCCGATCCGCATAGACCGTAGGCCATGTGCGCGACGGTTTGTCCGATACTCGCCCCCCTACCGCCGCGCCGCCAACGGGATGACGTTGTGCAGCGTTTCGTCTGCGGTGGAGAGGAACTTCTTGATATTGCGCGCGGCCTGGCGGATGCGGTGCTCGTTTTCGACGAGCGCGAGGCGCACATACTGGTCGCCGTTCTCGCCGAAGCCGACGCCCGGGGAAACCGCGACATCGGCCTTCTCGACCAGCAGCTTGGCGAATTCGAGGCTGCCGAGTTCGCGGAATTTTTCCGGGATCGGCGCCCAGGCGAACATGGTTGCGGGCGGCGGGGGAATGTCCCAGCCGGCGCGGGCGAAGGCGTCCACCATCACGTCGCGGCGCTGGCGGTATACCTGCCGGGCCTTCTCGACCTCGTGATCCTGCGTGTTGATCGCATAGGTCGCGGCGACCTGGATCGGCGTGAATGCGCCGTAGTCGAGATAGGACTTCACGCGTGTGAGCGCCGAAACGAGCCGCTCGTTGCCGACGGCAAAACCGATGCGCCAGCCGGGCATCGAATAGGTCTTCGACATCGAGGTGAACTCGACCGCGATATCCATCGCGCCTGGCACCTGCAGGATCGACGGCGGTATGTCGGCGTCGAAATAGATCTCCGAATAGGCAAGGTCGGAAAGCACGAAGATGTTGTGCTTGCGCGCGAAGGCGACGACATCGCGGTAGAAGTCGAGCGAGGCGAGCTTTGCCGTCGGGTTGGACGGGTAGTTGATGATGAGCGCCGTCGGGGCGGGAATGGAATACTTCACCGCCCGCTCGAGCGAATGGAAGAAGGTCTCGTCCGGATCGGCGGAGATCGAGCGCACCACCGCGCCCGGACATGATGAAGCCGAAGGAATGGATCGGATAGGTCGGGTTGGGCACCAGCACCACGTCGCCCGGCGCGGTGATCGCCTGCGCCATGTTGGCGAAACCTTCCTTGGAGCCGAGCGTCGCGACGATCTGCGTGTCGGGGTTCAGCTTCACGCCGAAACGGCGGGCGTAGTAGGCCGCCTGCGCCTTGCGAAGCCCGGGAATGCCCTTGGATGCGGAATAGCGGTGCGTGCGCGGATCGCGCGCGGCCTCCGCCATCTTCTCGACGATCGCTGGCGGGGTCGGAAGGTCCGGATTGCCCATGCCGAGGTCGATGATATCCGCGCCCGCCGCTCGCGCCGAAGCCTTGAGGCGATTGACCTGCTCGAAGACGTAAGGCGGCAGTCGGCGGATCTTGTGGAAGTCTTCCATCGGCATGGCGTATCCCCGGGTTGCGCTGGTGGCGCGGACAATACTCCCGTCGGTGCGGGAGTTGTTCCCATAGACTAGTTCTCGATTTCCTTCAAAGTCTCTTCGTAATGAGACTTGGCCTGCAGCTTGAGTTTCCTTGCGGCGGCGGCCTTGGCCGTTGCATCGCTTCCGGCGGCCATCGCGGCATTCTTCGCGGCCATGGCTTCAAGCTCGGCACGCGACTTTTCCTGGTCGGCGCTGCTCATGCCGGTCGTGGCGCGCTGCGGCACTCGCGAATACATTGGGAGGCGAATTGCCGGTCGATGCCGCCTTTGCCCGTATCTGCTCCACCGAGCCTTCGCGGGTCTTCGCCATTTGCGGGGCATCGGGAATGGCGGACGGAACTGCGGGCTTCTGCCCGGTGTCCTCGCCAACATTGAACGCAATCCCCTGTTGCAACTTGCCCTTGTCCTCAGACGCCTTGGCGGCCATTTCCTCGACCTGCTGTGTCGGCGAAACGACCGGCGCTCCCACGGCGCGAAGCGGATTGGAGCTGGAAACGCAGCCGGCAAGCATGCCGGCGCAAATCGCGGCGATTGCAGCGCGTATCAGCACTTTTGCAGGCATGCTTGACATTCGGCGATCCCCTGCGGCCCTGGCCATGTTGTTTTCATGTTGCACGGCTAAAGCACCGACATTGACCTATGTATAGATGGCGATTGTGGTGGCAATCAGGATATATTGCCGCCGGGAGGCGAACATGTCCGCGAAAAAAATCGACACACCCCACAAAAGCGGGGCGGGGGAAGGCGCGCCGGAAGCGCCGCCCAACCCGTACATGATCCGCGATCCGCAGGCTTTCCTGCACAACATGGCGCACATGGTGGAGGAGGCCGGACACGCGGCTGCGGCCTGGGTGGGCCCGCGCGAGAAAGGCGAGACCAAGGACGACCTTCCCGAAAGCATCGCGGAACTTACCTCGACGCTCGGCAAGGTATCCGAATACTGGCTGTCCGATCCCAAACGGGCGCTGCAAGCCCAGACCGCGCTTTTTTCGCGATACATGGATTTGTGGACGTCATCGATCAAGCGGATGGCCGGCGAGGAGGTAGAGGACGTCGCCAAGCCAGAACCGGGAGACCGGCGGTTCAACGACCGCGAATGGCAGGAGAACCAGTTCTTCAATTTCATGCGCCAGGCCTATCTCATCACTTCCGGCTGGATGACGGATCTGGTGGACAAGACCGAGGGCCTCGACGAACACACCAAGCACAAGGCGGTGTTCTACGCACAGCAGCTCATCAACTCGCTGTCGCCGACGAATTTTCCAGCCACCAATCCGGAAGTGCTGAAGGAGACGTTCAAGAGCGACGGGGAAAACCTTGTGCGCGGCATGCGCATGCTTGCCGAGGATCTGGATCGCGGCAAGGGCGAATTGCGCCTGCGCCAGGCCGACAACACCGCCTTCAAGGTTGGCCGCGATGTTGCCAACACGCCGGGCAAAGTGGTTTCCCAAAACGATGTCTGCCAGGTAATCCAGTACGAAGCGGCGACGGACAAGGTGCTGAAGCGCCCGCTGGTGATCGTGCCGCCCTGGATCAACAAGTTCTACATTCTCGACCTCAACCCGCAAAAAAGCTTCATCAAGTGGTGCGTCGAGCAGGGTCACACCGTGTTCGTCGTTTCGTGGGTCAATCCGGACGAACGCCAGGCCGGGAAGAGCTTCGAGCATTATGCCCGCGAGGGAATCATTGAAACGCTTGACGTGGTCGAGGAGATCACCGGCGAGAAGGAAATGAACCTCATCGGCTATTGTGTCGGCGGCACCCTGCTTGCCGTCACATTGGCACTGATGGCCAGGACCGGCGACAAGCGGGCGGCTACGGCCACGTTCTTCACCACCCAGGTCGACTTCACCCATGCAGGCGACCTCAAGGTGTTTGTCGACGAAGAGCAGATCGAGCGCGTGGAACACTCGATGGCGACAAAGGGCTATCTGGAGGGCGCGCGCATGGCGAACGCCTTCAACCTGTTGCGCTCGCGGGACCTCGTCTGGCCCTACGTCGTCGACAACTACATGAAGGGGAAGAACCCCTTGCCCTTCGACCTTTTGTACTGGAACTCCGATTCCACCCGCATGCCGGCGGCGAACCATTCCTTCTACCTGCGCAATTGCTACCTGGAGAACCGGCTGACCAAGGGGACGATGGAAATCGGCGGGCAAACGCTTGACCTCTCCGACGTGACCATCCCGATCTACAATCTGGCGACGCGCGAGGACCATATTGCGCCCGCCCGCTCTGCCTATCTTGGCTCGCAATATTTCGGCGGCAAGGTAACCTTCGTGCTGACGGGTTCGGGACACATCGCCGGGGTCGTCAACCCGCCTGCGGCCGGAAAGTACCAGTACTGGACCGGCGGCAAGCCGGTGGGCGAGTTCGACGACTGGCTAAAATCGGCGGTCGAGCATCCCGGTTCATGGTGGCCGCACTGGCATGGGTGGATCGTGGCGCAGGATGGCGAAATGGTTCCGGCGCGCAAGACCGGATCGAAACGGCACAAGCCGTTGGAAAACGCGCCCGGCTCCTTTGTATTGACCAAGGCGTGAGTGGCCGGCACGGGCTTGGCAACTGCCTTGCCGTGCACGCATGCAACACTTGCAAACTGTGGCACAAAAGCCACCGAACGCAGTTGTTTACGAATAGCGAAGTGATATTGTCCGCATCAGGTGCACAGGGCCAGTCGCACCATCACAAAATGCAGATCCCAAGGGAGACTTCGAAATGACACGTATTCTTTCCATCCTCGCGGCAACAGCCATGGCAATGGGCGCAGCCGTTTCCTTCGCACAGGCAGACGCAATGACCATGATGCAGGGCTAGGCTGCCTGCAACGAAGCGCATGGCCAGTGCCTGCGCGCGGGCATCAGCACGACGATCGCGTCCACGCCGGCAGAAGGCCTCGCCACGCTGCAGTCGAATGCCGCCAACACCGCCGCCTGCAACCAGGCCTTGATGGCCTGCTACGGGTCGGTTCAGTAAGCCATTTCAGGCATTGAATGGATCGAACCGGTCGGGCTTGCCCGGCCGGTTTTTTGTTGCAAGCGGACAAAATTTTGCGGTATTATAATACCTTATCTGTAAGTTATTGTTATTTCATTGATATTCTTTCAGATATTACAAGTTCTCTGTCCTTGACGCCGGCCTGTCTCTCCAGTATGGACACGCCTGAAGCCGGCCTTAGACAGGCAGGCAGCGCGATGGCGGCGCTTACCCTTGGATTCACTCCGCAATCGAAACCGTTCACGACACAAGGATGTCCTCAATGACGACCTTCTCGCAGAAACCTGCAGAGGTGGTGAAGAAGTGGCTGCTGATCGACGCGGAGAGACGTCGTTCTCGGCCGCCTCGCCTCGATTGTTGCCAACCGCCTGCGCGGCAAGCACAAAGCCACCTTCACACCGCATGTCGATGATGGCGACAATGTCATCATCATCAACGCCGACAAGGTGCGCCTGACCGGCAACAAATACGCCAACAAGATCTATTACTGGCACACCGGCTATGCCGGCGGCATCAAGGAGCGCACCGCACGCGCGATCCTGGAAGGCCGCTTTCCGGAGCGCGTCGTGCAAAAGGCCGTGCAGCGCATGCTGCCGGAAGGCCCGCTCGCCCGCCAGCAGCTGCGCAATCTGCGCGTCTACGCCGGAGCCACCCATCCCCATGAAGCCCAGCAGCCGGAAGTCCTGGATGTCGCGGCGATGAACCGCAAGAACAAGAGGAGCGCCTGACGATGGCCGGACTCGAGCAGCTTGAAACGCTGAACCCAGCAGCCGCGCAGCCGGCGGCGGCACCCGTGCACGTCCAGAAGCTGGATGCGCATGGCCGCGCCTATGCCACCGGCAAGCGCAAGAACGCGGTCGCCCGCGTCTGGATCAAGCCCGGCAAGGGCACGATCACCGTCAACGGCAAGGAATTCGCGGCCTATTTCGCCCGGCCGGTCCTGCAGATGATCCTGCGCCAGCCGATCATCGCGGCGAACCGCGACGGCCAGTACGACGTGATTGCGACGGTCACGGGCGGCGGGCTTTCCGGCCAGGCGGGCGCGGTGCGCCACGGCATTTCCAAGGCGCTGACCTATTACGAGCCGGCGCTGCGCGCCGTGCTTAAGAAGGGCGGTTTCCTGACCCGCGACAGCCGCGTCGTCGAGCGCAAGAAGTACGGCAAGGCGAAGGCCCGCCGCAGCTTCCAGTTCTCGAAGCGGTAAAAATCCGAAAACTAACAATCGATTGCAAAGAGGGCTTGCAGGCGACTGCAAGCCCTTTTCTTTTCGGGCGTCAGAGCCTACGCAGTTTCCGGTTCAATGGCCTTCACGGCGGTCTCGGGGGCGAGCGATGGGCGGAGCAAGTAGTACAAAATTTGACCGGATTGGAAGCTCAAGAATAACAGTCGGGCGCTTCACCTACGGCCACAAAACATGACCGTCAGGGAATGGGGTGAAGGAGCCAGCCTTCACATCGGTTCATTTTGTTCAATTGCCGAAGGCCTGACAGTGATGCTCGGTGGCAATCACAGAATTGAATGGTCAACGACATTTCCTTTCGGGCATATTTTCAGGGATGAACTGGGCGGCGAAAACATTGTCGGTCATCCCGTAACAAAAGGCGACGTAATCATTGAAAACGATGTCTGGTTGGGGAACAGGGTTACAATCATGTCCGGCGTGCGGATAGGCAACGGGGCAGTTGTTGCGGCCAACTCCACAGTCGTAAAGGAAATCGGAGACTATGAAGTTTGGGGCGGCAACCCGGCAAAGCGCATCAAGGAACGCTTTTCGCGTGAAATAATTTATGATCTCCAGTCATTGCGGTGGTGGGACATGAATATCGAAACGATCAGGAAAATTGCGCCGCTGTTGTCGCAGCCTCCCACAAAGGAACTGATTTATCAAATGCGTTCAATGGCGAGCCTATAGCGCGGGATATTCGAGTACCACCCGCCCCTCACTCCTTCTCGTTCTGCGTCATTCGCTGCTCCGCCGTTTCGCGCACGGCGTTGGCCAGTTCAGGGCTCTGGTGCATCAGGCGGCGGAAGTCCTGCGAGGAGAGCACCAGCACGTCCGTCGCCCTTGCGGCATATACGTTTGCCGTACGGCGGGCATTGTGGTGGATGAGGCCGATCTCGCCAAAGAAGTCGCCCTCCCCCAGCTTCACTTCCTTGCCGGGAATTTCAACTTCCACTTCGCCGCGGGCGATGAAGTACATCGCATCGGCCTTGTCGCCGCGCGAAATGATGAGCGCACCGGAGGGAAACTTGCGGGCCGAAAGCAGGCCGACCAGCCGCGCGATCATCGGCACGTCGAGCTTGGCGAAAAGCGGGACGCGCGCGACCATGGCGAAGGAGACGACGAAGTCGCGCCGCTTGATCTCCTCAGCGAAGCCGTTGGCGATGATGCCAACCGGCAGGGCAAAGAAGGTGATGCCGAGCGCCATGGTGAAGCCGGCGATGACCTTGCCGAACGGCGTCAGCGGAATGACGTCGCCATAGCCGACGGTCGAAAGCGTAACCACCGCCCACCACATTGCAGACGGCACGTCTCCGAGCTTGTCGGGCTGGACGTGTCCCTCCACCAGGTACATGGCAACCGATGATAGCAGCAGCAGGCCGAAGAAGATGACGCCGGTGCCGATCAGCGAGCGCCATTCGGAGCCGATGACCCTGCCGATCGTGCTGATCGCCGGGGCATACCGCGCGAGACGGTAGAAGCGCAGAAACCGCAACACGCGTACCACGGCGAGGTCGACGCCGAGGAACATTTCGATAAAGAACGGCAGGAGCGCTATCGCATCGACGATCATCATCGGCATCGCCGCAACCCTGATGCGCGATTGCAGCGGGCTTTTTCCCTTCATCAGCGGGTGTTCAGGCGCAACCCAGATGCGGGCGATGTATTCGACAATGAACACCGCAACGCAGATTCGATCGAGAACCATCAGTTCCGTGGACCACTGCGCATGGATTTCCGGGACTGTTCCGATCACCGAAACCGCGACATTGATGAGAATGAGCGCGATGATGACGAAGTCGAATATCTGGGAATGGATATCGTGATGGCCGCGTTCGATGATCTCGAACACCCGGTTGCGCAGGGAATTTCCGTTCTGCTGCAAATCCACCCCGGGGCCGCCTCCTCAAGCCGCGCTGTGCGCCCACTCCCAGTAGAGTTCCCGGGCGCGCGCGGTGACCGGCCCCGGCCCCGGCTTGTGGTCGTCGAAGGCCGTGATGGGCTGCACCTTGGAATAGTTGCCAGTGGAGAAGATCTCGTCGGCAACACGGAAATCGTCGAGCGTCAGCGTCGTTTCCCACACCTTGTGGCCGGCGCCGCGCAGCAGCTTGATGACGCGCTGGCGGGTGACGCCATTGAGGAACGTGCCGTTGGGAATCGGCGTGAAGACCTCGCCGTTCTTGACCATGAAAATGTTGGATGTCGCGGTCTCGGCGACGTTGCCGAGCGGATCGCAGACGATGGCGTTGTGAAAGCCCTTGGCCATGGCCTCGCGCAGCATGCGCTGGTTGTTGGGATAAAGGCATGCCGCCTTGGCGTTGGTGAGGTTCGTCGCAAGGGTCGGGCGGGTGTACTGCGTCGTCGTGACCGTGAAGCCCGCCGCCGAACCCATCGCGGCTTCCTCTATGCACAGGGCAAATCCGGTCGATTCAGGATTGGGATCGACGGTCGCCATGCCGCCTTCCACCGACCAGTACATCGGCCGGATGTACACAGCCGCGTCGAGCGGGAATTTGGCAATGCCCTCGCGCGCCATCTCTACCATCTTACCCGTCTCGAATGTTGGCTTGAGGCCCATGACGGTGGCGGAGTGGTTGACGCGCGCGCAATGGGCATCAAGATCGGGCGCTACACCCTCAAAGGCCCGTGCGCCGTCGAACACCATGGTGCCGAGCCATGTGCCGTGATCAGCCGCGCCCATGATCGGCACATTGCCTTCCTGCCAGGAACCTTCGAACCAGGTCCAAATCCTGCGGTTGGGCGATAACGCCATCGGAACGTTCCTTTTTCTGTTCCCAAGCGGCACAAATGCAATGCAGCGGACTTGAACACAGGGCGTTGCGGGTTGCAAGTAAAGGGGAACTGCCGGAACCGGCGGCGGTCAAAAGGCCGCAAAGCGAACACGAGGAGATCGATCCATGGCAACGCCAACCAAGAAGCCGACGGCCAAGTCCGCAAGCAAGCCGGCCAGATCCGCCGCCAAGACCGTGGCCAGGAAGACCGCCGCGCCAAGGCAAACCGCGCCGGCAAAGCCCGTTACCGCCTATGCCATGGTTGCGGACAAGGCCGGAGGGCCGGAAGTGTTCATGCGTCAGGAAATCGAACTGTCCAAGCCCGGCAAGGGTGAAGTGCTGGTGGCGCAAAAGGCCATCGGCCTCAATTTCATCGACGTCTACCAGCGCAGCGGTCTTTATGCCGCGCCCGGCGGCTATCCTGCCGTGCTGGGTTCGGAAGGCGCGGGCGTGGTCGAGGCCATGGGCGCGGGCGTCAAGGGATTCAAGAAGGGTGACCGGGTGGCCTATGTCGTGCCGGGCGGGGCCTATGCCAGCCATCGGATCGTCACCGCGGAAAAGCTCGTGAAAATTCCGAACGGCGTTTCCGATGTGCAGGCGGCAGCCGCCATGCTCAAGGGACTGACTGCGCAATACCTCATTCACGACTGCTACAAGGTTAAGAAGGGCGACACGGTGCTGGTGCATGCAGCGGCAGGCGGCGTCGGTTCCATCGTGGGACAGTGGCTGAAGGCCAAGGGCGCTATCGCAATCGGCACTGCGGGCGGCGCGGCCAAGTCCCTACTTGCGAAAAAGGATGGCTACAAGCACGTCATCGACTACCGCGTTCAGGACTTCGTCGAGGAAGTCGGCAAGCTCACCAAGGGCAAGGGCGTGGCGGCGGTCTATGATTCCGTCGGCAAGGACACCTATCCCGGCTCGCTCAAATGCCTGCGCAAGTTCGGCACGTTTGTCATTTTCGGGCAATCGTCCGGCAATATCGAGGACTTCAAGACCTCAGACCTTGCGGCAAACGGCTCGCTTTTCGCGACACGGCCGACGCTGTTTCATTTCATTGCCGAGAAGAAGGAACTTGAAAAGCGCGCCCGCCAGCTCTTCGCCATGATCAAGTCGGGCAAGGTCAAGATCCACGTCAACCAGACCTTCAAGCTCAACGATGTCGCCAAGGCGCATGTTGCGCTGGAATTGCGCAAGACCACCGGCCAGACGGTGCTGACGGTATGAGGGAACCATGGCAAGGAAGATAGCCGATCACGCTTTCACCGCGCGCCGCCTGACAGGGGCGGCGAGCGATCCGACCTTCGCGGGTGCGCTCTCGTTCATGCGCCGCAAATACTCCAAGGACGTTGAAGGGGCGGATGTGATCGTCTGGGGCATCCCGCTGGACACGGCGGTCACCAACCGCCCGGGTGCACGCTTCGGCCCGCAGGCGATCCGCCGCGCATCGGCCATCTTCGACAACGACCCGCAATACCCCTTCTCCATAGACATCTTCGCCGCCATGGCGGTGGTTGACTATGGCGACTGCGCCTTCGATTCCGGGCGGCCATGGGAAGTGCCGGAGGCGATCGAGCAGGAGGCGGCGAGCCTCCTCGAGAGCGGTGCTTTCCTGATGTCGCTGGGGGGCGATCATTACGTGACCTGGCCGCTGCTCAAGGCGCATGCCGAACGGCACGGCCCGTTGGCGCTGATCCATTTCGATGCGCACCAGGACACATGGGACGATGATGGCGAGCGCATCGACCATGGCAGCTTCGTCACCCGCGCGGTGCGCGACGGCATCATCGATCCGGAACGCTCGATCACCATCGGCGTGCGCACGGTGGCGCCCGAGGATTACGGCATCGAGATCCTCTTCGGCGACGATGTCGAGGAGATGAGTGCGCTCGCCATTGCCGATGCGATCCGGGAACGGGTGGGAACGGGGCCGGCATATCTGACCTTCGATATCGACTGCCTCGATCCGGCATTCGCGCCGGGTACGGGTACGCCGGTCGCGGGCGGTCCAAGCTCGGCGAAGATGCTCTCGGTGCTGCGCCGCCTGGGCGGTCTCGACATTCGCGGCGCCGACATAGTTGAGGTTTCGCCGCCTTACGATCATGCTGACGTGACCGCGATTGCCGGGGCGACGGTGGCGATGTATATGCTCGGCCTGCGCGCCGAAAAACTTGCCGACGAGCAGGCCCGAAGCTGAAGTTCTGATTCAGGTGGAAATGCCTGAAGCAAAGAATCCGATTCGGGCCGGGGCCGCAAACTACTGCAATTCTTGACAAATCCGGAGGCAATGATGGCCGGCAATCCCAAGATATTCATCGATGGCGAGCATGGCACCACCGGGTTGCAGATCCGCGACCGCCTCGGCACTCGCGGCGATCTGGAATTGCTGTCGATCCCAGAGGCAGAGCGGCGCAACCCCGATGCACGCGCTGAACTGCTAAACTCTGCCGATGTCGCAATCCTTTGCCTGCCCGACGATGCGAGCCGCGAGGCCGTTGAGATGCTGGCCGATGCCGGTAACGACAAGACGCGGATTATCGACACGTCCACTGCGCACCGCACGCATCCGGCATGGGTATTCGGCTTTGCCGAAATGACGACCGGCCAGCGGGCCGCGATCGCCGGCGCGCGCTTCGTCTCCAATCCCGGGTGCTACTCGACCGGCGCCATTGCCCTCCTGCGGCCGCTTGTGGAAGCGGCGATGCTGCCAACCGACACGCCCGTCACCATCAATGCGGTATCGGGCTACACGGGCGGCGGCAAGGCGCTCATCGCACAGATGGAGGACGCCTCGCACGAGGATCACATCGCGTCGGCAAGCTATCTTTATTCGCTCACCCTGCAGCACAAGCACGTGCCGGAAATCATGTCGCGCTCAGGCCTCTCGCGGCGGCCGGTGTTCACGCCAAATGTCGGCCGGTTCCGGCAGGGAATGCTGGTCAACATTCCCTTTCATCTCGATCTTCTCGAAGGCGCTCGCTCGCTTGGCGACGTCCATGCGGTGCTGGCAGGGCACTACAGCGGTCAGGAATACGTGACGGTCGTCGACCTCGACTTGAGCGCCAAACTCGCGCGCATCGAGGCGGAGGAACTCGCCGGCAAGGACAACATGCGGCTTTACGTGCTGGGCGCGGAAGACGGCGGCATGGTCAATCTCGTCGCCTCGCTCGACAATCTGGGCAAGGGCGCGTCCGGCGCGGCTGTGCAGAACCTCAACATCATGCTGGGGCGATAAGCGGCGTCGTGCTAGCTCCTGACCTCGATACCGGTCAGCGGCGCATAGGTGCCGTGGATGGCACGCCAGTGCGCGACCGCGAAGGCCAGCAAAATTGCAGCGCCTGCCTGGTGGGCGAGCGCGAGATAGAGCGGCACCTGCCACACGAGCGTGAGGATGCCGATCGCCGCTTGGGCGAGCGTAAGCCACAGCAGGATGGCGGCGCGCAGGCGGTGCGGAGCGGGCGTATCGCTCGAGCGTGATGCAAGCCACTGTATGGCAATCAGCAGAACCAGTGCGTAGCCGCTCATGCGATGGACAAACTGCACCATCTTCGGGTTCTCGAAGAAATTGCGCCAGGCCGGTTCCATGACCATCAGACTGTCCGGAACGATAGCGCCGTCCATCGTCGGCCAATCATTGTAGGCCAGCCCTGCATCAAGGCCGGCTACCAGCGCGCCAAGGAAGATCTGGACGATGATGGCAGCGACGACCAGCGGCGCGAGCACCACCAGCGCCGGCGGCGCGTAGTTGGCGGTGTGCGGTGCCAGGCCGCGCGCCAGCCACAGCGCATAGGCAAAGATGATGCAGGCAAGCGTCAGATGAACGGCGAGCCGGTACTGGCTGACATCAACCCGTTCGGTAAGCCCCGAAGAGACCATCCACCAGCCGACGAAGCCCTGAAGCGAGCCAAGAGCCAGCAGCGCGATGAGGCGCGGCTTCATGCGATCTTCAAGCTTTTTCGTCGCCCAGAACCACACGAAGGGCACGATGAAGACGATGCCGACGATGCGGCCAAGGAAGCGGTGCGCCCATTCCCACCAGTAGATGAACTGGAATTGCAGCAGGCTCATGCCCTTGTTGATCTGCTGGTATTCCGGGATCTGGCGGTACTTGTCGAACTCCTCCATCCACTGGGCGTGTGTCAGCGGCGGAATGATGCCGTGGATCGGCTTCCATTCGGTGATCGAAAGCCCGGAATTGGTAAGCCGCGTCGCGCCGCCGACCACAACCATTGCGAATACCAGCAGGCAGACCAGATAGAGCCACCAGCGCACCATGGCGCGGTTGCGCCGCTCGCGCTCGATCAGCGCAGTCGTGTAGAGGATTCCCTGTCCGGCAGTCATAGTTTCGTCCATCGGCATGAATGATCAGCCCTTGGTTTGGCGCAAGCCGTGCGGCCTTGCAAGGGCGCGTGACACAGGGTCGCGTCAATGCGGGCGACTTGCGCGCGGGATAAAGCGGCCCTAACTGCCTGTCAGGAACAAGGGGAATGCACATGCCGCAAACTGCCAGGAAGCTTTTCGGGACAGTGCTTCTCGTCCTGCTGGTGATTATCTACGCCCTTGTCGCGACCGCAATCGCGACGGCGCGCCTCGCCGATGCGCCAGGTTGGGCGCATGCGCTTTATTTCATGGTCACCGGTATCGCCTGGGTCGTGCCGGCGATGTTTATCATCAACTGGATGATCCGTGGATCGGCGCGCCAAAGGCGTTCAGGCGACGTTTAGCGCCCTGCCGCGGTTGACCATCAGCGAGGGCAGACCCGATAGCAGCGTTTGCACATGCCTGACGTTCTGGAACCGGCCATTGACTGAGATGCGCGGCAAGGCATGCATGTGCCCTGCGTGCCCGGGATGCACGACCCCCACCCGCGTGGTCAAGGCGGTGGCAAAGCCGCATTCGCGCGCAATGGCGAAATCGCGTGCGCCGGCAGCGGCCGGATAGCCATAGGGATATGCAAAGTGACGCGGCGCTTCGCCCGTCTCCATCTGCACGATGCGCGCGCTCTCGGTCATCTCCGTGCGGGCCTGCACCGGGTCGAGGCGCGCCACCGCGTAGTGATGGATCGTGTGTGCTCCGATTGTGCAAAGCGGATCGGTCGCAAGCCGGGCAATCTCGCGCCAGTCCATGATCGACTCTGCAAGGTGCGCCTTGGTATCGATTCCCGCCTGCCAGGCGAGTTCGGCAACCATTCGCCGCTGCGTCGGTTCGTCGACCTTGGCTGTGAAGAATTCAAGCAGTTCGCCATATGCCGCGCGCTTTTTGGAAGGGCTCGACAGATCGAAATCCACCTTGCCGGCGGGGGAATGCATCACGATGCGCTCCCTTCCCGCAACGACCGCTTCAAGATCTTCCCACCAGAGCGTTGCCTGGCCTTCCACGAGGCCGGGCGCGATGAATATGGTGTAGGGCACATTGTGCCGCCGGAAGAGCGGCACGGCATGGACCAAATTGTCACGATAGCCGTCGTCCAGCGTGATCGCCACGAAACGGCGGCCGCGACCGCCGTCATCCGAGGTTGCGATGCGCCGTGCGGCCTCGTCCAGGCTGACGAAATCGAAGGACTGCGCAAGTTGCGCAAGCATCCGGTCGAGAAACACCGGCGAAACGGTCAGATGCGCATTTGGCGCGAAGCCGGAGCGCGGAGCAGTGCCGTTCACGCGGTGCAGCGTCAGGATCGCGCCAAGCCCGCCGTGCCGGGACCATTTGGTGGCTCCGGACACGTACAAGGCGTTGAGAATGGACTTCTGAGCTAGCGATCCGGCCATGCGATCCCTTCAAATTGTCCATAATGCATACACACGGAATATTTAGATTAGGTTGCTATGCGTCGCGTCCGAGGTGAAATGATGGACACGGCGATCACTGATATTGAACGTTCCGCCGATACGGAGCAGGATCGGCAAGAACGGCCGGTTTCGGCCGGGCACAGCGTGCTTTCGTCCGATGTCCGTCTGCAGGTATGCACCGATATCGACGCCATCGGGTCCATCTGGCGCGCACTCGAGACGCAGGATACTTCCACCGTCTACCAACGGCATGACTGGGCGGTAATCGCGCTTTCGACGCTAGAGCGCGAGTGCGGCGCACGGCCATTCATTGTCACCGGCCATATCGAAGACCGGCCAGCCTTCCTTCTGCCGCTGGTGGTCAAGGGACGAATCTATCCCACGGTGCAATGGATCGGCGGCAGCCATGTCAATCTTTGCATGGGGCTTTACTCGCGCGAGTTCCTTTCGCGCGCGACACCCGGCGACATCGCAAACATTCTCCGCAAGATCGGCGTCCTTTCGGGCGCCTACGCGATGCGCCTGTGTTGCCAGCCTGCGGCGTGGAACGGTCATGCCAATCCCATGGCGGCGCTTGAACGGCAGCCATCGATAAATCCTGCCTTCGTCATGCATCTTTCGGACGGATTCGAGGCACTGCTCAAGCGCGGCAACGCCAAGCGCAAGAAAAAGAAGTTCCGCTCGCAATGCCGCCAGGCTGAATTCGGCGGGCGGCTACAACTTCATCGTCGCCGACAATCCCAAGACCGTGACGCGTTTGCTCGAAACCTTTTTCCGGCAGAAGGGCGACCGCCTGCGCAAGTCCGGCATCCACAACGTCTTCAATACCGCGGGTGCACGGGAGATGCTTTCCACCCTGGCATTGAGCTCGCTTGGAACCCGGGAACCGCTGCTGCGCATGCATGCCCTGGAGATCGGCGGAAAGATCCGCGCCGTATTTGGCGGCGGCATTCGCGGCAGGCACCTGTCCGGCTATTTCAGCTCGATCTCCGAAGACGAACTCATCGATATCAGCCCGGGCGAGATGCTGCTTTACCTGCTCGCCGAGCACTATTGCTCCGCCGGGATGGAGACAATGGACCTGGGCGCCGGCGACGAGCGCTACAAGCGCTCCTGGTGCGACGAGCGCCAGGAACTGTTCGACGTCATCGTTTCGGTCGGCGCCATGGGCGCTGTGCTCGCATCCGCCGATAAGCTCGGCTACCGCCTGCGGCGCGCACTTCGCAGTTCGCCGCAGGTCTGGGACGCCATCACCACCCTGCGCCGCGCCAGGGCGCGGCTTTTCTGGCGCTGACTTTCCTCAAGCCACCGCAGCCTTGCCGTTTCGCAGATCCGCTCCGAGTTGCACTGTCACGGCATCTTGGTAGCCTGCGGCGCGCAATGACGTTTCAGCAAGTTTTGCCTCGACCCTCGATGCGCCTTCGGCGTTGACGAGTACGATCGTCTCTTCATCGGTGATGTTTTCCAGCCCGTCAGGCCCGGCAAAGCCGCAATCGAACACCACGAAATCATAGTCACGCGATACGATGGCGGCGATGCGAGACAGTTCGGCAATCGCGTCTGGCGCGGCGTCGCGCGAGGTGCCCGCTGGAATGATGTGTGCCGACGATTTTCGGTCTGCAAAGATCACGTTCGGCAGTCGAGCCGAGCGTGCCAGCAGATCCGAGACTCCGGCGGCATTGGTTGTGCCGAGGAATTCGCGCGTGGTGACCGCGCTGCCGGTCAGGTCGATGACCAGTACGCTGTTGCCGGCATCGGCAAGGAGCCGGGCAATTTCCCAAGTAGTCGGCGACCCGGCATCGCCACCTGGCGAAATCGCTGCAATGCTGGCGCGGCCCATATTCGCGATCGCCAGCACGGTCTCCTCATGTCCAAAGACTTCAGGATCGTTCGCGGCGCCGCGTCGGGGTTCATTCTGCACGTTCTCGCCGGCATACATGGAAGGCGTGTCCACTTCGCCAAGGACTGAGACAGGTACAGGTACCGGCGCATTGGCGGCGCGTGCAACGGCTCTTGTCTCAGGCTGCACCGGCCGGGGAGCGCGGACCTGCTCGTGCATGACCGGTTCGATCTCGATCCGCTCCGGCACCATGGACGGCGCAACCGTGCCAACCGCTTTCAAAGCCTTGCCGCTGAGGAGCGCTGCAGCGAGGACTCCCACGACCGCAAGTACCAGCGACATGACCGCGCCGGCAAGGGTGAACGGAATCACCTTGGGGAAGAAACTCGAGGCCGGCATCACTGCGCGCGAGATAATCCGGGCGTCGATCGGCAGATAGTCCCGGCTGGTTCGGCTCGCCGCTTCGCGATAGCGCGTCAGATAGGTTTCCAGCAGCTCGCGTTGCGCGGTTGCTTCGCGTTCCAGTGCACGCAGTTCGACTTCTGCCTCGCCCACCCGGCTTGACTCCGCCTTCAGCCTGTTGACCTCCTGGATCAGTACAGCTTCCTGCCTGCGCAACAGATCGACATTGTTTTCGAGGCTGGAAAGGATATTCTGCGCCTCGTTCCTGATCTGGCCGGAAAAATCACCGGCCTGCGATTTCAGCGCCTTGAGACGGGGATGGTTCGGCCCCAGCGAAGTGCTGAGTTCCGATATCTGGGCCTGAAGCGACACTTCCCGTTCGCGCAGCCGCTGAACGAGCTGCGAAGCCATGACTTCGGGAATGACGTCGAGCGAACCGCCCTTGTCCAGCGCCGCGCGGATGGCCACGATTTTTCCTTCCGCCGCCGAGCGGTCGCCGCGAACCCGCGACAATTCGGAGGAAACCTCGGAAAGCTGCTGCGTCGAAAGGAGTGCATTGTTGTTGCCGACGAGGATGTCGGAGTTGGCGCGGTATTCGGCGACCTTCGCCTCGGATTCGCGCACTTTAGCGCGCAGTTCCTCGATTTCAGGTCCAAGCCATCCCGTTGCATCCTCGGTGGACTGAAGCTGCGACTGCTTGGTGAAGGCGAGATATTCGTCCGCCAGCGCATTGGGAACTTCCTGCGCCAGCTTGCGGTCGTGCGCCCAGAACTCAATGGCAATGACGCGCGATTTTTCCACCGCATAAACCACCAGGCGGCTGCGGAATTCGTTCAGCACCCGCTCCTGCGGCGTTGCACCGGAACCGGTTCCGCTACCGGCCATCGACAAGAGGTTGCCAAGGAAGGATGGCGGCGCGTTGAACTCCGGATTTTCAATGAGGTTGAGGCGGTTGATGACCTTCAGGGCCAAGTCGTCGGACGCGAGCACTTCCACCTGGCTGCCGACGGCCTGCTCGTCGAACTGATTCCCGGAAACCGCCACGTCGCCGCCAGCCTGACGCGTGAAGATCGACTCGCGCTTCTCGATGATGATACGTGCGCTCGACTTGTAGCTGGGATCCATCCCCGCGAAGAAGACGAACAGCCCGGCGCCGACAATCAGCGGTATGCCAATCACCAGCCACAGCTTGCGGCGCAGTTCGGAAAAAAGACCGGAAATGTCGATATCGACGTCCCTGCTCAACTCATTGGCGCCGGACATTGTCATACTCCTCACAAACAGGACGCGGAAACATGTAACCATTGTCAATAAACATGGTAACCAGCGCGTTAATGGGACGAGCTAAAAAGTATTAATCTGTCTTAATTCCATTTAATCTTGATTAACGAAAATTTACGAGGCCTGTCGGGTGATTTTGATAGCCTTTACGGGGCATTAACCATGTTGGTAGCTTAATGTTTCGCAACACGCCTCGCTGCCGCTTGCAGGTCAGGGCGAATTTCAGGAAATGCGATGTTGCGTCAAACCAGGACTTCCCTCCGACAACTGCTCATCATCCTGGCTGCCTCGGTGGCGGTCACTGCCTGCTCGACCTACAAGCCGGTGGACGAGACATTCCAGGCGGCGCTGACGCAGCCCTATACCTTGGATTCGGGTGACCGGGTCCGGGTGACCGTGTTTGGCGAGACGGACCTGACCAACAGCTATTCGGTTGACAAGGCGGGGTTCATCGCCTTTCCGCTTGTTGGCGCGGTCGAGGCACGCGGCCGCACGCCGCAGGAACTGGAAGCGCAACTGGCAGGAAAGTTGCGCCAGGGCTTCCTCCGCAATCCGGACGTATCGGTCGAAATCGAGCGGTACCGCCCCTTCTTCATCATGGGGGAGGTAAGCCAAGGCGGACAATATTCCTATGTCCCGGGCATGACCGTCCAGAATGCGATCGCCATTGCCGGCGGGTTTTCGCCGCGCGCTTTGCAGGACAACGCCGACATCACACGGCAGGTAAACGGCAATGTGTTGAACGGCCGGGTGCCGCTTTCCGATCCGATTCTTCCCGGCGACACAATTTATGTTCGCGAGCGGCTGTTCTGACGCATGAACAATGAACCGCTGCGCATTGTCCATTGTTTTCGCTCGCCGGTCGGCGGCATTTTTCGCCATGTCCGCGATCTGGTTGCGGCGCAATCGGCGGCTGGGCATGCGGTCGGCATCCTTTGCGATTTATCGACCGGCGGTGCATTCGAGGAAGCGCTCTTTGAAGCGATACGGCCCGAGCTCAAGCTCGGGCTGACGAGAATTCCGATGGATCGCGCTATCACGCCGCGCGATTTGGGCGCGCTTTGGCGCGCCTTCGGCGAAATCAGGAAATTGCAACCGAATGTGCTGCACTCGCATGGCGCCAAGGGCGGCGCCTATGCCCGCATGATCGGTTCAGCGTTACGGGTATCAGGTAGTCGCGTTGCCCGTCTCTATTGCCCCCATGGCGGCTCCATCCATTACGATGCAGCCAGCCTCAAGGGGCGGGTGTTCTTCTCGCTCGAGCGCATGCTGGAGCGGATGACCGACCGGCTCGTCTTCGTCTCGCGCTACGAGGCGCAGGGATATGCCGCGAAGGTGGGAACGCCCCGCCGCCCGATGACGATCGTCTACAACGGCCTTTCCCCGGATGAGTTCGAGCCTGTTCCGGCAGAACCGGACGCATCGGATTTCATCTATATCGGGATGATGCGGGACTTGAAGGGCTGCGACGTCTTTCTCGATGCCATCGCGCATCTGCGCAAGCAGACCGGGCGCAACATCACCGCGGATTTCGTCGGCGACGGGCCGGACAAGCCGGCCTACTTGCAACGGATCGCCAAGTTGGGGCTGGTGCAGGCCGTAACTGTCCATGATCCGATGCCGGCCCGGCAGGCCTTTGCCAAGGCGAAGGTCGTTGTCGTGCCGTCGCGCGCAGAATCCATGCCCTATATCGTGCTGGAGGCGGTGGCAGCGGCCAGGCCGCTGGTCGCTACGCGGGTGGGCGGCATTCCCGAGATATTCGAAGGTAGCGACCGGACACTGGCGGAACCTGGCAATATCGGAGCGCTGGCAGCGGCAATGCTTGAAGCGCTGGACGACCCCCGGCGCGATACAGAAGCTGCCGAGGCCAGCACGACGCTCCAAAAACGTTTCTCGGTGGAAACCATGGCAAGCGCCGTGGAAACCGCCTATCGCGACAGTCTTTAACGGTGCGTTAACCCTGTTTTTCTGCGGATGCGCCGTTCCCTGCGCTTTGCGCAGCGTATGCAGCGTTTATTAGCCATTTTCGCTTAACCCGGCTGCATATGCAAAGTGCTGGGGGAATTGCCATGCTCTCCGACAATCACGGCGGCGGCGTTGCGGAAATATTTACACCGAAGGCGGTGCGCGAGGCGAGCGCCGAACCTGGCGCCGGACATGCCCGCAAGGTTGAACTCAACGAACTCGCCAAGCAGGTAGCCGAACTTTTTTCGGCTGATTCCGTTGCGCCGAGCCTCATTTCCGGCCTCGTGCGTGTCTTCGAGTTCCTGTGCCTGCTGGCAATGGCGCTGGGAATCATCAGCTTCAACATGCCGGCAGACGGCGCCGACTTCCTCAAGCATGCCGGCGCGGCATTCTTCGGCTCCATCCTTGCGATCTGTTTCATCCAGGCGCTGGATGGATACCAAATTACATCGTTACGCAACTTCATCGCGCAGTACACCAAGGCCCTGACCGGCTTTACCATGGCGCTACTCGTGCTGGTGGTCATCGGCTTCTTTTCCAAGACGTCGGCCGACTTCTCGCGCCTGTGGTTCGGCCTTTGGTTCGTGATGGGTACGGTAGTGCTTGCAGCCTATCGCACCGCAGTGTGGGCTACGGTTCGCAGGCTGATGGCGGACGGGCGGCTGGAGCGGCGCGCGGTCATAGTCGGTGGCGGCGCACCGGCTGAAGAGCTCATCCGTTCACTGGAGGCGCAACGCAACAGCGACATCCGCATCTGCGGGATATTCGATGACCGCGACGACAGCCGCTCGCCGCCTGTCGTTGCAGGTTACCCAAAGCTTGGAACAGTGCCGGAACTGGTCGAATTCGGGCGCATGGCGCGTGTCAACATGCTCATCGTTTCCCTGCCCCTGTCGGCGGAAAAGCGTGTGTTGCAGCTCTTGAAGAAGCTGTGGGTGCTGCCGGTCGATATCCGCCTGTCGGCGCATGCAAACAAGCTGCGCTTCCGTCCACGCTCGTATTCGTACGAGGGTTCCCTGCCCTTCCTCGACGTTTTCGACAAGCCGATCGCCGACTGGGACGCGATCACCAAGCGCGTGTTCGATGTCGCCATTTCCGCCGTGGCGCTGTTGTTGTTGTCGCCTTTGATGATCGCCGCCGCGATTGCCATCCGCTGGGAGAGCAAGGGGCCGGTCATCTTCCGCCAGCGCCGGTACGGCTTCAACAACGAGGTCATCGAAGTCCTGAAGTTCCGGTCGATGTTCCATGAAATGTCTGACCCGGACGCCAAGAAGGTGGTGACGCGGAACGATCCGCGCGTCACGCGCGTCGGCCGTTTCATCCGCAAGACCTCGATCGACGAACTGCCACAACTCTTCAACGTGTTGCGCGGCGAGCTTTCACTGGTCGGCCCGCGCCCGCACGCCGTCAACGCGCATACCGGAAACAAGCTGTGGGACGAAGTTGTCGACGGATACTTCGCACGCCACAAGGTAAAGCCGGGCGTTACCGGCTGGGCCCAAGTCAATGGCTGGCGCGGCGAAGTCGACAGCGCGGTCAAGATCCGCGAGCGCGTCAATTGCGACCTCTACTACATCGAGAACTGGTCGCTTCTGCTTGACCTCTACATATTGGCGCTAACGCCATTCAAGCTGCTGAACACGGACAACGCATATTGAGCGTGGCGGCGGTCAATTCCGGCCTTCAGGCCGCGCATTCGCCCGCCCTGCCTGCGAGCGCGCTGCGCCGTGCGCAGGTCTCGATGATCTCGAACGGCGCGATTGCATTTGCCACCTTCCTGGGCGGCTTCGTCATCTTCGAACCCGCGCCGTACGAGTTCATGCTTTGCCTGATGCTGGTGATCTGGGCGCTTTTCGGCATGCGGGTGCCAAGAACGATCATGCCGCTTCTGGTTATGCTGACGACCTTTTGCGCGGGCGGCATCATTTCCAGCTGGCAGATTCCTGAGTGGGACCGCGGCTTCATGTATGTGGCCGTTTCATATTTCCTCGCCCTGACCTCGGTTTTCTTCGCGGTTCTCATCCGAGAGGACATGGGCAGGCTGCGACTCATCTTCAGGGCTTATGTCGTCGCAGCCACCATTACCTCGTGCCTCGGCATCATCGGCTATTTCGGCATTTCAGGCTTCGAGATGTTCACGCGTTACTCGCGCGCAATGGGCGCCTTTCAGGACCCCAACGTCTACGGGCCTTTTCTCGCGATGCCGATTCTTTATCTGATCTATGGCATCGTCAACCGGGGCAAGGCGCTTATGCCGGTGCGCATCGCAATGCTGCTGGTTATCCTGCTCGGGCTGTTCCTTGCCTTCTCGCGTGCAGCGTGGGGCCTTGCGGTGGTGACGGCGGCGGTCTTCTATTTCCTGCTTATCGTCAACGAACAGAGCGCAAAGAACCGGCTCAAATACATCGTGCTCGCGGTCATCGGGGCCTCCATGCTCGTTGTGATGCTTTCCGCGGCGGTGCAGGTTCCTGCGATCGCCAATCTCTTCGAGCAGCGCACCAAGGTTGTACAGGAATACGACGGAGGCAGGCAGGGACGGTTCGCCCGCCACTATGACGGGTTCATTCTGTCGACCGAAAAGCCTCTGGGAATAGGACCGCTCGCTTTCGGCTTTATCTATACGGAAGATACGCACAACATGTATCTGAAGGCGCTGATGGACTATGGCTGGATCGGTTTCGTGGCGTGGATGGCCATGGTCCTGTGGACGCTCATCGGCGGCTTCAAGATGCTGTTCAGGCAGCGACCCTGGCTGGTTTATCTCCAGATAGCCTATGTCGTGTTCCTGGGTCATGTGCTTGTCGGGATCGTGATCGACACCGACAAGTGGCGGCATTTCTACCTTTCGATCGGAATTGTCTGGGGATGCATGGCGCTGGAGCGGCAATGGCAGGTGCAACGCCGTCCCGGCCTGTTGTCACGGGCGGCCAATGGCACAATGGCGCGCAATGGCCATCTTTCTGGTTGAATTGGAAAACCCGCTTCTGTAGGGTCCGCCACATTCTCGGAGCGTAGCGCAGCCTGGTAGCGCACCTGCATGGGGTGCAGGGGGTCGGAGGTTCGAATCCTCTCGCTCCGACCATTTCTTCCCCGGATATGCAAACCGGTCGACAGCCTCAGGCCTTGAACCTGTCGTCCACCTCCACCTGCAACGCGTTTGCAAGCGAATTGGTGTGGCTGGCGAGTGCAATTACCTGCAGCAGTTCGGCATGCTGGTCGGCCGTCATGCCCTTGGCCCGCGCAGCAGCCGTGTGCGAATGGACGCAGTAGCTGCAATTGTTTGCCGTTGAAACGGCAATGTAGATGAGTTCCTTGACGAGCGGATCGAGAGCGCCAGGCACCATCACCGCGTGCACCCGCTCCCAGGTTTGCTGCAGCAAATGCGGATCGGCCGCCAGAGCTCGCCAGAAATTGTTCACGTAGTCGGTGTTTCGCGTGGCGCGGATGTCGTCGAATACGGCTTTAGCCTCAGCGCTGGCGGTCACGTCGTCAAGCAGGGGAACCGTTCCCATCAGATTCCCGCCGCGATGCCGGCACGACCGCCGTTGACGCCACTGAACGGCGAAACTTTGCAATTCATTGAACAGGCTTCGCGCATTGCCGGCCTCCGTCAAAAAAGCTCAGGCGCCGCGGACCTGATCCAGCAGGCGCTTGCATTCCAGAAGTTCGTACAGCGTGGCTTGCAGGCTGCGCCTTTCGTCGGCAGACAGGCTGCGCCCGGGCATATCCTCCTCGATCTCGTCCTCCCGCCCGCGCAGGCGGTCGAAGAAGCCCCGCGGGCGGGCCGGGGCGGTGATTTCACCCACCGTTCGCGCCCGGCGCTGATCGGAGCCCGATGCACGCGCTTCGCCGTGGCCGGTCTCTTCTTCCTCGCGCTGATCTTCGATGGCCGGTTCGGCAACGGCTTTTTCGGCGGCACCGAGCACGCCTGCCGCTTCCGCCGAGATTTCGCCCCTTCCCACGGATATCACGAAGCGGTTGCCTTGCTCCTTGAGGATTCGCTGCAGTCCGCGAATGGTGTAACCCTCGTCGTAGAGGAGGTGCTTTATCCCGCGCAAGAGGTCGACATCGTCAGGACGATAGTAACGCCTGCCACCACCGCGTTTCAACGGCTTGATCTCGCGGAACCGGGTTTCCCAGAAACGCAGCACGTGCTGGGGAAGATCGAGATCCTCCGCCACCTCGGAAATCGTGCGGAAAGCGTCAGGGCTCTTGTTCATCGCATCGCTCGCAACATTCAACCGCCGCCCGCCCACGGGCCGCGGCTGCCGAGGCTAGCATGATTCCTTGCGCCCGCCAGCCTGCGACCGTCAGGAAGCCTTGCGCTGCTGTGCAAGGTGTCCGTTAAGCACCGCTTCCTTGAGCACGTGCGACGGCTTGAACACCATTACCCTGCGCGGCGTGATTGGCACTTCCTCGCCCGTTTTAGGATTGCGACCGACGCGTTCGTTCTTGTGTCGGACCACAAAGGATCCGAAAGAAGACAGTTTGACCGAATCGCCCTGCACTACCCGGTCGGCGATCATGTCGAGTACCAGCTCGACGAGTTCAGCCGATTCAGTCCGTGAAAGTCCCACTTTTTGGTAGACAGCCTCGGCCAAATCCATCCGGGTTAATGTTTTTCCCCCCATAAGACACCCACCTGTACTGGTTGGACGCGCGGTATTCCGCTGCGCCTTGTTGTGCAGCGCCTGTCATGCGGCGCCTGCGGTTCAATGCAACGCGGCGTCAGGGAGTAACGCTACGCCGCCCAAGTTCCCCCGAAAGCAGTTGCCGGCGCTTATTGGCCGCCTTTGCGAACCGGTCCGGAAAGATTGCACCCGAGGTGGCTTTCCATGACCGCCCAACTTTCAAACTCGTTCAGACAAACATAATATTCCCGCAAATTAACAAATATTTCAAGGGAATGATCACGCTTTAGTGCGCAAGGGTGCATTACCAGCGCAAAAGCACCGAACCCCACGTAAATCCGCCGCCCATCGCCTCCAGCAGAACGATATCGCCGCGGCGGATACGCCCGTCGCGGACTGCCTCGCACAAGGCGAGCGGAATGGACGCAGCGGAAGTGTTGCCGTGCCTGTCCACGGTCACGACGACCTTTTCGGGTGCAATGCCAAGCTTCTTTGCCGAAGCGTCGATGATGCGCCGGTTTGCCTGGTGCGGGACGAACCAGTCGATGTCCTGCGAACCCATCCCCGTGCTGGCATAGGCCGCCTCGATCACATCGGTGATCATGCCGACCGCATGGCGGAAGACCTCCTTGCCTTCCATGCGCAGATGGCCGACCGTTCCGGTCGTCGACGGGCCGCCATCGACGTAGAGCTTGTCGCGATGCGAGCCGTCGGAGCGAAGCGCGGAAGCCAGGATGCCGCGATCGGTCATGGCGCCTTCGCCCTCGTCCGCCTCCAGTACCACCGCGCCTGCACCGTCGCCGAACAGCACGCAGGTCGTGCGGTCGTTCCAGTCGAGAATGCGCGAGAAGGTTTCCGCGCCGATGACCAGAACGCGGCGCACGAAACCGGTTCGGATATACTGGTCGGCGGTTGTGACGGCGTAGACGAAGCCGGAGCATACCGCCTGCGTGTCGAAGGCGAAGCCGTGGCTCATGCCCAAGCGCTGCTGGATCTCGACCGCGGTGGCCGGAAAGGTATTGTTCGGCGTCGAGGTCGCCAGAATGATCATGTCGATATCCGCGATCGACAGCTTGGCGTCGGCAAGCGCAGCACGGGCCGCATGCTCGCCGAGATCGGCGGTGGTCTCCCCTTCCGCCACGATGTGGCGTTGGCGGATACCGGTGCGCTGGACAATCCATTCGTCGCTGGTCTCGACAATTCCCTCGAAGTCCGTGTTCTTCATGACACGCGAGGGAAGGTATGAGCCGCAACCGGTAACTATCGATCGTATCACTTGATTTTTCCCGTGGAACGGTCCGCCTGTGCGGCCGGCTTTTCTTCAGCCTTCCGTCTTGGCGACGCGCAGGCCGCCAAAAAACGTAAGGTCGCTCTTTATTTTTTCGATGATGCCGTTTGCGGCCATGTCGTATCCGACCTCGATCGCGGCGGCATAGCCTTCGGCATCCGTACCGCCATGGCTTTTGACCACGAGCCCGTTAAGGCCCAGGAACACCGCGCCGTTGACCTTTCGCGGGTCCATCTTCTCGCGAAGATGCTGAAAGGCGGACCTGGCAAACAGGTAACCGATGCGGGCCATCAAGGTCCGACTCATTGCCGCGCGCAAATATTGCGCGATCTGGCGGGCCGTTCCCTCGGCTGTCTTGAGCGCGATGTTGCCGGCAAAGCCCTCGGTGACGACGACATCGACCGTGCCCTTGCCCAGATCATCGCCCTCGACGAAACCGTGATATTCGAGGTTGTCCAGCGCCGCATCGCGCAGTATCTGGCCGGCCTCGCGAACCTGTTCCTGGCCCTTTACCTCTTCGACGCCAATATTCAGAAGCCCGACGGTAGGCTTTTCAAGGTCATATAGCGCGCGCGCCATTGCCGCGCCCATCACCGCATAGTCTACAAGCTGCGAGGCGTCGGCCCCCACATTGGCGCCGACATCAAGGACGACGCTCTCGCCCTTGAGCGTCGGCCACAGTGCAGCCATTGCCGGCCGCTCGATGCCCTCGATGGTACGCAGGCAGAATCGCGCCATGGCCATCAATGCGCCGGTGTTGCCGGCGGACACGCAAAATGCTGACTCGCCCGTCTTGACGGCGTCGATGGCCTGCCACATGCCCGACTTTCCACGACCGTGACGCAGTGCCTGGCTCGGCTTTTCGTCCATGGCGATCGACACTTCGCAATGGCGCACATGCGAAACCTTGGCGAGCGCGGGGTATTTTTCCAGAAGCGGCTTGATCACGGCTTCATCGCCGAAGAGCAGGAAACGCAGGTCCGGCTTGCGCATCAGCGCAATTTCGGCACCGCCAAGTACCACAGCCGCGCCGTGGTCTCCGCCCATCGCATCCAGCGAAACTGTCAATGTAGCTGTCATCAGGACCGGTTTTGCGAGAAGCACCGGTGCAGCCAAGCACCGTAATTCAGCGTGGAGTTATCCGATACGGGCCAAGCCGACAATAGGCCATCGCCGGGCGGGACCATACCGGTCAACTCAGCAAGTCGACGGCAGCGTTCATTTATCCCTGGATTTCAGCGCCTGAAGCACCGCAAACGGCGATTTTTCCGCATTTTCCGGCTCATCGGCTTCATCGGGCGTTGTTTGCAATTGCGCACCGGGCGCGCGCGGAAAAGGATCGAGGGCAAGGCCGAGCATTTCCATTACGAACGGCCATACGTCTATGCTGTCGCCCTCGAAGGTTTCCGGCGGATCATCGCCTTCCGGGTCGAGCACCAGTTCGCGGTCCTGGCGGTTAACGGGCACGGCTAGCGCCGAGCGTTCCGGCAGGAAAGTGGTGCGCAGCTTTTGCGCTATGTCCTGAAACACCGGTTCGAGCGTCACGACGCAAGGCTGCTCGGCGCGGGCGCGCAGTACGCCAGTCACTTCGACGCCGTCGCGCCGCCAGCGCTTCAGCGTGAGATCAACTTCCAACATGGGCAGCGCGGTGATGCCGGCCGCCTGCGCGATCGCGGTGCGCTCCTTGTCGCCCGGGCGCAGCATAACCGGATAACCCGAGCCCGGCAGGGTCGTTACATTGACAGTGAACGAAGGAATTTGCGTCATGTGGTTTTCCGTTCAATCCGGCTGCGGCCACGACAAAGCTCCATTGCCGATGGCGCTGAACTGCTGCGCCGCCAGTGCGTTGGCCGCCTCCAGCATATAAGCCGAGATTCGCGCGGATTCATCCTTGTTGCCCCCTTCAAAGAAGCGGCGAGAGACCGCGGCGCCCAAGGCGCCGGAATCGGCCTTGTCCATCAGCGGCGCAAATTCATCGATCTGGGCGTAAAAGCCACGAACCATTGCCTGCTTGCGCTTGGGAACGGAGGTGTCGCCGATTCCAAGTGCGCGCAATGCATCGTCGATCCCGTCTGTGAAGGCGTCGAATACCTCTTGCGACAATGCCGCCGCACGCGGATCATCCTCGCTGGAAAGCCGCCGGCTGAACAGGAACATGTGCAGCGCCAATACGTCGAAGCGGCCCGTCACCGAATCCGGGAAGCCGCGACTCAGATAGAAGACTGGTTTGCGAGCCTGCGTCACAACCGCGCCATAAAGTTGCTGCGGGACTGGATCGTGTCGGGAGCGCGCGAGAAATCTCAGGATCATTTTTCTTGTTCCTCTACCACCGCCTAAATGGCGCGCGGCAAATGAGATTGAAGAAATCGAGGAGCCGGTGATATACCGGGACCTCCTGCGATTACAGGAAAACCATTAGTTCAGGGCAGCGTACAAAAATGTCGATAGCACGTGAATACATGCCGCGGGAATTGGCAGCCAAGGTGCGGCTGGCCGCCTCTACTGCGCTGGTCGGCGCGGCTTTGGCACTGGCAGGGTGCAATCCGACACAGGTCATGGTGCATGGCGCGGTCGTAACACAGGACCAGGTCGACCTCATTCCTGTAGGCTCAAGCCGCGACCAGGTGCTGCTGGCGCTGGGATCGCCATCAACCACCGGCACCTTCGAGTCCAGCGAGACCTACTATTATATCTCGCAGAAGCGCCAGAAAACCTTTGCGTACCAGAAGGCGAAGGTCGTCGATCAGCGGGTGCTGGCGGTCTATTTCGACGAGGAAGGCACGGTCACGCGTGTTGGCGATTACGGATTGAAGGACGGCAAAGTCTTCGACTTCATCACGCGCACGACACCGACCGGTGGCCGGGACCTCAATTTCCTCGGCCAAATCCTTGCAGGACCCGGCAGCGGCAAGAAAGGCCCGATCACCCCGCTTCCGGGCGGCGGCGTTGGCGGCGGGGGACCGACGTTCTAGCGCTTTGAACCGACACGATTTCAAACGGACCAAAAAAACCCGCGGGGATCGCTCCCCGCGGGTTTTCATTTGTTGGCCTGCCAGTTTGAATCAGGCGTGCGCGAGCACCGCCAGCAGCAACAGCGCCACGATGTTGGTGATCTTGATCGCCGGATTGACGGCGGGACCGGCGGTGTCCTTGTAGGGATCGCCTACCGTGTCGCCTGTCACCGACGCCTTGTGTGCTTCCGAGCCCTTGAGGTGCTTGACGCCGTCCTTGTCGACGAAACCGTCCTCGAACGACTTCTTCGCGTTGTCCCATGCGCCGCCGCCCGATGTCATCGAGATGGCGACGAACAGGCCATTGACGATCACGCCCAAAAGGGACGCGCCGAGCGCCGCGAAAGCCGAGGCCTTGGAGCCGGAAATCGCCAGCACGCCGAAATAGACGACGAGCGGGGCCAGCACCGGCAGAAGCGACGGGATGATCATTTCGCGGATCGCGGCCTTTGTCAGGATGTCGACGGCCCGGGCGTAGTCCGGACGGTCCGTACCGGCCATGATGCCCGGCTTCTCGCGGAACTGGCGGCGCACTTCCTCGACGATCGCGCCAGCTGCCCGACCGACCGCTGTCATTGCGATGCCGCCGAACAGGTAAGGAATGAGGCCGCCGAAGATCAGGCCGGCGACGACATAGGGGTTGGACAGGTCGAAGGAGATCGCCCCGACGTCTGCGAAGTAGGGATACTCCGTACCCCGCTGGCTGAAGTAGGTGAGGTCATTGGTATAGGCAGCGAAGAGGACCAGCGCGCCGAGGCCCGCCGAACCGATCGCATAGCCCTTGGTGACCGCCTTGGTTGTGTTGCCCACGGCGTCGAGCGCGTCGGTGGACTGGCGCACTTCCTTGGGCATTCCCGACATTTCGGCAATGCCGCCGGCATTGTCGGTGACCGGGCCGAAGGCGTCGAGCGCCACGATCATGCCGGCGAGGCCGAGCATGGTCGTTACCGCGACACCGGTGCCGAAAAGTCCGGCGAGTTGGTAAGTCGCGATGATGCCGGCGACGATCACGATGGCCGGCAGCGCCGTCGATTCCAGCGAGACCGCGAGGCCCTGGATGACGTTGGTGCCGTGGCCGGTGACAGATGCCTGAGCGATTGAGTTGACCGGGCGCTTGTTGGTTCCCGTGTAGTACTCGGTGATGACCACGATCAGGGCAGTAACGATCAGGCCGACGATGCCGCAGAAGAACAGGTTCGTTCCGGTAATCGCCATGCCGTCGGCTTCACCGATCTGGCCCCAGCCGATGGTGAGCGAGGTCGCGCCACCGAGGCCGATGATCGACAGCAGGCCGGTCACGATCAGGCCCTTGTATAGAGCGCCCATGATCGAGCCGTTGGCGCCGAGTTTGACGAAGAACGTGCCGACGATGGAGGTCAGGATGCACGCGCCGCAAATGGCGAGCGGATAGACCATGACCAATTCGAGAACCGGCGTGCCGGCGAAGAAGATGGCCGCGAGAACCATCGTGGCGACGACGGTAACCGCATAGGTTTCAAAAAGGTCGGCGGCCATGCCTGCGCAATCGCCGACATTGTCGCCCACATTGTCGGCAATCGTTGCCGGGTTGCGCGGGTCGTCCTCGGGAATGCCTGCCTCGACCTTGCCGACGAGATCGCCGCCGACATCGGCGCCCTTGGTGAAGATGCCGCCGCCAAGACGGGCGAAGATCGAAATCAGCGAAGCGCCGAAGCCGAGCGAGACAAGCGCGTCGATGACGACGCGGTCGCTTGGTGAATAGCCCAGCATGTCGGTGAGGACGAGATAGTAGACCGCAACTCCGAGCAGCGCGAGGCCCGCCACGAGCATGCCCGTGATCGCGCCTGCCTTGAAGGCGATGTCAAGTCCGCCGGCAAGGCTCTTGGAAGCCGCCTGCGCGGTGCGCACATTGGCGCGGACCGACACGTTCATGCCGATGAAGCCGGCAACGCCGGAAAGTACTGCGCCGATCAGGAATCCGATCGCGGCGGCCCATCCGATAAGCAGCCAGGCGATGACGAAAACGATGGCGCCGACGACTGCAATGGTCAGGTATTGTCGGTTGAGATATGCGGATGCGCCTTCGCGGATCGCCGCGGCGATTTCCTGCATTTTCGCCGATCCGGTGTCGGCCGCCATGACCGAGCGGGTTGCCCAGACCGAGTAAACGATCGACAACAGCCCGCAGGCGATCGCCAGATTGAGAGCATTCATTTGGATTTTCCCTTTTTGAGATGTCCAGCGCAGGAGGGATAAAGCACGCGCCCCCACAACGCTTTTGCCCTGGCGAACCGAGCCGCGCGCGCACAGGGTGAAACCGTGGCGCACACTATTCAGAAAGCGGGCCGCGTCAAGACATCGTTAGGTATTAGGAAAGTCCCCGCCGCATTCAGCAAGCGGAAGGCCGGCGGGCAAACCGCCGGCCTTGCCCTGAGGAAGAAGCTTCAGGCCGCCATCAGGTCCTGGGGACGGCGCCAGACGATCTGCCTGCGCCGGATTTCCATGATGCCCTGCTTGGCCAGCGTGCTGAGCCGCGCATTGAGGTGCGTGCGCGTGATCCCCAAGATGTCGGACACGTGCGACTGCGTAAGCAGCCACTCGGCCGTTTCCGCATCTCCCAATGGACGGTTGAAGTAGGTTTCAAGATAACCCGATACAAAGACAAGGATCTTTCGATCGGTGTTCTTCTGCGCCGCCGCAGCGCCGATGCGGGTGAGCGTCGTGAAATTGCGGTACTGGTTCGTGCTGCACCAGTTTGCAAATTCAGGGTTTTGAAGAAACTCCTGGAAACGCTCCTCGGACAGTTTCAGCAGCCTTGTCGGCGCCAGCGCGCGGTAGGTGATGACGCTGGGTATCGTGCGATTCAGCCTGGTTTCGAATACAGAGCCGGGCGTAATCGGCGCGACAAGCGCTTCCTGCCCCATCGCATTTACGTAAGCCCCAACCAATCCCTGCTTTATTGCGGTCATTCCCGACGGAAAGCTTCCCGCGGAATTGACCAGTTCATTTTTAGCGCAGTCTACATATGTGCATGACGACAGCACGGCTGCCGCCAATCGCTCGGCGAGTCCTGGAAAGATAGTCATGTTTTTTTGCCCCTATACGAGGGACATACTTTGTGAATGCCCTGCGTATACGATGTGTAAACCATCAGACGGTGCAGGTGGCAACGATTTACGACAAGCAATGTCGCATTTGCAGGTTATTGTGTTTTAGTAAACGCGGCATCGCGGGCTACAGAACGGACAGGGGCAGGTCAGGACGGAAGCTTCGCCCGGCCATCCCTCGATTCGCGAATGTTCAACCAGATCAAGGAGATCAGGCAGATAACCACGACTGGAAAGACGATCACGTTGACCATGCTCCAGCCATAGGCATTGAGCGTATGACCGGACATCAAAGACGCCAGGGCGACCGACCCAAACAGCAAAAGGTCGTTTGCGCCCTGCGCCTTGCTTTTCTCCGCCGGCAGGTAAGTTTCGGTAATCATGGCAGTCGAACCGATGAATCCGAAGTTCCAGCCGAGGCCGAGCAATACCAGCGCCGCCCAGAAATTGGCCAGCGAAATGCCCGCGAGTGCGATCGAGGCGCAGACCGCGAGAATCAGCATCCCGGCGGCGATCACCTTTTCCTTGCCGTATCGCACGATCAGATTGCCCGTGAAGAAGCTCGGCGCGAACATTGCCATCACGTGCCACTGGATGCCGAGCGTCGCGTCGTCGACCGAAAAGCCGCAGCCGATCATCGCGAGCGGAGCCGCAGTCATGACCAGGCTCATCATGGCGTATGAGCCGATCGCACACATGACCGCGACGATGAAGCGCGGCTGGCTCATGATCACCGATAGGGGCCTGCCGGAATCAACGACCGCGCCTGCCTCAACCGGCTTGACGGGTGGCGGCGGATCGAGAAAGCTCATCACGACAAGGCTCGCGGCGAAAAGCAGCGTTCCTGCCAGGAAGGCGCCCGCGAATGGCACAGGGGACAGCAGGTCGCGCGTCCACAAAACGAGTTGCGGGCCGATGATCGCGGCGGCGACGCCGCCTATAAGCACAATCGAGATCGCCTTGGCTCGGAATGCCGGCGTGCCCCGGTCGGCGGCCGCAAAACGGAATTGCTGCGCAAATCCGTTGGCCGAACCGGTGAGTAAAAGGCCAAAGGCAAAGAGCCAGAATGAGTGAAGAACCAGCGCGCCGGCGGCAACCAGCAGGCCGGCAATGCCGATCACGGCACCGGTCATGAATCCAAGCCGCCGGCCGATCCTGCGCATGATCATGGCGGCGGGAAGCGCGGCCAGCGCAACGCCGATGTTGAAGCCGGTCACCGGTGCGGTGGCGAGCGATTTGTCGGCGTCGAGCAGATATGCGCCGGCAAGTCCGCCAAGCGCGATGCTGATCGGCGCGGACGAACTGGTGAAGGCCTGACACAGCGCATAGAGCCAGGCATTCTTGCGGGCCAGGGCGTTCTCGCGGGCCTGTTCGGCTTCGGCTTGCGTTGCGTGCGCGATTGCCATCATGTGTCCTTAAAAATGCGAGTAGGAACCAGGCGAAGCCGTCAGGTCAACGCCTTTCAGTTCGCGAATGACTACGGGCGCCTGCGCATCCGCGGGCAAGACCCGGCCGATTTGCGTAACCTTGACGGTCTGCAAGGCCACTGCCTGGCGAAACGCATCGAGATGCGCCGGATTGACAGTGAAGAGGAATTGGTAGTCGTCGCCGCCGGTCAGTGCCGCTGCCATCGCGCCAGGCAAGGCAAGCGAATCGCGCACCTGCGGCGAGTACGGCAAGGCTTTGGCCTCAACTTCCATGGTCACGCCCGATGCCGTTGCCATCTTGCGCAAGTCGCCGACGAACCCGTCGGAAATGTCCATGCTGGCGGACGCAAATTGCGCGATCAAGGGAGCAAAACGGATCGGAGGCCGGGGCGCGAGATAGAGCGAAAGAAGGATGCCGGCGCCGGGCAAATCGCGGTAACCGGCTTCGCCCAGCCGCACCTTGAGCCCGATCGCGCCGTCCCCGATCGTACCCGTGACAAAGAGAAGATCGCCCGGCCGCGCGCCCAGCCGTGACTTGTATGCGGCCGGATCGATCTCGCCCCAGGCGGTAATCGAAATCACCGGACCGCCCGGCGCGCGGAATGTGTCGCCGCCGCTCAAGGAGAGCTTGTAGTCGGCGCAATCGCGCGCGAGGCCTTCGGCAAAGCCCGCGATCCATGCCTCGTCCCAGCCCTCATGCACGCCAAGAGCCAGGGAAAAGGCGGAAGGCGTCGCGCCCTTGGCAGCAAGATCGGAAAGGTTCACCCGCAGCGCCTTCACCGCGATCAGGTCCGGCGGGTCGTCGGGCAGGAAATGCACCCCGGCCATGATGGCGTCCTGCGTCATGGCAAGCGCCTTGCCCGGTGTGACGGCAACAAGCGCCGCATCATCGACCAACCCGAACGCACCCTCACCGGAGAGTGGCGCGAAATATCGCGCGATCAATTCGAATTCGCCGGGGCGCTGTCCGTCAGTCCGCTTCGGCATCGCCATTGTGCTCCGCCGCGCCACCGGTGCCGCCATCGCGTGCGGTCACTTCCTTGGGCCGCAGGTCGCGAGCGATACGGTCGAGGACGCCATTGACCATGCGCGGCTCATCTTCGCCGTAGAACGCCTTCGCGACATCGACATATTCGGTAATGATAACGCGGGCCGGCACATCGCGGCGGTTGAGCAGTTCGAACACCCCTGCCCGCAATGTCGCGCGCAGCAGCGTATCGATTCGCGCCAGCGGCCAGTCCGGCGTGAGTGCGGCATGGATCATCGGATCGATCTTCTTCTGATCGGACACGACGCCAGCGACCACGCCTCGAAACCAGCCGGCATCGGCATCGACATACTTCTCGCCATCGATTTCCTGCCCGAGCCGCATGTTCTCATACTCAGCGACCACGTCCATCAGCCGCGAATCCGTGAGGTCCATCTGGTATAGCGCCTGCACGGCGGCAAGGCGCGCGGCGCCGCGCTTGTTCGCGGTGCGGGCAGTGCCGTCCTGTGCGGCGCCGGCTGTCATGCTCACGCACCCAGCCGGTCGCGAATGGCGATCATTGCAAGCGCCGCCTGTGCCGCGCCGCCGCCCTTGTTCTTTTCGGCAACCCGCGCCCGTGCAAAGGCCTGCGCCCCGTTTTCGCAAGTCAGGATGCCGTTGCCGATCGCAATGCCTTCCTCGGTGGCAAGGTCCATCAGCCCGCGCGCCGACTCGCCGGCAACAATGTCGTAGTGCGAGGTCTCGCCGCGAATGACGCAGCCCAGCGCTACGAAGCCGTCATAGTCGGTTGCGCCCTCTTCCGCGGCATAAAGCGCCATGGCTATCGCTGCCGGAATCTCCAAGGCGCCAGGCACCGATACCTTGTCGAATGTTGCGCCCGCCGCCTCCAGTGCCGCAACCGCACCGGAAAGCAGTTCGTCGGCGATGTCCTCGTAAAAACGGGCTTCGACGATCAGCAGATGGGGGGCTGAGGACATGGTTGGCACTCCGGTTGCGCTGGCTGCGCACAAACCATGCCGCCATGGGCAAGGCAAGGAAATTGTATCCGTCAGCGCCGGGGTTCAGCCATTGCCTGCATACTGCGCGAGCCGGGCAGCATAACGCGCCATCTGGTCTATTTCGATGTTCACATCGTCGCCCGCCTGCCGCTCGCCCCAGGTCGTAACCTCGAGCGTGTGGGCGATGAGAAGCACATCGAATCTGGGACCGTCCACGGCGTTGACGGTCAGCGACGTGCCGTCCACAGCGACCGAACCCTTGGGCGCGATGAAGCGTGCGAGATGCGCCGGGGCTTCGATCACAAAGCGCGTCGCGCCACCCTCGCCGCGCCGCTCCAAAATCCTTGCCTTGCCGTCGACATGGCCGGAAACCATGTGGCCGCCAAGCTCGTCGCCGATCCTCAGCGCGCGCTCCAGGTTTATGCGCGTTCCCGCCCTGGCTTCGCCCAGAGTGGTCAGGCGCAGCGCCTCCTCCCACGCCTCCGTGGCGAACCAGCCCGGACCTTTTTCCACGACAGTCAGGCACACGCCCGAGTGTGAAACCGAAGCGCCGATGGCAAGCCCGGCAAGATCCCAACTTGTACGCACAATGAACCGCTTGCCGTGGTCGAGCGGCTCGATGCGCTCGATGGCGCCGATGTCGGTGACGATGCCGGTGAACATTCCTACCGCCTTCGCGAAAAGCCTTGCAGACGGTCTTCGCCGAATTGCCATGTGCCTGTCAATTCAAAGCCGTCAGGCAGGGTATCGGCAAGGACCGGGGATGAAATCCTTCGATCTTTCGCGATGTCCGCGCCAAAGATCTTCGGGCTCGAGAAAAGCGCGACTGCATCCACCAGATCCTCGGCAAGGAACGATGCCGCGACAGCCGCACCGCCTTCGACAAGAATGTTCATGACGCCGCGCGCGCCAAGGTCGTCAAGTAATTCAGGCAGGGCGATCCTGCCGTTGACGCGTTCGCAGGCGAGGAACTCGACGCCGGCGGCCTTCAGTTCGCGCTCATAGGCAAGGCCGGGCGGCGAGACGGCCAGCACCGGCGCACTTGATGCCGAGCGAACCAGCTTGAGACCGGGATGCAGGCGTCCGTTGGCGTCCAGCACAACGCGGATGGGCGAGCGGTTCTCAAGGCCGGGAAGGCGGCAGGTGAGTCCCGGATCGTCTGCCAGCACCGTGCCGCTGCCCACCAGAATCGCATGATTTCGGGCGCGCATCAAATGGCTTTGCGCGCGGGCGACGGGGCCTGTGATCGCAAGCTGACCCTTGCCCTTGAGGCCGATCAGCCCGTCCGCCGACACGGCAAGCTTCAGCGTCACGAACGGCCTGCCGAGGCGCTTGTGCGTCAGATAGGCGTCGAGGCCCGTCCTCGCCTCGTCCGCAAGCACGCCTGCCGTGACTTCCAAGCCGGCGGCGCGCAGCATGGCGTGGCCCTTTTCATTGACACGCTCGTCTGGATCGACCACGGCCGTGACCACGCGCGAAACACCGGCGGAAATCAGCGTCTGCGCGCAGGGCGGCGTGCGGCCGTGATGGGCGCAGGGTTCGAGCGTCACATAGGCAGTCGCTCCACGCGCCAAATCGCCGGCCTGCGCCAGCGCAACCGGCTCGGCATGGGGGCGACCGCCGATGGCGGTGACGCCGCAGCCGACGATGACGCCTTCCTTCACGATCAGGCAGGCGACCGAGGGGTTGGTCGCCGTCCAGCCCTCGTGGCGGCGGGCAAAGCGGATGGCGGCGGCCATGAAGCGGGAGTCTTCTGCGGGTGCGGTCATATGGCAGCGAATATCCGGAGAAGGCGCGGTTGAAAAGTGGGGCGTGCGTCAGCGATCCTTTTCCTTTCCTTTCTCCTTCACGACATCGCGGACCATCTTGCCGAAGGCTCGGTCGCGAGCGCGCCGCTCTGCCAGGCTCCGCGTGTTATGGGCGTCCTCCGCGACAAGCTTTCGCCACCGGCCAAGGCGGGCCGGATCGAGCGTTTGTGCGGCGACCGCCGCCAGCACCGCGCAGCCGGGCTCGGTCTCGTGGGTGCAATCTGCAAATCGGCAATGGCGGGCCAGTGCGGAAATATCGCCAAACACATCCTCGATTGCGGCAGCGGAATCGGCGAGTTGAAGTTCCCTCATGCCCGGCGTGTCGAGAAGCCAACCCCCCGCGCCCAGCCTGTGCATGGAGCGGGCTGTGGTCGTGTGCCGACCCTTGGCGTCATCCTCGCGAATCGCCCCGGTGGCAATCGACCCGGCTCCCGTCAGGGTGTTCACCAAGGTCGACTTGCCAACGCCGGAAGAGCCGAGAAGCGCAACAGTCTGGCCTTTCGCACACCAGGTGGCGAGGCACGCTACGCTCCGCGGGTCGCGCGCATCCACCGTTTCCACCAGCAGCCCCGGCCTCAGCGCGCGCGCCTGCCGAGCGTAGCTTTCCGGATCCGGCGCAAGATCGGTCTTGGTCAGAACGACGACGGGCGTTACCTCAGCCTCCCGCGCAAGAACCAGATAGCGCTCCAGTCGCGCGAGGTTGAAGTCCGGATTGCAGGAAGAGACGACGAACAGCGTGTCCACGTTGGCAGCCACAAGCTGAATTCCGAGTCCGGTCCCCGGTGTCCGGCGCTTGAAAAGGCTTGACCGGTCGAGCAGCCTCGCCGGACGAAGCGTTCGGCGATCCAGAAGGACCCAGTCACCTACGGCGGGATGATCCTCCTCCGAAGACGCTCCCTCGATACGCGAGGACACCAGCCCGCCGAATCCGTCGCCGATTACCGCAATGCGATCCCGATGCACGGCCGTGACGCGAACCCGCAACAGAACAGAAAGGTCATCAAGGGTTGTCTGAGAACTGAAGAAAGGCTTCCAGCCAAGTTCAGCCAGACTAGGGATTTGTGATGTCATTGTTACTCACCAGTTGTTTCCACGCGCTTCGCGATGCGCAAGCGGTTAGGTCGTCCGGGAAAGGATCCGATCCCGGAGCAACGGCTGGTTCGGCTCGGCAATCCCTTTGACTGGCTTGCGCAACGGCCCGAAGGTTCGGACCCGTTGCAGCCGGCAGAGGGATTACGCGGCTTTCCCAGCCCCGATGGAAACAGCGACAGTCACAAACTCTCCTTTTCGCATTGGTTTGTCGCATTATTGTACGCATGCCGAAAAGCGACCGCAAGCAGGGACTGGGAGCGGGGAAAGCTGGCGGGGCAATGGAGCCCCTACTCCTCCTCGCCCATCTCGCGAAGGAAGCCCTCGAAATCCTCGGCCTTCTGGAAATCCTGGTAGACCGAAGCGAAACGCACATAGGCGACTTCGTCAATCTGCTTCAGCCCCTCCATCACCAGCCTGCCTATGACTTCCGTTGGGATGTCGTCCTCGCCCATCGATTCGAGCTGGCGCACGATGCCCGAGATCATCCGGTCGATGCGTTCGGGGTCGACCTGCCGCTTGCGCAAGGCGGTGTGAACGGAGCGCGCGAGCTTGTCGCGATCGAAGCTGGCGCGCTTGCCGGACTTCTTGACCACCGTCAGGTCTCGCAATTGCACCCGTTCGAAGGTGGTGAATCGGCCGCCGCAATCGGGACAAACGCGGCGGCGGCGGATCGCGGAACCGTCATCGGTCGGCCGCGAATCCTTCACCTGCGTGTCGCCGTTTCCGCAATAGGGGCAGCGCATCCCCTCACATTTCCGGATAGATCGGGAAACGGTCCGTCAGGGCGACGACCTTCGCCTTCACCGCCGCCTCGACGGCAGCATTGCCCTCGTCCGAGTTGGCGGTCTTGAGGCCGTCGAGCACCTCGGTGATGAGGTTGCCGATCTCGCGGAACTCGGCGATGCCGAAACCGCGGGTCGTGCCGGCAGGCGTGCCGAGCCGAACCCCGGAAGTGACGAAAGGCTTTTCGGGATCGAATGGGATGCCGTTCTTGTTGCAGGTGATCGCGGCGCGGCCAAGCGCGGTTTCCGCCCGCTTGCCGGTTGCGTTCTTCGGACGAAGATCGACCAGCATCAAATGGTTGTCGGTGCCGCCGGACACGATGTCGAGCCCGTTGGCCTTGAGGCTTTCGGCGAGCGCGCGGGCGTTCTCGACCACCGAACGCGCATAGGCCTTGAATTCGGGGCGCAACGCCTCGCCGAACGCCACCGCCTTGGCAGCGATGACGTGCATCAGCGGGCCGCCCTGAAGGCCTGGGAACACGGCGGAATTGACCTTCTTGGCAATGCCCTCGTCGTTGCTGAGGATGAGGCCGCCACGCGGGCCGCGCAGCGACTTGTGGGTGGTCGATGTCACGACATGGGCATGCGGCACCGGCGAGGGATGCGCCCCGCCGGCAACCAGGCCGGCGATGTGCGCCATGTCCACCATGAGGTAGGCGCCAATCGAATTGGCGATCTCGCGGAAGCGCTTCCAGTCCCAGGTGCGCGAATAGGCGGTGCCGCCTGCGATGATCAGTTTCGGCTTGTGCTCCTGTGCCTTGCGCTCGATGTCGTCCATGTCGAGGAGGTGATCCTCGCGGCGTACGCCGTAGGAAATGACGTTGAACCACTTGCCGGACATGTTCACTGGGGAACCGTGCGTCAGATGCCCGCCGGAGTTGAGATCTAGGCCCATGAAGGTGTCGCCCGGCTGGAGCAGCGCCAGGAACACCGCCTGGTTCATCTGGCTGCCGGAGTTGGGCTGAACATTGGCGAAGTTGCAGCCGAAGAGCTTCTTGGCGCGCTCGATCGCCAGCGTTTCGGCCACATCGACGAATTCGCAGCCGCCGTAGTAGCGCTTGCCTGGATAACCTTCGGCGTATTTGTTGGTCATGATCGATCCCTGCGCTTCCAGAACGGCGCGCGAGACGATGTTTTCGGAAGCGATCAGTTCGATCTCGTGACGTTGCCGACCGAGTTCGTTGCGGATCGAGCCAAAGATTTCGGGATCGGCTTCCGCGAGCGTCGCGGTGAAGAAGCCGTTGGCAGCCGTGGATGGTGCGGAAAGGGCCATGTTCACTCCTGGAAATTGTTGGCGCGCAATAGCACAGGTTTGGGAAGCAGCAAAACCCGCCCATCGCCGCAGGGAAGCAAATGGATTACAGGGCGCACCCGGCGATTGCCGGTCTGCATGCGACAAGAAAAAGGGGCCTTGCGGCCCCTCTCGATCCAATGCTGCCCGAAAAAGGTCAGAGCGCCGTGCTGTCCAGCGCCAGTTCCTCGACGCCGTCGCGCTGGTAGATGTCATCGCGAAACTCGACGATGCCCGGCTCGACCGACCATGCGGTGATATAGGTGAAGTAGAGCGGCACCGGCTCGGCCAGCAGGATCGGCGTGTTGGCGCCGGTGGCGATGATGCGTTCGATCTCCTGGCGGTTGTAGCCGGGCGTCGCGCGCAGCAACCAGGAAACGAGGTCGCGCACGTTCTGTACGCGCACGCAACCCGATGAGTGAAAACGCTCGATCTGGCCGAACAGCGATTGCTGCGGCGTGTCGTGCATGTAGACGGCGTGCGGATTATGGAAATTGATCTTCGTGGACGCCATGGCGTTAATCTTGCCGGGATCCTGGCGAAGCATGAAATCAACCGCCTGGTCCGAGTTCCAGTCGATGGTCTCGGGCGAGACCTCCTCGCCGGTCGCCTCGTTGATGATACGGATGTTGTTGCGCGTGAGGTAGGTCGGATCCTTCTGCATCAACGGGATGATGTCCTTCTGGATGATCGACTTCGGAGCCGTCCAGAACGGGTTGAGGATGACCTCGTGAATCTTCGAATTCAGGATCGGCGTCTGGCGGTCGATCTTGCCGACTACCGCGGTGTGGCGCTGCACCACCTTGCCGAACTCGACCACTTCGATCGCCGCCGCCGGGATGTTGACCATCACATAGCGATCGCCCAGGAAACCCGACATCGAGCGCAACCGCACGAGATTGGTCTCGAGCTGGCCCAAGCGGATGTTGGCGGGAATGTTCATGGCCGCGAAGGTGTATTTGCCAAGAACCCCGTCAGGCGGCAGGCCGTGACGGGACTGGAAGCGGCGAACCGCGCCCTCGACCCAGCTGTCGAAGATCGGCGAACCGCCGGCGCCGGGCGCCAGGTCGCCGGAAATAATCAGGCGCTTGCGCAGTTCGGTTACCGCGGGCGAGGCGGCGCCAAGCTCCAGCTTGTCGGTCGCGGGAACCACCGGCCAGCCGCCATTTGCGGTTATGCGGCGATAGTCCTCCATTGCAGCTTCGATGAAACCGGGGGTCTGCTCGGAAAATACCGGAACCGTCGATGTACCCGGCCTCGATTTGCTGGCGCGCGCGTCGAACTGGTCGCTCCACTGGCCATGTTTCGGGCTTTGAAGCAGTGCGTCGATGGGATTTTGGGCAAACGCCTTGCCCGCGAGCATTCCGCCAGCAGCCCCCGCACTCAATGCAGCCAGAAAATCCCGTCTTTTCATTGCTACCCGCTCTAGTCCGTTTGATGCAAGGTTCGCCAACTCTACGGCACATATGCCGGACCATCGCGCAATCAAGGTTAATACATTGGAAAAACCTGAAGCAGCAACATGGCCAAACGCGGCAAACCAACCCGTGTTGCGGTCACACCCTTTTGTGGCCAAAGCGTGTCACGGGCGCACAAATCCGCGTGTATCGACGCGCCGGAAGCGAGTTTGGGAAGGGAATCACGCAATGGGGCGCCAAATGCAAAAGGCCCGCTTTTGCGGGCCCCTTTTCTGGTGAGTTTCGGCAAGTCAGAGACGATAGAGAATCTGGTCGGTCCAGAAGCGCTCCAGCCTCTGTAGCGACTTGTTCATGCGCTGGAATTCGTCGCTGTTGATGCCTCCAACTGTCTCGATCGAGGCGATGTGCCGCTGATACAGCTTTTCGACGATGGCGGCGATCTTGCCGCCGTTTTCCGTGAGGCTCACCCGCACCGAACGGCGGTCGATCCGCGAACGCTGGTGGTGGATGAAGCCCTGCTCGACAAGCTTCTTGAGGTTGTAGGACACGTTAGAGCCAAGATAGTAGCCGCGGGTACGCAACTCGCCCGCTGTCAGCTCCGATTTGCCGATGTTGTAGAGAAGCAGCGCCTGAACTGCGTTGACATCGTTGCGGCCCTGCCGCTCGAATTCGTCCTTGATGACATCGAGCAGGCGACGGTGCAGCCTTTCTACAAGCGTGAGCGATTCAAGATAGAGTGCTTTCACATCGCCGGTGGGGGCAGGGTCGACGGCAATGCCGACCAGTCCGAGATTGTTTTTCATGTTAGCAGCCTCTCCGTTGCGGTGGAGTTGTTTCCCCCCACTCGTCTGGCTGCACACTAGCGTCTTCGTCTAAAATTCGACTTAAAGCAGACGATTAACGGCGCATTACCGTTTGCGTCAAAGCTGTACGGGAACGCGTAAGACACCCAATTTCAGCGATACTTGCCGGGAAGCGTTTACCCCTTGTTTGGCAAGGCTGCGGATTTTACCTTAACCTGCCTTCGCTAGGGCCTGGCGCCGAGGAACCGCATCGCCAGCCTGAAGGCGACCAGCACCAGCATTGCGCTCAGGTGAAAGCCCAGCAGCAAGTCGGCGCGACCGAATAGCGGGGTCAGCCACGCATGCATGCCGATTTCGATCGCGGCAGCCAACAGCCACAGCACCACGCCCCACGCATAGCCGCCCCAAAGACCAAGCGCGGCTACCGGCAGGAGGACGGCCAATACCGAACTGGCAAGCCGCCAATGCTCGCTCATCGTGTCGAAGCGGTAATCCGCCCCTTCCTGCACACCCAAGAGGCGCATCCAGTACTGAATGGCAAACACGATCATGAAAAGCGCCACGACACGCAAGAACAGGACATAGAGCGTGTCCACCCTGCCCGCCTCGCGCCGCCTCGCCGCTATAACCATGGGTGCCCCTTCGGTTCGATCCGTGCCGTGTAGAGGCTTTGACGGGTGGATTTAAGGCGTGGCCCGGATCGCCGCCCGGTCTTGAAATGATGCATCTTTCATGCCTTCCTGCACACCGGACGGCATGGGAAGCGATTGGCATGGCACGCAGCGTCGATGAAATAACCGGGCACAAGCGGATGCGGCGCAACCGCCGCTTCGAATGGACGCGGCGTCTTGTGCGCGAGAACAATTTCACGGTGGACGATTTGATCTGGCCGATCTTCGTGATCGAGGGGCGCGAATTCGAGCGAACCGATAGCCGCGATGCCGGGTGTCGAGCGGATGAGCGCGGATCGCGCGGTCGAGGCTGCCAAACGCGCTGCCGATCTCGGAATTCCGGCGGTGGCAACCTTTCCCTATGTGCCGATGGAGAAGCGCGACGATACCGGTTCGGAAATCCTCAAGGCCGGGAACGTCATCAACGCGGTAACCGAAGCGATCAAGCGCGCCGTGCCGCAAATGGGCGTGATCACCGATGTCGCGCTCGATCCATTCACCAGCCACGGACATGACGGCATCCTGCGCATGGGCACCATCATCAACGACGAGACTGTTTCGACGCTGGCCAGGGCCGCGGTGCTGCAGGCGCAAGCGGGCGCCGACATCATTGCGCCTTCCGACATGATGGACGGGCGCATCGGGGCAATCCGCGAAGCACTTGACGCGGCGGGATTCCACGATGTGGGAATCATGTCCTATGCAACGAAATTCGCCTCGGCCTTCTACGGGCCGTACCGCGAAGCCGTCGGAACAGGCGGCCTGCTGAAGGGCGACAAGAAGACTTATTATCTCGATCCGGCCAATGCCCGCGAGGCGCTGCGGGAGGTGCAACTCGACCTGGACGAAGGCGCCGACATGGTGATGGTCAAACCCGGAATGCCCTATCTCGACATCATTGCGCGGGTGAAGGATACCTATGGCGTACCGACATTCGCCTATCAGGTTTCGGGTGAGTATTCGATGATCCTCGCGGGTGTAGAAAAAGGATTCCTCGACGAGGAAAGGGCCGTCATGGAAGCGATGCTGGCCTTCAAACGGGCAGGCTGCGACGGCGTGCTGTCTTACTTCGCGCCGAAGATCGCGCAATGGCTGGCGGGCAAATGAAGCTCGTCCCGATCATTCCCAAGGGCCGGGGAGAAGCTGGCGCGCCGGCCCCGGAGCGGCTTATCGCCGGCATGCCGAAATTCACCACCTGGAACATCGAGGAACGCGACGGCAAACTCTTCAGCGGGGTGTGGCGCTCGACGCCAGGAAAATGGCGCATCGAATATGACGAGTGGGAGTATTGCCACATCCTGTCCGGCGTATCGGTGATCAGCGAGGATGGCGGCGTTTCCACCCGCGTGAGCGCAGGCGACAGCTTCCTGTTGCGTCCCGGATTCAAGGGAAGCTGGGAAGTGGTCGATACCACAACCAAGGAATATGTCATCTTGCTATAGACCGCCCGGCCATTTTTCGTTGAAGACCGGCTTGTCCGGCACCACATGATTGCGGCGAAGGAGCAAGTTCATGACCAACACCGGCAACCATGTTACCTGGCAGGATGGCGTTTTCGATGCGTCGAGGCTCGAGGGCGTGCGCACGCGGCGTGTGCTGTCTTTCCTGATCGACTACGCGATCGTCGGGTTGCTGTGGGCCGTGTCGCTGGTGCCGGTTTTCCTTTTCGGCATCCTCACCTTGGGCCTGGCATGGCTGCTCTACCCCGTGCTCGGCGCGGTTATTGCCTTGGTCTATGTCGGCACGACCATGTCCGGGCCCCGGCAGGCGACCTGGGGCATGTCATTCTTTTCGCTGCGCATCGAGCGGCTGGACGGCACGCAGGTCGATTTCATGACCGCGGTGGTGCACGCCGTGCTCTTCTGGGCGGCGCATATCGTGTTCACACCGTTGCTGCTGGTTGTTTCGCTGTTCACGCAAAAGAAGCAGCTTGTCCACGACATACTGCTTGGAACAGTGGTCGTCCGCTCGGATCGTTGAAGGTCGGCCATCGGTTGATTGGCGCGCAGGGCCGCAGCCGTCCTTGTCAGAAGGCGACGTGTCCCCTAGTCTTAGGCGATATCACGGTTTTTGCGGCACATGACACGCCATTCGCTCGACACGCCACAGTTCTACCTGACGGCGCCTGCTCCCTGTCCCTATCTTGAAGGGCGACGGGAGCGGAAGGTCTTCACGCATCTTGTTGGCGACAAGGCGGCCGAGATCAACGACATGCTGACCCAGGGCGGCTTCCGGCGGTCGCAGAACATCGCCTACCGGCCCGCCTGCGAGGACTGCCGCGCCTGCGTTTCCGTGCGCATCGTCGTGGATGCCTTCGACTGGACAAGTTCGCTCAAGCGCATCATGCGCGCCAACCGCGACATTGTCGGCCAGTTGATGCCGGCTGCCCCGACCTCCGAGCAGTATTCGCTGTTCCGGCAATATCTCGACGACCGGCACACGCGCGGCGGCATGGCCGACATGACGGCCTTCGACTACGCCATGATGGTCGAGGACACGCATGTGAACACCCGCATCATCGAATACCGGCGCCGCGGCCCCGACACGGCGATCAACGGGCGCGGCGCAGGCCCGCTGCGCGCGGTTGCCCTGACCGACGTGCTGGGCAACGGCCTGTCGATGGTCTACAGCTTTTTCGACACATCTGAGCAGTTCCGGAGCCTCGGCACATTCATGATCCTCGATCATATCGATCGGGCTCGGCGCATGGGCCTGCCCTATGTCTATCTCGGTTATTGGGTAAAGGGTTCGCGCAAGATGGAATACAAGACCCGGTTCCAGCCGCAGGAGCATCTGACGATGACCGGTTGGCAAAGAGTGGCGCGCGAGCAGGGCTGAAAATCTTGACTGTGCAGCAAAGCAACCCTGGCAGGGGCGTTTCCCTCGGCCTTGTCGGCGGGTTTGTGATCTCGTTCGACATTCCGATGATCCGCCTCGCGGGCGCGGAGGGCTGGACGTCGCTTGCCATCCGCGCATCGTGCCTTGCGCTGATCTTCATTCCGCTGGCAATCGCGGCGCATCGGAGCGCAAAGGCCAAGGGCGGCAGCATCATCAACCGCAACTGGCTGGAAATCGGCGCACTCTACGGCCTTTCCAATATCCTCTTCACCTTCGCGGTATTCTCCACCTCTACAGCCAATCTCGTCTTTATCCTCGCACTCAACACGCTTCTTGCGGCGCTGTTCGCCTGGATCATGATCGGCGAGCGACCAGCCAAGGCGACATGGATCGCCATCGCGGCGACGATTGTCGGCGTCCTGATCATTGTCGGCGACGGGCTTGGGCACGGCACGACCTTCGGTGACATGTGCGCGCTTGGCGCTGCATTCTCAATCGCATTCCTGCTGGTGCGAACCCGACAGACCGGCGGGGACATGTCTCTGGCTCCAGGCTTTGGCGGCGTCGTGGCGCTGGTTTTTGCGCTGCCGGTGGCGCTGGCCTATTCTCCCATGCCGCAGGCGCCGCAATGGCTGCTTGCCAACGGGTTGATCGTCGTACCGATCGCCGCATGGTGCCTTGCGCTGGCGCCGCGCTACATTCCCGCTCCGCAGGTGGCGATGTTCTATCTCATCGAAACAGTGCTGGCGCCGGTATGGGTCTGGATCGTGTTCGCTGAGACGGTCAGCGGGGCGACGCTGGCCGGTGGCTCCATCGTGCTTGCCGCAATTCTTGCGCACAGTATGTGGAGCATGCGCGCCCCGAGAACCATCGAAGCCTGATCAGGCTTCGTCGGATTGAACGATCCACGGCTCGGCGAGCGCCGCCGTCTCCCATTCCTGCCAAGCAGGATGGGTCTTCATCGCCCGCGTATAAGCCTTGACGGCGACGTGACCGGACAATGCGTATTTTTCCAGGCGGTTGACCACCGGCGCGTACATGGCGTCGGCATTGCAGAAATCCGCTCCAAACAAAAACGGTCCGCCATGGCGCGTCAGGCAATCGTCCCAGATTTCCTCGATCCGCGCGACGTCGCGTTGCACCGCCGCTCCGGTTTCAATGGCTCGCACCTCGCGCCGCATGTTCATGTGGCAGGTGTTGCGCAGGGCCGAAAAGCCGCCATGCATCTCATTGGAAATGGACCGCGCATGGGCGCGCTGCGCCCCGTCCGACGGCCAGAAGCCCCAGCGGGGAAAGCGGTCATGCAGATATTCGAGGATCGCCAGCGATTCCCATACCGTGATCTCCCCGTCCACCAGCACCGGAACCTTGCCGGTCGGCGAGAACTCGCGGAATTTAGGGTTGCCGTTTTCATCGTCGAACGGAACGAGCACGTCCTCGAATGCCACGCCCTTGGCTTTCATCGCGATCCATGGGCGGAAAGACCAGGAGGAGTAGTTCTTGTTGGCAATGTAGAGGCGCATGGTTATTCCCGTATCAATCGAGCATTGAGTAGATCGCGTTCCGCATGTCGTCGGCGAGCGGAATCTTGGAGCCCAGATACTGGCTCATGACGAGGCCGACCAGCTTTTCGCGCGGATCGATGAAGAACCACGTGCTTGCCGCGCCTGCCCAGCCGCATTCGCCCTGAGAGGTGAGGCACCAGCTTTGGCCCGGATCCAGCATAACGCGTCCGGCGAGGCTGAAGCCGAAACCCGGCATCGCCAAGTCGTCGAGCTTCAGCGGCAGCATGGATTGCGGCACGCGGTTCGCCCACATCAATTCAATCGTCTTGCGGCCAAGCAAAGCATCTCCGTCCGGGTTTCGGCCCGTGGCCAGGAAGTCGGCAATCACGCGATACTCGTCGATGGTGGAGAAAAGCCCGTAGCCGCCGCGGCCGAAATTCGGGTCGGAAACCGGGTAGACATCGCTGACATCGACCGGCGTCAATTTCTGCGGTCCTTCTCCGAAAACCATGATTTCGTCGAGGCTTTGCGTGCCGAAGGCAGGAACCAAGCGGTCGCGCGAGCCTTCTACTACCATGTAGCCGGTATCCTTGAGGCCCAGCGGCCGGGTCACACGCTCGGCCATTACCTGCTGGATCGGCTGCCCTGTAACGATTTCGATGATTCGCGCCAGCACGTCCGTTGCGACCGAATAGCGCCAGGCCGTGCCCGGCTCAAACGCAAGTGGCTGCTGCGCGATGACGTCGACCATCTGCGCAAGGGGACCGGAGGTGTGGGCCAAATCGGTGCGGCGATAAAATTCGCCTGCCTTGCATTTGCGCAGGAAGCCGTAGGAAAGGCCGGCCATGTGCGTGAACAGGTGTTCGACCAGCATCGGCCTTTTGGCAGGCTGAATATTCCCGTCCTCGTTGATGATCGTCGGCCTAGCAAATGCCGGGATGTATGCAGCTACCGGTTCGTAAAGGCGAAGGCGCCCCTCCTCCACCAGCATTAGGGCAATGGCGCTGATCACCGGCTTGGTCATGGAGTAGAGGCGGTAGATCGGCTTTTTCGGCAGGGCAACGCCATTGTGGGGATCGGCCATGCCCGCGCGCCCGCGCAACCACTCCCGCCCGTCGCGCATCACCAACCATTCCACGGAGGCAAAGTTTCCCGCCTCGCAGTGCCGCTGCGCAATCGTTTCGATCCGGCGCGCCCGGACCTTCGCCAGCTTTCCGCCCATTGCCTTGGTACCTTCCCTGACGCCCCCAACATCTTTATCGCGAGATGGCGCGCCGGCGGCAATAGGGCATTGCAAAAACGCAACGCAAGATGCGTAGTATCCACAGCCACAACCGACTGGCATTCAAGGAGAAGAACAATGAAACCGATCGATCCGTCCACCCTTTGCGTCATCGTCACCGGCGGCGCGCGCGGCATTGGCGCGGCGACAGCGCGCGAACTCGTGGGCGCAGGCGCGAAGGTCATGGTCGCCGACATCCTGGAGGCCGAGGGCAGGGCGCTGGCGGACGAGCTTGGTCCCAACGCGCTGTGGCATCACCTCAATGTCACCGACAACGCCAGTTGGCAGGCGGCATTTGCTGCGGCCGAAGCGGCGTTCGGCAAGGTCAACGCACTCTTTAACAATGCCGGGATCGTCAGTTTCTCGCCCATCGATTCATGCACGCCGGAGGAGTTCGACTATGTCATGGGAATCAATCTGAAAGGCACTTTCCTTGGCATGCGCCATGCGAGCACCGCGATGAAGCGCGCAGGCGGCGGCGTCATCGTCAACAATTCATCGACTGCGGGGCTGCAAGGCTATCGCGGCATCGCGGCCTATGTTGCAAGCAAATGGGGCGTGCGCGGCATCACCAAGGCAGCGGCGCTGGATCTTGCACCATTCAACATCCGGGTATTGTCGCTGCATCCAGGCCCGATCTGCACGCCAATGACCGCGAACATGGGCGAAGGCACGGTCGCAGCGCAACCGATGCAGCGCTTCGGCGAACCGGAAGAAGTCGCCCGCATGGTGCGCTTCATGATGTGCGAGGCGAGCTTTTCCACCGGCTCCGAATTCGTGATCGACGGCGGGGCAGTGACCGGGCAGGTACTGCCCCTGCCGCAGAACTAGGCGGCGAGTTCTTCCTTCAGGAACGCCACCGTGCGCGACCAGGCAAGGTCGGACGCGGCCTTGTCGTAGCGCGCCTGCGATGTGTCGTTGTTGAAGGCGTGATTGACGCCGTCATACATGTGGATCTCGAAGTCCTTGCCGGCGCCTTCCAGCGCCTTCTTGTACTCGTCGATGCCGGCATTGATGCGCTCGTCGAGTCCGGCATAGTGCAGCATCAAGGCACCGTTGATCTGCGGCACCTTTTCGGCGTCGAGCTGCCGCCCGTAATAGGCGACGCCCGCTTTCAGGTCCGGCGCCGCAGCGGCAAGCTGGTTTACGAGCCCGCCGCCCCAGCAAAAGCCGATGGCGCCGACATTGCCGTTCGAATCGGGCCGGGTCTTGAGATATTCGACCGCGGCCACGGCATTGGCGAGCGTCTGCGATGCGTCGAGCGCGCCGATCATCTCGCGCGCCCTGTCCTCGTCCTCCGGCGTACCGCCCGACGGCGAAAGGAAATCGACAGCGAGCGCCAGGAAACCGTCGGCAGCCGCACGCCGCGCAACGTCCTCGATATGCGGATTGAGACCGCGGTTCTCGTGAATGACCACGACGGCTGGCAGCTTGCCTGTGGCGTTGGCAGGCATCGCGAGATAGCCGGAGATATCGCCGGTCGCACCCTTGAAGGTAATTTCCTCGGTCTTGATGCGGCTGTCGGCCGGATCGATGATCGCGGCCTTCGCCTTGTCGGCGGCCAGCATCGGCAGCACGACGGCAGCCGCCGCGCCCGATCCGGCCAGCGCGGTAAGGCGGCGCATCAGCGAGCGCCGGTCCAGCGTCAAATGGGTGTATTCGTCATAGGCATCAATCATTGCCTGGGTGACGCGGATTGACGGCTGTTCGTTCATGACATCCTCCGGTTGGCTGTTCTTCCAGTAAAGAAATGTCCGGAACCGGCCTGAATTCAACCGTCATCGTCTTCGACCATCACCGAAATAATCAAACCCTGGTCGTCGAACCAGATGGTTTCAACGCCGCCGCGGTGCACATGATTGCCGCCATCACGGTTGCTCGCCCGCAGCCGCCAATGCGAGCGGACGGTATTGGGGCCGATTTCCTCGATGCTTGTATCGACCGATTCCTCGTGAACATACCGGCTGAAATAATCGCGGAAGGCGGCGATGATTTCGTCGCGGCCCTTGAGGCTCCCCACCCCGTTGGAGAGATAGACTGCATCGGGCGCGAACATGCCGGCTAGCGCATCGAAATCAAGCCTGTCGAGGGCGCCGTGATAGCGCGCGAGCAGCGCGGCCGGCCCCTGCGGACCCACGCTATCCCCCAAACTTGCCGCTCCTTGGAAAGCCCTTGGGTGCGAGGCGTCCGGCGGAGGCGCGTTCGCCGATCCATTCGGCAAGTTCCGGCTCCGGCTTGACGAAAACGCGCCCGGCGCTGTCAGTCCAGGAAAGGCCTTGCGCCATGTTGAAGGTTCGAAGGTCGAGAACGCCGCCATCCTTGTATTTCTGTAGCCGCACGCCCTTGCCTCTTGTCATCTCGGGCAATTGCGCCAGCGGGAAGACCAGCAGCTTGCGGTTCTCGCCCACAATCGCGACATGGTCGTCGCCCTCGCCGGCGAACACGCACAGCCGCGCCTCGACCGGCAGGTCGACATTCATCACCTGCCTGCCCTTGCGGGTGTTGGCGATGACATCGGCCTCGGGTACGATGAAGCCATTGCCGGCGGTCGAGGCGAGCACCAGTCTGCGGCCCGGTTGGTGCTTGAAGGCGGCAAGAATGTCGCTGTCATTGTCCATGTCGACCATGACCCTCACCGGCTCGCCATGGCCGCGGCCGCCCGGCAGCTTGGACGCTTCCAGCGTGAAGAACTTGCCTGCCGTCGTGAACAGCACGACCTTGTCGGTAGTCTCGGCGTGGAACGCCGTCTTCAGCCGGTCGCCCTCCTTGAAGGCGAGCGTGGCGAAATCCGTCACATGGCCCTTCATCGCGCGAATCCAGCCCTTCTGCGACAGGACCACCGTAACCGGCTCGCGCTCGATCATGGCATGGGCGATGTCGGCGACATCATGCGTAGGTGCGTCGGCGAAGGTGGTGCGGCGCTTGCCCAGTACCGTATCCGGACCGAAGGTCTTGCCGATCTCGGAAATATCCTTGGCCAGCACCTTCCATTGCAGCGCGTCGGAACCGAGCAGCTTCTCGATCTGCGCCTTCTCGGCGGACAAGCCGTCATGCTCCTTGCGGATCTCGATTTCCTCGAGCTTGGCCAGCGCACGCAGCCGCATGTTGAGGATCGCCTCGACCTGGATCTCGGTCAGTTCGAAGCGCGCGATGAGTTTTTGCTTCGGCTCGTCCTCGAAGCGGATGATGCGGATGACCTCGTCGATGTTGAGATAGGCGATCAGCAGGCCGCCCAGCACTTCCAGCCGACGCTCTATCTCGGCGAGGCGGAAGCGCGAGCGCCGCTGCAGCACTTCGCGGCGATGGTCGAGCCATTCGCGCAGCACCTCCTTGAGCGACATGACGCGCGGCACGCGGCCCATGGAAAGCACGTTCATGTTGAGCGAGATGCGCGCCTCAAGCTCGGTCAGCTTGAACATCGATTCCATGAGCAGGCCCGGATCCACCGTGCGGCTCTTGGGTTCGATGACGACGCGGATATCCTCGGCCGACTCATCGCGGATGTCCTCTACCAGCGGCAGGCGCTTGGCGAAAAGCAGTTCGGCGATCTTCTCGATCAGCCGCGACTTCTGCACCTGGTAGGGAATTTCGGTGACGATGATGCGCCATGTGCCTCGGCCGGCGTCTTCCGTATGCCAGCGGGCACGCACGCGGAAGCCGCCGCGGCCGGTGCGGTAGGATTCAAGGATCGACGCCCGGTCCTCGACGATGATGCCGCCGGTGGGGAAATCCGGGCCGGGCACCCGCTCCACGAGTTCGTCAATGCTGGCGTTGGGGTTATCAATGAGATGGATGGCGGCGTCGCAAAGCTCGGCGGCGTTGTGCGGCGGGATAGACGTCGCCATGCCGACGGCGATGCCGGTCGCCCCGTTTGCGAGAAGATTGGGGAAGGCGCCGGGCAGGACAACCGGCTCCTTGTCTTCCTCGTTGTAGGTCGCCCGGAAATCGACGGCGTCCTCGTTGATGCCTTCCAGCAGCAGCGTCGCCACTTCAGTCATGCGCGCTTCGGTGTAGCGGTAGGCGGCGGCGTTATCCCCGTCGATGTTGCCGAAATTGCCCTGCCCGTCGATCAGCGGATAGCGGACGGCGAAATCCTGCGCCAGGCGCACCAGCGCATCATAGACCGCCTGGTCGCCGTGCGGATGAAACTTGCCGATGACGTCGCCGACGATGCGGGCGCATTTCTTGAATGCCTGGTCCGGATCGAGGCGCAAGATGCGCATGGCGTGCAGGATCCGCCGCTGCACCGGCTTGAGGCCGTCGCGCACATCGGGCAGCGCCCGGCCCATGATCGTCGACAGCGCGTAGGCGAGATATCGCTCCTCCAGCGCCGACTTGAGTTCGATCGACTGGACGTTGTCGCCGCCGCCGTCACCGCCGGGAGGGGGTGGAATCAGGCTTTTTCCCATGGAAACGGGTTAGCCGCTGTAGCCCCATGTGGCAAGCTTCAAGCAGTTCGCAAGCTTTTGCCGTCATGTTGTCATGCCGGTATGGATCACTGTCGACAGCCTGGGAGAAACAGATGCGCAAGAAAACTTTCGTCGCTGCTGCTGCGCTTTGCGCCATAGTTGCCGCCGGACCGATCCACGCAGCCGAACCGCTCAAACCGGATACGGTGTTCAGCCGTATCATGGGGCTTTGGCAGAAGCATGATCTGGACGCGCCCTTCCAGTCCGCCGAACCGCTGGGGGATGACGGCATCGTCTTTCGCGGCATCGACATCAAGGATGGAAGCGGCTTTTCGCTGAAGACGGACACCGTTGCGATCGCCGGACTGGCGCCGCTGGGCAGCGACGGTTTTTTGGCCGGGCGGCTCAAAATCGGCCCGGTGGCGATCGACATCGACGCCGGCGAAGGCAAGGCCTTCGCGGTCCGGATCGAGCCGTCGGGAGGTAGCGGGCTTTACCTTGCGCCCACCGGCAGCGACGAACTGCATGTTTCCAAGACCCTGCCGACGGCATTCAAGCTCGGAAGGCTCACAGCCACCCTTGATGGCCGGGAATTCCTGGCGCTGGCAGGGTTCGAGACAACCGCCTGGTTCGATGAGAGCGGCGAACTGCTGACAATGAAATCGTCGATCCCTGAGTTGTCGATCACCATGGACAACGCACCGGCGGAAGTTCGAGGCCGCATGGCTTTGCTGGGGCTGACGAACATCGCGATGGCATTCAGGTCCAGCGGTTCGTGGAATATCGCCACCGGGCGCATGACGATCGACGAGCATGCGATCGAACTGAAGGACGCCGGAACGCTCACCCTTTCCATGGAACTGGCCGGCTATACGATGGATGTCTATCGGCGCATTCGCGAGGCATCGCAGATGGCCGAGAAAGCCGGGCCGGGAAATGGCGAAGCCCAGCTGCAGGCAATGGCGCGGATGATGAAAGCGGTTGGCGACATCAAGCTTGCATCCGCGAAGCTTCGCTTTCGCGACGGAGCGTTGACGCGCCGCCTGCTGGCCGTGCAGGCCGAAGCGATGGGCGCCACGCCGCAGGAGCTTGCCAAAAGTGCGCCGGCCATGCTGGACCAACCGCTTGCACGGCTGAGCGATCCGCAACTGACCGGGATCATAAAGTCCGCACTTGCACAGTTCCTCGCCGATCCTGGCGAGTTGACGCTTGATTTCGCACCCGCAAGTCCCGTTCCGGTTACCGAGATTGTCGAGGCAGCCCTCAATGCGCCGGAAAAACTGCGGCCCATGCTCGGCTTAAACCTGACGGCGAGTTGATGATTCTACGTATCTTGGTACCATTAACCTGAATTTTCCTCCGCGGGGTTGATTACATACCAACTGATTGGTATGTTTCATCCGGCGGAGAAAGAGGCATGATGGCAAGACCCGATACCGGCGCGCGCTTGAAGCTGCTCGATGCAGCGCTTGGCGCGGTGCGCCGTCAAGGCTATGCGGCGACCTCGGTGGACGAGCTTTGCGCCGCAGCCGGCGTGACCAAGGGAGCCTTCTTTCATCATTTTCCCAGCAAGGAGGCGCTCGGCGTCGCGGCGGCCGAACACTGGTCGCAAGTAACGAGCGAGTTTTTCAGGCACGCGCCCTATCACAAGCACGCAGACCCGCTGGACCGTGTACTCGGCTACATCGATTTCCGCCGGGCGATCCTGCAGGGCGGCCTTCCCGAATTCACCTGCTTCGTGGGTACAATGGTGCAGGAAGCCTATGGCTCGCATCCGGCAATCCGCGATGCCTGCGCCCGCAGCATCACGAGCCATGCACAGACGCTTGAAGCCGATATCGAGGCGGCGATGCGGAACCTCGGCATTGCAGGAGAGTTCACCGCCCAGAGCCTCGCGCTTCACACCCAGGCCGTCATCCAGGGCGCGTTCATTGTTGCCAAGGCGACCGGAGGCCCGGAAGCGGCGGCGCAAAGCATCGACCACCTGCGCCGCTATGTTGAATTGCTGTTCGGTCGCGGTCGACCGGAACTCAAGGAGAGCAGTCATGAACCCCAGCAGTGAGAGCACCGCGACGCACGAGATCAAGTTTACCCGGCTGATCGACGCGCCGCGCGAATTCCTGTTCCGGGCCTGGACCGAGCCAGAATTGTTGAAGCAGTGGTTCACGCCGCGCCCATGGACAACGCCCGAAGTTGAGCTGGACGTGCGGCCGGGCGGGTCGAACTACATCCTGATGCATGGGCCGGAAGGAGAAGAATACCCCAACCACGGCGTCTATCTCGAGGTCGTGCCGAACGAGCGGCTGGTGATGACCGACGCCTATGTCAACGCGTGGACCCCGTCGAGAAAGCCGTTCATGACGCTGGATGTCAGCTTCGAAGATGAGGATGGCAAAACCCGCTACACGGCCATCGTACGCCATTGGACCGCAGAGGACCGCGAAGAACACGAAGGCATGGGATTTTACGAGGGCTGGGGGAAGGCGACCGACCAGTTGGAAGCGCTGGCGGCGGCAAACCGGTGAGGAGACGACCCAATGGAGCCGACAATCTACCTGAATTTCAACGGCGACTGCCTTGAGGCCATGACGCACTATGCCCGCGTGCTGGGCGGGAAAGTCGAGGGCGTGTTTCGCAATGGCGACAGCCCTGACCCACAAAGTCGCATGCCGGGCGGCGACGATCTGGTGATGAATTTGCTGGTGCGCCTTGGCGGCACCACGATGATGGCGTCCGACGCGCCGGAGGGCTGGTATTCCGAGCCGACGGGCTTTGCTGTGACAATATCGCCGGATTCGCCAGAGGATTTCGACCGCGTATGGAGTGAACTTTCCGGCGGCGCGCGCAAGGTTTCCATGGAACCGGGCGAGACATTCTGGGCGGAACGCTTCGCCATGTTCACCGACCGGTACGGCACGCCGTGGATGCTGAACTATACCGGCAACAAGGCAATGGGTGGCGCGCTATGAACGCCAAGGTGAGAACCTGCCTGTGGTTTGAAAAAGACGCGGAAGAAGCCGTGCGTTTCTACGTGTCATTGCTGCCGGATTCGCGGATCGAGCAAATTCTGACCTACGACCATTTGCTCGGCCCGCCGCATGACAAGGTAAAGGTTTTCAATTTCACACTTGCAGGCACTGCATACCAAGCAATGGAGGCCGGGCCGCACGAGTATTTCAACGACGCCATGTCCATCTCGGTGACGACCGCGGACCAAGGCGAGACCGACCGGCTTTGGACGGCTTTGACCGCCGATGGCGGCTGGCCGGTTCAATGCGGCTGGCTGAAAGACCGTTGGGGCGTTTCCTGGCAGATCATTCCGGAGCGATTGTTCGAAATGACCGCAGACGCCGACAAGGCTGGCGCGCGCCGGGCCCTGTCAGCCATGCTGGAAATGCAAAAGATCGACATCGCCGGGCTGGAACGGGCGTTCGGCGGCCAAGCTTGAGGGGAACGTCATGCTGGATGTTACAAAAACCGGAATGCACGGGATCGGGCTTTCGATTCCGCAGGTCATCAGCCGGGCTGAAGAGCATTGCCTCGTCATTCCCGTCAGCGGTCCGATGGCTTCGATGCCGCAGTTTGCACCGCCGAAATTTGGCGAACTTCATGCCTTCATGCAGCGGATGGCGGTTCCGCCTTCTGGGCCAGGCTTCTTTCGCTACCGGCGTTTCGACGAGCAGGGCAATGTCGAACTGGATGTCGGCAGCCCCGTCGAATCTGCCGCGAGCGGCGGCGACGGCGTCAAATCGTCAAAGCTGCCGCAAGGGCGCTACGCGTCGGCAGTTTATACCGGCCCTTATGACCGGTTATACGACGGTTTCCTGATGCTCGAAGGCTGGATGCGCGGCCGTGGCCTCGAACCTGACGGCGAGCCGGGCGAACCGGCCTGCCAACTCGAAATCTACTGGGTTTCGCCAATGGACGAGAGCGATCCGGCGAAACTGGTAACGGAATTGCTGGTCAAGCTGGCCGGCACAAACGAGGAGGAATTTCAATGAGTTATGTCGACGGGTTCGTGGTGCCGGTGCCGACCGGCAACCGCGACAAATATATCGGGCTCGCCCGCGAGATGGCGGAGATTTTCAAGGAATGCGGGGCGATTTCCGTCACCGAATGCTGGGGCGACGACGTGCCCGATGGCGAGGTGACATCGTTCCCGATGGCTGTGAAGCTGGAGCCGGGCGAGACGGTGGTGTTTTCCTTCACGCTCTGGCCATCGCGCCAGGCGCGGGACGAGGGCATGAAAAAGGCCATGGCCGATCCGCGCATGCAGATGGACCCCTCGAACTTTCCCTTCGACGGCAAGCGGATGATCTGGGGCGGGTTTACGCCGATCGTGACCGCGTGAATTGGCGGAGCCTTTGCGGCCCCGTCAGTCCTTCTTCTGCGGAATCACCCGGACACCGAGTTCCTGAAGCTGCTTGGGTGTCGCCTCGCCCGGCGCGCCCATCAGCAGGTCGACGGCCTGCTGGTTCATCGGGAAGAGAGCAATGTCGCGCAGGTTCTTCGCGCCGCAGATCAGCATGACCATGCGGTCAATTCCGGCCGCCATGCCGCCATGCGGCGGCGCGCCATACTGGAAGGCGCGATAAAGGCCGCCAAATTGCTCGATCACGTCCACGCGCGACATGCCGACCTTTTCGAAAGCCTTGACCATAAGTTCCGGCAAATGGTTGCGCAGGCCGCCCGAGACGATCTCGAAGCCGTTGCACACAAGGTCGTACTGGAACGCCTTGATGGTGAGCGGGTCCTGGTTTTCCAGCGCTTCCATGCCGCCCTGCGGCATCGAGAACGGGTTGTGCGAGAAGTCGATCTTCTTCTCGTCCTCGTTCCATTCGTAGAACGGAAAATCGATGATCCAGGCCAACTCGAAGCTGTTCTCGTCGAGAAGACCAAGCTCCTGCCCTGCCCTGTCGCGCGCAGCGCCGGCGAACTTGTAGAACTTGGCCGGATCGCCTGCCGCGAAGAACACTGCATCGCCATCATCGAGGCCGAGCTGCACCCGGATCGCCTCGGTGCGCTCCTCGCCGATATTCTTGGCGACCGGACCAGCGCCCTCAAGCTTTTCGCTTTCCTTGCGCCAGAAGATGTAGCCAAGACCCGGCTGGCCTTCGCCCTGCGCCCAGGAGTTCATCCGGTCGCAGAAGGCCCGGCTGCCGCCGGTTCGGGCGGGGATCGCCCAGACGCGGTTCTTTTCCGATGAAGCGAGTATGTTGGCGAATACCTTGAAGCCGGACCCGGCGAAGTGTTGCGAGACATCCTGCATCTCGATCGGGTTGCGCAAATCCGGCTTGTCGGAGCCGTATTTGGTAATCGCCTCGTCATACGGAATGCGGCGGAAGGTCTGCGACACGGACTTGCCGTTCGCGAATTCCTCGAACACGCCGCGCAGCACCGGCTCCATGGTGCCCAGGATGTCTTCCTGCGTGACGAAGCTCATCTCGACGTCGAGTTGATAGAATTCGCCATAGAAGCGGTCGGCGCGCGGGTCTTCGTCGCGGAAGCACGGTGCGATCTGGAAGTAGCGGTCGAAGCCCGCGACCATCAGCAATTGCTTGTACATTTGCGGGGCCTGCGGCAGCGCGTAGAACTGGCCCGGATGCAGCCGCGAGGGCACCAGGAAGTCGCGGGCGCCTTCGGGCGAGGAAGCCGTCAGGATCGGCGTCTGGAATTCGTTGAAGCCCGCCTCGCCCATCCGTTTGCGCATCGAGGAGATAACCCGCTGCCGCGTCATGATGTTGGCGTGCATGGTGTCGCGGCGCAAATCGAGGAAGCGGTAGCGCAGGCGGATATCCTCAGGGTAATCCGGCTCGCCGAACACCGGCAGAGGCAGCTCCTCCGACTTCGACAGCACCTCGATCTCGGTGGCGAAAATCTCGATCTCGCCGGTCGAAAGGTTCGGGTTCACGGCAGCGCCATCGCGCTCCTTCACATTGCCGTCGACGCGGATCACCCATTCGCCGCGCACCTTCTCGGCGGCTGCGAAGGCCGGCGAATCAGGGTCTGCAACGATCTGCGTAATGCCGTAATGGTCGCGCAAATCGATGAAAAGCAGGCCGCCATGGTCGCGCACCCGGTGCACCCAGCCCGACAGGCGTACCTGGCTGCCGGCGTCCTTTTTGCGAAGGGCCGCGCAATTATGGGTGCGATAACGGTGCATGGCAAATTTCCGGAAGTTTGTGTGAAGGCGCGAAGCGGCGATGCGGCCCCGCGAAACCGGCGCGACAAACACATGCGCGCCCGTCTTTGTCAAGTTTCAGCGCACGGAGCAAGGCAACGCCGGCGCAGCCATTTTGGTGCAGCCGACAGGCAAAAACTGCCCCGGCGCTCACAGAAGACGGCAAAAATCATGGTCTTTTTGCGCGCGTCGTGCAAGACAAGCGCAATTGCGTTGTCTATAGAGAAACCATGAAGATCGTCTCCACAACCGAGGAACTGGCCCGCGTTTGCGCCGAGATTGCCCGTCATCCATTTGTCACGGTAGATACCGAATTCCTGCGTGAAACCACATTTTGGCCGGAGCTTTGCCTGCTGCAGATGGCCTGCCCCGGCGATGCCTTCATCATCGATGTCCTTGCCGACGGGCTGGAGCTCGACCCGTTCTTCACGCTCATGGAAGATCCGGCCATCGTGAAGGTGTTTCACGCCGCCCGGCAGGACATTGAAATCATATTCAATCTGGGCGGCTTGATCCCCCATCCGGTATTCGACACGCAGGTCGCGGCCATGGTGTGCGGCTATGGCGACAGCATTTCATATGACCAGCTCGTCTACCGCATCACATCGGAACGCGTGGACAAGTCCTCGCGCTTTACCGATTGGAAGCGCCGTCCGCTCAGCCAAAAGCAACTTGAATATGCACTCGCCGACGTTACGCACCTTCGCGACGTCTACCAGTCGATCAAAGCCAACCTCGAAGAGCAGAACAGGGCGCATTGGGTGACGGAGGAGATGGAAATCCTCACCTCGCGCGACACCTACGATTTGCCGCCCGAACAGGCCTGGCAGCGGCTGAAGCTGCGGGTGCGCAAGCCACGAGAATTCGCCTTGATGAAGCAGATCGCCCAGTGGCGCGAGACCATGGCGCGCCAGCACAACGTTCCGCGCGGGCGCATCATCAAGGACGAAGCGATCTACGAGATATGCGCCCACCCGCCGCAGTCGCTGAGCGACCTTGCCGAGTTGCGAGGTCTGGCAAGGGGCTTTGACAAGGGGCGCTACGGCAACGATGTCATCAACATCGTTCGCGCGGTCCTTTCTATGCCAAAAGCCGAACTGCCTTCGCTTCCGCAGATGCGGCAGGCGCCCGAAGGCGTTGGCGCCGCCACCGAAATGCTCAAGGTGCTGCTCAAGTTCATCGTGGAAAAACATGGCGTTGCCGCCAAGGTGATCGCGACGGTCGACGACCTCGAGCAGATCGCCGCCGACGACGATGCCGATGTATCGGCGTTGAAGGGCTGGCGACGCGAGCTTTTTGGTGAAGCCGCCCTGAAACTGAAGACGGGGCGTCTAGCGATCGGCTTCAATGGAAAGAACGTATCGCTGATCGAGATCGAGCCGGACAGCGTCAAGGCCCAGGCAGCCGAATAGACGCTCAGCCGACGGCCAGTTCGATCGGCTTGCCGATTTCCTTGGCGAGTTGCGCCAGCCGCTCCAGAGGCCGTTCGCCGCAAAGATCGGCTACATCCGAAGGCACGCGGAATTCGAAGCCCGAGCCCCTCGCACCGATCGCCAGCCGCGGAATGACGCCGGGCTGGGACGCCGAGAACAAATACAGCACCCGGAAAATCGAGGCCAGAAGCCGGGCGCGCTCCCGTATTCGGGGAGATGCAAGCGCAGCGATTTCGGGATCCTTGATCTTCGAACCAAGCCCTTGGTGGCGATAGTAGTTTGCAAGGCCGAGATATGCCCGGCCTTCGTGGCTGATGCCGACGAAGCCGGCATTGGCGATGATCGAGAGGCTCTGCTGCGCCCGGAAATCAGGATGCGCACGCCAAGCGATGTCGGCCAGATAGCACGAAGCAATACGGTAGCGCATTTCGTTCTCGGTCTCGTCCACCCCGAGCACCTCGAACGCGTCGCCGCTCCACCGCGCAAGCTCCTCGGAATGTCTTGGTGAACGGGCACGCAGGATCGAGAGGTCGCGCGCCGCCACAAGCAGCAAATCCTGCTGCTGTTCCTCCTTGGGTAGCAAGGAATAGAGATAGCCCTCGCGCACGCCCATCGAAGACATGGCGACCTTATCGGCGCCAAGAGCCCGAACGGTCTCCGCCATGACCAGCGCACCATATTGCAGCAAGGACCGGCGATTGCGGGAAACGACGTCGATTCCGGCGATCTCGTCTACCGGCTTTGCCAGAATGCGATTGCAGAAACCGACAATCCTGTCTGCGTCGATCTCATAGTCATGAACGGCATTGAGGGGGTAGTGCGTCGCGGCGATGTGCAGCTTTGCGAGCGAACGCCAGGTGCCGCCGACCGCGAAGAAGGTGCGGCCGCGCCCCGGCCAGCTTACGGCAGCGCTGCGCAAGGCCGCGCGCGCGATCTTTCGCGCTTCCGTAAGCGAGTCTGCGGAGACCTCCGCCAGACGAAGCCCGCCAAGCGGCAAGGTCAGGCCGCCATTGATCACCCCGTTGACGCCGACGAGTTCGAGGGAGCCGCCGCCCATGTCGCCGACGATGCCATCCGGTTTGTGGAAACCAGCCTTGACGCCCCAGGCCGAATACTGCGCTTCCATCTGGCCTGTCAGCACCGTCACCTTTGCCTGCGCCAACCTTTCGACACGGGCAATAAAGTCGGGGCCGTTTCGTGCGTCACGGGCCGCGGCAGTCGCAAGGATGTAGGTCTCGCCCACCCGCGCCTGTAGTCCGAGGGCACGGAAACGCCGGATCGCAGCAAGGGAACATTCGATCGCTGCCTCGTCGAGCTGGCCCGTTGTGGCCACGCCCTTGCCCAGGCCGCACAGCACCTTTTCGTTGAAAAGGACAGCGGGCGACCGGGTCAGGCCCTCATAGATGACTTGCCGCACGGAATTCGATCCGATGTCGATGACGGCGACAGGCACGCGGCTGCCGAGACGGCCCTGCGCGCCGGTCTCCACCGTTTCGACCGGATCAGAGATTCCCGATCTGACGATCGGTAAACTTCTTCGGAGCATCATTCTTGAGCGAATCTCCACGGCCCGACAAGGACGGATTGGTCATGAAGTACCGCTGAGCGTTAAACGATTCTGACTCGGTTTTGGGAGAAATTCGCCGCGAGCGTCCGTTGGGGAGAATTTCCCAGCTTTGTTCGTTGTCCAAAAGGTTTGCGAGCATGATTTGATCCAAAACCTGACGATGGACGGTCTCGTTTTTCAACCGGACCATCACTTCCACGCGCCTGTCGAGGTTTCGCGGCATCAAATCGGCCGAGCCGATATAGAGCAGCGCCTCGCGCGAGGGCATCGGATGGCCATTGCCGAAGCACAGGATGCGGCCATGCTCCAGGAACCGGCCCACGATCGACTTGACGTGGATGTTCTCCGACAAGCCCTGTACGCCGGGCCGCAGGCAGCAGATGCCGCGAACGACCAGTTCGATGTGAACACCAGCCTGGCTTGCGCGGTACATCGCATCAATGATGACCGGGTCGACCAGCGAATTCATCTTGGCCCAGATGTTGGCGGGTCGGCCGGACTTGGCGTGTTCCGCCTCCGCGGCGATGAGTTCGAGCAGCGTCGGTTTCAGCGTAATCGGCGAGAAAGCGATGTTTTCAAGCCGTTCGGGTTCCGCATAGCCGGTGATGTAGTTGAAAAGCTGCGCGACGTCGCGCGAAACGGAAGGATCCGCCGTGAAATAGGATAGGTCGGTGTAAACGCGCGCCGTGATCGGATGGTAGTTGCCCGTGCCGATATGGACGTAGTTGACCAGCCTGCCCTCTTCGCGCCGCACGACCTGCGACAGCTTGGAGTGCGTCTTCCATTCGACGAAACCGAAGACCACCTGCACGCCGGCGCGTTCAAGGTCGCGTGCCCAGCGGATGTTGGCTTCCTCGTCGAAGCGGGCTTTCAGTTCCACGAGCGCGGTGACGGACTTTCCCGATTCCGCCGCCTCGATAAGCGCGGCCACGATCGGGGAATCATTCGATGTGCGGTAAAGCGTCTGCTTGATGGCCACGACATCTGGATCGCGCGCGGCCTGGCGCAGGAACTGCACCACGACATCGAAGGATTCGTAGGGGTGATGGACGATGATGTCCTTCTGGCGGATTGCCGCGAAGCAATCGCCATTGTGATCGCGGATGCGCTCCGGGAAGCGGGCGATGAACGGCTGGAACTTGAGGTCCGGGCGATCGATCGCCACGACTTCCGAAAGATTGTGCATGGCAAGCATGCCGCGCACGATGAACACATCTTCTCGTGTCACACCGATCTCGCCGGTCACGAAATCGCGAAGGTTGTCCGGCATCCCGCTGTCGATCTCAAGGCGGATCACGGTGCCGCGCCGGCGCTGCTTGATCGCCGTCTCGAAGGTGCGCACGAGATCCTCGGCCTCTTCCTCGAATTCGATGTCGCTATCGCGGATGAGGCGGAAATTGCCCGAGCCACGCACTTCGAAGCCGGGGAAAAGCCGGCCGATAAACATGCCGATCACTTCTTCGATGGAGATGAATGCAGTGCGGGCGGCATCGGATTTCGGCAGCTCGATAAAACGGCGCAGCGCTCCCGGCAGGCGGATCAGCGATATCATGCTGTCGCCGCGCTTCCTGTGCATCAGGTCGTAGACGAGCGTGTAGCCGAGATTGGGAATGAACGGGAACGGATGCGCGGGATCGATGGAAAGCGGCGTAAGCATCGGGAAGATGGATTCGAGGAAATGCTCCTCCAGCTTCTCGCGCTCCTCCGGGCTTACTTCCTGCGAATCGATGATGAAGATGCGCTCGCGCGCCAGTTCCTTGGCAAGGCGCTTCCAGGCTTTCTGCTGGTCTTCTTGAAGGTGGGAAATTTCCTCGGCGATCGCCCGCATCTGTTCTCGTGGCGTCATTCCATCGACAGACAGGGTTTCAAGCTTGCGCCGCAGCTGCCCGGCAATGCCGGCAACGCGCACCATGAAGAATTCGTCGAGGTTGTTGGCCGAGATCGAAAGGAACCGCACGCGTTCAAGCAGCGGGTGTTTCTTGTTCTCGGCCTCTTCCAGCACGCGCCGGTTGAACTGCAGCCATGAAATCTCGCGGTTCATGAAGCGCGAAGGATCAGAAAAAATGTCGTCGGCATTTGGCTTCGCCACTGGCAGCGCGGTCTCGAAGTTGGATCCCGATGCAGTCGCGGTATCAAGGCGTTCCATGGCGTTTCCCTGTAGCCGGCGCAAATCGGCCTTCTGACATCACATTATGTCACTGCGACAACAGTTCAGGCAAAAACTTACTTGAGGCAAGTTCAATCGGTCGTGCCGCCTTCCGCGCGAAGCACCTCGGCGGCAATGTTGCGCGTTATCCTGCCGCCGCGTGCGAGCGCGAGGCGGTCGATCCCGGCAACGATGCGCTGCGCCGCATCCAGCGAGCGTTCCATGCGGGCGGAAAGGAACGAAATTACCTGCGGCGGCGCCGCTACCTGGCGGTCGGCGAAGAGCTTGACCAAAACCGCGCAAAGCAAGGCGTCGTCGGGCTCGGCCAGTTCGACCAACTGGCTGGCGCGAAGCCGCGAGGCAAGGTCCGGCAACGTCACGCCCCACTGCGATGGCCATTGCCGGCTGGTGATGATGCAGTGCCCGCCTTCGGCGCGAACATGGTTCAGCACGTGAAACAGCGCCTGCTGGGGAATCGCGCCTGCGGCGGCATCCTCCAGCACGAGCCTCGCGCCGGGCGGTGGCGAGGCCGTATCGAGCGCCGCCATGTCCAAGACTTGCGCACCGCTCATCACGCTCCATGCGCGCGCCAAATGGCTCTTGCCCGAACCGGGAGGCCCGGCGAGCACGACCACGGTGCCTGGCCAGCGCGGCCAGCTGTCGATGATATCGACCGCCAAGGCATTGGCACGCGAGACAATGAGGTCGTCGCGTTCCTGCGCCGCTTCCACCGGCAATTCGAGCGGCAACTGGCTCGGCCGGGCGCCGTGCAGGGGCGTCGTCATGACGGCCGCTCCCCGCTCTTGCGTCGAGTCCGGGGAGCAGGCGTGTTGCCACTTGGCGGCGTCCCGCCCCGCGCCGCTGCATGGCGGGCGACGATAGCCGAATGCCCGTGGTAAAGCTCGCTTTCAAGGTACCGCTCGGTCGCGAACCGCACGACAACGCCGATGGCGGCTGCGGTCGGCACGGCCACCAACAGGCCGGTGAAACCAAACAATGCGCCAAATACGATCAGCGCAAACATCACCCAGACGGGGTGCAGACGAACCTGGCTGCCAACAAGATATGGCTGCAAGATGTTGCCTTCCAGGAACTGTCCGAAGAAGAAGATGCCGGCGACAATCGCTATCGGCGTCCAGTCCGGCCAGAACTGTACGAGCGCCACGCCGACGGAAAGCAGAAAGCCGATGATGGAGCCGACGAACGGAATGAAGGAAATCGCGCCGGCAACCAGCCCGATCACAAGGCCGAAATTGAGACCGGCAATGGTGAGCGCAGTCGCATATAACAGCCCCAGCACCAGGCAAAGCGTACCTTGTCCGCGCACGAAGCCAGCGACCGCAGAGTCGATCTCGCCCATGAGGCGGCGGATAGTATCGCGGTGATCGCGCGGCAGGAGATCGTCAAGCCGGGCGACCATGTTGTCCCAGTCGTACAGGAGATAAAAGGCGACGACGGGGGTGATCACCAGCAGCGAGGCTATGGAGAAAAACGCCTGGCCAGACTGCCAAATGCCGGAAATGACCGTTCCGATCCAGCCTGCTCCCTGCTTGACGATTTCCCCGGCATTGTTTTGCAGGACCGATTTTTCCTGTCCCCAAAAGCGCTCGAAAAGGCTGAAGTCCCAGCTTCTCACCGTCGCCTGGAGTTGGTCCAGCCACTGTGGAATGTTGGAAGCAAGGCCCGCCGATTGCCGGACAAGGATAGGCACCACAAGAAGAAGGGCGAACACGAAGAACAGCACGAGCGCAATCAGGATTACCGACGCGGCAAGCAGGCGCGAAAGGCCGCGCCTTTCCAGAAAATCGGCCACCGGATCAAGAAAATACGCAAGCGCCATGCCGGCAATGAACGGCATCAGCGTGTTGCCGAGGATATAGAGTACCAGGCAGAAAAGGATGATCGCCACCGACCAGAACAGCGCCTGTCGCCGGATCGATCTCTCCAGTGCTTCCCTCATGCGAACCCTTGCCCCTTGCGACCTTTGCCAGACCTCATACCAGATATGATAGCGCCCGGCGAATTGAATGGCTGATTTGCATTCAATGCCGTGAAAGGCATGTGAACGGCGGGGAAAGCTGCTTGTGGCAGCGCCTGCCCGCGTGTATTGCGCAGGCACAAAGGGCCGGACCGCAAGGCGGCCATACCGCAGGGCGGAAAGCATGAGCGCTCCTTCGCGAACAGAAAAGACCGGCAACGGCATGAGCTACGCCGATGCAGGCGTAAACATCGATGCCGGCAATGCGCTGGTCGAGGCGATCAAACCTGCCGTCCGCTCGACCCGCCGCCCCGGTTCCGACACCGAAATCGGCGGTTTCGGCGGACTTTTCGATCTCAAGGCCGCCGGTTTCGTCGATCCGGTGCTGGTCGCAGCCAATGATGGCGTAGGCACGAAATTGCGGCTCGCAATCGACGCGGGCAATCACTCCACCGTCGGGATCGACCTCGTCGCCATGTGCGTCAACGATCTTGTCGTGCAGGGCGCGGAGCCGTTGTTCTTCCTCGACTATTTCGCCACCGGCAAGCTCGATGTCACGGCTGCGACGCAGGTGATTTCCGGAATTGCCGCGGGCTGCCGGATTGCCGGCTGCGCACTGATCGGCGGCGAGACAGCAGAAATGCCGGGCATGTACCATAAGGGCGACTATGACCTTGCCGGTTTTGCCGTAGGCGCGGCGGAGCGCGGAACGCTGCTGCCGCGTGGCGACATCGCCGCAGGCGACGTACTTCTGGGCCTCGCATCCAGCGGAGTACATTCGAACGGGTTTTCGCTGGTGCGAAAGATCATCGAAATCACAGGTGCGCGGCTTGACGCCCCTGCCCCTTTCGACGCTTCGCAAAGCCTCGCTGATGCGCTGCTGACGCCGACGCGCATCTATGTGAAGCCGATGCTGGAAGCGATCCGCGCCACGGGCGGCGTCAAGGCAATGGCCCACATCACCGGCGGCGGTTTCATCGACAATATTCCACGGGTACTGCCGGGCGCCCTTTCCGCACATGTAGACCTGGCGCGCCTCACGCCTCCGCCAGTGTTCGGCTGGCTGTCGCGCGCCGGCGGCGTCGCGGAGCAGGAGATGCTGCGCACGTTCAACTGCGGCGCCGGGATGGTGGTCGTGGTCGATCCGGCAAAAGCTGAAGCGGTGCGCGCGTCGCTGGAAGCGCATGGCGAGATGGTGACCGAAATTGGAACCCTGGTACCGGCAGGGCCGGAGCGCGTGCGTTTTTCAGGGAGCTTTCGCCTTTGAGCGAGCGCAAGCGCGTCGATATCCTCATTTCCGGACGCGGCACCAACATGGCGGCGCTGATCGAGGCTGCAAGGGATCCTTCCTATCCGGCGCAAATCAAGCGCGTGATCTCGAACCGGCCGAATGCCGGGGGACTGTCTGTCGCCGCCGCAAACGGCATTGCCACGCTCGTCATCGACCACAAGGCCTACCCGGACCGCCAGGCACACGAGGCAGCGCTGGCAGCGGCATTGTCGGCGGACATGCCCGACATCATCTGCCTGGCCGGATACATGCGCATTCTCAGTCCAGGTTTCGTCGAACGCCACAAGGGACGGATGCTCAACATTCATCCAAGCCTGCTACCTGCCTTCACGGGACTGGAGACGCATGCCCGCGCAATTGCGGCAGGGGTAAAGCTTCATGGTGCGAGTGTGCACTTCGTGACTGAGAAGCTGGACGACGGACCGGTTGTTGCACAAGCCGCCATACCCGTGCTGCCGGGCGACACGCCACAGTTGCTTTCCGACCGCGTGTTGAAGGTCGAAAACAGGCTTTACCCACATGCGCTTGCGCTGGTTGCTTCCGGCCGATGGCAAACCGCGGGCGGGATGCCGGACGAGGTGTTTTACCAGCCGCCAATTGCCCACCAAAGCCCATGAACTACCGGCACGCCTATCACGCGGGCAACTACGCCGATGTCTTCAAGCATGCGGTCTTTGCCCGGTTGATCGACTATCTCAAGCGCAAGGACCAGGCTTTCCGGGTCATCGACACCCATGCGGGCACGGGCCTTTACGATCTCTCTTCGCAGGAGGCGGCAAAGACCGGCGAGTGGATCGACGGCGCGGGCCGGCTCGTTGCCGCCAGCCTGCCCGAACCCGCGCAAGCCTTGCTTGAACCCTATCTGTCCATCGTTCGTGGTCATTTCACGCATGGCGCGCTTGCTTCCTATCCCGGCTCTCCGGCAATCGCGCGGCAATTGATCCGGCGGCAGGACCGCATCTCGTTGTGCGAGCTTCATCCCGTCGACCGCGAAACGCTTGCAGCGCGCTTTGCCGGAGATTTCCAGGTCCGCGTCATGCATCTTGACGGCTGGCTGGCGCCCGGCGCGCATTTGCCGCCGAAGGAGAAGCGCGGCGTTGTGCTGATCGACCCGCCTTTCGAGGAGCAAGGCGAGTTTGCCCGGCTGGCCGAAGCACTTTCCAAGGGGGTGAAGCGCTGGCCAGGCGGCATGTTCGCCCTTTGGTACCCGATCAAGGACGAGGCGTCCGTCGCGCGGTTCGTTTCCGGTCTCAAGGAGAGCGGCATCGGTAAACTGCTGCGAACGGAGCTTTGGGTTCGCGGGCCGGGCGTTGACGCGGGCTTTCGCGGCAGCGGGCTTATCATCCGCAATCCGCCATTCACGCTTGCGGGGGAACTGGAAACCATGCTGCCGGCACTTACCGAACTGCTTGCGCAGGGCGAAGGCGCGGGCTGGCGCGTGGAGATGCTGGCGGGGGAGTGAGGCCATCAACGCTTCGAGGGGCAGAACCTGTTACCCCGCCTTGACCCTGCGTCGATCAAGCGGCAATGTCTGGTTTCGATACTCGCAACGGATTCCCCAGATGCGCTACCTGACCACGATCCTGGCTGCTGTCGCCTGCCTCTCAATGCAGGCGTTTCCGGCCGCAGCCGAATGGGAACCCTATGGCCCCTACCCAAAATACCGGCCATTCCAGGTTTTCCCTGACTGCGGCGATTCGGACGTCTTGGGCCAGATCGTGGAGCGCGCGCGCTATGGCGAGCGGTTCGCCTACCGGCACGGCGAAGACCTGAAGGCAATCAGCCACATAGACGAATACCACATCGAAGCATTCGGCCCCGCCCCGATCCAGCGCCGCTTCTGCAAGGCATCTGCGCTGATGTCGACCGGACATTCGCGCAAGCTCTACTTCATGATCGAAAAAGGCATGGGACTTGCCGGAACCGGATACAAGGTCGAGTTCTGCCTGCAGGGCCTCGACCACTGGGGCGTCTATAACGGCAATTGCCGGTCGATACGGTACTGAACCGTATGGCGTGAAAACAAAAAAGGACGGCGCAAGGCCGTCCTTTTTCTTTTTGACGGTGTGCCAAGTCTCAGAACTTCAAACCAACGCCCAGCTTGATCGCATGGTCGGTGAAGCTGACATCCGGGTTCGGTCCCGGAAGGCTGTAGGTTTGCGCACCGTAGTCGGAGTAGTCGTATTCGATGCGGCCAACGACGTTCTCGGTCAGGAACGTCTCGAAGCCAGCGCCGATCGTCCAGCCCAGATGAGTCTGGCTGTCGCTGTTGCCGCCATTGGAAACCGTGGCGCGTGTGCCGGCAAGGCCGCCGATGCCGTAGATCATGGATTCGCCGAAGGCGTAGCCGAGGCGGGCGCGCAACGAGGCGTCCCAGTCCTGCTCGACCGTTCTGTTCCTGAAATTGTTTTCCGCGTCGGACCAGGCGGCCATGCCTTCAAGACCCACCACAAAGTTCTGGTCAAGCTGGTAGTTGTAGCCCGCATAGCCGCCCAAGCCGATACCGTCGATGCCTGTGATGTCGCTTCCAGTGCTGAACTGGCTGTGCATCCAGTTATAGGCGGCATAAATGCCGACATAAGGGCCCGTCCAGCGGGCGCCGAAATCCCCGACCGGCTCGGGCGCAATAGGCGCCTGCTCGATGACGTCGGCAGCGAGCGCGACCGGCGAGAGGGAAAGCGCAGCCGCAAAGGCCGCGAAAGCAAAAATGTTGCCAGACTTACGCATATGCTTACTCCTGTAACGGCGGTGCCTTGCCGGTGATTGCGGACGAATTCAATCGCGCCGCATCGGGGCATCCGCCTGCCGCTTTCCGTTTGTGCCGTTTGAATGTGGCCGGGCTGGACACAAAGCTTGGCAAATCGGTGATGAATTGCGGAAGCTTTGTGACCTTCCCCGCTGCATTCGAGCGGCCTCGTTGGCGAAATGGAAACCATGTCTGGGTAAACGCGGTGTTAGGAGAAATGGTTAACGTTGACATAAACGCGCAACGCTCCATTTTCCGGCCTGCCGCAGCGGAAAAACTGTGCGGCCAAGGGGTGGCTGAAGGGACTTCATGGGCATTCAAAATGAACGGCAACAGCGAACCGCGCTTGTCACGGGCGGTGCGCGCCGGATTGGCGCTTTCATGGCGCGGGACCTTGCAAAACAAGGATTTGCCGTCGCGATCCATGCAAATTCCTCGGTCGATGCCGCTAGGGAACTGGCGTCGAGCATCAACGCGGAAGGCGGCAAGGCCGTTCCACTTCAGGCGGACCTGACCGACTCCAATGCCCTGCGGCGGCTGTTTGCCGCAGCGCGCGAAGCGCTGGGTCCGGTCGGGCTGCTGGTTAACAACGCATCGGTTTTCGAGCGCGACAGCGCGCAAAACCCGGACATGGGATTGTGGGACAAGCACTTTGCCGTTCACCTCAAGGCACCGGCGGTTTTGGGTGCTGAACTCCACGGTCAACGGGACATCGATACCGGGCTGATCGTCAACATCATCGACCAGCGGGTATGGAAGCTGACGCCGGATTTCTTCTCCTACACGCTGTCGAAATCGGCGCTGTGGACTGCGACGCGCACCATGGCGCAGGCATTTGCTCCAAAAGTCAGGGTCAATGCCATCGGGCCCGGTCCGACATTGGCGAACGAACGACAGGGCGCTGCCGACTTCCAGATGCAGATCGACGGCCTGCCGCTGAAGCGCGGACCCGGCCCCGATGAATTTGCCGCGACGATCCTTTATCTTTATGAAACGGCCTCCATTACCGGCCAGATGATCGCGCTTGACGGCGGACAGCACCTCGCCTGGCAAACGCCGGACGTGACCGGGATGGCCGAATAGCGCACTATCGGCGCGAATCCGCTAGATCCGGCAGTGATATGAACGAGGAACAGCAAATCGAGACCGACGCCCCGCAGGCCGCGCAAAAGCCGGCCATCGTGTGGGAGGAAACGCTTGCGTCTTCAGGCGAGAGCGGTCCGGAAATCATTGCCGGCTTCGTCAAGCGGTTGCCGAATTCGCCCGGCGTCTACCGCATGATGAACGCCGAGGGCGACGTACTCTATGTTGGCAAGGCCAAGAGCCTGAAAAAGCGCGTCGCTTCCTACGCCAAGGGTGTGGGCCACACAAACCGCATTGCCCGCATGGTGCGCGAGACGGCAACCATGGAGTTCATGCGCACGCATACCGAGACAGAAGCGCTGTTGTTGGAAGCGAACCTCATCAAGCGGTTGCGTCCGCGCTTCAACGTGCTGTTGCGCGACGACAAGAGCTTTCCCTACATCGTCATAACGACCGACCACCGTGCGCCGGGCATCTACAAGCATCGCGGTGCGCGGCAGAAGAAACGCGAATATTTCGGGCCGTTCGCCAGCGCCGGCGCGGTGAACCGCACGATCAACGCCATGCAGCGGGCGTTCCTGATCCGCTCCTGCACCGACTCCGTCTATGAAAGCCGGACCCGGCCCTGCCTGCTCTACCAGATCAAGCGCTGTTCGGCGCCTTGCACCGGCGAAGTCACGGCAGACGACTACGCAGGTCTCGTGAAAGAGGCGCGCAACTTCCTTTCCGGCAAGAGCAACGAAATCCAGCAGCGCCTATCACGGCGCATGGAGGAGGCATCGCAGGCGCTGGAATTCGAGACTGCGGCGATGATGCGCGACCGGCTCGCCGCGCTGTCGCATGTGCAGGCGCATCAGGGCATCAATCCGCGCGGCATCGAGGAGGCCGATGTCTTTGCCGTGGAACAGAAGGGGGGGATCACCTGCGTGCAGGTGTTCTTCTTCCGCACCGGCCAGAACTGGGGCAACCGTTCATATTTTCCCCGTGCAGACAAATCCATTGACGCACCCGAGGTGCTTGGTGCGTTCCTCGCCCAGTTCTACGACGACAAGCCGTGCCCGCGGCTGATCCTGCTCAGCCACGTGGTCGAGGAGCGGGAATTGCTGGAGGAGGCGCTGGCTATCCGGGCGGGTCACAAGGTTGAGATCCTCACTCCGCAGCGCGGCGGCAAGAAAGAAATGGTGGAAAACGCCGCGCTCAACGCAAGGGAGGCGCTGGGCCGCAGGCTTGCTGAAAGTTCGACGAACACGCGCCTGCTGGAAGGCGTCGCCGAGGCATTTGGTCTGGAGGCCCCGCCCCGCCGGATCGAGGTCTTCGACAACTCCCACATCATGGGGACCAATGCCGTGGGCGCGATGATCGTCGCAGGCCCGGAAGGCTTCGTGAAGAACCAGTACCGCAAGTTCAACATCAAGTCCGGAGATCTCACCCCCGGCGACGACTACGGCATGATGCAGGAAGTGCTGACGCGCCGCTTCGCACGGCTGGTGCGCGAGAACGGTCCCAAGCCGGAGGAAGCGGAAGGCGAGGCTCCCGAAACCGGCGTTGAAAATGACGGACTACCGCCGTGGCCCGATCTCGTGCTGATCGACGGCGGCCTTGGCCAGCTCAACGCTGCGCGCGCCGTGATGGCTGATATCGGCATCAGCAATGCGGTGACGCTCGTGGGCATAGCCAAGGGGCCGGACCGCGATGCCGGGCGCGAAAAGTTCTTCATGGAGGGCCGCGAAGCCTTCATGCTGCCGCAGCGCGACGCCGTGCTTTATTTCGTGCAGCGCCTGCGCGATGAGGCGCACCGTTTTGCCATCGGCACGCACCGCGCGAAACGCAAGAAAGAGATGGGCCGCAATCCGCTGGACGAGGTGGCCGGCATCGGCCCGACGCGCAAGCGCGCGCTTCTGCACCATTTCGGCACCGCAAAGGCCGTCAGCAGGGCGGCGCTTACCGACCTGATGGCGGTCGACGGCATATCGGAACAGATGGCCCGGTCGATTTACGACCATTTTCATGAGAACGGCTGAGATTGGCCTCGAAAGTGTCGAATTAATCGTGCGGCGCAGACGGGCGCGATTGAATTTCGGTGCGGACTAGCGTTTCTTGCCAAGAACAAGCGCGAGGGGGATAAACTGGAAAAGCCGAAAACAGAGGCCCACTGGGCCGCACTGCCAAACCTCCTGACCTACGGGCGCATCGTCGCGGTGCCGTTGGTGGTGCTTTGCTTTTTCCTTGAAGGGCGGCTGCAATCTTCCGACTTCGCCCGTTGGTCGGCGCTCGCGATTTTCATCATCGCCAGCGTTACCGATTTTTTCGACGGCTATCTCGCCCGCATCTGGCAACAGACTTCCACCATCGGGCGCATGCTCGACCCGATTGCCGACAAGCTGCTGGTCGCGACCTGCCTGCTGCTGCTCGCCGCCGACACCGACAAGACCATCGCCGGCTGGTCCCTGTGGGCGGCGATCATCATCCTTTGCCGCGAGATCCTCGTTTCCGGCTTGCGGGAGTACCTCGCGGAACTGAAGGTCTCGGTGCCGGTGACCCGCATCGCCAAGTGGAAAACGACCGTGCAGATGGTCGCCATCGGCTTCCTGCTGGCCGGCCCCGCAGGCGACAAGATTTTGCCGTACACCACGCAGGTGGGGATCGTCCTGCTCTGGATCGCGGCAATCATCACCCTTTATACCGGGTATGACTATTTCCGTGCCGGACTGAAGCATGTGATGGAGTGAGCCGATGAAGCTGGTCTACTTTGCCTGGATCAGGGAGCGCATCGGGCATGGCGAGGAGGAAGTGACGCTGCCGCGCGACGTCACGACCGTTGCCGGTCTGATCGAGTGGCTGAAATCGCGCGGCGAGGAATATGCCGGTGCGCTGGAGCATGACAGCGTCGTACGGGTCGCCATCAATCATGAACATGTCGACGATCGAAACACGCCGATCGGCAGCGCGCACGAAATCGCACTGTTCCCGCCAATGACGGGCGGCTGAAATGGAGCCGGTCGTGCGCATCGAAGCGGCCGATTTCGACATCGCGGCCGAGATCGAGGCGCTGACGGCAGGCCGCATGGATATCGGCGCTGTCGTGACCTTTACCGGTCTATGCCGCGACGAAGGCGGAACGCTGGCGGCGCTGGAACTTGAGCACTATCCGGGAATGGCGGAGACGGAGATCCGCAGGATCGCTGGCGAAGCGGCGCAGCGCTGGCCGCTCGACGGACTGGTCGTCATCCACCGTCATGGACGGATCGAGCCCGGCGGCAACATCGTGCTGGTGCTCGCGGCATCACGGCACCGTCACGCCGCCTTCGAAGCGGCAAGTTTCCTGATGGATTTTCTGAAGACGCGCGCTCCGTTCTGGAAGAAACAGCACACGATCGACGGCCAGGCGTCGCTATGGGTCGATGCCCGCGAGGCGGACGACGCGGCGACGGAGCGCTGGAGAAAGCGCGAGGATTAGTCGCCGCCTCCCGGATTTGCCGCGGTGATATCGAAGCGCTCGACGCCCCGCTTCGGCATGAACACCTCGGCGCAATTGCCGGGACCGTCGGTCATCATCCAGGGATGCGTGACGTAGGTATCGATCTTGATTTTCTGGCCGGGCTGCAGGTTGGCGTAGTTTTCCGGCTGGCCTTCGAAATTGATCCACATGACCGAGCGCATGCTGTTTGTCTTGTTGCGGAATGTCACGCTTACCGGGACATCGGAATTTTGTGAGCGCAGCTTGCCGACGGAGCGGCAATTGGCGGCAACCTTGGCGCCCCCGCCCGCGCTTGGCGGCGCTCCCGCGACTTCCAGACGGGTTATGCGGTAGAGCGGACGGAAACGGTTGTCGCCGCCTTCACCGTAAAGCACTTCCATGTTGGCGATGTCGATCTGGATATAGACGTCGCGCGAAGCGTCGTAGAGCATCACGGTAGTTTCGCCGCGTGCTTCCTCGACGAATTCGAAGGTCGTTTCGGGGCTCGATTCCACCCAACGGCGCTTGCCGATCTTGCGGAAATAGCCGCCGGGATAGCCGATCTCGGTCACATTGTTGCCGGTCACCTGCGCCAGCACCAGAAAATTGCCGGAAGACGCGACCGCAACTCCCATTTTGGGAGCCGCCACGGAAACAGGCGCCGAAACGCCCACCGCAAGAAATGCGGCCAAAGCCGTTCTGAAAAACATGGAATTCCCCCGAAGCCCGATAAGTTCCGCAACGGTATGCGTGAACCGACTGGTCAGCAAGCGCGAAAATCAAGCGATCGCTGCGAAGGACGCGCTGGCGACGGCAGCGAAATGGCAGCTGGCGGCCGCGAGCACGAATGCGTGCCAAATGGCGTTCTGGAACTTCAACTTTTCCCAGACATGGAAGATCACGCCGATGGTGTAGAGAATGCCGCCTGCCAGAACCAATATGGAAGCGGCCAGCGGCAGCGTCTTGAAGATCGGCCAAGCCAGCAGCAAGCTCGCCCATCCGAGCGGCAGGTAAATCGCAAGTGAAATGCTGTCGAAACGCTGGCGAAAAACGAGCTTCCCGGTTGCGCCGATCAAAGCCGCAAGCCACACCCCTATCAGCACCACATAGGCAAACACGCTTCCCAACAGCATGACCAGCGGCGTGTACGTGCCCGCGATCTTCAGGAAGATCGCTGCCTGGTCCCAGCGCTTGAGCGCAGGCTTCCAATGCATGTGCGGAATCATGTGGTAGGCCGCCGATGCAGTGAACATAAGGACCATGGCGACGCTGTATATCACCAGCGCCGTGCCGGTCGGCACATCGGTGCGCGGCAGCGCGAACCACAACAACGCCGTGACCGCAACAACGCTCGACACAATACCGAGCGCGTGAATGACGCCATCGGCAATGAGCTCGGCGCGGCTGTATTCCCGTTCTTCCCTGCTTGCCAAGACCGTATCACTCCAGCCGCCCGATCGCGCTTACAACAACTTCGGGCAGTGAGGTATTCAAATCAAGGCGGAAATCAGGTCCGTTCAAGCATGCACGGACTTCAATCCGGAGTATGCGACCACTGACGCGCCGCTGCCCGATCTTGGCGTCCCGGTATTGTAGGCGCCAGCCTTGAAGTAGAACGGCGTCCCCTTCCAGCCATCGCTGAGAGAAAAAGCAAGGGAATTGCCTGCCCTTGCGGTCTTGACTTGAATGGAAACCTGCCCGTTGCGAACCACCATGTGGTAGGCAAACCTTTCGCCCAGCCGGACATTGTCGAGCAAGGTCTTGCGAACGACTGCCGATCCGTTCGCGGGCCGGTACTCCGCGAAAATCTGTCCCGCGCCGCCGCCATTGGATGCGAACATCAGCTTTACCGGGGGATGATTTTTATTCTTGCCGTGGATCTGCGCAAAGGTTGTCTTCCCTGCCGAGGGGAGCGAATGAATTGAAAGCCGACCCGAGAGATCGTGATGGCCGCGGAACGGACTCCAGTTTTTTTCCTGACCATTCAAGTGCGTCTCGCGCAATTCCGACCTTGTGTACTTGCTGTTCGGCGTTGTTTTTCCATCCACTGGCGCCCGGAAAATAACACCCCCATCCCGTGTGGCATCGACATAAGGGCTCGCTTGCAACGCATTGCCGATCATTGCCGTTTTGCCGTCTGGTGTCGTTACATTAAAGCTGCGGCCTACACCTTCAGGTCCGGTAACCGATGATGGGGAGGCCGTGTTGGAGCCGGTTTCAAAACCGCGGCTTGTTTGGACGCCTGAAGCGGTGGCTTCGTTCGGCTTTAAAGAAATCGGACCTGGATCAACGGTCGCATCCCTGCCGGTTCGGATCGCCTCATTCTTCTCGATAATCTGCTGAAGCTTCGACATCAATTGAAGAACGGTCTGCAGCAATGACCGCAATATTTCCTTTTGAGCCTTGCCGCGCCGAAAATTGCTGCCGCATGACGCCGTATCGCGGTCCCTGGCCCGTGGCAGGTGATCGCAATGCCTGCGAAATTGCTCCGGCAGATTCGTCTCGTCACGCCATTGCGATCGCCAAGTACTGGCATGCAGATTGCTGTCGACCGAATGCAATTTGCCTTGTGACCACTCTGTGCGCATGAACCACTCCTGTACCAACGGCGCCGATGCAGCGATCGAGCCATGGGCGTCACCGTGGAAAGAAACGGGATGGGCGTCAATTCGTGAAAACTACCTAGACTTTTAACTGTTAAGGTTGACGAGCCGCCGCGCGCAGCAAGGTTTCAGCGGACGCGCCGCGTGAGAATCAGCAGCGCGCAAAGCACGCAATAGGTCGCGGCATCGCGCCAGACGGCGGGAAAATATCCGTCCCAAAGGGTTTCGAAAACGCCGATGCCAAGTCCGCCCAGCGCTGCGGGAAGCGGCGATGACAATCCGCCAAGGGAGGCGACGAGCAGCACCTTTACCGCGAAGGACAGGCCCGTGCCGAGATCGATGTTGCCGTAGTGGAAAGCGGCAAGCACGCCCGCCAGGCCCGCCACCAGTCCAGCCCACAGCATGGAATTGAGGAACACCTTGCGCCCGTCGACGCCCATCAGCGCGGCCGCAGTTTCGTCCTGCGCCACAGCGCGCCAAATCCTGCCTGTTTTGCTGGCGGAGAGATACCAGGCGCCCAAGCCGATAACCGTCGCGCAAATTGCCGTCTCGATCAGCTTGATCGGCGTCGTGGTGACGGTGAAGTCGCCTCCCGCCAGGACAATGACGCGGTTGAGGAAGGGCGAGAGCCACGGAACGTTGCTCGCCGTGGCGATGCGCACTGATTCCATCAACACCAGCATGACGCCGAGCGAGGCGGCGATGGTCGTGTTCGGCGCGGCGCGGCGCATCGGCTCCAGCACGGTTCCCGCGATCAGCCGCGCGGCAAGCGCCGTGTAGATGAGTGAAGCAACGACGCCGAGGCTCAGCGCCGCAGGATAGACCAGCCACAACGCATGCCAGCCAAGCCCGGTGAATATGATCGCCACCTGCCCCGAAAAGGCAAAAAGCGCGCCATGGATGAAGCTTGCACGGCGCAACACCGCATGGGCGATCGCGTAGCCAAAGGCCAGCAACGCATAAAGCGCGCCCAGATGAATGCCGTTGACGATCTGCTGCGCGAAATAGCCCATCGGGCGCTCCGTTGCTGATCGAATATTCTAACTGGTAAAATTACAAATGCCAGTTAGAATGACGCATGCTTTTCTCATGGAACCAGCATCGCTTTTCCGGCGGCCTGTTGGCGCTCGACGTCGCCAATTCGGTGATTTTGCGGCATGACAAGGCGCGTTGCCGTGATCGTTTCGCGGATGCGGCGACTTTCGGCGGTTTTGTTGATGGAGCGAACCGCTACTGCGGCGAGCGGCGCCGTTTCGGCAAATTGCCGCGGCAGGATTCGCCTGCACGCAAACAGTTCATCGCGCTGCGCGAAAGCATCGACGTTCACTTCCGGGGTGTCGTGACCGGCGAGTCGACGAATTTATCACTCTCCCGGCTTCTGGCAGATTGCGCCGCAATGTTGGCCGATGATGGCGCAAGTCTGCTGGAGTGCGAGACGGCGCTTTCGGCCCTGCGCCTTGCGGCCGAACCGCCGGTGGAGAGGCTGCGCATCTGCGGCCATTGCGGCTGGCTGTTCCTCGACCGCAGCAAGAACCGCAGCCGCATGTGGTGCGACATGGCGGTGTGCGGAAACCGCGAAAAGGCGCGCCGCCACTACAGCCGGCTCAAGAGCAGGGAGGAACCGCTGCCATGAAGAAGTTCGTTTTAGCTGTGGCTGCGATCATTTTGTCGATGACAGGCTGCCAGCGCCCGCCCGAGGGGTTCTTCTCTGTCGGCGGGCGCATTTTCGTCTTCAACTACCGCCTCGCCTATGCGCACTACCTCGTCACCTTGCAAAGCACGCGACCGGTGCCGGAAGGGATGCGCTATGTGGCGCGTTTTGAGAACCCGGCAGGCGGGGAAGCGCTCGTCGCCGAACGGAAGATCTTCCCGGCACAAAGCAAGCTTGTGATCGAAAGTCCGCATCTGGAATGTGTGCGGAAAGACCGGAACTATGCCGTGAAGATCGACATCGTCGATGCCGCCGGCAAGGTCGTCCAGACGCTGGAGACGACCGTGATTTCCGATCTCGACCAGAGCATCCTGCCGCGCGAGCCGCTCGTCACCGGCCCGGCCTATGAACAGAATGCCAAGGCCCGCGATGCCAGCGGCAAGATCGCGATGCGTGACGAAAGCGCCTGCCCGGCCTGAGCGCTTTCAGACGATGGTGAGGATTTCTTCCAGCGGCTTCTTCATCATCGCCGCGGCGGGCACGGTTGCTTGCGGCGAAGCCTTGCCGACCGCAAGGATCATCACCGGTTTTTCCGAAACAGGGCGCCCGAGCAGGCCGTTCAGGAACTTCATCGGGTTGGGCGTGTGGGTCAGCACCGACAAGCCGGCATGGTGCAGCGCCGCGATGAGGAAGCCGGTGGCTATGCCGACGCTCTCCGGCACGTAGTAGTTCTTGTAGCGCGTACCATCGGAAAACTCGCCGTATCGCTGGGCGAAGATGACGATCAGCCAGGGCGCGATTTCAAGATGCGGTTTTTGCGGCCCGGTACCGATCGGGGCGAGCGCGGCCAGCCATTCCTCACCTGCCCCGCCGCCGTAGAACGCCACTTCCTCTTCCTCCGCCGCCGCCCTGATACTGCGCTTCGTGTCGCCGTCGCGGATGGCCACGAAGTGCCAGGGCTGGTGGTTCGCGCCCGATGGCGCTGCACCCGCAACGGCAATGCAATCCCTGATCACCGCCTCGTCGACGGGCTCTGGAAGGAAGTCGCGCACCGTGTGCCGCTTGCGCATGAAGGCAAGAAATTCGCCGGCGCGCGAAGCCATTTCCGGCCCCGCAAAGTTCATGCGATCTGGCAGCGGAACCGGCTGGTAGTTCAACTTCTCCCTTGCGAACATCTCGGCTCCACCTCTGTGCACGGATAATTTGGCGATTCATTTCAGCTGCTTGCAGGCAAAACCGGCGATACCGATTCAGACCGGCGCACAAACTGATTCAACGGCTTCATGCTATTGTAAAGATTCAAACAAAAAGGCCGGCGATTGCGCCGGCCTTCCTTATGTTCCGATTCAACTTCGCCGCTTCTTCAAGTAGCGATTCAGGTAAACTTCAGCCCACGATCTCGGTACCGGAGAACCAATATGCGATTTCCTCGGCAGCCGTTTCCGGCGCATCCGAGCCGTGTACCGAATTTTCGCCGATCGAAAGCGCGAAGGTCTTGCGGATGGTGCCCTCGGCCGCATTGGCCGGGTTGGTGGCGCCCATCACTTCGCGGTTCTTCGCGATGGCGTTTTCGCCCTCCAGGACCTGCACGATTGTCGGGCCGGAAGACATGAACTCGGTCAGTTCCTGGAAGAACGGACGTTCCTTGTGAACCGCATAAAAGCCTTCCGCCTCGCGCAGGCTCATCCACACGCGTCGCGATGCCACGACGCGCAGGCCGGCATCCTCGAGCATCTTGGTAATGGCGCCCGTAAGATTGCGGCGGGTCGCGTCCGGCTTGATCATCGAAAAGGTGCGTTCAATCGCCATGGTTTGGTCCGTGTCCTGTCAGGGGAGTTCGGGAGGGTCGCGGGTGTATAGCGGCACCGCCGCGGATTGCCAAGTGCGGGGCCGCGGCAACAATCGCTCTTGCCCTTTTGCGCGCGCTCGGCCAAAAGGCCCGCATGCTCGCCATCAACGATATCACCTTGCGCATAGCCGGGCGCACGCTTCTCGACCACGCCACCGTCACCGTCCCCACCGGTGCGCGGGCGGGCCTTGTCGGGCGCAACGGCACGGGCAAGACTACCCTGTTCAAGGCGATCACCGGCGACCTGCAGCCAGACACCGGAAGCGTGACGATCCCCAAGGGGCTTCGCATCGGTCAGGTGGCGCAAGAAGCGCCGGGCACCGAAGACAGCCTGATCGACATCGTGCTTGCCGCCGATACCGAGCGCGCCGACCTCATGGCGCGCGCCGACACCGAAACCGACGCGATGGAGATTGCCGAGATCCATATGCGCCTGTCGGACATCGACGCGCATTCGGGCGAGGCGCGGGCGGCCTCGATCCTTTCGGGCCTCGGCTTCGATGCCGAAGCGCAGAAGCGTCCCGCCTCGTCCTTCTCGGGCGGATGGCGGATGCGGGTCGCGCTCGCGGCCCTGCTGTTTTCGCGGCCCGACATCCTGCTGCTGGACGAGCCGACAAACTATCTAGACCTTGAAGGCACGCTGTGGCTCGAGAATTTCGTCGCACGTTATCCCGGAACCGTGCTGATCATCAGCCACGATCGCGACCTTCTCAACAAGGCGGTGGATTCGATCCTGCACCTTGAGGCGCGAAAGCTGAACTTCTACCGCGGCACGTTCGACAGTTTCGAGCGCCAGCGCGCCGAGCAGATGATGCTCGTGGAGAAGGCGAAGGAGAAGCAGGACGCCAAACGCAAGCACCTGCAATCCTTCGTCGACCGGTTCAAGGCCAAGGCTTCGAAGGCGAAGCAGGCGCAGTCGCGCGTCAAGATGCTGGAAAAGATGCAGCCGATCACTTCCATCGCCGAGGAGCGGGTCGAGCCGATCCGCTTCCCCGAGCCGGAGAAGCTGCTTTCCTCGCCGATCATCCGGTTGGAGCATGTCCAGGCCGGCTACACGCAAGGCAAGCCGATCCTGCGCAATCTCGACCTGCGCATCGACCAGGACGACCGGATCGCGCTGCTCGGCGCCAATGGCAATGGCAAGTCGACTTTCGCCAAGATGATCGCCGGACGCCTGCCCTGGGTGGAGGGCGGTGTGGTCAAGGCGCAGTCGATGAAGATCGCAATGTTCGCCCAGCACCAGATGGACGACCTCATTCCGGAAGCGACACCGGTCGATCACATCCGCAAGCTGATGCCCAACGTGCCGGAATCGAAGGTACGCGCCCGCGTGGCGCAAATGGGCCTCGACCGCGACCGCATGGACACGGCCGCCAAGGACCTTTCGGGCGGCGAAAAGGCGCGGCTGCTGCTCGGCATCATCGCGTTCGACGGGCCGCACCTGCTGATCCTCGACGAGCCGACCAACCATCTCGACATGCAGGCGCGTGAAGCGCTGATGCTGGCTCTCAACGATTTTCCCGGCGCTGTCATCATCATCAGCCATGACCGGTCGCTGGTGGAAGCGAGCGTCGACCGGCTATGGCTGGTGCGTGACGGCACCGTGCGGGCCTATGAGGGCGACATCGAGGAATACCGCACGGAAGTGCTGACCGGCCGCCCGCCCAAGCAGAAGAAGCCCGCCGTTCCCGAACCCGAGCGCAAGACCGGCGCGGAACGGCGCAAGGACACTGCAGAGCGGCGTCGGGAGATGGAACCACTGGCGCGCCGCATCAAGGCTGCCGAGGATGCCATGGCCAAGCTTCAGCAGATGATCGAGCGGATCGACCGCGAGCTCGCCGCGCCCGATCTGTACGCTCGGGATCCGGCAAGGGCGGCAAAGCTGGCCAAAGATCGTTCCGAACTGGAGGCCAAGCTTGTGCAGGCCGAGGAAGGCTGGCTGAAGCTGAGCCATGAATACGAGGCCGCAGTCGCCGGCTGACGTGTCCGCCGCAAGCAGCCTGACGTGGCAAACGAATATTTCGTCACGGTTCGTGATGACCCCGCCTGCCTCCGGCATCGGAACATTCGGCATGGAGCAACGTTTTCCCTGAGGAAATTGACCCCCCGGGAAAGGACAGACCATGGCCAGAATCGACCAGACAGACGACGTCAACAAGAACTACGACACGACGCCGGGTACCCGCACGACGTCGCGAACGACCGTAGCCCGCTCGGATAATAGCGGCGCGATCTGGATCATCCTCATCGTCGCAGCAATCGCAGTGATCGCGGCTATCTATGCCTTTTCCGGCGCGGACACGACAGATCGCGCAATCACCACGGATCCGGCTGTGACGACCACACCGTCGACGACGGATAACGACGCCGACCACCCCGCCTGCAGCGACCACGGACACGACGACTGCACCGGCGCCGGCGCCGACAACCGACACAACGACCGCTCCGGTAACCGATCCGAGCGTACCGGCCGAAACGACCACGCCGCCTGCGGCAACGGAGTCGACGGGAACCGGCACCACGACGGCGCCTTCAGGCACCGGAACGGGCACCGGCACCGCACAGTAACGCGTATCGAAGTGCGGGAACGACCGGCGGCGGCACCAATGCCCCGCCGGTTTTTCTATGCCTTGCGCTCCCAGCCGCCGCGGGCGTTCTGCTGCCAGTAAGTCACTGCATGACCTGCTGATTTCTCGATTTTCCAGCGGGTGCGGGCATGGCGAGCGATGCTTCGTCATGCCCGTCGAAAATGTAGACGCCGCGCAGATACGGCGCGAGATCGGGCGGCGTCGCGGCATCGATCATGAAACGCACATTCGCCCCGTTGGGGTTTGCATCATCGTCGGTCAGCCAGACGGGCTGCATCGCCTCGGTACCGTCGCGAACCATGCCGTGCGGCAGGAAGCTCTCCTCGTTGTAGGTCCAAAGCAGCGCGTCGAGCACATCGAGACGCTCGCGCATCGTGCCCTGCACCACCACGCGCCAGTCGCGTTCCAAGCACTTTTCGAGCAGCCCCGGCAAGGTCTGCTCCAGCGTGCGTTCGCTCAAATGGTAGAACAGGACCTCCGCCATCTGCAGCCTATTCGTAGTGGTGCGAGACCAGCCTTTCGAGCAGGCGCACCCCGAAGCCGGAGCTCCAGGACTGGCTGAAATCGGTCTTCGGCGATCCCATCGCCGTGCCGGCAATGTCGAGATGCGCCCACGGCACGTCATTGACGAAGCGCTGCAGGAACTGGGCCGCCGTGATCGATCCGGCAAAGCGGCCGCCGATGTTCTTCATGTCGGCGTTCTTGGAATCGATCATCTTGTCGTAGTCCGGGCCCATCGGCATGCGCCATAGCCGCTCGTCGGTGAACTTGCCCGATTCCAGCAGGTTTGCGGCCAGTTCGTCATTGTTGGAGAAAAGGCCCGCATGCTGGTTGCCGAGCGCGACCATGATCGCACCGGTGAGCGTTGCAAGGTTGATCATGAATTTCGGCTTGAAGCGTTCCTGGCAATACCAGAGCGCATCCGCCAGCACGAGGCGGCCTTCCGCGTCGGTGTTCAGCACCTCGATCGTCTGGCCCGACATCGACGTGACGATGTCGCCGGGGCGCTGCGCGTTGCCGTCGGGCATGTTCTCGACAAGACCGATGATGCCGACGACGTTGACCTTCGCCTTGCGCGCGGCGAGCGCCTGCATGAGGCCGGTGACCGCAGCCGCCCCGCCCATGTCGCCCTTCATGTCCTCCATGCCGGCGGCTGGCTTCATCGAAATGCCGCCGGTGTCGAAGACAACGCCCTTGCCGATGAAGGCGAGCGGAGCATCCTTCTCCTTGCCGCCGCGCCATTGCATGACGACCATGCGCGGCGGACGGACCGAGCCCTGCGCAACGCCCAGAAGCGCTCCCATCTTCAGCTTCCGCATGGCCTTTTCGTCGAGGATCTCGACTTCCAGGCCAAGATCCGCAAACGCCTGCGCGCGAGCCGCGAATTCCACCGGGCCCAGCATGTTTGCCGGTTCGTTGACGAGGTCGCGGGCAGTGACCACGCCCTCGGTGATTGCTTCCATGGATTTCCACGCCTTGCGGGCGGCGGCTGGATCGGCGCAGGCGATAACGAAGCGCTGCGACTTGCCGTCCTTTTTTTCCTTGGTGCGGTAATTGTCAAAATCATAGGCGCGAAGTTTCGCCCCGCCAGCGATCGCCGCACAGGCCTCGGCCGGAAGCGGTCCTGTCGCCGTCTCGCAAATAACTGTAATCGTTTCGCTTTTCGGCGCAGACAGCGTGCGACTTTCCGCCCAGCTTCATCCAGTCATGCTCGCCATTGGCCGCGACATCGCCGGCGCCCGCCAGCACGAAGCGCTCGAACTTGCCGCCTGGCGCCAGCAGATCGACCGTGCTGCCGGCCTTGCCCTTGAATTCGTTGATCTCGATGGCGCGGGCCAGCCTGCCGCCTTCGTCCAGACCGGCTGCGATGGCTGGCAATTCCTCATCCTTGCCCATCAGGAAAACAACCGTTCCAGCGGCGGGCTTCTCGAGTTTGGTGAATGTGACTACCGGTAGCTTTGCCATGAACGAACCTTCACGATGGGGCAGAATCAGTGGGGAATTTGGTGGCCGGACGGCCGGACAAGCCGCGTTGTTTAGCGCGTTTGAGGCAGCTTGTCTGCCGTGCGCGGCGATTTGCGCCGGTCGCATTTCGTGTCGGGCATGCAACATTCGTGCAAAAAACGGTTTAAATAGCTGTTAACCCTATCCTTTCGTCCATTTTTAGCCATTTCGCGCAAGAGTGCTTAATGGGATGGTAACCACGAGCGTACGGGCGGCCGGCGCAGTCATAGCTGTCGAAGCCGTCAACATACCGGCCGCAAGGCCGCAACGACAAATGCACTGGGCCCTTGAACCGCAAAAAAGCCGCCATCGCCGTGCAATCGGGCGGACGGCCCAAGCGGAGACGAGGGCCGGAAAAACCGGGAAGCGATACGCCAGGGTGGCCATGCGGGCATGAAACTGATCGAGCGCTACATCTTCAAGCGCGCCGGAGTTGCGGCGCTTGTAACGCTTGGCTCGCTCGCCGGCGTCGTCTGGATCATCCAGGCGCTGAAGGAACTCGACGTCATCACGACCAAGGGCCAGACGATCATCGCCTATCTGGCGCTGACGACGCTGGCCATCCCGATGCTGCTCCTGGCCGTCATCCCCATCGCCCTGCTGCTGGCGACCGTGTTCACTGTCAACACCATGAACTCGAATTCGGAACTTGTGGTGGTGAACGCCAGTGGCGCATCAAACTGGGTGCTGGCCAAGCCGCTGTTGGTGCTGGCGCTTTTGTGCAGCATCTTCACCGGAATTGTCGGGCATTTCGTTTCGCCCTGGAGCCTGCTGACGCTGAAGATTTTCGCAACGGAGATGCGCGCCGACCTCGTGCAGGTCATAATCCGCGACGGAACCTTCACGAAGGTGGAGAACGGGCTGGTGTTCCACGTGGCCCGACGCGAACCGGGCGGCGTGCTTTCAGGCATCCTGATCTCGGACGAGCGCGAGGCCGGCAAGTCCATACTGTTCACGGCCGCGAAGGGCTTTGTCAGCCGCGAAGGCGAGAACGCCTACCTGCTCCTGAAGGACGGCGAGATTCAGCAGCGCGATGCCGAGGGCGGCAACCTGACCGTCATCCGCTACGAATCCTACCTTTTCGACCTTTCGACATTCGCGGCCAAGATCGAGATCGGCGACATCCGCCCCAAGGAGCGCACGACGCCGCAATTGCTCAACCCGGACCCCGACGACCGCTACTATCGCGAGAAGCCGGGCCTCTACCGCGCGCAATTGCATGAACGCTTTTCCGAGATGCTGTGGCCGTTCGCCTATGTGCTGGTGATGCTGGCCTTTGCCGGGCATGCGCGCTCGAACCGGCAAAGCCACGGCTCGGCGATCGGCGCGGGCATGCTGGTGGCGACATTGCTGCGAGGCCTCGCCTTTTCGGCGCTGAGCGCGACCAAGTCCGATCCTGCAATGGTGTTTTTTGTCTATGCGCTACCGCTCGCTGCGATCGCAGGCGGCACCTGGATGTTGGTGCGCGGCCAGCCGGTAGCCCTTCCGCACAAGGTTCAGGCGCGCATCGACGAAGCCTCGCTCGCCTTGCAGCGGCAGGCCAGTGAATTTGGCCAGCGCTACATTGCCTGGCGAAGGCGTTTGGCCGGAGTGCGCGCATGATCGGACGCACGCTCGGATTTTACATCGCTTCGCGCTTTGCCAGGACCGTTGCCGGGATGTTCGTTTCGTTGCTGGTGTTCATCGTCATCATCGATTTTGTCGACCAGTTGCGCAAGGCAGCGGAAAAGGCCGACGTTTCAATGTTGTCGCTGCTGCAGCTTTCAGCGCTCAAAGCGCCCATCTTCCTCGACAAGGCATTTCCCTTTGCCTGCCTTTTCGCGGCGATGGTGACGCTGACGCAACTCAACCAGAAGATGGAACTGGTGGTGGCGCGCGCCGCGGGCGTTTCGGCATGGCAGTTCCTGATGCCCGCGAGCGTTGCCGCCATCCTGATCGGGATTTTCGCGACGCTTGTCTACAATCCGGTGGCAGTCACCGCCTTCGAGATGAGCCAAAATCTCGAGACCCGCATCTTCGACAAGCGCGACCGGATGAAAAGCGGCAAGGAATCGGGGTATTGGATCCGCCAGGAGGACAATACCGGCACGTCGGTCATCAACGCCCGGATCGCCAGGGAGTACGGGCAGAAGCTCGACGACGTGCGAGTTTTGCGGTTCAACGAGGACGGCACGATCTATGAGCGGATCGACGCGGGCAGCGCGCGATTCGCCGGCAGCGGCTGGATTTTGAAGGATGTCGAGGTCACCGGCGCAGATGCGATGCCGAAAAAGCACGACAGCTATGAAATCGACAGCCGGCTGACCGCGGACACCCTTGCCGGCGTGACCGCAAATCCCGATTCCGTGCCGCTTTGGGGGCTGCCTTCGATGGCCGCGAAAGCGAGGCTTTCGGGCTCAAATCCCGGCCCGTATCTTGTTCAATTCCATAGTCTTCTTTCGCTTCCACTGTTTCTAGTGGCCATGGTCCTGATCGCCGCCACGGTGTCGTTAAGGTTCGTGCGTTTCGGACAGGTTGGGCGGATGATTTTGGGTGGCATCGTCTGCGGCTTCGTGCTTTATACCGTCACAAAATTGGTCACCTCTTTGGGGAGCAACGGGATTGTGCCGCCAGCGGTTGCGGCATGGTCTCCTTCGATAGTGGCAATCGTATTTGGAATCAGCATCTTGCTGCATCAGGAGGACGGATGAAGAACCGGTCCTTTCTGATGGGCGGAACGGGGCGCTTTGCGCTGGCGGTCGCTGCGGCCGCCGCGTTGTTTTTTGCCGTTCCCGGTTTCGTGGCGCCCGCATCCGCGCAGATCGGCGAGCGGATGTTCGGCGACGGCGCCGACGCTGACGGCGGCCAGATGCTGCTGGAGGCGGACCAGCTCGTCTACAGCAATGACAACGACCTCGTCGAAGCCGTCGGCAATGTCCAGATTGCCTACAATGGCTATACCCTCGTTGCGCAGCGCGTCTCCTATTCGCGCCGCTCAGGGCGGGTGATCGCGCAAGGCTCGGTCGAGATCGTCGAGCCGACCGGTTCGCGCATCTATGCCGAGGAAATCGACATCACCGACGATTTCAGTGACGGCTTCGTGTCATCGCTGAAAGTGGAAGCCGCCGACAATACCCGTTTTGCCGCGGAGAGCGCGGAACGGCGCGACGGCGAGATCGCGGTATTCAACAACGGTGTGTACACCGCCTGCGAGCCTTGCAAGGAGAACCCCGAAAAGCCGCCGCTGTGGCAGATCCGGGCCAAGCGGGTGACGATCAACAACCGAACCAAGCGGGTAGAGTATGAAGGCGCGAGCTTCGAGCTTTTCGGCAAGCCGATTGCCTATCTTTCGCGCTTTTCGCACGCCGACCCGTCCATCAGGCGCCAGTCGGGTTTCCTGTTTCCGTCAATCTCGTTCTCCGAGAACAAGGGCCTCGGGGTCAAGGGAGCCTATTTCTGGGCTCCGGCTAAGAATTACGACATTACGGTCAGCGAGACCTGGTATTCGAACCAGGGGTTCCTGACGGAGGCAGAATGGCGCCACCGGCTTCAGAACGGCATGTACAACGTCAAGATTTCCGGCATCGACCAGAAGAAGCCGGAGGAATTCGACAGCGGCACTATCGACCGCAGCGTCGACCAGCGGCTTGCACTGATGACCACCGGCCAGTTTCGCATCAATCCACGCTGGAAATTCGGCTGGAGTGCACTTTTACAGTCCGACGAGGACTTTGCCCGGACCTATAATCTCGCCGAATTCGGCAAGCGCGACGTCACAAACGAGATCTACCTGACGGGGCTGGCAGGCAAGAACTATTTCGACCTGCGCGGTCAGAAGTTCCTGGTGCAGGACGACGAGATCGACCAGGACAACAGCAGGCCGGGCGACCAGAAACTGCAGGACCAGCAGGGCAATGCGCTGCCGGTCATGGACTACAACTGGGTTTCGGACGAAGCGATCGGCGGCGGCCAGGTCGCGTTCGACATGAACTTGCAGAACATATACCGGCACCAGGCAAACGTGTTCAATTTCAATCCGGCGCCGGGCAAGCAGCCCTCGGAACGGTTCCACGGCATTGCCGGGAACTGGACACGCCTGAGCCTCGAGAGCGAATGGAAGTCGAGCGAGGTCTATAACGGCACGTTGGTGACAGCTTCCCTGTCCGGTCGCGGAGACGGTATCATTTTGAACACGGACGATCCGGCCACGGTGTACAATCCGCTTCCTGACAATGATAATCTGGGGCGCGGTATGGTGTCCGGCATGCTGGAGATCCGCTATCCTCTGACAGCGACCGACGGCTTTGCGACGCATATCTTCGAGCCGATCGCGCAAATTATCGTCCGTCCAAACGAAACGCATATCGGAAGTTTCCCGAACGAAGACGCGCAGAGCATGGTCTTCGACACTACGAACCTGTTCGAGCGCGACAAATTCTCGGGTTATGACCGCGTCGAGGGTGGGACACGCGCCAATGCCGGTTTCCGCTATTCCGGATCATTCAGGAACGGCGCTTCGATCGACCTGGTGGCGGGGCAGTCGTTCCAGATCGCTGGGCAGAATTCGTACAGCCAGGTCGACGTCGTCAATGCCGGGCTGGAGTTCAGGTCTTGAAACCGACCGATCCGACTATGTCGTCTCTGCATCGGCGAACAACAACCGGGGCCTGTTGCTCGGCGTGGGCGGGCGGTTCGACGAAAACGACCTGGCTTTCAGGCGCGGCGAGGTTTCCGCCCGTTACGTCAATCCGGTATTTGGCGCGGCGATGTCCTACGTGTTCATCGACGACCAACCGCTCTATGCCTATTCAGTGCGCCGCCATGAAGTAAACGCGTCGGCCAGCGTGAAGCTGTCGGAAACCTGGCGCACCTTTGCGTCCATGAGCTTCGATATCGAAGAGGGCAACTTCTATCAGCGCGGCATTGGCCTTGCCTATGACGACAGCTGTTTTTCGTTCTCCGTCGCTTATGCGGCCGCGGAGAACCGGTACACGGGTGATGCGGAGGAGACCTCGGTCATGTTCCGGCTCGGCCTGCGCACGATTGGCGACTATGGCTACAAATACACACTCGACAACAACACGCAGAGCAACTAGCCGCCTCCCGCAGGCTGCGGGCGAGACCGGCAAGACAAAGTTTTGCCGTATCGCGGGTACACAAGCCCGGCTTGCGCCGGACGGTGTTTCGGTGCTTTGGCGGCATGGACAGGCAAATTGAAGTCATTGGGCACATATTCGGCGGGGCTATTGGCAGGCGGCATGGCAATCATGCTGGCAGCCTGCACGACTTCGACCGAGCCGCTTGAATCCACCGCAAGGACCAAGGGCCAGGAAGTCGAAGCCGCGGCGGCAATACCCTCGGCAAATGAGGCTGCCGCAGAGGCCGAAAAGGCCAAGGTGCTGACCCAGAAGAACACCGTCGCGCAGAAGGGCACCTACATACGAGCCCTGGTCAACGGCCAGCCCATCACCAATTACGATATCCAGCGGCGACAGAAATTCCGGCAATTGCGCCGCCTCAACGCGAGCCAGGAAGAAACCATCAAGGAACTGGTCGACGAGCGCGTGAAGATGTCGGCAGCGAAAGCCCGCGGAGTGGAAGCGACAGACCAGCAAGTCAAGGAAGCGTTCGCCAATTTTGCCAAGAGCAACAGGGCGACGCCGGAAGTGATGTCGCGCCAGCTCGACGGCATTGGCATCGGCGCAGACCATTTCAAGGAATATATCCGCGCCCAGATCACCTGGAGCCGGATGGCGGGCGGACGACTTCAGCAGGAAACGCGCCAGAAGTCCGGAAGCAAGACCATTGTCGATCTGCGCAAATCCGGCCAGCAGAAGCCGAGCACGACCGAATACATCCTCCAGCAGATCATATTCGTCATCCCAAAGGAAAAAGCTGCGACCAGCGTCAAGGCCCGCATGGCCGAGGCGCAGGCGTTCCGCGCCCAATACCAGGGTTGCGAGAAAGCCATTTATCTCGCCAAGTCGTTCAAGGATGTCGCGGTCAAGGACCTCGGCCGGCAACTCGCGCCTCAACTGCCTCCGAACTGGGCGGAGCCGGTAAAATCAACGCAGCAGGGACAGTTGACTGCGCCCCAGGCGACCGACAAGGGCGTCGAGATGCTTGGTATTTGCCGGGCGCGCGAGACTGACGACGACAAGGCAGTCGAAGTGCTGGCACAAGAACAGACTTTCGAGCAGCTTGAAACCAAGGGCGACGACGCGGCAGCCGAGTTTCTCGCCGAACTGCGCAAATCTTCCACCATCGTTTACCGGTGAAATCTTGCCTGACGCGCAAAAGCCGCTTTGCGTAACCATCGGCGAGCCCGCAGGCATCGGTCCCGATATCATCCTCATCGCCTGGGCCGCCCGCAAGCGGCTGAAGCTGCCGCCGTTATTCGTTCTCGGCGATCCGGCAATGCTTTCGCGCCGTGCGATGGCACTTGGCCTCGCGATCAAGATCAGTGCGGTCGAGGCCGGGGAAATGCCGGGTGCCTTCGCCGGCGGCCTGCCGGTGGTCAGCCTGTCCGGGGCAATGCGCGGGGAGCCGGGCAAGCCTTCACCGCATGATGCCCCGCTGGTGATCGAGGCGATCCGCGCCGGCGTCGATGCCGTTTTCGCCGGCAAGGCATGCGCGCTGGTAACCTGCCCGATCTCGAAGGAAGCGCTCTATGGCGCGGGCTTTCCCCATCCGGGCCACACGGAATTCCTGGCCGAACTGGCACATGAGAAGACGGGCCGCGAGGTCTTGCCCGCTATGATGATCGCGAGCGAGCAGCTTCGCACCGTGCCTGTCACCATCCATATCGCGCTGGCCAAGGTTCCGCCAACCTTGTCGTCATCACTGATCGTTGATACGGCGCGCGTGACGGCGCGCGATCTATCCGCCCGCTTCGGGATCGCGAAGCCGCGGCTGGCGGTAGCCGGGCTAAATCCCCATGCAGGCGAAGGCGGAGCGATGGGCCGCGAGGACATCGAGATCGTCGCTCCCGCCGTGGCGCAGTTGCGCGCCGAGGGCATAGACGCGACAGGTCCGCTGCCCGCCGACACTATGTTCCACGCAAAGGCGCGGGCAGGCTACGATGCCGCCATCTGCATGTACCACGACCAGGCGCTGATCCCGGCAAAGACGCTGGCTTTCGAGGACGGGGTGAATGTCACGCTCGGCCTGCCCTTCATCCGCACTTCGCCCGATCACGGCACCGCATTTGCCCTCGCCGGCTCCGGCAAGGCCGATCCCTCCAGTTTCGTGGCGGCGCTGAAGATGGCACAGGCGATGGCTGCCCGGGAAGCAAGCGCGTGAGCGCCAAGGCAGGGCAGATCGACGATCTGCCGCCGCTGCGCGAGGTGATCGAACGCCACGGCCTTGATGCGAAGAAGGCGCTTGGCCAGAACTTCCTTCTCGATTTGAACCTTACCGCCCGCATTGCGCGCCAGGCCGGAAAGCTGGAAGGCGTCGAAGTGCTGGAAATCGGACCGGGGCCCGGAGGGCTGACGCGAGCGCTGCTGGCTGCGGGCGCCAATGTTGTCGCCATCGAACGCGACGAGCGTTGCCTGCCCGCGCTGGAGGAGATCGCCGCGCGCTATCCCGGCAGGCTGAAAGTGTTGCAGGCGGATGCGCTGAAGACCGACATGGCAGCGCTGGTTTGCCCCGGCGCGAAGATCGTGGCCAATTTGCCCTACAACATCGCGACACCGCTGCTTACCGGCTGGCTGGCGGCGGAACCATGGCCGCCTTTCTATGCTTCAATGACGCTGATGTTCCAGCGAGAAGTGGCCGAGCGTATCGTGGCCCGGCCCGGCGACGACGCCTATGGCCGTCTGGCGGTGCTGGCAAACTGGCGATGCCATACCGAAATTGCCTTCGACATCTCGCCGCGCGCCTTCACGCCGCCGCCCAAGGTCACTTCATCGGTGGTCAATCTCGCGCCGCGGGAAAAGCCCCTGCCCTGCGATCTGCGGGCATTGGAAAGGGTCACGGCAGCCGCGTTCGGTCAGCGGCGCAAGATGCTGCGCCAAAGCCTCAAGCCGATTGGCGGGGCTGCGTTGCTGGAAAAGGCCGCAATAGACGGCGAGCGGCGGGCCGAGACGCTGAGCATTGGCGAGTTCGTGACGCTCGCGCGGCTGGTTTAGCCCAACAACCTGTCCTCGAACTCGAACAATCCAGGGCGGCGGTCGCGGCGCAGCCTCTCGGCGGTCAGAATCGCCTGCACCTGCGCTTGCGCACGCTGGAGATCGTCGTTGATCACAACGTAATCATAGTCGCGCCAGTGCGGGATTTCGACCAGCGCGTTTTCGAGCCGGCGCTCGATGATTTCAGGCTTGTCCTCGGCGCGGCGCAGGAGGCGGGCCTTCAGCTCTTCCATGGATGGCGGCAGGATGAAGACGCTGACGACATCGGCCCGCGCCTTTTCGGTTACCTGCACCCCGCCCTGCCAGTCGATGTCGAAAAGCACGTCGCGGCCTTCCCGCAGCGCCTTCTCGACCGGATCGCGCGGCGAGCCGTAGAAATTGTCATGGACCTGCGCCCACTCCAGCAGCGCGTCGGACTGGCGCAGCCGCTCGAAATCGCGGATCGAAATGAAGTGATAATGCGTGCCGTCGATCTCGCTCGAGCGGCGCGGGCGCGTCGTGACGGAAACCGACAATTCGAGATTGTTGTCCTTGTCGAGGAGGTTGCGGGCAATGGTGGACTTGCCGGCACCTGACGGCGAGGAGAGCACAAGCATAATGCCGCGCCGCTCAAGCGCTTCGCCTATTCCGCCGTGTTCCACATCCCCCATGCCGTGCCCCTATTCGATATTTTGTACCTGCTCGCGGAACTGGTCGATTAGCACTTTCATTTCCAGTCCGCACGCGGTTACCGAGGCTGCATTCGATTTCGAGCAGATGGTGTTGCACTCGCGGTTGAACTCCTGGGCCAGGAAGTCCAGCTTTCGCCCGGCCGGTCCCGGGCCGTTCAGCAGGGCCGTCGCCGCATCGACATGCGCGTGAAGGCGGTCGATTTCCTCGCGCAGGTCAGCCTTGGTTGCAAGAATCGCAGCTTCCTGATGCAGGCGCTGCGGATCAAGCGCGGATGGTTCGGAAAGCAGGACGGCAAGCTGCGCGCGCAGCCTTTCGCGAATTGTTTCCGGGCTGCGGGAAGGATCAGCCTCAATCCTTTCGATTAGTGCGGCAATCGAGCCAATTTGACCAAGCAGCACATTGGCGATCGCCGCACCCTCGCTCGATCGCACCTGCGCCAAGGCCGCCGCTGCCCCGTCAAGGCCTTTCAGGATTGCGTCGTTGCGCGTGTCGATTTCTTCCTGCCCGATCTCTCCTTCGCCCGGTTCCATCACCCCGCGAATTTGCAGGATCGCCTCCGCGGCGGGCGGGGGCGAGCCCAATTCCCTGCCGATGCGCGCGATTGCCGCCAGCACGGCGTCCAGCGCCACCTGGTTGACCACCGGCACGGAAGCGCCCGCATCACGTTCGAAATGGAGGCTGGCCTGGACATTGCCGCGCGTCAGCCTGGCCCCGATGGACCGGCGATATTCGCTCTCCCCACCCTCCAGGCCCGGCGGCAGGCGAAAGCGGATTTCCAGACCCTTGGAATTGACCGAGCGCAGTTCCCAAACCCATTTGCCGGAGGCTGCGCCGCACTCGGCGCGGCCTTCGGTGCGGGCAAAGCCGGTCATGCTTTGCAGGGTCATCGGCGTGCCGCCTTCCGCCTCACTGCTGGACCTGCGGCGCAGCCGGTTCCGTCGTACCCGCTGCAGGCTTTTCGGCGGCAAGCTTTTCCTGCTGCTCACGCAGGCGTTTCTCGATTGCCCGCCAGCGTTTTACGTTGTCGTTATGCTCCTCGAGCGTCTCGGCAAAAACGTGGCCGCCCGTGCCATCGGCAACGAAAAAGAGTTCCTTGGTGCGCGAGGGATTGGACACGGCTTCAAGCGCCGCACGGCCCGGATTTGCGATCGGCCCGGGCGGCAGGCCGTTGATGGTATAGGTATTGTAGGGCGTCGGCGTGTCTATGTCGCTTCGCGTGATGGCGCGGTCCGCCGGACGGCCAACGCCCCCGAAAATCCCGTAAAGGATGGTCGGATCGGACTGCAGGCGCATGCCCTGGTTCAGCCGGTTGATGAAGACAGCGGCTACGCGCGGCCTCTCGTCTGCCCTGCCGGTTTCCTTCTCGACGATGGAGGCGAGCGTAACCATCTCTTCCGGCGATTTCAGCGGCAAGCCGTCAATTCGCTCGCGCCAGGTCTCCGCCACGAGATTCTCTTGCGCGCGGCGCATGAGATCAAGGATCTCAGCCCGGGTTGCGCCACGCTGGTAAGCGTAGGTGTCCGGCAGCAGTGTTCCTTCGGGCGGGATTTCTGCCGGCAGATCGCCCTCAAGGATCGGGTCTTCCTTCAACCGCTGAACGATCTGGTAACTCGTCAGGCCTTCAGGGAAGGTGATCTTGTAAAGGATGCCCTTGCCGGTGCGGATGGCTTCCATCACGTCATACATGCTCATTCCGGGCGTGAAGGCATATTCGCCCGGCTTGAGGCTGCCTGCAGCGCCGTAGCCACGAACGCCAAGGCGGAAAAGCATTTCGTTGTCGATGACGCCGGCCGCCTCAAGCTGTTCGGCGATGCGTGCGAGGCTGGAGCCTTCCTTGACGACTACCGTCCGTGCCGATTGCAGCGGACCCGCCTCCTCGAAGCGGAGCTTGCCGAAATAGAAGGCGGCGAAGAGGCCGAGCGTGCCGACCACGAGCAAGGTCATCAGGAAATTGAAGAACACCACAATTCCGTTGCGCGCCTGCCGGGAGCGTTTCGGCGGCGGCGGCGGGTCGGCCGGCTTCAACGCCTCCTGCGGCGAACGCGGGCGGTTGACAGGCTCGCGCGGCCTGTCGCGTACCATGCCCGGCTGGTCGGTCTGTTGCGTGTCACTCATCCAAACGGTGCCCGCTGCCAAATTGCGCCATCGAACATGCCCAAGGGCCTGCGAAGCGTTACTCTATGGCTCATCCGGGCCAGATTGTGGCGCGGCAGAGCTGCGAATCGGCGCAAACGCCCATGTCGAATACTATACTGACCGCATGACGAGCGATGCGTTTGTGCCGCCGAATCCGAAAGAATTCGACAGCACGACGTCCACTTTGCGTTTCCTTGCCGTGTGCGGAACGAGATCGATGGCGGTTTCCCGTTCCGGATTGTCGAGATTGATGGTCGGCGGCACGATCTGGTCGCGGATGGCGAGGATGCAGAAGATCGCCTCAACCGCGCCGGCTGCGCCGAGCAAATGACCGATCGAGGATTTCGTCGACGACATCGAGGCGGTTGCAGCGGCATTGCCGAGCACGCGCTCCACTGCCCCAAGTTCGATCGTGTCGGCCATGGTCGACGTGCCATGCGCGTTGACATAGTCGATGTCGCCCGGCTGGATGCCTGCGCGCTTCATCGCCATCTGCATGCAGCGGAATGCGCCGTCGCCATCTTCGGCCGGCGCAGTGATATGGTAGGCATCGCCCGAAAGCCCGTAGCCAACGATTTCGGCATAGATCTTCGCGCCACGCGCCTTGGCGTGCTCATATTCCTCCAAAACCACGATGCCTGCCCCTTCGCCCATGACGAAACCGTCGCGGTCGCGGTCATAGGGGCGCGAGGCGCGCGCAGGTTCGTCGTTGAAGTCGGTCGACAGCGCCTTGCAAGCCGCAAAACCGGCCATCGAAATGCGCGAAATCGGCGACTCCGTGCCGCCCGCGACCATAACATCGGCATCGCCCAGCATGATCAGCCGCGCGGCATCGCCAATGGCGTGAGCGCCGGTGGAGCAGGCCGTGACGACCGAATGGTTGGGGCCCTTCAGCCCGAAGCGGATCGACACCTGTCCGGAGGCAAGGTTTATCAGGCGGCCTGGAATGAAGAACGGGCTGACACGGCGCGGGCCGCGCTCCTGCAGGACGAGCGCTGTCTCGGCTATGCCGGCAATGCCGCCAATGCCGGAGCCGATCATCGTCCCCGTGGCGCACTGGTCCTCATGCGTTTGCGGATGCCAGCCGGCGTCGTCCAGCGCCTGCTTGGCGGCAGCCATCGCGTAGATGATGAAGGGATCCACCTTGCGCTGCTCCTTCGGCTCCATCCAGTCGTCGGCATTGAACGTGCCATTGCTGCCGTCACCGAGCGGAATGGAACAGGCGATCTTGGCCGGAAGGTCCTCGACCTCGAACTGGGTGATGCGCGCCGCGGCGCTCTTGCCGGACAGCAGGTGCTTCCAGGTATCTTCGACGCCACAGGCGAGCGGGGAGACCATGCCGAGGCCGGTGACAACAACTCTTCTCATGCGCAGAACTTCCCGATCGATCGATTGCCGCTTCGCCGACATCCGGAGCCGGCTGGACTAAGCCCTATAAACACAAAAAGGCGGCCTTTCGACCGCCTGTCTTGTCTTTCGCACAAGGAAACCCTGCCTTCTGGAAGGCAGCGAAGCGCCTTGACGGTCAGGCGGTGGCCTTTTCGACGAACTTGATGGCGTCGCCAACGGTCTGGATGTGCTCTGCCGCGTCGTCGGGGATTTCCACGCCGAATTCTTCCTCGAACGCCATCACGAGTTCGACGTTGTCGAGCGAATCAGCACCGAGGTCGTCGATGAAGCTTGCGTTTTCCGTGACCTTGTCAGCTTCGACATCGAGGTGCTCGATGACAATTTTCTTGATGCGTTCGGCAATGTCGCTCATCTGGCGGTCCTTGGCTGTGTTTGAAGCATGGTTTTCGGAGCCTCTGTTAACCGCCCCTTGTGCGAAGATCAAGCATGCCTGTGAAAGGGATGGGCCGACGGGTGGCGATTTGGCGCGAACTGCCGGATTTCCCGGTCAAATCACACAGTTTTCCGTGCACTCTCCACAAGTCCTGACACGATGGTCAGTCCTGCGGCGAACACCAGCGCCGCGCCCGCCAGCATCGAGGCGGCGTAGAGATCTCCCGAACGGTCATAGAGAAAGCCTGCTGCCACCGGGCCGACGGTCTGCCCGACGCCGAATGCCGCCGTCATCAGCGCGATTGCCCTGCCCTGGCTACCGCCCACCATTGTCCGCGCAAGCCGGAAGCCGAGCGCAGACAGCGCCATGAAGGTTCCGCCGAGGGTGATTGCCGAAACGATCAGCGCCAGCGGGGTCTGCACAAGGACTGATAGCATCACGCCGAAGGCTTCGACCAGGCAGGCGAGCGTGTAGGCGGCGAGCAGCCCGGTGGAGCGCGCCAGCCGGTTCCAGAGCACGAGCGACGGCAGTCCGGACAGCCCGACCACCATCCACACCCATGGCTCGACTGGCTGCAACTGCGGCACGGACTTCGCCATGGCGTTGATGAACGTCGCCGTGATCACGTAGCCGAAGCCGAAAAGGCCATAGCCAACCGTCAGGATGATGAGCGGCAGGCCGAACCGGTCGCCCTTCGCGCCATCGGCCGCGCCACTTGCCAAAACGGGATCGCGGGGTGGAAGCAGCATGACTGCAGCCGCTGCCGATGCGCCCGCCAGGATTGCCGCGCCCATCCATTGTGCCAGCCAGCCCGCGCCAGCTTCGGTCAGACGCGCCACCAGAAAGGCGGAAACGGCGATGCCGATGCCGACGCCGCCGAAATGCAGTGCAATGAGTTCGGGGCGGCGGTCGGCGGCAAGGCGCGTCATGACCAGAGCCGTGATGAAGATCATGCCATAGGCGCTGGCGACGCCGGAGAGGAAGCGCACGACGGCCATGGCAGCGAGCCCGGCATCCATGGACATTGCGGCGGTCGTCACGAGGCTCAGGACGACGCCGGCCATCATCCACAGGCGCGGACGCTGCTGGAATTCGTAGAAGGATGCGGCCAAGCGCACCGACCAGATAGCCAAGGAAATTGGCGCCGGCCACCAGTCCGGCTTCGCGCACGCCCAGCGCACCGCCGGCGATCATCGAGGGCAGGATGGGCGTGAAAACGAACCGTCCGATGCCCATGACGCAGGCCATCATGAACAGGCCGGCGAGCGCGGTGCGAATGGCTGTGGACGCGCCCAAGGCCACGGAAGCTGCCGTCAGATCATCGCCATGCCGCCATTGACGTGAATTGTCTGGCCGGTGACGTAGGCGGCTTCGTTGCTGGCAAGAAACACGACCGCGGCGGCAATTTCGCCGCCCGTTCCCATGCGCCGCATGGGAATTGCGGACATGATCGCGTCTTTCTGCTTGTCGTTGAGCTTTTCGGTCATGGCCGAGGCGATGAAGCCGGGCGCGACGCAATTGACCGTGACGTTGCGCGAGGCGATCTCCTGCGCAAGGCTCTTGCTGAAGCCGATCATGCCGGCCTTGGAGGCGCAGTAGTTCGCCTGTCCCGGATTACCGGTCACGCCGACGATCGAGGTGATGTTGATGATGCGCCCGCCCTTGCGCCGCATCATCGGATAGGCGAGTTCGCGCGTCAGGCGGAACACGGAAGTGAGGTTCACCTCGATCACATCGTCCCAGTCCTTGTCGGACATGCGCACGAAGAGGCCGTCGCGCGTGATCCCGGCATTGTTGACGAGAATGTCGACGCCGCCCATTTCGGCCTCCGCCTTCTCGCCCAGCGCCTTGACGGCATCGCGGTCGGAAAGATTGGCGGGAAACAGCATCACGCGCTCGCCGAGACTGTCGGCGAGTTCCTTGAGCTTTTCCTCGCGCGTGCCGTGAATGCCGACGGTCGCGCCGCAGGCATGAAGGGCGCGGGCGATTTCCTCGCCAATGCCGCCGGTTGCGCCGGTTACGAGGGCCTTCTTGCCCGTCAGGTCAAACATCGAAAACTCCGTGGGTTGTGCGCTGGTTCAGGCGATCGCGGCCATCACCGCATCAATATCGGCCGGCGTACCGCAGGAAACCGCAGTGACATCCTTTGCGATGCGCTTGACGAGACCGGAAAGAACCTTGCCGGAGCCAAGCTCCAATTGCTGCGTGACGCCTTGCGCCGCCATGTACTCGACGCTTTCGCGCCAGCGCACCTGGCCGGTTACCTGCTCGACGAGCCGGGCGCGGATTTCGTCCGGGTCGGTGACGGGGCGGGCAAGGACGTTCGCGACAAGTGGCACGGCGGGGGACTTGACTTCGACCGTGGCCAGCGCCTCGCGCATCGCCTCGGCGGCAGGGGCCATCAGCGCGGAATGGAACGGGGCAGAGACCGGCAGCAGGATGGCACGCTTCGCGCCGCGCTCCTTGAGGAGTTCGCAGGCCCGGTCGACTGCGCCCTTGGAGCCGGAGATCACCAATTGCCCGCCGCCATTGTCGTTGGCGATCTGGCACACGCCATCGCCGGCCGCCTCGCGGCATGCGGCCTCGACATCGCCGTGCTCAAGGCCGATGATCGCCGCCATCGCGCCCTCGCCGGGTGCGACCGCCGCCTGCATGGCGTTGCCGCGAATGCGCAACAGCCGGGCCGTGTCGGCCAGTGAAATGGAACCTGCGGCGCACAGGGCCGAATATTCGCCGAGGGAATGCCCGGCGACGAATTTGGCGTGGCTTGCGAGCGAGAAACCGCGGGTCTCAAGCGCCCGCAACGCCGCAACGGAGACCGCCATCAGCGCCGGCTGCGCATTTGCGGTGAGCGTCAGCCGGTCCTCGGGTCCTTCCCAGATGGTGTCGGAGAGCTTCTCGCCAAGCGCCTCGTCCACCTCGTCGAAAACGGCGCGCGCCTGCGGAAATGCATCCGCGAGCGCCTTGCCCATGCCGACCTGCTGGCTGCCCTGACCAGGAAAAGTTGCCGCCAAAGCCATGTGATTACCCGAGCCTGTTCAAATGACATGCGGACCCGGCCCGCCGCCAAGCCCGGAACGGGCGCGTTAGTGCGGCTTCGGGGCGTGCAAGTCAAGTGGCGCGGGCCGCGACGCGCTCAGACGTCCTTGACCCAGGCCACCTTGAACGTGCGCATCTTGTCGTCATGCTCGCGGATGGAAACATATTCGCCTGGCACGAATTTTTCGTCGCCAAAGCGGTAGCCGGTCTCGTCGTCGTCTTCGTCGCCGAACACGTCGTAGTGGAAGGCCCAGGCGCCTCCGGGCTTGCGGACCAGATGCCCGTATTCCGGCTTCGATGCCTTCCCAGAAACGAGTGACAGTGCACTCCTCTGCGGCGCTTGTCCCAAGACCTTGCGATCCAGCTTGCTGTCTTCGCCCAGCGGCGCATTGAATTCATACCCGCATCGCCCGCTGCCTTGCGGGTAGTCCTTGTCTCGCGCGAGTTCGAGCCGGACGTGCTTGAGTGCCATGATCTTTCTCCATTCCAATTGCGGGCAGTCAACCATCGCAACATGGCCCCGGCATTGACAGGGATCAAGAACAGCTACGGGCTCACGAGCAAGCGCAATGGATGCTCGCATGGCGTGCTTCATCGCGAAAAATTCATTTGAAAACTGTTGCTTGCACGAATTTTGCGCGGCCGGACCCCAACTTATTGCGGTCACCCCCCAATTCCTTGGGGCGGTGCAGGCGGGACGCAAATGCTAGGAAACCGGCAACCTGCACAGTGGGTCTGGCGGGGTTGGGGAGAAAGTAAAATGCGTAACGAACTCGACTTGATCATGTATCGTGAAAGGGCTTCGCATCACGGAGATTTCGACCTCCTGAAAGGCATTATCGAAAGGCGCCGCACGACGCGCAGCAGCGCCTCGCTTTCCCGCAGGCTGCTGACGCGCTTTGGCAGGATCGGCCGCGTTTTGCGGGCCGCGCCGGACGAGTTGGCGAAGATCAAGGGGATCGACGATGACATCGTGCGCGATCTTCGCATGACGCGCGCGCTGATCGAGGCCATGGCCCGCACGGAACTTGAAAATGCCCACGTCCTGGACGAGCCGGAAGCCGTGTTCAGCTATTGCCGCCTCCTGCTTGCCGGCGAGCGTCGCGAAAGGCTTCACGCCATGTATCTCGACAAGGCTTTCCGGCTGATCGCACAGGAATGCCTCCAGGTCGGTACGGTCGATCATGTCGCCGTCTATCCGCGCGAGGTGATGGGCCGGGCCATCGAGCACGCGGCAACATCGATCATCCTCGTTCACAATCATCCCAGCGGCAATGCCCGGCCCAGCAACGCCGACATCGCCATGACCCGCCAGCTCGAACAAGCAGGACGGTATCTGCGCATCGACGTGGCCGATCACATCATCGTCGGCGGCAACGGGAACTACAGCTTTCGCCAGGATGGATTGCTGCCATCCGGCGACTGACTGCGGCCCCAGAGGGTTGTCTGCAGTTCCCCGGTTCTCCATCAACAGGATAATGACGATGTTCAATGTGAAAGTGTTTGCCGATTTCGAGGCGCCTGCCGCCGCCTCGACCCAGGACCGGAAGTTCCTGGAAACGCTGAGCCTGATCCGCAGATCCGCGGATGCGCAGTTCGTCAACTTCTCGGTTTTCGATTACCGAAAGAACAATCCCGATGTCGTGCATGTGCTGACCTATCCGATGGAATGGATCGCCCATTATGTGAGGAACTTCTATTCGGGCATCGATCCGTTCCACACCTTCGATTTCCGGCGCGTCAGCCATGTCGACTGGCGCGAACTCTATGGCGAAGGCGGCGCCGCCGAGATGTTCCGGCGGTTCAGCGAAAGCGGCCTGGGTCAGAACGCCCTGTCCATCTCCGTGAATGCACGCGCCGAGCAGTTCTGCGTACTGTCGCTGGTGTTTCGCAAGAGCGATGCCGAGTGGGAGGCGCACAAGCAGCGCAACATGCTCGTCTACCGCTTCGAGGCCGACAGGGCCGCGGAAAGCTATCTGGACATCTACGCAGATGCGGTTCCTCGCGAACACCGGCTGACCAACCGCGAACTGCAGGTGCTGCACCATGCGGCCCTGGGAAGGACGGACGACCAGATCGCGGAGTTGATGGGCATCGGCAAATGGACGGTCGTCGGGCATTTGCAGAGCATCAAGTACAAGCTTGGCTGCACCAACCGCACGGCAGCGGTCGCTTTCGCCATCACGCTGGGGTTGATCGACCTCAAGAACGCCGGGTGAGATTCAGGCATTCCCGGAGAGCAATCCCTCATTTCTAGGTGATTGCGTTTTTCCCGTATAAATGGGTTGATTTGATGATCTTCAACCAAATTACGGGAAGATCAGAAATGATAATCTTCATAGAGCCGCGTCAGCGGCTACAGTATAATATTGTCTTAAGACAATATTACGCGTTAAGAAAGCGAATATTTTGTGACAAGCTGCAATGGGTCACGCCCAAATCATTCGGACTCGAACATGACGAGTTCGACGAACTCTACAACCTCTACATCTTGCACTTGGACGACGAGACTGGCGAGGTCACGGGCGGCGTACGGCTGATGCCCACAACGGGACCTACCCTGATGCATTCGGTCTGGGCCGACATGTTGCCCGATCCCGATGATTTCAAGTCGCCGAACATCTGGGAAGCGACCCGGTTTTGCGTCGAGACAAGTGCCTCGCGAAAGCAGAGCCTGGCAAACCGGATCACGCTGGCGCTGACGCTATCGGTAATCGAATTCGCGCAGGCGAACGGGATTTCCCACATCATCGCAGTTTGCGAGAGCAAGTTCTTCGACATGACGAACGCCTATTGCGGCAATGCCGAGATCATCGAACGAAGGATCGACGCCAACGGCACGGATATCTGTTGCGGTCTGTGGGCGGCCGAAGCCGATCGAGCCCGTATTGCCTGGGCAAGGCAGTTCATCGGCGGCGCGGAGCCCGCAATCGTTCAAAAGGTCGCCTAGCCGGAACTACAGGGAGTCGATCCAGTTCAGCGTGTCGCGCCAGTCGATCATGCGGACTGGCGCGCCATGCTTGCCGGTTTCGAACAGCAGGAAGCGGACGGGGTAGTCCGGGGCCTTCGTTCGCAATGCCCTGTAGAACTCGACCATCGGCTTGTAGTCGTAGTCGGGATCCCACGATCCGTGCCCGATTACCAGCGGTATGGGCCGCCCGCCCGTGACCACGGGTGCACTGAGGAAGCGGCTGTCGGGAAAGCCGGCCAGGACGACAAGGCCATCGATCTGGCGCGAAGCCTGCGGGTCGAGCGCCAGGTTCCAGCAATGGCTGTTGCCGAGCGAGCCGCAGGCGACCACCAGCTTTCCGCTGGTGAGCGAGCGGAACTTCGCCACCAGGTATTTGAGTTCGGCAAGGCCCTGTGCCTCGAAGTCGGTGAAGTCGGGAGCGACATAGGCGCCGCCGGCCTTGAGCATCATGTTCTTGAGGCGGTTGAAATTTCCGCCGAAACGTTCGTCGTCGAAACCCCAGTCGCGGTTCCCGCCGCGGCCGTGGACATAGATCATGGTGATTTTCGAGCCGCCGTCGACCTGCCCCATGGCACGGTAGAAATGCCGCGCGCCGCCAACCGTGTATTCGAATTCCTTTTCGGTGCCGGCCGGCAATTTCTGGACGTAGAAGGAACGCACCTTGCGCACCGGAACTTCGTCGCGCTTGTTGATGTCGACAAACTCGTCGTAGGGCACCTTCATGTATCGCCCGCCATCGGAAACCTCGAGCGGCTTGCGATACTTGAAGGCGGATTCCTTGAAAGGCGGCATTATGCCGGCCTGCGGGCCGTCCCACCTTCCGGCAGGCGTTGCCGACGCCAGCTGCCGGCACGCCCTCTTTTGCGGAGACAAGCGCCGATGTCGGATTGCCGGCCTGGCAGCCGCAAAGGACTGCCGCGAGAGCAAAGGCGAAAATCGTCGTCAACCGCATCCGGTGTTCTGCCGTACAATCGTGAAGGTGCGCCTATAGCAGTTTGGCGGGGCGGATGCACCCCCTGCAGGCCGTGACCTGCTTCGCACTTGCAAAAAGAACGGATTTCTGTATGAACGCGGGCGTTGGAGCTTCAGGCTTGGTCGCCGGGGGCTGAACGGAGGGGTGCTTTCTTCGAGAAGGCGCCGGATCAAAAGCAGGTCCGTCCTCCCGTGTCTCCGCTCTCAACCGTTTCCCTTCGCCTTTCCAGGCCCGCATCGCGGGGCAGAAAAGCGGCAAGGAGGCTTCGCGCGACCCGCCTGACACAGGAAAGGAAAGGCCTCATGGCCCTTTACGAGCATGTATTCCTCGCTCGCCAGGATATTTCCGGGCAGCAGGCCGAAGCCCTTGCGGAACAATTCAAGGGCGTGATCGAAGCAAATGGCGGCAAGGTGGCCAAGGTCGAAAGCTGGGGCCTTCGCAACACCGCCTACCGCATCAACAAGAACCGCAAGGCTCATTACGTGTTGATGAACATCGACGCGGAATCGGCGGCGGTGAGCGAAATGGAGCGCCAGATGCGCCTCCATGACGACATCCTTCGCTACATGACCATTCGCGTGGAAGCGCATGAGGAAGGCCCGTCGGCAATGATGCGCAAGTCGGATCGCGACGAGCGCGGTGACCGGGGCGATCGTGGTGACCGGGGCGACCGCGGAGACCGTGGCCCGCGCCGCGACCGTGACGACCGTCCGCCCCGCCGCTTTGAGGCCAGCCGGCCGCGAAGAAGACAAGGAATAAGACCAATGGCTATGCAACCTGCCCGCCGCCCCTTCCATCGCCGCCGCAAGTCGTGCCCGTTCACGGGCCCGAATGCGCCGAAGATCGACTACAAGGACGTTCGCCTCCTGCAGCGCTACGTTTCCGAGCGCGGCAAGATCGTGCCGTCGCGCATCACCGCGGTCAGCCAGAAGAAGCAGCGCGAACTCGCCCAGGCGATCAAGCGCGCGCGTTTCCTCGGCCTGCTGCCCTACCTTCTGGGCTGATGCCATGACTTCCGGGCGGGGTAAATCCCGCCCGTGCATGCCCTTGAGGGCCGCTCCTGGCGCGAGCGAATAAAGAAACCAAGTTGGGCATCAGGCCCTAACTGTCGACACGGCAGGACAGCGATCATGAACAAGCAGACCGTCTATGCGATTGCGATCGGCGCCGGCATTGCGGCCGGGCTGATGGCCATTGCCGGCCTGCGGCCATCGGCCTTTTCGCTGCCGCTGTTCATCGGCGCACCGTTCGCCGTTTATGTTGCTTCTCTTGGCTGGGGAACCGCCAGCGGCGTGATTGCCGCTGTGGTCGCGACGGGCGCCGCACTGCTGTGGCACGGCCCAGCGGCCGCCGCCGTAACCGCCGGCCTGCTGTTTGCGCCCGCCGCCCTTGCCGGTCACCTGGCGAACCTCGCCCGGCCGGCACCCAACGGAACCAGGGCATGGACTGGTATCCGATCTCGGGAATAGTGCTGCGCCTCATGGTCTCGGTCGGTGTGGGCTTTGTCATTGCCGGCGCGGCGCTTGGCTACGAATACCAACGAGGTGGCGGACGCCTTTGTCGGCCTCTTCCGAGAATTGACGGCATCCGATCCCGAATCACGGCGCCTTCCGAGGAAGTGCTGCAGCAAAGCGCGCGCACCTACGCAGCGCTGTTGCCTGCCGTTATTCCGGCAATGTGGCTCTTCGCGCATGTGCTGGTAATGCACCTCGCCGCCATCGTCACCGCCCGCTCGGGACTGCTGGCACGGCCGGCGGAGGACATCGCGGCCAATGTACGGTTGCCTTCATGGGCGATCGCGGTTCCGGCATTCGGCATTGCCGGAATGATGTTGCTCGGATCGCCCCTTTATGAAGTCTGCGCCATTGCTGCCGGCATCGGCATTGCCGGTTTCGCGCTAACCGGCCTTGCCGAGTTGCACGTAGTCCACGCGCGGCAAGCCGGCGCGAGGCATCGTGCTGTTCTTTGCCTGGCTGACGCTTGTGATCTTCGGCTTCCCTGTCTTCATTTTTGCAGCCATGGGCGTTGCCCGCTCGCTGCGCCGCATGCTTCCAAACCAGCCGCCTGCCGGTAATTCCGGTCCCGGCGGCATTGCCAAAACCTGAAAAGAAGCATTGAAAGGAAAAAGAAAATGCAAGTCATCCTGCTTGAAAGAATTCCGCGCCTCGGCCAGATGGGCGACGTCGTCAAGGTAAAGGACGGGTTCGCGCGCAACTTCCTGCTGCCACAGGGCAAGGCGCTTCGTGCAAATGACGCCAACCGCGCCAAGTTCGAAACCCAGCGGGCCGATCTGGAGGCGCGCAACCTCGAGCGCCGCAAGGAAGCGGAAGCCGTCCACGAAAAGCTCGACGGCACCGCCTATGTCGTGATCCGTTCGGCCGGAGAAACCGGCCAGCTTTACGGTTCGGTCTCAACCCGCGACATCGCCCAGGCGCTGGAAGAAAACGGCTTCAAGGTCAACCGCACGCAGATCAACCTCAACTTGCCGATCAAGACCATCGGCATGCACAAGGTCACCGTGCAGCTTCACCCGGAAGTGGCGTCCAAGGTCACGGTGAATGTCGCCCGCTCGAACGACGAGGCCCTGCGCCAGGCGAAGGGCGAGGATCTGACCAAGCGCACGCAGTTCGAATTCGAGGAGCTTCCGGAAGAGGAGGAGGCGCCGGATCTTTCCGAGATCTTCGAAAGCGCTGAAGACCAAGAATAAACCGGCCTGACCGGTTCACACAGGGGGCGCGGTTTTGACCGCGCCCTTTTTGCTGCGCGGCAACAACATTGCAACGGCGCTTTCAAGAAGCGGTTTCAAAACCCGGCGTGCCGGCGTTTCGGCGAAGCGGAAGATGAACCAGCCAATCAGGACCATGGCCGCGGCGAGTGTCAGGCCCATAGCTTCCGGCGAAATCCAGGCCGGTCGCAGCCTGAGAATGGCGTAGCCGGCATCCTGGTGCAGGAGGTAGAGCGGATAGCTGATACCACCAAGCGCGAAGCTCACCCTGGCCAACCGCGAAAGCTGCGGGGCTGCTAGCGCGACGTGCACGGTCACGGCCATGGCAAGGGTCGAGACGAGCCGAACATCCAGTGACGGCGGCGGGCCTGCAGTCACCCCATCCACAAGGACAACGCCGAAAGTCGTCAATCCCTCGACGCCCATCAAAATGCCGGCGACCAGCAAGGCAGCACCACGCCAGCCAGCCTGCTTGCGTTCCAGCAGATAGAGCGCTGCGCCGATGAGGAAGAAGCCGGCAAACTCGGTAATGAAAAGTCGTTCCAGCACACCGGATTGAAGGAACAGGCGATCGGATACCGCGATTGCAGCCCAGACCCAGCAGATGGTTGTCAGATGCGTTCCGAACAGGCCAAGCCAGACGAACAGCGCGACCCAGCCATAAAACAGGATCTCATAGACAAGCGACCAATAGACCCCGTCCACGAATGGCTGACCGAATATCTGCGGCAGGATGAAAAGATTGGCGAACCAGGTTACCGGTCCCGGTGCATTTGGCGCACCGGCCAGGTTGATCAGCAAGACTGACAGGGTCATGCAGATGATGAAACCGGGTACGATACGGCCGATCCGGCCCGCGACGAACGATGATGGCGTGGCGCTTTCGGCCGACAGCGAGATGACGAAGCCCGAAATGATGAAGAACAGGCAGACGCCCATGTAGCCATGTTGGGACAGGGCGCCGAGTATGCCGCCGGGCGCGGCGTAGCCTGTCAGGCCACGCTCGGGACCGATATTGAAGTAGTGAACCAGAACCACCGAGGCCGCGGCGAAGAATCGCAAGACGTCGAGGTTCGGGAAATAGTCTCTTTGCGTGGGTGGCATTGCAAATGGCATTCTGCCGCAGGGAATTTTCCAAATAGAAACATGGATTTGTTAAAATCCATCTAACCGGCACAGGAGACAGCGGGGCCGTGGCGGACCGATCGATTCGCAGCCCCGAATGCATCTGCTTACGCAAGGGCGAAATCGCTCAAATGCTACGAATCGGCTAATTGGTTATCCACAGGGTCTGAATAACGGTCGCGCGCGATTATCCTGCCTATGGCAGGCCTGTTCTGCCTTGCAGCGAGGCCGGGCAAATGGGATCGGAGGTACTCAGCGGGAAGAAGAATTCGATGGCGGAAGCAGTCAAGAAACTCGAACGAAACGAATTGGCCTGGCGCACCGCGCCGCATAACATCGAGGCGGAGCAGGCACTTCTGGGTGCGATCCTCGTCAACAACGACGCCTATTACCGCGTCTCGGATTTCCTGCGGGCCGAGCACTTTCTCGAGCCGCTGCACAAGCAGATCTACAAGGTCGCGACGGACATGATCCGCGCAGCCAAGCGCGCCAACCCGGTGACGATCAAGACCTTCCTACCCGCCGAGGAGAAGGTGGGCGACCTGACGGTTGCGCATTATCTTGCCCGGCTTGCGGCAGAAGCCACCACGATCATCAATGCCGAGGATTACGGCCGGTCGGTCTATGACCTGTTCATCCGCCGCCAGCTGATCACCATCGGCGAGGACATGGTCAACATCGCCTATGACGCGCCGGTCGAGATGCCGCCTGCATCGCAGATCGAGGATGCCGAGCGGCGGCTGTTCGAACTGGCTGAAACCGGCCAGTATGACGGCGGCTTCCATGATTTCGCCTCGGCGCTGAACACGGCGGTCGAGATCGCCAGCGAAGCCTTCAAGCGCGACGGCGGGCTTTCCGGCGTATCGACCGGGATCCATGCGCTCGACATGCGCATGGGCGGTTTGCAAAAGTCCGACCTGATCGTGCTCGCCGGACGTCCCGGCATGGGCAAGACCTCGCTGGCCACCAACATCGCCTTCAACATCGCGCACAACTATCTTCCCGGTACCGAGGCGGACGGAACGCCGAAGGCGCTGGATGGCGGCGTCGTCGGCTTCTTCAGCCTGGAAATGAGCGCCGAGCAGCTCGCCACCCGCATCATCTCGGAGCAGGCGGAGATTTCATCCTCGAAGATCCGCCGCGGCGAAATCAGCGAGCAGGAATTCGAGATGCTGGCGGCCTGTGCGCAGGAAATGGCGCGCATCCCGCTCTATATCGACGAGACCGGCGGCATTTCAATCGCGCAGCTTGCGGCGCGGGCGCGCCGGCTCAAACGGCAGCGCGGCCTCGATGTGCTGATCATCGACTATATCCAGCTGATGCAGGGCTCCAAGCGCGCGAGCGAAAACCGCGTGCAGGAAGTGACCGAAATCACCACCGGGCTGAAGGCGCTGGCCAAGGAACTGAACATCCCGATCATTGCGCTGTCGCAGCTTTCGCGACAGGTGGAAAGCCGCGACGACAAGCGGCCGCAGCTGTCGGACCTTCGCGAATCGGGCTCGATCGAGCAGGACGCCGACGTCGTGCTGTTCGTCTTCCGCGAGGAATACTACCAGCAGGCCAAGCAGCCCGACGAGGGCGACCCGAAATATGTCGAATGGCTGGAAAAGTTCGAGAAGGTCCGCGGCAAGGCCGAGGTGATCATCGCCAAGCAGCGCCACGGTCCCACGGGCACCGCGCGCCTCGCGTTCCAGCCGATGTTCACCCGCTTCTCCGACCTGGCCGAAGACGAATATCTGCCAGAGCGGCATGAATAGCGCGCTTGCAACCGCGCGCCTGACGATCGATCTTGCGGCGCTCAGGCAAAACTGGCGCAAGCTAGCCGCTATGGTCAACGCAGGTGGGGCCGGTGCCGGGGAAGCTGGCGCGGTCGTCAAGGCCGACGCCTACGGGCTCGGCATCGAACCGTGCGCGGAAAGCCTGTGGCAGGCGGGCGCGCGCACCTTCTTCACCGCCTATGCGCATGAAGGCGTGGCCCTTCGCAAGCTTCTGCCGCAGGCACGCATTTTCGTGCTGGCGGGCCTCGATGCAGCAAGCCGCAATGGCCTGCCGCGAAGACAGGCTGACGCCCGTCATCAATTCGCGTGCGGAACTGGAGACCTGGCGCGCGGAGGGCAAAAAGGCGGGCGCTCCCCTGCCCTGCGCACTGCATTTCGACACCGGCATGAACCGGCTCGGCTTCGACCGTAGCGAGGCGCCGCGAATCGCAGGGACCGCGAAGGCGTCGAGGTCGTGCTGGTGATGAGCCATCTGGCCTGCGGCGAAGAGCGCGCGAACCCGATGAACGTCCGCCAGCTTGGCGAATTCCGGCAGGTCGCGGCGCATTTTCCCGGCGTGCGCCTCTCATTCGCCAATTCCGCCGGAATGTTTCTCGGCCAGGACCACCACTTCGACATCACCCGTCCGGGGATCGCACTCTACGGCGGCGAACCGATTGCGGGCGAGTCGAACCCGATGGCCCCTGTAGCAAAATTCGAAGCGCGCATGTTGCAGGTCCGCGACGCGAAAAAGGGCGAGACGGTCGGCTACAACGCCACGCAGGCTCTGACGCGCGACAGCAGGATCGCCGTCGCCGGGGCGGGCTATGCAGACGGAATCAGGCGCGGCGCGTCCGGCAGGCCGGGCGGCGCGCAAAGGCTGGCTCGCCGGATACAGGGTGCCGGTGCTGGGCCGCGTATCGATGGACCTTACGGCCTTCGACGTCACGGACGTGCCGTCACAGCTGCTTGAAACACAGTGGATCGAAATCTTCGGCCCGAACATGCCGCTCGAAGAATTCGCCCGCGCCTCCGGAACCATCAGCTACGAGGTGCTGACTGGACTGGGGAAAAGGGTAGAGCGAAGCTACGTTGGCGGCTGACGCCGTGACCGTTGCATCTGCCAGTTGATTGTGATCTTCTCGATTGCAAGCAGAGGGGGCAACGACTTTGCAGGGAATTCGCTTCGCCGGCGGGCTTTTTCCGTTTGTGCCGATTATCGTTGGTGCAGCGCTGAAGTTTGCGCTCATCGATGTTGTTGGCGCAGATCCGTTGACACACTTCGTGGAAATCTATTTGCGGCCAGCGTGGATTGAGTTCATCGTAGTTGCATATGTGACAGGCTTGGCGGCAATTGTGTCCAAGGGTGAGTTGGAGCTCTCCGATACCTGGATCTACTTCGCGTTTCCGGCAGCCTGCCTGGTTGTCTGTCTCTTTCTGGTTTTCGGGCTGCCGAAAACCGGGATTGAAGGCAATCTGTGGCAGGTCTATATCCCATTGGCGATTACGGCACTTTCACTTGCGGTTTCAGGAGGCAGAGTTGGCAACTGACAACAGAAAAATGGCCGACCCTTATGGCTTCCATGAAGCGCGCCGATACATTGGAAGCCAGTTTGTCCTCGCCCTTGCAGTGGGCATTGCGGTTGCTTCACTAGCCGCGCTCGCCGCCCGTTTCATCGACTGGCTGAACTGAAGGCCACATTGGCCAAACCATCCCGCTCATCCTTTGTCTGCCAGAATTGCGGCGCGTTCCAGCCCGCGATGGTCCGGGCGTTGCGATGCCTGCGGCGAGTGGAACACGCTGGTCGAGGAAAACGCTTCCACCGGCATTGGCGCAGCGCCGCAAGCGCGAGCCATGCGCAAGGGCACGCCGGTGGCGCTGGTCTCGCTCTCGGGAGACCTTGAGGAAGCGCCGCGCGTTGCCAGCGGCATTGCCGAGCTCGACCGCGTGACCGGCGGCGGCTTCGTCCGCGGATCGGCGCTGCTGGTCGGCGGGGATCCCGGGCATCGGCAAGTCGACGCTGCTGATGCAGGCTTCCGCTGCGCTGGCCCGGGCCGGGCATCCGGTCGTCTATGTCTCGGGCGAGGAGGCGGTGGCGCAGATCCGGCTGCGGGCGCGCAGGCTCGGCGCGGTGGAGGCCAATGTCGGGCTGGCGGCAGAGACGAGCGTCGAGAACATCCTCGCCACACTGGAAATGGGCCCGCCCCCCGCGCTGCTGATCATCGATTCGATCCAGACGCTGTGGACCGAACTTGCCGACAGCGCGCCCGGCACGGTGACGCAGGTTCGCGCCGCGGCGCAGGCGATGATCCGCTACGCCAAGAAATCCGGCACGACCGTCGTGCTGGTCGGCCACGTCACCAAGGACGGCCAGATCGCCGGCCCGCGCGTGGTCGAGCACATGGTCGACGCCGTGCTCTATTTCGAGGGCGAGGGCGGCGCATCATTTCCGCATCCTGCGCACGGTGAAGAACCGCTTCGGACCGACCGACGAGATCGGCGTCTTCGAGATGTCGGACAAGGGGTTGCGCGAGGTTGCCGAACCCTTCGGAGCTGTTCCTGTCGGAACGCAATGCGTCGGCGCCCGGAGCGGCGGTCTTCGCCGGAATGGAAGGAACGCGGCCGGTGCTGGTGGAAATCCAGGCGCTGGTCGCGCCAACCTCGCTGGGCACGCCGCGCCGGGCGGTCGTCGGCTGGGACGGACCGCGGCTCGCCATGGTGCTTGCCGTGCTCGAGGCGCGTTGCGGCGTGCGCTTCGGCCAGCACGATGTCTATCTCAATGTCGCGGGCGGATACCGGATCAGCGAACCGGCAGCGGACCTTGCCGTTGCCGCCGCGCTGGTTTCCTCGCTCGCCGGCAAGCCCCTGCCGGCGGACAGCGTCTGGTTTCGGCGAGGTCAGCCTTTCGGGCGCGGTGCGGCCCGTGGCGCACTGCGCCGGCGCGGCTGAAGGAAGCCGAAAAACTGGGCTTCGCGCTCGCCAACGCACCCAAAGGCGTTGAAGCGGGCAAGGGCGGCATCAAGGTGCGCGGTTTCGAGCGATCTGACGGCGCTGGATTGCGGCCATCGCCTCGGCGCAATCACTGACGGGGACAACGCCATTTTTGACTGGAATGGCGCGGAAAAGAAGTCTATTTCAGCCATCAAGGCGGGTGCGGCTGAACAAGCCGCCCGCCAAGAACCTTTCTGCGGAATTGACAGCACGATGAGCATTACGCTTTTTGACGGAATCCTGATCGGCCTGATGCTGGTTTCCGGGGTCCTGGCCATGATACGCGGCTTCAGCCGCGAAGTGCTGTTCGATCGGCTCCTGGGTGGCCGCCGCAGGCGCGGCCTTCTTCTTCTACGGACGTCTGTCGCCCTTCGTGGCGCAATACACGGCGCAAGTTTCCAGTTCCAAGACGGTTGCCGACATCGCCGCGGCCGGCATCATCTTCGTGGTCGTCGCTGATCATCGTCAGCCTTTTGACAATGCGCATCGCCGATTTCATCGTCGACAGCCGGATCGGGCCGCTGGACCGCACGCTCGGCTTCGTCTTTGGTGCGGCGCGCGGTGCCCTGCTCGTCGTCGTCGGCCTGCTGTTCTACAACTGGCTGATGCCGGAAAACCAGTTGCCCTGGATCGCCAACGCGAAGTCCAAGCCGGTACTGGAATCAATCGGCGAAAGCATCGTCCAGTTGCTGCCGGACGATCCGGAATCGAGCATTCTCGACAAGTTGAAGCCTACGCGACGAGGGCGCTCCGCCGGCCGCAGAGGGCGGCGAAGGCATCCCGCCGGCGGGCGAAGGAAGTGGCCCGCAAGACGGGAATAACGGCTGACGCTCCCCATGGGGCGCAGCGAAAGGAAACCTTGATGGCAGGCACTGAAGCAGGCCCGGTTGAGGATTTCGCAGCGAATCCGATGTCTGATGACAAGCTGCACGAAGAATGCGGCGTGTTCGGCATATTCGGACATGCCGGACGCGGCTGCCCTGACGACGCTGGGCCTGCATGCGCTCCAGCATCGCGGCCAGGAGGCGGCAGGCATCGTCTCCTATGACGGCAGCCAGTTTTTTGCCGAACGCCATCGCGGCCTGATCGGCGACACGTTTCACCGCCAAGAGCGTGCTCGACCGGCTCAAGGGTTCGCGCGCCATCGGCCATACGCGCTATTCGACGACCGGCGGCGACGAGATGCGCAATGTGCAGCCGTTCTTTGCCGAGTTTGCCGGCGGCGGCTTTGCGGTCGCCCACAATGGCAACATCACCAATGCGATGACGCTGCGCCGGAACCTGCAGCGCAACGGCTCGATCTTCCACACCACCTCCGACACGGAAGTCATCCTTCACCTGATCGCGACCTCGCAAGCATGCGAGCTTCGAGGAAAACTGGTCTCCGCGCTCAGCGAAATCGAGGGCGCGTTCTCCCTCGTCGGCATCACCAACAAGAAGCTGATCGGCTGCCGCGATCCGCTGGGCGTGCGCCCGCTGGTGCTGGGCGATCTCGACGGCGCCTATATCCTCACCTCGGAGACCTGCGCGCTCGACATCATCGGCGCGCGGCTGGTGCGCGACATCGAGCCGGGCGAACTGGTGGTCATCACGGATCGCGGCATCCAGTCGAGCAAGCCCTTCGCGCCGGTACCGCCGCGCTTCTGCATTTTCGAATATGTCTATTTCGCCCGACCGGACTCGGTCGATCGAAGGCAAGAACGTCTATGCCGTGCGCAAGCAGATCGGCGTGGAACTGGCTCGCGAGCAGCCGGCCGATGCAGATCTCGTCGTGCCGGTTCCCGATTCTGGCACGCCGGCCGCAATCGGCTTTGCGCAGGGCGCGGGACTGCCGTTCGAACTCGGCATCATCCGCAATCATTATGTCGGGCGGACCTTCATCCAGCCGACCGATTCGATCCGGCACATGGGTGTGAAACTCAAGCACAACGCCAACCGCAAGATGCTGGAAGGCAAGCGCGTCGTGCTGGTCGACGATTCCATCGTGCGCGGCACGACCTCGCAGAAGATCGTGCAGATGGTGCGCGATGCCGGCGCGCGCGAAGTGCACATGCGCATCGCCAGCCCGCCGACGATGTCGTCGTGCTTTTACGGCGTCGACACGCCGGAGACACAGAAGCTGCTCGCGCACCGCATGAACATCGAGGAAATGCGCGACTTCATCCGGGTGGATTCGCTCGGCTTCCTGTCGCTCGACGGGCTTTACCGGGCGGCCGGCGAAGTCGGCGCGCAACAACGAAACGCCGCAATTCTGCGATGCCTGTTTCTCCGGGCAATATCCGACGCGGCTGACCGACCTCGACGACCACGACAATGTCCGCAAGCTTTCGCTGCTTGCCGAGGCGAAAGGCTGACAGGCATGACCGCAAAAAGGCTTGCCGGGCGCATCGCGCTCGTCACCGGCGCATCGCGCGGCATCGGCTACAATGCGGCGCTGGCGTTCGCACGCGAGGGCGCGCATGTGATCGCGGTCGCGCGCACCGTCGGCGGGCTGGAGGAACTGGACGACGCAGATCCGCTCTGAGGGCGGTGAGGCCGCGACGCTGGTGCCGCTCGACATCACCGATTTCGACGCGATCGACCGGCTGGGATCGACGCATCGACCAACGCTGGGGCAAGCTCGACATTTTCCTCGCCAATGCCGGCAATTCTCGGGCGGCCTGTCGCCGCTCGGCCATTACGAGCCGAAGAATTTCCAGCGCGTGTTCGACGTCAACGTCACCGCCAACTGGCGCTTCATCCGTTCGCTCGATCCGCTGCTGCGCGCCTCCGACGCAGGGCGGGCGATCTTCATGAGTTCCGGTTCCCCCCATTCGTGCCGGGCGTTCTGGGGGCCGTATGCGGCATCGAAGGCGGCGCTGGAGGCACTGGCGCGCGTCTATGCGGCGGAGTGCAAGTCGACATCCATCGCAAGCATCATTGTTGATCCGGGCGTTGCGCGAACCGCCATGCGCGCGCTCGCCATGCCGGGCGAAGACCCGCAAACACTGCCGCATCCTTCCGTGGTGGCAGAAGGCCTGGTGCCTCTTGCCGCTCCCCATGGCAAGGTTCGCAGCGGGCGAGATCTACAGCATCGCGGACGGCCGTTGGCTGGCGCCGCAGTGTCCGGCCTGAAGTCGGGACAACCCTTCCACTTGCTTTCCGCTGCCCAGACGCCATGATATCGCGAATGTCGCTGGCGGCTGGGAGGGCCGGGCCATGGAATCATTCAGGTCGCGCTTTGCAGGCATGACGCTGTTCGACGCTTTCGCCGCTGCGGCCAGCGCGCATGACGACGGATCCGCGGTGGTGGAAGACGCAGTCGGCGGCGCGCTCACCTACAAGCGGATGATGATCGGCGCAGCGGTGTTGGCACGCAAGTTCGCGCGCCAGACGCGGCAGGGCGAGTATGTCGCCGTAATGCTGCCCAACGCGAACGCCGTGGTGCTCACCTTCCTGGCCCTGCAATCGGGCGGGCGCATACCGGCGATGATCAACTATACCGCAGGGCCTGCGGTCGCGGTGGCGGCCTGCAAGACCGTGAAGGCGCGGCTGGTCATCGGGTCGCGGACCTTTGTCGAGAAGGCCGAACTGCAGCCGCTGGTCGATGCGCTGGAAAAAGCCGGCCTCACCATGGTGTGGCTGGAAGATGTCGCCAAGACCGTAACCGTCGTTCGACAAGGCGTGGGGCTATTTGATGCGCAGCCGGCCGTTGGCGAAGACCAGATCGGGCGACCCGGCGCTGGTGCTGTTCACCTCCGGCTCGGAAGGCGCGCCCAAGGGCGTGGTACTCAGCCATGAAAACATTCTCTCCAACTGCGCACAGATCGAAACCAGGATCGAGTTCTCCCCGAAGGACAAGCTTTTCAATGCGTTGCCGGTGTTCCATTCGCTGGGGCTCACGGGCGGCATGATCCTGCCGCTGGTGACCGGTGTGCGGCTCTACCTCTATCCCTCGCCGCTGCACTACAAGATCATTCCGCAGGCGGTGGCAAAGACGAACGCAACGATCCTGTTCGGTACCGACACGTTCCTGGCCGGCTATGCCCGGACGGCCAATGACAGCGATTTCAAGTCGTTGCGCCTCGTCGTTGCCGGAGCGGAGGTGGTGCGTCACGACACCCACGAAACATGGCGCAAACGCTTCAACACTACCGTGCTCGAAGGCTTCGGCATGACGGAGGCATCGCCGGTCGTGGCGGTCAACGCACCGCAGTCGAACCGCATCGGTTCGGTCGGGCAGTTGCTGCCGGGCATGGAGTACAAGCTGGAGCCGGTCGAGGGCATAGACGGCGGGGGCAAGTTATGGGTGAAGGGGCCGAATGTGATGCTCGGCTACATGCTGCCGGAAAATCCGGGCGTGCTGGTTGCGCCGGAAGGAGGCTGGCACGATTCCGGCGATATCGTCGATGTCGATGAGCAAGGGTTCATCACGATCAAGGGACGGGTGAAGCGGTTCGCCAAGATTGCCGGCGAGATGGTCTCGCTGGGTGCGGTGGAAATGATCGCGCATCATCTTTGGCCGGAAGAGAGCCACGCGGTCGTTTCGGTACCAGACAAGCGCAAGGGCGAGCGCGTGGTTCTGGTGACGACGGCGGGGAACGCTTCGCGCGACACGATCGCCGATGCCAGCCGCAAATCCGGCTATTCGGAACTGTGGGTTCCCAATTCGATCATTCACGTCTCGCAGGTGCCGGTACTCGGCACGGGCAAAACGGACTATGTCTCGTCGAAGAAGATCGCCATCGAGAAGCTCGGCCTGGGCGAAGCCGCCTAGTCTTCGCGCGTTCTCGGACCTGGCATCGGCTGCTTCCTGCCCGGCGTCCGCTTCATGGCGCTTCCAGGCCATGTAGCCGAAGGGTAGCGAAACCAGGTACAGCGCCGAAAAGGCGAGCAGCATTTCCCAGGGATAGCTGAGCAGCAGGCCCACCGCGGCAACAACAAGTATAAGCAGCGGCAGCACCCAGTTGCGCGAAACCTGCTGGCTCATCTCCTTGCCCGAAAAGGTGGGCAGGCTGGAGACCATCAGCAGCGCGATGGCCAGCGTGTAGACCGCAGCCGCCACGGCGAAGCCGTATGAGTTTTCAGCCCCCAACAGCAGCGCGTAAATCGGGGCAAGACCGGCCAGCGCGCCGGCTGGGGCCGGAACGCCGGTGAAGAAGTTCTTCTGCCATGCCGGCCTGCCCGGCATGTCCAGCGTGGCGTTGAAGCGCGCAAGCCGCAGGCATCCGCAAATCGCAAAGAGGACCGCCACCAGCCAGCCGACCGAGCGCAAGCCGTCGAGCAGCGTGAAATAGAGGATCATCGCGGGCGCTACGCCGAAATTGACGAAATCGGCAAGGCTGTCCATCTGCTCGCCAAAGCGGGTGGTCGATTTCAGGAAGCGCGCGACGCGCCCGTCAATGCCGTCGAGAAAAGCCGCCAGAATGATCGCGCCGACGGCGAGTTCCAGCCGGCCTTCGATGGCGAAGCGGATGGCGGTGAGGCCTGAACCGATCGCCAGCAAGGTCAGCGAGATTGGGGAAGATGGTTCGCAGCGGAATATCGCGCAGGCGCGCGCCGCGTTCCGCGCCTTCCGGATCGAATGGCGGAAACGGCGTCTCCACGGATCAAGCCACCCGGGTGACCGGCGCGACGGGTGCCCCGTCATACCGTGCGAGGATGGTTTCGCCGGCAATCGCGATCTGGCCGAGCGAGACACAGACCGCGGCCCCTTCGGGCATATAGACATCGAGGCGCGAGCCGAAGCGGATCAGTCCGAAGCGCTCTCCGGCGCCCAGCGTCTCGCCTTCGCGCGACCAGCACAGGATGCGGCGCGCGACAAGGCCCGCGACCTGCACGACGCCCGAGTGCGCCATGTGCAGTCTCGATCACCAGTCCGTTGCGTTCATTGTCGCTCGACGCCTTGTCGAGTTCGGCATTGAGGAAGCTGCCGCTCTTGTGGACGGCCCGGGCGATGCGGCCCGCCATGGGCGCGCGGTTCACATGGCAGTTGAATACATTCATGAAAATGGAAACGCGCGTGACCGGCATGTCCGGCAGCCCCAGTTCGCGGGGCGGAATGGCCTGGCCGATGGCGGAGATCTTGCCGTCGGCCGGGCTGATGACAAAATCTTCGCTGACCGGCGTGACGCGCTGCGGATCGCGAAAGAACAGCGCGCACCAGATGGTCAGGCCGACGCCCAGCCAGAACAGGGTCGTCGAGAAATAGCCCAAGAATGAAGGTAACGGCGGCAAAGGCCGCAACGAACTTCCAGCCATCGCGGTGGACGGGCACGAGCGCGCGGCGGATGGAGCCGGTCAAGTCATCGATCTGCATGTTTGCCCCGTTCGGTTGCAGCTTCAAGACGCGCGCTTGCGGTAGCAGCAAATGCCGCCGTTGTCACCGGCACCGAAAAGCCGCGGACACATGTAGAACACATGCGGAAATTACATTTTGTCCATATTGATGGAGATCAAGCGCATGGTGGTGCCGACCGGCGATGATCCGCTCACAGACAGCAAGGAGAAGCGACATGTCGAAGTTGATGACTGCAACAACCGCATCGCCGCGATGCTCGCCATCGCACTCACTGGCAACACCTTCATCCGCCGAGGATGACGACAATGAATATCGCGGACTGGCGGCATGGCATGCACAACTGGATGCCGGGATGGATGGGCGACGAGGGGCGCGGGCCCATGCGTCGCTTCATGGTCGTCGACGACAATGATGACGGCCGCATTTCCGACGACGAGGCCGCCGGTCAACGCGAACTGGTATTCATCGCCATGGATGCCGACGATGACGGCGAACTGACCGAAGAAGAGTTCATGGCCGTGCGGATGGGTCCCGGGCAGGGACGCAACGAGGAACGCATGAAGGCACGGCAGGAGGCAAAGCGCGCACGTTTCGCGCCCATGGACGCAGACAAGTCGGGCAAGGTTTCCAAGGCGGAATTCATGGCCGAGGGCAAGGCCCGCTTCCTGCAGGCAGACGCCGACAAGGACGGCAATGTGACGCCTTGGGAATTCAGGTCGATGCAGCGGCCGTAAGGTTTCACTCCCCTGCCCGCTGGCCCCGCATGACAATGCCAAGCCCGTCGCTTTCGCGGGCTTGGCGCAGCCTTTCCTCGGCCTCGCTCGCCTCGCGCTGGCGGTTCCACATGTCGGCGTAGAGGCCCTTCTTGCGCAGCAGCGCACGATGGCTGCCCCGTTCGGCGATCTCTCCGGCCTTCAGCACGATGATCTCGTCAGCGGACACGACCGTCGACAGTCGATGGGCGATGACGACGGTGGTGCGGTTCTTCGAAACGACGTCGAGCGATGACTCGGATTTCGCGCTCGGTATGGGTGTCGAGCGCCGAAGTCGCCTCGTCGAGAATCAGAATCGGCGGGGCCTTCAAGAGCGTGCGGGCGATTGCGACGCGCTGCTTTTCGCCGCCCGAAAGCTTGAGTCCGCGCTCGCCGACCTCCGTCGAAAAGCCCTTCGGCAGCGTGCGGATGAAATTGCCGATCTGCGCCATTTCGGCCGCGCGCTCGACTTCGGCATCGCTCGCGTCCGTGCGGCCATAGCGGATGTTGTAGAGCACCGTGTCGTTGAACAGCACGGTGTCCTGCGGAACCATGCCGATGGCGGCGCGCAGCGATTGCTGCGTCACGTCGCGAATGTCCTGACCGTCAATGAGGATGCGCCCACCGGTGACGTCGTAGAACCGGTACAACAGACGCGAAATGGTCGACTTTCCCGCGCCGGAAGGGCCGACGATGGCGACCGTCTTGCCGGCGGGAACTTTGAAAGAGACGTTCTTGAGAATCGCACGGTCGGGGTCGTAGTGAAAATTCACGTTCTCGAAGACGATCTCGCCCTTCTCGACCAGCAGGGGCTTTGCGTCCGGGCTGTCCTTGACTTCTTCCTCCACCTCGAGCAGCGAGAACATCGCCTCGATATCGGTCAGGCCCTGCCGGATCTCGCGATAGATCATGCCGATGAAGTTGAGCGGGATCGAAAGCTGCAGCAGCAGCGCGTTGATCAGCACGAAATCGCCGATGGTCTGGGTTCCCGCCTGGACGGCCATGGCCGACATGACCATGCAAGCACCCATGCCGATGCCAAGAATGACGGCCTGGCCGAAATTGAGCCAGGCAAGCGACGTCCAGACCTTGGTGGCGGCGCGCTCGTAGCGCTCCATGGAAGCGTCGAAGCGGTTCGCTTCCCAGCGCTCATTGCCGAAATACTTGACCGTCTCGAAATTGAGCAGCGAATCCACCGCCTTGGAATTGGCATCGGTATCGTTGGTGTTCATGTCGCGGCGGATGCTGATGCGCCAGTCGCTGGCCGCAACCGAAAACCAGACATAGGCCCAGATCATGACGGCGATGACGGCGACATAGGAGAAGCCGAACTGGTACCAGATGACACCTGCCATGAAGGCGAATTCGACGATGGTCGGCCCGCCGCTGAGGATGGTGAAGCGGACAATGGCTTCGATGCCCTTGGTGCCGCGTTCGATCACCCGCGACAGGCCGCCGGTGCGCCGTTGCAGATGGTAGCGCAGCGACAACGCGTGCATGTGGCGGAAAACGATGGAGGCGAGCTGGCGCACCGCATGCTGGCCGACCGAGGCGAACATCGCATCGCGGACCTGGTTGAAACCGGTCATCAGCACGCGGCCGACATTGTAGGCAACCACCAGCATCACCGGCACGACCAGGAACGCCGGAAGGAGCGAGGGAGCGGAATCGGTGCCCGTCAGCGCGTCGGTCGCCCATTTGTAGGTGTAGGGAACCAGAACGGTGACGATCTTGGCGAGGATCAGCACGAGGAACGCGCCAACCACGCGGCGCTTCAAATCCGGGCGGCCCGAAGGCCACATGTAGGGCCACAGGCTGCGCAACGCCGAAAATGTGTCGTCGCGGTCGCCGCTGACGTTCATGGCTCTGTTGGCATTCGAGGGCGCGACGGCGGGAGCGGCATCGTCAATTTTTATTTTCCGCATGGCGGGACTTTCGTTATTTCGCGGCGACGGCGCCAATGGCGCCGGCAAGCGCCACAAATGACTGGCGGTTCAGGCGGTAACGCGACCGCGTCCCTTCCGGCTGGTATTCGACAAGCCCGGCCTTCCGCAGCAATTCGAGGTGCTGCGATACCGTGGATTGGGCAAGGTCGAGCGTGGCGCAAAAATCGCCGCAGCAGCAGCATTCTCGTTCGCGCAACTGCCGAACGATCTCAAGCCGGGCCGGGTGGGCAAGCGCCTTCAGCTGGAATGCCAGATCGTCGGACGCGCCACCACAGCAGACGTTTTGTTCTTCCGCCGAGTGGGTCGTTGTTTTGCGCATGCCGTCCTTTTATCGGTAAATACCGATGAAGGCAACGCGGGTATGAAAAAAGAAACGGGGCCGAAGCCCCGTTCCATGTAAAAAGCGAGTCCGCGTCAATTGACGCTGTTTGCGCCGGGAACGTCGAGCACCTGGCCCGGATAGATCAGGCTGGGGTTCTTGATCTGGTCGCGGTTGGCTTCATAGATCGTGGTGTAGCGCACGCCCTTTCCGAGCATGCGGCGTGAAATGCGCCACAGATTGTCGCCGCGACGGATGATGACCGACGCACCGGTCTTGATCGGCTCGACCTGCCCATCGGCCGGAGCGCGCCGCGGTCACGGTAGCGGGTGCTTCGGTGGCTGGCGCCGCAGCTTCGTTGGAAGCGGCTGGCGCTTGCGCGGCAGCGGCTGGCGTTTCGACCGTTTCCGGCGCAGGCGCCTGCGTGGCCGCAGCATTTGTTTCGCCAGTGGAAGGCGCCGGTGCGGCAGGTACCTCGGCGGTCATCGGGACTTCCGCCTTTGCGGTAACCTCAGCAGCGGCAGTATCCGTCTGGGCGGCCGCCACCGCTGTTTGCGCCGGAGCCGCTTCTGATGCTGCGGGCGGGGTTGCTTCCGTTGCAGTTGCGGCTTGCGGTGCGGGCTCGGCCGCAGCTTCGGCCGGCTTCGCCTCTACCGCAGCGACCTCGACCGGTGCTTCATGCACCAGCGGAACTTCGGCACGGGCGGCGACCTGGTTGCCATCCGCAGAAAGCAGATCGGCGCGAATGGTGTGCTCGCCTGGCTTGAGGTCGAACGGGGCTTCCAGCAGGAAGGCGCCATCAGGGCCAACAACGGTTGAACCGGTCAGGGCGTCGTCGATATAGACGTTTACCGAGCGGGCCGGTTCGCCGGTGCCCGCCACATAGATGCGTCCGTCCTCGAAATCGACGGCCGAAACAAGCACTGGCTTGACCGGCTCTGCTGCGGGGGCTGCGGTTTCAGCAGGCGCCGTGGCAGGCGTTTCCGACGCTGCAGGTGCGGTCGCGGTCGTGTCGGCGGCAGGCGCTTCGGTTGCCTGTACTGCTGCCTCGGCTGCGGGCGCCGGTGCTGCCTGCTGTTCGGCCTTAACCTCTGCTTCGACCGCCGCAATCACCGTCTCGACTTCCTGGTTACCCGCCTGCATGACGCGCGAAGCCTCGCCCGGCTTGGTCACCATTGCGACAAGTTCGCCATCGCCTTGAGGCACATTGACGATGCCGGTTTCCTGCGAAGTCACCGCGGCGCCCGAAGGATCGGTAGCGCGCAGCGACAATTCATGTGCGCCCGGCGCAAGAGGATTGTCGAGCACGATGGCGAAGTCTCCGGTCGGCCCGGCCTGGGTCGAGGCGATGACCTCGCCGCCCGCCACGAGGTCGATTTTCGTGTCTGGCTTGGCGGATCCCGCGACAACGGCGGATCCGTCCTTTTCGACGCGCAGGACGCTGAAGGTGGGCATGTCGCCTTGCGTGGCGGCGTCCGCTGCGTCAGCCGTTTGCGATGCGTCAGCAGGTTCGGCGGGTTTTGCCGGTTGCGTTGAGGAAGCTTCGGGCGCAGCAGGAGCCGAAGCAGTCTGCGCCGGCGGCTCATCCGTCCGGCTTGCATAATAGCCGCCACCGACCGCGGCTCCGACAGCAGCGGCGCCTGCCATGAGCCAGGCAACCAATTTGTTGGATTTGTTCATTGCGCCATCAATCCCTGTTCGGAAACTTCTGCCCCTGCGGGCGTTTTGTGTCGGGCCGGATTATGCCGGCACCTCATAATCCCCCCTTATAAACCAATCGCTTTTGGAAAAACACAGCATTGGAGCGGGATGGTGAACCTGTGTGCACCGCAAAATAATGGTGGAACCGGGTGGCCGTGAAAGTTGACGAACAAGACGCCAGCCGCTCCTATGGGACGTCCATGCATCGAAAGGAACCGCCATTGTCAGCCATCCGATCAATCTGCGTCTATTGCGGCTCCCAGCCCGGCAACAATCCGCTCTATCTCAAGGCCGCGCGCGCGCTCGGCTCATCCATGGGCGAAGCCGGCATGCAACTGATTTATGGTGGCGGGGCAAAAGGCATCATGGGCGCGGTGGCCGATTCGGTGCTGGCAAGTGGTGGCACGGTGACTGGCATCATTCCGCAATTCCTGATCGCCAAGGAATCTTCGCAGGATTCACTCACGCGCCTGACCGAAACGCTGGTCACGGAAAACATGCATGAGCGCAAGCACCTGATGTTCGAACGTTCCGACGCCTTCGTCGCGCTGCCAGGCGGCATCGGCACGCTTGAGGAAATCATCGAAATCATGACATGGGCGCAGCTTGGCCGGCATGAAAAGCCGATCATCTTCGCCAATGTCGGCGGCTTCTGGGATCCGCTGCTGTCGCTGCTTGACCACATGCGCGGCGAAGGATTCATCCACACGCAATCGCGCGTGAGGCCGCTCGTCGTCGATGACGCCGCGAAGATCGTGCCGATGCTGCGCAAGGCCCATCCGCATACCGGTGCGGAAGGCGCAACGGCGGTTATCGACCGGCTCTAGCGCCGGCGCCCGCCGCGATTGCGGAAAAGGCTGAAGGAGTAGAGCGCCAGCGCCATCCAGATCAGGACGAAGGCGACCATGCGGTACCAGCCGAACGGCTCGCCGAAGATGAAGACTGCGATGATGAAGATCATCGTCGGGGCGATGTACTGCATGATGCCGATGGTGGAGAGGCGCAGGAGCTTTGCGCCGTGGGCGTACATGATCAGCGGAATCGCCGTGACGACGCCGGCGAACACCAACAAAGCCGTGTCGGACGTGCTGGCCGCCATGAAGTGGCCGCTGCCCTGCGTTTCGAGCCACAGTGATGTAGCCGGCGGCAGGCAGGCACAGCAGCAGCACTTCGAGAAAGAAGCCTTCTGTCGCGCCCACCGCCAGCGTCTTCTTGAACAGCGCGTAGAAGCCCCAGGTGATCGTCAGGCCGACCGAGACCCAAGGCAGGCTGCCGGTTTCGAAGGTCAGGAAAGCCACGGCAACCGCAGCCAACAGCACCGCTGCGATCTGGAGCCTCGCCAGTTTCTCGCCGAGAATGACAGCCGCCAGAAAGATCGAGAACAGCGGGTTGATGTAGTAGCCAAGCGCGCTTTCAAGCGCCCGGCCCGCCGCGATGGACCAGACGTAGATGCCCCAATTGATCGTGATGATCGACGCGGTGAGCCCGGCAAGAGCGACAGTGCGAGGCGACGACAGCGCGCGGCGGATTTCCGTCATTTTTCCCGACAAGCAGGATGATCGCCCCGGCAATCGGCACCGACCAGACGATCCGGTGGGCCACGACTTCCGCCGCCGGAATATGCGCCACCGCCTTCATGTAGAAGGGGAGGAAGCCCCACAACAAATAGGTCGTCAGCGCGATGATGAAGCCTTGGCGCGTGTCGACATTTTTGGCGGGTATCGTGGTTCTGACATTAGCGTTCATCCGCCAGCCATGCACCGGCAGAATGTGAAACACCACCCGAAAATGTTGAAGGTTCCGATCAAGGCAATTGATCAGGCGGCGTGCCGCGCCTTCATCAGCTTGAACCGTGATCGAATCCACCAGCGCCTGGAACGATGCGTCGATGATGTTGTCCGAAACGCCGATCGTGGTCCAGCGCTCACCGCTGGTCGTCGGACGATTCGATGAGCACGCGCGTTACCGCCTCGGTGCCGCCATTGAGAATGCGCACCTTGTAGTCGATCAGTTCGAGATCGGCGATCTCGCCCTGGTACTTGCCGAGATCCTTGCGCAGCGCCTGGTCGAGTGCGTTGACGGGGCCTGCGCCTTCGGCGACCGACAGGAACTTTTCGCCGTCCACCACCACCTTCACCACGGCTTCAGAAACCGTGACGATCTCGCCCTACGCGCATTGAAGCGGCGCTCGACCTGCGTGCGGTAGCTTTCGACCTGGAAAAATTCCGGCACCGAGCCGAGGATGGACCGGGCAAGCAATTCGAAGCTTGCCTCCGCCGCCTCGTAGGACCAGCCCTGCGCCTCGCGTTCCTTGACGATCGAGATCAGCTTGTCGAGATTGGGATCGTCCTTGCGCACCTCGATGCCGCGCCGCTTGCAGTTCGGCGATGAAATTCGACTTGCCGCCCTGGTCGGAGACCATGACGCGGCGGTGGTTGCCGACGCTTTCCGGCGGCACATGCTCATAGGTCTGCGGCTCCTTGACGATGGCCGAAGCGTGAATGCCGGCCTTGGTGGCGAAGGCCGACGCGCCGACATAGGGCGCCTGCGCATCCGGCGCGCGGTTGATCGATGTCGTCGAACTTGTGCGAAAGATGCGTGAGGTTTTCCAGCGCCTCGTGCGTGACGCCGGTCTCGAAGCGTTCCGCATGGACGGGCTTCAAGCGCAAGCGTCGCGATGATGGTCGACGAGATTGGCATTGCCGCAACGCTCGCCGATGCCGTTGAGCGTGCCCTGCACCTGCCGCGCGCCGGCCTCGACCGCCGCGAGCGAATTGGCGACCGCCTGACCGGTGTCGTCATGGGCATGGATGCCGAGCTGCTCGCCGGGAATTCCGGCGGCGATCACCGCTGCGCACGATGTCGCGCAACCTCGGATGGCTGCGTTCCGCCATTGGTGTCGCACAGCACCACCCAGCGCGCGCCGGCATCGAGCGCCGTGCTGGCGCAGGCAAGCGCATAGTCCGGATTGGCCTTGTAGCCATCGAAGAAATGCTCGCAATCGACCAGCGCCTCGCGCCCCGTGGCGAGCGTCGCCGGCGACGCTCTCGCGGATGCATTCGAGATTCTCCTCGTTGGTGCAGCCGAGCGCGACGCGCACATGGTAGTCCCAGCTCTTTGCGACATAGCAGATCGCATCGGTCGCCGACTGGTGCAAGGCCGCCAGGCCCGGATCGTTGGAAGCCGAAACGCCTGCGCGCTTGGTCATGCCGAAGCCGACGAACTTGGCCCTGCTTGTGCGCTTCTTGCTGAAAGAATTCGGTGTCGGTCGGGTTGGCGCCGGGATAGCCGCCCTCGACATAGTCGACGCCGAGCTCGTCCAGCATCGCGGTCGACTGCGATCTTGTCGGCCACGGAAAAATCGACGCCGGGCGTCTGCTGCCCGTCGCGCAAGGTGGTGTCGAAGAGGTAGATGCGTTCGCGTTTCATCGATCTATCCAAGAATTCCGGCATACCACAGCACGGTTAGTACAATCACAACGACCAGCACCGCCTTGGCGATGAGACCGTAGAACAGCCATTTCGGCATTGCCGTTGCGCCTTTGCGGTCTGTCATTGCGGCCAGCTTTCGGTGTCGTGGTCGGGGTGCTGGAAGCTTTCGATCGAGGCCATGAACTGCGCCTGCGGCGAGGTCGCGTCATTCGTCCGCACCGGCAGCGCGCCAAGGCCGTCGACGAACGGCAGCTTGTCCGCGAGGTTCAATTGCAGCACCGGCGGGGCGAGGTCCGGATCGTCCAGCGTGCCGATGGCAACTTCCAGCTCCCTCCCCAGTCATATATCAGCGGCGTGCCGCAGGCACCGCAAAAGCCGCGCCTGACCTTGTTTGAGCTGCGAAACCAGGACGGCTCGCCGCGCGTGAAGGTCAGGCCGTGGCCGGTGACGAGCGGGCCGTAGAATGCACCGAACGCCTTCTGGCACATGCGGCAATGGCAGATCGTTGCGCGCCCGAGCTTTTCGATCCGGTATCGCACGGCACCGCATTGGCATCCGCCGGTGATGGTCATGGTACTCACCGCTTAACCTCCCAGCGTGTCTTGCGCTCGCCGGTGTCGGGGTCCTTGTAGTCCATCAACTGGATGCCCTGCGCGGCGAGTTCGTCGCGGATGCGGTCGGCTTCGGCGAAGTTCTTTTCGGCGAGGAGGGCGAGGCGTTGCTCGACGGCCAGCAAGAGTTCGACTTTCGCGACATCCGCTTCTATTGCGGCGTCGTGAGTTTCGATGCCCAAGAAAGACGATCGAGTTTAGAAGCAACATTCCCGCATCTACATCGCCTGCCTCTGCTTTTTTCGCCATTGTAGCCAAAGCTTGGATTGCAGCGGCGGTATTGAGATCGTCGGAAAGGGCTGCAATCAGCGACTGAGAAGGTAGCTGGTCCGAAAGCGCATCATTGACCAGCATCCAGTCGGAATCGGAAAGAGTGCGCCGAACACGTCCCCACCGTTTCCAAATACCTTCCGCCTCTTCCAGCCTCCTCACGCTGAAATCGATCGGCTCGCGGTAATGCGTCATCAGCATGGCGAGGCGCAGCACTTCGCCCGGCCATTTGCGCCCGCCGAATTTCTCCGTCTCCAGCAATTCGTGGATGGTGACGAAATTGCCCTCGCGACTTGCGACATCTTCTTGCCCTCGACCTGCAGGAAGCCGTTGTGCATCCAGTAGTTCGCCATCACGTCTGTGCCGTGGGCGCAGCGCGACTGGGCGATCTCGTTCTCATGGTGCGGGAAGATCAGATCCAGCCCGCCGCCATGGATGTCGAACACCGGGCCCAGATGCGCCTCGCTCATCACCGAGCATTCGATGTGCCAGCCGGGGCGGCCGTGGATATCGACATGCCTGCCGTCGAAATGAAAATGCGCCGGCCCAGCCCGGTTCGCTTGGCGGCGGATTCCTTCCACAGCACGAAATCGGCGGGGTTCTTCTTGTGCGCTTCCACGGCGATGCGCGCGCCGGCCTGCTGCTCCTCCAGCCTGCGCTTCGAAAGTTGCGCCGTATTGCGGCATGGAGGCGACGTCGAACAGCACCTCCCTGCCCTCGCCGCCCGTGGCGACATAGGCATTGCCCTTGTCGATGAGCTTCTGGATCATCGCCACCATGCCCGGCACATGCGCGGTGGCGTGCGGCTCGTGCGTGGGCGGCAGGCAGCCGAGTGCGGCAACGTCCTTGTGGTATTGCGCCTCGGTCTTCTGCGGTCACCTGCGCGATGGCTTCGTTGAGCGGCAGGCCGGGGAAATCGCGCAGCGCGCGGGCGTTGATCTTGTCGTCGACGTCGGTGATGTTGCGCACATAGGTGACGTGGTCCGGCGCCATAGATGTGGCGCAGCAACCGGAACAGCACGTCGAACACGATCGCCGGGCGGGCATTGCCGATATGGGCGAAGTCGTAGACCGTCGGTCCGCAGACATACATGCGCACATTCGACTTATCGATCGGCTCGAACGCGCTCCTTGCGCCGCGTCAGCGTGTTGTAGATCGTCAGTTCGCTCATGCCATGCCCCGTTCCAGGTCGCCAAACATCCGCACCGGCTGGCCGGGGCGTTCGGGCTTCTCAAATGTGGAAGAGGCGAAAACGACCGGGCCAGCGATTTGCTAGCCAATAATCCCGATGCAAATGCAGGTGCAACCGTGCGCCGTTTTCATGCGCGGCATATTGCTGCAATCATTTTTCCCGTCAACCGCAAATTCGGGCGCTGCCATGATGACCAGATTTTTGTACTAAATATTCGCACTTCCATATTTAGGGGGTTCAACCATGACGGTTCTTCCTGCTAATGTTGCACCGTTCCGTTACGGAATGCTTCGGGACCCCAGCCCCACTGTTGTCCCGATTCTATTACCTTGCGCCCGCAGCGTCCCTGCGGGCGTTTTTTTTGCGAATACAGCCAAATTCACTTTTCGTTAATTGAAATATCCCACAATCGCAGTCGGGATGCCGGAAGAACCGCCAAATCCTGCCGCACAAACGCCTGCAATTCATGTTTTCCTGCGGACTAACGGCCAACAAGTGCCGGATGGAAACGCACCGACGGAGCACGAACGCAATGAGCAGCCAGCAAGTCAACCGACCGCATGGCCAGGACGAAGACAAGCAGGCCCGCCGCTGGGGCGGCATCGGCATTCCCGCCGTTGCGGCAGCCAAAAGCGTAAAGCCCGCGCAAAGCAAACCCGGCAGCCGGGATGCGACCCTGCAGCGGCTGATCGACAGCGTCAGCGACAAGTAGTCAGAACAGGTCGAGTTGGCCTGCCGCCGGAGGCTTGGTCTTGGCGGCGCGCATGACCGGCACTGCTTCGACCTTCTGCTGAACTTCGGGACCGGAATTGGCGACCTTGTTGACGAGTTCGCCGACTGGAACCGCCTCGAAGAATTCATCTTCCACCGGCTCCAGCAAAGGTGCGATGTCGCGCGGCTCCTGCGTCTTGCAGTCCAGCCAGCGTTCGCGGTCCTGCGGCTTGATCACGACCGGCATGCGGTCGTGGATTTCGCCGATGAGGCCGTTCGACCCCGTGGTCAGGATGCAACCTGAATCGATCTCGCTGCCGTCGGCGGAGTGCCAGGTTTCCATCAGCCCGCCAAAGGTGACGACGCCGCCGCCGGCCGGTCGGATCCAGTAGGCCTGCTTCTTTGTCTTTCGGATCGGCGGGACGTTTCCATTCATAAAAGCCCGATGCCGGAACAAGCACGCGGCGATGGCGCATGGCATTGCGGAAAGCGGGCTTTTGCGCCGCCGTCTCGCTGCGCGCGTTGAGCAGCAGGGTGAACTCTCGCGGCTCCTTCACCCAGGAAGGCACCAGCCCCCAGCGGACCAGTACGCCAACCCGGTTTCCCGCCGGGCCATTCACCGCGACGAGTATCGGCTGCGTCGGCGCGATGTTGTAGCGCGGCGGAAATCCCTCGAGCTCGTCCAGCCCAAGCGCTTCCGCAACTTCCTGCGGGCTTGCCGTCAGTGAAAACCTGCCGCACATGTTGGCCTCCAGACCACTCTAGATAGTCGCCGAAAGGCCCGCAGGCAAATGACAGAACCTTCATCAAGGCCTGTGACGGGCGTGTCAGTGCTCGTGCTGCGGGAATGCGAGGCCTTGCTGGTGCGCAGGTCGCGCGAGCCGTATGCCGGATATTGGTCGCTGCCGGGCGGCAGCCAGGAATTCGGAGAAACACTGGAGGAAGCGGCACGGCGCGAACTGCGGGAGGAGACGGGCCTTGCCGCAACGCGGCTCGACTTCGTGGAGATATTCGAGCCGATGCTGCGCGACGGCAATGGCCGGGTCCAGCGGCATTTCGTGCTGGGTGTCTTTGTCTGCATCGAATTTCGATGGCGAGGCAGTGGCGGGCGACGACGCCGGCGCGGTTGCCTGGCATCCGCTTTCCGGCCTTGACGATATTGCACTGACGCCGGGCACGGCCGCCATCATACGCCGCATCGCAGTTTCGCGTGCGAGCCGGCATGGTTCGTGACCGCATCCTTGCCGCACGCGCCAAGCCTATATATGGGGTTTGTCATGAGAATCGGGATCGCGACTGCTGCCATGTTGCTGGCCTTGCTGCCGGTCGACGGCGCATGGGCGCAAACAACCGAAGTCACGCCGGACGAGACCACGGCCCCCGCCGCCCCGCCAGTCGTCGAATCCCTGCCGCCCGCCTATGACGGGCAGATGCTGCGCCTCGCCGAGGTTCTCGGATCGCTTCACTATTTGCGCGAACTTTGCGGCGCGAAGGAAGGCCAGGTGTGGCGCGAAGAGATGCAAAAGCTGATCGAGCGGGAAGTTCCCACCGAAGTGCGCAAGCAAAGGCTCATCGCCCGCTTCAATCGCGGTTTCAGGGGATTTCGGGAGATTTATCGCGAATGCACGCCTTCTGCCGCGGAAGCCGCCAACCGCTACCTCAAGGAGGGAGTGCGGCTGTCCGCGGAAATACCGAGCCGATACGGCAATTGAACGGCGCCTGCACTTCCGTTTGGCGGGGCTACGCCCTAACATGGCATACCATGAACCGCCGCCCGCGCCTTTTCCTTTCGCTACTGTGCGCTGCCCTGCTTGGGGCATCGTCCGGACCGGCTTTGGGTAAAGAACTGCTGCTTGCGCAGGCCGAACAGCCGGCAGAGCCGGCGGCGCCCCAGCCCAGTCCTCCAGCGTCGGCACAGGACACGCCGGGCGGCAAGCCTTCGACGCCATCGCAAGAAGGGGAAGCCGCCACCAAGCACCCCTTCGCAAGACGCACCCGCGGCAGGCGAGACAATGCCGGAACCAGCGCCCGGATCGGCAACGCCGCCGCAGGCAATGGATGATCCCGTCGAGCCGCAGTTCGACTTGTCCAAGCTGCCGTTTCCCGCGCAGCGCATGCGCGAACTTCTCATCGAGGCTGCAAAAAGCGGCGATGTCGAGAAGCTGCGGCCTTTTGTCGGTGAGGGCGACGACGCGACCATGTTCTCGCTCGGCGGCCTCGATGGCGACCCGATCGAGTTCCTCAAGAGCCTTTCGGGCGATGGCGAGGGATATGAAATCCTGGCGATCCTGGAAGACGTGCTCCAGACCGGTTTCGTGCAGCTTGACGCCGGAACCGAGAACGAGATTTTCGTCTGGCCTTATTTCTATGCAATGGCGCTCGACAAGCTCACCCCGGCCCAGCGCGTGGAGTTGTACCGGCTTGTGACCCATGGCGACTACGAGGACATGAAATCCTTCGGAGCCTACAATTTCTACCGCGTCGGCATCACGCCGCAGGGCCGGTGGCGCTTCTTCGTTGCGGGCGATTGACGCGATGGGGGAAATCACACTGACCGCGCCGCTTGAAGGCCGGGCGCTCGCAAGCATCACCGGGCCGGACGCTACGCACTTCCTGCAAAACCTGGTGACCTGCGAGGTCGAGGCGCTTGCGCCGGGCAAGGCGGCGTTCGGTGCGCTGCTGACGCCGCAAGGCAAGATACTTTTCGATTTCTTCCTGGTGCGAACGGAGGAAGGCTTTCCTGGCCGATGTGAAGTCGGAACTGGCAGCTGATTTCATCCGGCGGCTAGGCTTCTACAAACTCCGGGCCAAGGTGACCATCGAACCAGCCGCCACCGGTCTTGGCGTGCATGCCGTCTGGGGCGGCAAGCCTCCCGCAACCGGCAGCATTGCCGTAGCCGATCCGCGGTTGCCGGAAATGGGCTGGCGGGTCTACGCCTCTTCCGCGCCCGATGCTTGCAGCAGGCGACTACGAGGCGCACCGCATCAGCATGGGAATGCCGGAAGGCGGCCTCGATTACGCTTATGGCGACACGTTTCCGCACGAGGCGCTGATGGACCAGTATGGCGGCGTCGATTTCAAGAAGGGCTGCTATGTCGGGCAGGAGGTCGTGTCACGCATGCAGCATCGCGGCACCGCGCGAAGCCGCGTCGTGATGGTCGGTGCGGACGAATTGCCGGCGGCCGGAACGGAGATCATCGCGGACGGCAAGCCTTGCGGCAAGATGGGAAGCTCGGCCGGTGGCAAGGGCCTCGCCCTGCTTCGCCTCGACCGGGTGAAGGACGCGCTCGACAATGGCGGTGCGGTCCTGGCTGGCGGCACGAACATCAGCGTTTCGATCCAGCCATGGGCGAAGTTCGGCTGGCCGCAGGCCGGTTCCTGATCGGGCGCGAGGCAATGACCGCAAGATCGAAATTGCCAGACCGCGCGTGGCAAAGGATGCTCTCGGGGCGACGGCTCGACCTCATCGACCCCTCGCCCATGGATGTCGAAATCGACGACATCGCCCACGGGCTTGCGCGCGTTGCGCGCTGGAACGGGCAGACGCAGGGCGAACATGCCTTCTCGGTCGCGCAGCACAGCCTGTTGGTGCTCGACATCGCCCGGCATCTCGAACCGGCGGCGACCACCGAACAGTTGATGACAACCCTGCTGCACGATGCGCCGGAGTATGTCATCGGCGACATGATTTCGCCTTTCAAGGCGGTGATCGGCGGCGACTACAAATCGGTCGAGGAGCGGTTGCTTGCAGCTATCCACATCCGCTACGGCTTGCCGGCGATAACGCCGCCGGCAAGAAAAAAGGCGATCAAGCGAGCCGATGCGGTCGCCGCCTGGTTCGAGGCTACACGGCTTGCGGGATTTTCGGTCGCGGAAGCCGACAAGTTTTTCCCGCGCCCCACCAATGGTCGAGCCCGAAGCCGCGCTGATCGAACCCATGGCGCCGCGCGAGGCCCAGGCCGCGCTTCCTCGACGCATTCAGGCAACTCGACGCGGCGCGCGGCGCGGCGGGATCGCGCCACATGACAAGCCATCGGCATCGAGGGCGGGCAGCACACCCAGAGCGTCGAGATCGTCATGAACGCGGCGATCGTTGCGGTCATCGGCGCCAATCCCTGCATCCTGCGCGTTCCGGGAACCGGCTCCGATTTCAGCGATGCGCTGCCCTGGGGGCCGTTCGATCCGCTGCGTCCACCGCACGATGGAAATCGGCCTTCGCGGCTGGGTGGAGGAACAGACCGGCCTCAAGCTTGGCCATGTCGAACAACTCTACACCTTTGGCGATCGCGGCAGGCACCGCTCCAGCGCCGACAAGGCCCCGCATGTCGTTTCGGTCGGCTATCTGGCGCTGACGCGGGTGCTGCCGGACGAGGCATCCGCCATCCGGCTTGCGGGCGCCGCGTTCAAGAGCTGGTATGCCTTCCTGCCCTGGGAGGACTGGCGGACCGGCCGGCCGGCCATCCTCGATGAGACGATCATACCCGCGCTGACCCGTTGGGCGCAGCAGGCCGACAGCGTCACCGGCGACAGCCGCGGCCTCGCGCCATCGGCGCGCGTGCGGATTTCGTTCGGCCTCGACGGGACGCACTGGGACGAGGAGCGCGCGCTCGACCGCTACGAGTTGATGTATTCTGCCGGGCTGGTTCAGGAGAGCGTGCGCGACGGGCGCTATTCGCATGCTTCGCGGCGGGCCGACCGGCCTTGCCATGGAACACGACCACCGCCGCATCCTTGCCACCGCGATTTCGCGGCTGCGCAGCAAGCTGAAATATCGGCCGGTCGTTTTCGAGTTGCTGCCGGAGGAATTCACGCTGACCGAATTGCAGTTGACCGTGGAATCGATTTTCGGCCGCGCGGTCCACAAGCAGAATTTCCGCCGGCTGGTCGAAAAGGCGCAACTGGTGGAGCCGACGGGCGCCCACACGCACGAAACGGGCGGACGGCCCGCCGCGCTGTTCCGCTTTCGCCGCGAAGTGCTGGAAGAACGCCCGGCACCCGGCCTGAAGGTCGGCCGCCGGGGCTAGCGACGGTTCATGTCAGGCCGATTTTGTGGCCGGTGATCCACGATGCAATGGCAAAGCAGATCCACAGCGCAAGCAACAGCATGGAAAAGGAAAAGGCCCTGATCGTATAGAACAGGTAGGTGTCTTCCATGATCTGCTTGAAGACGGCGCGCGACGCATCGTTCTTCGGCCGTTCGTCGACCGGAAGGGTGAGCCACACTTCGCTGCGCTCCGGCTTGCGGTTGCCGACGGTCTGGAACATCCAGAACAGGATCGCCGTCATGGCGAGGGTCAGCACCAGGCCCATGCGCAGTGCCAGCGTGAAGTCGAAGGCGCAGGAGACCATGACAACGGAAATGGCGAGGCCGCCGAAGCCGACGGCACGGCCAATGCAAAAATGCGCTGCCTCGCGGATCGGCTCCATCATGCGCTCCCGAAAGTTAGACGAAAGTAGCGTAACGCAATAATCCCACAAATCACGATTCGTTGCACGGCGGCGGAATACGGAATGTTGCAGTTTCGCCACAATCTTTTTACCACTTGCGTGTTCAAACAGAAGAACACAACTGTGGCGCTTGTCCGCAACGGCTGAGTATGCGTTACAAATGAACAGGTTATTTCTAACAAGCGGGGCACGATGAGCGAAGAAACGTCAGGGAGCGATCAGGAAGACGCACCGAAGCGAAATATTTCGAAGCGCCAAAGGACATTGCCTCCGGAGCACGCGGCAATGGGCGGCTGGCACTCCAACAGCTATCCCCAATTCGCGCATGACGGCAACAAGGAGCGGGCCGACGCGTCCATAGACGCAATGGCGATGTGCTGCTGACTCCGTCCAAAGCGGTATCATCCAGATCGTAGGCGCCAAGCGGTTGGGGGACCCATTGCCTGCAGTTTTGCCCGTTCCGGGCTTCATAGAATTATTGCAAAGTTTCGAAAGATTCCAGCAGACGGCGCAATACGTGTTTTACCGTGTGGCGTTGAGGCACGGCCTTGTGCCGGAAATGAACGACGCCGCCATGCGCAAGGTTCATTGCGAGTGGCGCGAGGCAGTTGTCGGCTGGGATGGAAAAACGAACGAGTTCGGGGCCGTCAGCCACATCAAGATGGCGGGCTTCCTTCTTTGGGCATTCAACGAACAGGAAGGGTCGCCGGTCGTCGGTTGCCGTCCGTTTCAGGAGCATGACCGGGAAATTGTGGGCCGGCTGGGCCTTGCGCCCAATGTCGTGTCACTCCACCAGAACGGATCGGTGCTGCGGGCATATCCTACACAGGCGTTCGGCTTCATCCTGGTGGCATCCATATTTGGCAACGTCCAAAGAGGACGGCAATTGCATGGCGGGATGAAGGTCAGGGTCGACTGGTCGAACCCGCCGATGACGCGCCACTTCCTGCATAACCTGTGCTGGTACCTCTACGACCATTTCCCGTCCAAGGAATTGCTCTACATGATCTTCAAGAGCTTCGATCTTTACGGAATGGTGCTGCCATTCGACGGCAGGGCTGCCGACGGTTGATCAGCCGATCACGATATCGAGGCCGAGGTCCAGCGTGGGCGCGGCCATGGTGATCTTCGAAGTCGAGATGTAGTCGACGCCGGTTTCTGCGATCGCCTTAACCGTCTCGAATCGCACATTGCCGGAAGCCTCGAGCTTGACCTTGCCGCCATTGTCGGCGCGGTTGATCGCGACGGCTTGCGCCAGAAGCTCGGGTCCCATGTTGTCGAGCAGCACGACATCGGGCGCGGCCGTCAACGCTTCGCGGAACTGCGCCGAGATTATCCACCTCCACCTCGATCTTCACCAGATGGCCGGCAAAGGCGCGGGCGCGCTCGATGGCGAGCGCGACGCCGCCGCAAACCGCGATGTGGTTGTCCTTGATGAGGATGGCGTCGTCGAGGCCGAAGCGGTGATTGGAGCCGCCGCCGCATTTCACCGCGTATTTGTCAAAGGCGCGCATGCCCGGCACGGTCTTGCGCGTGCAGGTGATCTTCGCACCGGTATGCGCGATCAAATTCTGGAAGCGCGCCGTATAGCTGGCAATTCCCGACATGCGCATGAGGAAGTTCAGCGCCACCCGTTCGGCGGCAAGGATGGCCCGCGCATTGCCGACAATGCGCCCGACGACTTGCCCTGCCTCGATATGATCGCCGTCGCGGACAAGCGCATCGAATTGCAGTTGCGGGTCGATGGCCGTGAAAGCCGCCATCGCCAGCGGCATGCCGCAAAGCACGCCGTTTTCGCGCGTCGCCAGTACGGCCGTGGCGGTGGCATCCGGCGGGATGGTCGCATCCGAGGTGATGTCGCCGGCGCGGCCAAGATCTTCCTTCAGCGCCGCGCGAACCGCATCCTCGACGAGCAGGACCGGCAAGGCCGGCAACAGCATTTGCCCATGATGCGCCATCATGCGGCCTCCCGCGCTGCGGCTTCCTGCGCAATCGCATCCGCCTCGGCCATGGTGGTGAAGGTACGGTGCTTCCATTCCGGCCGCTCGTCGGGAAAGTCGTCGCGGTAGTGCCCGCCGCGGCTTTCCTCGCGCTTCAGCGCCATGGCCGCAATCAGCTTGGAAGTGGCGAGCGCGTTGGCGAAACGGGGCGAACGATTGGACCCTTCCAGGGAGACAATAGTCTTCAGCGCCTCGCGCAATCCGGGACCATTGCGGATAACGCCGGCATGCTTGCTCATTGTCTGGCGCAGCAGCTTCATGGCTGCGCTGTCGCCGAGCGGCTCGACCGCCTCGCGCTCGCCTGAACGGTCGGTCCACGGATTGGTCTTGGGACCTGGCAGGTGCCCTGCGATATCGGCGGCAATGCGGCCGGCAAAGACAACCGCCTCCAGCAGCGAATTGGAGGCCAGCCGGTTGGCACCATGGGCGCCGGTGGAGGTGACCTCGCCGCAGGCCCACAGACCGTCGATCGAGGAACGCCCGTCGGCGTCGGTGAGAACCCCGCCCATGTGGTAATGCGCCGCCGGTACGACCGGAATGAGTTGCGTCACCGGGTCGATGCCGGCATCCTTGCAATAGCCGTATACGGTCGGGAACTCCTTGGGGAAATGGCTGCCCACCGCCTCGCGGCAATCGAGGAAGGCGCCGCGCCCGGAGATCACCTCACGGAAAATGCCGCGCGCAACGATATCGCGCGGGGCAAGTTCGCCTGCCGGGTCGACGTCAAGCATGAACCGGTGCCCGGCGGAATTGACCAGCGTGCAGCCCTCGCCGCGCAATGCCTCGGTTGCCAGCGGCGCCGGGTCCTTGCCGACATTGAGCGCGGTCGGGTGGAACTGCACGAATTCCGGATCGCCGATGATCGCGCCCGCCCGGGCCGCGATACCGCAGCCGTCGCCGCGCGCTTCGTCGGGATTGGTTGTCACCTCGTACAGGTGGCCGGTGCCGCCCGTCGCCATCACCACTGCGCGGGCGGGAAACTGGATGCGCTTCGGCGAGCGGCCGCCATCGGGCCGTGCGATCATGCCGGTGACGAAGCGGCCCTGCACCAGCAGTTCCTCGGCGACATAGCCTTCCATCAACCGGATCGAAGGCGTGTTGCGCACGGCGAGGACCAGCGCCTCCATGATGGCGCGCCCTGCCCTGTCGCCCTGGACGCGCACCACGCGGTTTTCCGAATGCGCTGCCTCGCGCGAAGTCTGGAGGCGGCCGGAAAGGTCACGGTCGAAGGGCACGCCGTATTCGAGGAGATCATGAACCCGCGCGGCGGCCTCCGAGACCATCAGCCGCGCGATCTTTTCGTCGACGATGCCCGCCCCCGCCGCAATCGTGTCGGCCAGATGCTTGTCGACCGTGTCGCCTTCGGAAACAGCAGCGGCAAGACCGGCCTGCGCCCAGGCGGAGGATGCACCCTTGCCGATTGGCGCAGCGGCAAGAACGGTTACCGGCCGCGGCGCGAGTTTCAACGCGCAAAAGAGCCCGGCAAGCCCGCCGCCGACAATGACCACATCATCAATGCCGGTCCACGACACGGGCGGAAAAAGCTCAGGCTGCAGGGCGGTCATGAGAAAATCCGTTGCTTCATCAGTTCCAAGGCTACCCCTCCCCATCCCCTCCCCACAAGGGGGAGGGGCTTTGGCGCAATGCGCCTGCCTAAACCTCTGTTTCCAACCAGCCCTGATAGGCGGGCTCGGCAAGCCCAAGCCAGGGAAAGCCCCCCTTGTGGGGAGGGGTTGCAGAGGGTTCTTCCCTTCAATGTCCCTTGAGATTCACCATGCGCTCTACCGCGAGGCGGGCGCGGGCGGCGACAAGCGGATCGACCAGCACTTCCTCGCGCATGGTCAGCAGGCTGTCGAGGATCTTCGGCAGCGTGATGCGCTTCATGTGCGGGCAAAGATTGCACGGCTTGATGAAGGTCACGCCCTTGGCTTCCTTCTCGATGTTCGAGGCCATGGAGCATTCGGTGACGAGCAGCACCTTTGCGCCCGGCTTGCGGCCCTTGGCGTATTCGATCATGCCGGCGGTCGAGCCGGTATAGTCGGCAACATCGACGACCGAAGGCGGGCATTCGGGATGCGCGATGATCTGGATCGAGGGGTCGGCCGCCTTGTAGGCGAGCAGTTCCTCGGCGGTGAACCGCTCATGCACCTCGCAGTGCCCCTTCCAGGTCAGAATCTTCTTGGAGGTCTGGCGGGCGACATTCTGCGCCAGGAACTCGTCCGGGATGAGCAGCACGGTGTCGGAGGCAAAGCTCTCCACCACGCGTACCGCGTTGGACGAGGTGCAGCAGATGTCGCTCTCGGCCTTCACGTCGGCTGACGTGTTGACATAGGTGACGATCGGAACGCCCGGATTGGCCTCGCGCAGCAGGCGCACATCGGCGCCGGTAATCGACTCGGCCAGGCTGCAGCCGGCGCGCATGTCGGGGATCAGCACGGTCTTTTCCGGGTTGAGCAGCTTGGAGGTCTCGGCCATGAAGTGCACGCCGCACTGGACGATGATTTCTTCGTCCACCATGGTCGCCTCGCGCGCAAGCTGCAGCGAGTCGCCGACAATGTCGGCAACGCAATGGTAGATTTCCGGCGTCTGGTAGTTGTGCGCGAGGATGACCGCGTTGCGCTCCTTCTTGAGCTTGTTGATCCACCACACATAGGGGGCATGCACCGGCCACTCGATGGCGGGGATGTGATGCCTGACCTTTTCATAGAGGTGGGCAGTCTCGCGCGCGATTTCCTGCGTGTAGGCAAGGTCGGGCTTCGGCAGCACGCCAAACCGTTCGGCTGCCGTTGAAATTGACGGACCGGCTTTTGGCGCAACTTCGTTCTGGCTTGCCAATGTCATCGCAAAACTCCCCGCCCCACACCATTTATGCTCAATTTGAGCATAAATGCGTTACAAAAGATGTCCGCCAAGCGGACGTCAATAAGTTATGCTCAACAATGAGCATAATCAACCTGGCACGGAAAATTTATCCGGCCTGCCAGAGCATCGAATCACGTTGCGGGTTCGGCCGCCCCGCCGTCGCTTCCGGACGTTCCCGTTGGTCCCTGCGGCTGCGGCGAACTTGCGCGGCCGCTCAGCAGAATGCGCTGGTAAAACCGCCCGATCGCAAGCAGCGACAGGCCAAGCCCGATGAACGAGAACGCGCGGTAGGCGCCGGTCAGCGCAGACATGTCTATGAGGAACACCTTCGTGACGGTGAGCGCGATCAGGATGCCTGAGGCGGCGCGTATTGGCTGCGAATGCAGCAGATGCCCGGCGGCAAGCAGCGCCACGCCGAGCAGCAGCCATGCGACCGAGTAAGTCCACACCTCCGCTTCGCTGGCGGAATGCCACAATTCCATCTGGTCGCCCTTCCAGGCATGGCGGATGGTCAAGGTTACCCACATGAACAGCAGCAGGCCCGATAGCGCGGCATAGCCCAGTGTGTACCAGCGCGGCCGGATCGGGCGCGCTTGCATCGCCACCAGCCCCGCCACGATTGCCGGCAGCAGATATGCGGGCAACAGGATGTTGAAGAACAGGCCCGGGTTGATAGCCGGTGCATCGATGAGCGGGTTGTTGAGAACGAGCAGCCCGACGCCGATCAAAAGCGCGCCGAACACGCCCGCGACGGCTGAGGCCAGCGCGTAGATCCGCGCGCCTGTGAGCGTCGCCACGCGCTGCAGGCCCAAGGTAAAGCCGAGCGCGGCGAGCGCATCCATCGCGGTTTCGGCAAGACCCGGCGCGTTGGCATTGATGTCGCCGCCAGCCAACCAGTGGCGGATTTGAAGCGCCGACGAAGAGGGCCAGCAAGGCAAGGCCCGGCAGCAATGGTTCCAGCGGCCGGCAGGTTGGAGCGGTTGCGCCGCATCCATTCGCCGCCCGCGACGATGGCGATGGCGGGAAGTCCCGTCAGCAGGATGAGCTTGTTGAAAAACGGCGTGGCGCCGATGCTCGTTGCATCGAAGGGCAGGCTGAACCAGATATTGGCAGCGCCGGTCAGTGCGGCAAGCAATGCCAGCACCGGCAACACCGCAAGCGGCCTGTTGCCGTGGACAAAGGCGATGCCTGCAGAGGCGAGCGCAAAGGCAAGCGGTAGCCAGCCGGTGTCCAGCGTCACCGCCAAGGCCAAGGACAGCGAAGCGATGGAAGCGACCGCGAAAGCGGCAGGCGCGGGCGCACGCATGTCGCCGGGCCGGCGGCGGGTGAAGATTTCCACAAGCGCCGGCAAACCCGAAGGCGAGCGCAAGCGCTGCCACGCCGAAAAGACGGTGCGTTTCGAACGGCGCAACCCGCATATAGGCGATCACCAGGCCGAGAACCGCAATCGATCCCGTGCCGGATGCAAGCCAGCCCGCCGCCCTTGGACGCCTGCGCGGCGGTACGCCACGCGCCCCACAACAAGGCCAGCGCGGCAGGTGCCGCGACGAGAACCGCGCTGCGGACATAGGCGGCCGTGTCGGGCGGAACGAGACCGCGCCAGATGTCATCCGGACGGTCGATGCCTGGCTGGTAGGCAAGCGCGAGATCCAACGCCGCGACAGCAACCAGCACCATGAAGGCACGACAGGATCGACACCGGCGCAAGAGCGGGCCACAGCACCGCCGCGGCTGCTGCGATCAGCGATACCGCAATCCCGGCAAGCGGCAGGGGAAGATATTGATTGGCGGCGGCTTGGAACAGGAAAGCTGCCGCCAGCGCGGCAAAGGCGATGAACGCCGGCCCGGTCGAGCGGTGCGTCATCCGCCGGCGGCCGCGGATTGCCGTGGGCGTATCTGCCGAAAGCGCCGACATAAAGCAGGCCCGGAGCCCGCCAGCAGCGCAAATCCGGCAAGGCCCGCCGAGACATCGCCGGACAAATGCCGTGAGCGCGGTCCAGATCGCCGAACCCGGCGACGCCTGCAAAGGCCAGCCAAAGCCAACCCCTGACCACCGCGATGCCGAGCACCGATGCGGTGACCACCAGCACATGGGCGGCAAGCGCGATAGTAGTTCGGCTCGTCGGACGAAACGAGCAGCGGCGTCGCATAGGAACCGACGACGCCCAGTGCCGCAAGTCCCGGGCCCGTGAACGGCCGACAGCGCCAGCGTCGCAATGCCGGCTATTGTGAGCGCGATGAATGCCGCGCCGGGGCCGACGAAACCATAGAGCGCATAGGCCGCGTAAATGGTCGCGAACGCGCCGACAGCGCCGGCGGCGGTGAGGATTGCCGGCACGTCGGCGTTGGGGAACACGGGCAGCGCCAGCTGGCGGTCGCGGCGGCGCAGCAATTCCCCGCCCGCCAGAAGCGCCAGCGAAAGCAGCGCCGCCAAGAACAACCCGGGCGGCGGGGCCGAGCAGTCCGGCCTCGATTGTGGCGCGCACCAGCAGCACCGCGCCCAGCGCAGTGGCAAAGCCGCCAAGGATGACCGACCAGCGTCCGCCGATCAGGCTTTCGAGATCGCGGCGCGGCCTCGCCGGAAGCCGGGGGCGCGACTGCTGGAGCCTCGGCCGGCGCTTCTTCGCTGGCGGCAACCGGCAGTTCCGGTTCGTCCGCCTCTTGCGGTGAGGTCTCGGCAAGCGGATTGGTCTCGGCCTCCGGCAATGGCGCTTCCCGTGCCGCGGCCTGTCGGCGGCTGGGAGCCCACGACGGCTTGCTGCAGCAAGTCGACCTTCTCGCGCAGCACTTCGAGCGTGAGCGCCAGTTCGGTTGTTGCGCCTTTCGAGCAATTCGATCGCCCTTCGCCCCTGCAGCGCCATGATGAATCCGGCGATCGCCATGACCGGCAGCGCCACGAGAGCGAGCATTGCGCCAAGCGCCAGAATCACTTCCATGCGCAATCCATCCCCGGCTAAATCCCCTGAGCGGCCTTATCCCACTTTGGCGGCATTGCCGCAATCGAGCCGCCGGTTCAGCAAAGTGAAATGCTGCGATCAGCAAAATCCGCGCCAAGGCCGACGGATTTTCTGCTAGTCAGTCCTCGCAATTTCAAGGAACGAACGCCAGTGTCCACGCAAGCCAAGAACCCGCCGCTGCCCCTGCTGCTGATTGCCTGCGGCTGCCTCATCGCGATGATGACCTTCGGTCCGCGTTCTGCAATGGGCTTTTTCCAGCTTCCAATGCTGGCGGAGACGCGGCTGGGACCGCGAGACCTTCGGCCTCGCCATGGCGATCCAGAACCTGTTCTGGGGCCTTGGGACACCGTTTTTCGGCGCCATCGCCGACCGTTTCGGCACGTGGCGGGTGCTGGCGCTATCCGGGATTTTCTACACGGGCGGCCTTGTGCTCATGGCGTTCGCCGACACGCCGTTGTGGCTGCATATCGGCGGCGGCGTGCTCGTCGGGCTTGGCATCGCGTCCGGCTCCTTCGGCATCGTTCTGGCGGCATTCGCGCGCAATGTCGCGCCGTCGCAGCGCAGCATGGTGTTCGGCTTCGGCACGGCGGCAGGGTCTGCCGGCATGTTCGTGTTCGCGCCGCTCAGCCAGGGTCTGATCGACGCGGTCGGCTGGAAGGATGCGCTGGTTTGGCTCGGCGTGCTGATGCTTGTCATTCCGGTGCTGGCGATCCCGCTGCGCGGCAACGCGTCCAGCGGTACGCAAGGCCAGGCCGCCTATGAGCAGAGCGTGCGCGAGGCACTGCGAGAGGCGCTGGGCCACCAGAGCTACCTGCTGCTGGTATCGGGCTTTTTCGTGTGCGGCTTCCAGGTCGCGTTCATCACCGCGCATTTTCCGGCATTTCTGGGCGATATCGGCATCGCGCCCGGCTATGCCGTGCTGGCGCTGGCGCTGATCGGCCTCTTCAACATCGCAGGTTCGCTGGGGGCGGGCTATATCGGCCAGCGCCATTCCAAGCCGATTTTCCTGGCGCTGATCTACATCGCGCGTTCGGTGGTGATCACGGCCTTCCTGCTGACTACCGCATTCGCCCGCAGCGGTGATCGTGTTCGCGGTTGTGATGGGCCTGCTGTGGCTTTCGACCGTGCCGCCGACGAACGCGCTGGTGGCGATCATGTTCGGCACAAGGCATCTCGGCCTGCTCGGGCGGCCTCGTATTCCTGTCGCACCAGCTCGGCTCGTTCATCGGCGTGTGGCTCGGCGGCTATCTGCGCGACGTCACCGGGTCGTACGACATCGTCTGGTGGCTGGCGGTAGGACTCGGCATCTTCGCCGCGATCGTGCACTGGCCGATTTCGGAAAAGGCCGTCGCCCGCCCGCAATTGCAGCCGGCGCAGTAACTACTTCAGCGGCGGCAGCGGGAAGATCGCGCAGGTCTCGGTGCCGGTCGCGATCAGCTTGCCGTCCGCCGTCTTGATCGTGCCTTCACTGACAGCCGTCGTGCGGCCAAGATGAGTACCACGCGCGCCTCGCAAATAACCTCGCCGGAATGGGCGAAGAGCGGGCGGATGAGGTTCACCTTGAACTCGATCGTGGTGTAGCCGGTACCGGCCGGCAGCTTCGTCATGCACGCAGCAGCCGAGCGCCGAATCTAGCAGCGTCGCCATCCAGCCGCCATGCACAGAGCCGGCCGGATTGTAATGTTCGAGCAGCGGCTGCGCCGCGAAAGCCTGCCATCCCGTCGTCCACGTCGGACGAGGGTGAAGTTCATCAGCTTGGCGATGTGCGCGGGTGGCAGCTTGCCCGACAGCATCTCGCGAAAAAGATCGATGCCGGCCGTGTCGTGCAGGCGCGCGAGCGGAATGATACCCGCCTCGATTTCGTCCGGAATCAATCCGCTGTCACTCATCTGGCCCCTCCTGTTGATCGCGGGGAAGCTATACCGGATTGCCGGGCGTTTCCACGGGTCGAAAGCGCGCGCAAAGACCGCATTCACGAAGGAGGCGCGGGCATCGGGCGGTCGAATGCCGCGCGGCTCCCAGACATGGCGCGCCAGGAAATGGCCGGCAGACAGAAAATCCGGCGCGGACCTGCACGTCGAGTCGGCGGCTGCGCCTTCGGAGCGACCGGCGCAAGGAAAGCCGGCATCTCCAGCAATCTTTCAGCCCAGGGCGCTCCGGCCTCCCGGCTGACCGCCCTCCCTGTCTTCGGCGAGACATAGACGAGATCGTCGTGTTTCGCCGGTCGCCGCGCAGCGCGAAAGATCGAGGCCGAAGCCCAGTTCGTCCAGCAATGGCGAGTTCGAAGCGGATCAACAGGCGCGCCGCTTTTTCCGGTTCATCGAGATTGTCGAGGATCACCAGCGCCGCACGGTAGAGCGCCGCATGGGGGTCGCGCTCGGGCAACAGGCGCATATGTGCGGCGAGCAATTGCAACCCGTTGAGCGCCAGCGGCGTTTCCATAAGCATGGCGGCGCGCAGGCGATCCGCCTCGATGGCGAAATTACCCAAATGCTCGTCAAGACGCGCGCGCCATGTCACTTCGACCGAATTGCCGGGTTGAAGCAGGGCGCGCATGCGGGACGAGCGCCCGCCGCGCACGAGACCCATGTGGCGCCCGTGGCGAGGGCGTCATGATTTCGACGATGACGCTGCCCTCGCCGTGGCGGCGAACGCCAAGGATGATCGCTTCGTCGCGCCATTCCATCAGTGCCGGCTCCGGCTGCCGCTAAAGCGTGAAACTCTGCCTAGCGGCGGGGGAATTCAAGCCCCATTTCGCGATAGCGCTCGGGATCGTCGCCCCAGTTCTCGCGCACCTTCACGAACAGGATGAGATGCACCTTGCGCTCCAGGATTTCCGTCAAGTTCCTTGCGCGCGGCCATGGAGATTGCCTTCATCGTCTCGCCCTTGCGGCCGATCACGATCTTCTTCTGGCTGTCGCGCTCGACGAAGATCGCCTGTTCGATCTTGACGCTGCCGTCCGTAAGCTCGGTCCACGTCTCCGTCTCGACATGGCTCGAATAGGGCAGTTCCTCGTGCAGGCGCAGGAAGACCTTTTCGCGCGTGATCTCGGCGGCGAGGTTGCGCATCGGCAGGTCCGAAATCTCGTCCTCGGGATAGAGGTAAGGGACCAGCGGCAGGCTCGTCGGCAAGCCAGTCGAGAAGATCGTCGCAGCCATCGCCGTTCTTGGCGGAGACCATGAAGGTCGCGTCGAACGGGACACAGCGCGTTGGCGGCTTGCGACGAGGTCCAGCAGGCTCTCGCGGCGCACCTGGTCGATCTTGTTGAGGATCAGCCCCTTGCGGTGCGGCAGGCCCTTGACGCCGCTCGAGGATTTCCTCGACGTCGGCGCGTCAGGCCGCGCTCGGCATCGACCAGCACCAGAACGGCATCGGCATCCTTGGCGCCGCCCCAGGCGGTCGTCACCATCGCCTCGTCGAGGCGGCGGCGCGGCCTGAAGATGCCGGGCGTGTCGACGAAGATGATCTGCGCGTCGTCGCGGGTCAAGATGCCGCGAACGATGGCGCGCGTCGTCTGCACCTTGTGCGTGACGATCGAGACCTTGGCGCCCGACGAGCCGGTTCATCAGCGTCGACTTGCCGGCATTGGGCGCGCCGATCAGCGCGACGAAGCCAGAGCGTGTCTGCCTTCGCGGATTCGTTCAAGTGCCTGGTCTCCTCTTCGGCCTGCCAAACGCCTTCGCGCAACAAGCATGGCGCGCGCGCTGCGGCCTGTTCGGCGATCCGCTTGGAGCTGCCCGTGCCGCTTGCCTCACCCTTGCCCGTCACCTCGACAGTCACGGTGAAAAGCGGGTCGTGATCGGGGCCCGAGCGTTCGCGCTCCCGGTATTTCGGCGTGCCGAGCCGGTTGGCATGCGCCCATTCCTGCAATTCGGTCTTGGAATCGCGCCGCGCCGCCTCGGCGGCATTCATCCGCTCGCCCCAGAAGCGCTGGATGAAGGCCGCGGCAGCATCGAGGCCGCCATCGAGGTAGATCGAAGCGATCAGCGCCTCGAGTACATCGGCGCGGACCGAACGCATGCGCTTGCCGGTCAGTTCCTTGAGGTCGGCGCCGGTGCGGATGAACTCGTGCAGGTTCAACTGGTCCGAAATGTCGGCAAGCGTGTTGCCCTTGACCATGGCGTTGAGCCGCAAGCGAGAGTTCGCCCTCGTTGGCGTCGGGAAACGAGCGGTAGAGCATGTCGGCGACGGTGATGCCGAGCACGCGGTCACCAAGGAATTCCAGCCGCTCGTAGTGGAAGCTGTCGTCGGCCCGCTTGCGCACGCTGGCATGGGTCAGCGCCCGTTCAAGGTTGGCATAGTCCTTGAACGTGTAGCCAAGCCGCTTTTCAAGGCTTCCGAACCGCTTCTTTCCGCGTTCCTTGCTGGTCGTGGAGTATGAAGCCGAACGCAAGGCGGGTCACAATCCCTTCATCAGGCGCGACGGGCGCAGGTCGGCAGGCCAGCGCCAGAAAGCGAGCGGATGCGCGCCGTTCTTGACCGAGAAGAAGATCACGCGGGCCGGGCCGACCAGATTTTCGAACGGCACGTAGCCGACGTCGAAACGGCTGTCGAGCGAATTGTCGCGGTTGTCGCCCATGAAGAAGAAATGTCCGGGCGGCACTTCGAAGACCTGGGTGTTGTCGCCTTCGGAATTGGGATTTACGTCCAGCGTTTCGTAGGTGACGCCATTGGGCAGCGTCTCGCGATAGACCGGAATTGCCGGTCCGCCGTTTTCCGGCGTCCAGGTGCCGCTGGCCTCGCGCTTGACCGGCGTGCCGTTGATATGAAGCACGCCGTTGATCATCTGGATCTTGTCGCCCGGCAGGCCGATGACGCGCTTGATGTAGTCGAGGTTCGGATTCGGCGGAAACTTGAACACCGCGATCTGGCCGCGGGTCGGTTCGCCCTCCCAGATGCGGCCCGAGAAAAGGTCCGGCGAGAACGGGAAAGAATAGCGCGAAAAGCCGTAGCTGTATTTCGAGACAAACAGATAGTCGCCGACCAGCAGGTTCGGCATCATCGAGCCGGAAGGTATGGTGAAGGGCTGGAACAGGAAAGTGCGCACCACCACCGCCAGCAGCAGGGCCTGAAGGATGACCTTGATGGTCTCGGACAGGCCGCCTTCCTGTTTGCCGGTTTTTACCTCTTTTTCCAAGTCGGGAGTTCCATCTGTAAAGGATTGACGATTTTGAGGCTGGCCATCCGGCATCGTGCGGGATGCGACGATGGCGAGACGCCGCCTAGAGGATCAGCGGCACTGCCTCGATCACTACAAACGCCTGGGCGATCGGAAAATCATCCGTAATCGTCAGGTGAATTCGCGCTTCGTAGCCAGTGGGAAGCAAATCGGCAAGTCTTTTCGCCGCACCGTTCTCCAGTTTCATGGTCGGCCTGCCGCCCGGCAGGTTGACGACGCCCATGTCGCGCCAGAAGACGCCATCGGCGATTCCGGTTCCCAAGGCCTTGGAACAGGCCTCCTTGGCGGCGAAACGCTTGGCATAGGATGCGGCGCGCTGTCGCCGGCGATCTGATTTCTCGCGTTCGATCTCGGTGAATATCCGGCGCGATGAACCGCTCGCCATATTTTTCGATCGAGTTCTCGATCCGGCGGATGTCGATCAGGTCGCTGCCAAGCCCGATGATCATGACGCGACGTGCTGGCCCCGCGTGCGCTCGCTGCCTCTATCCGCTTGCGGCGGTTTTCCCGGAAACGAATCGCGAGCCAACGAACAACCGCATAGGAAATCGCCGCAAAGAGCAGCCCCAAAGGTATCGCGCCGATGGTCATCGGCTTGAGCACCGGTTCCCAGATCATGCCGAAATCACGCATGAATCCGCTGAGCCCCCCGTCAAGCAGGCCTGCTCTTGGCGCTTGCCAGCATCGACGATTCTTTCCGGTCCCGGGACCAATCTTGTGGCCCACCTGCCAGGTTGCGCCCCAGATCAGCGGAAAGGTGAGCGGATTGCCGACGAAGGTTCCAAATGCTGCAGCAACGAGATTGCCGGCGATCAGCCAGGCAATCGCCAACGCCAGCAGGATGTGCAGGCCCATGAAGGGGGTGAAGGACGAAAACACGCCCGCCGCAACCCCCGCCGCGATGGCATGCGGCGTCGCCGTGAGGCGCAAGACCCGCTTCGACACATAGGCAATCGAACGCGACCAACTGCGCCGCGGCCACACAGCGATCCGCAGCTTTTCCTTGCCAATCGTCAGGGTTTTTTCGTTTGAACAACATCGGTTCGATCAATACGCCGCAACGGTTTTCAGCATAATGCCGGCAATGTCTGCGCCGCAATCAACGAGAGCACCAAGCCGGTTTATTCATTTCTTTCCCAAGATGACGGCTGCCGGGCTTCGTCGCGGGAATTGCGGCAAGTTCCGGCGGAAGCTTGTCTGCCGGGAAGCCGGAACCTCGTACTGCGCCAGCGACAACCAGCGGAACGCCGACATCGGCCTTGCCGGCCGAGCGGTCGACGATGCAGGCCGGCGGCCAGCACATCGGCGCCGATTTCGCGCATGCGCATCGACCGTCTCGCGGATCGAAAGGCCCGGTGGTGACGATGTCCTCGATGACGACGACGCGCGCGCCTTCCTCCAGTTCGAAGCGGCGCAGGCGGAACTTGCCGTCCTCGCGCTCGACCCAGACATTGGGAACGCCAAGGTGGCGCGAAGTTTCGTAGGCCGGAATGATGCCGCCGACCGCCGGGCCGACGCAATAAGTCGATCCGGCCGAGCCCGGCGGCGCGGATCTTTTCCGCCAGCGCCTTGCACAGGATCTCGGTCTGGTCCGGATGCATGAACACCCGCGCCTTCTGCAGGAAGACCGGGCTGTGCAGCCCGGAAGTCAGGACGAAATGGCCTTCCAGGATCGCTCCGCATTGGCGGAAAACGTCGAGCACCTGTTGCGTGTCCATTTTGGTCTCCCGGGAAAAAGCGGCCTAGCCGATGAGGCGCTCGGCCTTGCCGACGATGGGCTTGGCCGCAAGTTGGCGAATGATGCGGGTAAGGTGGCTGATGTCCCAGACCTCAAGGTCGAAGATCATTTCCATGAAGTCGGGCGCCGTGCGGTGCATGGACAGATTGGCGATGTTGGCGTCGTTGGATGGCAATGACCTCGGTGATCGCGGCCAGCGTACCGGGTTCGTTGATGGCGGTGACGCGTACCCTGTGCCGGAAAGCGCTCGCCATTGCCTTCCTCGATGTCCCAGCGCACGTCGAGCCAGCGCTCCGGCTGGTCGTCGAACTGCGTCAGTTCCGGCGACTGGATCGGGTAGATGGTGATCCCCTCGCCCGGCGTGACGATGCCGACGATCCGGTCGCCCGGCACGGCGCCGCCATTGGGCGAAAAGCGCACCGGCAGGTCGCCGCCGGCGCCGCGGATCGGAATGGGCTTGCCCGGTATCTTGCTGGCGCCGTTCTCGGATTTCGGCGCCCGGCACCTGGAACAGCATGTCCGCTGCCGGCCTTGAGGCCGAACCAGCCATTCTCCTTGGCGCGCGGGCGGGACGTTGTTGACGCGCTCGTCCTTGTAGTCGGGATAGCACCGCCCGCAGCACATCGATCGAGGTGAGTCTCGCCGCGCCCGACATCGGCCAGCACGTCATCGACATTCTCGCGGGCCAGCCGCGGCAGGGCAAGCGACAGGCTGTCGCGCTTGAACTGGTGTCCGGAGCGCTCGAATGCGCGTTCGAGAATTCGGGTGCCGAGGCCGGAATATTGCTTGCGGATGGCTTCGCGCGTGGCGCGGCGGATTGCGGCGCGGGCCTTGCCGGTCACGACCACCGATTCCCAGGCCGCCGGCGGTGTCTGCGCCTTGCGAGCGGATGATTTCGACCTCGTCGCCATTCTGCAATTCGGTGATCACCGGCATGATCTTGCCGTTGATCTTGCAGCCGACGCAGGTATTGCCGACGTCGGTATGGACCGCATAGGCGAAGTCGATCGGCGTCGCGCCCTTCGGCAAGGCAATGATGCGGCCCTTCGGCGTGAAGCAGAACACCTGGTCGAGGAAAAGCTCGAGCTTGGTATGCTCGAGGAACTCCTCCGGGTTCAGGCCCTCGGCAAGCTGCGCGATGGTCTTGCGCAGCGTCTCGTAGGCGGTGTTCTCGCCGTCCTTGCCGTCGGGATGGATCTTGTCCTTGTAGAGCGTATGCGCTGCGATGCCGAATTCGGCGATGTTGTGCATCTGCCAGGTGCGGATCTGCAATTCGATGCGCTGGTTCGACGGCCCGATCACGGTGGTGTGGATCGAGCGGTAGTCGTTCTGCTTGGGCGTCGAGATGAAATCCTTGAAGCGGCTCGGCACCATCTGCCAGGTGGTGTGGACGATGCCGAGCGCGCGGTAGCAGTCCTCGACCTTGTCGACGATGACGCGGAATCCGTAAATGTCGGACAGCTGCTCGAAGCCGAGTGGCCTTGCGCTCCATCTTGCGGAAGACCGAAAAGGCCTTTTTCTGGCGGCTGCGAACCGTCGCCTTGATGCCCTCGCGTTCCAGCTTCTGCGGTCAGTTCGCTCGAAATGCGCATGACGAGATCGCTGTTGCGCTTCGAGACCTCGTGCAAGGCGCGCGGTGACCGTTGCGTGAGGCCTGCGGATTGATATGGCGGAAGGAAAGCTCCTCCAGTTCCTCGCGCATGTCATGCATGCCGATGCGCCCGGCAAGCGGGGCATAGATCTCCATCGTCTCGGCGGCGATGCGCTTGCGCTTCTCCTCCGGCATGTGGTCGATGGTGCGCATGTTGTGCAGGCGGTCGGCGAGCTTGACCAGCAGCACGCGCACATCGTCCGAAATCGCCAGAAGCAGCCGGCGCAGGTTCTCGGCCTGTTCGGCCCGCTTGGAAACGAGATCGAGCCGCTTGAGCTTGGTCAGGCCCTCGACGAGGTCGCCGATCTTCTCGCCGAAGATCGTGTCGATCTCGATGCGGGTGGCGTCGGTGTCCTCGATCGTGTCATGCAGCAGCGCGACCGCAATGGTCTCCTCGTCGAGCTTGAGATCCGTCAGGATGGCGGCGACTTCCAGCGGATGGGAAAAGTAGGGATCGCCATTGGCGCGCCGCTGCTCGCCATGCTTTTGCATGGCATACACATAGGCCTTGTTGAGGAGCGCCTCGTTGGCGTCCTTCTTGTAGCCGGTCACCCGTTCTACGAGTTCGTACTGCCGCATCATGGGGTTGCGCGCCTGGTCCTTTCCTGACCACACATATGCACCCGGGTTCGGTCATTTGGAAGGGCTGCCTTCCGCAAAGCACTGACCGGGCATAGAAAAAGGGCGCCCGCATTGACGCGGACGCCCGATATCCGAATTTTTGCGCCCTGCCGGGCGCTCGACTCAGTAGTCGTCGCTCTTTTCCGGCGGAACAAGACCTTCGATGCCGGAAAGCAGTTCTTCCTCCGAAAGCTGGTCGAATGCGACGGTCGGCTCCGGCGCTGTCCTCGCTGTCGGCGAAGATGGCGGGCTGAACGCCCATGTCCGGCAGCGACTGGGAATCGCCACGCTCATGTTCCGGTTCGTCAACTTCAACATGCTTCTGCAGCGAGTGGATCAGGTCTTCCTTGAGATCTTCCGGCGACAGTGTCTCGTCGGCGATTTCGCGCAGCGCGACGACCGGGTTCTTGTCGTTGTCGCGCGCGATGGTAATCTGCCCGCCGGACGAGATCTGCCTTGCGCGATGGCTGGCCAGAAGCACCAGTTCAAAACGGTTTTCCACCTTGTCGATGCAGTCCTCGACAGTGACGCGTGCCATGTGCGGCTCCCGTAGTTCCAGAATTTCGGGGAATATGGGAGGGTGACTAGACCGAAATGGCGGCGAATTCAAGACCAATCGCGCTGTCAATGGCGTTAGGCGCAAGGTTCGACCCGCAGTTGGCGGGGCAAAAATCAGAGGATGCAAACTTCCCAAGCGTCATTTTTTGTTGGGAATTTTCCATTTTGTCATCATGGCCGTATTGCGTCGGCGCTGTAGCACGTATAGTCGGAAGGTTGGCCGGACCTTGTTGCGGACCAGTGCCTGCATTGACTTATAAGCTGTTGAATATCAGCGAACGATTATTGGGGGCGAAATGTTTGACCAACGCGAAAAAATCGCGCTTTTCATAGACGGGGCGAATCTGTACGCCACATCGAAAGCGCTGGGCTTCGACATCGACTACAAGAAGATGCTGAAGCACTTCAACAAGGAAGCATATCTGCTGCGCGCCTACTACTACACGGCGCTGATCGAGGATCAGGAATATTCCTCAATACGTCCGCTGATCGACTGGCTGGACTACAACGGATACCGGGTCGTGACGAAGCCGACCAAGGAGTTCACCGATTCCATGGGCCGCCGCAAGGTGAAGGGCAACATGGACATCGAACTCGCCATCGATGCGCTCGACCTTGTCGGCACGGTCGATCATTTCGTGCTGTTTTCGGGCGACGGCGATTTCCGCAGCCTGGTCGAGTCGCTGCAGCGCAAGGGCCGCAAGGTTTCCGTCGTCTCCACCGTCTCGACGCAGCCGCCGATGATTGCCGACGATCTGCGCCGGCAGGCGGATCATTTCGTCGACCTCGTCAGCCTGCGCCGCGATATCGGACGCGATCCTTCCGAGCGCAACGAGCGTCATGTGCCGGCGCCCGTCACCAGCAACGACGACTACGAAGACGACGACGATTATTGATCGCACCGGACAGCAAGCCGTGAAAGGCGCTGTTTCCAGGCAAGGCTGAACCATCGCGCGACTGCCCGGCATGTCCCCGGCTCGTTGCCTTCCGCGAACGTTGGCGCGAGGCGGAGCCGGCCTGGCACAATGCGCCGGTTCCAAGCTGGTCCGATCCGCGGGGCGATGATCATGTGCGCCTGCTGATCGTCGGCCTTGCGCCCGGCCTGCGCGGCGCCAACCGGACCGGGCGGCCGTTCACCGGCGATTATGCCGGCGATCTTCTCTACGCAACGCTGGAAAAGTTCGGCTTTGCAACGGGCGAATACGCTGCCGATCCAAAGGACGGGCTGACGCTGCGCGCCTGCGCCATCACCAACAGCGTGCGCTGCGTTCCGCCGGAGAACAAGCCGGTCGGAGCGGAGATCGGCAATTGCCGAACGTTTCTGACGCCGACGATGGCCCGCTTCCGCATGCTGGAGGCGATCCTGACGCTTGGGCGGATCGCGCATGAATTCAACGCTTCGCGCCCTGGGCGTAAAGCTGGCGCAGGCGCCATTCACGCATGGCGGCGCGTCCAGCGTCGGCGACATCACGGTATTTTCGAGCTATCACTGCTCGCGTTACAACACCAATACCAACCGCCTGACGCCGCAGATGTTCGAGAATGTCGTTGCAGCAATTGCGGCGCAACTGGGTGGCATCACACACGCCCGGTGACAGCTTGGCGATGCTGTGTCAGAAAGTTGTCGGTTTTCTTGTGGATTTGGAGTCGGGAAAAACCGCGCCTTGCCGCCAAGCCGACAAAATTGTCATGACAAGACACTATTGAATGCAAACCAGAGGCAAACCGGACAGGGAGTTTTCTTGATGGAACTTCGCATCTTCAGGAATGGCCGCCGCGCGGCATTGTTGGCAGCCGCCGCGCTGTCCATTGGAATTGCGATGCCGGGCGCGGCGCAGCGCAAAGACCTATCTCGTCAACGGGATCCTGAGTGCCACGCCGATCGGCTACGGCTTCAAGAACCTGAAGAAGAAGATCCCGAACGCTTCGCTATTCCTGATGGTCTCCGGTGTCGAGGCGGGTTCGATCCGCAAGACGATCGCCGACGACATCCGCAAGCGTCATGCCGCCAATCCGGACGAGCAGTTCACGCTCGCGGGCATCTCCAAGGGCGCCGACGTCGTGCTGCAGATCGCCAACGATGTCGCAAAGGACAACATTCCCATCGCCTATCTCGCCATCGTCGAGGGCAATGGCGGCTCGGTGCCGGGCAACGTATTGCAAGCGGACAATTTCATCTGCGCCAAGGGCGGCGGATTGTGCGCCCAGGCAAAGGTCGCCGGCGCCAACACCATTCCGATCGACACCGGTCACATCGACATGGGCAACAGCGATGTCGTGCATTCGCGGGTGATCGCCAACGCGAGATGACGGGGCCTAGCCCTTTTCGCGCAACAGCCTGCCCTGCTCGCGCTTCCAGTCGCGCTCCTTGTCGTGTTCGCGCTTGTCATGGGCCTTGCGGCCCTTGGCAAGCGCGATCTGCAACTTGGCGACTCCCCGGTCGTTGAAATAGAGCCGGTTCGGCACGATCGTCATGCCCTCACGGTTCACGGCACTGGCAAGCTGCGCCATCTGCTTCTTGTGCAGCAGCAGTTTCCGACGGCGGCGGGGATTGTGGTTGAAGCGGTTGGCCTCGAGATATTCGGGAATGTAGGAATTGATCAGCCACAGCTCGCCGTCTTCTTCCGTGGCATAGCTCTCGGCGATGTTCGCCTTGCCATTGCGCAGCGACTTGACTTCGGTGCCGACCAGTTGCAGCCCGGCTTCCATGGTCTCGATGAACTCGTAATTGTGGCGCGCCTTGCGGTTGTCCGCGATCAGCTTGCCGTTCATCGATTCCTTTTTTTTCGGGGCTGCCATTGTCTCAGTTGATCAATCCGGCATGAACCATGGCGTCGCGCACCAGCGACTTTGTCGAAGCCTCCAGCGGCACAAGCGGCGAGCGGGTCAATTCGTTGCATTTGCCCAGCAGCGACAGCGCATGCTTGGCGCCGCCGGGGCTCGGTTCCACGAACAGCGCCCGGTGCAGCGGCGTCAGCTTGTCCTGGATCTTGAGCGCCTCGTCGTACCTCCCGGCAAGGCAATGTTCCTGAAACTGCGCGCACAGGCGCGGCGCGACATTGGCGGTGACTGAAATGCATCCGGTGCCGCCATGCGCGTTGAAGCCGAGCGCCGTGATGTCCTCGCCGGAAAGCTGGATGAAATCCGGCCCGCAGGCATGGCGTTGCTCCGACGCGCGCGACAGGTTCGCAGTCGCATCCTTCACGCCGACGATATTCTTGTGATCGCGATTGAGACTCGCCATCGTCTCGGGCAGCATGTCGATGATGGATCGGCCAGGTATGTTGTAGATGAACAGCGGAATGGAAATCGCCTCGGCGATGGCTGAAAAATGCGCCTTCATGCCGCGCTGGTTCGGCTTGTTGTAATAGGGCGTCACCACGAGAACCGCGTTCGCGCCGGCCTTCTGGGCATGGCGGGCGAGGTCGATCGCCTCGACGGTGTTGTTGGAGCCCGCGCCGGCAATGACCGGCACCCTGCCCCTGGCGATCTCGACGGTCAGTTCGACAACGTGCTTATGTTCTTCATGGCTGAGCGTGGGGGATTCGCCTGTTGTGCCAACTGGCACGAGGCCGTGGCTGCCCTCCTCGATCTGCCATTCGACCAAACCGCGGAATGCTTTTTCGTCGAGCGAGCCGTCCGCAGCGAACGGCGTCACCAGAGCGGGAATCGATCCCCTGAATGCCTGCGTCATGTTTCCTTGCCCCGTCGAACCAGCCTTTGCGGCCTTGAAAAAGCGAGCCGGACCATAACCGCCACCTTCCCGGCCCGCAAGCATTGTCGCGGCATGCCAGGGCGCCCATTTGGCACCCGCTGACCCAATCGCGACAAATTGCGCCTGCGCGGAAAGGTTTTGTTAAGAGCTATTTCACCTTATGTCCCGATGATGACACAAAAGAGCTTCATAGGCACATTGGGTGCAAGGTTGATGGATTTGTCGTTTGACATGAGCACTTTCAGGAAAACGCTGCTGGAAACCGTTAACCGGGCCGCCTTGGCGGGCTTGATCCTTGCGGCTGCAACCCTTGTTGCGCCCGAGGTGCATGCCAGCGCGTTGGGACAGTCCGTGCCGTTGCCAACGCCGCGCCCGGCCGATGGCATGCCGACGCTCGACGCAACTGTGAAAGAAGCGCCGGCAGCGGCGGTTTCGCTGGAGACAACCGCGGCCATTCCAGTCATCGCACCGGTTTCCGGCAGTCTCGACCAGGGACTGTCAGCGCTTTCAAGCAAGGATCCGCAGCGCGCCATGGGCATTGCCGAAGGCATGGCCAGCAATTCGCTGGAGCGCAAGATCCTGACCTGGTCGATCGCCATTTCCGGGCAGGCGGGCATTCCCGCGGCATTCATCGCACGTACGGCGGCGGAATTGCCGGATTGGCCGGCGCAGCAGACAATGCGCGCCCATTCGGAAGCTGCGCTGGCGGGAGCAGGCGTCTCGCCGCAGGACATCATCCGCGCGTTCGGCGGTTCAAAGCCGGAAAGCCTGCGCGGTGCGGTGCTTCTCGCAAGATCCTATCTCGAAACGGGCAACAAGAAAGCCGCCAATGCCGCGATCGCGCCGATCTGGCGCCGCGAAAGGCTTTCGGCCGCCGACGAAAAGATGGTGATCGAGCGCATAGGACTTGTCCTGACGCGCGAAGATCACCGCGCGCGCATGCACATGCAATTTTACAAGGAACGCACGGCAGACGGCATGCGCATGGCCTCGCTGGCAGGCCAATCCAGCTTGGCGAAGGCATGGACGGCGGTGCTGAAGAAATCGGGCGACGCGAAGGCGCTGATTTCGGCGGTCGATCCCTCGCTGCGAAAGGATGCCGCCTACAGCTTTATCCGCATCAAGCAGGCGCGGCGGGACGGCAACTACAAGGAAGCCGCAAAGCTGCTGCTCTCCGCCCCGGGCGACCGTGCGGCGCTGGTCGATCCCGACGAGTGGTGGGTGGAGCGGCGCATCGTGTCGCGCGCGCTTCTCGACATGGGCGACGCAGCAACCGCCTACAAGGTGGCGGCGGCGCATTCTGCCGAAAGCCCGCCGGATGCGGCGGAGGCCGAGTTCCACGCAGGCTGGTACTCGCTGCGCTTCCTCAACAATTTCGCTCGCGCGGCCAAGCATTTCGCCAATGTTCTGGAAGCCTCGTCGACCCCGATTTCGCAGGCGCGCGGACATTATTGGCTGGCGCGGGCAAAGAGCGGGCCGGCAGCGGTTCAACACTACAAAGCGGCTGCGCAGCATGCCGGCACCTATTACGGCCAGCTTGCCGCACAACAGCTTGGCGTGCGCAAGCTCAACATTTCCAATCCGAAGCCGAGCGCTGCTGACCGCACCCGCTTTGCCTCGCGCGATCTCGTGCGGGCGATTGCCGCCCTTGAGGAGGCGGGGTACCAGTCGCGCGCCGACATGATCTACCGGCATTTGTCCGAAAGCCTCGATTCGCCCGGCGAACTCGCGTTGCTGGCGGCGCGGGCGGAAAAGCGCGGCAACCGTCCGCTGGCGTTACAGGTCGGAAAGACAGCCCATCAGCGCGGGCTTGAGGTCGATTCCGTTTCGTGGCCGGTTGGCGCAATTCCGAACTCGGCCAAGATCGGCGACACCGGCCGGGCGCTGGCCTATTCGATTGCGCGACAGGAAAGCGCCTTCAACGTCGGCGCGGTTTCGCCCGCGGACGCAAGGGGGCTTTTGCAGCTTTTGCCCGGCACGGCCAAGATGATGGCCAAGAAGACCGGCCAGCCCTACAAGCCGAAGGCGCTGACGACAGACGCCGCCTACAACGCCACGTTGGGTGCGGCATATCTTTCCGAGCAACTCGACAATTTCGACAATTCCTACATCCTCACCTTCGCCGGCTACAATGCAGGGCCGGGCCGGGTGCGCGAATGGATCGGGCAGTATGGCGACCCGCGCGGCCAGAAGATCGAGGCCGTGGTCGACTGGGTGGAACGCATTCCCTTCACCGAAACCCGCAATTACGTGATGCGGGTGATGGAAAATTACCAGATCTACAAGGCCCGGCTCAGTTCCTCGCAACTCGACATCGAGAATGATTTGCGTTTTGGACGCCGTTAGGCGATTGGCTTCCGCCCAAGACACAGCGGGAGCGGTTGATGTCCGAAACGTTCGACGACGGCGAAGGCTGGACAAGGTTCGACTATGGTGCGCCGGACGGCCTTGTGCTTTCGGGACGCAAATACGGGTTCGAACACGCTGACGCCCTGCCCGTCATCTGCCTTCCCGGACTGACTCGCAACGCAGCCGATTTCCACGAACTGGCACAGCATCTTTCACGCGATGCTGCACGGCCAAGGCCGGTACTGGCGCTGGACTATCGCGGGCGCGGCCTTTCGCAGCGTGACCGGGACTGGCGCAACTACGATATGCTGACCGAGGCAGGTGACGTGTTGGCCGGGGCGGTGGCGGCCGGAATTGGCGAGGCGGCGTTCATTGGCACCTCGCGCGGCGGAATGGTCACGATGATCCTGTCGGCGATGCGGCCCGCGCTCATTGCCTGCGCGGTTCTGAACGACATCGGACCGCAGATCGATCCGCGAGGCCTTGTCCGCATTCGCAGCTACGTGGAAAAGGACCGCGACTATCCTGGTTGGGATGAGGCCGCAGCCGCGATAAAGGCAGCCGGGCAGAACCATTTTCCGGGGTGGGACGATGGCATGTGGATGCGCCAGGCGCGGCGCATGTACCTTGAAAGTGGTGGCAAGATCGTCCGGCGTTACGACCCTGCCCTGCTCAGGACGCTCGCTGCCATCGATTTCGACCATCCGCTGCCGGCTATGTGGCCGCAATTCGCAGGACTCGGGCGAGTCCCGCTCCTTGCGATCAGGGGCGCGAACTCGGATATCCTGGCGCCGGAAACGCTTGAAAGGATGCAACAAGAGCACCCCCGGCTTGAAAGCATCATCGTGCCGGGCCAAGGCCACGCGCCCGATCTGGGCACGGGGAACTTGCCTGTGAAAATCGCGGTATTTATTGCGGCCGCAGAGGCGAAACAGGCCAAGGCTCGCCGAAACGCGTGAGCAAGCGATGTTGGTCAGGGCGCCCTGACGGCGTCTTCCTGACTCAAAACCGATACTGCATCAGTCCAATTCAAACAGGGTTTCATAGGATTGCTTGAGGCTCTGGTCCTGCTCTTCCTTGCGCAAAAAGCAGTTGCCGACGGCCAATATTTCAATGTCCGTGCCCATGAAGCAACGGAATGCGTCTTCGGGCGTCGAGACCAGGGGTTCGCCGCGAACGTTGAAGCTGGTGTTGACCAGGACCGGGCACCCGGTCCTGTCCTTGAAGGCAGAAATCAATGCGTGGTATCGCGGATTGGTGTTGGCGCTTACAGTCTGCACGCGGGCTGAATAATCCACATGCGTGACTGCCGGAATGTCGGAGCGCGGTACGTTCAGCTTGTCGATGCCGAACAGCTTATCCTCCTGCGCACTCATGGCGCGGCGCCTGTCCTTCACCACGTCGGCGACAAGCAACATGTACGGACTGTCGCTGTCCATCTCGAACCAGTCGGAGACTTCCTCGCGCAACACCGATGGCGCGAATGGGCGGAACGACTCGCGGAACTTGACCTTCAAATTGAGTACCGACTGCATGGCGGGCGAGCGTGGGTCGCCCAGGATCGAACGGTTTCCGAGCGCACGCGGCCCGAATTCCATGCGGCCCTGATGCCAGCCGACTGCCTTGCCTTCTGCGAGCGCATCCGCCGTTTGCGCCAGCAAGGCCTGGTCGTTCAGCACCTCGAACCTGGCTCCTGCCCCGGTGAGGCGGCGTTCGATTTCCGCCTGGCTGTATTGCGGCCCCAAATAGGCGCCGTTCATGGCGTCGCCGCCCGGTGTGGAGATGCGCTTGCCGCCGGCGATGCCGTGCCATGCCGCCAGCGCCGCGCCCAGCGCGCCGCCCGCATCTCCCGCCGCAGGCTGTATCCAGATGTTTGAGAACGCCCCGTCGCGCAAGATTTTCCCGTTGGCCACGCAATTGAGAGCAACGCCACCTGCAAGACACAGATTGTCTATCCCGGATTCGCGCTTCAGGCCGCGCGCAAGCTTCAGCACCACTTCTTCAAGGACAAGCTGGATGGACGCCGCAAGGTCCATTTCGCGCTGGGTCAGCCGATCGCTCGCCTGCCGCTCAGGCCCACCGAACAATTGCGCAAAACGGGCATTGGTCATCTGCAAGCCGGTGCAATAGTCAAAATAGTCGAGGTTGAGACGGAAGGTTCCGTCGTCCTTCACATCAATCAGATTGTCGCGGATCGTTTGCGCAAAACGCGGCTCGCCATAGGGCGCAAGCCCCATCAGCTTGTACTCGCCTGAATTCACCTTGAAGCCGGTGAAATAGGTGAAGGCCGAATAGAGCAGGCCGAGCGAATGGGGGAAATGAATCTCGCGGTCGATCTTCAGGTCCGCGCCGCTGCCAATGCCGGCAGATGTCGTCGCCCACTCGCCGACGCCGTCCATGGTCAGCACCACCGCCTCCTTGTACGGGGAGGGAAAAAAGGCGCTTGCCGCGTGGCTGACATGGTGCTCGGTAAACAGCAGCTTCGATGGATCATTCCATTGCGGATCGATCTTGCGAAGTTCACTCGCCAAAAGGTTTTTCTGGAACAGTTTTTCGCGCAGCCAGACCGGCATCGCCATCTTGAAGGAGGCGAACCCCTTCGGTGCAAATGCAAGATAGGTCTCCAAAAGCCGCTCGAACTTCAGGAACGGCTTGTCGTAGAAGACGATGTAATCGACATCGCCCAGCTTCAACCCGCCCTCCTCCAGGCACCAGGTGACGGCGTTCGCGGGGAAGCCGGAATCGTGCTTGATGCGCGTGAAGCGTTCTTCCTGCACCGCCGCTACTATCCGCCCATCCGCGACCAACGCCGCCGCGCTGTCGTGGTAGAAGGCCGAGATGCCAAGGATGCGCAATGCCGCCCGCCTAGAAGATTGTATAGATGAAGGGGGCGACCGCGCTGCCCTTGGCAAGGATGAGCAAGCCGCCGAACAGTCCTAGAACGATCAGCAGCGGCAGCAGCCAGAACTTCTTGCGTGCGCGGGCAAAGGCCCAAAGCTCACCGATAAATGTCATGGGTATGCCTCAGAATTGGTTTCGTACCGACTCCGGAGGGGGGCCGGGAGGGTCGCGCCTGTTCCAGTAGCTCGGTACCGACTTGTCATAGCCGAGCGATAGCAGTTTTCCGCCGAACAGCTTCGTGACAAGGCCAAGCGGTGTGATGATGACGAAGAAGATCAACCCGAGGATCACCGGGTTGACGATGTGATGCAGGAGCAGGCCGAACCTGAACCAAATCTTGTTGAGCGGCGAAAGGATTGCCGGGAACAGGAGCGCCACCGCAAGAAAAGCCGCCGCAACCGCCAGCGACCATGGCCGTATCGGCCCACCATGCACGAGCGGGAATAGTCCGACCAGGGTGAACACCACCGCGAACACAAGGCCGAACGAGCGGTTCGAGCCCATCTTCGTATCGTCTTTGGCGGACGTTCTTTCATGTGAAGTGCTCATGGCGAAGTCTCAAACACCTAAAACTCTATATTGGCAAGCTCACTCTGTTCGATATCCCACGCAGAAGAAGCGGGGTGCGCCGGCATCGCCTGCCAAATGTTCGTACTATCTGTCCGCAGCAGACATGGTGCCGAGCATTGGCTTGATTTCATTGAATATATGACGAGCCACAACCTCGTCACCGCGATCTAGCAAGTGCACATCATCTTCCTTGAATAAATCGGGATATTCGTCGAGAATGTTTGTCGCATCGCGGATGTACTCAACACGAGATGGAAGCTGCGTTATTTCATCGTACAGAGCCTTCACCTTTTCACTGTAATTTTTTCGAATTTTCTTGTTCTCTGAATCGATGCCGGATTTACCATAGTTTCCATATGGCTGAATAAACGCCACAAATTCCGCCCCTGCTGAATTAGAGACGGCATGCATCAATTGCATGTTCTTTTCATACTGTTGACCCAATGTACGATCAGTAGGGACTCCAAGTGTATAACCAATATTGTCTTTCGTATCTATTCCGATAATGCGCTGTAAGACTTTGATTGTACTCGGCAGCAGGGGGGAAGACGAGTTCTGGGTCAGGAAAGTGAGCAGGCTGCGCTGATACTTGTGTGTCATCGGGTTGGGCAACTCGCTGTAGCTGCCCCGATCATTGATACCACTGTAGGAAATGACAAGGTCGGGTTTGAACTCAAGTCCATCCCGAACAAGCTTCAGCAATTCTTGGTTGGTCGAATATCCCCCAGTGCCGCCGTTTACCACCGTGCCTGGCGTACCGCTCTCCCGAAGCATGCGAGCCAAATGCTCCGGCCAACTATGGCCATATTGAACGCCGTCAGTAGTCGAGCCACCGAGTGCAAGGATGACGGGACGCTGCAATTCCCTGATTTGCTTTGCCTCTTTCGCATAAACAACAAACCCGTCAATCCATGTGAATTCTTTGTTCAACTTTCTGATCTTTGGGTCATCGATCCCGTGGGCGTATCCCAGATGCGGATCAATTGTGTTGTAACCGTCGTCTCGCGTGACGTCGATGTTTTTCAGTGTGAAAAATAGGTCGGAATGGACCCCAATATTTCTAAGGTAAAGATAGCTTCCGACTTCGATTGCAACGAGCATCACGAGAGTATTGACAAAAATTATTATTATTGTTTTTAAATTTATTGAGATAGTCAATTTGATTTGCTCCTGCTCCACCCCCTCGTCCAAGCTTTACATCAAGCTGTGCTGGCGAGATATTAAGAATCGACCCGGCGCACCACGACTATCCGAAAGACCCCGATTATTCCGGTTTCAAGCTTCCAAGCGAAACGGATTTCTTCCGGAGTTAATCTGCGATCCCGTACTTGCACAAGCAGACCGGCCTCCGCGACGGTGGCGTAAACTCAACATTCCGGGTGATGTTGCATTTGTGCAATGACTTTGCCTGCCAAGGTTGCCGCTTTGTCCGGTTCCCTCGGCCCGCGGCAACCGCCGGGAAGGCTAGGCCGGGCGGGCTGCGACCGAAATGCGCCTGTCCAGCATCTTGTAGAGGTCTTCGATCATGGCATTCTCCGCAGCCTCGGGATGCTTCACGAACGTCGTCCGCTTGTTGCCGATAAAGTTCATGCTTGCATTGGCCTCGAAGAGAAGCAGCCGCCCGTCCTTCATGACGTCGAAGTCAACGCCGAAACAGTCCAGCTTCACGACGGAGCGGATCTGCCCGAGCGCCTTGATGACCTTTGCACCCAGTTCCCTTTTCGGATCCTTGCAGATTGCCGCCTCCTCCTCCAGCATATCCTTGTGTTGCCGGTAGAATTCGACACCGTCTATTGCATTCCTCAGGCGGGCCGAGTGAACTTTCCACTCTTCGCGGTAGTCCACCCTGCAAACGTGAAGGTTATTGCCGACGAAAATCGCACGAATCTTGCAGTAAAAGCCCTTGCGGCGCTGGTTCTCGACGAATTGCGCAACGAAACAGCCAGGCACCAGGCTCCGCAAATGTTCGATCAACTGATCCCGCGTCCTCGCCAGGTACATCTGCGCGCCGAACTGGAAAAATGGAGAGCGAACGATGACGGGATATTCGAATTCGCTTTCGATCTTGCGGACAACCGTTTCATCCGCCTTTTCGAAGGGCAGATAAATGATCTTGGGCGCGAGGATTTCAGGAAAATCCTTGAGACTTTGATATAGCTTGTCGCGCGCAGTGCCGATTGCCTTTTCAGGAGCGTTTATAGCCGGGCGGTTCCATCTGGCCAGCGCTTCGCGAACACAAGACATGACCTGGCCGTTGCCCAACAATTCACCGACCACGACATTGTTGACGACAATATCGGGACGGGGAGAAGAAGACTGCATTTTTCCTGCGTTGCCGGAATCTGCGAACACCGAACAGAACCGGTAGCGAACCGGTTCCCGATGGGCGAGTTGGGATATGTAGTTGCCCCTGAAATGCACGAACTTCGGCAGTTGCGGCCTGTCGAGGTAAGTTGGTCGAGAATTGACAACGCCAACCAAAGGCAAGTCGGTGCGCTTGGGCGACAGGAAGCTGCCGGGTACGGCATCCACATACACCCGTGCCCATTTTTGCGCCGACGCCTCATCGCGGGCCTTGAAGCCGCAGGCGGCGCGAAGGGCAATCCAGGAAGCATTTCGCTCGCCAACTTCGCCCGCCAAGGCGAGCCGGGCGATTGCCTGCTCTATTTCGCCGGCGTCAAAATGCAGTCGCGCCACAAGCACTAGCGGTTCGATATCATGTGGAAGCGCCGCGGCCACGAATTCCGCCAGCCTGTACGCACGCTCCCGTTCTCCCTTGGCGGCCAACCCCGTTATGAACTGAACTGCCTGCTGATATGCGGGTGTTCCATGCCGGCAAGCGTCCGACCAATGAAATGGCCTCAGATCTGTCGCTTCGCCGATTTGCCGAAGATCGGTAATGATTGTTTGTGCAGATTGCATTCGATACGACCGACATCAATGCTGCGCTAAAATGAAAAGCCCGGGGTTTCCCCGGGCCTCCAAATGCTTTCCTGTCCCGAAGGATCAGAAGGAGCGAACAACGCGGAGCGAGAAGCGGCCGTAGTTCGGGCCCGCTTATCCGTCGGTATCGTGCGTTCTCCCACGAAGACCACTCCGGCTGGATCAGGAGGCCCGATACCGGCTCCCATGCAACACCAGCAGTCCACTGCTGACCTAGCTGTTGTCAGAGCTGCCGCACAGGCCGTTGTCGTCGCACCAGACGTCGCTGTCCCTCTGGTCCCACTGGTCGGCATACTGGCCGTAGCCGCCGAACAGAAGCATGTTTTCGGTGAGCTGGTACTGCGAGGTGACGAACCAGGCATGGCCCTTCACGTAATCGGTCTCGCCGTCATCCCACAGGTAGCCGCCGCCGAACTTGAAGCCGTTGCCGAAGTCGTAGTCGGCGCGGAACTTGTAGGCGCCGGAGCCTTCCGAGCTATCCCAGTATGCGATACCGGCGAGGTACCAGTTGTTGCCGGTGTAGGTCAGGCCGCCGTATGACGTCCGGCGCACCTGCTTCACCCGAACGGTTGCCGTCCTGCAAACCGATCGTTGCGGCGAAGCCATTCGCCGACCAAGTGTAGTCGAAGAACAGCGCCTGGTTGAACTGGTAGACGCCGTCGAAACGTGCCTGGTAGAAGCCGTAGCCGCCAGCCGTCGACCAGTAGTCGTCGGCGAAGCCGAGGCGGAAGCCGGCGAGGCTGATGACAGCCCAGTCGACCACGGTGTCAGCCGAAGACGGACCTTCAACGTACGAAATCACGTCGTTGTGACCGCTTCTTCGTCGAGCGCTCAACACCGGTGTCCGTCACCTGCCGTGCCGGATGCAACGAAACGGATACGGGTATTGAGTGTGCCGTATTCGGTTTCGTTGCTGGCGCGGACGTTCAGACGTGCACGGTAGTTGAACTCGTGCAGCGAGGTTTCATCGTCGTAATCGTCGTCTTCATGGTAGTGACAGAAACCGTACTGAACGCGGACGTCGCCGTCGAACTTCAGGCAGGTTTCGGTTCCGGGAATGTAGAACCAGCCCGAGCCGTATGCGTCGCAGACGCGTACATATTCAACCGGCTCCGGCTCGGCGATGATAGCATCGGCAGCGCGGGCGCCGGTTGCAGCGACGAGAACCGCTGCCGAACCCAAAAGAAGGCTCTTGATTGTCATTTGTCCTGACCTCCAGTCAAAAACTTCATTGTTGTGAGCGATCTGCCGAAAACTGCTACTTGGCAAACTGCCCTGAACCATCGGTTCGGATTGTTGCCCTCACCTGATGCTGAAAATACAAAAAGCGGCGGCGCGCGCAATCGCCAAACACCTGCAATGCCTGCCCAAGGGGCGCTTCTGAATTCTTTGTTGCCCGAAAGACACATTTTTGTTCACAGCCACTTAACCATTAAGGCAAAGCAGGCCATTCGCGCGCCCAATTGCCTGTCTTAATGCATGCGCATGACCATGGGAATCAACCGAATCTTGTCATGCCTGCCGCCTGCAGCTAATGAAAACGCGCCGCCGCTTGTGGTGCGCAAATCCAGCGCGAATCGCTTTGCGGCAGCGCAAAAGGCCCCTCACGGCCAGGAACACAGCCATGAACAATGCACCGGCCAAGCCCACCGCCAAGGACCTCAACGCGCTGCAGCGCAACGCGCTGATGCAGCAGGCGCTTGGCGCATTGAGAATGAACCCGCGCAATCTCGATGCGCTCTTCACGATCGCCGGCCTGCAGGGCGCGGAGGAGAATTACGACGCGGCGATCGTCACGCTGAACAAGGCGCTGGCGCTGAACAAGAAGAACCCGGAGGTGCTGCGCCGGCTGGTTTCCGTCGCCAACGACAAGAACGACATGCCGCTGGCGCGCAAATACATTCGCAAGCTGATCGAGGTGGAGCCGCGCAATCCGGCCAATTACCGCTCGATGGGCCTGATCATCGAATTGATGGGCAACCCCGCGCAGGCAATCGAAGCGTATCTGAAGGCCGAAAGGCTGCAGCCGGGCGATCCTTCCACGCTGCACGACATCGGCCGCTGCTACGGCCTGAAGGGCGACCACGCCGCGGCGGTGGAATATTATGTCAAGGCCCTGGAATCCGATCCGCATTACGGCATGGCGCTCTACAGCTACGCCAAATCGCGCAAGTTCAAACCGGAAGAGGTGGACGCTTTCATTGCGCAGGTGCGCGGCGCGCTGGCGCAGGAGCGCAACACCAGCGATGGCGGCGTTCATGCCAATCTCTACTATGCCACCGGCAAGGTGCTGGACGAGAACGGCCGCCACGAGGAAGCCTTCGAGGAATTTCGCCGCGCCAACGAATTGCGCAAGACCGAGCGCGACGGCCCGCCGGTGGTCCAGTTCGTCAACGCGATGGAGACCTTCACCCGCGAAACCTTCGCCGAACATGCGGGCATGGGCAACCCGACGCGCCAGCCGATCTTCATCCTCGGCATGCCGCGATCGGGCACCACGCTGACGGAAAGCATCTGCGGCGCGCATTCCAAGGTCACGGCGGGCGACGAGCAGACCTTCATGAGTTCAATCGCCTCCTCGCTGGGCAGCCACACTGCTGCGGCGGGCGCCTACACCGCCTCGATCGCGCGGCTGGACAGGCGGCGCGACGCTGGAGCTGGCCGACCGATACCTTGCCGCGACGCAAGCATGTTGCCGGCGACACGCCGCATTTCACCGACAAGCTGCCGCACAACTTCCTCTATATCGGCGTCATCACCCTGCTTTTCCCGAACGCGCCGATCATCCTTTGCCGCCGCCATCCGCTCGACAACTGCTTTTCGCTCTATTCGAACTCGATGGGCAAATATCACAATGAATACAAGACCGACCTGACCCGGCTCGGCCTCTATTACCGGCAATATTGCCGGTTGATCGACCATTGGAAGGCCGTGCTGCCGGGCCGTTTCCACGAGGTGTTCTACGAGGACATGGTCGCCAATACCGAGCTCAACGCGCGGGCGATCATCGATTATCTCGGGCCTCGAATGGGAGGACGCGCGTGCTGGAGCGCGGCAACTCGCAGCGTTCGGTCCGCACGCTTTCGGGATGGCAGGTGCGCCAGCCGGTCTACCAGACCTCGAAGGGCAAATGGCGCGCCTATGAAAAGCAGCTTCAGCCGCTGAGCGACGCGATCGGCCCCTATGTCGAAAGCTATGAGCGTGAGCTCGAAGCACTGACTATCGGGCGCAGCCTGATGCTGCGCGCCAGCCTTGCCCTGCTTTTGCTTTTCGCGGGGCTGTCGGCCTTTGCGCCGGCGGCGCATGGCGCAACGACAATTGCCCGACCTGTCGTTCGAATTCGCCAATTCCAGCCCGGCCTTTCCCGAAGGCAACGGCCCGCTGATCCGCTTGTCGACCAAGGAAAGCAATTTCGTCGAACGCGGCTCGCTCGATCCGCTGGCAAGGCTTGCCGCGACCGACGGCTTTCGCGCGCAAAGGCTCGACGGCCCGCTGACCGGCCCCTTCGATGGCGAGATCCTTGTCATCGCCAACCCGTTCCTGGAAAGCTTCAAGGAATTTCCGGCCATGACGCCGCCCTCCGCCTTCTCCGCGGAAGAGATCGAGGCGGTGCGCAAATGGGTGGAGGATGGCGGTTCGCTGCTTCTGCTCGCCGACCATGCGCCATTGGGCGGCGGTTCCTCGGACCTCGCGCGCGCCTTCGGCTTCGAATTCCTCAACGGGCACACTGCGCAGACAACGGCCGCCGATGCAGGCGACCGGCGGGTGGTCATCACCTTCACGCCCGACAACGGTCTTGCGGTTGACAGCCCGGTCACGGACGGCAGCACGGGGCGGGCGAAAATCAAGCGGTTCAAGGCGTTTCGGCGGCCAGTCCTTCATTCCGCCGGAAGGGGCAAAGCCGCTGCTGACGCTTCCGCAGGGCTGGTCGGCGATCTTCACCTACCGGCTCGAACGCGAGATCACCACGGCCCCGCGCCTCGACGCATCCGGCATGTCGCAAGGCGCGACGCTCGAATACGGCAAGGGCCGCGTCGCGGTCTTCGCCGAAGCGGGCGGCTTCAGCGCGCAGATCATCGACGGCGAACTGAAGTTCGGCTTCAACACGCCCGAAGGGCGCCGACAACCCCGAATTCATCCTTGCAACGCTGCGCTGGCTGGCGCGTTTCTCGCCGCAAGGCAACTGACCGCCCGATATGCCGCGCCGCAGCTTCTCCGGCGAATTTGCGCTGCGCGCGGATTAACGCTTGAACTTTCAATGCGACGACGGGCTAAACACGGCCCCGGAGAGGTGGCCGAGTGGTCGAAGGCGCACCCCTGCTAAGGGTGTAGGCGGGAAACTGTCTCGAGGGTTCGAATCCCTTCCTCTCCGCCATATCCTCAGATTAAATGACTGTTTTCAAATAAATATTTTCGTTTCAGATCTTTCGCATCCCCCAATCGATCCCCCACGTTATTTTAGAATGCATCGGAACTGGGCGGCCTTGGCTTGACACTGCGCTTGTTGGAAAGCTCGTGGGCACTGCAATTAGGCAACCGATACTACGCCCATCTTGCGGATGATCCGATCAGTGCAGGAGATGAATTGATCGCGGAATTGTTGCGAAGCTCAGTCGGATACGATGGTAATGTCTCACTGGCAATTTGGCCACCGAGATACCCGATAAATCTGCCGATCCGGCCCTGCGATAGGAGCGTGGGCAACCTATCTTTACCAATATAACCCCACTTGAAAACCTTGCTAGCTGAAGTCCGGCTCGCGCCCCATTTCAGGCGTTCGAATTGCGTTCTACATTCCCGAAAGCCGACATGCGCCGCGCAACTTGTTTCGTGCTGGAGTAGCTGAGCGCGGTAAAAAGATGGCCAGTGAAAAAAGCAAACTGAATAGTCGGCGCGGTTGCAAGGATTTACATTGGCCAACCGCTCCTTCAACCTGTCCGGAAACGGATTGGTAGCCATGAACGTGCTCGACCCCAAGGGATTGTCAAGGGAATTGCTGAACGAGGTTGGCATCTCTGACTCGCTGGCCGATCGCATTGTTCGTTCGTGCCTGGCGCACGATGTGCCGGCGCGAAGCTATCTCCATCATGTCGCCGATGATCCGGGCGGCATGTGGTGCCTGGTCGAAGGAGCACTCTCGGTAGAGTTCGCTTTCGGGATGCGCGAGCCGCAGACGAGCTACATTTTGCTTCCCCCGGCCTGGGTCGGCGAGGGCGGCGTCATCACTGGCGCGCAACGGATGGTCGGGCTGTCGACGACCCGCAGGTCCCTGCTGCTGCATCTGCCGATGCACCAGTTTTTCAGTATCGCGCGGGATGAACCGCTGATCTGGCAATGGGTGGCGAAAGAGCAGAATCAGAACATCGCACGAGCCATGGGAATGGTGGACGCCTTGATGGTTCGAAGCAGCGAAGCACGCGTAAAGGCCGTGCTCGCGCAGCTTGGCGGACGTGCAGGAAACCAAGCCAATGCGCCGCGCGTCCTTGACGCCACGCAGGCGCAGCTCGCCGCCATGGCCAATGTTTCGCGTACCGTGCTGAGCCCCATCCTCAAGACACTTGCCTTGAAGGGCGCCATCGAACTCGGACACTGCACGATCACGATTGCCAATCCGGCGATATTGCGAAGCCTGTCCGATTGATCCTCTCCTGCAAGGCCCGTCTGGTCGCGCCCAAGGCCCGATAACGGCAACTTTCAAATGTGCGATTCCGGACAACTTGACAGTGAGAGGCGCAATATGATGGCCCCGAAAGTCCTCGGCGTACCGGCGGTCTGAGCAACTGGGCACTGCACGACAGGCGCAGCTTTGCGGAACATCGACCTGCCTCGCGGGGTGACTTCACGTTCAACACGGACAGGGGAGTTCCAGCCATGCGCCAGTTATTGATATTCGCCGCCGCCTCATTCATCGCATTCAGCGGACTGTCAGGGCATGCAAATGCCCAGGACAAAAAGCCCAATATTCTGGTGATCTGGGGCGACGACATCGGCACATCCAACATCAGCTACAACAATCGCGGCCTGATGGGCTACCAGACGCCGAACATAGACCGCATCGCGCGCGAAGGCGTCGCCTTCACCGACTATTACGGCCAGCAGTCCTGCACGGCGGGACGCGCTGCATTCATCGGCGGCAACAATCCGCTGCGCACCGGCATGACCAAGGTCGGGGTGCCCGGCGCGGCGGAGGGTTGGCAGAAGAGCGATGTCACCATGGCGACCGTCTTGAAGTCGCAGGGCTATGTCACCGGTCAGTTCGGCAAGAACCACCAGGGCGACCGCGACGAGCACCTGCCGACCATGCACGGCTTCGACGAATTCTTCGGCAATCTTTACCACCTCAATGCCGAAGAAGAGCCGGAGAACGAAGACTATCCGAAGGATCCGGAATTCCGTGCCAAGTTCGCACCGCGCGGCGTCATCCACTCCTACGCGAAAGACGACGGGACGCAGACGATCGAGGATACCGGTGCGTTGACGAAGAAGCGCATGGAAACGATCGACGACGAGACCATTGCCGCCGCGAAGGACTTCATCACCCGCGCCCACGCCGAGGGAAAGCCGTTTTTCGTCTGGTGGAACGGCACTCGCATGCATTTCAGGACCCATGTCCGACCTGAGCATCGCAATAAAGGCAATGACGAATACACCGATGGCATGCTTGAGCACGACATGCATGTGGGCGAGCTTCTCAAGCTGATCGACGATCTCGGGATCGCCGATGATACGATTGTCCAGTATTCCACCGACAACGGCCCGCATTTCAACACCTGGCCAGATGCCGGCAACACCCCCTTCCGGAGCGAAAAGAACTCGAACTGGGAAGGTGCCTACCGCGTGCCGGCCTTCATCCGCTGGCCGGGCAAGTTCCCCGCCGGCACGACGCTGAACGGGATCGTGTCTCATCAGGACTGGCTGCCCACCTTCGCGGCAGTGGCCGGAGCGCCCGACATCAAGCAGCAGCTCCTGGAAGGCACCGAACTCAATGGCCGTGCGTACCGCAACTACATCGACGGCTACAACATGCTCGACTACCTGACGGGCAAGACTTCTGAATCGCCCCGAAAGGCCTTCGTCTATGTGAACGACGACGGCGACATCGTGGCGGTGCGCCACGACGACTGGAAGGTGGTCTATCAGGAAAACCGCGGAGAGGCCTTCGGGGTCTGGATGGAGCCCTTCACCGATCTGCGCGTGCCGCTGATCTTCCATCTTCGCCGCGATCCCTATGAGCGGGCTCAGCACAACGCGAACATCTACTACGACTGGCTTCTGGATCGCGTCTTCATAGGGTTCCGGGCTTCGTCAATTGCCGGGCAGTTCCTCACGACATTGACCGAGTATCCGCCGAGCCAAACTCCCGGCTCGTTCAACCTGGAAGGCCTCAAGAAGAAGATCGAGGCATCCACCAGGATGGAGAACTGAAGCTCAGGAAGGGATTTCAAGAGATGAGAATTGTGATCCTTGTGCTCCTCGCCGCCGTCGCGGGACTATCATGCGAAGCTAATGCCCAGCAGCCACCCGGTCCCACCATGTCAGCAGGAACTCCACAGGTCTTGCCCCGGCCGGACTACCACTTCAATGGCAATGTCGGCCGCACTTATCTGGAGTCCGACACGCCAAAGTTCCCGCAGCCTGTAAAGGCACCCGACGGCGCGCCGAACGTGGTATTGATCCTGATCGACGATGCCGGATTCGGACAATTCAGCGCGTTCGGCGGAGGCGTACCCTCGCCCACCCTGGAAGCACTGGCCGCCGAAGGCCTGCGATACAACCGATTCCACACGACCGCGCTATGCAGCCCGACCCGGGCCGCGCTGATCACGGGCCGCAACCACCACTCTGTCTCCTCCGGCGTAATCGGTGAGATCGCGACCGGCTACGATGGCTACACGTCTGTGATCCCCCGCAGCGCCGGCACGGTCGCCGAAGCGCTTCGCCAAAACGGCTACATGACGGCGTGGATCGGCAAGAACCACAATACGCCGCCATGGGAAAGCAGCGCGGCCGGCCCGTTCGACCGCTGGCCGAACGGTCTGGGTTTCGACTATTTCTACGGTTTCAATACCGGGGACATGGATCACTGGAATCCGCGTCTTTATGAGAACCGCAACCCCGTTTTCGTTCCGAAAGATCAGGACTATTACCTGACCACCGACCTTGCGGACAAGGCCATCGCCTGGGTACGCAAGGTCAAGAGCATCTCACCGGACAATCCCTTTTTCCTCTATGTCGCACCCGGCGCGACACACGCGCCGCACCATGTGTCGAAGGAATGGATCGACAAATTCAAGGGGCAGTTCGACATGGGTTGGGATGCCTATCGCGAGCAAACGCTTGAGCGGCAGGTTAAGCTTGGCGTCGTACCCCCGGACACGCGGTTGACGCCGCGGTCGGAAGGGCTTCCCGACTGGGACTCGCTGAACGCGGACCAGAAGCGGCTCTATGCCCGCATGATGGAGGTGTTCGCCGCATTCGGAGCCCAGACGGACTACGAGATGGGGCGGATTATCAATGCGGTGCGGAAGCTTCCAGGAGGCGAGAACACCGTATTCATATACATCGCGGGAGACAACGGCGCGAGCGCGGAGGGCGGGCTGGAAGGGTCGATCAACGAGAATCTCTTCTTCAACGGCTTCCCTGAGACTTGGCAGGACAATCTCAAGGCGATCGATGAACTGGGTGGGCCGAAGCACTTCAACCACTTCACCGCCTCGTGGGCCCATGCGATGAACACACCGTTCCAGTGGACAAAGCAGGTCGCCAGCCATTTCGGCGGAACCCGAAACCCGATGATCGTTTCGTGGCCCGCCCATATGAAGGAAACCGGCGTCGTGCGCAACCAGTTCCTTCATGTCATCGACATTGCCCCGACTATCTACGAATTGACCGGGGTGACGCCTCCGACCACGCTGAACGGGGTCCCGCAACAGCCGATCGAGGGTATCAGCTTCGCCTATACCCTCAATGATCCAAATGCCGAGGGCCGTCGAACCACGCAGTATTTCGAAATGGGCGTAAACCGTGGAATCTACCACGACGGCTGGATGGCCTCTGCCCTATCCTTCCCACCATGGGAATCGGTGCGCGGCGCGTTCGACCCGGACAAGCAGAAATGGGAACTTTACAACATTGCCGAAGATTTCAGCCAGTCGACCGATCTGGCTGCGGCCAACCCTGAAAAACTGCGGCAAATGCAGGATCTGTGGTGGGTCGAGGCTGCACGGCACAATGTCCTGCCGCTCGACTGGCGTGCCACAGAGCGGTTCGAATTCCGAGCTGATGGGCCGTCCGAGCCTCATCGCCGGTCGCAAGCAACTGGTCTATTCTTCAGGTGTGATCGGCTTGCCTTTGAGCAATTCGCCGCCATTGCTTAACAAGTCCTGGAGCATCACTGCCGACGTCGAGGTCCCCGCCGGCGGGGGCAGCGGAATGATCGTGACCGAAGGTGGCATCGAAGGCGGCATAGGCCTTTACCTGCGCGAAGGCCGTCCGACCTTCGTCTACAACTTCCTCAGTCTTGAACGGCCGACCATCGTCGCGCCGGACCCGCTGCCCGAGGGAAAGTCGCAGATCACCGTAAGGTTCGACTATGATGGTGGCGGTGCGGGCAAAGGGGCGACTGTCACGCTGCTGGTGAACGGCACCGAAGTGTCCAGTGGCCGGATCGAAAGGACCGTCCCGGCGCAGTTCTCTCTTGGAGAGGGTATGGATGTGGGCATGGACTATGGCTCGGCAGTGGATTTTACCTACGAACTCCCGTTCACGTTCACCGGCACCGTCGAGGAAGTGCGGTTTGAACTGGAATAGCCATTTCCCGGTTTGGCGCGGCTGGCCGTCGGAGAGGCTGCCAAATTGACTTTTCTTGACTTCACAGACGGCAGGAGGTGCCCCGTTCATGAAACCCACCCTAAGAATAATGGCAATTCTCTTAGGAATAGCGACTGTCAATGCCGTCGCCAATCCGTCAATTGCAGGGGCTGAACCTTATGCGCCTTTGGGCCATCCGACCGATGAACCGGTCGGTGGCCAGCCCCCGACCGGTGCCGAGCGCTCGGTCGTGGATCTCGAATATCAGCTGAAGTACCAACGCGCCTTGGAAGTGGTGCTGTGGGCTATGCCCGCGGTGGTCATCTATCGAATGCGCGACTGGGCATTTCAGGAACTTGGAGCCGAGAACAACACCATCTTCTCCTATTCCGAAACGGCCGGGCCGAACCTCGAAGTGGCGACGAGCAACAGCAGCACGCCCTACATTGGCGGTTATACCGACCTGCAGAACGGGCCGGTCGTCCTGGAAGTCCCAGCCTCTGGCGCAGATGGCACGCTCTACGGTCAGGTCGTCGATGCCTGGCAGTTCACCATCGCCGATATCGGCCCCTCGGGTCTCGACAAGGGACGGGCCTCGAAATACCTGTTCACTCCGCCGGGCTACAGCGGCGAGATACCCGATGGCTACCTGCACGTCGCCTCGCCCAATTACCGCATTGCCTTTGCTTTCCGTTCGGTCGTTCTGCCTGGCAAGACCGAAAAGGATGCGTACAACTACGCCAAGCAGCTGAGGATGTATTACCTGTCCGATGCCGGCAATCCGCCCGAGCAGAAGTTCATCGACCCATCGCGCGATCGCTATGCGGGACTGCCGCGGCATGACGAAGTCTATTTTGATGATGTCTATAAGATCTTCAGTGTCGAGCCGGTGCGAGAGCAGGACAAGATCATGATGGGCATGCTCGCCACGCTCGGAATCCGGCAAGGCCAGCCTTTCGCCCCCGACGAAACGACAAAGCGCGCCATGCGGCAGGCAGCCGTTGATGGATGGTACTACATTCAGGACTATTTCGACAACTTGCCGGCAGATCGCTTCTACTGGCCGGATCGCCACTATGCGTCATTGCTGATGAGCGATGAGATCCGCCGCTTCGAGTACACCTACGCGGACCGGATCGACACCATCCCGCGCGCCGCGCAGTTTGCCTGGTGCACCTACGTTCCCGTCGTGCTGAGCGATTCCCCCGCCACGCAATATCTCGTATCGATGGCAGACAAGGACGGAAATCTGCTGCAGGCGGGCAAATCCTATCGGGTCGATGTGCCGAAGGACGTTCCGGTGGAGCAGTTCTGGGCCCTGACCGTGTATGACCGGGCGACGTACAGCTTCATCTATGCGCCGGACGGCAGAACCACCCTGTCCTCCTACGATCTGACCGACATGAAGGCGAATGCGGACGGGTCCGTGTCGATCTACGTTGGCCCCAAGGCACCCGAAGGAATGGAGTCGAACTGGATCGATACTGCGGGCAAGCGGCCGATGCCGATGTTCCGCTTCTATGGTCCGGCCAAGGCGCTTGAATGACAAGTCGTTCAAGATGCCCGACTTCGAACGGATCGACTAAGGAACATTGCCCATGAACCAAAAATCGATGCGAAGTACATGTTTCTACAACCGTACCGGAGTGAAGTGCGCAGCAACCCTTGCCGTTTTGGCAATGGTGGCAGGAACTGGTACTGCCCATGCTGTAGAAGGCGGCGCCGGCTGGTATATTCTCGGCAGCAAGGGTTCGCTTGCAGGAATCCTGCCGCCTCCCGGCTTGTTCTACAGCAATGATCTCTATTGGTATTCTGGGGCCGCGAGCGGATCGGCTGACTTCCCCACGGTCGGCGGCGACCTGGCGGTCGGGCTGGAAGCCGACGCCTTCGTCAGCGTCAACACTTTGCTCAACGTCGCGCCCGACCCGGTCCTTGGCGGACGCTTCGCCATCGGAGGCGTCATTCCGGTCGTTGGCAAGCATGTGGATGCAACTGGCCAGTTCTCGTTGAGCGGATTCCCGATCGCTTCGGCGGGCCTTTCCAATTCGGTCACCGCCATCGGCGATCCGCTAATCGTTGCGGCCCTTGGCTGGGATGCCGGCAATTGGCACGCCACGGTCTTCAACCTGGTCAATATTCCGGTCGGCCAGTGGGAAGAAGGCGCCCTTGCCAATGCCGGCTTCAACCGCTGGGGATACGATCTGACCGCCGCCTTCACCTATCTCGACATGGCAACCGGCTTCGAGGTTTCCTTCGCACCGGGCATAACCTTCAACGGCGAGAACCTGACGACGGGCTACAAATCCGGCACGGAGTTCCACTTCGAATATGCCGTCATGCAGCATTTTTCCGAACAGTTCGCCATCGGCGTAAACGGCTACTACTATGACCAGATTACCGGCGACAGCGGCACCGCGAGGGGAACTTTCAAGGGCGAGGTCTGGGCGATCGGCCCGCAGATCGACTGGAATTTCAAGGTTGGCGAAGTACCGGTCGCCTTGAAGGCCAAGTACCTGCACGAATACGACGCGGTAAACCGGCTTGAAGGCGAGGCGGTACTCGTCCAGCTGGCCATTCCGTTGTGGGTGCCGTCAGCCGAACCCACCGACATATCCGTTTCCGATCCGCTGTAGCCTTATCTCGGATGGGAGAAATACCCTTCCAACACCATGCGTTGTGTTGGTGCCCGAGATCACACCTTGCGATTTGAATGTCTGCTCTGCGCTTCCAATCGCCGGAAGCGGATGGTCTGTTTGCGGCCCCCAAACTGCCGGTCGGCTACGCGCCCGAGGCTGTGTGAAAACGCAGCCGCCAGCAAAGCTTTTAGAACCGCATTCCTGTCGGCGCAAATTTGGAGTCTGGTTTTGCCCAGCTGGCGCCGCCATTACCTCCGTTAGGAAAGATTGTTCTACGCCTTTTGCTGAGCCCGGCGTTTTCACACAGCCTCCGCCCCAAGTCGGCCGTGGAAGAAAAGTTTTTACCGACTTGAAACCGGACATTGCTCAGGCCTTCGGCACCTGCTCAACGGCAGCTTGCACCGGTGGCAGGAATGCAGGCCTCCAACCCGACGTCTTGCACTACCTTCCCAACCCGACATCCTTGGGAGGGAACTTCCGGAAGGTCGCGGCGTGGCCCTTCAACTCCGCTGCCATCGAGGCGAGGAACGCGTTCATCCGGTGCCCGACGGGATATTCTTCCTTCGGGTCGATGTAGAGGTTGAAGAGCCACGGCGCGAGCGCGACATCGGAGATGGTGGTCATGTCGATGTTCAGCCATTGCGCCTTGTGTTCGACGACCTTGACGTGGATCTTGTACTCATACATCCGCATCGCCATCAAATTGGCCTCGTTCCAAATGAACACCTTCTCGCGGTTCGACCTGCCGTCATCGGCCAGCAGGAATGCGGTCTGGTCTATGCCGTCCATGTATCGGTCGGTCGGAAGCTTGCCTTCGACGCCGGCGAGCCGCAGCGAGGTGTTGAAGAGATCCATCAGGTCGAAGAGTTCGTCACTCTGGCGGCCTGGCGCGATCATTCCGCGCCAGTAGGCGATGCCGGGAACGCGCACGCCGCCTTCCCAGGCCGAGCCCTTGGCGCCGCGGAACGGGGTATAGCCGCTGTCCGGCCAGCCATCCAGTTGCGGCCCGTTGTCCGAGGTGACGAAGATGAAGGTGTTGTCCAGCACGCCGGCGGCATCCAGCGCCGCGACGATCTCGCCGACATAGGCGTCGACCTCGACGATCCCGTCCTTGTAGGGATATTTGCTGGCGCTTTTCCCCTCGAAAGCCTTGGCGGCGAAATTGTCCGCATGAACCTTCATGAAGGCATGTTCGAGGAAGAACGGCTTGCCACCCTTCGCCAGTTCAGCAATTTTTGTTACCGAAAACTCCTTCAGCATCCGGTCGGCTTCGGCCATGTCCTCGATGCTCTCGATGGCGAAGACATCCTTCGTCTCGCCGCCGGCAAAGCCGTGCACCAGCGCCTCGCTCGCCCCCGTGGCGCGCAGCATCGCCAGCCGCTCGGGGTTCAGCACAAGATCGGGATAGCGCCGCTTGTCGACGCCCTGCGTGATCTCTTTCTGCGCCTCGTAGAAGCCGTAGAACTCATCGAAGCCGACATCCTGCGGGCGCATGCCTTCCGCTGCGCCAACGTGCCATTTGCCTGACAACACCGTCGCATAGCCTGCTTCGCCGAGGAGCCGCGGCAGCGAGATTTCGTCTGCCCAAGGGTTCTTGGTGATCTTGTCGCCCGCCAGGATCGGACGCGTCAGACCTGTACGGAACGGCAGCCGCCCTGTCAGCACAGCCGAACGGGTGGGCGTGCAGGTCGCCTGCGAATAGGTCGAAGTCAGCCGAAGCCCTTCAGCCGCCAGTTCGTCCATGTTGGGCGTGGCGGCGCCAATTGCGGCGCCCCCGCCATACGAACCGGGATCGCCCCAGCCCATGTCGTCGACCATGAGCCAGACGATGTTCGGCCGTTTGCCGATCCGGCCGACAAGGCCGTCCAGCTTGGCCTGCGCTTCCGCTTCCTGCGCGGGATAGACCAGCGTAGGTTCGCTTGCATCGCTCGTGCGCGCGGCCTTGCTCAAGACCGATTGCGCGGAACTGAGAGAAACCGAAAGCAGCAGGCTTGCCGCAAACACTGCAAAGAGTTTCAAGGTACGCATTGCGTCGCTTCCCCTCCAGGCTACCCGCATCATTGCGAGATGGTGACAGTTTCGATCTTTCCGTCGAAGGCGAACGGTCGCCTTTCTTCATAGGCAAGCGAGACCGGCGAGCCGAGATCGACGCCTACGTCGAACGATTCCGTCGCGGTGAATGCAGCCGGAACCGTCCGCGCCACGGTCGTGCGCGCCATTTCCTTGCCATCGACGAGGATGGTGACCTCGGCCGGTCCGCCCGGCTTTCCGATCTGCGTGTCGATGACGATCTCATGCTTCCCGACGGGAATCTTGCCGGTGCGAACCTGGTAGTTCTCGATGATCATCATGTTGTATTCGTAGACGAGTTCGCCCTCGTCCATGTAGACGCTCAACCCGCCCCCCGCGCCGCCGACGGCGTAGAGAACGCCGTTCGCATTCTCGCCGAACTCCGCCTTGATGACTGCCCTGGTCGACTGCCTGCCTACGCCGGGACCGGCAAATTCCGGCATCCGGCGGATGGTGGGGCCGAACGTCCATTTGTCGTAAGGAGTCTTGATCCGGTCCTGCGGCCGCAAGCGCAGCCAGTTTCCTGCGCCGATCGGAAAATCCTTGTTTTCCGCGGCAATATCGACAAAGCGCTTCTTCAGTTCCTCGAGCTTCTCGGGCATTTTCGCAGCGAGGTCCTCAGCCTGCGAGAAGTCCTTCGAGAGGTCATAGAGTTCCCACTGGTCCTGCGCGGAATCCCAGCTTGCAATCCGCTTTGCCGAGCCCGGCGTATCCCATGGAACGAAAGGGCCGAAGGTGCCTGCGAACCAGCCGTCGAGATAGATGCCGCGGCTGCCATTGTTGTCGAAGAACTGCTCGCGCTTGCGGCCGGGCGCCGCTGCATCCTTGAAGGTGTAGGCAAGGCTGACGCCGTCGATCGGCATCTGTTCGTTGCCGTTGACCACCTTGGGCGGGGTGATGCCCAGCACTTCGTAGACCGTTGGCGCGATGTCGATCACATGGTGAAACTGGTCGCGCATCTTGCCGTCATGTTCGATGTGGCCTGGCCACGAAACCACCATCGGGTTGCGCGTGCCGCCGAAATAGGAGCCCAGGAGCTTCGTGCCCTTGAAGGGCGTGCCTCCGGCCCAGGCCCATCCGGCATGATACATGTTGTCAGTCCGGGACGATCCCAGCACCTCTAGGCCGCCGATCCGCTCCAGCGCTTCGATCTGCTGCTCCACCGTGTTGGGGATGTTGTTCTGCGCCAGAAGTTCGCTGATCGAGCCTTGCTGGCCTTCGGCGGACGAGCCGTTGTCGCCGAAGATGTAGAAGATGAGCGTGTTCTCGCGCAGGCCACGCGCCGCCATGCCGTCGAGCATGCGGCCGATCTCGGCGTCGGTGTGCTCGACCATTCCGGCGAACAGTTCCATAAGCCTTTCCTGGAAGGGTAGCTGCTCTGGCGGGATGCTGTCCCAGGACGCCATGAGCGGATCGCGCGCGGTAAGCTTGGTGTCCGGCGGAATGATCCCCATTTCGATCTGGCGTTTGAAGGTGCGCTCGCGATACGCATCCCAGCCGGTAGCGAACTTTCCGGAATATTTGTCGGCCCAGTTCTTGAAGATCTGGTGCGGTCCATGCGCGGCGCCGGGCGCCCAGTACATCATGAAGGGCTTGCCGGGATCGAAGGCGCGGTAGTCGTCGAGCCAGGCAAGCGCCTTGTCCACCATGTCGGTGGTCAGGTGGTAGTTAGGATCGTCATGCGGCGGCTCCACGGCATCGTAATTTTCGGTCAGCCGGGGTTCGAACTGCGAGGTCTCGCCGCCGAGGAAGCCGTAGAAATATTCGAAGCCGTAGCCGTTCGGCCAACGGTCCTTGGGGCCGATGGCCGTCGTCTCGATTGCCGGCGTGTTGTGCCATTTGCCGAAGGCGGCTGTGTGGTAGCCGTAATTCTTCAATACCTCGGCCATGGTGGCGGCGGTCATGGGGATGACGCCGGTGAAACCTTCGAAGGCGACCGCCCGCTCGGCAATGGTTCCCGAACCGATGCGCGTATGGTTCCTGCCCGTCAGCAGCGAAGCGCGGGTCGGCGAACAGATCGAGGTCGTGTGGAACTGGTTGAAGGCGATGCCTTCCTTCGCAAGCTGATCGAGGGTCGGCGTGCGGACCTCGCCGCCGAAGGTCTGCGAAACACCAAAGCCGACATCGTCGAGCAGCACGATCAGGATATTGGGCGCATCATCGGGCAGGCGCTTGGCCTCGTCCGGCCAGACCATCGTCGAATCCTGAAGGCGCTGTGCCGCCACCCCGGCCATGGGCTTGGGCGGAAAAGGCAGGACGGAGCCGTCATCGGGAATGGATTGCGCCAAGGCTGGTCCCGCAAGAAACCCGGATGCCATTGCAATCGAGAATAGAAGGTTCCGCATCATCTCTTCCGTCCCTCCGGGATCTGGTTGCCTTGCGGCTCAAAAGGCAGTTGCCAGCGTGAACCACATGATGTCGCTCTCAAGCCGCCGCCGCGCTTCGAACTCGTGCATGTACTTGGCCTCGACGGTGATCGGCGTAATTCCGATGTTGCCGCTCCAGGACACCACCGGCCCGACGCCGAAGACGCGGGCCTGCAGGCTCTGCGCATCAATCGCCTTCTTGAAGTTTTCCGCGCCTTCGCCGCTGTCGTCGTCGAGCTGCTGGTAAGCGTATCCGGTGAGGCCGACGATTAGGCCTTGCGGGAAATGTTGGGCTATCGTGCCCTCAAGGTGCAGTTCGGGTGCGGTCTGGTAATCCGTCGCTTCATTGCGGCCGTTGAAAGTGACGCCGACCGCGCCGCTGACTTCAAAACCGGTGCCGGTGTCGAGGTGTGTGACGGCGAATGTCGGGTCGATGGCCCATTTGTTCTTGCCGAGGCTTATAACCTCGTAGATGCCTTGCTTCGGCTTGATCTGGGCGAGCGAGTATTCCCCGCTCGGGATGAATACCGGCATTGAAACACTGTAGTGCCAGTTGCCCTGATGCCATCCAATGATTGGCGTCACGACAAGGTCGGCCAGACCAAACACGGTGTCGCTGAACTCGAGCCCCTTGCCGAGAATGTCCGGGCTCGCGGACAATTCTATATCGGCGACGGGCATCTGGAAGTTGATCGCGAAATGGCCGCCGAGCACGGGCGATTCGAACACGTGGGTGGCGCTGAACTTGTAGATGGACGCGTCGATATTGGGATCGACGACTGCAATGCCGCCGATGGAAAGAAGCGGCGCCGAGCCACTGATCACCACGAACTCGTTTGCCACATAGGTGCCCGGTGGCGGCAGAAATCCCGCCATGAGGTCATGGGAGCCGAGCAGATAGGCTCCCGAACCGCCCTCGACGGCACGCGCCTTTAAAGGCAAGAGCATGGCTGTCGCCGCTACCATCAACAGAAGTGAACGCACCACACTCCCCCTATTCAACGTACCGCTTTTTAAGGCGGCACGGTCAGTCAATTATTTGACATTAGCATTGCTCCCACAGACACAGTGTTCCTGTGGGCACAGTCTTCCATTTATTTTGCGGTATTGTTTTAATTGCGGGGTTGGGAGGAACAAACTTTGGATGACATCGATGAAGCCAAACAGATGGCACGCAACATTGGCTGGCTCTCCACTCAGCCAAGCCAATTTGCTGAAATATGCCTCAATCGAATGGCTCTCAGGCAATACAACCCCGGCGACAATCTTTTTCATGTCGATGACGAACCTGGGTTCATGCTTTTCATCGTTAGCGGTGCAGTGCTGGTCACCCTCAAGCATCCGATCCTCGAACCCCAAATGGTCCATCTTGGAATCCGCGGCGATTGGCTCGGAGAGATCGCCGCCGTTCAAGGTTTCACCCGGCGCACCGGCCTGGAAGCGGCGACGCCCTTGACCGCGCTTTGCCTCACTTATGCTTCCACGCGGGAGATTGCCGCGCACCAACCGGGTGCAATGCAGAATTTCTCCTCGCTGATCACCTGGAACTATGAAATCACCATCCGGTCCGGTCTGGATTTCACCATTACCGATCCGATACCGCGGATTTGCGCAAGGCTCCTGACCCTCGGCGGGTATGGCAGGAACTGGCCTGAAGACGCGGGCCCGGTTTCCTTGCCGATTACAAAGGAACAACTTGCTTCCATGGCTGCAGTGTCGCGCAATTCGGTGCAGCGCGCGCTGAAAAACCTGGAGGATCGGGGCATTTGCAAAGGGCAGTATGGCAGGATCACCATCCTTGACGCGGTGAGCCTGAAACAGCTGTTGCTGTCGACGCTTCACCAGAAGAGCGGTTGAAACCGGCAAGAATAAATAGAGCCAATTGCAACTGCAGGTGCAGACTCTGCCGGGCGCTCTGTTAGGTTCTGCACAAATTTTGTGGTTGATAATGCAGGGAAGCCGGAACCGATGAAAACAAGATATGCGCTAACGCTGGCGCTCGCTGCGTTACTGGCAGGCAGCTGCGAAGTGGCGACGACCAGTGCCCAAGAACAGGCGCCCGTGCCGGTGGCCGCGCCGGCAGAACAGGCGCCAGAGCCGCTGACGGCCGAGGAGACGGAAATCCTCGTCGCGCGCATCGCGCTTTATCCCGACGAGCTTGTTGCGGTCATCACGGCGGCGTCGCTCTATCCGCTGCAGATCGTGGAAGCGCAGCGCTATCTCGACCAATATGCCAAGAACAAGGACCTCAAGCCCAAGTCCGACTGGGACGGCTCGGTCGTTTCGCTTCTCAACTATCCCGAAATCGTCAAGATGATGTCGGACGATCTCGACTGGACGCAGATGCTGGGCGAGGCGATCACCTTTCAGCAGAAGGACGTGCTCGTCGCGATTCAGCAACTGCGCGAAAAGGCCGTTGCCGAAGGCATCATCAAGACCGACGAAAAGGTGACGGTGGTTGAGGAAAACAACAACATCGTCATCCAGCCGGCGCAGGCGGAAGTCATCTATGTGCCGCAATACGAGCCGCAGATCCTGTATGATTCGGCCTATGTCGCCGCGCCGGTAACCTATTGGCCGCAACCCTACCCCTATTATTGGAATCCGGGCGCGACTTTCTTCGCGGGCGCCGTTACCGGCGCGGTCTGGGCTGCCGCGGTCGACTGGGACGACTGGGGCGTGTGGGGCGGCAGCAATTGGGGCAACGACATCAACATCGATTGCAACAAGTGCTTCAACAATGTCGACTTCAACGGCAAGATTAATATCAACGACGTCGACTGGAAGAATGTCGATCGCAGCAAGATCAACATCGACAAGAACCAGTTCACCAAGATCGACAACACCAAGATCAAGAACGACCTGCGCAAGAACGACTTCAACAACATCCAGAACAAGGCCGTCAATCTCGACAAAACGCGGCCTTCCACCCGCCCGGCTGGCACTGGCAACAAGGGTGTCAAGGACGTGCGCACGAGCACGCTGGAAGGCCTGAAGGCGACGGACAAGCAGCGGCCCGCGGGCGGCCAGGGTGCCGGCAACAGGCCGGCCGGAGCGGGCGACAAACAACGGCCGGCGGGCGACAAGCGCCCAGCTGGCCAAGGCGGCGGCCAGGGGGCAGGCAACCGGCCTGCCGGCGCGGACAACAAGCTGGGCGCGGCGGGCGACAGGCGCCCTGCCGGCCAGGGCGGCGGCAACCGGGACAAGGCGAGCCTCGACTTCGACAAGCCGGTCGGCAAGGCCAAGCCTGCTTCGCGCCCGGACAACCGGCCCAAGGACCTTTCGCCGATGGGCGACAAGGGCCGCGGCAAGGATACCCAGCTTCATTCCAATCGCGGCTCCAAGGCCATGGGCGGCGGACAGCGCAAGCCGAGCGCCGGTGGCGGCGGCGGCGGCGGACACAAGAAAGTCAGCCGCGGCGGCGGCGGTGGTGGCGGCAAGAATCGCGGCGGCGGCGGCGGGCGCGGTGGACGCCGGTGAGCACGATGGAAAAGGGCACGAACATGACGACATACCGCAAACTGCTCAACGCGCTTCTTCTGGGCGCCGCGCTTGCCGCGACCGGGCCGCTGACGGGCGCAAATGCCCAGACTGCGGACGAGGGAAGCGTGCTCGAGCGCTTCGTCGGCGACGAGCCGACCGCCTTCGCCACGCCCGACGAGGCGGTGGCCGCGTTCAAGACCGCGATTGCATCCGGCGAAATCCCCGCGCTGGCAACGCTGCTCGGCCTCGATGCCGAAGCGCTGGCCAAGGCCGAGGGCCTCAAGGAGCGCATCGGCGAGATCCGCGACGATGCGGCAGAGCTTCTCACCGTAAAGGGCGAGGGCGACGTGCGCATCATCTCGGTCGGCAATGAGGTGTGGCCGTTCCCGTTCCCGGTCACAAAACTCGACGACGGCACATGGTCCTTCGCGACCTATGCGGGCCTCGAAGAGATCGTCAACCGCCGCGTCGGCGAGAACGAATTGCAGGCGATCGCCACCGCAAGAGCCTATGTCGAGGCGCAGCGCGGACTATGCCGCCCTCGACCATGACGGCGACGGCGTTCTCGAATACGCGCAATTGCTGGTGAGTTCGCCGGGCCTCGCAGACGGGCTGTACTGGCCCGCCGACGAGGTCAACGGCGAAAGCCCGGCCGGCGCGTCGCTCAACGAGGCGGCGCTCGACAAGGCAAAGGCGGGCGGCGGCTATTTCGGCTACCGCTTCAAGATCCTGCCGGGCCAGGGCGAGAACATCGCCGGCGGCAAATACGACTACGTCATCAACGGCAACATGATCGGCGGCTTCGCGCTCGTCGCCTGGCCGGTGACCTATGCCGAGACAGGCGTCAACACCTTCGTCGTCAACCAGGCCGGCATCGTCTACGAGAAGGACTTCGGCGCGGAAACCGAAAAGACCGCATCGGAAATGACGGTGTTCAACCCGGACGACAGCTGGACCGTCGTCGAGGACTGAGGCCGCCGATTGCGGCAACGACATTTAAAGGGAGGAATTTCAATGCGTGGAATTGCAAGAAGCATTGCGTGCATCGCCTTCGTGGCGGGTTCGGTGACATCAGCCGGTTTAGCACAGGCCGCTTGCTCGAAGGTCACGCCGACGCGTCCGGGCGAAGTCTATCTGTGGCGAGGTCTTGCAAATGTGTTTTCACTTGGCATGGACGAGATGGCCAAGGACTTCACCAAAATGGGCATTGAAAACTGCGTCTTTAACCACAGCGGCTGGAAAGCTGCTGCAGAGGAACTGGTGGAACGCAAGCGCGAGAACAGGGCAATATCCTACCCGATCGTCATCATCGGCCATTCACTGGGTGCCGGCGCTTCGCCCGAAATGGCGACCTATCTGGGCCGCCATGGCATACCGGTAACCTATGTCGTGATGTATGACCCGGTCGTGCCGACGCAAGTCGGCCCGAATGTCCAGGAGATCGTCAACTACTACATCAAGAAGCCGAACAAGGATAAGATCCTTTATCCATCCGCCGGCTTCAACGGCACGCTCGAAAACGTCGACCTCTCCGGCCGGCGCGACATCGACCACTTCAACATCGACAAGAAGCCGGACTTGCACAAGATCGCCTACACGCGGGTAATTGCAGCTTCCGACGCCGTCATGGCCGGCGCAACAGCGGAAACGCCGAAAAAGAAAAAGGCAGCAAAGAAGTGAGCCTGGGCTGACGCAAATGAGGTTTGGATAGGCTAGTGCGCGCACCAGGCCAAATGTGCAGCGCCGTCAGCACACTTTGCGGACGAAGCTGCGAAGGGAATGGTTGCGCCAATGTCTGCTTCGGTCGCCCTATCCCGCCAGTCAGGATGCGGCCATTCCCGGCCTGTCATCGATGCTATTCGGCGTAATTCAAAGTCAATGCTGTGGTTTCCTTGATCTCCTGCATCACGAAACTCGCCGACACATCTGCAAGACGCACCTTGCGGATAAGCCGCTGATAAAGGGCATCGTAGGCGGCGACGTCGGGTACACGTGCATGGATGAGATAGTCGAGGTCGCCCGAGGTGCGGTAGACGCCCTGGATCTCGGGAATAGCCATGGTTTCGCGAGCGAACTTGTCCAGCCACTCCGGGTCGTGCTCGTTGGTGCGCACCGCTATGAAGACACTGAGGCCGAGATTGACCTTCGCCGGATCAACGAGCGCAATGCGCCCCTTCAAAATGCCGGCCTCCTCCAGCCGGTGGACGCGGTTCCAGCAGGCATTGCGTGACAGGCCGACGCGCTCCCCCAATTTCTCGAGGCTCTCGCTGGCGTCCAGTTGCAGTTGCGCCAGAAGACGGCGATCGATGTCGTCCAAAACCATGAAGAGCTCCAATTATGGGATAATCTCCCAGAAAGTAGAATATTCCAATGAAAAATTGGGAACAAATGCATTCTACCTTGTGCCATTTTCACACAACTCATTCATGATTTGGGAGAGAAACTTGATCACGCGGCTTTTCCTGGCCCATCCGGGTTCCGTCAATGAAACGTATTTCGAGCACATGCGCTTTGCTGGTTGGTTTGCCTCACGGCTGTTTCTTGCCGGATTCGCCGCGCTCGCTCACGCCATTGTTCCCGGGATCTGCGAAAAGACTGCAAGCACAATTGTTGCCCAGCTGTACGAACGCACGCGCAACCGCGGAAAATGAACTGTCGCAAGGTTTGTCCGGAACGATTGAGGCCTGCGTGCCAATTCTATTTTACCGTAGAAGTTGTCTGTCGGTGAAGAATGAGGGCGAGTGGCCGCGGTATGAAACCGGCTAGATTGTCAACTCGACCAGACATGCGCGATCATTGAGGGCCTTCGCGCTAGCGGGTCCTGCAATCCGGTTCACCGGCACAACCATTTGCCCGCCTACATGTCAGGTTTGGCGATAGAAAAGCAAATAGCGGACGGTCTCTTTGCGGCCCCATTTCGGTCGTTCATGGCCGCGCGACCTACTTGGAGATTAAAGTACCCGCCTTTCGGGAATACGGCCGTTTTTCAGAGCAGGCCAGAGGCGCTGTTGCACAAAATCGTAACGCAGCGTTTTGTCAGGGTCAGCGTATCACCTGGCCCGATGCGTTTCAGACACTGGATGGCGACTTGTGTTATACGGGTTGTGTGGGACAGGAGCCACGTAATGGAAGCAGGCAAGCTGATTGCGTCGAGCGTGTTCATGATCTTGTGCTTGCCAGCTGTCGCCTACCCTCAAGACGCGGCTTCACGAGGTTCCCGGATCGTGGATGAGTGGTGCCGAAGTTGCCATCAGCGGCCAACTGACAAACCCGATCCAAATATGGCCCCTCCTTATGAGGAAATCGTGCGCCGACCTGGTCGCGACAAGGCATACTTCGTCGGCTTCATGCAGGAAGACCACTTTCCCATGACCATCTACAGGTTGTTTGAGCACGAAAAGGCTGATGTCATTGCCTACTTCATGGAGCTTCAACGCAATAATGCCGATGGGCAATGATCCGGCAAACTCGCTGCGTGATCTGCTTTCGGATTAGCGCTTGGAACGGCAGGCGTCCGGTCAGCTTGGAATTTGCCAAATGATACCTTTTGTGTCCCGATCTTGACGAACCAGACTGCGCGATCGAAGCGATCACGAGGCCCTCGCGCTTGGGAAAAAACCCACATGAAATCGATGCTGTACACGACACTTCTTGTCATCTTTGCAGCGCTCGTCGGCTTGTCGATCTGGCTTTGGACGCCGGATGTCAGCCGAGCGAAAATTGAAGCAAGCTATCTTCGTGCGCCAGAAGATCTCATCGACATGGGAGGCTTCCGGTTACATGTGCGAGATTCGGGAAACCGTGCCGCGCCGGTAATTATCATGCTGCACGGTTTCGGCTCCAGCCTGCATACGTTCGAGCCCTGGGCCCGCGCGCTCGAGAGCGAATACCGCGTCATCCGCTTCGATCTTCCAGGATCCGGCTTGTCGGACCCCGACCCGTCCGGCGTCTATACCGATGTTCGGTCGATGGAAATCCTGGTCCAGTTGATGGACAGGCTGGAAGTCCAAAGCGCCAACCTGATCGGGAACTCTATAGGTGGGCGTCTGGCCTGGCGTTTTGCTGCTTCTCACCCGGACCGGGTAATGAAGCTTATTCTCATCTCGCCGGATGGCTATGCCAGTCCCGGGTTCGAATATGGGCGCCGGCCGGAAATTCCTGCCGTGATGAACCTGATGCGCTTTGTGCTGCCCAAGACGCTGCTGCGCCAAAACATCGTCGCGGCCTATGGCGATCCCGACGCCCTCACCGAAGAAACGCTCCAACGATACCATGCATTGCTGCTCGCGCCTGGAAACCGGCTAGCGATGGTCGAGCGCATGCGCCAGACTGTCCTTGTCGATCCCGAACCGTTCCTTCGGAAAATCGAGATACCTGTGCTGCTGCTTTGGGGCGAGAAAGACGCGATGGTTCCGGCGTCTAATGCATCCGACTACCTGAGAGTCCTGTCAAACGCCGAGCTGGTCAGTTTTCCGTCACTAGGCCATGTTCCTCATGAGGAGGCACCCGAACAAAGCCTGGTGCCAGTGCGCAAGTTTCTGGCAAAATGACCTGAGGCCACGAGAAAAAGCGGCGGATGTCTTCAGCTCGTTGACGTAAAATGGGCGGTCCCTTGGACCGCCCCTGCATCTTTTCGTGTTTGGGTAGGCGGACTACATCATGCCGCCCATTCCGCCCATGCCACCCATTCCGCCCATGTCAGGCATGCCGCCGCCAGCAGCTTCCTTCTTCGGCGCTTCGGCGATCATCGCTTCCGTGGTGACAAGAAGACCGGCGATCGAAGCTGCATCTTCCAATGCGGTTCGAACGACCTTGACCGGATCGACGATGCCCATCGCAATCATATCGCCATATTCGCCGGTCTGGGCGTTGAAGCCGTACGTCTCGGATTTCGAGTCCATCACCCGCCCTGCCACGATCGATGCTTCGGCGCCAGCGTTGGTGGCAATCTGGCGCAGCGGCGTCTGCAGTGCACGGCGAACGATGTTGATGCCGGCTTCCTGGTCGTCGTTCTGCCCCTTAGAGGTGATGCGCTTGGAGGCTCGCAGCAGCGCGGTACCACCGCCTGCAACAATGCCTTCCTCGACTGCCGCGCGGGTTGCATTCAGCGCATCGTCAACGCGGTCCTTCTTTTCCTTGACCTCGATCTCGGTCAGGCCGCCAATGCGGATGACGGCAACGCCGCCGGCCAGCTTGGCAAGGCGCTCCTGCAGCTTCTCGCGGTCGTAGTCCGAGGTGGTTTCCTCGATCTGCTGCTTGATCTGGGCAACGCGACCCTCGATTTCCTTCTTCTTGCCGGCACCGGCGACGATGGTCGTGTTCTCCTTGGAGATCGAAACCTTCTTTGTCCGGCCGAGCATGTCGAGCGTCACGTTCTCAAGCTTGATGCCGAGGTCTTCCGAGATCACCTGGCCGCCCGAAAGAACAGCGATGTCCTCGAGCATGGCCTTGCGGCGGTCGCCGAAGCCCGGAGCCTTGACGGCAGCGACCTTGAGGCCGCCGCGGAGCTTGTTGACAACGAGTGTCGCCAGCGCTTCGCCTTCGACGTCTTCCGCGATGATCAGCAGCGGACGCGAAGACTGAACGACTGCCTCGAGCACCGGCAGCATGGCCTGCAGGTTCGAAAGCTTCTTCTCGTGCAGCAGGATGTAGACGTCGTCGAGCTCGGCGAGCATCTTTTCCGGGTTGGTCACGAAGTACGGAGACAGGTAGCCGCGGTCGAACTGCATGCCTTCAACGACTTCGAGTTCGGTCTCGGCGGTCTTGGCTTCCTCGACCGTGATCACGCCCTCGTTGCCGACCTTCTGCATCGCGCTGGCGATCATCTCGCCGACCGACGTCTCGCCGTTCGCCGCAATGGTGCCGACCTGCGCCACTTCCTCGGAGGTCTTGATCTTCTTGGCCGACTTTTTCAGCGCCGCGACGACTTCGGTGACCGCGAGGTCGATGCCGCGCTTTAGGTCCATCGGGTTCATGCCGGCTGCAACGGCCTTGACCCCTTCCTTGACGATCGCCTGGGCGAGGACCGTGGCGGTCGTGGTGCCGTCGCCGGCAACGTCGTTGGTCTTCGACGCAACTTCGCGAACCATCTGGGCGCCCATGTTCTCGAACCGGTCTTCCAGTTCGATTTCCTTGGCGACCGTCACGCCGTCCTTGGTGATACGCGGTGCGCCGAACGACTTCTCGATGACGACGTTGCGGCCTTTCGGGCCCAGCGTAACTTTCACGGCGTTGGCGAGAATGTCGACGCCGCGCAGCATGCGATCACGCGCGTCGGCGGAAAATCTTACGTCTTTGGCAGCCATTGTCTGCTCCTATGGGTTCCCCGGAAAGGTCCGGGATTTGCGAAGATGAAATTGCGTTGTTTGAGAAAGCAGTTCCGCGCGGCGTTAGCCAACGATGCCCATGATGTCGGATTCCTTCATGATGAGGAGTTCCTCACCATTGATCTTCACTTCCGTGCCCGACCATTTGCTGAAAAGCACCCGGTCGCCGACCTTGACATCGAGCTTCACAAGCTTGCCGCTTTCATCGCGCGCTCCTGATCCCACCGCCATGATTTCCCCTTCGGAAGGCTTTTCCTGCGCCGTGTCTGGAATGATGATGCCGCCGGCAGTCTTCTCCTCGGACTTGACGCGCCGGACCGCGACGCGGTCGTGGAGAGGTCTGAATTTCATGATTTTTCCAATTCATTTTGTGGGATGCGCATAATGCGCGCTCCTTGACGATGAACGCCTATTAGCACTCTTCCCCTCGGAGTGCTAATGGCAAAGCGGCATAAGGTCAGTGTAATTGCTGAAGCGGAGATCGTCGGTGTCGCGAGGCGCAAGCACATCGGTCAGCAGTAGACGCCCGATACCAGGTAGCGGACAAAGCTGCAGCAACCGAAATGGAGTGCGAATTTGACTGGCAATTTAGGGGCCGATTGCGGACCGGCGGCTTTGCGATCCGGAGTTCATGGTGCGCACGATTTGTTGCACCGCATGTGGGCAGTGTTTGTTCCCTTGCGGTACAATCATAAGATGGCCAAGAGCTTACACAACGGGTTTTTGCTGATCGTAGTTGCAGGCGTGAAGGCAAGGCCCGTCGTAAAGGGCCAGCGCCGGCCCCCGTCGTGCTTGCCCTGACTGCATACTTCGCGCCGCTTCCACGTCGAATCAGAGGGCGATTTCAAGCCAAATTGCTGCCCAGCATATAAACTCAAAGTATGCTGCGATCACGCACCACGGGTCGTCCTTGATCCAGCGCTAACAACCGGAGAGTTTGCGATGGGCGATTTTCCGCGTCATTATCTCCCCGGACAGTAGGAGCGGAAGAACGTAAGGGGACGGTTCTGAAATGCAGGAAAAATGGCTCAATATCGATACGTCATTAGAACAATATAAAATGCAGAGCACACGAAATCATGTGCCAGATTCTGGCACGTGCCATTTTGAATAGTCTCAAGAGCGTAATACTGATATTGGTTATTACTTTTATTATTGCCGATCTAAATCCTGTTCGGGCACAAAGTGAACCACAGCAAGCGTCGATACCGCTTCGCACTGACAGTCCACGGGAGACATTGTCGACATTCCTGCGGCTGAGCGCCGCAATGGAAACAGCCTTGTTTGCGTTCAATCGGGATAATTCGCAGCAAGTAGCAACGCAAATAGCGCATCTGTCGGACCAGATGGTCTCACTGATCGAGCTTGGCTCCGTGGCCAGCGCCTTGCGCCGCGAAGTCGGAGTACAGACCGTATCCTACTTGATGGATATTTTCGGACGCCTTCCGCCACCGGATCTAGCTTCCATGCCGGACGAGGCGGCTATGGAGCGCGACGACAAGACTGCCTACCGGATCGAGGGCACACCTTTGCGGCTCCTTCTGATAAAGGAGGGTGACCGCCAGGGAGAATACCTTTTCAGCGAATCGACAGTACAGGTAGCGCCGCGATTTTTCCGCGCCATCATGGACCTGCCGCTGCGCACGCGGCTCGATATTTCAAGCTACAGCCAGTTTTACGCGCAGCTTACGGGCCCACTGATCCCCGCGGCGGTCGTGCGATCAATGCCGGAGCCGCTGCAGGCGATCTGGCTCGGTACGCCGCTTTGGAAGATCATTGCCATTTCCATACTCGCTGCTGTCCTGATCGCGACTTTAGCCTTCCTTCAGCGTGCCATGTCCGGCCGGGTGTCTGACAACAGGCTCCGCTCATTCGCAAAGCGCACGATTCTGCCCTTGGCTATCCTTGTGATCGCTATTTGGGTGCTGCCATTCGCTTCGCAACAGATAAACGTCACCGGCAGGTTCGCCGCGGTGACAGACAAGGCAAGCTCGATATTCAGCACGATAGCCTATGCCTGGCTTCTATGGCTGAGCGTCAGGATGTTGTTCGAGTGGGTCATCCGCTCGCCGCGCATCCAGGATGAAAGTCTCGACGCCAATTTGCTGCGGCTCGCGGCCGGTGTGATCGGCATAGTCGGTGCAGCGGTCATCCTCGCGTTCGGGGGCCAGGCTATCGGACTGCCCATCATGAGCGTGCTGGCCGGCCTGGGCATTGGCGGCCTGGCAGTTGCGCTGGCGCTCCGCCCCACTCTTGAGAACCTGGTCGGTGGCGTCATGCTCTATGTCGATCGCCCAGTGCGGGTGGGAGACTTCTGCAGCTTCGGTAGCCAGATGGGCACCGTCGAGGGCATTGGCGTGCGCTCCACCCGGCTGAGAGCGCTCGACCGAACGTTGATCACGGTGCCGAACGCGCAATTTGCGGATATGCAGATCATCAACTGGGCTGCATGCGACCACATGTTGATCGAGCAGACCATTGGCCTGCGCTACGAAACCAAGCCCGACCAGTTGCGCTATCTGCTCGCGGGCATTCGCAGGATGCTGCACGCGCATCCAAGGATCGTTGCCGAAACCGTTCGCGTTCGCTTCGTCGGCTACGGTCCTAGCGCGCTCAACGTAAACATCCGCGTATATGCTAGGACGCGGGAATGGAACGATTTCTTTGCGATCCGTGAGGATGTATTTCTTCGACTGAATGACATCGTCGATGCCTCGGGCAGTGCCTTGGCATATCCGTCCAGTACGCTTTATCTCGCTCGCGACCAGGGCGTGGATCCACAACGAAGCACAAAGGCCGCTGAGGCAGTCGAGCGTTGGCGCAAAGATGGCAAGCTACCGTTTCCCCGGCTTGATCGCGAGGAGATCGCCAATCTTGAAGGGACACTGGATTACCCGCCCCGCGGCAGTACGGAGGCAAGGCACGGGGAGACGGATACCGGCTTCGGCAATGAGACCTTGTCTGCTGCGCCGGAGGCGCCGGGCACCGAGCAGGGATTGGACGAACCGAAGCGGCAAGCCTGAGTTTGGCGCCTGCGTCGGAGTTGGAGATCGCAATGCTTGCTGGCACAAAGTCGAAAAACAGGACGCCGCTGCCTTGGGCCCTACCTAGGCAGCCCGGCAGCCACAAGATCGGCTGCAAGTCGCTGTCGAGATGAGGGGTCGCGATAGGCTTCAGCGTGAGAAAAGCCCGTAGCACTGAAATCCGGATCGAGCCTTAGCACCTCGTCAGCCACGTCAAGCGACACCATGGACTTTTCCAGATGTGCCGCCGCAGCGGCGCGATACGCCGCGGAGCGCCGTGTCAACCGTGTCAACTGTCCCGCCGACCTATACGCCCCCGCAAAATCATTCTTGCCGTACAGGGCCACGACCTCCAGTTCGCGGCAATAGTCGGGAAGGAAGGGATCAAGCCGGATCGCGCGGGCCACCATTTCAAGCGCCTTGTCGGGTTGGCCAAGGAAGTTGAACAGCTCGCCGGTCCGCGCCACGATGAAGCTGTTGTTGGGATTGAGTTCCAAGGCTCGCTCAAAATGGAAGCGGGCCTTCTCCCATTGCCTCTGATATGTCGATATTGCTCCCATGATCCTGTGCGCCTCGGCGTCGTTCTCATCCAGTTCCAGCGCACGCTCGGCGCTTGCGATGCACTCGTCGAGGCAGTTTTCATTGCTCCATCTTCCCAGATTGGCGCGCGAACACGATCGCCAGGCATGCGCCCTCGCATAACCCGGATCGCTTTCTATGGCCTTGTCAAACCATTCCACGGCAAGGCGGGCATCCTGCAAGGTCACGCCGCCTAGACGGTGATGTTCAAGTCCCCGCAAGACGCAATCATAGGCGTTGAGGTCTTTGGGCCGCTTTCGCTTGGCGGCGGCAAGACCGGTTTTTTCGACCCGCCCCACCACCGTGGAAACAATGCGCGCGGCGATATCGTCCTGGACGTCGAATATTTCCTCGAACAGGCAGTCATAACGATCCGCCCAGACGCTCTCGCCATTTTCGACCCGAACTAGCTGCACCGACAAACGCAGCCGCTTGCCCATTCGGCGGAGGCTGCCTTCCAGGCAAAAATCCACGCCCAGGTGCCGGCCCGCAGCGCCGAGGTCCACCATTTTTCCACGGTATGCGAAACTGGCTGTCCTCGACGGCACGAAAAGCGAACTGAATTGCGAGAGTTCCGTGATGAGGTCTTCAGAAAAACCGTCAGCAATATAATCCTGTTCAGGATCGCCGGAACGGTTTTCGAAAGGGATAACCGCCACTGATGCACGCGTCGTCGAGCCTGAAGCCTGGTTGTTCGAAGCTTCGTGTACTCCGCCGATATAGCTGTGGTTCTCCATTTCTCCGACGACCTTGAAAAGTTCCACGGGCTCGGAAATGTTTTTGAGATGCCTGGAGCCGACGGGCTCAAATTTCAGATAGGACGTTCGCTTGACTTGGTCGAACACCGCCTGGCTCACCAATACAGAGCCTGGTTCGGCCAAGCCTTCCATTCTCGAGGCAATGTTCACTCCTTCGCCAAGCAGGTCATCGCCATCGCTTACGACATCGGCGAGGTGAATCGCGATCCGCATGTCGAAGATTTCCGGATTGCTTGCGCGTTCTCGTGCGAGATCCCGCTGGATTTCAAACCCGGCGCGCACCGCTGATACCGGACTTTGAAACTCCGCGAGGAACCCGTCACCCGCACGCGAGAACACGCGTCCTTTCGACAGGGCTACCCGGTGTCGGATTAGCTTTTCCACGTCCCGGAGCAGCCGGAGCGTTGCGCCTTCGTCTTTTTCCATGCGGGCAGAGTATCCGCATGCATCGGTGGCGAGAATGGCCGCAAGTCGCCTTTCCATGACCAGAACTCCTGCCATCAGAACTTAAGAGTACCAGATCATTTGCCTGCTGCAACGAATGCGCCGTTTGCACCTCGATGGTGGGCGGCCAGCAGGCGAAGCTAAGCGCTCATTTGTGCACAACGAGCTCCGGTCGTGAGCAGATAAGATGCTTTACAAAAAGCAACCGGTTACGCTTCACGCTTTGTATGAACGGCTGTTTTCAGGACCAGCGCAAGGCCCGGTGAATGACAGGCATGGGGCGCATTCCGGCCGTTAGCACCCCACCCACAGTAACTTCTACTCTTGCATTAGGGGAGCACTGTCCACTGGGGCTGGCTCAAACGGACATGTCCACTGGTGTCGCTTATCGCGTCCAATAGACTATCCGTTGACAATTGGACATTGCCAACTCATATGTCTTGATTCTATTGGACAACGGAGAGAGGCAATGGACGTTGGCTACGCACGTACTTCAACCCTTGATCAGATTGCCGGCCTTGAGGCGCAAGTACGCGATCTCAAGGCTGCCGGCTGCGAGCAGGTCTACCAGGAACAGGCTTCGGCATTAGGAGCGCGGCCGCAGCTTGAGGCTGTACTGGGCTTCCTGCGCAAGGGCGACACACTGGTGGTCACCAAGATTGATCGCGTCGCCCGCAATACGCGCGTGCTCGGCGAAATCGTCGATGGCCTGCATGCTCGGGGAATAGCATTGAAGGTGCTGCAGTTCGGCAAGGAGACGGTCGACACCCGCGGTGCCTACGGCAAGCTGGTACTCAACATGTTTTCAGCCTTTGCCGAGTTCGAGCGTGACCTCATGCGGGAGCGTCAGATGGAGGGAATTGCCAAGGCCAAGCGCGAAGGCAAGTACAAGGGCCGCAAGCCGACGGCGCGCGCAAGAGCAGAAGACGCAGTGGCGCTGTTCAAGCAGGGCAGCACCGTGACGGAAATCGCCAAACAGACTGGGATTGGGCGAGGATCTGTTTACCGGGCGCTGCAAGCAGTAGGGCTGAAACGTTAGCCTGCGAGAGTGTCTAAAATACTGGCGAGTTCCTGCGGCTTCGCGGCGAACACCGAGTGTTCCGAGGCGATTTCGATCGGGGTGACCCCTAGCGAGGCAGCGAAGGCGCGTTGCCGTTCCGGGTGAATGATCTGGTCCTCGGTGCAAAGGATATAGGCGCGGGGGACGTCTGGTACGCCCGTACCGGGCCAGGGTTGGTAGATCGCCTGAATACCTTGCTTTCGCTGGGTCGTTCGCAGGAATACCAGATACGCTTCACGCTGTTCCACTGGCACCAGTGAGGCGAGCAGGTCGAAATCGAACGATCGGGTCCCGTCGCCATTATCAATGGAGACCGACATGATTGTAGCTTGAGTGTCGGGACCTATGGCCTCGAATATTGATTGCCCCGGCTGCGGCACGATAGCCGCGGCGAAGACGAGCCGATCGACCGAAGTCTGGGCGGCAACGAGGGGAATCGTGGCGCCACCGGCGGAATGGGCGACGAGGATGCGAGGGCCAGATGTGCCCGCCATGGCTTGGACGACGGCGTTGGCGTAGTCGTCCAAGGTGCTATCGGATCGCTCACTGGGCAAGTCGACGTTAACAACATGGTGCCCTTTGACTTCCAGATAGGGCACGGTCGGAGCGAGTTCCGCCGGTGAGCCGAATCCGCCATGGACGAGAATGAAGGTGGCCGGCATGCTGGTACTCCGAAGATGGTGACCCCAGGCCACGGACTGCTACGCGATCCGACAAACTTGCTGCATTCATCAAGCTCGCTTTAGGAATGCCGTGTAAACGCATCGCGGTAAAGGGCCATAGGAGCGCAACTCGATTTGCTCAGTACACAGTGTGTGCCTAAATACTCCGCCGCTGTTGTCGCTCTCCTCAGGACAGTCAGCCAGTATCATGCACCGGTGCTGCCCTTTGGCACCGGTTCTTGAGGCGCCAGGATACGTTCCCGGTCTCGATGATCTCGCAGTGATGTGGGCTTTGACCCAGCCGCGCGAATAGTTTGGTGAGATCCCGCGACTAGAGGTTGGGTTCAAGCTACAACCACCGCCTCAACCGGCCGACGTAGCGAACGCGGCATGGGCAGCGCATAGCCGTAGCGCAGCACGAGGTCAGGACGCCTGTTCCCGAGGCCCAGCAGTTCCTTCAACTTTTGCCTAACCTCCGGCACTTCGACGGGCTGATTGAGATGTGCGTGCCGGATGCCCAGCCGCGTAGCCTGCAGCGCGAAGCGCTGATAGCTTCGCCCGGCCTGCACCCAATGCGCGGGATTGCTCTGGTCGGATACGATCACGGCAAGTCCGCTGCTCGAGCGCACCTGCCGGGCGTAGCGGTCGTTCTCGGCCTGAGGCGTGAAGAAGAAGCCGAACATGGCCCGGCCAAGGAACGCTGGTAGTGTCGGGTTGCCAGAGGTTGCCGAGAAAAGCCCGTCGCCCGTCCGGATGGCGTCGCGTGCATTGAAGCGCAGCCATGACTTCAGTTCCGCAACGAATGCCGGATCGGACACCTGCGCTGTGTTGGCGGCGAGGATCAACTCCAGCACTTGTTCGATGCGCTGGCGATCCTCAATGAACAGCAATCGGACGCCATCGAGCTTGGCTGCCGCTTCCACCGCGGCCAGATCTGCCGCGGAGACCGTCCGCCCATCGTAGTCAGACCGGGTGCACTGGCGCTCGATGATGGCGTCGAACAGCGGATCGCGCTGGCCGAAGCGCCCGAGCGCAATATCCAGCCTTCCGCCATCTTCCGCCGGCACGAACATCATGGCTGAAGACCGGCCGGCAGCGCCTGCCGCCAGCATCAGGTTTTCGGCGGCGCAGCCTAGGGAGGTGAACAAATGATGGTTGTCGACATCTGCCGCGGGCAAGGACCGCGAGATATCCGGCAGGATACTTGCGCCAGCGTCCGTCTCGCGGAACTTCCAGGGCTGGGAATTGTGGCTGTTGGCCGCGAGGGTTGCGTAGTGCACCATCCCGGCGAAGGTGGCCGGATCGCGCTGTGACCACAAGGCCGAGACCGCGGCATCATGGTCTGGCTGCCCCAACATCCAGTAGGCACCGCCGCCCGCCACTGCCGCAGTACCACCGGTAATCAGTAGGGAGCGCCGGGATATCATTGTCCGCCTCCATCCGCTTCCGCCGCTGATCAGATGACACCTGTGCAGGCGGATTAGACACGTTAGAACATTGTCATGTTATCCGCATATGAATTGCTGTGTCAGGCGTTCTTGTCCAATCCCGAACGTCTGGCACGCTAGCCAAGGAACCCCTCCAGAAGCTTGCCGACTGGAGAGGGCCAGCGCTTCCAAGCCCCCCAGCGCTGTCCCTCTCTTTTTTGATGCGTACCAGCTGCGAGCGTGCCCTCGCCAGTGACACCGCGCGCAGCGTCCCGCTGTTGCATGGTCATGACCTTGGCGAGGAGCTGGCTCGTGCCGCGTATCTGTTAGTAGGGTGCCGCAGATACTCTGCGCGGCCTATCAATCCGTGATATAGTGAATTGTCTTAATCAGCGGCGGGAGTGCGCAAGCCATGACGAAGACACCAAAGCGGCTACAGCCCCCTCATGCCCCTGCGGACGTTCCAGTGAAACTTACGCTTCTGGAGGAGGCGACACGGATCGCCATGACGCACATGCTGCTGGAGAAGTTCAGTGCAAAGAATGAAATGGTTCTTGGCAGGTCAGTCAAACGAGCTACGCCGAGCTTGCCCCTGATCCCGCGTGCCTGAGAGAATTACCCACGCACAGCCAACAAGGAACGCCTAGCAATCATTGTTGGGCTCCACGCTTATCCGCTGCTGATCTGACCGACCTGCGCAGGCAGCTTGGGTATGTTAAAGGCTTGGCATGTTAGGGGCATAGGAATTTCAGCGTGAGGCGTTCTCGTCCCATCCCGAGCGCTCGGCACGGCTAGCCAACGGGCCCCACCTACGGCTTGCCGACTTGCGAGGACGAGTGGTCGTCAGGCACCCCCAAGCGCTGTCTCTTCCTTTTTTTAATTTTCATTCAGAGCGCATCCCCGCATGCCGCAAGCACGCTAGTGGTCAAAACCTAACGCTTCGCTCCCTTTGATATGTCGGGACACGACCCATGCGTCGTCGGGCACAATGGCAAGGCACCCATACGCGAAATAGCGATACTCCGCGTATGAGATCGCGTCAGTTTGCTGCTCTGATCGCCCAAATCAGACAAGCAAGACCCTCAAGACGATGCGAACACCGTACCGCGAGCTTCGTTCACCAGTTTGACTGGCATTTCTGATGTTGCTTCTGCCCGAATGGCATTCTGCTTTGCAGCTGCGGAAGTGGCAGTAGCTTCATCAGGGTAGATAGTGCAGACCGAAAATGTATCACTATCAGTCTCGATGAAATTACAGCTGTTGGCTCCAAGAGCCATAACAGCCTTCACATATTTTGATTTTGCAAGCGATCTCATTTCATCATTATTAGGTACATTCGATTTCCAATTAGAAATTACACCATAGCTCATTTTATCTCTCCTTTAGGTTATATTCTTCATCAAGCGCGTAACGTACATTTCTTTTTTCAAGAATTTTGTTAGTTCTTACCATGCAAAGTGTAATTGAATAACAGCGCCTTGTCGATCCACCATTCGAAGCTACTTGGGTCGGTCGCCGCTGCCACCGGTACGAACCAGTAACCGGCCATTGGCTTGCCTCTCATAACCATTTTCTCCCCTTCCTTGCGGGCCTCGGCTTCGGCATCGCGGGCCGATCCGACACGAAAGACAATGCGGTCTTTGCTGGTACCAGCGATCATGTTCCCATTAAGCATGAAGCATGTTCCGCCAAACATTTTGACCTGCGAGGCACCGATTGCTTGGTGCGACTAGGCGCTCGATCCGCCATCGACGGCTGCAGGCGTGATCACAGCACCCATTCTGTTTCATAGTCAGAATAATCATCGATGACCTGTGGTGCAGCATCAATAGACACGCAGGCGTAGCGCATGCTGTCGGCGAAGTTGCGATGCCCAGTCGTGGCGTGGCGTGGTGAGGAAGCGTTTCCGCTTGCTGTCGTAGTCGGCGCGGTAATTGCGCAGCGCCTTGAGACCGTCATCGGTGCGGCCCTTAGCGAACCACATGCGCGGGAGCTTCACCCTGACCGCCTCGATGCCGTCTTCGATCCTGTGCTTGGGAAGGACGCGGCAATTGAGACCGCGCATCTGCAGGAACGCCAGCCTGCTGTTGCCGGTCTGCAGCTCGCGCGCCTCCGCATCGTGCGGCAGGACGTGCTCGTGAACGCGATACGGCAGCGCCTTCACCCAGTCGACGTAATGGCCGAGGTCCTTGCCGCTGTCCTCCATGCAGTCGAGGAAGCGGATCTCGTTGCCGACCAGCTGGAACGTCCACAGCGCCGTGGTGTCGCCGATGCCAAGATCCCACGAACAATAGACATCCGCGAGGCGCTCATGCGGGATATTGGTGACGCGGCCCTCGCGCATCAGCGTGGCGATGTCCTCGGCGTAGTATGCCCCGAGCGCGCCAGCATCGAAGGAGCACTCGTACTCGGCCAGATACTGGGCGCGGCTCATCTGCCTAGAGGCGTCGCGCAGCTCCTCGGGCGCGATCAGGCCGGTCTCGCTGGCCTTGAGTTCGAGGAAGAACCAATTGCCCTCCACGTTGGCGCGGGCGGCGTCGGCCATCTCCTTGAACATGTTGTCGCCGCGGGGCGTACCCAAGAACAGGCCCCAGCCATGATGGTCGCTGAGTGTTGGGCGCAGCACCTCTGCCCATGCGCGAGGATCGTGGTCACCTGTCTCGTCCATGACGAGGCCGTGGTTATAGCCACCCCGCAGGCTGTCGTAATTATCGGAGCCGAACAGGCGGATGCGGGCATGGTTGTGCGGGAAGGTAACGGACAGCTCCGAGACACGGATGTCGATCCCCGGTATCCTGCTGGTGTAGGCCTTCAGGTACTGCCACGCGGTGTCCTTGGCCTGCTGGTAGGTCGGGCTGACCAGCGAGTAGCGGTGCGGCGGGAATGTCTTCGGTGCCATGCTCGCGTGCTTCACCAGCTTCTGGACGGCTGCGACCGTCTTGCCGGCACGGCGGTGGGCGACGATGGTACCCCAGCGCCAGTTATCGCGGGTGAAGATCGGCAGGAACTGCGGGCGCACTTCGAAGTCGAGGCCCACCTTTACTGCCTCCTGAACGAAGGCTGCATCCTCGCCCTTATGCAGCAAGTCGAAGAGGCGCGGATCACCGTCGCTGGTGTGGACGTTGAACCGGGTTGGAATGCCAAGATCTACGGCAGCCCACTCGAGATCGACATCGATGCCGAGATCACTCCTCTGGAAGGACATCAGCGCCTCCGATACGGATCGTCAGCTCGACGGGGCGCTTGTCGTCGCCATCCTCTGCTGACCTCGGTGCCGGGATCGCCTTGCCGAGCAGGCTCATGAAGCTGCGCGGCTCCTCGAGCGCCTGATGGATCAGGTAGGTGACGAGGCCCGAACCCTCGTACAGGGTCGGATTGACGAGCGCGGGCTTGCCCTCAGCCTCCAGCCGCTCGTTCTCCGCTATCGCCTTCCTGATCGCCTTTATCTTCCCTGCCTCGGATGCGGCTAGGAAGAGGGCATGCTTCAGGGCATCGTGGTCCCGCTTGGCCTGCGTGTTGTAGGGCTGCTTCAGCCCTGTATGGCCCGGGAGGAGGCGTCCCCTCTCGTCCCGCTCAACAAGCGCCTGATTATTGTCGCTCATGGCAGTCTCCCGCTATTGCAGGTTGTTGGTACGCCCGTAGAGCTGATGCCCTGAACCGATGCTGCCCACTGCTCCACTTGCGAAGACATCGCACCAATGCAGGAATTAATTCCTCTACGCCAGTGTGTCAACCAATGTTTGGCTGGAATTTCCATCGCTGAATTTTCCCTCTTGACGCAGACGGATCACCGGCACTCCCTTCTCTGATGGTGAAACCTGCTGACCCCACTTTGCGGCGCACGATAACCCTGCCATGGCTTGTCCTCTACGGCGTCGGGGTAACGGTAGGTGCGGGGATATTCGCGCTTATCGGAGAGATTTTGGCGCTAGCAGGCGATGCAGCGCCTGCGCTGGTAAAGCCGGTTTCCGGAGCTCCAGTCGCCCGCGGTCAACCTTCATTTATTTGTCGAAATCAAGTGGGAAGTCCCACAAGATTGCTCGCTCTGCGCCTTCGGAATATATTCCGATGCTCAGTCGTTTTAGCGTCTGCTGGTACTATTTCAACAACAACTATCTTCGTCCAGTGTGATCCGTCGCGGTGCGCGTCGGATGAAATCACGGTAGTCCGCATTGTATCAGTTGATGAAACGTCGAAACCGGCCGTGAGGACGTTAGCCCCTTGGTTGCGGAGACAGTTGGATCCTCACTGTTCGGGCAGCATCCAGACCCCGGCTACTCACCCGCACGCAGCGGTGCAGGCTTGTTGTCGGGGCCGAGACACAGCGTAATCACTCGCGGTGAATCACCACCATTCCGTTTTCCAACCGTTCGTACAGCCTGGTCCGCGTCTTCTCGGGAAGGTCATCAAAGCTGATCAGTCCCTCCTCGGGCGAATAAGCAAACGTGTGGCCACCCGTATATTTGAACTTGCTGGGCGAGATGATGCGGTAGGGGTCTTCCAAGTCTACCCAGGCGTGACGGGCAACCTCCGCAGTTTCCGGATCGATCCTCTTGCCTGCCTCACGGCGCCCAGCAATGAACTGTTCTACCATGAGCTTCTTTTCCTGCGGCAAATCGAGATTGCTATAGCGCGCCTTCAACCTGCGGGCGCGTTCTTCGTTGAACCGTTCATGCAGCCTCTTACACTTCTCTTCGGGGATGTCACTGAAGCTCACAGTTCCGTCCTCCGGCGTGTAAGCATACCACTGGCGCCCAACGCAGCGGTTTTCGTCAAGCGGGAGTACGTAGTATTCATTCGAGAGGTCGACGTACTGCGAGAAAATCTCGGCGGTTTCCGGATCAATCCTCTTTCCTGCCTCACGACGCTCGGCAAGGAATTCTTCCACATTCAGCTTCTTCTGGTATGTCATGTTACTGTTCCTCACTTGTTAAGCCACAGCGTCAAGCTGACGCCAATATTGGTGACGCTGTTTAGCGCCTGTGACACTTGACTGACGTTTAACCATCGCCGGTTATCTCCGTTTACTCATTCTGATCCAAAGCCCTGCTCTTTGGTGAAGCCTTGAGCAGAGGACAAAGGACGACCAGCCCCATCAATGACGGGGTGGTCCCGATGCCCTCAGCGTACTGCCTGCTCTCCGGAGCCAGCCCGTCGCTTTTGGACCCGACCAGTCATGCGTTCCTGCTGGTCGGTCGGTCGCTACTTGCGACGAATGAACGCTTCGCCGGGGGTCAGGCTTCGACCTTGCGGACTGCCTTCGGCATGGGACCCCGCCCCGTGGTATGCCTTCTCTGGATCGGTGCCACCGTCTATTTGCCGTCCACCGATCCCGCCCGGCGGGCTAACCGCCGGGACGCATTTCAGGGCGCGCCACCGTCTGCAGCGCGCCGCCAGAGGTCGCCATCGCGCTGCACGCAGAGACCGCGATATTTGAAAAAGTTGGCCGGGAAGCACATCATGCGTTCCTCCCGCATGGTTCAACATGGCGGGGCACGCGCTTCTCAATCCAATCGTCAATGTCCGAGGACCGCCACGCAACGATCCGCGGGCCGATCGAGACCGGCGACGGGAACACACCGCGGGCGAGATAATCATAGATGGTGCTGCGAGCCAGACCCGTTCGGGCCTCCACTTCAGGGCGGCGGAGAAGGCGTTCGGCCATGGTCAGTATCCTTCGTATCCGAGTAGTTCCAATAAGATAATGAACATATTACAGGATACAAATAAATAAGAGTGGTATTCGTGCGACTTTTTGCACTTGATGACAATCTGTCATTCTGAAATTGTGGCAATTAATGTTAGTATAAGATCAAGTTAATGAATGTGCTGGTGTTTTTTAGTTATCCGTTTAAACGGAAATGACATCCGAAAAGCGTGAATTATTTTTCAAACAGTTGCCTGCGCTAAGCCGCGCTCGGTAATCAGAGGCCAATGAAGGCTGCCCACGCCTCCATCATCTCTCTGCGCCTGTCGAACAGATCGGAACGAGCATAAGCGGCGGCGGCCTTGTTCTTCACGACGTGCGCCAGAGCAGCTTCGGCGACTTCCCATGGGTAGTTGGTTTGCTCCTGCGCCCACATCCTGAAGGACGTTCTGAACCCGTGCACGTCGGCATCGAAGCCGAGTTCCTTGACCAGCTTCGAGAGTGTCATGTCCGATAGCGGCTTGCCGCGAGCACTTGGGAAGATCAGGCCGGAGCCGTCCTTTAGAACCTCTGCATCGCGCAAGATTTCCACGGCTCTTGCCGAAAGCGGAATGCGATGTGGTTTGCCGGTCTTGGTTCTACTTCCAGGAATTGACCAACTCGCGGAACCAAGGTCAGAGATGTCCACCTCCTCCCAGCTAGCACCGCGAACCTCGCCTGAACGGCATGCGGTGAGGATGAGGAACTCCAACGCCAGCTTTGTTGCCGCTGTCGCCTTTGAAGCGTTAACGGCGGCAATACAGCTGCCGACATCCGAGTAAGGCAAGGCTTTGCGGTTCTGCTTCTCTGTCTTGTGCCTCGGAAGCGCTCTGCCGATGTTCTCCGCGGGGTTGTCGGACCGCCAGCCCTGAGCAATGGCGTACTTCATCACCGTGCCAATCCGCTGGCGCACGCGCCGGGCCGTCTCAGGCTTCTGAAGCCAGATCGGCTGCAACACAGCCAGAACATCAGCCGAGGCAATGTCAGATACCTTACGCCCGCCTAGCCGTGAGAAGGCGTAGGTTTCCAAGGTGCTCAGAAACTGCGCTGCGTGCTTCTCGTTGCGCCAAGACGCTGCATGCATCGCGTGGACCGTGCGCGCCGCCTCCTCGAAGGTCACCACGCCCCGGGCTTGCCGCTTGGCTTGCAGCGGATCACCGCCCGAACGGGCAAGCCGCTTGTTTTCCATCGCCTGTTCGCGGGCATTGGCAAGCGATACGGTCGGGGGAGAACCAAGGCCGAGTTCCCGCCTTTTGCCATTGATCGTCAACCGTTGAACCCATTGCCGCGAGCCTGTGGCCTCAACGCGCAGGTAGAGGCCCAGTCCGCCGCCATCGTGATACTTGCCGGGCGCCTGAATAGTGCGCACAAAGGTCGCAGTAAGTGCCTTGCGGGCGCGTTGATTTGGCTGCTCTTCCATCTGCATTATCCCCCAATTTATCCCCCTAGGGGAGGCGGAATGCACTGGAATATGGTGGATGCTAGCGGACAATTGAAGAGATATGATGATTATTTTTCAATGCTTTGATGGAAGTCATCGGAATGCGCTGGAACTACCAATGGCGGACTTCCTCTCCGCCATTGTCGTCAAATTGCAGGCGCGGCCGATTGTCTTGCCGGCCCCGGTCGTAATGTCGGTAGCAACCGGTTCGGCGGTTTCCGGCTTGAGGTCGCTGACAATGACCGCCGCACCGGCGCCAGCGAAAAGCCGTGCAATTCCCCTGCCAATGCCCGCGCCCCAAATGCTGCACTGCCGCATAAAGGCCTTTTTGTGCGTTCTAATGGTTACAACGGGTGGCGTCACGGGCGCCATTGAACCAAGTCGCGCAGACAATTCGCTAGCCGCCGCTCCGCCTGCGGGGTAGCGATTGCGCCAGAAAGGCAATCATGACCAACATGTTCAAAGCGCTCCTATGGGGCGCCGCGCTTCTCGCCGGCGTCAATGTGGCAACTGCCACCGAAACGGAATTCCTGCAGTCGCTGGAGGGCAACTGGACCGGCACCGGCACTGTGAAAGTCCGCACTGATTCCTCGCCCATCAAGGTAACGTGCAACTTCGATTCCGACGCGTCGGCCACGACCTTCGAACTCGATGGCAATTGCCGTGGCCTCGTGGTGGTATCGCGTGCCATCAAGGCAAGCCTGCGCGTCAACGGCGCACGTTACGACGGGTCCTATGTCGGCGCCGGCACCGGCACCGCCGGTCTGGCAGGCAGCAGAACAGGCAATGCCATCAACCTCGGCATTCGCTGGGCAAAGGAAGTTAACGGCGATCGCAACGCCGTACTGCGCGTGACCAAAACCGGCAAGGGCATGAAGCTGACGACCATCGACACCGATTCTTCAACCGGCAAGAATGTCGTTACGAGCGAGATCAACCTGCGCCGCCTGTAACGCACCTTCCATGCCGTAACCGCCGCCATCGGCGGTCATGGCGGCGGGCCGGCTTCCTGCGATACTTCCAGTCTATCCGAACATGTCGGACGTGATGCCTGCATACCAGCCCAGGGACTCCTCGAAATTCGCTTTGCGCATGGCGGCGTCCTCGCCGGTCTGGCTCACGAAGTTGGAGACGGCGGTGATCTTGCCGTCTTTCGGCTCGTACGCTCCGCCAACCTTCACATTGTCGTCGGTCGCAATCAGGCTCCAGCAGGTGTTGGAGTATTTCGCCGGGAAAACCTTGGCGCCGGTTAGATCGCCGCGGATATTCATCGCCGCGATCTTCGCCTGGCTGTTGGCAGAAAAACCGGACTTGGGCATGTCCCCGGCAATCGAGGCATCACCTATGACGAAGATCGCCTCGTCCTTGGCCGACCGCATGGACGCCGGATCGATGGGGCAGAAACCCTTGTCATCGCCAAGGCCCGCATCGATCGCGATCTGCCCGGCCTGCTGGGCCGGGATGATGTTGAGCAAAGCGCCCTCGAATGTGTCGAGGTCGGTCTCGACCTTTCCGGCGGCAACATCGACGCTCTTGATGCCGCCATGCACGTCCGGCCCCATCCATTCGACCATTCCGGGATAATGGTTTTCCCAGCCTTCCGCGAACAGTCCCTGCTTTGAGAACTTGTCCTTGGGGTCGAGCACGAAGATCTTCGAGTTCGTGAAACCCTTCGACTTGAGGACATGCGCCATCATCGAGATGCGTTCATAGGGACCCGGCGGGCAGCGGTACGGGTTCGGCGGGGCGACCATCACGATGTTCTGGCCATCGGTCAGCGCGTCGAGCTTCGACTTCAGCAGCATCGTTTGCGGTCCTGCCTTCCACGCATGCGGCGCGATTTCCGCCGCTTCGACCGAGTAGCCTGGCACGCTGTCATATTTGATGTCGATGCCGGGCGAGACGATCAACCGGTCATATGGCACCGTGCTGCCATCGGCCATTGTGACCGTCTTGGCGGCCGGGTCGATCGCCTTTGCCATGCCGGTGATCTTCTTGATCCCGTTGTTGGCTTCCAGCCGGCTCCAGTCGTGGGTGATCGATTCGATCGTGCGGAAACCGCCGAGATAGAGGTTCGAAAAGAAGCAGGTCGTGAACTTGTCGGAGCCGTCGATCAGCGTGACGTCAATCGCGCCCTCGCTGTCCTTGGCGATGTAGCGGGCTGCTGTAGCGCCGCCCGCGCCGCCGCCAATGATGACGACGCGCGGCTTTGTCTGGGCGCGCAGATATGCCGGCATCGACAGCGCCATCGCACCGACGCCGAACAGCAAACCGAACTGCCTGCGATTGAAGTTCCTCATGGATTCCTCCCTTTTTGCGCCCGTCAATTGGGCTCGAGCGATTCGAAATAGGCGGCGAGCGCGGCGATCTCCTCATTGGTGAGATTGCCGACGCGCAGCTTCATGACTTCATTGTTCCGCACGTTGGTCTTGTAGGCGAAGATGGCGTTGACGAAGTAGTCGCGTGGCACACCGACGATCGAAGGTATGCCGTCAGCCCGCCCGCTGGGCTGGTGGCAGGTTACGCAGTCGCCCGAAAGATATTCACCCAGTTCCAGGTCGCCCTCCAGCTTGAGGACTTCGTCGGCAAACCCGCGGGAGGGGCCGGATAAATCCGCCATCTGGCGCGTTACATCCTGCGCCGGCGTGGCGGTGGAACGCGTTAGCAGCCACTCGACAAGCTGTTTCCGCCGCGCGCCATCAGCCATTCCCCTGTACGACATCCGGTTGCCGGGGATGAAATCCCGGGGCTTCTCCAGATAGGCGTTGAGCGCGGCCGCGTCCCAGCGCAAGCCGTCCTTGCCCGCCTTGCGCATGGCCTCCGAAAACTTGAAGCCTTCGATTTCGCCGGCGGTACGGCCGACTATGCCGTCGAGGTGCGGGCCGACCTTGTGCTTGGCGCCTTCGCCGATCTCGTGGCATGTGGCGCAGGCCTTGAACAGATCCTCGCCGGCTTCCGTGGCAAATGCGCCCGATACTGGAACGCAAAGCAACGACAAGGCAAGCAATGCGCGAAATCGCACGGCTGGGACCAAAGCGGATCGCCCGTGGGGTTGCCTTTGCCTCATTGCCGCGGGCCTCCCTTCCCGCGTCATGCCATTGTCAGTCGACCGAGCCTGCTCCTAAATTCTCCGTGTCCTCATCGTCCGCGACATCGGGGGTCACATCGAGGATGCGCGCGCGCATCTTTACTTCCGCCGGGCCGGGCTTGCAGTTGGTCATGCAGGGCTCGGCGCCCGCCTTGTTGTGCGGTTCCTCCGCCCGGTTGTCGTCGATGAAATTCGCCTCGTTCGGAAGCCGGACCGAGGCGAAGTTCTCCTTGGAGAGCTCGAAATCCTCATCGGTCACCACGTCATTCAAATAGAGAAGGTACGCCGTGATTGCGTAGACATCATCATCGGAAAGCGTGCGTGCGCCACCGAATGGCATCGCACGTCGGACATAATCATAGACCGTTGACAAATAAGGCCAGTAGGAACCGATCGTCTTTTCGGGCCGCTCCGCCGTGAGGGTGCCGTGTCCGCCGGCAAGCACCGGCCAACGGTCGACTGCTTCGCCGAAGTCGCCGTGGCAAACCGCGCAATTGTCGGTGTAGAGGACTTCGCCGTCCGCGACCGTTCCCTTGCCTTCCGGCAGGCCAAGTCCGTCGGGACGGATGTCGATGTCCCATGCAGCGATCTCGTCTTCGGTCGCCGGGCGGCCCAGATGAAGCACGCCATGCACGGGAATCGCCGCCTCTGCCGCTGGCTTTGCCGTTTCGGCTGCGGGCGGGGCCGGCTGCCCGGCCGCCGCCTGGTCCTGCGCAGGCGGCGCGTCTTGCGCCGCCGTTTCAACCGCGGGCGCCGCGGATGATTCCTGCTCCCCAGCGCCTTGCGAGAAGGTCGAGAGATAGGCGATCACATTGGCGATCTCCTCCTCCTTCTTGATGCCTGCAAAGGCCATGTTGGTGCCCTTGACGAACCCCTTGGGGTTGGCAAGGTACTGCGCCAGGTTTTCAGGCGTCCATGCGATGCCCTGTTCGCCCGCCGCCTTCATTGCCTTGGAATATTTGAAGCCCTCGACGGAAGCTGCGGGCCGGCCGACAAGGTCGTTGAGCAAGGGCCCGACCTTGTTGGCGGCTTCGGGACCGACCATATGGCAGGCTTGGCACTTCTTGAACACCGCGGCGCCAGCCTCTGCGTCACCTTGCGCCAGCGCCGGGGAGGCGACCGTCGCCAGGAAAGCTGAAACAATCAACCGATCAAGAAACTTCGACATTTTCCACTGCTCCGTCAGCCTTAACATGCCAGGTCTGGATGCCATTGTTGTGGTAGATCGAGTTCTCGCCGCGCGCCGCGCGCAACTCGTCCTTAGTCGGCTGCACGAAACCTGCTTCGTCGATCGCGCGCGACTGGAGGAACAGTTCCGATCCGTCCCAGTCGAAGTCATAGTAGAAGCGGTGCAGCGCCTTCGAAAAGCTCGGCCCGTCCAGCCGCGCTGTCTGCCAGTTGCGCCCGCCGTCGATCGACACATCGACGCGCTTGATCTTGCCGTGGCCCGACCATGCGAGCCCCGTTAGTACCGTGCGACCGCGCCCGTGGCGGATCGGCGATTGCGGGCTGGGATTGGTGATGACCGACTTCACGTCCATCACCCAGGTGTGACGGCGCGCGGTGCCGTCGGCCAGCAGGTCGGTGTATTTCGAGGTTTCCTCGCGTTGATGCCAGGGCTCGTCGCCGATCTCGAGGCGGCGCAGCCACTTCACCCACATGTTGCCTTCCCAGCCGGGAACGACGAGCCGCACGGGATAGCCCTGTTCAGGACGCAGCGCCTCGCCGTTCATCTTGAAGGCGACCATGCAATCGTCCATGGCCTTCTCGATGGGAATGGAGCGCGTCATCGCGGCGGCGTCCGCCCCTTCGGCAAGCAACCACTTGCCTTCCGGCTTGACTCCTGCCTCTTCCAGGATCGTGCGCAGTCGAACGCCCGTGTACATGACGCAATGCACCATGCCATGGGTGAACTGGCAGCCGTTGAGCTGCGAGCCGCGCCATTCCATTCCACTGTTTGCCGCGCATTCAAGGAAGTAGGCGGCATTTTCGCGCGGGAAGCGCTTGAGGTCGTCCATCGTGAACACGACCGGCGTATCGACGAGACCGTTGATCATCAGCCGGTGATCGGTCGGGCTGATCTGCGCCACGCCGCCATGATGGCGTTCGAAGCAAAGTCCGTTCGGCGTGATGATGCCGTCGAGTTCATGCAATGGCGTGAAATTGACCGACGAAATCGGATCGGCGGTCAGCCAGGCGACGTTGCGGCGCACCACTTCCTTTTCGAACTGCGAGGGCATGCCGTATGGGGCGGCATCGACGCCGTCGCCCAGCACCGTGTTCCACTCCTGGATCTCGGTTATCAACGGATCGCCGGCCGCCTTTGCAACGGAGGGAGCGGCGACAAGTGCTGCCCCGGTGGCAAGGCCTTTCTTGAGGAACTCGCGGCGGGAGGACCTCCTGCCTTCGGCCACGCCGGCCGCCCTCAGTTCGGATTTTTCTAGCGCCATTCCAACCTCCACCAAGTCTTTACGCGGTTACGCGCACGGAGTTGTTCTCGCCGACCGTCACGTCGGGGTTCTTTTTCAGATGATTTTCGACCACTTCCCAGATCGGCGGCCCTTCCGTCGCCTGGTTTACCGATGCCCAGCCGGCAACCACGTACGACTTCTGCGGGTCGATGGCCTCGCCCGTGGAAAGAAGCGTCATGTCGCTGATCCGCGATCCGATCGGCTTGCCCACATCGATGGCGTAGCCCATGCCGCCTACGCGGACCATGTCGCCGCCCTGCTGGTAGTAGGGGTCCGGGTTGAACAGATTGTCGGCTACATCCTCGATGATATCCTTGATGGTCTGTCCGGTCATTTCTGAACGGTAGGCTGCCGGATAGTTCATCGCCGTGGCGTTGTGCAGCTCCTCGACTGTGATCGGGCTGCCCGGCAGCAGGCTTGTTCCCCAACGGAAACCCGGAGACAGGGCGATCTGCGCGTCGCGCTCCGAAAGCAGTGCCTGGCAGATCAGGTCATCGAACGTTCCATTGAAATTGCCACGCCGATACAGCAGCGACTGCGTGGTGCCCAGGACGCGCTTCAGCTCCTCCTCGTGCGGGGCACGGATCTTGTCGATCAGCGCGCCCATGTCCGCATCGGGAGTGATGACGTCGGAGAATATGGGGATGAGGCGATGCCGGTAACCCTTCAATTCCCCGTCCGAAACATCGAGGTCGATGCGCGAAACGAACTTGCCCTGCGAGCCCGACGCGATCAGTAGCGTCTTTCCGACGATCACCGGCTCGGGCAGGGCGTCATGGGTGTGGCCCGTCAGGATGATGTCGATGCCGGGCACGCGCGAGGCAAGCTTGCGGTCCACATCGAAGCCGTTGTGCGACAAAAGCACGACCACATCGGCGCCTTCGTCGCGCACTGCTGCCACGTTTTTGGCTACATCCTCCTCTCGGATGCCGAAGGAAAGTTCGGGGAACATCCAGCCCGGGTTTGCGATCGGCAGATAGGGGAATGCCTGCCCGATCACGCCGATCGTCACGCCGCCCTTTTCGAAGATCTTGAAGGCTTCGTATGCCGGCTCGTTCCATTCGTTGTTGTAGATGTTCCCGCCAAGGAATGGGAAAGGCAGGCTCTCGACGATCTCGGTGACGCGATCGATGCCGAGGGTGAATTCCCAATGCGAAGTCATCGCCTCCGGCTCGAGCGCGTTCATCGCCTCGACCATATCGGCGCCCATGGTCTTCTGTGCCGTGTACGAACCCTGCCAGGTATCGCCGCCGTCAAGCAGCAGCACATTGTCCGCGCCGCGCTCGGAACGGATGCGCTTGATAACCGTGGCGACACGGTCCAGCCCGCCCATCCGGCCATAGGTCTTGGCAAGCGCGGCGAAATCTTCCGATGTCAGGGCGTAGGCGTCGGGTGACCCCGGCTCGATGTTGTACAGCTTGAGGAAATCGGCGCCGGTCACGTGCGGCGGCTGGCCCTTCGCGTCCCCGACGCCCAGATTGATCGACGGCTCGCGGAAATATACCGGCTTCAACTGCGCATGGATATCCGTGATGTGTACGAGCGTTACGCTGCCGAACGGTTCGGCCGCAAGCAGCGTTTCCTCGTTCAAGGCCTGCTGCGCAGCCGCCATCGACCAGCGCCCGGCCATGCCGCTCCCCGCGATCGCGGACAGCGCGACGGATGCCATCAGAAATTCGCGTCTTGAAATCATCAATGCACCTTGTGGTGGTTGCGCCTCGACCAGGGCGCGGAACATGCCGCGCTCTTTCCGGAGGTTCGCCGGCGCCGTCGTCGACAGCGGCCGGGTCATGTTTGATGTCCGTGCGCCTACTGGCGAACGGCGGGTGTTTCCACCGACAGCCCGGTTCCGCGCCAGGCCACATAGACTTCCAGCGCCATCAACTCGTCCGAAAACGCCTTGGGAATAACGGCGCGTGTATCGCGGATGCAGCCGCGGAACCGGCCATGCGTGGAGACAAGGCCGTCGCCGAGACGGTAGGTCGGGAAGCCGTTGGTCTGCCCCTGGCTCAAATGATCGGCGCGGATGTTCTTGCCCATGATGTCCTCATGGCAATTTGAGCACCCGAGATTGAGCTGGCCTGTGCGGGTGTAATAGAGCTTCTTGCCGTCGTCCCACCACTTCTGCATTTCGCCTTGCGAAAGGTCGATGCTGACCGGCGTGCCCAGCGACTGGTGGCGCACGAAAGCGGTGATCTGCTTTTGCTCCGGTTTGTCGAACTCATAGGCATCCGCCCCCATGTTCTGCGTACGGCAGCGATTGATGATGAGCTCGAGATTGATCGGCTTGCCGGTCGTCTCATCCCACTTGGGATAATGCGCGCCGATATCCTTCATGCTCTCGGCAGCATCGCCATGGCATGTAGCGCAAGATTTACCCGCGGTTCCCTCGACCGTGTTCCAGATCGTTTCGCCGGCCTCGACCGCAAGCATGCCCGGATTGTCGAAACCGTCGGCTTCCAGGGCGCGGGTTTCGGGCGTACGGAACAGCCAGCCGGAAAGCACCTCGTCAAAAGGATGCCCCTCTGGAGCCTTCGTTCGCACCGTCATTTCCCGGCCATCGATCGTCAGTTGTTCATCAACGGGATCGGCCAGCGCCGGTCCCGCAAGCACGGCAGTCAATGCTGCTGCCGGCAAAAGTCCCCTTAGAATCTGCCTCACGAACGTTCCTCCCTCGCAAGAATGAATGGAAAGAACCGCCAGAATACCGGCGGCGCCTGACCTCACTTCACCTCGATTGCCTGTTCGTCCGTGATGACGGTGCCGTCGTCGTCCACCCAGGTGAACTTGAAACTGCCGCTCTCGTTGACCTTGGCCGTGAACTCGAAATACGGATTGGCCGAGATCGCCGGATCAAGATCGCATTCGAAAACCTTGGCGCCATTGAACTCGCAAGTGAACTTGTTGATGATCTTGCGGGGGATGACCTTACCATCCTTGTCCTTGCGCTGACCCGATTCCATCTCGTGGCTGATCAGCGTCTTGATCGTGACAACTTCCCCGGCAGCAGCCGACTTGGGAACCTTCACGCGTGGTTTTGCCTGTGCCATTGCGAAATCCTCTCCTTGTCCTCAGCCGCCGCAGCCGCCGATGGTGACCTTCACCTGCTTCGTGTCCATGTATGCCGAGCCGTCCTTCATCAGTGCAACCGCAATGACATTCTGGGTCTTGGCGAGACGGATGCGGGTGGTCGCGGAAGCCTGGCCGCTCGCTTCCGAAAAGTGGAATGTTGCGACCGCCGGATTGGGGTTTCCATCCGCAAGGAGCAACACCGACTGGACGAGATCGTCGCCCGCCATTGCGCTTTCCACTGACACCGACACGGGAACGGTGTTGCCGTTTTCCGCGATCTCAGGCGCAGTAAGCGTGATCTTGCCGGATTGCGGCGCCTTGCCGCCGGTGAATTCCATGATCCGCTTTTCGCTGTCCTCGGCTGTCGCGAACGCCGGGCCGGACTTGAATCCGGTGATCGCGAATGCCGCCGCAGCCACGGAAAGGCCAAGCGCCTGTCTTCTGGTAAGTTCCATCTTCTGCCTCCATTTCATTCCTTGAGCGTCGCGAGATATGCGACGACGTCTTCGACCTGCTGGGCCGTCAGTATTGTCTTTCCGACCAATTCCTCGCGGACATTCACACCCACATCGAGCGTGTAGAAGCCGGGCATCACGGTCTGGTCATTGAGGGCGACTTTCGAATTGACGACGATCGCGCGCAATTCCTCCGGCGACCACCTATCCGCCACGCCGTCAAGCGAGGGGCCTACATCGCCATGGAAGAGTTCCTTCGACATCGCCTTGTTGGCGTGGCACGCAAGGCAGTTGCCGAGCCGGCGATCCTTGAATACATTGGCGCCTTCCTCCGGATTGCCCGCTGCCCCCGTCAGGGACATGGCTACCTTGTTGTCCTCGATCTTGACCTCCGTTGGCGGCAGTTCCGCCGCGAACGCCTGGAAGCCAAGCCCCGCCGCGAAGCCAAAGAAGACAATCTGCCTGAGCAGCATCATCGGTTCTTCCTCCTCTTTCTCATCCTCCAGGGCGCGCGCACCCTGTTCCCTGTCCTACGCTACGACGAACCTGCCCCAATAACAATGATAAATATAATTGTTTGAATGTAATTATTCAGAGACAAGCCGGCCCTGTTCCCGCAACTCGTTGATGATGCGGGCATGGTACTTCTGGAAGTGCTCCTCGCCCTCGTATCCCTTCTCGTGCACCCAGCGGAACATGTTGAGGAAAGTCCACTTTCCGAACGCGCCGGGCATGGTGGACACGGCGGCTTGCGGCACGCTCTTGCCTTCCGGAACTTCCTCGGGAAGGAAAACGATGGTCGGCGTGAAAAGGAAAGCCCATTTGCGCGCGGCCGTCTTTTCGGTGAGCACCTCGCCGTCGATATCGGTCACCTCCTCGTCGCCGAACATGTTGTACTGGACGACCATGAAGTTCTTTTCGACGAATTCCCGAACTTCGGGATCGGAAAGGATGTCCGTATGCATCTTGGCGCAATAGATGCAGCCGCGCTGTTCGAAGATCATCACGAGGCGCTTGTTCTGCTCCTTCGCCGCCTTGATGTCCTCGGCGACATCGCGGAACGTGATCGCAAACCAATCTTCCTTGTGAAGCCCGTCTTCGCCGATTTCCGCGGCGGTGGCCGTGGCGGCGAGCCCGGCTGCGAAGCAAAACGCCATCAAGAGACTGCGCAACATCTGTCCACTCCTATCCAATGTTGGCGAACCCTGGGAAAGTCTCGAGCAGCCATTGCGCGATGCGCGACATCTGCCCGGTAATGAAAAGCAGGCCGGTGACGACGAGCAGTCCGCCCATCGCCATTTCCACCTTGTGCATGTGGCGCTTGAACCGGTTGGCCCAGGAAATGAACCGGCTGGCGAAAAGCCCCGCTACAATGAAGGGAATGCCGATGCCGAGCGAATAGACCGCCAGAAGCGCCGCGCCCCGCCAGATGGTATCCTCGGCGCCCGCGACGAAAAGGATCGCCGCCAGAACCGGCCCGACGCAGGGCGTCCAGCCGAAGGCGAAGGCAAGACCCATGAGATAGGCGCCCAGATATCCAGGCGGACGGTTGCGCACTTCCACCCGCGCTTCGCGGTACAGCATGGAAATCCGGAAGACGCCCAGAAAATGCAAGCCCATGCTGAGGATTGCGATACCGGCAAGAATCGAGAGCGTATCGAAATAGCGTGCCAGCGATTGGCCAACCACGCTGGCCGTGGCGCCGAGGGCGACGAAGACGGTGGTAAAGCCGAGCACGAAGAAGACAGCGGAAAGCGCAATTCGGCGCGCAACGCCCGACTCGATCTTGTCGGTATCCATCGCCGCGAAGCTGATGCCGGCAAGATACGCCAGATATGGCGGCACGATCGGCAGCACGCATGGCGAAACGAAGGACAGCAGGCCGGCGATAAACGCCATGCCGAGACTCACATCGAGCATCGTTCCTCCCAAGGGCTCCCCCAAGTCGAAACATGGTAATGATAAAATTCATAAAATCATATATGTTATGATATGAATTTTTGGGGACATCCCTGCGAAGGAGATTTCGATGCGATTGGCGCCCTGGTTGGTGGCACTCTGTCTGGCTGGTCCGGTGAATGCCTGGAGCGCGGAACTGCTGATGCTGGAACAGGCCGGATGTGCCTGGTGCAAGCGCTGGCACGAAGAAATCGGCGTCGCCTATCCCAAGACGGTTGAAGGCCAAAATGCCCCGCTCAGGCGCGTGGATATCAACAAGCCATGGCCGCAGGATCTTGCGAATATCCGCCCCGAACGCTTTACGCCGACCTTCGTGCTCGTCGAGGAAGGGAAGGAGATCGGCAGGCTTCGCGGATATGCGGGCGACGAGTTTTTCTGGCCCCTGCTGGCCGAACTCCAGGCATTGGCTGACAAGGAGTAACCGCACTTCATGCAAGCGATGGAGACAATGAGATGACGCCGCCGGAGCAATCCGATGGAACGGATCGTGGACCCGACGCCCTGATTCGGCAGGCACGCCAGGCCAGCGAACTAATGAAGGCATTGTCGCACGAGACCCGGCTGGTGATCCTTTGCCATCTGTGCGACGGCGAGAAATCCGTGTCCGAACTCGAAACGCTGCTGGGCATGCCGCAGGCATCTGTTTCGCAGCAATTGGCGCGGTTGCGGCTCGACCGGCTCGTTTCCTCGCGCCGTGACGGACGCACGATCTACTATTCCGTGATGAACAACGAAGTCTCGACTATCGTGAAGACGTTGCGGGAAATGTTCTGCGCCGTCCCGAGCCGTCAGGTCTGGGCGAGGAAACGGTAAGCGCTGCCATCACGTTCCACCGCGCCAATGCCGGGATGAGGCAGGTGGAAACCGATGATCATGCTGCCATCGGCCACGAGCCGGTCCAGCAGCGATTGCCGGGTGCTGGCGGCCTTTGCCGCGTCCTGGTCCGAGCCGGAGTGCCAGTCCGGGCGCTGGAATGATACGACCGACTGCGAAATCGCGTCGCCGATGATGACGAGGTTTTGCGAACCTTCATGGAGCGCAAAGGACACGTGCCCCGGCGTGTGGCCGGAAGTGTCGACGGCTTCGATTCCCGGCAGCACCTCCGCCCCGAAATCGAAGAGGGTGATGCGGTCGGCAAGCAGTTCGAACCGCTTCTGTGCGCCGGCAACAAAGCTCTTCCGCTCCTCCGGCGTTTTTTCCATCGTGTCCGGCGCGCGCCAATAATCCCACTCCACCCTGCTCATGTGATGGTTTGCGTTGCCAAAGGTGAACTCGTCGAAATCGTCCACTACGCCCCAAAGATGGTCGGGATGCGCATGGGTGAAGACGACATCGGTGATATCCGCAGGGTCGATTCCTGCCTCGACAAGGCTGTCTGCCAACTTGCCGGCAGTCGGCTGGAAATTGGCCCCCGAACCGGCGTCGAAGATGATCGTTCGCTCGCCGTCGCGAACCAACGTGATATTGCAGTCCGGCAGGAACATGTCTGTCGGCAGGCCGTTGGCTGCAAGCAGGGGTTCCAGTTCTTCCTTGGCGATTTCAGGGAACATGAAACTTGCCGGCAACGAAAGATTGCCGTCGCTCAGCACCGTGACCTCGCGCGCGCCAAATTTCGTTTTCTGCATGGCAATGGCGTGGGGCGCCAATACGCCGGTCAAACCGGCCGCGGCACACATGCGGAGGAAACCGCGACGGGAAATGACGGGGGCCATGCCAAACTCCATAATATTCAATTATAACAATATATGAAGACCAGTTTGACCAAGGTCAATGCCGTATTCCGATTGCGATGGTCGATTGCGACAATGGAGGCAGGTTCCATGGATCTTGTTGCGCTGACGGACCGCATTGGCGAAAGCTGGGTGCTTGCGGTCGGCGGCATTGTGATCGGCATGGTGTTCGGCGCGTTTGCACAGCAAAGCCGGTTCTGCCTTCGTGCCGCTGCCGTCGAGTTCGCGCGCGGCTCGATAGGCGGGCGCACCACAATTTGGCTGTTGGTGTTTTGCGCTGCAGTCGCAGGCACCACGTTGCTCGCCTGGCTGGGCGTGATCCAACCCACGCAGGCACGCCAGATAGCCTCGCCGCAAAGTTTTTCAGGCGCGGCAATCGGCGGATTGATGTTCGGCTCGGGCATGGTTCTGGCAAGGGGTTGCGCCAGCCGGCTTCTGGTCTTGGCGGCGACCGGCAATCTGCGGGCGCTGCTTTCAGGTCTCGTCTTCGCGGTGGTGGCGCAAGCCAGCCTTCACGGATTTCTCTCGCCGGCACGCGAAAGGCTGGCAGGGCTGCTTCCCAGTTCGGCTGACGGCGCCAATGACATCATGCAGTTGATCGGCCTTGCCATTTCCACCGCCCTGCTCGTCGCGGTCGGGGCGCTGGCTGCGAGCCTTGCAGTTGCGTTTCTTCGCAAGGTTCCGGCGTGGCAGGTTACAAGCGCACTGGTTGTCGGCGCGACTGTGCCGCTGGCATGGTGGTTCACGTCTTCCATGTCGGCCATTGCCTTCGATCCGGTCCAGATGGAGGGCATAACCTTCACTGGTCCTTCCGCCGATGCGCTGATGTTCTTCCTCAGTGGCCCGGAGCCGTTGGACTTCGCCATCGGCCTGGTGCCCGGCGTCTTTCTCGGCTCGTTCATAGCAGCGTTTGTACGCGGCGAACTGCAATTGCAGGGCTTCGAAGGCGGTCCGGCAATGCGCCGTTATCTGGCCGGCGCGGCGCTGATGGGATTTGGCGGAATGCTCGCGGGTGGCTGCGCGGTAGGCGCGGGTGTCACCGGCGCAAGTGTCTTCGCCCTCACGGCATGGATAACGCTGCTGGCAATCTGGCTGTCGGCGGGCATTGCCGACTACGTCTTTGACAGGCAACTCGAAAAGCCGTTGACGCCAAGTATACACTAGTCAGTGACGCAGATTGCATGCGGAGCAGGTTCCGCACTCCGCCACAGATCCCTCGCCCCTGCTGTCGTTTTCGTAGCGTTCGATTTCCTTACGCATCGTAAGCCATTGAATTAATGTTGTTAAGGCTTCACATGGCGCCAGGGAATCTGGTAGTTCACCTGCATCGGGTGGCTCTTGCGGGGGTATTGTCGTGCGGTCGGAAATCTACTTATCCCTGGAGCGGGCCGGGGATGAAGCCTATGCGCTGAACGTGACCATGACGGGCGTCGTCCTTTTGGCGCTGAATGCCGGACTGTTCGGCTGGTACAATTTTTCTGCCATTCCAGCATACAACCTGTCGCAGGCCATGGAGATCGTTTTCACCTGTAATCTGGCCACAGCCGGCTTCATCTCGCTGTTGGCGCTCCGAAGCATGCCGCGGGTTGTGAACAATCTGCGCGACAATCTGCTCCTGGGCCTTTCCTGCGCGTATTTGATGGCGCTGCTGGCGTTGAATGCCGGGCATGCCTTCGAAAGCCTCGGGACGTACCACTTGGCGGTCATGTTCACGTCCGTTCTGTGCATGCTTGCCGTTCCGCTGACCGTCATAGTCTCCGCCGAAAAGGGCGTGACGGTGAACCTGGTCCTGTCGGTGCATGAACGCCTCTGACGTGGGGCAAAAAAAACGACCGGGCTTTTGTTAGTCCAACCCATGACAAACGAAGGCTTCATGACGAGATTACATGATCTCATAACTATCTGACATGAACTCCATGATACTTGATGATTTATTTCTTGGAATTTTTTTTACAGCTTCGGATATGTATGAAATCAATCAAGAACCGGACTTGCGTGCATGTGGCATCGAATTCGTGAACTCGCCCATCTCATCGCCCCAGCAATCTTGCTGCTTGCAGGTGCGTTGTGGGTGGCCTCCATGCTGGTCCAGCCGGCGCCGCCGACAACGATTACCATCGCGACCGGGGGCAAGAGCGGCGGCTACTACGCCTTCGGGCAGCGCTATGCCGAGATCCTTGCCGCTTCAGGGATCGCGCTCGAAGTGCGTCCAACGGCCGGCTCGGTCGAAAACGCTGCGCTGCTCGCCGACCCCTCGTCGGGGGTTTCGGTTGCGTTGATCCAGGGCGGCATCGCAAATGCCGCGGATCTTCCCGACGCCGTCTCCCTGGGACGCGTGACGCTTGAGCCGCTATGGGTCTTCTACCGCTCGAACAAGTATTATGACCGGTTAGTCCAGTTGCGCGGGAAACGGCTCGCGGTAGGCAAGGAGGGTAGCGGCACGCGCAAGCTTGCCGAGGCGCTGCTTGCCGCCAACGGCGCGATGGAAGGTACGGACCTCTTGCCCCTGGGCGGCCAAGAGGCGACGGCCGCGCTCGCCAATGGCGAGGCCGATGCCGCCTTTTTCGTCCTTGCGCCCGACTCGCGGCTTGTCGCCGACGCGCTGCACAATCCCTCGTTCCGGTTGATGAACTTCGTGCAGGCAGATGCCATCTCGAGGCTCTATCCATACCTGCACAAGGTCGTGTTGCCGAAAGGCGTGGTCAATCTCGTCAACAACGTCCCCCCGGCGGATGTTTCCCTGCTGGCATCTTCCGCGGCGCTGGTGGCGCGATCCGACCTTCATCCCGCGCTGATCGGCTTGCTGGTCGAGGCAGCGCAGCAGGTCCATGCAGGCAGCACGCTAATCTATGGGCCGGGCGAATTTCCCAAGGCGATCGATCCGGAACTGCCAATGTCGGACGATGCAGCACGTGTCTACAAATCCGGCCAGTCGATTCTCAAGCGCGTGCTGCCATTCTGGCTCGCCACGTTCGTCGAGCGCATGCTGATCATCGCCGTTCCGGTGGCTGCGTTCGCGTTCCCCGTTTTCAAACTCGCCCCGCTGCTCTATGAATGGCATATCAAGCGGCGCATCTATTATTGGTACGAGGAACTCAAGAAGCTTGAGAGCCGCGTGGTCGAAGGCGGCGCCCAACTCGATGTTCACGCGATGGAGCGGGAGATCCAGCGCATCGACGACGCCGCGGCGGTCATTCCGGTGCCGCTTCGCTATTCGGAAAACCTGTTCAACCTCCGGATGGCCATCAGCCTTGTCCGGCAGAAGATCCAGAATATCGCCTGAGCCTCACCGATAGGGCGAAATGCAAAATCGCCGGGGCCCGTTGTAAGGCTGGAAGGTGTCGTCCCACGCCCGGTAGCTGCGATAGCGCGTCGCGCACCAGCGCACATGCGCAGGCGCCACCTCGACTGAACGGTAGACCGGGCGCGTCGTCGGATAGACTGGCCGGTAAGGCCGGTACGCCGGACGGGACGGTACCACCACCGTCAGCCCTGGCCCCCAATAGGGACCGACGCCGCCGTAAATACCGCCGTAATAGCGCGGCGATGGCCGACCATAATAGGGTCGGTAGACACCGTTGGGACGATAAGTCCCTCGTCGGCCCGGATAGTACTGCACGGTCTCGGGTTCCAACCCGCCTGCTACGGTGGCGGGCCGCGCGGTAAACGCAAGGCTTTCTCCTGCGGAAACCGTCAAGTGGATGGCGGCCAGGGCAGCCGCAATCGAAAGAACTTTCAATAATCCGCGCATGAATTCACTCCGGCAGCTATCGCTTCCTTTGCGGGGAAGGAAGGGTTCGAATTCCAGCTTATTTGTGGCAGGCCGGATGACTTGTCACGGCGAACTGTCGCGATAGGTCTTCTGCTTGAAATCCACGCCGAAAAGGTCGACCGCTTCCAGCATCAGCCGCTCCAGCAGCGACATCTGAGACCTTTCGGCGATGACCTCCCGCGCCATCGCCGGCTCGTTGGTGATCAGGCCGCCAGCTCCGCGCGAGATCATGCGCGACATGCTCACCGGATCGTCGACCGTCCAGACATAGACGTCCTTGCCGCGGTCGCGGACGTGCCCGATCAGCGGAGCCGTCGCCATGGATCGCGAGATCGCCAGGAAATCGCCCTGCAGCCGCGCGGGATCACCCACCGACCGCGCGGCAAGCGTTCCGACGCGCCAGTTCGGCCGCAACTCCTTCATCCGCGCAACCTGCTTCGGCTCCAGCGACATGAAAGCCGTTCTGTCCACCATTGCGGTATCCTCGACCAGCGCTACGACACGCTCCGCCAGCCGTTCGTCATGGCCGTAATACTTCAGTTCCACGAGCACCTTGGCGCGGCCCCTCGCTTCTTCGAGCACGGCGCGCAGCGTCGGGGTCCGCTCGCCCGCATATTCGGGTCCGAACCAGCTTCCAATGTCGACTGCCTCAAGATCGGCGGCGGTCGCCTGCCACACTTTCAAGGGCTTGCCGGCGAGCTTCATGAAATCGCGGTCATGCACCACGACCACTTCGCCGTCCGCCGTTTCCTGGACGTCGATCTCGACCCAATCGGCGCCGTCCTCTATGGCCTTGCGCACCGCCGCCATCGTGTTTTCCGGCCTCGAACCAGCCGCGCCGCGATGGGCGATCACTTCCACCTTTTCGGCGAGCGTGGTTGCAGAAACGATGCCGGCCGCGCTCGCAAGCGCCGAAACGATGACAAATCCGCTAACCGCCAGCCAGAAAGCGAGACCCCCGCCAGCCACTGCTGCATCCGCGGCGAGAGCTCGGCTTGATGCCGGCAGCGACGGCCAGTCGCGAGACAAATCCGGCAAGCAATCCGGCGGAGGCGGCGCCCGTCACCAGCAGCATGGCCGACCAGACCACGAGGAGAATGGCGCCGAGCACGACGAAATGCTCGATCTCGATGTCGAGGTCCGGCAGCGCAATCTCGACCAGCAGCCGAAACGCCAAGGTCGCCAGCGCGCCGAGGCCGATGCTGATGGCCGCCCAAAGCATCAGTGTTCGCCCGATCTGCCATCGCCGGCCTGCCGCGAGCCGCTTGCTTTCGGCGAATGTGTTCATCAACGGTGTCTGCGTGAACATGACGACGGGCAGCACGAATACCCATCCGGATAGCTGGCGCAAGAGCACCCAAAACGCCAGCGACAGCACGGGCAGCGAGAGGACTACCGCGAGCCAGAACTCCGGCGGTCGGGCCGTCAGGTAGAAGTTGATGTCATGCTCTCGCAGGAAGAACCACGCGATGGCAGCGATCAGCAGCGCAAATGGCGCCAGCAATACCAGCAAGCGCACCACCAATTGTGCCGCCACCCAAAGTAGCCTTGGCAGCAACGCCGCCACTTTCTGCAGCGAGGCGAAGACGGCACCCTTGCCGCCGCCACCGGCAAGAAGCCACAGCAGTGCCGCCAGTTCCAGCGATGCCAGCACAATCAGGAGGCTTGCGGCGAAGACAAGGCACAAAAGGCCGGTCGGCGTAAGGAAGAAGCGGGCAATTTCCATGTCCGTCAGCGCCGGCTTGCCCGAAAGCCCTATTGCAAGGCAAATGGCGCTGGCCGTCAATGGACCGATCAGGGATGCCGAAATCACCGTGACCAGAATGTGCACCAGCAGGACCGGTCCGCGCAGCCGGACAAGTGTTCGTAGCATCCCGCCCATGCTGCACCTCCATTCCACCACGGTGACAGAAAAGTCACCCTTGCCGCAAGGAAGCACCCCACGGCGGTTTGCAATGGCAAGGTAGTATTGTAGACAGGCTGCAGGTTCCTCAAGCCGGGAAAAATCGCAATGCGCCTGTCCGTTACGCGGCCTCTGACGATCATCGCGCTGCTTTGCTTGGCAGCCCTTTCAGGATGCGAGCAATCCGAACCTCAAACGGTGGTCAAGGCCGAGGAAAGGCCGGTTCCCGTAACCGTCCACGAGATCGAGAAGACGGAACTGGGCACGTCGATCGCCTTCACCGGCAGGATCGAGGCTGTGGACAAGGTGGAATTGCGCGCCCGCGTCGACGGCTTTCTCGAAGAAGCGGCTTGTTTGACGAGGGCGTCGACGTGAAGAAGGGCGATCTCCTGTTCGTCATCGAGAAAGCCCCCTATCTCGCCGCCGTGTCCGAGGCGAAAGGCGCCATCGAATTCGCGCAAGCGACCGTCACCCGCACGCAGCAGGAATATGAGCGGCAATTGTCTCTGACCAAGAGCAATGTCGCGGCACAGGCGAGGCTGGAAGATGCCGTCGCTGCCCGCGATCAGGCGCGCGGCAATCTCGCACAATTGAAGGCGCGGCTCGAACGGGCCGAACTGGATCTGAGCTACACCGACATCTTCGCCCCGATCGACGGACGCATCGGTCGCTCGCAGCTCTCGGTCGGCAATTTCGTCGGACCTTCCAGCGGCACGCTGGCGACGATCGTCAGCCAGGATCCGATCTACGTGACATTTTCGGTCACCCAGCGCGAAGTGCTGGCGTTCTGCGGTAAGGAAGAGCGGAAAAGCTGCAGGGGAGAAGATGCCGTGGTTCGGCTGCGGCTCGCGGACGGCAGCATCTATGACCAGCCGGGCCGCATCGATTTCATCGATGTAACCGTAAACCAGGGCACGGATGCGGTTCGCGTGCGCGCAAGTTTTCCCAACCCTACGCGGCTGCTGGTGGACGGCCAACTCGTGAGTGCGTTGCTGCAGTCGGCCACGCCGCAATTGGCGCTGACGATCCCGCAAGCCGGCGATCCAGGTTGACCAAAGCGGCACCTTCGCCCTTGCAGTGAACAGCGACAACAAGATCGAGATCCGGCGGCTCGAACTGGGTCCGGCCGACGGCGCCAGCTATGTCGTGACCAGCGGCCTTGCCGAAGGCGATCTGGTCGTGACCGATGGTGTACAGAAGGTTAGGCCCGGCCAGCTTGTCGATCCCGCGCAAGCCGCGCCGGGAGCGTGAGCCATGTTCTCGTCGATCTTCATCGACCGGCCACGCCTCGCGGTCGTCATCTCGCTGGTCATCACCATCGCCGGCCTCGTCGCGATGTTGCAGATACCGGTGGCGCAATTCCCCGACATCGTGCCGCCGCAGATTTCGGTCACCGCCAACTATGCCGGCGCCAGCGCCGAGGTGGTGGAAACCACCGTCGGCCAGCCGATCGAGTCGCGCGTCATCGGCGTCGACAACATGCTCTACATGAAGTCGACCAGCGGCAATGACGGCAGCTACTCGCTCACCGTGACCTTCGCGGTCGGCAGCGATCCGGACATCAACACCGTCAATGTCCAGAACCGCGTCAGCCTTGCAGAATCGCAATTGCCGCAGGAGGTGCGCAGCCAGGGCGTCAGCGTCACCAAGAAATCCTCCGCGATCCTGCAGATGATCGCGCTCACCTCGCAGGACAACCGCTACGACCAGCTGTTCCTGTCGAACTACGCGACGATCAACCTGATCGACAGGCTGAAGCGCGTGCCGGGTGTCGGCGACGTCCAGTTGCTGACGCCTTCCGACTACAGCATGCGCATCTGGGTCGATCCCGCGCGGCTGGCCGATTTCGGCATGACGCCGGCAGATATCGTCAATGCGCTAAAGAAGCAGAACGTGCAGGCGGCTGTCGGGCGCGTAGGCGCGCAGCCTTCGCTGCCCGACCAGCAATTCCAGCTCTCGATCCAGTCGAAGGGCAGGCTCACTTCGGTGGAAGAGTTCGAGAATGTCGTCGTGCGCGCCACGGGCGACGGCTCCTTCGTTCGCATCCGCGATGTCGCGAGGGTGGAACTTGCGGCCCGGCTTTCCGAACAGGTCGGCCGCCTTGACGGGTCGGCCGCCGCCATCATCGGCACCTACCAGGCGCCGGGCGGCAATGCCATCACCAGCGCCGAAGCGATCCGCGAAATCCTCGAACAGGCGCAGCAATCCTTTCCCGAGGGAATGACCTACAAGATCACCTACGACACCACCGTTTTCGTCAGCGAGAGCATCCACGAGGTAATCAAGACGCTTCTGGAAGCCTTCGCGCTCGTCGTCGTCGTCGTCTTCATTTTCCTCGGCTCCTTCCGCGCCACCCTCATTCCGCTGATCGCCGTGCCGGTCTCGCTGATCGGCACCTTCGCCGCGATGATGGCGATGGGCTATTCGGCCAATACGGTTTCGCTTCTCGCGCTCGTCCTGGCCATCGGCATTGTCGTCGACGACGCCATCGTCGTCGTCGAGGCCGTGGAAGCAAAGATGGAGGCCGACCCGCACATCACGCCCGCCGACGCTGCCCGCGCCGCGATGGGCGAGATCACCGCGCCGATCCTGGCGATCACGCTGGTGCTGATGTCGGTATTCGTTCCGGTCGCCTTCATCCCCGGCATCTCGGGCGAGCTGTTCCGCCAGTTCGCCGTCGTCATCACCGTGTCGATGGTCATTTCGGCGATCAACGCGCTGACGCTGTCGCCGGCCCTGTGCGCCGTCCTCCTCAAGCACAGCCATGGTCCCAAGCGCACGCCGATGCGCCAGATCATGGGCGCCATCAACCTGGCGCGCGACGGCTATGCGGGCATCGTCGGCCGGCTCGTGCGCATCGCATTCATCGGAGCGCTCGCGCTTGTGGTGATGATCCCGGCAACGGGCTGGCTGTTCAACGCGACGCCGACCGGGTTCCTGCCGTCGGAAGACCAGGGCGCGATCTTCGGAGAAGTGGTGCTGCCGCAGGGCGCCTCGGTCAATCGCACCAGCGCGGTTGCGCAACGCGTCGAGGAAATGCTGCGCCAGGCGCCCGGCGTCGAAAGCGTCATGTCGGTCACCGGCTATTCCATGCTCGACGGCCAGGTCAAATCCAATGCCGCGCTGCTCGTCCTGACGCTGAAGCCGTTCCACGAGCGCACCGACCCGTCGCTTTCCGCCGAGAGCCTCATCGCCGGCCTGACCGCGCAGACGCGGTCGCTGCGCGAAGCCAACGTCATCATGTATAATTTGCCGCCGATCATCGGGCTCGGCACCGGCAGCGGCTTCGAGTACCAGCTCCTCAGCCTTGCCGGCGGAACGCCAGCCGACATAGCCTCGGTCGCGCGCGGCCTCGTCTTCGCGGCCAACCAGCATCCGGCGCTGCAGCGGGTGTTCTCGACCTTCACCGCAGACACGCCGCAGCTTTCGCTCGATATCGACCGCGACAAGGTCCAGGCCCTCGGTATGGAAGTCTCGGACGTGTTTGCCGCGCTGCAGGCGGTCCTGGGTAGCGCCTATGTCAACGACTTCAACATCTTCGGCCGCACCTGGCAGGTCACCGTCCAGGGCGAGGCTTCCGAGCGCAGCAAGATCGACGACATCTACCGCATCAACGTGCGCAACAAGGACGGCGAGATGGTACCGGTGCGCACCTTTGCGCAGGTCCGGCTGATCCTCGGTCCGCAATCGGTCAGTGCGCTTCAACAATGTGCGCAGCGCCACGATCAATGGCAGTCCGGCGCCCGGCTTCAGCTCCGGCGACGCCATCGCCGCGATGGAGCAGGTTTCCGCCGCGACGCTGCCCGCCGGCTACGGCTTCGAATGGACCGGCACCGCGCTGCAGGAGAAGGAGGCGAGCGGCAAGACGACGATGATCCTCGGACTCGCGCTGCTGTTCGCCTATCTGTTCCTGGTCGGTCTATACGAAAGCTGGACGATCCCCGTCGCCGTCCTCCTGTCGGTCACGGCCGGCGTGATGGGTTCGATGCTGGCACTGCTGATTTCTGGCCTCGACAACAACCTCTATGCCCAGATCGGCCTGGTGGTGCTGATCGCGCTTGCTGCGAAGAACGCCATCCTGATCGTGGAATTTGCGATGGAGCGGCGGCGGCACGGCCTCACCATCGTCGATGCCGCGCGCGAGGGCGCACAGGGAGCGATTCCGCGCAGTCATGATGACGAGCTTTGCCTTCATCGCCGGCCTGGTGCCGCTGGTCGTGGCGCAGGGCGCAGGGATGCTGAGCCGGCGCGGCGTCGGCACCGCGGTCTTCGGCGGCATGCTGGCGGCAGCGCTGGTCGGCATTTTCCTCATTCCGCTGCTCTATGTCATTTTCCAGTGGATGCGTGAAAAGGTGCGTCCGCAAGGCAACAAAGCACCCGCGGTGCAAAAAGCCTGACGTAGCCCGGCCCCACGTCGCAACGGAACTTTCCGCCGCTGCGTGAGTTGATTGTCCATTCCCATTGGAGTGGACCCATGCACAGCATCTTTTACATCATCGGCGTGATTGTCGTCGTCCTGGCCCTCCTGTCCTTCATCGCGTGACGGAGAAAACCATGACTGATTTTGAAGACGAAAACCGCAAGGCCGGCAAGACCCGGTCAACCGCCGCGGAACTGAAATCCCGCGCTTCGCAGGCCATGTCGTCCGCCAAGGACGAAGCTGCTCATCGCGCAGAAGGCGCAAAGAGTTCCATCGCAAACGAGATGTCCGACGTAGCCCGGGCGCTGCGTGGCGCAACAGATGACTTGCGCGGAAACTCGACATCCAAGCGCACCGTCGACTGGGTCGCCGACCGCCTCGACGGCATGTCGCAAGCCATCCAAAACCGCGATACTTCGCAGCTGATGAATGAAGTCAGCGGCTATGCAAAGCGCAATCCGGCGCTGTTCCTTGGCGGCGCGGCGCTCGTCGGCTTCGCCATCAGCCGTTTCGCAAAGGCATCGTCAGAACCCAGGCATGAGCACTGGTCGGGCCTGGACGAGGATTCCGCCGCTTCCGGAATAGCCGGCGCAAGCGTTGCCGGCGAAGGCGGCTATCGCCGGCGGCACCGACGAAACCACGGGCTTTGGCAACAGCAATTTCAACCAGGCCGGCCGGCCGGGTGAAGGAGGTGTTCGATGAGCGAGAGATCAGCGGAAAAGGGCGCGCCCGGCCTCGTCGCCGATGCATTGGCGCATGTCAGCAACCTCGTGCGCAACGAGGTGAACCTTGCCCGAGCTGAAGTCAGCGAGAACGCCAAGGGCATGGCGGTGGCGCTCGGCATGCTGGCGGCGGCGCTCGTTTTCGCGATAACCGCGCTCAACGTCCTGTCGGCGGCGCTCGTCGCCGCGATAGCCGAAATGGGCATCGAGGCAGGATGGGCCGCATTGATCGTGGGCGTGCTGTTCGCGGTGATCGCCTTCGCCCTCGCCTCGAAAGGCATGAACGACCTGAAGGTCAAAAATCTTGCGCCGACGCGGACGGCAATGAACGTCCGCCGCGATGCGGAAGCCGTCAAGGAGGCTTACAATGACAAATGATGACCGCTCTACCGCAGAAATCGAACGCGACATCGAGCGCGAACGCGCAGAACTTCAAGATACGCTGCAGGAAATTCGCGACCGTTACTCGGTGGAGGCCATAGCCAGGCAGGTCGGTCGCCAGATTCAGGAACATGGCGGCGACATCGGCAGGTCTGTGATGGAACAGGTCAAGGCCAATCCCATACCGCTGGCGCTGACCGGTATCGGTCTTGCGTGGCTGATGGCCGGTCGCGGCACGCGCACTGACCAAGGTTATGAACGGTACGCGGATTATGGCTATCGCGACCGCTACTTGCGTGGCGCCGACCGGGACCTCCGGCGCAGCGAATTTGGGCCAGAATACTATGACGACGACGAATTTGCCCGGGACGGAGGAGGAGGACGAACTTGATGCGGACCATACCCGTTCGCGCGGCAGCGGTTCGGGATTGGGTTCAATGGCATCGGGTGCCGCATCCGGAATCGGTTCAGTGGCGTCGAAGGCCGCCGGAATGGTTTCGGGAAGCTGGGACTCCGCCCGCTCCGCCTCCGGGCGGATGAGGCACTCTGCTGCCGGCATGCTCGAGCGCATGTATGAGGGGACCCAGGACATGACCGAAGAGGCGAAGGCCCGGGTGGTTGCTGCGCGCGAAGCCGCTTACGATGCCCAACGGCGGATGGAGGACATGTTGCGCCGCCGTCGCCGCGAAATGACCGACCTGTTCGAAAGCCAGCCGCTCGTCGTCGGTGCGCTTGCAATGGCTGCAGGCGCGGCGTTGGGCGGCATCCTGCCGCGGACCAATGTCGAGGACGAGGCAATGGGCGATGAGCGTGACCGCCTGATCGAAGAGGCCGAACGCATCTACCAACAGGAGCGCAGCAAGCTGGGCGCGGTCATGGGGGCGGCTGCATCCGCGGCGAGTGAAGTGCTGCGCGAGGCCCGTGACGAGGTGACAGCCACCGGCCCAGGCGGTCGGTCCATGGCCGATGCAGCAAAGAACCGGGCGCGCGATGCGGTCAACAAGGTGGTTGATCGCACCCGCGAGGAAGTCGAGGAACAAGGCGTGGGCGACCTCGACAAGCCTGCCTCCGGCCGCCCTGCACGCGCCAAGGGTAATCGCTGAATTAAACGCGCCGGTCGGGGCTCGTCCCGGCCGGCGCGCCAGCGCTCCCAATACCGGTAGGACCAAGGCGACATACCAACGGCTTGCGACGAATACCGCGGCGGCGTTTGCCATGCAGGCAAGGCGGTGTTACGCAATCCGGCAGGCGCAAGGGGCGCGGGCGCAGAAGGTACCGGTGAGATGACCAGCATCCTTTCCTTCATCGTATTTCTTGTGATTGTTTTCATGGCTGCCGCCAGCGGCGCGGTGTTCAGTCCGGGGGCGTGGTATCGCAGCCTCGACCGGCCCTCTTGGACGCCACCGGACTGGGTGTTTCCCGTCGTGTGGAGCATCCTTTATTTCATGATCGCAATTGCCGGCTGGCTGGTGTGGCGGGCAGAAGGCATTGGCCTTGCCCTTTCCGTGTGGAGCGCAAATCTGGTGGTCAACGCAGCCTGGTCATGGATCATGTTCGGGCTTCGGCAGATCGGCCTTGCGCTTGCCGATGTTGCGCTGCTGTGGCTGCTCACCGTGGCCTTCATTTTCGTTGCAGCGCCCGTGGATGTGCGTGCGGCGTGGTTGTTCGTGCCCTATCTTGTCTGGGTAACGATCGCTTCCGCCTTGAACTTCGAAGTCTGGCGACGCAATCCAGCTTCACGCACAGCGCAATAGAAGCACCCTGCTTGCGCTTGGGCATCGGGCGGGATTGCCCCCAGACCTGTTTGTCGCATTAAATCGACTAATGAATTGCGAGGGCTAAGGGCAGCGATAACGCATGGCGTCGGGATTGGATCTTTCAGCGTACAAGGAGATCGTGCTCGTTCTTGGAACGGCGGCAATAGCCGTCCCCGCGCTTGCCCGCTACCGCGTCAGCCCGGTCTTCACCTTCCTTGCAGCCGGCGCGATCTTCGGGCCTGACGGGTTGGGACGATTTACTTGGGACGTGCCGCTGCTTGCCAATTTAACTGTCTCGGACCGGACGCAGATCACCTACCTGGCCGAGGCCGGCGTTGTCTTCCTGATGTTCATGATCGGCCTCGAACTTACCTTCGAGCGTCTCTGGACCATGCGCAGGCTGGTATTCGGCATGGGCGCGTTGCAAGTCGTGGTGACGGGGTTGGTGTTGACAGCCCTGCTGATCGCGGCGGGCATGGGCAACGACGCGGCGTTGATCGTCGGGTTCGCCTTCGCGCTCTCCTCCACGGCCATAGTCGTGCAATTGCTCGCGGACCAGAAGCGCCTCGGCTCGGCGACCGGCCGCGCCTCATTCTCGATCCTGCTGTTCCAGGACCTGGCGGTCGTGCCGCTGCTCGTGCTCGTGGGCGTCCTTGCCGGCAGCGAGAACGGCAATCTGCTGGCAAGCCTCGGCACGGCAGCCTTCAAGGCCGTGATCGCCATTGGCGGCATAATCCTGCTCGGCCGATATCTGCTGCGGCCCTTGTTTCGCGCAGTGGCCCGCGCGGGCGGCAGCGATTTGTTCATGGCGGCCAGCATTCTTGTCGTCATCGGCACCGGTCTGATCACCGCGATCAACGGGCTGTCCATGGCGCTGGGCGCCTTCATTGCCGGTCTGGTGCTTGCCGAAACGGAGTTCCGGCGGGAAGTCGAAGCCACCATTGAACCGTTCAAGGGACTGCTGATCGGCGTGTTCTTCTTCTCGGTCGGCATGTCGCTGGACATCGAAGCGGTGCTGTCAGAGCCGCTGACGATCGCCGCGCTGCTCGCCGTCTTGCTGGCAGTCAAATTCGCGATCGCTTTTCCGGTAGCAAGGCTTTTCCGCACGAGCCCGGTCCCGGCCTTCCAGACCGCGCTGCTGATGGCCGGCGCGGGCGAATTCGCATTCGTCATTCTCACGGTCGCCGCAGGCACGCTGGTCGACGCGAAAACCTTGACGACCGGCATAGCCGTCGCCGCGATCAGCATGTTCCTGACGCCGGCTTTCGACTGGGCCGGTCGTCGCTGGACGACCAGGCCTGCCACTGTTCCCGAGCCGGAGCCCGCGCCCGGCCAACAGCTTGGGGAGGAAAAACCTGACGCCATCATTGCCGGTTATGGCCGGGTAGGCGAACTTGTCGCCGACATGTTGCAAGACCACAAGGTCGGCTTCCTTGCCCTCGATACCAACCCGGACCTCGTCGCCAAGGCCGCAAGGCCGGCCGTTCAGTGCATGTCGCCAATGCCACCGACATGCGGGTGCTGCGGCGTTGCGGGCTCGAAGCGCGAAGGTGCTGATCATCACCATGGACAACCGCGACGCCGTGGCAAAGGTGGCGGCGGCGGCCCGCAAGATGCGGCCCGACCTCACCATCGTGGCGCGTGCGCGTGACCCCGAGCACGCAAGGCAGCTCTATGCCGTCGGCGTGTCGGAGGCGGTTCCCGAAGCGATCGAAGCTAGCCTTCACATATCCGAGGCGGCCCTTATCGGCGCGGGCGTGCCGCTGGGCCATGCCATCGCGGCCATCCATGAACAGCGGGACCAATACCGGGCGCGATTCCAGCGCATCGAGTCCGGCAAGCGCGATTCGGTCGCGCGCCTGCGGGCCCGCCGCACGGCCTTGAAAAAGAGCCGCGAAACCTAGATCGCCGACACCGTCCAGTTCGACAAGCTGCGTCATGGTTTCGGCGAAGAGGCCGCCGAGTGCGCTTGCCGCGTCGGCGGCGCTGGTCCCGGCTGCGGCGGCCTGCGAGGCGAATTGCCGCGAAGCGACGACCTGCCCGTCGCGGTCGACGAGCCTTGCGACGATGTCGATCCGGGCCTGCGGATCGCCTGATGTCGAGAGCTGGAACGAGCGAATGTCGATGACGAGCCGGTAGTCGGGATCGAGCGCATCGCCCGGCCGCAACACGCCTTCGGTATAGCCGGCGTTTTCGAAGCTGCGGATGATCTGCGTCTGGAAGAGGTTCGGCAGATTGTCGGCCCAGCGCGCTTCCTCGGAAGGTTCGATGACCCCTTCCTCAGGCTCGAGAAGCAGCTTGTCGGTGTTGAGCGAAAGCATCACCGACGGCTCGGCGATGGCGAGTTGCCAACTGCGCTCCGCGGCCGGCGCGTCGAATTGCGGCGCGGCCAGTTGATACACCGGTACCTGGCTGCCCTTCGATCCGCCGGCAAGCCGCTCCAAGTCCGCCCAGGATCGCATCGAACCGGCCCGAATTGCGGCCCAGCAGATCGTCAAGTCGGCCGAGCACCCGGCCGGCATTTTGCGTCCAGCTGCGCGATGCGGCGGGATCAGCCTCCAGCACCGGCAGTTCGCCGCCTTCCGCTTCCAGGCGCGGCGAACCATTGGTGCCCCCGGTCAGCATTACATTGGCGGCTCCGGTCAGACCCTGATAATCGATGCCGACCAGCGTATCCTGCCGGACAGGCACTTCTTCTGCCACGGCGATGACCGCCACAAGGGCTCCGGGATTTTCCGGGTCGAAGCGGATGCGCCTCGACCTCGCCGACCCTGATGCCGTTGAAAAGCACGCCGCTGCCGGTCGCCAGGCCCGACACGGGAACGGTGAAACGGACCTGGTATTTCACCTGGTCGCCGAAGCCGCCCATGTTGTTGAGCCAGTAGATGAAGCCGACGATGCCTGCGGCCACGGCCAGCGCAAATACGCCGGTCAGTGCGAAACGTGCATTGAATTCCATCAGCCCAACCCCGCTTGGTCTTTCTCGTTTCGCCTTGGCGGCTCCACCGCCGCGGCCGGTATTCTTCTGTCGCAAGCATCTTGCCGCGCTTGCCCCGGAAATATTCCTGTACCCAGGGATGCGGATTGGCGAGGACTTCCTCTATCGCGCCCTGCGCCACCACCTTGCCCTCGGCCAGCACCGCCACCCGGTCGCATACCGCGTAGAGGCTCTCCAGATCGTGCGTGACCAGGAAAACGGTCAGGCCGAGCGTCGACTGCAACGTCTTGATCGAGTTCGTCGAAGTCACCCGCCGCAATCGGATCGAGGCCGGAAGTCGGCTCGTCGAGCAGCACGAATTCGGGATCGAGCGCCAGGGCGCGGGCCAGCGCCACGCGCTTGGTCATGCCGCCGGAAAGTTCGCTCGGCATCTTGTCGCCATCCGAGGCCTTGAGGCCGACCATTTCGAGACGGGCGATCGCCATCTCTTCCTTCAGCCGGTCGGAAAGGTGGAGCGCCTCGCGCATCTGGAACTGCAGGTTCTGGCGCACGGTGAGCGAGGAAAACAGCGCGCCCTGCTGGAACATCACGCCCCAGCGCCGCTGCACCGCCCGCAGCGCCTCGCCCTCCAGCGTGTCCGTATCGAGGCCGAACAGTTCTATCGTCCCGGCACGCTTGGGGATCAGTCCGATGATCGTGCGCAACAACACCGACTTGCCGCCGCCCGATCCGCCGACAACGCCAAGGATCTCGCCGCGCTTCACGTCCAGCGACAAGGCCGTCGAGCACGTTGCGCGGCCCGAAGCCGACGGTGAGGTCCTTGATGCGGACGACGGGTTGCGGCTCCTGCATCGGCTACATCCCGATCGCGGAGAAAGAAGATCGCAAAGAGCGCATCGAGCACGATCACCATGAAGATCGATTTCACGACCGATTGCGTCGTGTGCCGCCCCAGCGATGCGGCGCTGCCATGCACGGACAGCCCCTCGTTGCAGGCGATGATGCCGATGAAGAAACCGATCACCGGCGCCTTGATCATGCCGACGAGAAAATGGTCGACCGTGATCGCCTCGTGCAGCCGGTCGATGAAGAGCGGCGCACTCATGCCGCCATAGATCGTCGAGACGACGTCCGGCGCCATAGAGCGCCGCCATCGAGCCGATGAAGGTCAGCACCGGCAAGGCGAGCACGAGAACGAGATGCGCGGTAGCGATCAGGATCGTCGACCGGATCAAGCCCCATGGTGCGCAGCGCGTCGATCTTCCTCGCGCATCTTCATGGAACCCAAGTTCGGCCGTGAAGGCGCTGCCGGTGCGGCCCGCCACCATGATCGCGACGAGCAGCACGCCCAGTTCGCGCATGATCAGGAAGCCGACCATGTCGACGACGTAGAGGTCGGCCCCGAATTTGCGAGAAGTGGAAGAAGCCCTGCTGCGCCAGGATCGCGCCGATCAGGAAGGTGATCATCACGATGATCGGGACCGCCTGCCAGCCGATCCGGTCGAACAGGCTGACGCTCGATGTCAGCCGGAAGCCGGCGGCTTGCGCAGCGCGAACCGAAGGCCGTAACCACCGCGCCGGTCATCACGGCGAAGGAAACGAGATCGCGGCCAAGGGCATGCGAGCATTGCTCCCGCCCCCTGCTCGGACGCTCATGCGCGCGCTAGCGCGGCATCGGCAGGCTGCGCGGTTGACTTCGCTGATTCGGCATAGATCGGCCGGTTGCGGGCGGTCAATCCCTCTATGCTGACCCTCGCGCCGGCAGCAGACACTTCCCGCCGGAAGCGCTCCACAAGCCATGCCCCGAAACTGTCGAGCGCACTCACACCTGCCATGTCGATGCTGACGCGTCCACCGGCCTTTGGCGCCAGTTCGGCAAGCTCCGATTCGATCAGTGCCGCATTGGCGACAGTCCAGTCGCCCGCCAGCCCTGATCCTCAGTCCGCCGCCCTTCTCGTCGTGGGTGAGGAGTGCGGCCATGGGGATCAGCGGCGGGTCATGTTCATCGAGACCGTCTGCAGGGGAACGCCCCTGGCCGTGATGTCGACCTTCTGGCGCGTCTTCGAATAGGTCACGTTCATGGTCCCCGTCACCACGCCCATGATGTTGAAGTTGATCCGGTTCTTGGTTGCCACGCCCGAAATCGAGCCGGCGACCCGGTTCACCTTTTCTTCCCAGATGCCCAGCAGCCGTCCCTGATTGGCCGAAAGCTTCGCCTGCATCTTCACTTCGTTGTCGCCGCCGCGGCAGTTGATCGAAAGCGTCAGTTGCGACGAGCCGCCGGAATAGGTGGCATCGCATTTGAGCCGCTCCTTGCGGCCGCCTTCCAGCGTCATGATGCCGTTGCCGCCCCACTTGCCGACCAGCAGTTCGTAAGGGTTTTCAGTCGATGCGCTCGCAACGGAGGCCGGCGCAAGGCAGATGCCGGCAGCGGCGACTGCTGGCAGAAACCATCGAAAGTTTTTCGCAAGGCGTTTCATGGCGCATCCATCAGCGGCAAAGCTCGACCGAAGTGGTCCGGAATCGGCCTGCTGTCATTGAATTGACTGGACAGGTTGGTGTCAACCGGCGCTTGTCCCGATCCGTCAGGCCCTGGCCGGCAGGTCATCCTCGATATAGATGCGAATGATCTCCTCGAAATCGGTTTCCGCCGAAAAACCCAGCGCCAATGCACGTTTTGGGTCGAAATTGCGCGGCCAGCCCATCACGATCTTTTCAATGGATGGATCACGCTCGCGCCGGATGAGCCGCACCGGCGCGTCGCCGGCCACTCTTGCGCAGCGCCTCGATCTGCTCGGCCACGGTGCACGAAACGCCGGGCATGGTCAGGCTGCGCCGGCCTTCGAGGCGCGCGGTATCCAAAGTGGCGGCGTGGGTCAGGAACCGCGCGGCGGAGCGGGGCGAAGCGTGCCAGTGGCGCACGGTATCGGGCACGGGCAACACCGCTTCGTGCCCGTTGAGCGGTTCGCGGATGATGCCGGAAAAGAACGAGGACGCGGCAAGGTTGGCCTTCCCGGGCCGCACGCAGATGGTCGGCAGCCGGATGGAGAAGCCGTCGAGGAAACCCTTGCGGCTGTAGTCGGCGACCAGCAATTCGATGATCGCCTTCTGCGCGCCGTAGGAGGTCTGCGGCGCGCACAGGAAATCATCGCCGATGGCATCGGGAAAGGGCGGCCCGAAGACGGCGATGGACGAGGTGAAGATGAGCCTTGGCCGGTAGAGGCCGCCCGATGCCTGGTGATGATGGCGCAGCGCTTCCAGATACGCCCAGGTGGCGCGGGTGTTCAGCTCCCAGCCCTTGTCGAAATCGCGCTCCGCCTCGCCGGAAACGATCGAAGCAAGATGAAACACGAGGTCGGCCTTGAGCGATGCAAGCCGCTCCGCCTCGCCCGGATCGGCCATGTTGCCGGTCATGGTCCGCACGGCGAAAGGCGCCGGCGGCACGGCCGGTTCGACGACGTCGTAGAGTATCAAGTTCGGAAATTTTCATGGCACCGGCGATTTCCTCGCCGGCAAGGCGGTTGGCAAGCTTTTGCCCCACCATGCCGCCACCACCCAGAATCACGACACGCATTTCATGCTCCTCCGACCGCAAGGCCATCAGCAAACGCCGTTCGGGTCAAGCCTCCCGGGTGGCCGTGCAATCCGGGATTTCAAGGCTTTGCGGCCTTCACTTGACTGGAGGTCAGGACAAATGACAATCAAGAGCCTTCTTTTGGGTTCTGCAGCAGTTCTCGTCGCTGCAACCGGCGCACGCGCCGCAGACGCTATCGTGGCCGAGCCGGAGCCGGTTGAGTATGTTCGCGTTTGCGACGCATACGGCTCGGGCTGGTTCTACATTCCCGGAACCGAAACCTGCCTGAAGTTCGACGGCGACGTCCGCGTTCAGTATGGTTTCAAGCACTACCACGACGAAGCGGTTCATGAAGACGACGAGACTTCGCTGCACGAAGCCAACTACCGCGCACGTCTCAACGTCCGCGCCACGCAACGAAACCGAATATGGCACGCTCGACCCGCATTCCGTCGTGACGCATCCAAGCAAGGAAGGCGGTCATGACGACGCGGTTTCGGACTCCGAAGGTCCGGCTTCGGCGGTACCGTGGTCGACTGGGCTGTCATCAGCCTCGCCGGTTTCCGCATCGGTTTCGCTGACACCTACTGGTCGACCAACAACGGCTATGGCTACTACCAGGCCCGTTTTGACGGCCCGTACGGCTTCACCAACGGCATCTTCTTCGACTACACCTATGCGGCCAACGGCTTTGCCGTCACCGTCGGTATCGAAGACGGCAATGCAGTCGGGTGAATCCGGCGCGCCGGACCTCTATGCCGGTTTCAACTACTCGGCCAACAACCTGACCGTCGCCGGCACCGTCTACAATGACGGCTCGGAAGGCGCGATTGCCTGGAAGGCAAGCGCCGACTACGACTTCGGCAACGGCTTCAACTCTCGGTGGCTGGTACATGGCCGACGATGGCGACACCGACTACGTCAAGGGTCATGCCTTCGGCATCCGTTCGTCGTACCAGTTGACCGAAAACATGCTGCTGTTCGCTGGTTACGGCCAGTATGCAGACCAGTATGACTCGTCTGCGCCGGCCGAGGAAGCTGTTGCAGCCGGAAGACACTGATGGCAGCTTCGAACAACTACACCGTTGGTCTGGCATGGAACCCGGTTCCGAAAACCTGCTGATCCAGCCGGAATGGACGTCGACGACGTTCGACGACAACACCGTAAACGAGCCAGCGAAACTTCGGTCGCTTCTCGCTGCGTATCGTTCGTTCGTTCTGATCCTTTAGGGGCGACAGAGAGGTCCGGGGGAAACCCCGGGCCTTTCTCATTTCCAGGATGGCTTTTCAGGACAGAGGCGCGGCGTCTCTTTCCCGGCAATTCATCCGCCTGGGTTTCAAGCCGGTCGATGTTTGAAACAATATCCAACAGTATTTCTTCACTGTTTACAGTCTAACATATGTTGGATATAAGCAAAAAAGGAGTGACAACGAAATCTGATCTGGTATAATTTGGCTGTAATCGAACAATGTAAGCAATTGTTCGTGTCTCCGGTGCAACAATTCTCCCGCTATTTTGTGGGGATCGGACTCTTTTGATTGAACTCAAAAGGGAACGGTGCTTGTTTGCGCCCGCTTGTGGAGTACAGCCATGCCCTTGATCGACCTCGTTGCCCTTTGGCAGTCTTACGGAAACATTCTCTGGGAACCTGGCCAGCACAAGGATACGTGCAAGGCCTATGTCGAAGAGCTGCAGGAGATCGCAGTCCGCAACCGGCTAGTCGCGATCGACAATGCGATGCTCGACGCGATGATTTCCGAGCTTCGCGGCAAGGGAAACCGCAACTCCACCATCAACCGCAAGATGGCGTGCCTGTCGAAGCTGCTGCGCAAGCACCAGCGCAATGGCGGCATCGACCGCCTGCCCGATTTCGCCAAACTGCCGGAAAAGAACGGGCGCATCCGCTTCCTGTCGCGTGACGAGGAAGGGCTTTCTGTTCGCCTGCCTCGACGGGCAGGATCCGGATTATGGTGCGCTCGCCCGCTTTCTAATCGCCACCGGCGCACGGATCGGCGAGGCCTTGTCCCTCACCTGGGCCGATTGCAATGACGGGCGGGCGACGTTCTGGGAGACCAAGGCCAATACGCCGCGCACCGTGCCGCTCACCAATGGCGCGATCAAGGTCCTGGAGGGCCAGCGCGGCAAGCATCCCGCCGGTCCGTTCGCGATGGTGCGCTACGCCAATTTCCGCAATGCGTGGCTGCGCGCCAAGCGGCAATGCGGCCTCAACAAGGATCTGCAGGTCGTGCCGCATGTGTTGCGCCATACCTGCGCCTCGCGGCTTGCGCAAAACGGCGTCGATATCAAACGCATCCAGGAGTTTCTCGGCCACCGCACGCTGGCGATGACGCTGCGCTACGCCCACCTTGCGCCGCGCCATCTCGATGTCTGCGCCGCGGCGCTCAACGATTTCGATGAAAACGCAGCGAGCCGGAAGAGTCAGGCCGATGTCCACGCCTGAGCCCTAGCACCGGAACATAAATCATATCAATGTCTTGCTTGCCCCACGTGAGGTCGGGCCGCTTTCATTTGATCGCAGGTCAGGCTAAACGCGGTGCAAAAAATACGCCGGCGCAGGGCCGGCGTATCGTCTTCACATCAGTGCAGCGCGGTTCAGCTCTGCGGGCCGTTGTTGAAGCCGGTCTTGTCGATGAGCTCGGATGCCTGCTTGCGGTTCTTCGCCACTTCGACGATCGGCAGCGTGTCGGGCTTGATCTCGCCAAAGCCCTTGACGACGTCGGACACCGCGGTGCCCGGCGCGACGGGATATTCGAAGACCTGCTGGGCATAGATTTCCTGTGCCTTCGGGCTCGCCAGGAATTCCATCAGCTTGACGGCATTGTCCTTGTTCGGCGCGTGCTTGGCCAGCGACATGCCCGAGACGTTGACATGCGTGCCGCGATCGCCGGCATTGGGGAACAGCACCTTGATCGAAGCCGGCCCAGTCCTTCTGCTCGGCCTCCTTCTCATTGGTCTGCATCAGGCCGACATAGTAGGTGTTGCCGAGCGCGACGTCGCATTCGCCGGCGAAGATCGCCTTGGCCTGGTCGCGGTCGCCGCCCGCGGGCTTGCGCGCGAGGTTGTCGCGAACGCCCGCCAGCCAGGTCTCGGTGAATTCCGCGCCCTTGTTGGCAATCATCGAGGCGACCAGCGCGACGTTGTAGACATGCTGTCCGTCGCGCACGCAGATCTTGCCCTTCCACTTGGGATCGGCAAGCTCCTCATAGGTGATCGCGTCCTGCGCCACGCGCTCCTTCGAGGCGTAGACGACGCGGCCGCGCGTGGTCAGCGCGAACCAGTGGCCTTCCGGGTCGCGATACTGCGCCGGAATGTTTTCATCCACCTTCGCATCCGCAAGCGGCTGGGTGATGCCCTTTGACTTGGCATTGTCGAGACGGCCGATGTCCACCGATCAGGATCACGTCGGCAGGCGAATTCTGGCCTTCCGCCTCGATGCGTTCCTCAAGGCCCTTCTCAAGGAACAGCACGTTTGTCTTCACGCCGGTCTCGGCGGTGAAGGCGTCGAGCAGCGGCTGGATCAGCTCCGGCTGGCGGTAGGAATATATGTTCACTTCCTGCGCCGGCGAGGTCGTCGCGGAAACGGCGGAAGCGATGGTGAGGGAGGCGGCGGCAAGTGCGCCGCTGCGCAAGATGCGCGCGGTGGTCCTGGTCATTTTCTCTCCGTCCTGCGCCGTTCAAGGCGGCGCGATTGGGTTTCAACACTGGCCAGATAGGTTGGCCCTCCGCAGCGCTGTCAACGGTTCGGGACGCCAATGGGTGTCAGACTGGAACGATTTTAAACTGCCGCCGAACCCGTGCGCGCCCGCTCCGCGCCACCAGTTCGTGCATCAATATCTGCGCCGAATGGGTGGCACCGTCCATGTCGAGGCCGGCGGCAAGCGGCGGCAGCGCCAGCGCCGCGTCGACCGCCGCGCCGATGACTTGCGGCGACAGGCCGTCATCCGTCAGCATGGCCGCGAGCCCGCGCCCGGCGAACAATTGTGCCCGCCGAAGTTGCTCGGTCTCGCGGCCACCGGCGAACGGCACCAGCACCGAACGGCAGCGCGCGCGCATCAGGTCGCCCACCGTGTTGTAGCCGGCGCGCGAGACGGAAACCTTGGCGCCGGCCATCACCCGCGCCAGGTCCGGCAGGAAACGCGACCACCTCCATTCCCTCGCCCGCTCTTGCCTTCAGCGCCTCGAAATCGGCTTGCGGCCGCTCGGAGCCAACGACCATCAGCCAGTTGTCCGGAAAGGCCTTGCTGTGGCGGTTTGCGCCAATCGCCGCTTCGGTCAGCGCATGGCCAACCGCGCCGCCACCGGCGGAAACGACCACGTCGGCGGCAATCGAGGGCGGAACCGACATGTCCGGCGGCATCGGGCGTGACGAGGCCGGTATAGCGGACCTTCGGCAATATCGCTTCCGCACCCTGCAAGGTCTCCTCGATCCGGATAAGCTGCGGGTCACCGTGGACGAGCAGCACATCGTACCAGTCCTCAAAATATCGCAGCGATTCAGCGACGCGGTTGTCCGCCCTGCCCTCCTGCATGATGTCGCGGATCGATGCGACTGTCAGCGGCTTCCAAGGCGCGGCGCGCGCCGCCTGCATCAGCGGCACGAGTTCGAAGCGCATCTGCCGCCGCCCGAACGGAAAGGCCTCGGTGATGACCGCATCCGGGCGCAGGGCATGGAAAAGCGCCAGCAGTTCGTCGCGCCGCGCGCTCTTGGTCGGCTTCGGTGAATGGGCTTCCATCGGCATGGACCAGAGCAGAGAAAATGCTCGCTTTGCGAACGCACCGGCGTGAGGAAAGTCGTCTCGAAGCCGGACAGATCGATCGACGGCAGCCGCGTGCCGCCCCAGACGAGATGCACTTTCGCCCCGGCCCGGGCAAGGCCGCGCGCCACGCGCGTCGCGCGGAAAACATGGCCGATGCCGAGCAAATGCTGTACATGAAAGAGGACGACCGGCGCGCTCATTCAGCGACTTTCCGGTCAACTGCCAGCCTCGCCGGATAGCAGCGTTTCCAAGCGCGCCGATCGTGGCGCGGTGGTCGAAGCGGGTGCGAACCTTTTGCTCGCCATTGGCGCCAAGCCGGGCGCGCAGGGCCGGATCGCCGGCAAGGCGTGCCATTTCGCGCGCCAGTGCCTGCGGGTCGTCAGGATCGACCGAAGACGCCGTTCTCGCCGTCGGCAATCAATTCGGTGATACCGGAGATTGGCGTCGTCAGAACAGCAACGCGCTGCGATTGCGCCTCGACCATCACGTTGGGCAGGCCGTCGCGATCGCCCGTGTCGTCGATCCGGCAAGGCAGCACGAAGAGATCGCAGTCGCGGTAAGCCTGCAGCACATCCTCCTGCGGCCGCGAACCAAGGAATGTGCAGCGTCCGGAAATGCCGAGGGTTTTCGCCTGCGCTGTGATCTGGTCTTTCAGTTCGCCGCCGCCAATATGGGTCCAGCGCCAGTTTAGGCCGGCAGGCAGCAGAGCCAGCGCGTCGATCAGCGTGTCGATGCCCTTTTTGGCGACCGCCCGCCCGACGGTCAGGAAGCGGACCGGATCGGCCGGATCAGTGCCGTCACGCGCGGAATGGCTCGCAGGCGGCGGCGGAAAGCGGGAAAGGTCGAGGCCGTGATAGACGAGATGCACCTTTGAAGGGTCCGGCGAGTGGCGCGCCAGTTCCTCGCGCCCGCCGGCGGTGCAGGTCACGCACCAGCGGCAATCGTGCAAGTTTCTCGCGCAATTCCCACGCTGGGCGACGTCCAGATGTCACGCGCATGGGCCGAGACAGCCCAGTTCTGCCCGGTCATCTGCGCGGCATAGCGCGCCGCCGAAGCCGGTGTGTGGATGAAATGCACATAGAGGAAAGACAGCCGCGGCGGCGTATTCGGCGGCGATCACCAGCCCCTGGCCAAAACGGCGGAACCTGTTGCGCGTGAAGTCGCGGCGAAGGTCGGCAAGGAAGCTGCGCAGCGCCTTGCGGGTATCCCGGAAGCTTGCGGGCGGCGCGCCAGGCACTGAACACACGGGCAGGCTCCTCGTGCAGATATTCAGGGAGGTAATGGACCGGCGCCTCGATCTCGCGGTGAACCGGGTGAACGTGCTTGTCCGTGGGGCGACGCAGCGAGATGATTTCGAGCCGGAAGCCGTCGCGCTCAAGCTCGCAGCAGTTCCTGGGCGATGAACGTCTCCGAAAGACGCGGATAGCCCTTGAATACGACGCCAATGCGCTTTGCCGGATCATTGCTCAATAGCGACCCGCATGCCTTCCGCGTTGCGCCGGTTGGCCGGAATACGCGTATTGCTCACCAGGTTTTCGATGTCGTCGCAAATGACATCGAGCCCGGACAGATCGCCGCTCTCAAGGTTCCGCGAGGGCTGCGGCAATTCCGGCAGGCGGCGCAGCGCGCGCGCCATGACGTCCGGAATCGAGGCTTCCTCAGGCGTGAGCATTTCGCACAGCCCCAGTTCGCGCGCGCGGCTGGCGCGAATGTACTGTTCCTGCCGCGGCTGGGTGCGCGGCACGAAAAGCGCCTTTCGGTCGAAAGAAAGCACCTCACAGAAAGTGTTGTAGCCGCACATGCCGACGACGCCGACGGCGTTGGCCAACAGAACCTCGAGCCGGGCCTCGAAATCGATGACATTGACATTGGCAAGGCGGGAGGCGCGAAGCCGGATGCGCTCGCGGTTTTCCGACTTCATGAAGGGCCCCAGCACCAGCACGATCGGATATTCGTTCTGCCAGTCATGCTCGCGCGCAGCCAGCACCTGTTCCATCATGGCGATGCCATCGCCGCCGCCGCCCGCGGTGACGAGAATGTAGTTCTCGGGGAGAAAGTGCATGTCGGAAGGCTGCGTCGAAGGCAGTTCGCGGTTCAACCAGCCGACATAGCGCACCTTGCTTTCAACGGAAGCCGGCACGTCAAGACCGCCGAGCGGGTTCCAGAACCGCTTCGGGCCATAGGCCCAGATCCGGTCGTAATAGGTCCCGATCTTCTCCAGCATGTTCTTGGGCGACCATTCGGCCTCAAGCTGGCCCGGCGAATCCATGACGTCGCGAAGGCCGAGCACGGTTCTGGCCGGCGTACCCTTCAACATCTGCAAGGTCGGAATGAGTTCGCCCTTCAGGCCAAGGGGTTCCTTGTCGACGATCAACAAATCCGGCTGGAAGGCCTCGGCGGTGCGCTGGATGATGAGCTTGCGCATCATCAGGATGTCTTCAAGATCGATATACTCGCCGATCGAGTCGTATTCGCCGTTGTAGAGCTTGATGACACTCGGGATCTTGACGAAATCGACGCGGGCGCGGAAATCGAATGCACCAGCGATCTGCGATCCCGAAATGATGATGACGTTGACGCCCTTGAACCGCTCCACGATTGCATGGGCGATCGCTCGGCACCGGCGCAAATGGCCAAGGCCGAAGGTGTCGTGGCTGTACATGAGGATGCGAACATGCTCGAGGCGTTTCATGGCGGCGCGTGACTCGTGTTGCAGGAAAAAGATGTTTCCGGTTGCTCGACGCGCCTGCCATGGCCGGCAGTGCAATTGGCTGTATCCTATCCCAAATGACAATGCTTTCTCAAGGCGAAAGGTGAATTGGCCGGTGGCGACAAAGCTACAATTCCGATGAAGGTCAAGGTGCCTGAATGCCGTCAGAAAATTGCCTTTTATGCCCCGCTGAAGCCACCAGACCACCCGATCGCATCCGGCGACCGCCAGATGGCGCGCATGCTGCTGGGTGCATTGAAGCGGGCCGGCTATGATGCCTTCCTGGCGAGCCGCGAGATTGCCTACTCCAAAGCGCCACGGCGCGGAACACATGGCGGCGCGCAAGGATGCGGCGCACCGCGAAGCGCAGCGCCTGCTCAAGGAATTCGAAGACCCGCGAAAGCGGCCGGCGCTGTGGTTTTCGTACCATCCTTACGACAAGTCGCCCGACTGGCTGGGCGAAGAGGTATGCGCCGCGCTCGATATTCCGCTTGTGACGGCCGAGCCCTGCAAGACCGGGCAAGGTCCCAATGGAGAGTGGCTGCCATGGCGCGCGGAATCGAAGCGGATCATTGCATCGGCGGCAATGAACCTCGTCATGACGCAGTCCGACCGGGAATTCCTGGCTGGTTTCGTGCCCGACGAGAGGGTGGAATGGCTGGATCCCTTCATCGACATGGACTTGCTTGATCGCCGAGCCGGTGGATGTTTCGCCATGGCCGGCATCGGGCGGGGTGCGCCTGCTCACGGTCGGAATGATGCGGCCGGGCGCCAAGCTTGAGAGCTACACGCTGCTGGCGCAGTCACTGGCCGGGTTGACGGACCTGGAGCTGGTCGTTGGCGATTGCCGGGGGCGGGCCGTGCGAGGCTGAAATCCGCGCAATGTTCGCACCATTCGGCAGCCGCGTGACCTTTCGCGGGCGAAGTATCCGGCGGGCAAGTGCTGACCTTGATGGAAATGTGCGACTGCCTGGCCTGGCCCGGCTGCCGCGAAGCGTATGGCATGGTCTACCTGGAGGCCGCGAGCCGCGGCAAGCCGGCTGTGGCGCTCGAAACCATGGGCGTGCCGCGCGTGGTGGAACATGGCCGCACCGGACTGCTGGCCAGGCCGCCGGACGCGGACACCTATGCGCAATGCCTGCGGTCGATGATCACCGATACGGACCTGCGAATGCGTCTTGGCCGCGGCGCAAAGGAATTTGTCGAGGGCGAGCGATCCGGAGCGGCGGCGGCAATGCGCCTGCGCGAGGTCATCGACGCGCGTGCTGGCGGAGAGAGCGAAGTGAATGCAGGATATTGCCCTCGCGGAGGAGCTTGAAATTTGGCGAGCGGCGGGCAAAGTGCCCGCGGCTGTTCCTGCGCGACGACGACGCGATTGCCGACACCCCTGCCCTGCGCCGCCTGTTCGATGCATGCGAAAAGGCCGGTGCGCCGCTGCTGCTGGCTTCCATCCCCGCCCATGCGGATGCAAGCCTTGGCGCGGCCGTGCGCGGCTTTGCGCTGGCGAACGAGTGCCGTGCATGGATATGCCCACGCCAACCATGCGCCGAAGGGCGAAAAGCCATGCGAACTTGGCCGCCACCGGCCCATCGAACACGGTAATCGGCGAGTTGAAAGCAGGGCGCGAGAAGCTTGCTCGAACTGTTCGGGGGCAGACTCTCCGCCATTCTCGTTCCGCCCTGGAACCGTATCCATGACGAGGTCGCGGCGCAGGTTCACGAGGCCGGGTTTCACGGTATTTCGGCGCATGGCTGGCTGACGTGCGCCGCCGCCGCACACGCTGGCCGTCATCAACGCGCATATCGACATCATCCACTGGTCGGGCGGACGGACGGGGCGGAATTGGCCATGGATTGCCGGCGAACTGGCAAAGGCGCTGCGCGAGGCGCGGCTGCGGGGCTGGCGTGCGGTCGGCATCCTCACCCATCACCTTGCCCATGACGATGCCGCCTGGCTGGCGCTCGATCGGATAGCCGGCTTTGCTGCGGCCAACGGCATGAGTCTGGGTAGCAGCCGACAGTCTGCTGGAGGAGCCGGCGGAAGCGCCGGCCCCGCTTGGTCAGGCGTAGGGGTCGGCGGCGTCGCGCAGTCCGTCGCCGAAGAAGTTGAAGGCGAGGATGACGAGGATGACCGGCACCACCGGCCACATCAGCCAGGGATAAAGCGCAACGACGTTGATGTTCTGCGCTTCGTTGAGCAGCACGCCCCAGCTGACCACAGGCGGGCGCAGGCCGAGCCCGAGGAACGACAGCGCCGTTTCGCCGAGGATCATGGTCGGAATGGTGATCGTCGCGGACGCGATGAGGTGGCTCATGAAGCCGGGAACCAGGTGGCGGCCGATGATGCGGGCGGGGCTCGCGCCCATCAGGCGCGCGGCGAGCACGTAGTCCTCTTCGCGCAGAGACAGCAGCTTGGAGCGCACCGCGCGCGCCAGCGATGTCCATTCCAGCAAGCCCAGAATGACCGTGATGCCGAAGTACACGAGGATCGGACTCCACGTCACCGGCATGATCGCGGCAAGCGCCAGCCACAGCGGGATCGTCGGCAGCGATTGCATCACCTCGATGATGCGCTGGACGACGAGATCGACCCAGCCGCCGTAATATCCGGCAAGGCCGCCGATGACGATGCCGAGGATGAACGAGATCGCGATGCCCAGCAGGCCGATGGTGAGCGAGATTCGCGCGCCATAGATCATGCGCGAGAACACGTCGCGGCCCAGCCTGTCGGTGCCCATCAGGAAAAAGTCGCCACCTTCCGGCGGGCAGAACAGGTGGAAATCAGCCTCGAACAGTCCCCAGAACTTGTACTGGTCGCCGCGGCAGAAGAAGCGGATCGGCAACACCTTGCTGGTGTCCTCGGTGTAGGTCCGCTTCAGCGTTGTTAAGGTCGAGAACCGCTTTCTGGCCGTAGACAAACGGGCCGACAAAGCTGCCTTCATGGAACAGGTGGAGCGATTGCGGCGGCGTGTAGATAGCCCGCGAATTGCGGGTTTCCAGCGAATAGGGGGCCAGAACCTCGGCTATGAGGATCGACGCGTAGACGAAGAGCAGGAAGGCGCCCGAAACGACGGCAATCCTGTGCTTCCTGAACTTCCACCACATCAACTTGAACTGCGAAGCAAGAAAGACCTTCTCCTGGTCCTTCGTCATCGCCTCGACCGCGTTCGGATCGAAAGGATCGACCGAGATGTAATGTGGATTGGCCGGCGTTGCGTTGCCGGCAGCCGCCTTTTTCACCGCGCCCTTGGGGGGCGCGCGCCAGCCATGGTTTCCTCTCCGCTCATCGGCTCACCCCGCCAGACAGCCTGATGCGCGGATCAAGGATCGCCAGCGCAATATCCGAAATGAGAACGCCGATTACAGTCAGGAAAGCAAGCAGCATCAGGAAAGAACCGGCAAGATACATGTCCTGGCTCTGCAGCGCTGAAATCAGCAGCGGGCCGGTGGTTTGAAGCGAAAGTACGATCGCGACGATTTCCGCTCCGGATATGACCTGCGGAAGGATGCCGCCGATATCGGCGATGAAAAAGTTCAACGACATGCGGAATGGGTACTTCATCAGGGCCCGGAATTCCGGCATGCCCTTGGCGCGGGCGGTTGTCACATAGGGCTTGCGCAATTCGTCGAGGAGGTTGGCGCGCACGCGCCGGATCATCCCGGCAGTACCTGCGGTGCCGATGACGATTACCGGTATCCAGATGTGTTCCATGATCGATACGAACTTCGCCCAGCTCATCGGCTCGCCGATGAACTTGGGATCGTAGAGCCCGCCGATCGACGTACCGAACCACTCGCGGGACAGATACATCAAGCACCAGCGCCAGCAGGAAGTTCGGCGTGGCCAGGCCCAGCAGGCCAAGGAAGGTCAGGCCGTAGTCGCCCCAGCTGTACTGGCGGGTGGCCGAGTAGATGCCGATCGGGAACGCCACCGCCCAAGTGAAGAGGATCGTCAGGAAGGTGATGAACATCGTGAACCACAGACGGTCGCCGATGACCACGGAAACCGGCAGCTGGTACTCGAACGAATAGCCGAAATCGCCCTGCAGCATTCCGAACGCCCATTTGAAATAGCGTTCATATGCAGGCAGGTCGAAACCGTACTGCTGGCGCAGGAACTCGATCTTCTGCGGATCGACCCGTTCGCCCGACGCCAGCAATTCGGCGACATAGCTCTCGAAATAATCGCCCGGCGGCAGTTCGATCAGCACGAAGACGACGATGCTGATCAGAACCAGCGTCGGCACCATGTAGAGCGTGCGCCTGATGATGTAGCCCAGCATGGCCTTCCCCGATCTTTACCTTGCCCCTTAGGTCCGGGCTATTGCTCGAACCAGAAGGTATCGGGACGGTATGCGCCAAAATAGGCGGTTGGCTCCCACGTGAACAGTGCCTCCTGCGGCACGTTGCGCAAGCTTCTTGTTCACAACAACCGGCTGGCGGGAATTGTTGACCGTGCCGATCGAGAACACCTGGTCGGTATAGGCAGCGAGCATTTCCTGCCATATCGCCTTTTGCTGGACGCGGTCCGCCAGGACGCGCCAGGACTTGTAGCGTTCAAGCTGCGCGGCGGCCTCCGGCATGTCGATGGGTTCCCCCGACTTGCCGCCGCTTTCGAAATACTCGCCCCATTTGGGCCACTGCAATTGCGGCTGCGCGGTCGGGGCAAGCTCCTGCGGGCTCATCTCGGCGTTGGCAATGGCATTGTCCATGCCGGAAAATACCGAGATCAGCGTTTCGCCATTGTAGGCGCGGCGGCGGAAGATATCGCGTTGCGACGCGCGCACGAATGCCTTGATGCCGACTTTCGCCCAATCATCGGTGATGAGCTGGAGCACGTCGGTTTCTTCCGTGCTTTCGCCGGCCGTCTCGACCGTGATTTCGGCACGCCGCCCGTCGGGCAACATGCGGACGCCATCCTTGTCGCGCGTTGCCAGGCCCGCCTCGTCGAGAAGCTTGTTTGCGAGGTCCACGTCGAGAACGCTCCACGCCTTCTGGAATTCCTCCTTGAAGAGCGGGCTTTGCGGCATCACCGTGTTGGCAGACGGGGTAGCGAGGCCGAAATAGATGACCTCGTTGATCTCGTCGCGGTCGATCGCAACCGAAAGCGCGCGGCGGAAGCGGACATCGCGCATCAGGCCGCGCCAGACCGGATCGATGCGCGTTGAGGTTCGGGAACAGCGCGACTTGCGAACCCTTGCCGGTCGACCACAGCCAGGTGTTGAACCCGTTTTTCTCTTCGGCTTCCTTGAGGAAGGTGAAGTTGTCGAAGCGGATGAAGCGGGCCTGCAGATCGCTCTCGCCGGCGCCGGTCTTGGCGGGAATGACGTCCGAGGCGACGAGATCCATCAGGATCCGGTCGATATAGGGAAGCTGGTTGCCGTCGGGATCGACGCGGTGGAAATAGGGATTGCGCTCGAAGATGAACCGCGCGGAAGGCGGCGGCGTGACGTTGATCCAGGGATCGAGCGTCGGCAGTTCCGGATTTTCCGGGCGGCGCTGGCGCTGCTTGCGGGTGTGCAGCGCGGCCCAGCCATCGACCTGTTCCTGCGCGACCTGTGCGTCAAGTGCTGCCTTGTCGGCATATTTGGCATGGAACTGCTTCATGTAGTGGGCAGGCCGGTAGATATAGACCGGCGAGGGCGCCGCCAGCGCCGGCAGGAATGCCGTGTTCGGCTTCGACCAGGAATACTTGACCGTCAACTCGTCGATGACCTCGAATTTCGGTTCCTCGCCATCGACCACCATCTCGGACGGAATGCCTTCGCGGCCCAATTCGGCGTCCTTGACCATGTCCTCCCAGAAATAGCGGAAGTCCTCGGCGGTGAAGGGATGGCCGTCGGACCATTTGTGCCCCTTGCGGATGTGCAGCGTGAATTCCTTGTCGTCGATGATATCGACCGCCTCGAGGAGGTCGGGCTTCATCTCGATATTCGGGCCATAGCCGACCAGACGCGCATATTCATAGACCGTGATCTGGCCGAGATCTTTCTGGTCTTCCATCAGCATGCGCATGTCGCCGCCGTATTTGCCGATCTCCTTGCCCTCGGAGGCAAAGTCGACGACGAACGGTTTTTCGGGCAGGCGCTCGGCGAGGGGCGGCAGCTTGCCCTCCTCCACGAGCTTGGCAAGCTGCGGTGCTTCGCCCGCAAAGGCATTGCATCGCGAAAGCGGCGACACATGCGGCAGCCAGCAGGCGAACCGCGTTCCCGCGAAAGTCGTAAACGGACATCAAGCCATCTCCCTTAAATCAGCGTTCTGGTTGGCCAGGACATAGTGGTCCGGCGCCACTTCCAATTGGGCAAGCCTGCCCCCGTTGCTTGCGACGAATGCACCGCCCCATGCCGCCGTCTCGTCAGCGCCGGTGTAGCGAATATTCTCAAAATCCAGAAGCCGGTCGAGGTCTGGATAAGGCACCGAAGCGAGCAGGGCCCGCGTGTATGGATGGACCGGACGGGCAAAAAGCGCCTCGCGCGGTGCAATCTCGACCAGTTTTCCGCGGCACATGACGGCGATCCGGTCGGCCACGTAATTCACCACCGCCAGATTGTGCGAGATGAAAAGCGTGGTCAACCCCAGTTCCTTCTGCAGGTCCTTGAGCAGGTTGAGAACCTGCGCCTGCACGGAAACGTCAAGCGCGGAAACCGGTTCATCGCAGATCATCAGTTCGGGATGAAGCGTCAGCGCGCGGGCAATGCCGATGCGCTGGCGCTGGCCGCCGGAGAAGGAGTGCGGATAGCGGTTGAGGAAACGGGGATCGAGACCGACCAGCCGCATCAGGTCCATGATGTCGCGGTCGCGGCTGGCGCCGTCGCCGATGCCGTGCACCTCGAATGGTTCGCGCAGGATGTTCTTGACGGTCATGCGCGGATTGAGGGACGAGAACGGGTCCTGGAAAATCATCTGGACCTGGCGGCGGTATGCCTTCAGATCCGATCCTCCGAGCGCCAGCACGTCGATCATGCCATTCGAGGTGTTCAATCGAACCTCGCCGGCAGTGGCGTCCAGAGCGCGCATGATCAGCTTGGAAACCGTGGTCTTGCCTGATCCCGATTCCCCGACCAGTCCCAGGCACTCGCCCTTCTTGATCTCGAAGGAGACGTTGTCGACGGCGAGGAAACTGTTGGCTTCCCCGGCGAAAAAGAAACTACCCTTGCGTGTGATGAACTCCTTGCGAAGGTTCTTGACCTGCAGATGGACCTCGCCTTCGGGAACGATCTCGTCGGGATGAAAACGCTTTGCGAGTTCGGAAATGTTGTCGTGGTCCTTCTGGCCCATTTCGCGCAGCGAAACGAGGCGCTCGCCCGGCTTCATGTCGAAATGCGGCACCGCTGCCATCAGCGCCTTGAGATAGGGATGCTGCGGGTTGCGGAAGATGGTCTCGACCGGCCCGGCCTCCATGACCTTGCCGTGATAGGCGACGACCACCTCGTCGGCCATGTTGGCGACAACGCCCAGGTCGTGGGTGATCAGCAGGATCGCCGTCTCGAACTTCTTCTGCAGATCCTTCATCAGCTTGAGGATCTGCGCCTGGACGGTAACGTCCAGCGCCGTCGTCGGTTCGTCGGCAATGACCATTGCCGGATTGCAGATCAGCGCCATCGCGATCACGGCGCGCTGGCGCAGTCCGCCTGAAAGTTCAAAGGGATAGCGCTCATAGCCGGCGACGGGGTCCGGGAAGCCGACCAGGCCAAGAATGTCCTCGGTCTCGCTGCGCGACTTCTTGTGGTCCATCTTGTGGTGGAGGCGCAGCGCCTCCTCGATCTGGTTGCCGATCGTGTGCAACGGCGACAATGCCGTCATCGGCTCCTGGAAAACCATGGAAATGCGGCCGCCGCGCAATTCGTACAGCCACGGATCGTTCTGCGCGACCTTGGCAATATCGCGGGGCGCGGTGCCGGGAGGGCCGTCATAGAAAAGGATGCTGCCGGTGTCGATCGAGCCGTTCGAGGGCAGGATGCGCATGATCGTCTGCGCGATCACCGACTTGCCCGAACCGGATTCGCCCACCAGGGCCACCACCGATCCGCGATTGACCTGAAAGCTCACGCCGCGCACGGCCTCGACGCGCCCGCCCTGTATGGCGAAGGACACACTCAGGTCCTCGACCTTCAGCAATACGCGGTGCTCATCAGACATGAACCGTCACGCCCCCCTTGTTTTCCCGTCTGCGCGGGCCTCGTTAAACGTTTACATACCGGAGAATGAAAGCAAAGTGACACAATTCACACTTGCCTCGTTCTCAAGGGATTATTTTCGAAAGTCGAGTCCGCAATACGGCATCATAGGTCGTTGGCGGTGACCTTCTTCCGTTTCCGTGCTGAATCGTCGACAACTTGCCGGGCAGCAGCCGATGCGGCCTTCTCCACCGCTTCATCGTCCAGATCGACGGCGCTGCCCCTGCCTTCGATGCGCACCGTAACCTCGCGGTTGGCGAAACGGATGCCTTCGCGATGGAACAGTTCCTGGATCGCGGAATAGACGACCTTGCGGGTCTGCCACTGGTCGCCGGGCTTGGTCATGAACTTGACCCTGACGATCATGGCCGAATCGTCCATCTCGACGACGCCCTGCGACTTGAGCGGCTGGAGGAAGTGGCTGCCGACCTCCGGATGTTTCAGCAGTTCGATGCCAAGCTTCTTGACCAGCTTGCGCACCCGGTCGACATCGGTGTCGTAGGTGAGGCGCAGCGGCAGCTTCATGATCACCCAGTCGCGCGAATAATTGGTAAGCCGCGAGATTTCGCCGAACGGCACGGTGTGAAGCGGGCCATTGTGGTGGCGCAACTGGAACGAACGCAGCGAGATTTTCTCGACCGTGCCGCGGATATCGCCGAGCTCGATGTACTCGCCCTTCCGGAAGGCGTCGTCGAACAGGAAGAAGCCGCCGGAAAAGATGTCGCGGATCATGGTTTGTGCGCCGAAGCCGATCGCAAGGCCGATAACGCCGGCGCCGGCAAAGAGCGGGGCTATGTCCACACCGAGATTTGACAGGATGATCATGCCGGCAACCGCGAATATGCCCGCGATGAAAACGTTCCTCAGCAGCGGCAGTAGCGTGCCCAGGCGGGTGGTGCCAACGCCGCCCGGTTCGTCTTCCAGGTCGCGTGGCAATCCATGCCCAACGCCTTCGTCCTCGAGCTTGCGGTCGATGTAGAGCCCGACTGCGCGGTAGAGGAACCATGCGGCGAAGACCACCGACAGAGTTCCCATGAAAGCGGCCACGGGATTGCCGCGCTCGCCGATCTTGACGTCCCAAGCGCCAAGTACGTATCCGATGGCCGCCAGCGTGACCACTATGCCGGCCGATTGCTCGAGCAGCGGCTTGAAAACAGGGCGGAAAGGCTTTTCCGCGATAAGTCCGGTGGCGCGGCGCATCCCCTCGTTGACAATGACCTCTTCGCTCGTCTCCATGCCGCGGCGCAACGCCTCGGCGCGCGCTTCCTCCTCGATCTGGCGCTGCCGCATCGCTTCGTGCACCGCCTGCTTGACCTTGAGGTCGTAGGCGCCGCTTGCGGCCGCGGTGGAAGGCGTCGAGCAGGATCAGGAGCACGCCATAGGCGGCTATCGCACCGATGATCGCGATGGCCGGAGCCGCAACCAGCAAGGTCGCGCTCGGCAGGTCGAGCACGACGCGCGTGGTACTCACGGCAAATGCAATCGCCAGATACACCAGCGCCAGTTCGTCGGCGACGGCGGCGAGAGCCCGCCGCCAGACCGGCTTGGTCTCAGGATCGCCCGAACCGAGCACAAGGTCGCGCACCGCCGCCCGGTGCCGGATCATGAGAAAAGCGATCAGGATTGCGCCGATGAGCATGGAAACGATAAGCGAGAGCTTGTGCGCATCGGCGTCGAGGTCGAGGCGCTTCATCCAGTCGCAGAAGAAGATCGTGACGATAGACACGCCAAGCGCCCAGCGGATGTCTCGGTAGATGGAAACCGCCTGCGCGTCGGTAAGGTTCACCATACGGTGCGAAGGCGTGTCGGGCGCCAGAAGATTGAGGAATACGATGGAACGCAGCCGCCAGGCCGTCGCCGCCGTGATGATGACGAGAGCCGTGTTGCGCGAAGGCAGGTGATTTGGATCGAAGGCGATCGCGATTGCAGTGGCCACGACGAACATGAGCACCGTGTTGATCGTCATGCCCACGGCGCGGAACAGCAGGTAGCCGATCTTCTCCGAGCGGGTGCCCGGATTCGGGTTCCACATGGTCTTGAACCGGTGCCGGGTCCACATGTCGACAAGCATCGCGAGGAGGTAGCCGGCAATCACGCCGCCGATTGCCACGGCCACGGAGCGCCAGAGCCATTCCAACGTGCCGTCGGGGCTGGCAACCTCAAGCGCCGAGACGTATACGGTAGGGAATTTGCGGCGAATGGGTCAGCAGCCGGCGTACCTCGCTGCGGAACTTGATGCCCATGCTCGTCATGTCTTCCATGCGCGTCGCGGGCGTCTTTGCGGCAGCCTTGGCGCCGCCGGGCGCCATGATCACGACCGTCATGCCATCCTTTTGCGCCTGCTCGACCATCGGTCGAACATTTTCGGGCACTTGCGGAGTGCTCTGTGCATAGCTTTCGCCGGCCATCAAAACTGCGGCTGACAGAAAAAAACCCAGATGCAAAGATGAAACGACGGTACATGGCACCCCTCCACCGCGCGGATATAAGACCCAGCCAACGGCCAATGGCAAGCGTCCAACGGCAGCCGGGGCGCATTAAACTCCGCGCATGACAGAAAGGCGAAAATCCCGCCGAATTCAATGCCCGCTGGCGAAGTCGGCTATCAGCCGGGCCGTTTCCTCGGGCGCCTCGACGCAGGGAATGTGGCCCGGGCCATCGAGCACTACAAAGCGCGAACCGGGTATGAGGTCGTGCGTCGAGCGCACCAGATCGGGCGGCGTCGAGCCGTCATTGGAGCCGACCATCAGGAGCACCGGCATGTTCAGCGCCTTGACGAGTTCCGTGTTGTCGGTGTCCCGCAACGCCGCGCAGGTTCCGACTGTAGCCCGCGACAGGCTGGCGCTCGAGCATGTTGGCGTAGACCGACAGCGCCGCCATCTGGCTGCCGCGAAACGTTGGTGAAAACCACCGTTCCATCACACTGTCCTTGATAGAGACGATGCCGTCCTTCTCGACCGCGGCGATGCGGGCATTCCAAAGCTCGTCATTTCCGATTTTGTGCGCCGTGTCGCAAAGCACCAGTCGCGGCACACGCACGGTATGGCGCGCGGCGAACCGCGTGACGATCATGCCGCCTACAGAAAGCCCTACCGGGATGACGTCCCCGACGCCGAGAAGATCGAGCAGCGCTTCGAGGTCGCCGACATGGTCGTCCATGGCGTAGGGCGCCGGCGGGACATCGGTCAGGCCGTGGCCTCGCTTGTCATAGCGGATCGTGCGGAAGCGCCCGCCAAGGGCTTCGATCACGCCGTCCCAAATGCGGAAATCGGTTCCCAGCGAATTGACGAAGACGATTGCCGGGGCATGGCTTGGCCCCTCGTCCCGGTAGTGCATGGCGATGCCGTTGACCTTGGCGATCTGCATGGGTCTCCTCCCTCGTCGCGGCGGCTACCAGTCGCCTTCGTTCTGGATGTCGAGAACGATGCCGCAATGCTTGCAGTGTACCGCATCCGGATCATGACGCGTCAGCGCGCAGCTCGGGCAGACATGATAGACCTTGTACGGGCGGAACAGGGCCTGCGCCAGCCTGACGAACAATGCCACGCCGAAAATCATGATCACGATGCTCAAGATCCTGCCGGCGGGATCTTCCATGGTGATGTCGCCGAAGCCGGTCGTCGTCAGGGTCGAGATGGTGAAATAGAGAGCGTCGAGCCAACTCGCGATGTCCGGGTTATATTGGCCTCCAGCACCCAGACCATCGAGGTCAGGATGAAGATGAACACCGCCAGATTGCCCGCGGCATTGGCCACGTCGTCATATCGGCGCGGGATCGGCAGATATTGCTTGGCCTCCTGCATGATGCGGTAGGACCGCACGAAACGCAGGGTGCGCAGAACGCTGAGGAAACCGAGGTCCTCCACCACCAGCGGCACGATCAGCGAGACGAGGACGGCGATGTCCGCCCAGGTTGAAAGGCGCAACAGGAACTTGCGCGGGTGATGCGAAATCGCAAAGCGCAGGGCCAACTCGGCCAGGAAAATCGCGAAGATCGCGAAATCGATGATGCGATATATGCCGACGTGATCCTCTCGGATGGTGGCGAGGAAATAGAGAATGGTGATGAAATCGAAAGCAAGCAGCGCGATCCGGAATATCCGTGACCGTGCGCCGTGACCGAAATAGAAAATCCGGAGCCAGTTCCTGAAGCCCTCGATCATGATGAATGCCCGTGAAAGCAATGCCGCTGCCGGGCAAAGCCTTTAGCCAATCGCCGGGGAAAAGCAAATCTGGAAGCGGGCATTCCCCAACCGGCCAGTTTCGGCGTTAATTGGGACCAATGCCAGTTTCCAGACTTGCGCCGGCGAAGCTACCCCGCGTTGGAGGCGAACCATTCTTGTCGTATCGACGCTTGTCGCGCTCTTCTTGTCGTTCCGGGCGTTGCCGGAAATTCGTACCGTAACCGGTATCTTGAATTGCATTGCGGCGGGAAATCAGTGGCTGGTGATCCAGTCCCGGGCGGCGCGCTGTGCGGCGGCGATATCGGCGCGGCTCATTTCTGCGGCGACTTCCTCGCGGCTATGCTTTGCAGCTTCGCAGCCGCGATAGGCCGCGATGTTGAACCATTTGTGCGCGGCCACCAGATCGGTGAAACCGTTGCGGCCCGTTGCATAGATGAGGCCCAGTTCGTAGAGGCCGTCTGCATTGGCCGATGCGGCGATCTCGGTGAAGTCGGCCCCTGCCGTGTCAAAACGAAGCATTGTTCCTGTCCCTTGCCCTTGATTTGGCGGCGTCCCGGCCGCGTCTTCTTCTCTGCTTTTCAAGGGCGCCGCCGGTGGCCTCTTGGTCTCTTCCCGGCGGCGTTCCCTTGTTGAGACCACATTGCCAGCAAGCCTTGAAACCGGGGTAAAAAAGCAGCGTTAACGGAGCCGGAATCAAAACTGAACGGGATGTGAAGTTCAGGCTTAATTCACTGTGTACTTCTAGTGATTTCAATGCTTTGCAGGAAAATTCACGGAAGATTCAGACTTGGAAATCAACCCGGCCGTAACCATCGGGAGCAAAGACACCATGCATTTGCCGAAAATGCAGCGAGCCGCGTTTACCTGGCGGACCGCTTGCCGGCGGGATTGCCAGCAAATCATGCGCCATATAATCAGTACGAAGTACCGGCCATTCATCAGGCCGCAGGGAGGAAACACATGAAGATTGCATCCATCCGGCTGTTTGCCTCGGCATTCATTCTGGCGGGCGGCGTTTCGGCGGCCGCAGCAGATCCGATCGAAGGCAACTGGAAAACCCAAAGCGGCGAGACCGCAGCCATCGGCAATTGCGGCGGCAGCTTTTGCATTACCCTGAAGACCGGCAAATATGCAGGCAAGAGCATCGGCAAGCTCTCGGGCGCCGCCGGCAAATACAGCGGGACGATAACCGATCCGGCGGACGACAAGACCTATTCTGGTGCGGCGACCGTTTCGGGGGCGTCAATGAGCCTCAAGGGTTGCGCCCTGAAAGTTTTCTGCAAGACGCAGAAATGGGCGAAGATGTAGTGACGCTTCAAAAGCGACTTGGAAAAGGGGCCTTCATGGCCTCTTTTTTTATGTCTGCCCCCTGGCGGCGCACCCTTGAAGGGAATGAACAATGCAACTCAATCCTTTCAGCAATGATTCATGCAACAAGTGTATCTTTTCAATTGGTTGCCCGAATTTTGACATATCGGGGCCAATCGCAGGCTTTGATGCGGCAAGCAAAACAGCATGCTGCAGTCTAACAACTCCGCTGTACAAAGTGGCGGAAAACGGGGGTAAAAATGAAAGCGTTATTGATGTCTGCCGCTGCGGCGGCAATTCTACTCACGAGCCAAGGCGCTGCCTTGGCAGGCGATCCGATCACAGGCAATTGGGTGCGAAATTCCGGCCCGATGCTTAACGTGGAGCCGTGTGGTCCCCGGTATTGCGTCACCTTCGCCAGCGGTCAAGACGCGGGCGAGACTGCCGGCACTATCAAAATGAACGGCGACGGAACATATGCAACATTGGTGGAAGACTTTGAGAGTGGCAAACCGGTCTCCGGTACTGCGGCCCTCGCCGAAGACGTCCTTAACGTAACACTGGGCGCGGGTAATGAACCAGAAACGTGGCGGCGCCACTGATCCGGCTTTCCCCTGAGAAACATGCAAGAAGGGCAATTCGCCCTTTTTGCATGTCGGTCCCCGGCGGCTAGCGCGCCTTCTGCCCGAACAGGATCTTCTGCGCTTCCTTGTCGTTCGACAAATCGGTGCGGGCGCGCTCGTCCTTGCCGATATCAATTCCCTTGACCACGGCTGGCCGGGCCTTCATCGCGTCGAACCAACGCCGTAGGTTCGGGAAGTCATCGAGATTCTGCCCCTGGCGTTCGTAGGGGACGATCCAGCCTACGCACGCCATGTCGGCAATCGAATACTCGCCGGCAAGGAATGGACGGTCCGCGAGACGCCGGTTCATGACACCGTAAAGCCGATTGCACCTCGTTGGTGTAGCGGTCGATCGCGTAGGGAACCTTTTCCGGCGCATATAGCCGGAAATGATGCGCCTGCCCGGCCATCGGCCCAAGCCCGCCCATTTGCCAGAACAGCCACTGGTCGACTTCCACCCTGCCCCGCTCGTCAGCCGGATAGAAGCTTGCCGAACTTGCGCCCCAGATATTGCAGGATCGCGCCGGATTCGAAAATCGAAATCGGTTTTCCGTCCGGTCCTTCGGGATCAACGATTGCCGGCATCCGGTTGTTTGGCGCTATCGCCAGAAATGCCGGATCGAACTGCTCCCCCTTGCCGATGTTGATGTAGCGCAGGTCGTAAGGCGCGCCGAGTTCCTCGAGCATGATGGTGATCTTCCAGCCATTCGGTGTTGGCCAGTAGTAAAGTTCAATCGGCTTGACCTGCATCGCCTGCTCCCTGCGTTGGATTTTCCCCTTATACAGCCCGCGATGTGCTCCGGCGAAATAACATGCTCGCGTCAACATTCCTGAACGGCAGATAAACGCCGGTGTCAGCACCGGTTCAGTGCCGATCGGGCAAGCTCTTCCGAAGATTAGGTGCATGGGGGAAAAGACGATGAACGATACTTTGCTCTATCGCCGGTTCATGGTCGTTGCGCGCTTTGATCGCTGCGATCGGCGTCATGACCGCCAATGTCATACTTGAGACACGCGCCGCCGATAGTTCTGCGGCGAACCGGTTCTTTGTCCGGGAGAACGGCAATTGTGCGCAGGCGGCCGGATGTGTCTGGCTACATTCGCCAAGGCCCCGTTTGCCTGACTTGCAGGGCCCGGCGACATTTACGGGGCGATCGGCGCCACCACTATAGTATCGGCATGAACATCGAAAACCGGATTGCATCGGCTGACCTGCCGATAGAGACCCCGCATTATCACGCGCCGCGCCAGTTCAACGACGCCGGCGAAGCCGTGAAGGAACTGAAGCGCCTATACGTCATCGGCACGCAGTTCCTGCGCGAGCGCTTCGAGGAGCTGATGGCCGGCAAGGAGCCAGACGCGCGCTATCGCGCCTTCTATCCCGAAGTGCGGCTTTTCACCGGCAGCCATGCCAAGATCGATTCGCGCCTGGCCTATGGCCATGTCGCGGGACCCGGCGAATATCTTCACGACCATCACGCGGCCCGATCTCTTCTCGAACTATCTGACGCGGCAGATCGGCCTGCTCATCGCCAATCACGGCGTGCCGGTCAGCATCGGCATTTCCGAAGTGCCGATGCCGCTGCATTTCGCCCTGCCGCGAGGGCAGCCATGTCGCCGGATCGATCCACGACCGGATGACCCGGCCGCTGCGCGACATTTTCGATGCGCCCGAACCTTGCCGGCACCGACGACCGCATCGCCAATGGCGAATATGACGAGACGCCCGGCGATGCCGCAGCCGCTGGCGCCTTTCACCGCCCAGCGCATCGACTATTCGCTGCACCGGCTTTCGCACTACACGGCAACGAGCCCGTCGCATTTCCAGAACTACGTGCTGTTCACCAACTACCAGTTCTATGTCGACGAGTTCGGCAAGCATGCGCGCGATGTGCTGCTGGCCAATTCGCACGGCTATGAAATGCTGGTCGAGCCGGGCAACCTGATCACCCGGGCCGGCGAGGACAGAGCCGAGCGCAGGACAGGCCCCGACGCGCAATCCGCAAATGCCGGCCTATCACCTGACCCGGCCCGACAATAACGGCATCACGCTGGTCAATATCGGCGTCGGGCCGTCCAACGCCAAGACGATAACCGACCACATCGCCGTGCTGCGCCCGCATACCTGGCTGATGCTCGGCCATTGCGCCGGCCTGCGCAACAGCCAGAGCCTGGGCGACTACGTCCTGGCGCACGCCTATGTGCGCGAGGACAACGTGCTCAACGACGACCTGCCGGTCTGGGTGCCGATCCCGGCGCTGGCCGAAGTGCAGATCGCGCTGGAACAGGCCGTCGCCGAAGTGACCGGCCTTTCCGGCTACGACCTGAAGAAGATCATGCGCACGGGCACGGTCGCGACCATCGACAACCGCAACTGGGAACTGCGCGACCAGTCCGGGCCGGTGCAGCGGCTGAGCCAGAGCCGGGCGATCGGCCTCGACATGGAATCGGCGACGATCGCGGCCAACGGCTTCCGCTTCCGCGTGCCCTATGGAACGCTGCTGTGCGTTTCCGACAAGCCGCTGCACGGCGAATTGAAGCTGCCCGGCATGGCGACGGAATTCTACAACCGGCAGGTCCAGCAGCATCTGACCATCGGCATCAAGGCGCTGGAGAAACTGCGCGAAATGCCTGCCGAACGGCTGCATTCACGCAAGCTGAGAAGCTTCAACGAGACTGCGTTTCAGTGATCGCTCTTGATTTCTGGTGAAAGAGAAATTACTATTTATTCATGCAGAAATCAGCTAAGCAGGTCGCGTCGCAACAACCGGACAGCCACGCAGTTGTCACCAAGGCCGCCGTGCGCGTTGCCGACGAACTTGGATTGACCGCGAAAGTGCTGGCCAGGGCAATCGGAGTCAGCGAAGCGACGGTCTCGCGCATGCGTCACGGGGACTACCGGCTCGACGGCAAGCCGTTCGAACTTGCGCTGCTCGTCATCCGCCTTTTCCGTTCGCTCGATGCCTTGACGGGCGGCGACAAGGAAACGGCCCGGCACTGGGTCAACAACCACAATACGGCGTTAGGGGAGGCTCCGCTGACCAGGCTTCAGACCGTGGCCGGACTGGTCGACGTGATAGCCTATCTCGATGCCCGCCGCGCTCGCATCTGACGCGGCCTCCTGGCGCGGAACTGCGTGGCGGTTCGTCGAAGCCCAGCACATAGTCTCCACGCTCAAGCTGGTCGATTCGCTAGCCGAGCAGGAATTGCTCGAACAATTGCTCGAAGAGACCAAGCCGCGCGTGCCGCCGGAATGCGAGCATCTCGATTATCTACTGAAAACACCCTTCCGCTACGGGCCATATCCGGCGGGATCGCGTTTCCGTGCTGCCGGGCATACGCCGGGCGTTCTTTATTGTTCGCTGGCGCCGGAGACCGCCGCAGCCGAAATCGCTTTCTACCGGTTGCTGTTCTTCGCGGAGTCGCCGCAAACGCCGATGCCGCGCAACCCTGCCGAATTCACGGCTTTCAGCTTGGCGCTGGCCACGCCTTTCGCCATCGATTTGACGATTGGGCGGCTGGCGAGGCGCGAGGAGGAATGGACCCGGCCTGCGGACTACGCCCCGTGCCAGACGCTGGCTGGCGAAGCTAGGGAAGCCGGAATCGAAGTCATCGCCTATCGGTCGGTTCGCGACCCGCAACGCGGCCTTAACCTCGCCGTGCTTGAATGCGCCGCATTCGAACAGCCCGCGCCGCTCGAACGCCAGACATGGCGGATTTCGTTTTCGCAAACGGGCGTCTCCGCAATCCGCGAATACCCGCGAAAGAGCATCGGCTTCAGCATGAAAGATTTCAGCGCCGACCCGCGCCTGCAGCAAGGCAGAGCGTGACCGAAATGCCCCTCCTTCGCCTGCTCCTGCTGCTCGCCATAGCCGGCACTTCGGTTGGCATTCTCGCTGGGTTCCTCGGTTTCCTGCATCCGGCGTTGGACACCGCCGCTCATTTCCGGCTGCATCTTGCCGCGGGGCTCGGCGTGCTCGCGTTGGCCGCGATCGGCATGCGCGCCAGGAAAGCGGGGGCTGCGGCGATGCTTCTGGCACTGGCGGCAACCGCCTCGTGCTGGCAAGCATTTCCGGGGTTTTCCGCCCCCGCCGCAGCACAAGGCAAGCTGCATTCGCTGCTGTTCTTCAACATGCGCTTCGACAACCCCGAACCGGGAAACGTGATCGACATGATCCGCCGGACAGATGCCGACCTTGTGCTGCTCACCGAGTACTCGCGGATGTGGGAGCCAAGGCTGGTGGCGCTGCACAGCGCCTATCCGCACCGCTATCATTGCGCCGAATGGCGCGACGTCGGCGGCACAATGATCTTCTCGCGCTTTGCGTTTGAACCCGGTTACTGCCACGCCTACGCGGCGCTGGGCCTGGTGCAGGTCGATATCGATGGCGCTCCAGTGACGATAGGGGCGGTACACATGCGTTGGCCTTGGCCGGCAAGCGGGCCGCGGCAGTTGCGTGAGTTGCGCCCCGTGCTTGAAGGCATGGGTCCCGACGCATTGGTGGCGGGCGATTTCAACGCGACGGTCTGGAGCGATTCGGTAGCCCGGTTCGCGCGTCATGGCGAACTGGAAATCGTGCCGGGCATCGGGCCGACATGGATGATCTCACAAGTTCCCGCATCGCTGACACGTTTCACGGGCCTGCCTATCGACAATGTGCTGGCAAAGGGCGCTGTTACGATCGTCTCGGCCAAAACCTTGCCGCCGCAGGGGTCCGATCACCTTCCCATTTTGGTAACGTTCATTGTAAATCCAAGCTGACTGGCTTTGCCGACAAGCACTCAATCTTTGTTGATCATGGAAGAATAGCCAAAAGTAATGTAATGTTCCGGTCCCTGTTCAGGTAGGAGGACCAGATCATGACCCCATGGGAACTGCGCCTTACCGAGTTCACGAACTGCAATTGCGACTTCGGTTGTCCCTGCCAGTTCAACTCCCTGCCAACGCACGGTGATTGCAGCGCTGTCGCCAGCATGGAAGTAGTGGAAGGCCATTACGGCGATGTGCGCCTCGACGGCTTGCGCTTCGGCGGCATCTTCTCCTGGCCCGGCGCAATTCACGAAGGCCACGGGCAAGTTCAGCCGTTCATCGACGAGCGCGCAACGCCGCAACAGCGAGAGGCGCTCCTGAAGATCATGTCCGGCGAGGACACCGATCCGATGGCGACCATGTTTTCCGTCTTTGCAAGCACGATGGAGAAGGTCCACGATCCGGTCGTGGCCAAGGTGGACTTCTCGGTGGATGTGGAAGGGGAGACGAGGCAAGGTGCGCGTAGAAGGCCTGTTCGAGGCCCAAGGCGAACCGATCCGCAATCCGGTCACCGGAGACGAGCACCGGGTGCGCATAGACCTGCCGCATGGATTTGAATACGAAATTGCGGAGATCGGCAGTGGCAGAAGCCGCACGCAGGGTGCAATTCCACTTGAGTTGAACAACAGCTACGGCCAGTTCGCCCATCTGCATCTCAACAATCACGGCGTAGTGCGGCATCGCAACCTCAACGCCTGACACTGTGATGCTGGAGGCCCTGCTGCGGCGCGAGCGGCTGGCGATTCTCGTTGCGCTGGCCGCGTTGACGGTCTTGGCATGGGGCTGGACCCTGGTCGGATCCGGCACCGGAATGAGCATCGCCGCCATGCCGACCGGGCGCTGATGGCGCTGCTCTTTGCCGGCGGGATCATGAATGTCGTGTGGATCGCCGGTCTGACCTTGGTGGTCATCGCCGAGAAGATGCTGCCCGGCGGAAGGCTGACGTCGATGGCGCTCGGAGCATTGCTGGTTGTCGCCGGCCTGTGGGTACTTGTGCGAGGAGCACCCTCCCCTTTTTAGGGGAGGGAAAGGCACGTCACATGCCGAGATACACCGGACCCTCGCCGCCCTGAGGCGGTACCCAGTTGATGTTCTGGTTGGGATCCTTGATGTCGCAGGTCTTGCAGTGGACGCAGTTCTGCGCGTTGATCACGAACCGTGCGCCTGGCGCGTCCAGAACACCGGTTGGCAGTGCGTTTCCGTCGCCATCCACCCATTCATAGACGCCGGCAGGGCAATAGCGCGTAGACGGGCCGCCGAACACTTCGAGTTCCGACGTCTTTTGCAGTTCGCGGTTCTTGAGCTGCAAATGCGTCGGCTGGTCTTCCTCATGGTTGGTGTTGGACAGGAACACCGAGGAAAGCCGGTCGAAGGTCAGCACGCCGTCGGCCTTGGGATAATCGATCGGCTTGTACTTGGCGGCCGGATCGAGCGCAGCATAGTCCGGCTTGCCATGCGCCAGTGTGCCGAAGGGCGACCAGCCGAAAATCGTGTTCAGCCACATGTCGATACCGCCGGCCATGATACCGAGCGGGGTGCCGAAACGCGACCAGAGCGGCTTGACGTTGCGCACCTTCTTGAGATCCCGGCCAATGTCGGTGGCGCGCCATTCGGCCTCGTATTCCGCAAGCTCGTCCTGCATGCGCCCTTCTGCGAGCGCTGCATGGGCCTTCTCGGCCGCCAGCATGCCGGACAGCATGGCGTTGTGCGAACCCTTGATGCGCGGAACATTGACGAAACCGGCCGAGCAGCCGATCAGCGCGCCGCCCGGGAATGTCAGCTTTGGTACGGATTGCCAGCCGCCTTCGGTGATTGCGCGCGCGCCGTAGGACAAGCGCTTGCCGCCTTCGAATACCTCGCGGATCGATTCGATGCGTCTTGAAGCGCTGGAATTCATGGAAGGGCGAGATGTAGGGGTTCTTGTAATTGAGATGCAAGACGAAGCCGACCGCGACGAGATTGTTCTCGAGGTGGTAGAGGAACGAGCCGCCGCCTGTGCTGCCGTCGAGCGGCCAGCCAAAGGAATGCTGCACCAGGCCGGGCTTGTGTTTTTCGTGGCGCGACTTCCCACAATTCCTTGATGCCGATGCCGAATTTCTGCGGTTCGCTTTGCGCCGCGAGATCGAAGCGGGCGATGATCTGCTTGGCGAGCGATCCGCGCACGCCCTCGCCGATGAGGACATATTTGCCCAGAAGCGCCATGCCGCGCTGGAAGGCCGGGCCGGGCGTTCCGTCTTTCTCCATGCCCATGTCGCCGGTGGCGACGCCGATTACCGCGCCGCTTTCGTCGTAGAGTACTTCTGTCGCGGCAAAGCCCGGATAGATCTCGACACCCAGCGCCTCGGCTTTCGCGCCCAGCCAGCGGCAGACATTGCCAAGCGAGACGATATAGTTGCCGTGATTGTTCATCAGCGGCGGCATGGCAAAGTTCGGCAGCGGGATCGCGCCGTTCTTCGTCATGAAATAGAACTTGTCCTTGGTGACCGGCGTCTTGAAGGGGTGGTCCGGATCGTCCTGCCAATCGGGGATAAGGCGGTCGATGGCGATCGGATCGACGACGGCGCCGGAAAGGATATGCGCCCCGACCTCCGAACCCTTCTCGAGACGACGACGGCTCGTTCCGGGTCAAGCTGCTTGAGCCTGATCGCGGCGGCAAGGCCGGCCGGCCCAGCCCCGACGATGACCACGTCGAATTCCATGCTTTCGCGTTCGGGAAGATCCTGTGCCCCGTCCATGTTCTGCTCCCTTGGCCGGCGCTCGCGCGCGGCAGAAAATGCCTCATTTCCCTGATAGCACCGGCAAACTCGGATGCGCCACCCATATGCGGCATGACGCGGCGGATTTCCGGAGCCGTGAGCGATCCAGCCATAACTTACTTTTACGTTAACGTCAATTTACGAGCTTTGCCTTGGGCCGTTCAAGCCGCTAAGGTCCGGCCCGCAAGGAAGGCTTTATCGTGCAGAAGCATCAGGACGAACAACCGGCAAGCGCGCTGGAATTGCTGCGCTGGCAAGTGGAAATCGGCATCGACATCGCGCTTGAGGAGACGCCGGTGAATCACTTCGCCTTGGCGGCCGCGCCTGCCCGTTCCATGCCCGTGCAAAATCCCGAGAACAGTGCGCAGCGTTCCGACATGCCAAAAGAGCGGACGCTGCCCGAGCGCAAGCCGGTCACCGCCGCGCCGCCTGCGCCGGCCCTTGCCAACGCGGCCGTTCCGGGCGACGAGGCGGTCCAGAGCGCGCGCGAAATGTCGGCGGCAGCACAAAGTCTTGATGAACTGCGCGAGGCAATGGGCCGCTTCGAAGGTTGCAATCTGCGCCTTACTGCCAAGCACCTTGTCTTCGCTGACGGCAACCCGAATGCGCGCGTGATGCTGGTCGGCGAAGCGCCGGGGCGCGACGAGGACGAGCAGGGATTGCCCTTCGTGGGCAGGTCCGGACAGCTTCTCGACAGGATGCTCGCTGCAATCGGGCTCGACCGCTCCAAGGTCTACATCACCAATGTCATTGCTTGGCGGCCACCGGGAAACCGGACGCCGACGCCGCAAGAGACCGAGATTTGCAGGCCGTTCGTCGAGCGGCACATCGAACTTGCCGCGCCGGAAATTCTTGTGCTGATGGGCGGGCCTGCGGCCAAGACAATTCTTGGAACCACGCTCGGCATCACGCAGATCCGGGGCAAGTGGAACACGGTAACAATCGGAGGGCGGCAGATCGAAACGCTGCCGATGTTGCATCCGGCCTATCTATTGCGCCAGCCGGCGCAAAAGGGCCTTGCCTGGCAGGATCTGCTGAAACTGAAGGCCCGGCTCGACCAGACCTAGTCCTGTTCCCAATACGCGTGGAAATGATTGATCGGGCCGTGGCCGTTGCCTACCGACAACTGGTCCGCAGCGCGCAATGCACCTGTCAGCCAGTGTTTTGCGGCATGCACTGCATCGGGCAACGCCATGCCCTTGGCAAGGTTGGCGGCGATCGCCGACGAAAGCGAACAGCCGGTGCCATGGGTATTGCGGGTCTCGATGCGCGGAGCTTCGAACCAGGTTTCGGTCTCGCCATCGAGAAGCAGGTCGCGGCTGAGCGGTCCCGTGGCATGGCCGCCTTTCAACAATACCGTGTTAGCCCCGAGCGCAAGGATGGCCCGCGCCTGCTCAACCATCTGCGCATCGTCTTCGGCGACCGCCATGCCGGTCAGCCGCGCGGCTTCCTGCATGTTGGGCGTGACGAGCGTTGCCAGCGGGAAAAGTTCGCCGACAAGAACTGCAACGGCATCATCGGCAATCAGCGCCGCGCCGCTGGTCGCGACCATGACCGGATCGAGCACGACGAAGCGCGGCAGCCATTTGCGCAGGCCGGTTGCAACCGCCTCGATGACAGCGGGCTTCGAGAGCATGCCGATCTTGACGGCGGCAATGTCGAGATCGGTGAATACCGCGTCGATCTGCGCCGTCACGAAATGCGGTGGCACGTCGTGGATGGCGGTGACGCCAAGCGTGTTCTGCGCGGTCAGCGCGGTGATCACCGAAGCTGCATAAACGCCATTGGCGCTCATCGCCTTGATGTCGGCCTGGATGCCGGCGCCGCCGCCCGAATCCGATCCCGCTATGGTGAGCGCGTTTGGTATCATGAGCTATTGCGTCCCTCGCTCACTGCCGCCGCCAAATGCCGGGTTGCAGCGGCAGGGTCCGGCGCGGCGATGATTGCCGAAACCACCGCCACGCCGTCACAGCCCGCCGCAATGACATCGGCAGTATTTTCGGCCTTGATGCCGCCTATGGCGACCAGCGGCAGATCGATCGCGCGGCGCATCCAAGCAATGCCTTCAAGGCCTGTAGCTTCGCCTGCATCGGATTTCGTGCCGGTGGGGAAGACAGGGCCGACGCCGAGATAGTCGACAACGCGGATGGCATTGCGGGAAGCTTCAAGTTCATGCGCATTGGCTACCGACAATCCGATGATCGCGTCCGGCCCGAGCAGGCGGCGGGCGTCAACCGCATCCATGTCCGACTGCCCGAGATGAACCCCGTCTGCGCCGATGGCGAAGGCGATGTCGACGCGGTCGTTGACGATCAGCGGAACATTGCGCGCACGGGCGACGGAAAGCAGCCGGCGTCCGATTTGCGCCAGCGCCCTGCCCTTGGCGTCCGGATCGCGCAACTGCACCATCGTGGCGCCGCCGGTGATCGCCTGCGCCACGATATCCTCGAGCGGACGCCTGCCGCCCAGCACCGGGTCCGTAACCAGATATACCGACAGGTCGAATGCGGGTTTCACCGCGAGACCTCCGAAGCGCGCGAATTCGCGGCAAGTGTCTTCTCGTCCATGTTGTAAAGCGCATCGCAGATGAGCGCCGGCATCAGGCCGGGGCCGGAAGCCACCGCGCCAGCGATCGCGCCGGCAGCGCAGTAGACGCTGAGCCCGGCGACGGCAGCGTCGAACGGCTCGCATACGGCGGCAAATGCTCCCGTCAGCGCCGACAGCGAACAGCCAAGCGCGGTGGAAAGCGGCATCAGCGGATGGCCGCCGGTGATCGCGACGATACGGGTACCGTCGGTCACGTAGTCGGTCTCGCCGGTAATGGCCACGACCGCGCCGGTACGGGACGCCAGATCCATCGCCGAGCGGACGGCCTCGTGCGAGCCGGCGGTTGAATCAACGCCCTTGGTCGCGCCCGAAAGGCCGCACAGCGCCATGATTTCACCGGCATTGCCGCGAACAATCAAGGGCTTCAGCGCCAGCAACGCGGCGGAGGTTTCATTGCGCAGCCGTGTCGCGCCGACGCCGACGGGATCGAGCACCCAGGGTTTGCCGGCCTGCGAAAACTCGCCCGCGGCAAGCTTCATCGAGGCTATCCAGGGTGCAGACAGCGTGCCGATATTGATGACGAGCGCAGAAGAAATCGCGGCGAAGTCCTCGATTTCCTCCTGTGCATGCACCATTGCGGGGGAAGCGCCGGCCGCCAGCAGCACATTGGCGGAGATCGTCATCGCAACATAGTTGGTGATGTTCTGGACGAGCGGTTTTTTCGCGCGCACGGCATCCAGACGGGCAATGATCGATTGGGGAGAAGTATCCATGAAAGCGCTTCCTTCTGTTGCGAGGGAAGGCGGTCGCGAGGCCTCGTGCGGGCCTGCTCACCTCATTCCCTACGCCGGCATTACCCGGATCAGGTTCAAAGAGTTGGCCTGCGGCCTCTCAGCCCGGCCAATTTGCCGGGCACCTCCATGAGATGACAAACAGATAACGCCAATGGCGGCGCGGTTCAAGTATCGCGGGCAGCCTTCGCCGCCTCGATCGCCTGCCACACGCGCAGCGGCGTTGCCGGCATGTCGATGCGGTCGATGCCATATTCGGTATGGAGCGCATGAATGATGGCACTGATGATCGCCGGGCAAGAGCCGATCGATCCCGCCTCTCCCGCACCCTTGATGCCGAGCGCGTTTGTGGTGGAGGGAACGTTGCGCGTTTCGAAACGGAAATCCGGTACGTGCACAGCCAGTGGCATGGCGTAGTCCATGAAGCTTGCGGAAATAAGCTGGCCGCTGTCATCATAAACGACATGCTCGCTCAAGGCCTGTCCGATGCCCTGCACGATGCCGCCATGCTCCTGGCCCTGCAGCAGCAGCGGGTTCACCGTCACACCGAAATCGTCGACGATGGTGTAGGTGACGATCTCGGTCATGCCGGTTTCGGGATCGATTTCCACCTCAACGACATGGGTGCCGTTGGGGTAGGTATTTTCCGCCTGCCTCACATCCGCGTCTGCAAGCAGGTCCGACTTGTCCTTCGCCTTCCTTGCTATATCGGCGAAGGTGATGATGCGGTCGGTACCGGCGATCCGTGCCGTGCCGTCCACGAGTTCGATATCTTCAGGCGAAGCTTCCAGATCGTCGGCGGCGAGCTTCTTCAGCTTTTTTGCAAGTACTTCCGACGCGGCGACCACCGACAGCCCGCCAACGGGAATGGAGCGCGAACCGCCAGTTCCGCCGCCGCGCGCCAGTTCGTCGGTGTCGCCCTGGCGCAGTTCGATCGATTCATAGTCGAGGCCAAGATGCGAGCCGGCCATTTGGGCATAGGCGGTCGCGTGGCCCTGCCCGTTGGTCTGCGTGCCGATCTTGAGCGTAACCTTGCCGTTCTCCTTCAATTCCAGATAGGCGGGCTCCGAACCTGCAAAGGCGCAAGCCTCGATATAGGTTGCAAAGCCGATGCCGCGCACGCGACCGCGCTTTTTCGCCTCCGCCGCCCGTGCAGGGAAGGAATCATATGCCGCGCGTTTCAGCGCCAGCGTCATGTGGCCGTCGAATTCGCCATTGTCATACATGCGCCTGCCGGGCGTCGTGTAGGGCATCTGCTCGGGGCGGATGAAGTTGCGCCGGCGGATTTCCTCGCGGGAAATGCCCGTATCCATCGCGCATTTGTCGACGAGGCGCTCGATCGCATAGGCGGCCTCGGGCCTGCCCGCGCCGCGATATGCGTCGGTCGGCGTCGTGTGGGTGAAGACGCCGCGGACGCGAATGGCGGTGACAGGAATGTCGTAGACGCCGGTGCTCATGGTGATGCCGCCCATGGGGATGAACGGGCCGTATTGGTGCAAATAGGCGCCCATGGCCGCCAGCATGTCGACGTCCAGCGCCAGGAAGCGGCCGCTTTCATCCATCGCCATGCGCAGCCTGGTGACATTGTCGCGGCCATGCGCGTCGGCAAGGAAATGCTCGGTGCGTTCGCATACCCACTTGACCGGACGGCCAAGGCGTTTGGCCGCTTCCAGAGTCAACGGATATTCACGGTAGTTGAACGACTTGGTGCCGAAACCGCCGCCGACGTCGCCGGTGCGCACGCGAATCTTGTCGCGGCCAACACCCATCACCTTCGACAGCGCCGACTGCATGCCATGCACGCCCTGCGAGCCGACGAAGACGGACCAGCGGTCCTCGGAAGGAACCCACTCTGCGACACAGGCTCGCGTTTCCATGTAGTTGCAGACAAGCCGGTTGTTGACGATGGTGAGTTCACTCACCCTCGCCGCCTTGGCAAAGACGGCATCCGCCTTGGCGCGGTCGCCCATCTGTCCGGTGAAGGCGAGATTGCTGTTCTGGTCGCCATAAACGAGTGGCGTGCCGGGCTCCAATGCCGTTGCCGTTTCCACCGCCGCGTCTTGCGTGTCCCATTCGATCTCGATCAGTTCGGCCGCATCGCGGGCGAGGGCCACGCTGTCGGCGACGATGCATGCCACCGCGTCGCCAACATGGCGTACGATGCCGTCGCACAGAACCGGAATGTCGCGGTTGCGGCTCTTTGAGCCGTCGGGCTGTGTAACCGGTGTCTGGGTCGGCAGCGCATTGAGATGCGCGACGTCCCTTGCAGTCAGGACAAGGTGCACGCCGGGGCTGGATTGTGCCGCCGCCACGTCGGATATCGTGAATGTCGCGTGGGCGTAGGGCGAACGCAGGATGAAGGCCTGCAACTGGCCTTCTGGCTGGACATCATCGGTGAACCGGCCCCTGCCGGTCAGAAGCGCGGTGTCTTCCTTGCGGCGCAATGGCGCGCCGATGCCGAACTTGCCATGTGCAATCTCGTTCATCGTTCCTGTCCGTTCTGGAATGGCCGGCCGAAATACCGATGTCACGCGCCTGTGCGCGCTGTCGAAGCACAGCATATGGAATGGACACGGTGCCCGGCAAGCCCTCCGTGCACCGGTTGATAGCTTTGGCTGACGTTTACCAGCCGCCGACGATCTTGGTCTCGAGGAATTCGTCGAGGCCCCAGACGCCGCCTTCGCGGCCATTGCCGGACTGCTTGTAGCCGCCGAAGGGATGCCCGCCGGAAAGGCCCGCGCCATTCACGCGGACCATGCCGGCGCGCAATTGCCGGCTGACGCGATGCGCCTTTTCGCTGTCCTGCGTCTGAACGTAGGCAGCAAGGCCGTATGGCGTGTCGTTTGCGATTTCGACCGCCTCTTCCTCGCTGTCGAAGGGAATCATCACGAGCACGGGGCCGAATATTTCCTCGCGGGCGACGCGCATCTGGTTGTTGACGTCTGCGAAGATGGTCGGGCGGACATACCAGCCGCGATTGAAGCCTTCCGGCCGTCCGGTTCCGCCCAGCACCACCCTGGCGCCTTCGTCGATGCCGGCCTGGATCAGCGCCTGCACTTTTTCGAACTGCATCCTGCTGGAGAGCGGCCCGATATGGTCGCCATGCTCGCGCGGGCTGCCCACCTTGATGGCCGAGCCGTGCTTGACGGCAAGTTCCACCGCCTGCGTATAGACATTGCGCTCGACCAGCATGCGCGTCGGCGCATTGCACGACTGGCCGGTGTTGTCGAAGCAATGCGCCACGCCGCGCTGTATGGCCGCGTCGAGGTCGCTGTCGGCAAAGACGATGTTTGGCGACTTGCCGCCGAGTTCCAGCGAAACGCGCTTGATGGTTTCAGCCGCGGCCTTCGTGATGAGGACGCCCGCGCGCGCCGAACCGGTGAAGGAAATGAAGTCTATGTCAGCATGGGACGACATGGCTGAACCGACTCCCGCGCCATCGCCGTTGACAAGGTTGAACACGCCTGCCGGAAAACCGGCCTCATGCATGCACTGTGCAAAATCGATGCCGGAAAGCGGCGCGATTTCGGAGGGCTTGAGCACCATGGTGCAGCCGGCGATCAATGCAGGGATCACCTTAAGCGCGATCTGGTTGTTGGGCCAGTTCCAAGGCGTGATCAGGCCGCATACGCCGATGGGCTCGCGAATGATTCGCTCGCCGCCGGCCCGGGCGGTCATATTCCCATTTGAAGTCCTTGGCGGCTTCGACGAACGCCTCCAGATGCCACGGCGCGCAGGCCGCCTGGCTGGAGATGGCCATGTCGATGGGCGCGCCCATCTCAAGCGAAATGGCGGCCCCGGTGACCGGCAGGCGCTCGTTGAGGATCGGCAGCAGCTTTTCAACGAGCGCTATCCGCTTTTCGCGCGGCAGGACGGACCACGCAGGGAACGCACGTCGCGCCGCGGCAACGGCCTTGTCGACATCGGCTTGCGAGCCGAGTGAGATGACCGCGCAAGGTTCTTCGGTTGCGGCGTCGATGACGTGGAAATCATGGGCGGCCTGCGGCTTAACCCATTTGCCGTCGATGTAGAATTCGCGCTTCTCGATCATCTTCAAGGCTCTTTGCGGTCGGGTTGGAGTTTCATATCGGGTTAGCGCATTGCCGCTTTCGTCAATCGCACAAAAGCGCCCGTTGGCGGCGTAGACGCGGCTAGCGGCCCGACATGGCGCGGAAAGCCGCGATTAAGCCCTTCGTGGACGCGTCGCGCCTGACCGGCGAGGCCTCGCCCGAAAGCATCGGCTCGATCTCGACCGCCAGCACCTTGCCGAGTTCGACGCCCCACTGGTCGAAGGAATTGATGTTCCAGATCACGCCCTGCACGAAGACCTTGTGTTCGTACAGCGCAACCAGCGTTCCCAGCATCGCCGGCGTCAGCTTCTGGTACAGGAAAGTCGAGGACGGCCGGTTGCCCTCGAAAACACGATGCGGCGCAATCTGGGCGATCCGCTTTTCGTCCATGCCCTTGGCGCGCATTTCCTCCACGACTTCGTCGAGCGTTTTCCCGTTCATCAGCGCCTCGGCCTGCGCAAAGCAGTTTGCGGCGAGCATGACGTGGTGCTTGCCGAGCTTTTCCTGCGGCTGCGCGGCGATGAGGAAATCGCAGGGAATGACCGACGTGCCCTGGTGGATGAGCTGGTAGAAGGCATGCTGGCCGTTGGTGCCAGGTTCGCCCCACACGATCGGGCCGGTCTGGTAGTTCACCGGCTTGCCGTCGAGCGATGACGTGCTTGCCGTTCGATTCCATGTCGAGCTGCTGCAGATAGGCGGGAAAGCGGGCAAGCCGGTTGTCGTAGGGCAGCACGGCGTGGGTGGAAAAGCCCCAGACATTGCGGTGCCAGATGCCGAGCAGCGCCATGATCACCGGGATGTTCTGCGCCAGCGGTGCTTCGCGAAAATGCCGGTCCGCGACATGGGCACCTTGCGAGGAACTCGAGGAAGCGCCTGGGACCGATGCCGATCATCAGCGACAGGCCGATGGCCGACCAGATCGAATAGCGCCCGCCGACCCAGTCCCAGAAGCCGAAGGTGCGCGAATCGTCGATGCCGAAAGCGCGCGTGGCGTCCAGATTGGTGGAAAGGGCGGCGAAATGCGCACCTGCACTGGACTTGCCAACCGCCCTGGAAACCCAGGCGCGGGCGGAATTTGCGTTGGCCATGGTCTCGGCGGTGGTGAAGGTCTTGGAAGCGATGATGAAAAGGGTGGTCTGCGGGTCCAGTCCCTTCAGCGTATCGGAAAGGTCCGCCCCGTCGACATTGGACACGAAATGCGTTCGCGGTCCGTCGGCATAGGGAGACAAGGCGCGCGCCGCCATCGCCGGCCCAAGGTCCGATCCGCCGATGCCGATATTGACGACATCGGTGATCCTGCCGCCGGTGACGCCATAGGCCCCGCTGCGCACCGCGGTGGCGAACTTGCGCATGGCCGACAAGCACCTTGCGGATGCCAGGCATCACGTCCTTGCCGCCGGTCATGACCTTGCCGCCGGAAAGGTCGCGCAGCGCGGTGTGCAGCACCGCCCTGCCCTCGGTTGCATTGATCGGTTCGCCCGAAAACTTCGCTTCGCGCCGCGCCTCGACGCCGGCCTTGCGTGCAAGATCGACGAGCGCGGCCATCGCTTCGTCGTCGATGCGGTTCTTCGAGTAGTCGAACAAAAGATCGCCCAGCTTCAGCGAATTCCTAGAGAAAGCGCTTGGCGTCCGCAGCGAAAAGTTCGCGCATCGAAACCGCCTCCAGCCGCTTTCGATGGGTTTCCAGCTCACGGAATGCTGATTTCAGCTGCATCGTTCCCCCGGCACATCGCGACAATTGGCAAGCAGGCCGCACAGGACTACAAAGGAGTGGATTGCGCCGCAAGCTGCAATCCTCTCATTTGCATTCCTTACAATCGAAAGCGTCGCCAAATTGAAGACCGAGCAGGCAAAGGCCGTGCGCCTGAAAGACTACCGCAAGCCCCCGTACCGGGTCACCAAGGCCGATCTCGTCTTTCGGCTTGATCGCGCCGAAACGCGCATAACCGCAACGCTCGAGATCGAACGCGATCGCGCGACCAAGGCAGGCGAGCCGCTGCGGCTGGACGGGGATGAGCTTTCGTTCGTTTCCCTCAGCGTCGACGGCGAACAGGTCGGTTGCAACGGGGTTACCGTTTCTCCCCAGCAACTGGTGCTGCATGCCGTGCCGCGCAAAAAGACGTTCAAGGTCACCATCGAGACGACGGTCAATCCGGAGGCGAACACCAAGCTGATGGGGCTCTACCGCTCTGGCGGGAATTTCTGCACCCAGTGCGAGGCGGAAGGCTTTCGCCGCATCACCTATTTCACCGACCGTCCGGATGTCCTTGCCGTTTACACCACCAGGATCGAGGCGGACGAGAAATCTTCGCCCGTGCTCCTGGGCAACGGCAATTGCGTGGAGACGGGCAAGCTGGAGGGCGGGCGGCACTACGCCGTGTGGCACGACCCGCACCCCAAGCCTTCCTATCTTTTTGCGCTGGTAGCCGGATCGCTGGATGCGATCCACGAAACATTCACGACCATGTCGGGCCGCAAGGTCGATCTCGGCATCTTCGTGGAGCGTGGAAAGACCGAACGCGCGCGCTATGCGATGGACGCGCTCATCCGCTCGATGAAATGGGACGAGGAAGTCTTCGGCCGCGAATACGATCTCGACGTGTTCAACATCGTTGCCGTGTCGGATTTCAACATGGGCGCGATGGAGAACAAGGGGCTGAACGTCTTCAACGACAAATACGTGCTGGCCGACCCCGATACCGCGACCGATGGCGACTACCAGGGCATCGAGCGGGTGATCGCGCACGAATACTTCCACAACTGGACGGGCAATCGCATCACCTGCCGCGACTGGTTCCAGCTGTGCCTGAAGGAAGGGCTGACGGTCTACCGCGACCAGGAATTCTGCGCCGACCAGCGCTCACGCCCGGTGCAGCGTATCGGCGAGGTGCGCACATTGCGCGTGATGCAGTTTCCCGAAGATGCGGGGCCGCTCGCCCATCCTGTCCGGCCGGAGGCTTATCGCGAGATCAATAATTTCTACACGACGACGATCTACGAGAAGGGCGCCGAGCTTGTGCGCATGATCGCATCGATCCTGGGGCAAAAGAAGTTCCGCAAGGGGATGGATCTGTATTTCCGGCGCCATGAAGGCGAGGCGGCGACGATCGAGGATTTCGTCAAGTGCTTCGAGGACGCCGGCAAGGTGGACCTGTCGCAGTTCATGCTGTGGTATTCGCAGGCGGGAACACCGGTGCTGCCGGTCTCGGCGGAATATGACCGGGCAGCGCGCAAGCTCACGCTTTGCGTGGAGCAGACGCTTGCCCCGACGCCGGGCCAGGCGCGAAAACGGTTGATGCACATTCCGCTGCGCATCGGACTCGTCGGTCCGGACGGACAGGACATGAAGCCGGAGCGCGTGACCGGCGCAGACCAGGAAGACGGCCTCTTCCACATCAGGAACCGCAGCCATCGCATCGTCTTTCATGGCGTGCCGGCGAGGCCGGCCGTATCGGTCAACCGCAATTTCTCCGCTCCGGTGATCGTCGATTTCACGCAGTCGAAGGCTGACCTGGCGCTGCTGGCGGCCAGCGACAGCGACCCGTTCAACCGCTGGCAGGCATTCCAGGAATATTCGATGCGCCTGCTGGTGGCGGCGGCGCGTTCGCTCGCGCGCGGCAAGGCGCCCAAATGGGATGACCGCTTCCTGGGGATCGCCGCCGCAATTGCCGCGAACGAGGCGCTGGAGCCGGCCTACCGCTCGCTTGCGCTGACACTGCCCGGCGAAACCGAGATTGCGCAGACGCTTGCCCGCAATGTCGATCCGGACGCCGTGTTCAAGGCCCGTTCGGCTTTGATGGCGCAAATGGGTGCGGCGCTGGAGCCGGTTCGCCAATCGCTGAAGGACCGTCTTCGCAATCATGGCGCATTCGATCCGTCGGCGAATGCCGCCGGCAAGCGCTCGCTCAACAACACGCTGCTGATGCTGGGCGTCATTGCCAATGTGCCGGAAGCCGAAGCCGACAGCCTCGACCAGTTCGAAAACGCCGGCAACATGAACGACCGTTTTGCAGCGTTCACGCGGATCGTGCACTGGCACGCCTCACGCAAGGCGAGCGACATGGCAATCAACGGATTCGCCGAACGCCATGGCGAGGATGCGCTCGTCATGGACAAGTGGTTCGCAGTGCAGGCAATGGCCCCCGGCAAGGACGCGGTAACCCGTATTCGTGCGTTGATGCGCCACAACGCGTTCTCGCTCAAGAATCCCAACCGCGTGCGGTCGGTAATCGGCTCGTTTGCCAGCGGCAACCAGACCGGCTTCAACTCGCCCGATGGCGAGGGGCACAGCCTTGTTGCACAGACGATAAGAAAGCTTGACGCGATCAATCCGCAGGTCGCCGCGCGAATGCTGACGGCATTCCGCTCATTCCGCTCGCTGGAGCCGCAGCGGCGCAAGAATGCCGAGCAGGCCTTGCAGGGGTTGCAGGCCGGGGGGCCGCTTTCGCGTGACGCCAGCGACATTCTCGACCGGATGCTGCCCCGTGGCTGAGGCATTGATTCCTTGTTGTGAGAAATCGCATCGCGGCCTTGCCATTTTGTCCGTTCTTTCTCTGGACAAGCTGATTCGTTCGGATTCATATGGAAGTGATTCGGCAGCGGCGTGCCGGATCTGCCGGTTGTCTTGGCCGGTGCGGCAGCTTTCGAGGAGGCACCATGGCGCAAGCGAGTGCCCGGCGTATGCGGCTGCGCGCATTGCCTCTGTTTCGAGGCAAGGCGCGGAAACGGATTGCCGGATATGCGCGTCTCTTGAGCCACCCTGCCTATGAGCGCCTCCTTTCGTCGGAGGTGCTGCTACGGCGGCTGGTTCCGTTCCTGATCGTCGTCTTCCTGGCGCTGGTCGGGCTGGCGCGATGGGCGCAGCTTGCGGAGCAGGCGGAGGCGATCCAGAGTCACGCCGAAACGGAGATCACCTATATCAGCGAGTTGCTGGCCGACCGTGTCGGCGCGGCACTGGCGGAAAATCCCCGCGACCTGAAGGTGGAGGCGGTGCAGAACCTCGTCTCCGACACTGTGCCCTCGCGCTACCTGCGCGACGGACGCGAAGTGATCGTCACCGACGAGCGGGGCGACATCATCGCGACGGCCCCATTCCAACCGGTCCGGCACGGACTTTCGCTTGAAAGGGTGCTGGGTGACGTCCTGCTGCTGACGACTTTCGGGCGCAGCGCCGATGTGCGCTCGATAACGCTTCCGGACGGCATGGGCGCACTTGCCTCCCACCGCATCCTGGCGGCGCCTCTGGGCGGGGTCACGCTCATCCAGCCGACTGAGCGCATTTACGCGCGCTGGCGCAAGGAGGTCTCCCTGAACGTCACGCTGTTCGTGGGTACGTCGAGCATCCTTCTCGTGGTGCTCTATGCCTATTTCGCGCAGATCACGCGCGCCGAGGAGGCCGACGAGATCTACCGGCAGACGCACAACCGGTTCGACGCTGCATTGGCGCGCGGCCGCGCCGGGCTGTGGGACTGGGATCTTTCGCGCGGGCGCATCTACTGGTCGGAATCGATGTACGGCCTGCTCGGGCTCGATCCGCGACAGGAGGTACTCGGCTTCTCCGAAGTTTCGAAGCTGGTGATGCCGGGCGACACGGACCTCTACCAGCTTGCCAACGACGTGCTGGTCGAACAGCGCCAACTGGTCGATCAGGCATTCCGGATGAAGCGCTCGGACGGGTCGTTCATCTGGATGCGCGCCCGCTTGCAACTCGTCGAGAGCATGACAGGCGAGCCGCATCTCGTCGGCATCGTCATCGACATTTCCGAGCAGCAGAAACTGAAAAAGATGTCGCGGCGCAACGACATGCGCCTGCGCGATGCCATCGAGAACCTGTCGGAAGCATTCGTCCTGTGGGACAGCGACAAGCGGCTGGTGATGTCGAACTCGAAATACCAGCAGCTTCACGGGCTGACGCCAGAGATCGCCAAGGCCGGCGCGCGCTATGAGGAAGTGATGGCCAGCGCGCGGACGCCGAGCGTGAAGAGCGAACTGATTGCCGCCGGCCAGAACGAGGAAGGCGCGCGCACCATCGAGGCGCAGCTCGAGGATGGCCGCTGGCTGCAGATAAACGAGCGCCGCACCAAGGATGGCGGTTTCGTGTCGGTAGGCACCGACATCACGACCATCAAGAGCCATGAGCGCAAGCTGATGGAATCCGAGCGCCGCCTGATGGCGACGATCGAGGATCTGCACAAGTCGCGCCGCATGTTGCAGGACCAGGCGACACAGATGCACGAACTCGCCGGCAATTACGAGATGGAGAAGAACCGTGCGGAGGCGGCAAACCGCACCAAGTCGGAGTTCCTGGCAAACATCAGCCATGAGTTGCGCACGCCGCTCAACGCCATCATCGGATTTTCGGAAATCATGAACGCGGCCATGTTCGGCCCGTTGGGATCGGAAAAATACCAGGAATATTCACGCGACATTCATGCCAGCGGCGCCTATTTGCTGGGCGTCATCAACGACATTCTCGACATGTCCAAGATCGAGGCCGGGCGCCTGACGCTCGACCAAGAGCAGTTCGTGCTCAATGACATCATCGAGGAAACGCTGCGCATCATCTCTTTCCAGTCGCAGGACAGCAACATCGAGATCGTCGACCAGATCGACGCAAGGATAACGCTGGTCGCGGACCGGCGGGCGATCAAGCAGGTGCTGCTCAATCTGGTATCCAACGCAGTCAAGTTCTCGCGCGAAGGCGGAAGGGTTACGGTGCGCGCGCGCACGGTCTCGGGCGCTGCGCTAATTACCATCGAGGACAACGGGATCGGGATTTCGGCCCGTGGGCTTGCCAGGCTCGGCCGGCCTTTCGAGCAAGTTCAGAACCAGTTCACCAAGAGCCACAAGGGTTCGGGCCTTGGCCTGGCCATATCGCGATCGCTCACCGAAATGCATGGCGGCGCAATGAAGATCCGCTCGCGCGAAGGCGTGGGCACGATTGTTTCGCTGCGCCTTCCGCTCGACCCGAAGAAGCGCCTCGGCGGCGGCGAACAAGGATTCCTGGTCGAGGAAATGGACCGCAAGCGCTGACGGCGCGCGCACAAGCTACTGCCCTGACTGCCCCGGAACCTTCGGGTTCCGGGGATCTTTTTCAGGCAAGCAGGCGGTCGAAAATTTCACGCACTGTGCGCTGATTTTCCTTCAGCGAACCCTCCAAGGTGCGTATGTCAGGCATGTCGATCAGGTTGCAGACGATTGCCGCAAGTCCGGGCGGGGCGGAAGACGGCACAAACGGCTCATCGAGGCACAGCCGCAGCACCTGCTGGACGCCCGAAAAGAAATCGCAGGCAGACACCAGCGCATCGAGATCGGCCGGCGGGATGTCATCCCCAGCGGATTTCAGCATTTCGATGGTCCCGGTCGGGCGATCGGCCATGCCGCCCGCCCCTGTTTTCAGCATGGACCACTGCGCAATGAACTCGATGTCAACGAGGCCGCCCTTTGCGGTCTTCACCTCGAACGGGTTCGACGTCCGTTTTTCCTTCTCGATGAGCGCACGCATCTCACGCACGTCAGCCGACAGCTTTGCAGGATCTGACGGCACAGCCAGCAATTCCCGGATCGCTTTTTCGATAAGCTCGGCGAGGCCGGCATCACCGGCAACAACGCGCGCGCGCGTCAGCGCCTGCCGCTCCCATGTCCATGCTTCCTCCTTCTGGTAGCGCACGAAGGAGGCGAGCGGCGTCGCCAGCGGCCCGGCATTGCCGGATGGTCGCAGCCTGAAATCGAGCGGGTAGATAACGCCTTCCGCTGTCGGCGCACTCATCGCGGCGATCAGGCGCTGCGTCAGCCTGATGTAGTATTGCGAGGCGGCAAGCGGCCTTGGGCCATTCGAATATTCGGCATCGGATGCATGGTCGTATAGCAGAATGAGATCGAGATCGGAGCCTGCGGTAAGTTCCCGGCTTCCGAGCCTGCCCATGCCAAGGACGCAGATCCTGCCCTCCGGCACCCTCCCGTGGCGCAATTCGAACTCCGCGGTAACCCGCCCCAGGATGGCGCGTACCATGACTTCGGCAAGGTCGGCGAAGGCACGTCCGGCCGCTGCAGGCGTCAAGGTGTGGTTGATGAGGCGAGCGCCGATCAGGAATTTCTGCTCGGCGGCAAACAGGCGAGCCGCGTCGAGCATCGCTTCATAATGCGAAGCGCGGTCAAGCACGCCGTCCAGCCGCCGCGCCAGAGCAGAACGGCCCGGCGCGGCTCCGGCAAAGGCGGGTTCCAGCATGGCGTCGAACACGTGCGGGCGGCGGGTGATTGTCTCGGCCAACTTTGGCGCGCCTGACAGGATCAGCAGGAGCAGCCGCAAAAGCGCCGGGTTGGATTTCAGCAGCGAAAAGAGCTGGATGCCGGCTGGCAAGCCGCCGAGGAAGCGGTCGAAGGCGGCGAAGGTGCGGTCGGCTTCGCCCGTTGCCGCTATCGCTTCGAGAAGGCTCGGCGTGATCTCGGTCAGAAGTTCGCGCGCCTGCGCCGTGCGCATCGCAGGAAAGCGGCCGAAATGCCAACCTCGCACGGAACGGATCACCTCTGAAGGGCGCGAGAAACCCATTGTCGACAAGGTTTCGACGGTGGCCGGATCATCGTCATCGCCGGTGAAGACGAGATTGCCGCCGGACGTCAATTCCTGCGCCTTCTCGAACAGGCCGGCATAATGTCGCTCGACCGTCCTCAGGGTCTTGGTCAACCGATCGGAAAAGCGCTTTGCATCGCGTTCGCCCATCATCAGGGCGATGCGCGTGAGGCCTTTCTTGTCGTCGGGCAAGGTGTGGCTCTGCTCGTCGGCGACCATTTGGATGCGGTGCTCGACATCGCGCAGATACCAATATGCCGAGGATAGTTCGTCGCGCGCCCGTGCGTCGATCCAGTCCTCGGTCTCCAGGGCCGCAAGGGCATCGACGGTGCGCAATTTTCGCAATTGAGGGAGCCTGCCCCCGGCGATCAATTGCTGTGTCTGGGCGAAGAACTCGATCTCGCGAATGCCACCGCGCCCAAGCTTGATGTTGTGGCCTGCGACCGCGATCTCGCCATGGCCGCGATGGGCATGTATCTGGCGCTTGATCGAGTGAATGTCCTGGATGGCGGCGTAGTCGAGATACTTGCGCCACACGAACGGCGAAAGTTCCTTGAGGAACGCCTCGCCTGCGGCGATGTCGCCGGCCACCGCACGTGCCTTGATCATGGCCGCGCGTTCCCAGTTCTGACCGTAGGCTTCGTAGTAGTTGAGGGCCGCATCAACGGGAATCGCCAGCGGCGTGGAGCCGGGATCGGGCCGCAAGCGGAGATCGACCCGGAAGACGTAACCCTCGCCCGTACGTTCCTGCAGGATGCGGATCAGCGACTTGGCGAAGCGCGAGAACAGCGTCGTCGCGTCATCGGTGTGGATCTGCATTTCGCGCCGCTCGAACAGCAGTATGAGATCTATGTCGCTGGAGTAGTTCAGCTCATGGGCGCCGTGCTTGCCCATGCCAAGGATGATGAGGCCGCAACCCAATTGCGGACTGTTCCGGTCGGCCAGCGTGACCTTTCCCGCATTGGCGAGGGAGAGCAGCAGATGGTCGCAGGTCGCAGCAAGCGATGCGTCGGCGAAATCGGTCAGCGCTTCCGTGATTTCGCTCCCCTGCCACCACCCGCCAAGATCGGCAAGGCCGCAAAGCAGCGATGTTTCCGCCTTGGCGCTGCGCAAGGCTGTCATGAGCCCCGCCTCGCCTTCTTCGGACAGGCCCGCCTTGCGCGTTCGCAGTACCAGTTCAGCCATGCGCGTCGCAGGATCTTCGCACAACAGCGAGGCTAGCACGGCCGGACGCAGCAATGCGGTATCGCGCAGATGGCTGGACAGGGACATGACCGCGCCGAGGAAGCTGCGTCAGGTCTTGCCGCGCGGAAAGCGCCTCGGCAAAGGCGGAAAGGTTCGCGTCGCGGAACCGGCGATCGAGTTCGGCAAGCCATTTGCGCGCGTCGGCCGCCGAAACGGCTTCGATGCGGCGCGGTGGCTCGCTCCAAAGTATCTGCGGCGCGGATCCGCCCTGCGCTTCACGGTCCAAACCTGGCCCTCATGATCTGCCGGGCGCTTCACGCTAACGGAAAGGTCAGCGAAGCCTTCAGGCCGCCCGGCTCGTTCGTGGCGAAATCAAGCACGCCGCCATGCAGTTGCGCAACAGCGCGAACGAGACTGAGGCCAAGTCCGTTGCCCGGCCGTGTGCGGCTTTGCTCGAGGCGGGTGAAACGTTCGGTGACGCGCTTGCGGTCTTCCAGAGCAATTCCGGGTCCGGTATCGGTTATCTCGACGACAGCGACCTGGCCGCGACGCTTGAGCGAAATGCCGATCCTCGGCGCGCGTTCATCGGTCCGGCCGTATTTGATCGCATTGTCGATGAGGTTGGCGAGCGCCTGGGAAATCAGTTCGCGATTGCCCCGTACCGTCACCGCCGGCTCCACCGACACCGAAACCGTGAAGCCGGCATCCTCGGCAACCGGTTGGTAGAGTTCCGCGACATCCTCGACAATCGAAGAGAGATCCTGACTGGCAAGTTCGCCGGCAACGGAACCCGATTCCACCCGCGAGATCATCAACAGCGCATTGAATGTGCGGATGATCTGGTCGGTGTCGGCAATTATTTCCTGCATCACGCTCGCCTGGTTGCCATCCGGCGCGGCGAGCGCTGCCTCGGCCTTGTTGCGCAGCCGCGCCAGCGGCGTTTTCAGGTCATGCGCGATGTTGTCGGAGACCTGCCGCAACCCCTCGTCCAGCGAGTTGATGCGGTCGAGCATGGCGTTGAGACGCATGGACAGTTGGTCGAACTCGTCGTCAGAACCGGTGACCGGCAAGCGCTCGGTCCTGTCGCCCGCGAGGATCCGGTCAGTGGACCGCGAGACCATCTCCAGGCGCGTCAGCGCACGGCGCCCGACGAGTATCCAGGTAAGCAGCCCCACCAGCAGCATGGCGGTTAGCGAGAAAGCCAGCGCCCGGATGACGATGGCCCGGAAACGTTCCGGCTCGCCGAGATCGCGGCCGATCAGCATCCGCATGCCGTTTGGGAGTTCGACGATGCGAGCGATGGCGACATGGGCATCATCGCCGGAGGCTCCGAACCGCGCATATTGGAACGGCCTCAACGTCCAGCCGTCCGTCGCGATCACGCCCGTGTCGATCTCGCCGACATTGCCTGCGATGATCTGCCCGCTGGGCTCGGCCACTACGTAAAGATTGGCTCCTGGCCCGGTTGCGTTTCGCTCCATTTCGCGGACCACGCCGTTAATGCCGCCGGCGTCGTAGACATTGGCGAGCATGCGCTATCTCCTCGTCGATCGAATCCTTGATCTGCCGTCGTCACATAATTCGACGTCATCGCGGTCATGTAGAGGATGATCAGGATGGCGATGATACCGAACAGCACCGTATAGGCGATCGAAAGACGCACGGCCGTGACCGACAAGATCTTGCGCAGGCGCCCGAAAGCGCCGGAGGGTTCAGGCTGCATTCGGATTACGCAGCACGTAGCCGGCGCCGCGGACGGTCTGGAGCAGCGGCTCCTTGAACTCCTTGTCGATCTTGGAGCGCAGTCGCGAGATGTGAACATCGATCACATTCGTCTGCGGATCGAAATGATAGTCCCAGACCTCTTCCAGAAGCATGGTGCGCGTGACGACCTTGCCGGCATTGCGCATGAGGTATTCGAGCAGTCGATATTCGCGCGGCTGGAGGGGAATGCTGACCCCTGCGCGCTTGACGGTGTGGGCAAGGCGATCGAGTTCGAGGTCTGCGACCCGGATCACCGTTTCCGCTTCGTCGGGACGGCGGCGCTTTGCCAGCACCTCGATCCGGGCCAGCAATTCGGAGAATGCGTAAGGTTTGGTGAGGTAGTCGTCGCCGCCCGAACGCAGGCCCTCCACGCGGTCGTCAACCTGGCCCAGCGCCGAAAGGATGAGCGCGGGGGCATCCAGTCCGCCGCTGCGCAATTGCTTCAGCATCGACAGGCCGTCGAGCTTGGGCAGCATGCGATCGACAATCAGCACGTCATAGCGCCCGGTCTGCGCCAAGTGCATTCCTTCCTCGCCATCGGCGGCGAGATCGGAACTGTGGCCCGATTCCTTCAGCGCACGCTGAAGGTACCCGGCCGAATCGCGGTCATCTTCGATAATCAGGATACGCATGACATAAATCTATCCGCGCTCGATGCCTTGCCGCAAGGGCTGCGTCAGCCGCGACCGAGTGGGACGACCACGAAACGTACATCGGATCCCCGCCGGATCTGGAAAAGGGTGGAAGGCCTGCCGGCCTTGCCCGCTTCGTCCATTGCCGACTGCAACGCCGCTGTATCGTTCACGGCCTTGCCGTTGACCGTGACGATGACGTCACCGCGGCGCAGGCCGCTGCCGCCAACAGCCGCGCCGGGTTCGACTTCGGAGACCAGAAGACCATCGCCACTCGATGCCGGTTCGAGCTTCAAGCCAAGGCCGGCGACCGTTTCCACGGCCTGCGGCGTCGCCGTCGCAGCGGACGCCTCGTCAAGGCGGCCGACCGTCACTTCCATCTCTGTCGCGGCGCCATTGCGCCAAAGCCCGATGCGGACCTTGCTGTCCGGCTTGAAAGCCGCGATGCGACGGGCCAACGCCCTGGGGTTTTCGACAAGTTCGCCGTTGACGCTGGTGATGATGTCTCCAGCCACGATGCCGGCCTTGGCCGCCGGGCTGTCGGGCGAGGGGACGGTGACGATCGCGCCCCGCGCCTCGGCAAGTCCGACAGACTGGGCGATCTCGCCGGTCACCGGCTGGATCTGGACGCCGAGCCAGCCACGCACGACCTGTCCGTTGGTGATGAGGTCCTTTACGACCTCGTTGGCCGTCGCGGCAGGAATGGCGAAGGCAATGCCGACATTGGCGCCCACTGGTGACAGGATCTGGTTGTTGACGCCGATCACCTCGCCCTTGAGGTTGAAGGCCGGGCCGCCGGAATTGCCACGGTTCACCGCGGCATCGATCTGGATGAAATCGTCGTGGCGGCGCGATCCGAGAGCGCGCTTGTGTGCGGAAATGATACCGGCAGTGACTGTCCCGCCAAGGCCGAAGGGATTGCCGACTGCAACTACCCATTCGCCAACCCGCACATCGGCGGTGGAAAACGCCACATAGGTGAATTTGCGCTCCGCCTCGACCTTCAACACAGCAAGATCGGTTCGCGCATCCGCACCAACAAGAGTGGCCTCAAGCTCCGTCCCGTCGCTAAGTACGACAGTGAAGCTCGATCCGTTTTCAACGACGTGGTGGTTCGTAACAAGGTATCCGTCCTCGGAAACAAAGAAGCCGGAGCCCTGGTTCATGCCGAAACGGCGGGGCCGCATCTCGCGCCGGCCTTCGCGGGAAAACGGACGGCCTTCGCGCGGGGTCTGACCATTGCGGAAGAATGGCCGCTCACCGAAGAAGTCATCGCCTTCTTGGTCCTCGCTTTCCTGTGTGCGCCGGTCGAATCGGTAGCCGCGTTGCGAAATACCACTGATGCGCGACTGCACCCTTACCGAAACCACCGCCGGCGTGACCGCCGAAACAACGTCTGCGAAGCTTGGAACCTGTGGCGCGGCCACCGAGACCGGCTCGGCAATGGCCGGGCTGGCGAAATGAATTACCGGGGCAAGCGCCAAGGCGGACAACATGCAGGGGCGGGCGAAACGGGAGCGGGCGGAAATCGGCATGCGGCGGGGTACCTTTCCGGAGTTTCGTGAGCGGCGGGAATTGCCGGAGCTACGCCGGAAGATGGCTGTCGCGAGGTTACGGGCGCATTTCCGTCAGATTAAACTTTGGTAAGATTAGGCGCTTTCCGCAGCGCCAGTCAGTGTTCGTCGAGCAATTTCTCGATGCGGGCCTGCTCATCGTCGGTCAACGCCGTCGCCGCCTTGCCGGTCGGGGCGGCGCGCCGGCGGGAATACGCCGCGAAGGCAGCGGCGCCGATGAACAACACCACCGCAGGTGTCGCCCAAAGCGCAAGGTTTTGCCAAGAGAAGCGCGGCTTCAGGAGCACGAATTCGCCATATCTTGAAACGAGGTAGTCGATGACCTCGCCATCGCTGTCGCCAGCCACGATCCGCTCGCGGACCAACACGCGCAGGTCGCGGGCAAGCTCTGCGTCTGAATCATCGATTGACTGGTTCTGGCAGACCATGCAGCGCAGATGGGCCGACAGGGCACGGGCGCGTGCCTCAAGCGCCGGATCGGAAAGCACTTCGTCCGGCTTGACCGCATGAACGGGCGTGGCCGCCATTACCGGAGCGAAACCCAGGAGCAGGAGCAGCAGGACAACTCTAAACCTGGGCATTGGCTGCGGCTCCCGCCACCTTGGCCTTGGACGTGCGTGGCGCACCGACACGCAGGCGGCGATCCGACAGCGAGAATACGCCACCGATGACCATTGCAACCGTTCCAAGCCAAATCAGCGTGACGAATGGTTTCCACCAGACGCGAATGGTCATGCTGCCGTCCGGCTCGATCTCTCCCGGCGACACATAAAGCTGCGAGAACATGTAGGTCTCGATGCCCGCTTCGGTCGTTGGCATTTCGCGTGCTGTGTATATGCGCTTCGACGGCTCGATCACATGTGTCGTGATGTTCGCGCCGGAGACCTCGATCCGTACTACATCCTCGACGAAGTTGGAGCCGCGGCGAGGTTCGATGCCGAGGAGTTTCAGGTCATATCCGGCGACGCTGATGGTCGAGCCGGGAGTCATCTTGGTTATGACCTCCTGCTCGAAGGCGCTCACGGATACGATGCCCAGCAGTGTCAGGCCCAACCCCGTGTGGCCGAAGGCGGTTCCCCACATCGAGCGCGGCATCCCTCGAAGACGTGCAAGCGCCGTCGAAACCGATACGCCCGGATATCCGGAACGGGTGGCAATCTCGGCCAAGGATCCGACGATTACCCACGCGGCAAGGCCGACGGCCAGCGTCACCAGAACCGGCGTATCGGTCGTGAAGGCAGCAACGAGAACGGTCGTAAGGATTGCCGCGCCAGCGGCAAAATAAAGCCTCTGCAACGCGCCAAGCAGGTCACCGCGCTTCCACGCAAGGAGCGGGCCGACCGGCACCAGCACTAGAAGCGGGATCATCAGCGGCCCGAAAGTCAGATTGAAGAACGGCGCGCCCACGGAAATCTTTTCGCCGGTAACAGCCTCGAGCACCAGCGGATAGAGGGTACCGACGAGTACGCTTGCCGCCGCGGTCGTGAGAAACAAGTTGTTGAATACCAGCGCTCCTTCCCGCGAAATCGGTGCGAAAAGCCCGCCTGTCTTTAGCAGCGGCGCGCGCAGCGCGAACAGGAAAAGCGAACCGCCGATGAATGCTACCAGGATGCCAAGGATGAACACGCCGCGCTCGGGGTCGGTTGCAAAGGCATGCACGGATGTCAGCACGCCTGACCGGACGAGGAAGGTGCCAAGCAGCGACATGGAAAAGGTAATGAGCGCCAGCAGCACGGTCCAGACCTTCAACGCCTCGCGCTTTTCCATCACCAGTGCCGAGTGAAGCAAGGCCGTTCCCGAGAGCCACGGAATGAAGGACGCGTTCTCGACCGGATCCCAGAACCAGAAGCCGCCCCAGCCCAGTTCGTAGTAGGCCCAATACGACCCCATCGAGATGCCGGCGGTGAGGAACACCCATGCCGCCAGCGCCCAGGGACGGACCCAGCGCGCCCAGGCCGCATCGATGCGGCCCGAAATCATCGCCGCCATTGCAAAGGAGAATGTTACCGAGAAGCCGACATAGCCCAGGTAAAGCATCGGCGGATGAATGGCGAGGCCGATATCCTGCAGGACAGGATTGAGGTCCCTGCCTTCGAACGGCGCCGGTTCGAGGCGACTGAACGGGTTCGAGGTAATGACGATGAAGGCAAGGAAGGCGACCAGGACCCAGGCTTGGACGCCGAGTACGTTAGCCTTGAGGTCTGCCGGCAGGTTGCGGCCGAAGACGGCGACCATCGCTGCGAAAAGGGCAAGGATAAGCACCCAAAGCAGCATCGAGCCTTCATGGTTGCCCCAAACGCCGGTCAACTTGTAGAGCGTGGGCTTCAGAGTATGCGAGTTCTCCCAGACATTGGAAACCGAGAAATCCGAGACAAGATAAGCGTTCGTCAGGCAGGCGAAGGAAAAGCCGATCAGCAAGCAGACCGTTATCGCGGTCCAGCTTCCCGTTTCCATTAGACGCGCATCGCCGCGGCGCGCTCCGATGACGGGCAGGACCGACTGCGCCAGCGACAAGGCGAGCGCCAGGACGAGGGCAAAATGGCCGAGTTCGACTGTCATTGGGTTTCCCCCCGCCATTCGCCCTTTTCCCTAAGGGCATCCGCCACTTCCTTCGGGATATAATTCTCGTCGTGCCGCGCCAAAACGGTGTCGGCAGCAAATATGCCGTCCGCCTGCACCGTACCCTCGCTCACCACGCCCTGCCCTTCGCGAAAGAGGTCGGGAAGAATTCCGGTATAGGTGACAGGCAGGTCCTGCTCCGTGTCGGTAACGATGAAGCTGACTTTCCCGCCATCCTTCACGAGGCTGCCTTCCTTTACCAGCCCACCGATGCGCACGCGCTGTCCAGGGGCTGCCTTGCCCTCCGACACGATTTCGCTTGGCGTGTAAAAAAAGACGATCTTGTCGCGCAGCGCAGACATCACCAGCAGGACCGCCGCCAGAAGTACCGCGCCGATGCCGCCGATCATGGCGAGGCGTTTCTGCTTGCGTGTCACTGTGTGCTCCCTGCCTTTTGCCGTATGGCGTTTTCGATGCCTGCAAGTTCGGCGACAAATCCGCCATCCGATCCGTTCGCGCCGCGGGCGATGCCAATTGCTTCGAGCGCCTTTGCGTCATCGCCCATCACGCCATATGCACGGATGAGCCGCAGCCAACCGTCCTTGTCGGCAGGATTGGCCTTGAGCTTCTCCGCCAGCCCCGCCACCATGCCTTCGATCATGGCCTGCCGGTCTTCCGCGGACATTTCCGAAGCGGCGGCCACGTCTTCCTGCGAGGGACCTCGACCTGCCGAAGCTATCTCTTCCGGAGGTTTTCCGGCCTTTTCAAGGACTGAATTGAGCTGCGCCGCGACAGCGAGCCGCCATGGCGCATCCGCAGGGGCGTCGGCGATCAGCGCGCGCCAGGCGTTTTCCGCGGCAGCAAGATCGCCCTGCTGGCCCAACGCGATGGCAAGATAAAAGCGCGATTTCGGGTCGCCCGGCTTGGCAGCGAGGATTTCGGTCAAAAGCAAGCGGGCCTCCTCGCTAACCATGCCCTGCCCGGCCACAATCATTGCCTCCGCAAGCTCGCTCTTGTAGTCGAGATTTCAGAGGCTCAAGCCGGACGGCGTTGCGCCATGCGTTTACATTGTCCTCGAAGCGGCCAAGACGCATGTAGATCGGCGCGAGAACTGTCCAGCCGCGCACATCACCGGGATTTTTCGCAAGCTGCGCCTCCGCCTGGCTGACCAGTTGCTCGATGCTCTGCTCCTCCGGCTCGCGATCCGTTCGGCTGGCGATCGCCATGTCGGGCATGCTGCGGTTGCCCCCAGGCAAGATAAAAGAGCACCGTGAAGGCGGGCACCAGCACAATGGTGGCCAACCAGTAAGCAACCTGACAAGTCCGGTCGAGATCGGCGCTGGTGCGTATGCCGGTGCGGTGGACGCAGCCAGAAGCTTGCGCCCCTCCTCCGCCTTGGCAGCCTCCGCCTCCTCCGCGTTGATGCGGCCAAGTTTCTCGTCTGCCGCTATTTCCCCGATCCGCGCGCGGTAGAGCTCGCGGTCGTGTTCAAAGGCGGGAACCGCCTTTGCGCCCGCAGCGGGAAAGAATCGGCCATGCAACCGAGCCGATGGCCGCGAAGAGAAGAAGCGTTGCGAAAAGCCAGAAGAACATGGCGCATACTTAAAGACGTTTTGAGTGGAAACCAATGGCGGGTTGCCGCGGCAGCGCCACCTTGGGCAATTCGCCGCAACTGACGACGCATATCTCAACTGAGCGGTCGCCATACGCCGTCTTCGCGCCGGCATGCCGTTCCGGTTGCGCTGCGCGCCTTGCCGTCTTGCGTGATCGTGTGGGAATAGCGCCGGCAATTGATCGAACCAACCGAATAGGGCTGTTGCGGCACCACGGTGCCCTGCACATCGCCGACTTTCCAGGATATCGGTGCCCCGGCCAAGCCACCCTCAAGCGCCTTGTATTCAGCCTCGGCGGCACGTTTCTTTGCCCGCTCGGGCAATTGCGCGCCCAGATCACCGGCTATGATGCCATCACGCAGCGGCGCAGCAAGGCGGGCTGCGTTTCCCGCATCCGGCGTGGCGCAACCGTAGATCGTGGCAAGACATGCCACCGCAAACGAATGTCATCAATGGTCGCAAGCCACACCCCTTGACCGTGGAAACCACCACACGAGAAAAACCAATAATAGGCATGCGCGCATTTGCAAACAGTGAATTGCTGGCGCAATCAACGCGACGGCAATCGAACCGTGGCGCGAAGCCCGCCAAGTTCCGACCGGCCCAGTGCCAGCCGGCCGCCATATTCGGCGACGATGTCCTTGACGATCGACAGCCCAAGTCCGGAACCGGGCGTGGATTCATCGAGGCGCATACCGCGTTTCAATGCGATTTCCGCTTCCTGCGGCGACATGCCAGGGCCGTCGTCCTCGATCTCGATGAGCAGCAGCCCAGCTGCATCCGCCTGCCGCGACGCACTGATGCGCAGCCGCGAACTCGCGAACCTTGCGCCGTTCTCAAGCAGATTGCCGACAATCTCCTCGAAATCCTGTTCTTCTCCGGCGAAAACGAGTTGCTCATCGGAAAACCGCCTTTCGACGTCGATTTGCGGATTGAGCTTCGCGATCACCCGCACGATGCGCTCCAGCGCGGGCTTCGCTTCGGTGCGGGACGTCACTGTGGCGTGGCGGGCGGAAATGCGGGCCCGGTCAAGATAGGCCTGCACCTGGTGCTGCATGGCGGCGGACTGTTCCAGCATGATCTTCTTGAGTCGCAGGCGGCGCGCCCTCGGCCTCGTTCCTGATCACCGCGATCGGCGTCTTCAGCGAATGGGCAAGATTGCCGACCTGCGTGCGCGCGCGCTCGATGATGCTTCGGTTCGACACGATCAGGGCGTTGGTTTCGTCGATCAAGGGCTGGATCTCGCTTGGAAAACTGCCCTCCAGCTTTTCCGCCTTGCCCTCGCGGATCGCGCCGAGGCTGCGCGGTCGCGCCGGTGATCGGGAGCAAGACCGATGCGCACGATGACGAAGCTGGCGAGCATGAAGCCAAGCCCGAACACGGCCAGCAACAGCACCATGGTTCGGATGAACGAGTTGATCTCGGCCGCGATGTCACCCCGGTTGCCGGTCGCGCGGAAGGAATAGATCTCCGATCCGCTGCCGAGAAATACGCGTGCCTCCACGGCGGTCAATTCCTGTCCGCGGTTGTCTACATAGGACCAGCTTCGCTGGAACCGGTCGTCGAATTCGATGCTCGGCGGGCGGGGCAACATCGCCATCGGCCAGCGAGGCAGAAGCCAGCCGGTTCGACGGGATCTGAGACGGAACTTACAACCCAGTTCCAGCCGGAGCCGAAATTCAGGAAACGCGGATCGCGAAGGTCCGGCTGGCCGGTGAGCCTGCCATCTTCGCCCGGCTCCACCGCCCCCATCAGGATATAGAGATTGGCGGTCACCAGCTCCTCGAAGCGCCGCTCGGAATTGGCGCGGTACGCCTGGCTCAACAGAAACGCCGCAAGACCTATCGAGATGACTGCCCAGATGGATGTGAGCAGGATAAGGCGGCGCGAAAGCGTACCCTGCCGCATCGGATCTCAGTTCTGGCCCGGCTCGGGCGCCTTCAAGCGATATCCGAGCCCGCGCACCGTCTCGATGTAGTCGGCGCCGAGCTTCTTGCGCAGGCGCCCGACGAAGACCTCAATCGTATTGGAGTCGCGATCGAAATCCTGGTCATAGAGATGCTCCGTGAGATCTGTTCTCGTATGCACCTTGTCCTGGTGGTGCATCAGGTAGGAAAGCAGCCGCAATTCGTGGCTGGTCAGCTTCACCGGGTTGCCGTCGACAGTCACACGCGAAAGGCGCGTGTCGAGTTCGAGCGGCCCGCAGCGCAATGTCGAAGCGGCATGGCCGGCCGAACGGCGGATCAGTGCCCGGACGCGCGCCAGCACTTCCTCGACGTGAAAAGGCTTGGTGACGTAGTCGTCAGCGCCTGCGTCGATGCCCGAGACCTTGTCGCTCCAGCGGTCCCGCGCAGTCAGCACCAGTACGGGCATTGTGCGCCCCTCCCGCCGCCAGCGCTCCAGCACCGTGATGCCGTCCATGCTCGGAAGGCCGATATCGAGTATCACCGCGTCATACGGTTCGGTATCGCCAAGGAAATGGCCCTCTTCGCCATCAAATGCCTTGTCGACAGCATATCCCGCGTCGGTCAATGCATCGCAAAGCTGGCGGTTGAGGTTCTTGTCATCCTCGACGACGAGCAGGCGCATTTGAGATTCTCCGCCCGCTCAGCCGGGTACGCTGATGGTTTCGACCCGCGGCGGCTGGCCGCCTTGTCCCGGGATGCGAAGCTTGATGATGCAGTTTCCGCCTTTTTCGCGAACCGAGATCACCTCCGCGCCATACTGGGCGGCCGTCTGGTCGGCGACCTGATAGCAGTCGGCCCACGCCGGGGCGGCGAACATCGCGGCAAGAAACAGGGAAAGGGCAGCGGTCTTTTTCATGGAAGGCATAGATAGCACCGTTGCCCTGAACGGCAAATGAATGGTGATTCCATGCGTCAGTTTTCCTTGCAAACCGCGTCCCATACCGCATTGTGTTCGCGTATTTGTTCGACCGTTTCCGACGTGTCCCCGGTCGACCATGAAACCGGGCGGAAGGCCAGGCAAGCCCAGCCTTCCGCGCTTTCTTCAATTGCGGCGGTATTCGATCGGACGCTGTGTTGTCTGGCAGGCCGCCAGCGCGGGCAGCAGCATCAGAAGCACGCAAGCGGGCACGGATGGCCTTTGCCAGCAGGTCATGGGCCCGTCCCTTCTCCGCAAGTTTTTGCAACGCTGCCTGCCGACGCTCCTCGATCCACTTGCCGGCAAGTCCTGCGAGCATGCGCGCCGCTCCAGCCAGTGCGGTTGCGAGCGCCATCCACCCATTCACACGATGACCTCGGTGGCGGTGAGGCGGCCGTGGATGGCCAGAAGCGCGCCGGCTGCGGCGATGATCTGCACCATCGCATCGGCGATTTCCGTCTGGGCGCCTGGATCAAGCGTGATGCCGATCATGCCGGTGAAGGCCGCGGCGACCGAAATCGTCGCACCAGGCAGCGCCGAACTGGCTGCCGCGCAGCCCTTCCGGATCGGCGGCGGAAAACACCTGGCCGATGGTGCCGTCCGGCCAGACAAGCTCGCGTTTGCCCGCATTCCATTGCGGCCGCCGGTCGGGCGCGCTCACCGCCAGCAGCCCGCTTTCGCCCTCCACCATCACGGCGCGGGCGTCCGAATAGGTCTCGCCGATAATCGCCACCCGCCCCGCCGCATCGCCGGCATAGTGCGCGTCCCGCGCGACAAGTCCCGAAAGCCATTGCGCGCCGGCCCGCGTCTTGCCCGCGCCGCGCCCGCCCAGCATCAGCCAGGTGCGCCAGTTCGACAGCGGCGGGCGCTGCTTCAGCCCGGCGAATACCGGCCAGTCGTTGAGGGCGCGGGAAAGGTCGGCCAGCGAAAGCCCGTCAAGGAAGCGGGTGAGGTTCCCGCTCGCCGTCAAGCGCCTGTAGCTGGCTCTCAAGCCGGCGGCGGAATTCCAGAATGTCGTCGGCGTCTGAAGGTTCGGCATCGGGTTTTCCGCTCTTTTCCTCGATTGCCTCCATGGCCTGCAGCGTCTTGGCCAGCAGCATCAGCGCCTTGACACGCGCTTCCGAAAAGCCTTCCGCCTCGTCGGCCTCCAGCGCATCGACCTGCTTCTTCAGCATTTTCGACAAGCGCTTGGCGATTGCCGAACGCGAAGCGCCCGGAGCGCGGACGCGCCGGGTTGGGGTGGTGGTGATCATGTGGGGATGTTCCGAGAGGTTTATGCCGTGAAGCGCAGCCGCAGCCGCACTTCTTCGACCATGACGTGAATGTGCCTGATCACCGGTGCGGTGTCAAGGATTATTTTCCTATTTGTGGATGTGACGTATGAAGAGGCAATTCGATGGTGCCTACGCGTGACAGGCCGGAGATTACAGACGAAATGATAGCGCGAGCGGCAACTGCGCTGTCGGACTATGAAGACCAAGATTTTGAATGCATGAACTATGCGCGGCTCGTTTTATCCGCGGCGTTTGACGAGTCACGCCCAGTGCTCTCGTATTACCGAGAGTATGTCGTCTCCCAATTCGGAAATGCTTTGCGTGATGCGTGAAATATCGGTACGCGAAAACCAATCGCGATTGCGCAATTCGTCCGACATGGCGATCTCTTCGCGCTTTTTTTTCGATTGCGAGTTTGCGCATCGTCGCGCCTGAAACATTTCATATTCTGTTCCCGTTGCATCGTCGCGCATCCATTCGATGTGCATGATCCAGTCGCCGTGAACGATGCTGTTTCGTTTCTTTGCAAATTTCTTGATGCGTCCCAAAATGGACGAGATGGCTGCGGCCTGCTTTTCGTCGCAACGTGTCTCGGATAGCGCCTCAAAAAGTTGGCGATACTGATGGGGGCCATTTGCGTTGTAGAATATCGCGGCGGCTGTGTCGTAGTCACAGCGCATGACAGCCCCTAGGAGGTTTATGCAATTTCTTTCTAGGGTGCTCCAGGCATCCATGAGTTCTCCCAAGGCATAATGGCACTGTGCAATTTCAGAGTGCGGATCAAAAAGAGGTTCCATGTCAGGCCCCCAAGACGAAAAGCCAAAAGAAGTGGACGAAGCGAAGGGTAACGAGGTGCTTCGCCGGATGCTGAAATCCCCGCCGAAGCTGACCTGCCACTGCTTTGTCATCCAGCGGCAATTAGAGCCTCGGCGGGTTGTACGCCGTATGGCGCGGTTTGGGCAACGGGCGATCGGCGTAGCTGGTCGGGTTTGCGCAGCTGATCGCCCGTTGCGGTGAGATTGGCCGCGAAGGCAGCCGGTGTCTGGTATCCGAGCGCGGAATGCGGGCGCTGGTTGTTGTAGTCACTAACCCATGCGCCGATGGTTCGGCGCGCATGGTCGAGATCGAAGAACAGGCTTTCGTTGAGCAGTTCGTCGCGCATGCGACCGTTGAAGCTCTCAGCAAATCCGTTCTGCATCGGCTTGCCGGGCGCGATGAAGTGCCAATCCACCCTCATGTCGGTGCACCAGGCGAGCATGGCGTTGCATGTGAACTCCGTGCCGTTATCGGAGACGATCATGCCCGGTTTGCCGCGCTGAGCGATGATGGCGGTCAGTTCGCGTGCAACCCGCCGGCCCGAGATCGACGTATCCGGGATCGCGCCGAGGCATTCCTTGGTGACGTCGTCGACGATGTTCAGGATGCGGAAGCGGCGGCCATTGGCGAACTGGTCATGGACAAAGTCGATCGACCAGCGCGCATTTGGCATGGCTTCCACCAGGATGGGCGCGCGCGTGCCGACGGCCTTGCGCCGCGCCCGCCGCTTGCGAACGGTCAGGCCCTCCTCGCGATAGAGCCTGTGGATGCGGTTGATGCCCGACGGTTCACCCTCGCGCCGCAACAGGATGAAAAGCCGCCGATAGCCGAACCGCCGTCGCTCGTTGGCAAGTTCACGCAGGCGGGCGCGCAGCCCGGTATCGGCGGGTCGACAGGATCGGTAACGAACCATCTTGCGATCCGCGTCGATGATGGCGCAGGCCCGACGTTCCGACAGGCCCATCACAGCCTGCAGATGCGCGACAGCTTCGCGCTTCACGGCGGGCCCTACCATTTTTTTGAAAGAAGCTCTCGCATCGCGGCAACGTCCAGCATCTGCTCGGCCAGCAACTTCTTCAGCTTCGCGTTCTCTTCCTCGAGGCTCTTCAACCGCTTGGCTTCGGACACGTCCATACCGCCGTACCTGGCCTTCCAGTTGTAAAACGTCGCTTCCGAAATGCCGTGCTTGCGGCAGACATCCGCCGTCTTCATTCCGGCTTCGTGCTCGCGCAAAACGCCGATGATCTGCTCTTCCGTGAACCGTGCACGCTTCATTTGTCCGTCCTTCAAATAGGCCGGACTCTAACTCCGTCTGGAGGAAAAACGCAGTGGCAGGTCAAAGCCAAAGCAGCCCCGCCCAAAGGACTCCAATATTGATACTTCAAAATCAGGAGACTCCAAATCGCGGTAATATTATTATTGCCATTGATCCACTAGGGACCGTGGCAATGAAGCGCGATATGGAACTGATAAGAAAAATTCTTATCGAAATTCACAACAAACAAAGCCGCAAACCTGAGCCTTTGGTTATTGAAGGCGCAGACGAAAACGCGGTCGCTCAGCATGTAGAATTGTTGGCGGAGGCCAAACTGATAAAGGCTGAACACGAAGATCGGCTAGGGAAATACCTTTGGAACATGCATGTTTCTGACATGACTTGGGAAGGGCACGACCTATTCGCTGTTATGAGCAATGATAGCGTCTGGAAGACGCTAAAGTCGAAATTTTCAGCCGAACAATTGGCCACGCTACCCTTACAAGTTCTAAAAACAGTCGGGCTATCTCTGTTGGAGGCATGGGCAAAACACAAGTCTGGTTTATAAAAACCTCTTGCGTTTGCGCAAAATGCGGCGAGCCTTTTGCTTAGGCGTCTTCGCCTTAATGAGCGCTTCGATATGTCAGGCGCTTACCACGGACGCGCAACAGCAGATCGGCGGCGCGCTGCGCATCCGTCCATTCCAGTGCCCTGCGGCGATTGTAGCGGAAATCAAACTCCGCAAGATAGCGATGCAGGTGCGCATCACCGCAATGCTGGCAAATGCCGATCATGCCGCTCTTGAACACCGAGAACACGTTTTCAATCGTATTGGTGTGGACAATGCCGCGCGCATTTTCACCGACTGAGTGCTTTACGGTTTCATGCCCTGCGAAATGGCTGCCCGTTATCATGTAGAAGCGCGATTCTTCCGTAGTGCAGGCCGCGGCAGACCAAAGGCGACTTCCCGTTCAACTGTCGCACCGGCCCGCTCTACAGCCTCAATTGCGGACTTGATTGCGCAATCGAGATCCTCGGCCTCTCGTGCGAACTGGAGCAGGATCGCTCCCCGCGCGAACGCAATGGACGCGTCATCACAGCCCGCTTCATAAAATCGATCCTCGAAATCGTCGGCTTCAGGATCAAGGCCAGAGGCGATGATGGTGAATTCAAAGGTGGTCATCTGTGCCTCCGCGTCTTGCGTCATACATCCTTAAATTGCGTCGCCCCACAACGCAATCCGCTCACCCCTGCCGCGCCTTCCTCCGCCTCGGCATCTGCCCCGGCCATTTGACGATGTAGTCCTCGAAATCTTCCACATCGATGCCGGTGTCGGGGATGGAGCGGTCGCGGGCGGAGATGCCGGCCTCGTGTACGCTTTCGGGGTTGCCGGAAATCAGCGGGTGCCAGGGGAAAAGATCCTTGCCCTCGCTTACCAGCCGGTAGCCGCAGGTCGGCGGCAGCCATTCCAGTTCGCCGATCATTTTCGGCGTCAGTTGGATGCAATCGGGAACATGGTCGAGGCGGTTCGCGTAGTCCTTGCAGCGGCAGCTGTGGCCGTCCAACATGTGGCAGGCGACATTGGTCCAGTAGAGTTCGCCCGTCTCCCAGTCCTCAAGCTTGTTGAGGCAGCAACGGCCACAGCCGTCGCACAGCGACTCCCACTCCTGCGGGGTCATTTCGTGCAGTTTCTTGCTTTTCCAGAAAGGCTCGCCCATGCATTCACCATTGGCGGGTTTTCAGACATGTATCGCTTGAAAAGCCGCAAAATTCTCCAAATCCTCAATCAAATGGTATATGTGCTTCGAAGGCCCGGTAACAGGAAGAAGTAGCCCGCCTTGCGCAATCCGTTCGACAACACCAATCGCGGAAAGGCCCGGAATCGCCTGCTCGGCTTCGATTCGTGGCTTGACGACGCGATTTTCCGGCTGTTCAGCAGCTCGGGCGAATGGTGGGAATCCGTCGTCATCTTCTTCCGCAAGTTCCGCGCGACGGGGTTTCGCAAGTTCCTGGTCGAAATATCGGGCGAAGCCTTCACGCTTGGCCTTGCCGGCGCGGTCATGATGCTGGGCCTGGCGCTTCCCGCATTCGACGAGACGAACAAGGACTGGCGCAGCACATCCGATTTCGCCGTCACCTTCCTTGACCGCTACGGCAAGGAAATCGGCCGGCGCGGCATCCGCCAGACAGATTCCGAAGAGATCGACGCGCTGCCCGACCATTTCATCAAGGCGGTGCTGGCGACCGAAGACCGGCGCTTTTTCGACCATTTCGGCATCGACTTTCTCGGGCTGACCCGCGCCATGGCCGAGAATGTGCGCGCCAACTCCGTCGTGCAGGGCGGCTCGACCATCACCCAGCAATTGGCCAAGAACCTGTTCCTCACCAACGAGCGCACGATCGACCGCAAGGTCAAGGAAGCGTTCCTGTCGCTCTGGCTGGAATCGAATCTGTCGAAGAAGGAAATCCTCAAGCTCTATCTCGACCGCGCCTATATGGGCGGCGGCAATTTCGGCATCACGGCGGCGGCGCAGTATTATTTCGACAAGCCGGTGAAGGACCTCACCCTGGCCGAAGTCGGCCATGCTGGCGGGCCTGTACAAGGCGCCGACCAAATACGCGCCGCACATCAACCTGCCGGCGGCGCGCGCGCGCGCCAACGAAGTGCTCACCAACATGGTGCAGTCGGGCTTCATGACCGAGGGCCAGGTGATCGGCGCACGGCGCAAGCCGGCATCCATCGTCGAGCGTTCGGACACCGAAGGCCCGAACTATTTCATCGATTACGCGTTCGAGGAGATCAAGCGCATCGCCGCCGACTTCCCGACACGCACCTTCGTCGCCAAGACGACGGTCGATCTGGACCTGCAGCGCGTTGCCGAGGAGACGATCGAAAGCCATCTGCGCCAGTTCGGCAAAGAATACGACGCCAGCGAGGCGGCCATGGTGGTGATCGACCACGAGGGCGCGGTGCGCGCGTTGGTCGGCGGCCTCGACTACGGCGTCAGCCAGTTCAACCGCGCCACCGTCTCGCGCCGCCAGCCCGGCTCCTCCTTCAAGCCCTTCGTCTATGCCTCGGCGGTCGAGAATTTCGGCTTCGACGAGAACACCAAGGTGATCGACGGGCCGGTCAGCACCGGCAAATGGTCGCCGCAGAACTATTCGGGCGGCTATGCCGGCGCGATGACGCTGACGACCGCGCTGGTCAAATCCTACAACACGGTTCCAGTGAAACTGTACCTTGGCCGCGACAGGCTGCCGGGCCTGGGCGGCAAGAAGATCGAGGAGACAGCGCGCAAGATGGGCGTCGTCTCCCCGCTGGTGCTGAACGCCCCGATGGTGCTTGGCTCGAACGGCCTTACCGTGATGGAAATGGCCACTTCCTACGGCGCGTTCATGACCGGCGGCATGAAGCTCGACACGCATGCGGTCACGCAGATCATCGATTCGGCCGGCAACATTCTCTACGACTACCGCAAGGACCGCCCGCAACCCGTCAGGGCGTTGTCGGAAAACACCGTCGGCGTGATGAACCGCATCATGGCGCAGATTCCCGAATGGGGCACGGCGCGGCGCGCGGCGCTCGACGGCATTCGCGCAGCGGGCAAGACCGGTACAACATCGAGCTACCGCGACGCCTGGTTCGTCGGCTACACCGGCAATTATGTAGCCGCGGTCTGGTACGGCAATGACGACTATATCGGTCATGAAGAACATGACCGGCGGCACCGTGCCGGCCATGACCTGGCAGCGCTTCATGACATACGCGCACCAGAACATCGACCTCTTGCCGGTTCCGTTCATCGAAAATCCGCTTCCTGGCGGCACAGAGGAAAAGCCCGACGAGCCCGCCACCCGGGAAATGGTGCAGGGACCGCCGGCGCTGCGTCCCAAGCTGCTTTCCAAGGCGGCGGAGCAGACACTTCTCGACCTCGAGCGCAAGCTTCGCGAGGCAAAGCCCGTCACGGCGAACCAGGTGGTTGCCGCCGGCGAGGGGCAGTCGGCGGTCGCCCGCTGACATGACGACGGACCAGGGCTAGTGCGGCTGATCATTCCCATCGTGCTGGTGCTTGCGGCAGGGCTGTTCCTTGGCGGAACCACCGCCTGGTATTCCATCCAGCATGCGCACCGGATCGGCGCCATCAATATCGGGCCGTGGACCGCCTTTCCCTTCGCGAGCGCCGACCAGGTCGATCCATACACCATCGCACGCGGGGTCGCGGAAGGCACCGTGCCGCTCGGCGCGACGGAAGGGCTTTCGTTCGAGGCTTTCACGGATTCGCAAGGCAGGGAATTGTCGCTTGCCTGCGAGTACCGCGTGGAGGGCGCGACGCCGCCCGCCAAGCTTTGGACGCTCGTGACGTATGACAGTGCAGGCCGACCGGTGGCGCCGGCGCCGGGCGGCAAGTCCGCGATCTATTCCAACGTTGTCGTGCATTATCCAGATGGCACGTTCATGGTCGACGTGGCGCGCTATCCGCGCCCGGGCAACTGGCTGGCGATCTCGGGCGACGGCGCGTTCCGGATGGTGCTGCGCATCTACGACACGCCGGTCACGTCGAGCGCAGGTTCGGCGCCGCCGCCAATGCCGCGAATCGTCCGGGAGACATGCGCGTCATGATCCTGCGCATCCTTTATTTCACGCTATGCACGATCGTGGTTGCCGGGCTGGTGCATATCGCAATCGTATTGTTGATCCCTTCCTACGGCAGCAGGGATGCCTATGCGCAATTGTCTCGCGATTTTCCACATGCTTGTCTTCAAGGCCATGCCGCAAGACGGCTCGCAATCCCCGATTGCCGACATGGATCCCTTCTTCGCCTACGGTGTCTGCCGTTTCGACATCACCGACGAAGGCGTCAGGATTGTAGCTCCCCGGATAGACACCTTCTGGTCGGCGACCATCGTCAACGAGGACGGCACGGTCGTCTACAGCCTGAACAACCGCACGGCCATCGAGACCCGGCTCGACCTGCTTCTGCTCAGCCCCGTACAGATCCTGCGCTTGCGCGAGGTACAGCCGCCCGAGATCGAAAATTCGATCGTCGTGGAATCGGACATGAAGGAAGGCTTCGTGGTGCTGCGCGTCCTGCGTCCGGACGACAGCTGGCGCGAGCGCGCACGCGAGCATATCGAGGGCGTCAAATGCACGGCCTATACGCCGGTCGCCGACACCAGCACCGGAAACGCCTGAAGCTCCTGAAGAACCGGAAGCGCCGTCCCAGTAAAGCGAGGCAAAGGCGTCAAACCTTGGCGCGGCGCTTTCGCTTTCCAGGCTGTGTCGCCGCTGCGATTGCCGATGCCGTCTTCGTGGCGGGCATAGCGCACGCCGGTGAAAAGCACGATCTCGCCGCGCCCGCCGCCCGCACCAACGGCAGGGCCATGATCCCTGGCGCGGTTCTGCGTAGCGCCACGCCGCCGCTTCTGCCGGAAACCTGATCACCGTTGCCATGTCTGTTCTCGACCCTTTGGTCCTGCGTTTCGCCGAATCGGCATGTACCTGCGCGAATTGAGCGGAAGGCTGGTTAAGAAAGGGTGAACGCGCCCGGCGGCAACGAGCGATGGCTGGTTAACACAGGCTTAAGAATTTGCCCGCAACTATATCGAACGCACGCGATTCGGTTCGGGAGCCTCAGTGCAAATGCCACAACTCGCCAACATTCCCTCCACGCCGGCAACGGATGCCGGTTCGCTTTCCATGAGCGGCGAGGCGTCGCGGCGGGCGGCGGCACGGGCGCGAAAGGCCGGACTGCTGGGCGAGGCGGCGCGCAATTTCTGCGCCATTGCGCGCCCGACGCAGCACGACGTGACAATGTTTCGCGAGCTCTTCTACCAGCTTGTCGATGGTTCGGACAAAGCGGAGCGACGCGTCCTTGCGGCCTCGCTGGCGCGAAATGTCTACACGCCGCGCACCATCCTGCTTTACCTGGCGATGGACGAGTACGACATCGCCGCGCCCGTTCTGCTTTTCAGCGATGCGCTGAACGAGGTCGACATCAAGAACCTGGCGATCCGGCTTGGCCAGCAATCCCTGGAAATCCTGTGCCGGCGCACGAGCCTGACCGCCAATGCGGCCTGCTCGCTGATCGCGGCCGGCGGAAATCGTTGCCGCGAAATCCTTGCAAAGAATGCTGCCCTCAAGGACGATGCTGAAATGCAAGCGCTGTTGGCCGGCATCGAGCCGCAAGACATCGAGGAGGTGATCGCGGAAACCCGCGTCGGCCATCTCGAGACCGTCGCGGCCAACAGCCGCATTGAGGTGGAAGCGGAGCCGCAAACGGTCGAGGCCGAACCGGAGATGGAACCGGCAGCCGCAGTGCAAATCGAACCGGCGCCCGTGGCAAGGGAAGAATCATTGAAGGAAAAGCTGACCGCGCTGGCAGCACGCGGTGGAAGGCTCGGGCGCGATGCAGCGCGCGAAGCCGCTCCGGCTTTCGATCCGGCCAAGCCGCTGGAGCAGCAGCTCGTGCGGGCAGCGCGTGCCGGAGACCGCGAATTCATTGCCTCTGCACTGGAAGACTGGTGCGAAATGCCCGCCCAAGTTTCCCGCGCGATCCTTTCGAAAGGCGGCGCAAGGGAACTCATCGTCTTTTCAAAGGGCATTGGCCTCACCGATCTGGGAACGATCCAGTGCCTGCTGCAACTCGATGCGCAGATTGCCCGCAATATCGTCGCCTACAATGAAGCGAAGGCGATGCTGGGCGGGCTCGACGTCGCCGCCTGCCGGCGGTTCGTGGAAAGCCTGGGCGCAAACATCACCCAGCCTGTCAGCCAGCCTGTCGCCAGGAAGCCGATCGAAACGCAGACGGAAATCGATATCAGCGCGCTGCGGGCGATCGCCAGCCAGCGCCGGCGCGAGATACTGGCCAGTGTCGGTCAAGCACCGTCTGAAGATCTGGCGCCGCTTCTCAGCACTCTGAAGAGCGCCTAGCCGCCAACAAGCGAAGGCACGCCGCTCGCGCCGCTCGGTACCGATGATCCAGCAATCGGTGTCGAAGCTTGACCTGCCGGTCCAGCCATTCCCCCGACCGCTCTCGCGTGACACGCTCCAGCACGCGTTCGAAACGCCGCCCTTGCGGCAGCGCTTCATCGAAATCCGATTGCGGAGCGGGCGCGTAGACGGACGCCGTGCCATCCTCATGCTCATGCACGATGAAGATTGCGCCCGCTTCGGCTGCGCCCTTGCGGATGATCGCGGGATAGCCGCCTGCGGCGCTTTCTGCCCGCAGGAACGCAGACACCCAGATATGGCTTTGAACCCGCAATGTCAGCTTTTCTTCAGCGCGCCGATTTCTTCCATCTTGATCAGGAGATCATCGCCGGGCATTCCGTCCACATCAAGGCCGTAGCGCCCCTGGAAGCGGCGGATCGCCTCAGCGGTCTGCTCATTCATCATCCCGTCGACCGTGATGCCGGATTCGCCGAAATTGATGAGGCCGATCTGGATGCGCGCGATCGTGGCGGCGTCCTTGATCTGCCGCATCGTCGTTTCGTCAAAGGACGAGGTAACGGCCTTGACGGTTTCGCGCACCGCAGGCGAAGCCTGCGAAGTATCCACCGTGACGGCGACTTTAACCGGCTTCAACGCAACATCGGCGTCAGCGGCGGCCGTTCGTGCCGGCCTTGCCTGAGGAACGGACATTGTCCTGCGAAAAGCTTCACCAGCGTGAGCGAAACTTCACCGGTTGCCTCAATGCCGGCATCGCGCTGATAGCGCAGTGATCGCCTCTCTGGTCTTGGGGCCGTAAAGCCCGTCGACGTCGCCGGCGTAAAGGCCGCGGGCGCGCAGGCTTTCCTGGGTATCGCGCACGAGCGTTGGACGAGTTCTTGGCCTGCAGCACGATTTGCGGACGGATCTGCGGTACCGGAATGCGGGCAATATCGCCTGCCGGTACGCACACGCCTTGCGCACATCGCCGCCGTCCGCCTTCTGGACGGAGCGGGTGGTCATCGCGTCGCGCGTGGCAAACAGCGGAACCGGATGAGCTCGACTTCTGGCCATAGAGCGCATTGCCCGCGACAAGTGCGAAGGCAACGGCGAATGTGCAAACCCCGGCGGCGATGGCCGGATTTTCCTGAACGCTCTCGAAGAGAACCGCGGCAATGCCTCTCATGATCCTACCTCTTCACCTGCGCCTGGCTTGCCCTGCGGGCGATCGAAAATGGCTGCGGAGCGTGTGACGGCGGCTGGTGCAGCCGGACGATTTCAAGTTCCTCGCTGGCCGGCACCGGGCGTGTCTCGCGCGCATTGAGCGGCAGCGTCACGGTCACCGTCGTGCCATGCCCCTTGCGGCTTTCGAAGGACAACTTGCCGCGATGCAGGTCGACGAGGCCGCGAACCACGGAAAGGCCGAGCCCGGTGCCCTGGTACTTGCGGTCGATATTTGCTGTCGGCCTGGTAGAACGGCATGCCGAGCTGTGCCAGATGCTCTTCCGATATGCCGATGCCATTGTCGGAAACGGCAATCTTACAGTTGCGCCCGGCCCGCAACGCCTCGACCTTCACCCGCCCGCCTTCGTCCGTGAACTTCACGGCATTGGAAAGCAGGTTGATCATGATCTGGCGAACGGCGCGCTCGTCGGCGGTGATCTCCGGAAGCGCATCGAAGCCGGCGCCGACGATCTCGATCTTCTTCTGCTCGGCCTGGCCGCGCATCATCGCGCAGCAATTGGCGAGCGTATGACCGATCTTGAACGGCTCGGTGAAGATTTCGTACTTGCCCGCCTCGATCTTCGACATGTCGAGGATGTCGGTCAGCACCGCGAAAAGATGGCTCGCCGAGCTGTGGATGAGTCCGATATATTCCCGGTTGCGCTCGAGCCGGCATACTGCGCATCACATCCGATTGCAGGAGCTCGGAAAAGCCGAGAATGGCGTTCAGCGGCGTGCGCAGTTCGTGGCTCATATTTGCCAGGAACAGGCTCTTGGCGACATTGGCGCTTTCCGCCTTTTCGCGGCTCGCGCGCAAATCCTCGTCGATCCTGTGCCGCTCCGAAACGTCGCGCGTCACTGCAAGCGCCAGTTTTCGCGGCGCCGTCCAAGATGCCGTCCGGCGCAGGCTCGCAACGCATCTCGAACCAGCGGTTCAACTGCCCGTCGGCGGCGGCAAGCCGGAACTGGGTCCTGATCTTCGAACCGCCCGCAATGCAATCGGCGATCGCGCAGGCGACCGTCACGCGATCCTGCACATGAATGGCGTTGAGAAGGCCGTTGTCCATGACGGCGTCCGGCGTGCGATCAAGTACGCGCATCGCATTGGCTCCCGCCCAAACCATCTCGCCCGATGCGCGATGCAGGGAGTAGAAGTCGGGTCCGATCTGCGCCAGATCGAAGCGGCAGTGCCGTTCGTGCGCCGTGCGGGGCTGTTGGAGTTGTCATTCGGTTTCGTTCCTGACGCCGCTTGTTGTTCTGCGGCGCTTTCGTATCGGGGCGCCGGACTTCGCGGAGCCGTCCTGTCGATGACCGTGGCACGGCAGCTTTAATGGAACGCTAAGGCTGGCGCGGTTGGCCGCAAACCGCGACCTTTCGGCAGCGGTAGCGAAGCGAAACATCGCGGTATGGTAAACGCCGGCTTTACGGCTTCAGGGTTTCGGAACGGCCAATCCGGCAAATTTTGGATAAAAGCGGCCCCTGCACCCCCGAAAACGGCCCCGATTGGGCAAAACACGGTAAACAGGCACAATTTGAGGGATTTTTTCACCATTTCGGCAAAGGCCGCCTTAAGCAGTGCCTGCTAGGCATGTGGGCGATCGGAAACCGAGGCAAACCATGTTCCTCATTCGCGCCGTGTTCTGGCTTTCGCTTGTGATAGCCTTCATCCCCGCCAATCCGGAGGATCTGGACGAGGGCCAGCGCGCTGTCTCGACCGGCGAGACGATGGTCGCCGCACAAGCGCTTCTGGCCGACCTCTCCCAGTTTTGCGAACGCAACGAAGACGCCTGCGTTACCGGCAAGGAACTGTTCGCGCAGTTTGGCGCGAAGGCCAAGACCGGCGCTCGCGGGCTTTTCGACTATCTCGGCGAACGGAAGGCCGGCGAAACCGCGGTCGAAGCGCTGTCGGCACCGGCTGCCGACGAAACGAACACAGGTTCGGTCAAAGCAAACCCGTAAGGTCGGCAAGCACTGCAGCGGGCGGCAAGTCGCCATACTCATCCGGCTGGCCTGTCCGGTTGATCCAGCTGCATTTGAAGCCAAAGGCGGTGGCGCCGGCGATATCCCAGCGGTTCGACGACTGGAAGTGCACCGTCGCCCGGCTCCACCCCGATATCTGGAAGTGACAAGCCTGTACGCCTCCGGCGCTGTCTTGTAGAGGCGCAATGCGTCTGTCGACAGCACGTCGTCGAGCAGATCGCCGATGCCCGCCGACCTGACCGCATCGGCAAGCATTGCCGGGCGTGCCGTTGGAAAGGATCGCGAGGCGATGGCCCTTGCGCTTTCAGCGCGGCCAGCACTTGCGGCACTTCCGCGTAGCAATCGAGAACGGCATAGGCGTCGAGCAAGACCTCCCGCGCGCCCGCCTGCCAGCCGGGAACCGAGGCCAGCGCGAAATCCAGCGCTTCCTGCGTCAAACGCCTGGAAATCGCGGTAGCGGCCCATGGCGGTCCGCGTCCAGGTGTATTCAAGCTGCTTGGTCCGCCAGATTTGCGAAAGCGCCGCCGCATTGGGTCCGGCCAGTTCCGAGTGGCGGGCGACAGCCGAATGGACATCGAACAGCGTGCCATAGGCGTCGAAAACATAGATTGCGCGTTCCATGGCCGTATCCTCTGGTAACCTGTCGCCCGCACATTCCCTTGCGAACAAACTTCGCGCAACACATTGTGCTAGCGGCTTTGCGGCCCTAGCTTTTTTGGTATATCCGGGCGCACCGGCCCGTGCTGCCGCGCGCCTGACTGTTCAAGAGGAGACGAAGATGACCTTCACCCTGCCGAAACTGCCCTATGCCTACGACTCGCTCGTGCCTTTCATGTCGGCCGAGACGCTGGAATACCATCACGACAAGCACCACCAGGCCTATGTCGACATGGGCAACAAGCTGGCCGAGGAAAACGGCATGTCCGGCAAGCCGCTGGAGGAGATCGTCGTCGCCTCGCATGGCAAGATTCCCGGGCCTCTTCAACAACGCCGCGCAGCACTACAACCACGTCCATTTCTGGCACTGGATGAAAAAGGGCGGCGGCGGCAACAAGCTTCCCGGCGCGGTGCAGGCAGCGTTCGACCGCGATCTTGGCGGCTTCGACAAGTTCCGCACCGACTTCATGGAAGCGGGCAAGACGCAGTTCGGTTCCGGCTGGTGCTGGGTGGCGATGAAGGACGGCAAGCTGTCGATCATGAAGACGCCGAACGGCGAGAACCCGCTCATCCATGGCGCCAAGCCCATTCTTGGGATGCGACGTGTGGGAGCATTCCTATTACATCGACTATCGAAACGCCCGCCCGAAGTATCTCGAAGCTTTCGTCGACAGCCTGATCAACTGGGAATATGTCGAGGAATGTTTCTCCAAGGCATCGGCCTGATTCATCTCGCGAAAATTTGATGGACGAAATCGTTGACGCATTGTTCAACGGTTTCGTCCCTCAAAAACATGCCTTCCCTCTCGAAATCTCGAAATCGCAGTGTAATCATCCTCGTGGCGACACTTGCACCACTGCTATTCCGCCACGGAGGTTCCATGAAGAAACTGTTTTTCAGCGTAGCCGCAGCAACCTTGTTGTTTGCAGGCGTTGCACATGCCGACGCCATCTCGGACCGCAAGGCCATCATGAAGGAAAAGGTCGGCGCCTCGATGGGCGTGCTGGTCAAGACCTCAAAGGGCGAAATGGCCTATGATGCTGCGGCAGTTCTGGCCGCATTGACCACGATGCGCGAAGCGACAGCCAATTTCGGCGACCTTTTCCCGGCAGGTTCGGAGACGGGCGGCGAAACCACGGCGGCTCCCAAGATCTGGGAGGACATGGATGGCTTCAAGGCGGCGCTTGCCAAGTTCCATACCGACCTCGATGCTGCAATTGCGGCCGCTCCGGCGGATGTCGCGGCGCTCGGCCCGGTCCTGGGTTCTGTCGGCGGCAACTGCAAGAGCTGCCATGAAACGTTCCGAATCATGAAGAACTGAGCCACCCGGAGCGTCTGGTGAGAAAAATCGCGGCCGTATTGGTATTCCTTGCCATTGCGGCCGCAGTCGTTTTCTGGCTGCTGACCATGCCGTCGCGCCTGCCCGCAGCAGCTGTCGCGGGGATGGAAAGCGGCGATGTGGCGCGCGGCGAGCGCATATTCTGGGCCGGTGGCTGCGCTTCGTGCCATGCCGCAAAGGGTGCCACGGGCGACGGCGCTGCTCGCAGTTAGGCGGCGGCCTCGAGCTTGCAACACCTTTCGGAATCTTCCACGCGCCCAATATTTCGCCGGACACGGCAACCGGCATCGGCGGCTGGTCCGGGGCGGATTTCGCCAACGCCATGTTGAAAGGCGTCTCGCCCGACAGGCGCGCATTACTACCCCGCCTTCCCCTACACCGCCTATGCCCGCATGGCCTTGCCGGACGTGGCGGATCTTTGGGCCTACATGAAGACGCTGCCGCCAGTCGCACAGCAAAATGTGGCGCATGACCTGCCCCTGCCCTTCCAGTTGCGGCGCGGGCTGGGCCTTTGGAAGCACCTTTTCCTTTCAAGCGATCCGGTCGTGGCCCTTGCCTCGCCAAACGAGCCGCTTGAACTCGGCCGTTACCTGGTCGAAGGCCCCGGCCATTGCGGGGAGTGCCACACGCCGCGCAACCTGATCGGCGGTCCGCAAAAATCGCGTTGGCTCGCAGGCGGACCGGCGCCCGAAGGGCCAGGCGCCATTCCCAACATCACGCCTGCCGGCAAGAACCTCTCGGGCTGGAGCGAATCGGACATCGTCAATTACCTCGAGACGGGCTTCACGCCGGATTATGATTCCGTCGGCGGCTCGATGGTGGCGGTCCAAAGGAACATGGCCCGGCTGCGGCCGGAAGACCGTGCGGCCATCGCGGCCTATCTCAAGGCAGTACCGGCAGTTCAATAGCGATCATCGCTCGCCGAGAAAGTCGAAGCCGCCCGGAAAGAATGCGTTGTAATCGCAGGTCAGTTCCTCGTCCGCCGCAATGTCGCGGGCTGCAATTGCGCGCTTGCCATCGACGAAAACCATGTTCGGGTTGTCCGAATGGTTCATGTATCGTGCATCATCCAGTTCGAAGATGATGGTGTCGCTGATCGCCGATCGATGGATATCCGTAGCGGTCCAGCCAGTTTCGCATCGGCCCCGTGGCCGCCTCATAAACGGCACGCGGAACCGCCCGGTCGAAATCGGGATGGAACTCCCACATCACCGTTCCCCTTGCGACTGGTTCGCGGGCGAAAACGCCGAGCCCCTCGATCTGCGACTTCTTGAGATAGACGTCGATCAGCAACATGGGCGGTCAGGTCTTGGCAATCGGCTCGGGCGATGCGCCGGTGGCGGTTATTGCGAAGGCATAGACGAGCGCCACTTTCTCCAGCGATTTGTAGCGCCCCGAGACTCCCGCATGACCGGCGCTCATGTTGATGTGCAGCATCACCGGGTTAGGCCCGGTATTGTTTGCCCGAAGCCTCGCGACCCACTTGGCTGCTTCCCAATAGGTAACGCGCGGATCGGTCAGCCCCGCGGTCGCCAGCACCGGCGGTATGGCGGATGGTTTGATGTTCTCGTAAGGGCACCATGAGGCGATGGTTTCGAAATCCGCCTTCGATGCCAGCGGATTTCCCCATTCGGGCCATTCGGGCGGGGTCAGCGGCAGCGTGTCGTCGAGCATGGTGTTGAGCACATCGACGAATGGCACCTCTGCGACAACGCCGGCGAAGAGTTCCGGAGCAAGGTTGAGCGCGGCGCCGACCAGCGAACCGCCGGCGCTGCCGCCCTGCGCGACGATCCTCCCCGCCGACGTATATTTTTCGCGCGGCAAGGTGGCGGGCTACCGCGATGAAATCGGTGAAGGTGTTGACCTTGCGCTCGCGTTTGCCTGCCTCATACCAGCCAAAGCCCTTGTCCTTGCCACCGCGAACATGGGCGATCGCATAGACAAAGCCGCGGTCGACAAGGCTGAGGCAATTGGTGTTGAACGAGGCCGGCACGGTTATACCGTAGCTGCCATAGCCGTAGAGCAGGCAGGGCGCGCTGCCGTCGAGCTTCCAGATCCTTGCGATACAGCAGCGATACAGGCACCAGTTCGCCATCTTGCGCCGGCGCAAGAAGACGCCGGGTGACGTAGTTTTCGGGGTCGTGCCCGCTCGGCACTTCCTGCACTTTCAGCAGCGTGCGCTCGCGCGTTTCCATGTTGTAGTCGAAGGTCTCCGACGGGGTCGTCATCGACGAGTATGTGAAGCGGATGGTGTCGGTGTCGAACTCGTAGGCGCCCGATAGGCCGAGCGAATAGGCTTCCTCGTCGAACGCTATTGCGTGGGTCGCCCCGTCCGCCAGCCGCCGGACCATGATTCGCGGCAGTCCGTTCTCGCGCTCCAGCCAGACGAGATGCCGCTTGAAAACGGAATGGGAAAGGATCAGCCGTCCGGGACGATGCTCGACGAGGTCCTGCCAATGCTCCGGTCCCGGCGTCGTTACCGGCGTGGTCACGATCTTGAAATCCTTGGCATCGCCCCGGTTGGTCAGGATGTAGAGCGTGCCGCCGCCTTCATCGATCGAGTATTCGACGCCGGTCTGCCTTGGTGCGACCAGCACGGGCTGCGCCAGCGGGTCGGCGGAAGGCAGGAGCCATGCCTGCGATGTTTCGTGGTCATGCGTGTCGATCACGATCCACTCGCGCGACTGCGTGGTGCCCGCGCCCAGGAACAGGCCTGAATCCGTCTCCTCGTACAGCAGCCGGTCATTCCCGCCTTCGCTCCCCATGGCGTGCAGGAAAAGCTTGTTGGGCCGGTGGTTGTCGTCGAGGCTGGTGTAGAAGAAATAGCGGCCATCAATGTTGAAGCTGCCGCCGCCGGCCGTGTTCTCTATCGCTTCGGCGCGGTCGGTGCCGTTCGCAAGGTCGCGGAAATGCACCTTGTAATATTCCGAGCCCTTGTCGTCATAGGCCCAGGCAAGAAGGCGGTGATCGGGTGAATGCTCCGCGCCGCCGAACCGGAAATAATCCTTGCCCTCCGCTTCCTTGTCGCCATCGAGCAGGACCTCACTCTCGCCGCCGCCGGACGGTTCACGGACATAGACGGGTTGTTCGCCACCCTCGCGGAACCGGACGCCATAGGCATAGGGCCCGTCCTTCATCGGTACCGAACTGTCATCCTCCTTGATGCGCCCGCGCATCTCCGCGACCAGCGCCGTCTGCAAAGCCTCCGTCTCTTCCATGATCTTTTTCTGGTAGGCGTTTTCAGTTTCGAGATGCTGGCGGATCACCGGGTCGAGGCTTGCCGGATTGCGCATTACCTCCTGCCAGTTCGGCGCACGCAGCCAGGCATAGTCGTCGCGAAGCTCGATGCCGTGGTGATTGCTTGTGAGCGGACGGGCCATGGCAGCAGGAGGCGGCGCCTCCTTGAAGGAAAGTTTCATGAAATCTCGTTCCGGATGAGTGTTCTTTCTGGTGGGCGGGACTAGTTTATAGCTGCTATCTGCCAAGACTTTGAAGGATTGCAAGCCCATGGCCGCACAAATCGACTTCTACACCAACCCCCAATCGCGGGGAGCGATCGCGCGCTGGATGATCGAGGAAACAGGCATATCCTACGAAGAACATGTGCTTGACTTCGGTCCGCCGATGAAGGGCGAGGAGTACCGCAAGATCAACCCGATGGGCAAAGTCCCGGCGATCGTTCATGACGGAAAGGTGGTGACCGAAGTCGCGGCGATATGCCTGTACCTTGCAGACGTCTTTCGCGAAGCGGGCCTTTACCCGCAGCCGCACGAGCGCGCCGACTACTACCGCTGGATCCTTTTTGCCGCTGGACCTGTCGAGCAGGCGACCGTCGCAAAAACCCTGTCGTGGGAAACACCCAGGGAGCGGCGCGGCATGGTTGGTTTCGGCAGCTACGACGCAGTTATGGACACGCTTGAAAGCCATCTGTCGAAAAATGAATACGCCTGTGGCGACCGGTTCACCGCCGCCGATGTCTATATCGGCAGCCATGTGAACTGGGGGCTGATGTTTGGATCCTTCCCCCGGCGCCAGGCATTCGAAGCCTATGTTGCGCGCGTTACCGCCCGGCCTGCCTACAAGACGGCCCGCGACAAGGATTCAGCGCTCATTGCCGCGGCCCAGAAGCAAGGCTGAACGGTTTACCTCTCGCCGGCGTCGCCCCCGTCGGGCGTAAATGTCAGCGCATGACCGTTCATGCAGTACCGAAGCCCGGTCGGCTTTGGCCCGTCGTTGAAGACATGGCCCAGATGCGCCTCGCAATCGGCGCATCTCACTTCGGTCCGCCGCATGAAGAAAGAGCGGTCGTCCACCTCGTCCACGGCGGCAGGACCGATCGGTTCGAAGAAGCTAGGCCACCCGGTACCGGACTCGAACTTGGCGTCGGTGCGGAACAACTCGTTCCCACAGCACACACAGTGGAATACGCCTGGGCGTTTCTCATGCTGGTGCGGACCGGTGAAGGCGCGTTCAGTGCCGTGCTCGCGCGTGATGCGATATTGTTCAGGGCTTAGTTGAGCCTTCCATTCGGCTTTGGACTTTTCCAACTTCGGCAAGATGGCCTCCGGAGTGTTGTTGCAAGTTTGAATGTTTGCATCTGCTTGAAAAAATCAAGGCAGCGGCGTCAATTGATGCGAACATGCGATTAGTTCAATAATTTACGCAAGGTAATACGAAAGTTGCATTGATAAAGCGAGAAACGGCAAGGCTGCAAATAATTTTAGCAGTCTTCCCGTATATTTGTTTCGTTTTTTTTGCCTTTGGTAGATGCTAAACTTGACAACAGCGCGAAGTAAGAGTTTACAAGTAACGTTGGTGATTTGATGTGGGGCCATAAACAAGGATAACAAATCACCTGTGCGGTACAGATACCGTGGATTTTCGGTTCGAACAAAAAAGAGAATTAGATGGAAAATACAACCTTCGAAGACAATGAGCACTCAACCGTACTGGTTGAACTGACAGCGGAAGTAGTGTCCGCTTATGTCAGCAACAACCCGGTTTCCACCGTGGATCTTCCCGGCCTGATCGTCGAGGTTCATGCTGCGCTTTCGCGTGTCGGCGGACCATTGGAAGAGGCACCGGCCGAAAAGCAGAAGCCGGCCGTGAATCCGAAGAAGTCTGTCTTCAACGACTTCATCATCTGCCTGGAAGACGGCAAGAAGTTCAAGTCGCTGAAGCGGCACCTTCGCACACACTATGATCTTTCGCCCGAGGAATATCGCGAGAAGTGGGGCCTTGCGCCCGACTATCCGATGGTTGCGCCCAGCTATGCAGAGGCGCGTTCCAATCTGGCGCGCCAGATGGGCCTCGGCCGCAAGCGCGGCGCCACCAAGGGCCGGTGAACATTCGCAGCGGGACTGGCGCCAGCCCGTCCCGCTGATTCAACCTGCCTGTGAAGCAGCCCTTTTGGGCATGATCGACACGGCCGGACAAATGCGTGCAAGGTGACCAAGCATTTCGTGCAGCGCCAGATGCCTGCCGAAATCATACCCCGCGCTTCCGCATCGCGCTTTCGCCCGCTCCCGACGCAACGCGAGACGGAGCCGTGCCGCAACCGGTCCGCTCACCGCCGGATCGGCGAAGTCGCAGCCTGGCGCCAGTTTTCCGCACCCCAATAATTCCAGCATGGACGGCAATGCCGCCATGGGCGGTGCACGATCTGCCCGTTCTCCAACGAACTTTCTGGCCTGCACCCTCAACGAAGCCTCGATCGTCTCGAGTGTTCTTGCCGCCTGAATGCCGGCCGCATTCTTGCATGTCCGATTCCTCCGGGTTTCGCGACCCGATCGTCCGGCCAAAACCATGTCCGGTGGATTGAACGCGCACGCAAAAAGCTGCCGAATCTGCCCCGGCATTTGATTTACTTGAGAATTTTTCCGCCATGCCAGGCGCAAGGCTGCGGATTTGTCCCCCTGTTGCCATGGACATGGCGATATAGGATTATATTCCTTAATGGGGGGTAACAATGAATTCGATCATGCCGATTTCCTTTCGTGGAGAAGCGACTGCCAGTCATGGCGCAATTCTCGAGCCGCCACCGCTGTCGCCCGACAAGGCGGTGCTCGCGGGCCGTTTCGTCATCGCCCTGGTTTCGTTGGCGACGGATGTCAGCGAAACTGCAATCATGGCGCCCAATCGCGGCCCCGGGGATACGGCGAGGGCGCGTCAGATGGCGATGTACCTGCTTCACACCTCGCTCTCGGCCTCCTATGGCGAGGTGGCCCGGGCATTCTGCCGCGACCGCACGACCGTTTCGCATGCCTGCCGCCTGATCGAGGACATGCGCGACGACCCACGCCATGACGCGCTGCTAGCCCGCCTGGAAGCCGTTCTTGTTCCTGCGGCGCCGGTTTTCGCGCTCGGGCAGGAGGCGTGACCATGACTTCGCACGACAACACACGGCAAATGCTTCGCCTGCTGAAGCTGCTTGGCACGCCATGGCGGCAAGGACCAGGTGTTCGCCGGTTCGCATCTGGAGATCGGGCGGGAGGGCAGCTTGCACCGATTCGAGATGGAACTGGTGCGGACAGCCATTCGCGAGGGACTTGCAGCGCCGCGCGGCTCGGGCCTTGTCCTGACCTCCGACGGCATGACACATATGCGCCGCGGCCTTCACCCCGAGGCCAGGCATGGCGCGCAGCACAGCGAGATCGCGTTTCGCCAGATGGCGCAAGACAGCCCGGCGGTTGCCGTCAATCTCAACGAATCGCCGCTGGCGCGGCTTTACCAGCGCATCGGCAAGGACGGGAAGGCCTGGCTGGGCGAGGCAGAGTTCGCCGCCGGTGAGCGCCTGCGCACGGACTTCGAAAGGGCCGGGCTTGCAGCCGCGTGTCTCGGCCAACTGGGAAGCCAGCGTTGCGTCGGGCGGGCGCGGCGGCAGCGCTGCGGACATAACCGATTTCGCTGTTGACGCCCGCAAGCGAGTGAACGCGGCAATTGCAGTGCTGGAACCGTCGCTCGCCGGCATAACCCTTGATGTGTGCTGCTTCCTCAAGGGCCTTGAGCAGGCCGAGCGCGAGCGCGGCTGGCCGCCGCGATCGGGCAAGCTGATGCTGCGCACGGCATTGTCGATGCTGGCAAGGCATTACGGCCTGTCGGGCGCAGGCCAGTCACGCGCCACGATGCGGCATTGGGGGGCGGACGGCTACCGGCCCGCAGTGTCGTGAAACCGGCTTACGCCGCCACTGCCTCGCGCGCCTCGTTCTTGATGCGGGCAACCATCGAACGAAGCCCGTTGGAGCGCTGCGGCGTGATGTGTTCGGCAAGACGTAGCTGCTGGAAAATGGCGCTCTCGTCGGTCTGCGCGATCTGCGAGGCGGGTTTGCCGGAGAAGATCGCCAGATACAACGGCCACCAGACCGCGCACGATGTGGGCGTCGCTATCGCCCCGGAATGTCAGTACCGGGTCCGGCCCCACGCCACGTTCGCTGACGATCCAGACCTGGCTGGCGCAGCCTTGCACCTTGTTCGCCGGCGCGTGTTCGGCCTCGCTCAGCGGGGCAAGACCGCCGCCCAGCTCGATCAGGTAACGGTAGCGATCGTCCCAATCGTCGAGAAACTCGAAATTTTCGACGATTGTTTCGATGTCCGGATTAGCCATGCTGCATTCCTCGTCAAACCCGATATAGGGCGGGCCGCGCCGGGTATCAAAAGTATCAAAAGCCCTTCTTGAGGCTGCCGAGCACGCCGCGCACCAATGCACGCCCAAGTGAGGAGGCAACGCTGCGGGTCACCGACTTGATCGCGGCCTCGGTTACCGTCTGCCGGTTGCTGGCGCGCGGACGGGCCGGTGCGCGGCTGCGCGGCTGCTGCTGAGGACGCTCATTGTAACGGTCATCGCGGGGCTGCTGGCGGCGTGTACCGCTGCTTCCGCCCGAAATCGGGAAGCTGGAAACCGGTGCCGGTGCGCGTTGCATCGCCGCGCATTTCGCCCCGCCCCTCGTCGCGCCCGTCATTGCCCCATGGACCGGCGGCGTCCGGCCCCTCCTCCGCCCGTTTCATCAATATCTCGTAGGCGGATTCGCGATCGACCGTCTCGTCATACTGGCCGGCGACCGGGCTCACTGCCATGATCTTCTGGCGCTCGGCATCGGTTATGGGACCGAGCCGCGAGGAGGGCGGGCGCATCAGCGTGCGCTCGACAATCGAGGGTATGCCCTTCTTCTCCAGCGTCGACACCAGCGCCTCGCCAACGCCCAGCATGGTGATGGTCTTCATCACGTCGAGCTCCGGATTGGGCCGGAAGGTTTCGGCGGCGGTCTTCACCGCCTTCTGTTCGCGCGGCGTATAGGCGCGCAGCGCATGCTGGACACGGTTGCCGAGCTGCGAAAGCACGATATCGGGAACGTCGAGCGGGTTCTGCGTCACGAAATAAACGCCAACGCCCTTGGAGCGGATCAGCTTGACCACCTGCTCGACCTTGTCGACCAGCGCGCGCGGCGCCTCGTCGAAAAGCAGGTGCGCCTCGTCGAAGAAGAACACCAGCTTCGGCCGGTCCGGATCGCCCACTTCCGGCAGTTCCTCGAAGAGTTCGGACAGAAGCCACAGCAGGAAAGTGGAATAAAGGCGCGGCGAACTCATCAACTTGTCGGCGGCCAGCACGGAAATGGCGCCGCGCCCGTCGCGTGTGGTGCGCATGAGGTCGGCAATGTTGAGCGCCGGTTCCCCGAAGAAGTTTGTTCCGCCCTGCTGTTCCAGCACCAGAAGCTGGCGCTGGATGGCGCCGATGGACTGCGTGGAGACAAGGCCATAGGTGGACGCGATTTCCTTGGCGCGGTCGTTCACATTGGTCAGAAGCGCGCGCAGATCCTTGAGGTCGAGCAGCAGCAGGCCCTCGTCGTCGGCGAGCTTGAAGGCGATGTTGAGAACGCCTTCCTGGGCGTCCGAAAGGTTCATCAGCCGCGCGAGCAGCAAGGGCCCCATTTCCGACACAGTAGCGCGGACCGGATGCCCGCTCTTGCCGAAAAGATCCCAGAAGATAACCGGAAATTCCTGGAACTCGTAGTCCTCGAAGCCGATCGCCTTTGCCCGGGCTTCGAGGAAATCCTTGAACTCGCCCTTGGCGGCGATGCCGGAAAGATCGCCTTTCACGTCGGCGCAGAACACCGGCACGCCTGCGTTGGAAAAGCCTTCCGCCATCACCTGCAGCGATACGGTCTTGCCGGTGCCGGTTGCCCCGGTGACGAGGCCGTGCCGGTTGGCGAGTTTAAGATCCAGATACTCGCCCTTCTTGATCGAGTCGTCCGGGTTGCGGCTGGAGCCGAGATAGATGGCGTCGTCCCTGAGCATTGAATTCTCCCTGAATCCGCCCGCCGGACGGGCGGTGCAATCCGACATATAGGCGGTGCGGCGCGGTTGCGCAAACCGTTCAAAAACCGTTCCCTTTTGTGCCGAAATAGGACAGTTGGAGCAAGACTTGGGCTGGCACGTTTCCTGCCCCTTGCGGGTGGACCTTGACGAAATCGCCAGGAGTTGACCGGCAATGGCACACGGACAGGCTGACATCACACGAAGGGGGTTGCTCGGAGCTCTTGCGGCCGCGCCGCTGGCAGCTGCGGCAACGCCTGCCTTCGCCGGCAACGAGGCATTCAGCCTCGCCGAATTGCGTGGCTCCGTCAGCGCGGCTGACCTTGGCCTCATTCCCGGCGCCATCGATGACCAGAGCCGCAAGCTGCAGGCGATACTCGATGTCGCATCCAACGCCAACCAGCCGATATTCCTGCCGCCCGGCATTTACAATGTTTCGAACATCACGTTGCCGAAGCGCGTACGCCTGACCGGCGTTCCTGGTGCTTCGCGCCTTGTCAATTCCGGCAACGGCCATTTCCTGTTGAGCGAGAATGCCGAACATCTCGAGATTTCCGGCGTTTCCGTCGATGGGGCCAACCGCACGATCAGCGAATATGCCGGTGCCGCGCTCAAGATCGCCAACGCACAGCTTGCCGTGATCGACAATTGCCAGATCTATGGCAGCGCAGCCAACGGCTTGCAGATCGAGCGCTCGCGCGGCCGCGTCGAGCGGTCCATGATCTCCGGAGCCATGGGCGGCTGCGCGATCTACGCCGTCGAAAACAACAATTTCTCGATCACCGGCAACGAAGTGACTTCCTGCCTCAATGGCGGCATCCTCGTCCACCGCTGGGAAAGCGGCGAAGACGGCACCATCGTCTCCGGCAACCGCATATCCGGGATTTCCGCCGCGAAGGGCGGCACCGGCCAATGGGGCAACGGCATCAACGTTTTCCGCGCCAATTCGGTGATCGTCTCGAACAACCACGTTTCCGGCTGTGCCTTTTCCGCCATTCGTTCCAATTCGGGAAGCAATGTCCAGATCACGGGCAACACCTGCCTGCGTTCGGGGGAAACCTCGATCTACTCGGAATTCGAGTTCGAGGGCGCGCTCATCGCCAACAACATCGTGGATGGCGCGGCAATCGGCATCTCGATCGCCAATTTCATGCAGGGCGGGCGGATGGCGGTCGTGTCGGGCAACATGATCCGCAACCTTCATGCTTCCGCGCCCTACCAGACCGCCGACCAGTTCTTCGGGATCGGCATCTCGGCCGAAGCCGACACCGCCATCAGCGGCAACGTCATCGAGGGCGCTGAGAAATTCGGCATGTCGTTGGGATGGGGGCCGTATCTGCGCGATGTAGTCGTCAGTTCCAACGTCATCCGCAAGGCGCGGACGGGCATCGGCGTTACGGTTGTCGAAGGCGCGGGCAAGGCGCTCATCTCCGACAACATCATCACCGGGCATTCGAAAGGTGCGATTGTCGGCCACCGCTGGAAGGACGCCGTGACGGGCGACCTTGCGTTGAAGGGCGGCGGTCGGTCACGACCATTTGTCGATCGAGCGAAACACCATCGGATAGGCGCGCAGGGCCTTTTCTTTGGCCGGCCGCAACATTAGCGTGACGTCGCTCGTTTGGTGGCGAAACAAGGATGCCGCACTTGCAGAACCTGCCGCAGGGATTTCAATCCGCCTTCTCCGATTGCGGCGAGGTGCGGCTTCACTTCGTCCACAATGCGGCAGCCACCTTGCCCGACGGCGCGTTGGACGATGACCGCACGCCGATCATTTTCCTGCACGGATTTCCGGAATACTGGGCGGCCTGGAAACCCGTGCTGCAGCGAGCTTTCGCGCGACTATCTGCTGATCGCGCCGGACCAGCGCGGATATAATCTTTCGGATGCGCCGCAAAAGGTAAGCGATTATGCGGCCAAGAAGCTCGTCTCCGACCTCCTTGCGCTCAGTTCCAACCTGCTCGGGCAACCGTCGTTTCGTGCTCGCCGGACATGACTGGGGCGCTTCGGTCGCCTATGCGGCGGCGATATCCGTACCGGAGCGCTTGCTCGGCCTCGTCATCGTCAACGGCGTGCATCCGGTGCTGTTCCAGAAGGCGCTGGTCGAGGACCGCGACCAGATGAAGGCCAGCCAGTATTTCCACATCCTTCGCGCCGACGATTGCGCGGAGAGGATGGCGCAGGACGACTTCCGCCGCACATTCGGAATGCTCGAGCGGTTCTCCGCGGCCAAGTGGCTCGATGCCGGGGAGCGGCTGGGATACCGCCGGGCATGGTCGCAGCCGGGGCGGATGAACGCCATGCTCAACTGGTACCGCGCCTCACCCATCGTCGTGCCGGTCGAGGGCGAGCCTGTACCGCCAACGCCGCTGAAGGATGCCGGACCGGACCGCTTCAGCGTAAGGGCGCCGCATCTGCTCGTTTGGGGAACGCAGGACACCGCGCTCTTGCCGGTCTGCCGGGAAGGACTTGAAAAATTCGCGCCGAAACTGACCGTGGTCGAAGTGCCCGATGCCGGACACTGGATCATCCACACGCATGGCCCGAAGGTGGCGGCGGAAATCCGCGCCTTTGTCGAGCAATTGAAGCAGCCCTAACCGATCCGCACGAGCCCCTTCAGGAACCGCTTGTAGTTCTGCGACGTAGTGCGCCGCGGATAATTCAAGCCGGGCTACAGCCTGTTCATCGAGGGTGCGGATTGCCCGCGCCGGTGCACCAACAATCAGCGAGTTGTCGGGAAACTCCTTGTTTTCCGTCACCAAGGCATTGGCGCCCACCAGGCAATTTCGGCCGATCCGCACGCCGTTCAGCACGCTCGCGCCCATGCCCACCAGGCTGTTGTCGCCGATAATCGCGCCGTGGACGATGGCATGATGGCCGATAGTGCACCCCTCGCCGATGACCAACGGAAAACCGGGGTCGGTGTGAAACATCGCGCCTTCCTGCACATTCGATCCCTTGCCGATCCTGATCGGTTCGTTGTCACCCCGCAGCACGGCGCCAAACCAGATGCCGACATCCTGGCCCAGTTCGACATTGCCGATCACATGCGCATCAGGGCGCAATAAAGTACTTCCCTTCGGCGGCAGTTTCGGGGATATACCGTCGAGGCTGTAGATCGGCATGGGCGCGCTCCGTGACTTTCGGATCGAGCTTTCCCCTTGCACGGCCAAAGGTCAAGGGCGCGGGAAGGACGGCGCATGGATGTGAAATTCGGAACCAGCGGGCTAAGGGGCCTGGCGGTTGATCTGTGCGCCGGGGCAGCGTTCCGGCATGTTTACGGTTTTTGCCGTTTGCTGGCGCAAACCGGCAAGGCCGCGCCGGAAAGCGCCATCTTTTTCGCACGCGACAAGCGCCAGTCGAGCACGCTGCTGGCTGCGCAAACAGCGCAGGCCGTGCGGCTGGCAGGTTTCGTCGCGCAGGATTGCGGCGAGGTTCCGACCCCTGCCCTTGCCTTCCACGCGTTCAGGCAAGGCGCAGCGGCAATCATGATCACCGGATCGCACATACCGGCGGACCGCAACGGGCTGAAATTCTATCTGCCGGGCGCTGAAATCGGAAAATCGGACGAAGCAGGAATCATTGAAGGCGCAGGGACTGCGCCCGGCCTGCCTGAAACCATTCCGGCGCTTGGCGCCGACATTGGTGAAGACCTCATGGCACAGTGGCAGGAACGCTATCGCCACCTGCTGCCAGAAGGGCATCTGTCCGGCATGCGCATCGGCGTTCACGAACACTCGTCCGTAGCGACGCAATTCCTCGGCGAACTTCTGGCCGGTTTTGGCGCGACGATCCATCGATTCGGGAAAGCCCGTGAATTCACGCCGGTCGATACCGAGGCGGTCGCGCCGGAATTTCTGACCCTCTACGCTGAAGAAGCCTCAGCCCACCGCCTTGACGCGATCATCTCCGCCGACGCCGATGGCGACCGGCCCCTGCTTGCCGCAGCGAACGGGCAGCCGGTGCCGGGCGATCTCATCGGCTTGCTGGCGGCGCAATGGGCAGGCGCCGATGCGATCGCGACACCGGTCACATCGAATTCAGCAATCGTGAATGCGGAAGGCGTAAGCGTCCACCGCACCCGCGTCGGCTCGCCCTATGTGATCGCGGCCATGGAGGATGCGATCGCAGAAGGCGCCAGATGCGTAGCCGGGTTCGAAGCCAATGGCGGTTTCCTGCTCGCCAGCGACACATTCATCAATGGCAAGCCCGTCGAGGCACTGCCGACGCGCGACAGCACCTTGCCTATCCTTGCCGCCCTGAACGCCATGCGTGCTCGCGGCCTGCGCGCCAGCGAGCTGGCGCAAGCCAGCGGTTTCCGGGCGACGGCAGGCAACCGCATCGCCGACTTTGCGAGCGAACGCTCGGCGGCGCTGATGGCCGCGCTCAACGATGAAAGCCAGGCCGGGCGGCTGCTTGCTGCGATTGGCGTGATCGAAAATGTCGACCGCACGGACGGGCTGCGGTTTTTCCTGGAAGGCGGCGAGGTGCTGCATTTTCGCCCTTCCGGCAATGCGCCTGAAATGCGCTGCTATGCCGAAGCATCGAAGTAAGAACCGGGTCAACGATCTCCTCGGGCAAGGCCTCGATTTCATTGTCAAGTTCAGAAAATAGTCCCTACGTCAAACGCATTGCCTGCATTACCAAGTTGTTGCCGGATTATTTGCCACAAGTTGCTAGTACGAATTTAATAAATCGTCGGCTGCAATTCCCGAGTAACGCTGGATTTTAGTTATTCTACTTTTTTGAAAGCAGGTCGAGTATCTGCGCCGTGTTCAGCTTTGCTGCGAGCGCGTCGCTCCGCATGCGGAATACCAGTCCGTGCAGTTCCTTCTCGGAAAGTTTCCTGCCGCCCTGAGCCCCTGCACCGAAATTGCCGACTTCCCAAGCCAGTTCGTTGTTGGCTATGGCTTCGTTTCGTGAAGACGGCGTGTCTTCGCCCAACTCCTTAAGCAGGCGCAGTGCCTTTTCCAACGCCTCTTCCTTCCGCTTGGACTCTTCCGCATAGTCGTTCATCAATTCAGCCCTCTGCAGCGCCGTAGCGCGTTTAAGAGCGACGACCAATGCGCATGCCCGGTTAAGATTGATTTATGGACAGTATGAACGCCCGCGTTTCGCAGACAATTCGTTTTGTTGTCTGATATTGTGGTTAACGAGACTGATGGCGCATCGGGATGATGGCCAACGGAATCTATTGAAGCAGAAACGCAACCGCTATCCTGTAAGCACCGCAGTTAACACTCGCCGGGAAAGTGACCCCTTTTGATCGAACCGGTAAGAAGGCGCGGTGCCAATCGCACCAGCTTGTGAATGCCGGGGAAGTTTGCAGAAGTGCTTGGACTTTGCCGCCGCTTGCCATTGATCCTTGGACAGATGGTCAGGGAGTGACGATATGGTTCTGCTTGCCGATGAACTGGTTGAAATCCGGACAAGGCGAGCGCTGCGGCAACGCATGCGCCCCTACTGGGAAGTTCTCGAGTACGGAAGGGCGCTCGGCTACCAGCGCAAGAAAGGCGAAGCCTACTGGCTCGCCCGGATCAGGATGCGCTCGGGCAATTACAGGCAGAAACGCCTCGGCAACACCAACGATCGCGAGGCGGCCGACGGGGAGTACCACTTCGACTACCATCAGGCACGCGAGCTCGCGGAGGCTTGGTTCTCGGATCCTTACCAATCGGCAGTCGCCAGTGACCGAACAAAACGCGGACCGACGCTGTCAATGCTCGTTTGCCCATGGGGGGACGAATATACCGTCACCCACGCCATTCACGACCTTGTCGAATGGAAACGGCTGTTTGTCGCCCGCACACATTTCCAGTCGATGATCAGCCACATCAACTTTCACATCATTCCCCGGCTCGGGACGATCAGGCTTTCGGAGTTCAAGGGAACGCATGTGCAGACCTTCATCCGCGATGTCCTTGAAACGCCGGCGCAGCCGGGAAACTCGCCTGCCCAGCCAAGGCGACCGGTATCGGCGATGTCCGCCGAAGAGCTGCGAAAGCGCAAGAAGACGCTCAATGCCCTGATCGGCTGGCTTCGGCAGGCCCTGCTGATGGCCTGGGAAAACGGCCATGTGGAAAACGAAAGGGCATGGCGCTGCATCCGCTATCTGCCCAATGTGGATCGACCCCGGATCGTATTTGCCAACCGGCATGAGTGCCGAAGGCTGGTGGATGCTTGCACCCCGGACATTCGCGACCTGGTGCTTGCGGGGATGTATACCGGCTGCCGCATCTCCGAGTTGCTGTTGATGACGGCAGGTGACTATGTCCCGGAGCGCTATGGTCTCAACGTCCCGCTGGTGAAGACAAGACAGCCGCGATTTGTGTTTCTGCCGGACGAAGGCTGCGAACTCTTCGAACAACTGACCGCCGGAAAGGCGACTGACGCGCCGATGTTTGTCCGGGCCGATGGCAAGCGCTGGTCGGACGAATACCGGCATCACTTCAAAGTGGCCGTGGGCAGGGCCGGACTGTCATCCAAGTTCTCGTTCCACAGCCTCCGGCACACCTATGCCAGTCAGCTGATCCAGGCGGGGACGCCGCTCATCGTGATCTCGGACCAGCTGGGTCATGTCAGCACCAGTACAGTGAGCCGGACCTACGGCCACATGGCACCGCAGATCAGGGAGGCAGAGGTACGGCAGCGGTTCACGCCGATTACCGGGACGCCAGTAACTTCGCCAATTGTGCAAAATCGCCCTGCACCCTATGCCTTGATCAGTGACCTTCGCGCTGTGCAGGATTGAGGCTTAGGATTTGAAGCAGCTTTAGGAAAAGCAAACCAAGGAAGTCCAATTTGCTGAATAGACAGGACTTGCCCTAGCTTCGGCAAACAAGCAGCGCAGACCTCTTTGTCTGGCATGTGGAGCACTTGTCGATAGGCAGTTTTGGGGCCGTTTGCCGACTGGCAGGTTCCGGCGAGATAGAGTTGTAAGCCGTCGTACACGATAGATGCAGTATCATAGGAAACGGCCCACCCGATTGATGGCGCGACCGGCATTTGGCGCACGTACTGGCGATTCGGTGTTCGCCATCCACCAATGCTGTTTCCGCGGCAATTTGATCCATCAAGTTTCTAATCTCCCCGATCGGCGTTGCAGGTGATGCCGTCGGGACGTCGCGGGACTGCCGCAATCTCGTGTGATTATCGTCCAATGGCTCGGTGCTGCCAAAGGAGAAATTCAAATGAAAAACGTTCTCGCCTCGATGATCATGGGTATAACCATTGTAACAGCCTCTTCCGTTGCGCACGGCCAGGACGATCAAAGCCTCGGTCGGGGCATGGGCATGATGGGAATGATGGGCGGGGGCTGCGCTACAATGGGCATGATGGGTCATGCCGGCTGGGGCCGTGGCATGATGATGGGCCGCCAACGCAACATGGGAGCAATGGCCGAAGGGCGGCTCGCATATTTGAAGGGTGAGCTCGACATTACTGCCGACCAGACCGCGGCTTGGGATGCATATGCTTCAGCGGTGAAGGCCCGCGTCGATTCGATGAAAGGCATGCACCAATCGATGATGAGCGCGATGGGCGAGGGTACGGCCATTGAGCGTATGGACGCGCGAATTTCCGGTATGGAAGCCATGCTCGCCGCCATGAAGGAGCTGAAGCCGGCCACCGAAGCGCTTTATACCGCACTGACGGATGACCAGAAGAAGATTGCCGACGATCTTATCGGCACCGATTGCGGCGCAATGTAGCTCTTTTCACGTTACAGTATGCCTAGCGGGCTGCCTTGCGGACCACATTTGAATGCGGTATCAGCGGTCATGAGCTTTTTGCGCGTCACGACCCGAATGCGTCCATCGCTTTGGCCACGGCTTGTTTTGGTGCTGGCGCTTGTCGCCATTAATCTTATGGTGGGCACCAATAACGCCATGGCCGGTCTGGCGCACGCGCCGGCCGCCGTCGTCGCGCAAGGCCATGTATCCGCGATGCACCACCACCAACATGCGGCCCATCACGGCGTGGCTACAATTGCCGCGCGCGGGGATGCGCAGCCCGATTGCCCCTCGCATCGCGAAGGCACCGCCCATGGCGCAAATTGCTGTGCCGCCGGTTGCCTGATGCTGGGCTTGCCGGCCGATCACCTGCCCTCCTTCACATCCGACGCTGGATCAGTTTTCCTGCTGCCCTCGCCACAATTCGTTGCGAGCGCCACTTCCGCGCACCTTCGTCCACCACGCACCTGAGCCCCTGAGTACGGGCCACCGGCTGCGAACCATGTTCGCAGCCCATGAAATGCGTTTGGACAGATGATCTATGATGCACCGTATCCTAGCCGCGGCTCTCGCGCCGCTTGTCATATCGGCGTGCGCCGCCATTCCCTTACCGGATGTCATGCCGCAATTGGCGCCGGATGATCCCGCTGCCGGCATCCGCAATCCGGCCTACGCCCCGGTCACCGGGGGCTATTCGCACCGTATGCCTGCCCCGCCCAAGCCATGGCGGCAGATGAATGACGGGCAGGCTCCGGCCGCGGGAGGGGGGTCATGAGCCGCATCCCCTTTGTCGGCGCTTCCATGGCCGCGCTCGGCTTGTTGCTCGGCGGCTGCGTCAGCGCGCAAGAGGCCGCGCGCTATGTCGATCCAACCGCCGGCTTTGCCGAGGTGTCCGCCGCCTCGGCCACGCCGCTGAAGGGCAAGGACACGGTCTGGATCCAGAACCAGGAACAGGCTAGCGATACCGCGGACAGGGTGCGCTCCCTTGTTCGCGGCAAGACCATAGGTGTCGAGACGGCGGTGCAGGTGGCCCTCATCAACAATCGCGGCCTGCAGGCGGCTTATGCCGAAATCGGCATAGGAGCCGCGGATGCCTGGCAGCAGACTTTACTGGAAAACCCGAAGCTGTCGATCGGCGTGTTCGGGATCGCCACACCGGAATACGGCCTGCTGCGCGCGCTCGAGGCGATGATTTCCGCGAACATCCTGTCGATGGCGACACAGCGGAAGCGTGTTGATGTCGCTGACGCCAAATTCCGGGCGGCGCAAATGCGCGCCGTCGAGGAAACGCTGCGCCTTGCAATGGAAACGCGAAGGGCATGGATAAATGCAGTGGGCGCCTTCGAACGTCTTTCGGCGCTCAACCGTGCGAAGGCGGCAGCAGATGCATCTTCCGAGTTGGCGCAAAAACTTGGGCAAACTGGCGCGATGACTAAGGCGGCGCAAGCCCGCGAGCATGCGCTCTATGCTGAAATTACCGGCCAGGCGGCGCAGGCAAGGCTGGATGCGGCGTTGGCCAAGGAAGAGCTTACACGCGCCATGGGGCTGTGGGGCGAAGATATAGAGTATCGGGTGCCCGACGTGCTGCCGAAGTTGCCCGGCGCCTTGGCGACAAAGCGGGCCATAGAGAAGGATGCGCTGGAGAACCGGATCGATCTCAAGGTTGCAAGGATTGAACTGGAAGCGCTGGCGCTTAGCCATGGCCTGACGCAGGCGACACGCTATGTCACCGACTTCGAGTTGCTCGCCGGCTTCGAGAAGGAGAAGGAAATTGAGACCGAATACGAGTTGGAGCCCGGCCCTGAGCTGAAGGAAAAGACAAGCAAGAACACCGAAATCACGCCGCAGATCGAGGTCGAGTTTGACATCCCGATCTTCGACACCGGCAAAGCCAGGCTTCGAAAAGGGGAACTCGAATACATGCAGGGTGCCAACAGGCTCGCGCAGAAGGCGGTGGAAGCACGCTCGCATGCCCGCGCTGCTTACCTTTCATACCGCGCCAGCCACGACATTGCCCGCCATTACCGCGACGCGGTGCTGCCCCTGCGAACCGTGATCGAGCAGGAGGAACTGCTCACCTATAACGGCATGATCACCAATACGTTCGAACTACTCGCGGCGACGCGTGCGAGGCTCGACACGCAGATAATGGCAACGGAAGCGAAACGGCAATTCTGGCTGGCCGATGCAAATCTTGCTGCCGCCATTTTTGGCGGAAGTGGGGAGGGCGGGGGCAGCGGCGGACAGATGGCCGCTGCGCCCGCGCAAGAGGCCGCAGGACACTGAGTCACCGATTTTTGGAAAGGCACGATATGTTCAACAGAAGGCATTTCCTGGGAGCAGGCGCGGCGCTGGTCGCAAGCTCCGCCTGGGCAAAGACATCCAACATGGGCCTGCCGGAGGCGGCAATGATGGAAGCAGCCACGACGCAGCCGCCGCTCGCCCCATCTGCCGGGCCAGACTACAATCCGGTCGTCACGCTCAATGGCTGGTCGGCGCCGTTCCGCATGAACAATGGCGTCAAGGAGTTCCACCTTGTCGCCGAACCGGTGGAGCGCGAGCTCGCCGAGGGCATGAAGGCGCACTGTGGGGCTATAACGGCCAGTCGCCCGGACCCACCATCGAGGCGGTCGAAGGCGACCGCGTCCGCATCTTCGTCACCAACAAGCTGCCCGAGCACACCACCATCCACTGGCACGGCATGATCCTGCCCTCCGGCATGGATGGAGTGGGCGGCCTATCGCAGCCGCACATCAAGCCCGGCAAGACCTTCGTCTACGAGTTCGACCTCGTGAAGTCGGGCACCTTCATGTATCACCCGCACGCCGACGAAATGGTGCAGATGGCGATGGGCATGATGGGCCTCTTCATCATCCATCCGAAAGACCCGGCGTTCATGCGTGTCGACCGCGACTTCTGCTTCCTGCTCAACGCCTTCGACATCGATCCGGGCTCCTACGTGCCAAAGATCATGACCATGACCGACTTCAACTTGTGGTGCTGGAACAGCCGCATGTTCCCCTCGCTCGATCCGCTGGTCGTCTCGAAGAACGACCGCGTTCGCGTTCGGGTCGGCAATCTTACCATGACCAACCACCCCATCCACATGCATGGCTATGATTTCGAGGTCACCTGTACGGATGGCGGATGGGTGCGGCCGGAGGCGCGCTGGCCGGAAGTGAGCATCGACATTCCGGTCGGGGCCATGCGGGCCTATCGAGTTCGACGCCAAATACGAAGGCGACTGGGCGATCCACTGCCACAAATCGCACCACACCATGAATGCGATGGGCCATGACGTGCCCACCTTCATCGGTGTCGACAAGTCGTCCGTGGCGAAGAAGATCCGCCTGCTGCAGCCGGAATACATGCCAATGGGCACGGCCGGCATGGCCGATATGGGCGAGATGGAAATGGAGTTGCCGGACAATACCGTGCCGATGATGACCGGTTGGGGGCCGCACGGCGCACTGGAAATGGGCGGCATGTTCTCGGTCGTGAAGGTGCGAGAGGGCATTGCCGCAGGCGACTACGCCGACCCCGGCTGGTATGAAAACCCGCCCGGAACGCAGGCGTGGGAATGGACCGGCGAACTGCCGCAACCCGCGAGTGCGTCTTCGCCCCAGACCGCCATCACGCCAAAACCTACTGCCGGCCATTCAGGCCATGGCAGCGACCAATGATCTGCAACACAAGGAAAAGTCGATGAAATCTGTTTTGATCGCAGGCGCCTTTGCGCTGATGTTCTCCGGTACCGCCTTTGCCGCCGGCACGCATGCCGGCGGGCATGGCGAAATGCCGGTCGGACAACCCGGAAAGAAGAAGGAAGTCACTCGCACCATCACAGTCACGATGAAGGAATCGGATGACGGCAAGATGCTGTTTGAGCCGTCCGAGATCACCGTTCAGCAGGGCGAAACGATCCGCTTTGACGTGTTGAATGCCGGCGAGACCGACCATGAGTTCATCCTTGACGACGGCGAGGGAATGGCCAAGCACAAGGCGCTGATGGAGAAGTTCCCCGAGATGGAACACGATGATCCCAATGCGGTTCGCCTCGAACCTGGCAAGAAAGGCGTGGTGATTTGGAAGTTCACCAATACAGGCGCCTTCGAATTTGGCTGCCTGATCCCGGGCCACATGGAAGCGGGCATGCACGGTCCGATCAAAGTTTCACAGGAATAAGGAGGACAAACTCATGAAAACATCATGCATTCTCATTGCCGGCTTCGCCTTGGCCGTTTCGGCCCTTTCTGCCACGGCTGCCGAATACACCAAGGGCGTGGTCAAGAAGGTCGACATCGAGGGCAAGAAGGTCACCGTCATTCACGAAGAGCTGAAGAGCCTCGACATGCCGGCCATGACGATGGTGTTCCGCACAGCCGACGACGCCATGCTGGACCAACTCAAGGAAGGCCAGGAAATCGAGTTCACCGCCGACCGCGTGAACGGCAAGATCACCATCACGGAAATAAAATAGGCGAACTCGGGCAACACAATCGCTCATCACCCAGGAAAAAAGTCATGAACCGGCGATCATTCGTTTCGACTGCGCTTGGCGCGGTGCTGCTTCCCGCCACAATTTCACATGCGGTGGAGGGTGCACCCGTCACGGTCTACCGCGATCCGTCCTGCGGCTGCTGCGAAGCCTGGGTTGAGCATATGCGAAAGGCCGGTTTCAGTGTCGAAGTCGTCGACGAGACCGAGCTTGCAGCCCGCCATGCCAACTTCTCGGTGCCGGCGGAGCTTGCCGGATGCCACGTCGCTGTCATCGGCGACTTCGTCTTTTCGGGGCACGTACCGGCGGGCGATGTTTCGGCCTTCGTCAGCTATCCGCCGTCCGGTGCATTCGGGCTGGCGGTGCCCGGCATGCCGACCGGTTCACCGGGCATGGGGGAGACCGGCGAGGCATACGATGTGTTACTTCTGACGCGCAACGGACCGGCGAAAATTTTCGCCCGACGCGGATTTAATTGAGAATCATGAACCCAGCTTTGCCCGGAACGGCAAGCCGGCAAGGCAATGTTCAGGGGACAGCCAAGTTCGGAGCTTGAGACACCTGCCATGACGTTGTGCAGGGATGCTGACCCGAAGAGAATGAAATCAACATTGAGTTGCTAGGCCGAGCGCTTGGCTTGAGCCTCCGATTGCTGGAACGAGACATCAAGAGGCCACCGAATATGGACCACAATCACCATCACGCAAATTCCGACATTCCGGCAGGGGCGCCTACGGCGAAGGACCCTGTTTGCGGGATGACGGTCACGGTCAAGCCCGACGGGCGACACGCGGAGTTTCAAAGCAAGACGTTCCATTTCTGCTCGGAGAAATGCAAAACGAAGTTCCAGGCGGATCCGTGGTTCTACGCCTCGGGCCGGGCTGCGGGGAAGAAGAAGGCTGCTCCGGCCAACGTCCAGTACACCTGTCCGATGCACCCGGAGATCGTTCGCGACGCGCCGGGAAGCTGCCCGATATGCGGCATGGCCCTCGAGCCGATTGTCCCGTCCGATGAGCCCAGCGAGGAACTGACCGACTTCACGCGCCGGATGTGGATTTCGGCTGCCGCTGCGGTGCCGCTCATTATCCTCACAATGGGGGAATTGGTGGCGCTGCCGGTGCGCGATTGGATCGGACATCAGACGGCCAGTTATCTAGAGTTCGTGCTGGCGACGCCGATCATCCTCTGGGCTGCCTTGCCGTTCTTCCGGCGCGGCTGGGATTCGATCGTGAACCGCAGCCCCAACATGTGGACGCTCATCAGCCTTGGCGTGGCGGCAGCCTACCTCTATTCGATCGTCGCTACCTTTCTGCCGGGTGTGTTTCCGGAACAGTACCGGATGGGCCACGGTGTCGGCACCTACTACGAAGCGGCTGTGGTGATCGTCGCACTGGTTTTCGTTGGCCAGGTCCTGGAATTGCGCGCACGCGAACGCACCGGTGACGCGATCCGCGCACTTTTGGACCTCGCACCCAAGACCGCGCGGCGCATCCTGTCGGACGGCACCGAATACGACGCGCCGCTCGAGAACATCATGGAGGGCGACCGGCTACGCGTGCGCCCCGGCGATGCGGTCCCGGTCGACGGGACAGTTATCGAAGGCCGCTCGTCCCTCGACGAGAGCATGCTGACCGGCGAGTCGATGCCGGTGGAGAAGGGCCCGGGCGATTCGGTGACCGGGGCCACGATCAACAAGAATGGCAGTCTAGTGATCGAGGCGGGCAAGGTCGGCGCTGAGACCGTGCTGGCACAGATTGTGGCCATGGTGTCGAACGCGCGGCGGTCGCGCGCACCGATACAGGGACTGGCGGACCGGGTCTCGGCGGTGTTCGTGCCGACCGTAGTGGCCATCGCCATCATAGCTTTTTTGGTCTGGCTGATCTTCGGCCCGGAACCCGCGCTGGTCTTTGCGATCGCCTCGGCGGTGTCCGTCCTGATCATCGCCTGCCCCTGTGCGTTAGGTCTCGCAACTCCAATTTCCATCACCACGGCGGCAGGGCGAGGGGCGCAGGCGGGCGTATTGATCAAGGATGCAGAGGCGTTGGAGCGGATGGCCGGCGTCGATACGCTGATCGTCGACAAGACTGGCACATTGACCATGGGCAAGCCGAAGCTGACGGATACCGTGGCACTTGGGGACGTCACCGAGACAGACCTACTTTCGCTTGCCGCAGCGCTTGAACGCGGTTCTGAACACCCCTTGGCAGAAGCGATCGTCGAGGGTGCCGAGGCGAAGGGTGCACCGCGCCAGGAGGCCGCGGACTTCGAAGCAGTCACCGGCAAAGGCGTCCGCGGCAAGGTTGGCGGCCGTGCGGTGGCGCTCGGCAACGCGGTGATGATGCGGGAGATAGGACTGAACACGGCCTCTGCCGAAGCAAAGGCCGACGTCCTGCGCGCCGAAGGCAAGACTGCCATGTTTGTTGCGGTCGATGGCGCGCTTGCCGGTATCGTGGCGGTGGCTGACCCAATCAAGGACAGTACTGCACAGGCGATCAATGAGCTTCATACCCTAGGTCTACGCGTCATCATGGCAACAGGCGACAATGAACGCACCGCACAGGCGGTGGCGGGCAAGCTGGGCATCGATGAGGTGCGCGCAGGCGTGCTGCCCGAGGCCAAGAAGGATCTAATCGACCAGTTGCGCCTCGAAGGCCACAGAATCGCCATGGCGGGCGACGGGGTGAACGACGCGCCCGCGCTCGCCGCCGCCGATGTCGGCATCGCCATGGGAACCGGAGCTGATGTGGCTATGGAAAGCGCGGGCATAACACTGCTAGGCGGCGACCTGATGGGTATCGTGCGGGCTCGCAAGCTGGCTCGCGCCACCCTACGCAACATCAAACAAAACTTGTTCTTTGCCTTCGCCTACAACGCGCTCGGCGTGCCCATCGCGGCGGGGCTGCTGTACCCTGTCACCGGCCTTCTGCTCTCGCCAATGATCGCAGCGGCAGCCATGAGCCTGTCCTCTGTCTCTGTGATCACGAATGCCTTGCGGCTCAGGCGGGTCGATCTGTGAACTGCGATTACACACATGTACCGAATGATACTGGCAAGTATGGCATGTGGTGGCAAAGCACCATCCAGCGCGCCATCTCGGGCCGTGCACAATGATCGGAATGGCATGAAGCGTCACCAGAGTGTCTGCTTTCCGTCCACTGCAGATCGCCCGGCAATGACTGATATGGGGCGCAAAGCGGCCCCACCAAAGTGGTGGAGCCGCTCCGGTCAGACTTCCGTTCCCTCGGCGAGCTCAAGGGCATCTTCCACATCGACACCCAGGTACCGCACGGTGTTTTCGATTTTGGTATGGCCGAGCAGGATCTGAACGGCGCGGAGGTTACCCGTGGCCTTGTAGATGATTGAGGCCTTGGTTCGGCGAAGCGAGTGTGTCCCATACTCTTCGTGTCGCAGGCCGATTGCCGAGACCCATTCGTCCACCAGTCGCGCGTATTGCCTTGTGCTCAAATGGCGACAGCCATCAACGCGACTTGGAAAAGCATAGTCATCCAACGTTCCGCCGCGCCTCTCGAGCCATGCTTGAAGACTGGCTCGCGCATCTGACGTGATCTCGAACTGGACCGGCCTGCCGGTCTTCTGCTGGATCACCATGGAGCGGGCACGTATGCTCGAACCGGCGACGAGCGTGCCGATCTTGATCTTCACGAGATCGCATCCTCGCAGTTTGCTGTCGATTGCAAGATCGAATAGGGCACGGTCCCGCATGCGCCCGTCACGATCGAGGAAGAAACGGATTGCCCAAATCTGCCGGGGCTTGAGCGCTCGCTTGGCTCCGACCTGACGACCAGCGTTCCAGGCCGGCCGCCCTTTGTTTGTAGGATCATATTGTGAAATACCCATCTTCGTTCTCCTTCGGCCAACATTGGCCAAAAGAGGAAACGACGAGGACGCCTTGGGCCGGGGCGCAGTCGGAAGCATATTTTGCACTTGGAGATAGGAGATGCGAATTGACCGGCAGCTTTGCGCCCCAAGTTGGTCATTCAGGTGAATTGCTTCGCCACCCAAAAGCAGACAGCACTACTATTGGGCTGGAATTTAGAACTGAAAATTATGCGGGGACTCGACTCCCACAGCGCGCGGATCCGGGGAGGAAAATTAGGGGCCACACGCTGCCTTCCTAAGCGGCAGGCTTTTCACCGCAGCACTGGGCAACCCCTTCATCGCGGCATGTGCTCGCGCGAATAAGTCCGCTCTCCTCCGATTCCATGATAGGGCTTGCGGAGGGAGGCAACCAGAATGAGCGACATGAATGTCTGGCTTACGAGCCTTGGCCTTGCCAGGTACAACGAGCTTTTCGCCGACCACCATATCGGTATGGATGTCGTCGCCCGCCTGACGGAAGATCATCTCAAGGAACTGGGAATCTGTGTCGGCGACCGGCTTCGACTGTTGAAGGGGATCGCGGCAGAGCGTGGCGAAGAGACGGGACCAGTCCCTATCCTTGCGCGCGAACCGGCAATGATTCAGCCAGCCGAGCCGCATTCTCCCAAACCGCCGGCAATCTCCACCGATGCCGAACGGCGGCCGCTGACGGTGATGTTCTGTGACCTGGCGGATTCGACCGCACTGTCGACGCGACTTGATCCAGAAGATCTGCAAGATGTCATCCGCACCTACCAGGAAACCTGCACGCGCTTGGTCCAGGAATATGGCGGCTATGTCGCCAAATACATGGGCGATGGCATTCTGGTTTATTTCGGTTACCCGAAATCGCTGGAGCGCAATGCCGAGCGAGCCGTGCGCAGTGGGCTGGCCATCGTCGGGGCGATGGCCGGGCTAAACCAGACGCTCGGGCGCGACAAGGGCATCGAGATTGCCGTTCGCATCGGCATCGCCACCGGCATGGTGATGGTTGGCGAGGTCGTCGGCGAAGGCATGGCGCAGGAGCGCACAGTAATCGGCGAAGCGCCGAACATGGCCGCCCGGTTGCAGGGCCTCGCAGGGCGAAACGGCATGATCCTGGGTTCTCTGACAAAGGAGCTCTCGGGCGATGTGTTCGCCTACGAGGATGCCGGCGCACACGAACTGAAAGGGCATGGCGGGGCTGGTCAAGGCCTGGCGCGTTGTCGGACTGCGCGGCGATGCTGCGCAATATCACGGCGACAGGGAGACTGATGGCGCTGCGGAAGTGCCGGAACTGGTCGGGCGCGACGAGGAGACCGGCCTGCTGCGCCGCGCCTGGCAAAGCACCAAGGACGAGCGCCGAGGTCAGGTGGTCATGATCAGCGGCGAGGCCGGCATCGGCAAGAGTGTGCTGATCGACGGGCTGAAGGCGGCGGTCCGCGCCGAAGGCCTGCCACGGGTCACCCTGCGCTGCTCGCCCTACCACGCGGGCAGCGCGCTGTTTCCGGTCATCGAGCATTTCAGGCATCAGGCCGGCTGGCAGCCCGGCGACGACGCCGAAACGCGCCTCGCCAAGCTGGAGTCGATGCTTGGAGCCTACAGCATTCCGATCGCCGAAACCGTGCCGCTGTTCGCCGCTCTGCTGTCGCTGCCGCTTTCGGACGAGCGCTATCCAACGCTGACCTTGCCGCCGCAACAGCAGAAACAGCAGACACAGGACGCGATCATTGCGATCACGCTGGAGGCGGCCGAGCGACGCCCGCTGCTGCAATTGTGGGAGGATTTGCACTGGGCCGATCCCTCGACGCTGGAACTGCTCGGATTGCTGATCGAGCAGGCGCCGACAGCATCCCTGCTGATGGTGCTGACCGCGCGGCCGGAATTCGTCCCGCCCTGGCCGGCCCGCTCGCACATCACGCCGATCACGCTCAATCGCCTGGAGCGCCCGCATGCCGCGGCGCTGGTCGCGCGCATTGCCGGGGCCAAGCCGCTGCCGGTCGAAGTGGTCGATCACATCGTCACCAAGACCGACGGCGTGCCGCTCTATGTCGAGGAACTGACCAAGACCATCCTTGCCTCCGACATCCTGCGCGAAGTCGGCGATCGCTACGAACTGACCGGGCCGCTGGCATCGCTGGCAATTCCCGACACGTTGCAGGAATCGCTGATGGCTCGGCTCGACCGGTTGCCGCAGGTGCGCGAACTGGCGCAGCTCGGCTCGGTGCTAGGCCGCGAGTTTGCCTACGAGATGATCTCCGGGCTTTCCACCCTCGGCGATACGCTGCTGCAGGAGGGCCTCAGCCAGCTGGTCGAGACCGAACTGCTCTACCAGCGCGGCCGGCCGCCGCGCGCCCGCTACGTCTTCAAGCACGCACTGGTGCAGGACGCTGCCTATGGTTCGCTGCTGCGGCGCACGCGCCAGCAGACGCACCTGCAGGTCGCAGAATTGCTCGAAAAACGGTTCCCGGAGACGGTCGAGACCCACCCCGAACTGATGGCGCATCATCTGGGCGAAGCCGGACAAGCCGAACGGGCGGTCGGGTTCTGGCTGAAGGCGGGCCAGCGGTCTGGGAAGGTATCGGCCAATGCCGAGGCTGTCGGCAACCTCAGGCGGGGCCTTGAACAGGTGGCAATGTTGCCTGAAGGCGCAGCCCGCGATGCGCTCGAACTTGAACTGCAGGTCGCACTGATTCCACCGATCATGGTCGTAAAGGGCTATTCGGCGCCGGAAACCAAGGCGACTTCCGAACGGGCCATCGCGCTCTGCCGGCAATCGGGACAGGTATCGCGGATATTCCCGGCCCTGTATGGCCAAGTGGCTTACCTTTACGTCTCGGGTCAGATCGTTCGATACCAGGAACTCGCCGCAGAATTTCTCGAACTGGCAATGGCACAGCCGGAGATCGTCCCCCGTTTGATAGGCCTGCGCATGATGGGAACATCGCTGCTGGCTGCCGGGTCGATAGCGCGTTGCATGGACCACCTCGAACAAGCCTGGGCGTTGTTCGACCCGGAACGCGACGCCGAATCGGCGCTGGTCTATGGCCAGGATCTCGGCACGGGTGCGGCAAGCTATCTGTGCATTGGCTTTGCTCTTCGTGGTTTTCCGGAAAAGTCTCGCGATTGGGGGCAAAAGGCTGTCGCCCGCGGACGAGACATCGAACATGTCAACACGCTTTGCTATGCCCTGCTTCATGGGGCCCTCGCAGCCTACGTGAGCGGGGACCGAACGAGCATGGAACTGCACCTCGATTCACTGAAGCTATTGACCGATGAGCACGACGTGCCGGTGTGGCGGGCAGGCGCATTGCCATTGCAGGGGTTGGTACTGGGTTGGCAGGGGCGCCCGCAGGACGGACTCATGCAAGTGGCCCAAGGTATGGAAATGATGGTTAGCATGCAATTCAAACTGTTCCAGTCCACTTGGTCGCTGGTACGGGCCGAATTGCTGTCGAAACTGGGGCAGGCGGAAGACGCTCTCGTCGCCATTGAAGAAGGGCTGGCCATGACTGCACAAACCGGCGAACGCTGGGGCGATGCCGAAATGCATCGTGTTCGCGGCGAATTGCTGGTGTCGCTGTCGAGGCAGGATGAAGCCGAAGCGGCGTTCACGACCGCACTCGCCATCGCGCGTGAACAAGGGGCCAAATGGTGGGAACTGCGCGCTGCAACCAGCCTGGCCCGGCTGTGGTCGCTGCAGGACAAGCGCACCGAAGCCCGCGAATTGCTCGGCGAGACTTACGGCTGGTTTACAGAGGGCTTCGACACGCCGGACATGAAAGATGCCCGAAATTTGCTCGATGAGTTGACCTGAGTTTGCTGCGGGAAAGTCGCTGGCCCGGAGAGAACGAACTCCCGGAAAAGCGTCGCCACCAGCACCACGTGCCAGAAGAGTTCCCCTGACAATATCGGTGCATCGCGCCGGCGCGGCGGGCGGGCCATGGTGCCAGGCTCGGCAGGCTCGAACGCGAGCGCGATGCCGAGGGTGATGCCGGTGATCAGGTTGACCCACAGGATCTGCACCGCCGTCACCGGCAGGGCGAGGCCCAGAAGCAGCGCGCTCACCACTACCATGGCCTCGCCGGCATTGGTGGGAAGCGTCCAGCCAATCACCTTTTTCAGGAGACTTGCCTGCCGCAATCCTTGCTCTTACTCAGGAAGAAGTTCACCACTGCCACCCCAGTCGGCAGGCATATCTTTCAATTTGGGCAGACCATCTCTTATGGGAAGCACTGCGTTTTCGTAGTTGATATGCACTGTCGGTTTGAAATTCAGGTCTGACAAGAGACCTGCGAAGATATCGAACAGTCCCGCTTCGGCCAAATAAACCCCGACCAAACCATTGCAGTCATCGCAGGAAAAAAGACCACCCTTGGGGTGCCCCTTTCTTGAGTAACGCCTCAGTTTGTCCTCGCCCGACGTGAAACGCACCTTTGGCCTAGGCCACAGCACAGGCGCATTTACCGGACTGCCGGTTCGGCTACGACAGCTGTTGCAGTGACAATAACACTGTACAACTGGTTCACCCTCAGCCTCAATTTGAACAGTACCGCAAGAACACTGTGCATGGTAGATCATAAACCTTCTTTCGATTGCTAGCTCGTCTCCAACAAAGTCACACAAATGCGACACGCTGCCAAGCTTGGCTCTTTGAACAATCACCGCAACTGACCACCAAGTCCGCATTGCGGTCATGCGCACCGCGCTCGGCGCAGACCGCAGGTGCTGGTTTGAAGCGTCGGAGTCAGACCACTAGGATCCCTTTCGATAAAGCACCCTAGTGGATTGACTTAATCCTTTGGTACCCCAACGAAAGCCGGGCAGAACCCGGTTCCCGATGACCGCTCCGCGGACTTCCGGTCCTTCGCCAAGTCAGCCCTACCATCGCAGGGAGGCAGGGTTATCGACGCGACCGCCGCCGTTCAGGCTCCTCCTTTCGATCGGATCATTGACCATGACGCGGGTGCCTGATTCATGATAGCTCTGCACTGCCGTTGTTTTTTGGCGACTGGCCATCGGCGGGAACCAGGAAGTGTGAACGTTGTCCGATATTCAAAGCTGGCTCGCTGAACTCGGTTTGGAGAAATATGGCCCGGTTTTCGTAGAGGCTGAGATTGAATTTTCCGATCTCGCCAGTCTGTCCGAAGACGATCTCAGGGAACTGGGCCTGCCGCTCGGGCCGCGCCGCCGCGTAGCGGAGGCAATCAGGCAATTGCAGGGCGGCGCGAATCCGGCCGCTCGCATTGCGCCGCCTGCGGAAATGGAGGCAACGAAGTCGGAAACAGGCGCTTCGGCCACCGCTTCCCCCTCCGACGCCGAGCGCCGGCATTTGACGGTGATGTTCATCGATCTGGTCGGCTCGACCGAGATGGCGGGGCGCATTGATCCCGAGGACATGCGCAACGTCATCACGAGCTACCAGAACACGGTCGCGGGTGTGGTGAGCCGCTACGAGGGCTTCGTCGCCAAGTTCATGGGCGACGGGGTACTTTGTTATTTCGGTTGGCCAAGGGCCAATGAAGACGATGCGGAGCGCGCCGTGCGAGCGGGCCTGTCGATCATCGACGCCGTCAAGAAGACCAAGGCTCCTGATGGCACGCCGCTTGCAACCCGGATCGGCATTGCCACCGGTGTTGTGATTGTTGGCGACCTGATCGGCGCCGGCGCGACGCAGGAGGCGGCAGTGGTTGGCGAGACGCCCAATCTGGCTGCGCGCCTGCAGGGGATCGCCAAACCAAACCAGTTGGTCCTGCCCGGCGAAACTCGTCGCCTGCTTGGCGGGGCCTTCGAACTGCAATCGCTGGGTGCGCAGGACCTCAAGGGCATTGGTGCCGCGGTCGAGGCGTTTGTGGTGGTCGGCGAAGCCTCGCAGGAAAGCCGCTTTGCCGCGCGCCAGACCGGAACACTGACGCCGATTGTCGGGCGCGAGCGGGAAATCGAACTGATGCTGGAGCGCTGGGCCATGGCCCGGGCGCACAAGGGGCAGATGGTCATCGTCAGCGGCGAGGCGGGCATCGGCAAGTCGCGCATCATCCGGGCGGTAATTGATGCGGTGGCGCAGGACGAGCATGTGCGCATGACCTATCAGTGTTCCCCCTATCACACTGACAGCGCGTTCTACCCCGTCACGCAGCAAATGGCGTTTGCCGCCGGCTTTGCGCCTTCCGACAGTGCGGAAACGCGGCTGGACAAGCTCGAGGCCCTGCTGGGCAAGGATGTGGCCACGCTGAAGCTGATTGCGCCGCTGATGGGGCTCGACGGCGCCGGGCGCTTCGGCGCCCTGGACCTGTCGCCAGCGCAGCAGCGCGCACAAACGATGCAGGCGCTCGCGCGGCTGCTGGTGCGACAGGCGGCGCAAAGGCCGGTCCTGCTGGTCTACGAGGATCTGCACTGGATCGACCCGACATCCCTGGAGCTTCTGGAAACCCTCCTCGATGCAATTGCCGAGCAGCCAATCATGATCCTGGCGACAGCGCGCCCCACCTTCGAATACGGCTTCGGCGGCCACCCGATCGTGACCCACTTTGCGCTGAACCGGCTTGGCAAGGACCAGATCGGCGCGATTGTTGCCAAACTGACCGGCGGCAGGGCACTCCCCGACGAGATCATGGCGATCATCACCCAGCGCACCGACGGCGTGCCGCTGTTCGTCGAGGAACTTACCAAGACGATCCTTGAATCCGGCGCTTTGAAAGAAGACGGCGACCGTTTCGTGCTGAACGGACCCCTGAGCACGATTGCCATCCCGGCGACATTGCATGACAGCCTGATGGCGCGCCTCGACCGGCTGCAGCCGATCAAGGAGGTGGCGCAGATTGCAGCCTGTATCGGGCGCGAGTTCAGCCATCGCCTGCTTGCTCAGATCGCGCGGCTATCGGAGCCCGAACTCGCCACCGCACTTAATGGCCTGATCGGCGCCGAACTGATCTACCGCCGCGGCCTGCCGCCGGAAGCGACCTACCTGTTCAAGCACGCGCTGGTGCGCGATGCGGCCTATGAAAGCCAATTGAAGGAAAAGCGCCGCGCCATCCATGCGCGTATCCTGACGGCGCTTGAGTCAGACCCGGACATCGCCCCCGAGGTTCTGGCCGTCCACGCCGAGGCGGCCAACCTCACGGACCGCGCCATCGACCTGTGGGAAGCGGCAAGCAAAGCCGCCCTCGCGCGCCCGGCTTTTGATGAGGCCATCTCGCATCTCCGGCATGCCATCGACCTCATTACACCAAAGGTCGACACACGGGAGATTGCAGCAATCGAACGAGCCCTTTCTTTGCAAATTCAGCTGGGTATGACTTTGCTCGTTCGTCGTGGATACGGTGCCAGTGAGACTATTGCCGCCTTCGAACATGCTCTCACACTCGCCGACATAGTCGGTGAAACCCCGATGCGTTATTCAGTTCTCTACGGATTGTGGATCGGCAAGGCGATAAGGGGCGAGTATTCAGAAGCTTGGCAGCAAGCAGAAGCTCTCGCCGAGACCGCGGCCGGTACGTCAGAGATCGTGCCCTTGGTTGTGGCCAACCGGGTCGCCTCCACCACGCGATTCTTCATGGGTGACCTGGCTGGGGCAGATAAGTACCTCAACGTTGCATTAAGGCATTACGACCCTGTCGCGCACGGCGGTTTGGCCAACCGCTTTGGGCAGGATGTTGGCGTTTCAATCAACACCTTTGCCGCAAATCATAGCCTGCTCATAGGTGAAACCCGGCAAGCCTGGAAGTACTCAGACGAAGCCGATCGGATCGCCAGATCGACCGGGCATATCCAGACGATATGTTACATGCTGGTCATCCGGGCTCTTTTCGCCCTGGATGCAGAAGACTATGCGTTGGTAGAGCGTTGTGTGACCGAAGTCGTGCCGATCTCTCATGAGCACAATCTGTCACTGTGGTATGCAATTGCAGTCGCTATTCGCGAGATTTTGGCAGCGAGAAGCGGGGACAGGTCCTGCGTCCAGAGATACCTGAAAGCAGATGCGGCGGTTGTTGCCCTGAACACCAAAATGTTCCTTCCTGCGGTCCGCATCGGGATGGCGCGAAGCGCGTTGGCTTTGGGGATTCGCCATGAGGCCGCCGAACTGGCTGCAATGGCGCGAGACATGATCGATGAGACCAGCGAGGCCTACGCATTGTCCGACCTCCACCGGCTTATCGCGGCCATAGCCATGGCGGGTGACGACACAAAGACCGCGGAAAAACACCTCGTTACGGCCCTCGACGTTGCCCGGCAGCAGGGTGCCAAACTTTGGGAACTGCGCGCGGCTATCGACCTTGCGCGCCTCTGGCGGGAACAGGGCCGGACTGACGAGGCAATTGGCCTTCTCCAACCCGTCCATGACAGCATCGCTGAAGGGGACTGCCCCGAAGATCGTGCAACGGCGGCGGAGCTTCTTGCGGAATTGGCTGGATAACCCGGCTTTAACCACGGTCGACCTTGCACGCCAATGGCAAGCTCAGGGCAGGATCGAGGAAGCCGTTTCTGTTCTCGGACCTATCCACGAAAGTATCGCCGACGGGGATTGCCCGGAAGATCAGGCGACCGCGCGTGCATTGCTCGCGGAACTTGGGACAATAAAACCAACGCTCTCCTGAGCTTGCGTGGGGCAAGACTGCTGCCAACCATCCAATTCATCGAATGACGGCTGCGGGTCAAACCTACGCATTCGATCCGGATGGAATTATCGCGACCGCGACATCGCTCAAAGGTCTCGGTTGGGCTCGAAGCTGCCTCGACCGCGTCCCATCAGGCAGCCCAAAAGGCATGGCTTGACCATCAGCCGCCGGTGGCCTCCAGCGCTTGGAAACCTCGATTGCGGCTGGCGATGATGACGTCCGGTTCGGCGCGCCAGACGAAGGGCTTTGCCTCGATCTCGTTGTGCTCGGCAATGAAGCGGTTCATTGCCGCCTGCAGATCGACGACCGAGTGAAAGACACCGTGCTTCAGGCGTCGACGAGTAAGCTTGGCAAAGAATCCTTCGACGGCGTTCAGCCATGAACTCGATGTCGGCGTGAAGTGGAAGGTCCAGCGCGGATGGCGCTCAAGCCATGCCCGAACCTTCGCGTGCTTGTGGGCGGCGTAGTTGTCCAAGATCACGTGGATGTCCTTGCCCGACGGTGTGTCGCGGTTGATGGCATTTAGGAAGCGGAGAAACTCCTGATGCCGGTGGCGCTGCATGTTCCGCCCGAAGACTTCACCGGTCAGGACATTCAGCGCCGCGAACAGCGTGGTTGTTCCGTGCCGCTTGTAGTCGTGGGTCATGGTTGCGCCGCGGCCCTTCTTCATCGGCAGTCCCGGCTGGGTGCGGTCGAGCGCCTGGATCTGCGACTTCTCGTCGATCGAGAGCACTACGGCATGGGCGGGCGGACTGACATAGAGGCCCACGATGTCGTGCAGTTTGTCCACGAAGGCGGGGTCCCTCGACAGTTTGAAGACACGCCAGCGATGGGGGCTGAGCCCGTGCGCAGCCCAGATCCGCTGCACCGTCGCGACACCGAGCCCCACCGCCTTCGCCATCGCTCGTGCCGTCCAGTGGGTCGCCTCGTGAGGTGGTGGCGCTTGGGTCAGCCGAACCACATCGGCAGTCTTGCTGGTGGAAATCCGTGCCTTGCCCGGCGGCCGAGTCTTGTCGCACAGCAGCCCTTCGACCCCTGCCTCCGCAAATCGCTCCTGCCAACGCCAGACCGTTGTCTTCGACTTGCCCGTGGCGGCCATGATGGCGTGCGTACCGAGCCCCTCGGCAGTCAGCAGGACGATCCGCGCCCGCCAGACATGCTTCTGGGCCGCGTTTCGGTCGGCGACGATTGCTGCAAGCCGTCGGCACTCCGAAGCCAAAACAGTGATGGAAATTCCCGTGCGCATGACGCAGATTCGCACAGACGGAACCTGACGGGAATCCCAAATCGGACTCTTCCGTTTGGGTCATTCCACTAGCTTCAGTTTAGGTCCATCGGCATCCTCGCCAGCCGCCTCATGGTTTCGCTCTGTAGGCTTTCCAGGCAACTAGCAGGGATAATGTCTTTCCTGGGCATAGATCAGATAAGCCCCATGCCTTAGAGTTCATTTGCGGAGGAACGGCGTTGTCGGGCGAACTCGAAAAATGGTTGCATGAGTTTGGGCTCGCCAAGTATGCCGGCACATTTGCTGAACATGAGATAGGGCTATCGGATCTTCCCTTGCTCACCGATGAGGACTTGAAGGAGCTCGGCATTCCGCTGGGACCAAGACGGCGACTGCAGTCCGCTCTCCAACAACGTCAGGCCTCAAATCATGCTGCTGCCAATGAGATTAAACTTGCTTTCCCTCCTCCCGGTGAATGGCGACAGGTGACGGTCCTCTTCGCCGACCTGTCGGATTTCACCATGATGGCCGGTGAACTGGACGCGGAGGAACTGCACAACATCTTGAACCGGTACTTCCAGGTAGTGGATGCGATCATCCATCGGTTTGGCGGCAGGATAGACAAGCACATTGGCGATGGTGTCATGGCGGTGTTCGGTGCGCCCATCGCCCATACCAACGATACCGAGCGGGCAGTAAGGGCTGCATACGAAATCCGCAGAGCCATGCCTTCGCTCGGCGAGTCGGCAGGCCGTGAGATGCAAACGCATATCGGCATCGCGAGCGGGCTCGTTGTCGCCAGCGGGACGGGCAGCGATGCGCATAGCGAATATACGGTTACCGGGGAAATCGTGAACATCGCTGCACGCCTAAGTGATCTTGCCGTGGCAGGAGAAATTCTGGTTACGGATGCCGTACACTCGGCGGTCTCTTCATTATGCACCTTCATCGACCGTGGCGAACTGGTGATCAAGGGATTGCAGGCGCGGGCGAAAACCTGGCAGTTGAAGCTGCATTCCGAACGCCAAAGCCGGGATGTCGGAGTGTTTGTCGCTCGAGGCATGGAGTTGCGGCAGTTCGCGGCGCTGCTGCGAGGCTGCGTCGAAACCGGCCATGGGTGCTCGTTGCTGGTGCGAGGGGATCCGGGCATCGGCGAATCCCGCCTCGTCGAAGAATTTGCAGAAGAGGCATCGCGTCAGGGATTTGCAACGGTCCGCGGTTTGGTTCTCGACTTCGGCGTCACACACGGCAATGACGCGATAAGCGCACTGGCGTATGGTCTCTTGGATTTACCCGTCGGGTGCAGCGTGGCGGAGCGCCAGGATGCCTTGGACAAGGCGATCGCCGCGGGGGGACTCGAAGACGCAAAGAGGGTGTTCGGCAACGCCCTTTTGAACCTGCCGCAGAGCGCGGAACAGGCCATTCTCAATGCCGAAATGAGCAATTCTGCCCGCGAGGGCGGCAGTTGCGCGGCTTTCGCTGATCTTGCCTTGGCAAAAGCCAGCGAGGTGCCGCTGCTTGTCATCGTCGAAGACATCCATTGGATCGATGCGGCCGGGATCGCCCATCTTTCCAGTCTCGTTAGAGCGATTGCCAACAGCCCAGTGATGCTGGTCATGACTACGCGCATCGAAGGTATCTCGATGCAGCGGGACTGGTCCACGCTCATGAGTGGCTCTCCCCTGAGTGTGATGGAACTGCAGCCGTTGCGCGCCGAAGACTGCTACGAACTTGCAGCTATCCTCGGCGCAACTGACCGGGACGAGATCCAGGCACTCGTGAACCGATCGGGGGGCAATCCGCTGTATCTCGAACTTCTGATGCGCAACTCCATGGAATGCGGAGCGGGTCGGTGACCCCGGCCCGTACGAACAGGGCGCCAGCTACGTGGAGGTCATGCTCGCGGCCGGGCAAAAAGCCGTCATCGAAGGCGAAATCGAAGACGTTCCACCGTCAACCACCCACTTCTCGGTGGTGGATGCAGCCGGCAACGCGGTAGCCTGGACCCAGACCATTTCTTCGTTTTTCGGCACCGGCAACATGGTGGACGGTTATTTCCTGAACAATGAACTGGCCAACTTCAAGGGCCAGCCGGTCGCAGGCAGCCCGATCACCGAGGCTCAACAGCGGCAGCAGGCCGAAGCGGCGGAAAAGAAGGCGACCGAGGAAGCGGCAGTCGCGAAAGCCGTCAACGATTTCCTCCAAAAAGACCTTCTGGGGCTGGCCGGTGCCGAGGCGCAACTGGAAGCGAAGATGGTACCCGACCCCAACCTCAAGTTAGCCACGTTGATCGATCGTGCCGTGGCGAAAGTCGACGAACGATTCGCCGATCAGCCCCGTGTGCGCACGACAGTGCAGGCTACGTTGGCCCGTGCACTGTCCAGCATCGGACGCTACGAAGAAGCCGCGCGGCTGTGGGTACAGGTGCGAGAATATTGCGAAGAGGCGTTTGGCGCCGAGCACCCCGAAACGCTCACGGCAATGAACAATTTGGCGTTGCTGTACTGTGATCTGGCCAAGTTCGTCGAGGCCGAGTCGCTCGACACGCAGGTCCTGGAGATCCGCCGCCGCGTGCTGGGCCCCGAGCACCCCGACACGCTCACGGCGATGAACAACCTGGTGGGGTTGTACTTGAATCAGGGCCGGTACGGCGATGCCGAACCGCTGTGCAGGCAAGTACTGGACGCCAGGCGCCGCGTGCTGGGCCCCGAGCACCCCGAAACGCTCTCGGCAATGAACAATTTGGCGTTGCTGTACGATTATCAGGGCCGGTACGACGACGCCTTACCGCTGTGCAGGCAAGCCTGGGAGATCGAGTGCCGCGTACTGGGCGAAGAACACCCCCATACACTCGCTTCGATGAACAATTTGGCTGTTCTTTATCTGCGCCAGGCTCGCTACGCTGACGCCGAACCGCTGTTCAATCGAGCGCTGGATATCAAGCGTCGCGTACTGGGCCCCGAGCACCCCCAGACACTCACAGCGATGAACAATCTGGCCGAACTGTACCGGGCTCAGGGCCGGTACGGCGAGGCCGAACCGCTCTTCACCAAAGTGCTGGCCAGACGCCGCGTGCTGGACCCCGAGCATCCCGACACGCTCACCACGATGAACAACCTGGCGATTGTCTATGTGTTACAGGCCCGCTACGCTGACGCCGAAAAGATATTCAAGCAAGCCGTGGACATCCAGGGTCGCGTGCTGGGCGAAGGACACCCCAATACGCTCAACTCGATGAACAACCTGGCACAAATGTACCAGAACCAGGGCCGCTACGCCTGACGCCGAAGCGTTGTTACAAGCAAGCCCTGGAGATCCGCCGCCGCGTGCGGGGCCCCGAGCACCCCGACACGCTCACGTCGATGAACAACCTGGCGGCTCTTTACCAGGATCAGGCGAAGTACGCCGAGGCCGAGCAACTTCTTCGTGAGCTGCTTGACATGCAGCGGCGAACTCTCCCGTCCGACCATCCTTTGGTGGCCCAAACATTGGTAATGCTGGGGCAATCGCTCACCCGTACGGCCGCGCGGCCGATGCGGAACCATTCGTACGGGAAGGCCTGGCGATTCGCGAGAAGAAATTCCCGGACGCTTGGCCATCGTGCAGCGCTCAGTCCCTGCTGGGTGAGTGCCTGTCAGCACAAGGCAACCATGTGGATGGTGAACAACTCCTGTTACAAGGTTACCGGGGTTTGCAGACGCGGACTGACGCACTGCCGCAGGGACAACGAAAACGTCTGCTCTCGGAAGCTGTGAAACGTCTGGTTATGCACTACGAGTCCGTCTCACGGCCCGAAGAGGTTGCTCGCTGGCAGGCGGAGTTGGAGCAATTGCAGGCGGAGAAATCCGAGCAGAAGGCAACGCCTCAGGAAGCACCGGCCGCGAAGGAGGATCCTGTGAAGCCGAAAGAACGAACTGCAGAAGAAAAACCGGCCGGTGAGTGAAGTCGCCAAACACCCCTCACCGGCCGCACGGTCGAATGCCCGAGCCCACGGTTTGCGCACTCGCGGCTTTCGGCTTTGAAATGAACTGTAACGCGCAAATCCCAATTCATCAAAAACGGGAGATTGATCATGAACGTCAAACAATTCATTCGGGTCTTGGCGACCATCACGGCCGTCTTGTTAATCGCATCTTACGCTATTGCTCAGGGTAATGGCGGCGGACACGGAAATGGCGGAGGAGGAGGTGGCTCAGCAAACTACAGCCTGGTCCGCCTGGCGTACCCTGGTGCGACGAGGACTGAAGCTCTACAACTCAACGATCGCGCGAACGTCGCCGGGACTTACCGCGACGCCGACGATGTGTCCCATGGCTTCCATTACGACTTCGCGAGCGGTGACTACACGTCATTAGGTGACCTTACGTCTGCCCAAGGTATCAATCAACAGGATGCGATCGTGGGGCAGGACGAATTGGTCGGCTGCGGGCTGTACTGGGACGCTCCCAACGCCGTGCCCATCGTCCTCCCCCCGCTTCCCCCTGACACGCACTCAAAAGCCTGGAGGGTGAACGACGCCAGGATCATCATCGGCGAGTCGTACAATCCATCGCCCACATTCGGCGACAAGACTTTGGTCGCCTGGTATGTGCGGGCCGATGGAGACGACCGTGTGGTGGGACCGGTGCCGTTGCCGTTCCTGGTGGGTGACATCGAGGGCCGGGCAGCGGACCTAACGGACGAGGCAGCAGGCGTCACACTGGTGGTCGGAACATCGAGTACAGTGGTCGGTTCGGATGAGACGTTTTGGCAGCCAGTCTCTTGGACTGTAACAAGGACCGACAGCGTTCTCACTGTGACAGGTCCGGCAGTGTTCGCCGGATCCTATTTTCTGGGCCGTACGTATGGGGTGAACAACTTTGGGGATGCCGTCGGTAACGTGGTGCTCCAGAGCGGCTCGCCGCCCAATCCTTTCCTGCGAATTGCCGGCCAGCCGTTGGGATCACTTCCCCTGCTTCCAAGGGCGGACAATGGGCGGGCTACGTCAATCAACGACTCCGGCCAAATCGTGGGATCACAGGTTGCGTATCCCAGGGGCAGAGGTGCCGAGTTTCGCGCGCTATTGTGGACCAATTCCACCACCGTGGTGGATCTGAACAGCCAAGTAAAGCTAGACAGTGGCGAGAGGCTGGACACGGCCTTGGACATCAACCATCGAACCCCGCGCGGCGACATCCTCGCCCGCAATCACGCGGGCACGCCCTGCCTGCTGATCGCAAAGTAGCGTGGGCTGGACCGTGGCCGAAGGAGCTGGCAAGCGTTTATTACGAGTCACGAAATACAAATGTTGCACGCAACGTTTAATCGCAAACAGACAAGAAACAAACAAAAGAGCCGTCGCCGGAACTTGACGGAAACCAGGGCAACGAACACCGTTGGTTAAGCGAGGAAACGGCAACTGAATTCGACGTTAACAATAGCAAATATTTCTTTGCTTTTCGGGGGACCTAAAATGAACGTAAAACACTGGCTCTCATCCATCATCAATGCGATTCGAATTCGGCCCAGCCGTAAACGACGACGATGGCTTAACAAACGATGGGCATCAAGGTGCCGGTCGCTCCGCCGCATGTTGGCTGCGGCAGCTTTGACGCCAGCGATTGTGGCCAGCGCTAGCGGCGACGGCAACTGCGATGGGCCGCGCTTTCTCGGCCAAACCTTCCCGGCGGGAGATAAACCGGTTTCCGTCGCGACGGGCGACTTCAACGGCGACGGCGTGACCGACCTGGCGACAGCAAACGTGAATTCCAACAAAGTCTCGGTGCTGCTGGGCGTGGGTGACGGAACTTTCGCGGTCCAGGCTAGCTATGTGGCTGGAGACGGTCCCATTTCCGTAACAACGGGGGACTTTAACGGCGATGGCGTTACCGACCTGGCCACAGCAAACTTTAACTCCGACAACGTGTCGGTGCTACTGGGCGTGGGTGACGGAACCTTCGCGGCTCAGGCAACCTATGCGGCTGGAGACGGTCCCATTTCCGTCACCACCGACGACTTTAACGGCGACGGCGTAACCGACCTGGCCACTGCGAACGTGTATTCCGACAACGTGTCGGTGCTGCTGGGCGTGGGTGACGGAACCTTCGCGGCCCAGGCAACCTATGCGGCTGGAGACGGTCCCTGTTCCGTAACAACGGGAGACTTTAACGGCGACGGCGTGACCGACCTGGCGACTGCAAACTGGTATTCCGACAACGTGTCGGTGCTGCTGGGCGTCGGTGACGGAACGTTCGCGGCCCAGGTAACCTACGCGGCTGGCAACGCTCCCTGGTCCGTAACAACGGGAGACTTTAACGGCGACGGCGTAACCGACCTGGCCACAGCAAACTTATACTCTGACAACGTGTCGGTGCTACTGGGCGTGGGTGACGGAACCTTCGCGGCCCAGGCAACCTATGCGGCTGGAGACGGTCCCGGGTCCGTAACAACGGGAGACTTTAACGGCGACGGCGTGACCGACTTGGCGACTGCAAACCCGGATGCGGAAAGACCCCACAACGTGTCGGTGCTGCTGGGCGTGGGTGACGGAACTTTCGCGGTCCCGGCAACCTACATGGCGGGAAGGAATCCCAATTCCGTAACAACAGGAGACTTTAACGGCGACGGCGTGACCGACCTGGCGACCGCAACCCGGGATACCAACAACGTGTCGGTGCTGCTGGGCGTAGGTGACGGAACCTTCGCGGTCCAAGCAACCTATGCCGCTGGAGACGGTCCCCAGTCCGTAACAACGGGAGACTTTAACGGCGACGGCGTGACCGACCTGGCGACAGCAAACCGGAATTCCGACAACGTGTCGGTGCTGCTGGGCGAGGGTGACGGAACTTTCGCGGTCCAGGCAACCTATACGGCTGGCGACTCTCCCTCTTCCGTCACAACGGGAGACTTTAACCGCGACGGCCTGACCGACCTGGCCACAGCAAACTTTTGCTCCGACAACGTGTCGGTGCTGCTGGGCGTGGGTGACGGAACGTTCGCGGCCCAAGCAACCTATGTGGCTGGAGACGGTCCCATTTCCGTAACAGCGGGAGATTTTAACGGCGACGTCGTGACCGACCTGGCCACAGCAAACTTTAACTCCGACAACGTGTCGGTGCTGCTGGGCGTGGGTGACGGAACCTTCGCGGCCCAGGCAACCTATGCCGCTGGAGACGGTCCCTGGTCCGTAACAACGGGAGACTTTAATGACGATGGCGTGAACGACTTGGCGACAGCAAACCGGAATTCCGACAACGTGTCGGTGCTGCTGGGCGTGGGTGATGGAACGTTCGCATCCCAGGCAACCTATGCGGCTGGCAATTATGCCTATTCCATAACAACGGGAGACTTTAACGGCGACGGCGTAACCGACTTGGCGACAGCAAACCGATATTCCGACGACGTGTCGGTGCTGCTGGGCGTGGGTGACGGAACGTTCGCGGCCCAGGCAACCTATGCGGCTGGCAACGCTCCCACTTCCATAACAACGGGAGACCTTAACGGCGACGGCGTGACCGACTTGGCCACGACGAATTCCATTTCGAATGACGTGTCGGTGCTGCTGGGCGTGGGTGACGGAACGTTCGCGGCCCAGGCAACCTATGCGGTTGTAGGCAGACCCACTTCCGTAACAACGGGGGACTTTAACCGCGACGGAATGACAGACTTGGTGAACGCAAACCTCGATTTCGACAGCGTGTCGGTGCTGCTGAATCAATGCGTGGGCGGGCCGATCGTTGTATGCGCGGACGAAGGTACGCTGGTGGAAGGCTTTGGCGTAATCGGCGATTTCACCGCTACTTGTGGTTCAGACAATTCGTATTGGGCGGCTCACGGGGCCAGTTTGTTTTACCAAATTGCGGATCCCGTTGTTCAATTTGAACTGACAGCAACGCGCACCGGCTGGTTTTGGCGGCAGTACAATCAGCGTCGATATCGAGGCCAGCAAAGCAAACGACAACGCAAATTTGAACCTGCGAGCACTCCTGTTCAACTACACTACCGGCCCTACGTCGCCCTGCCTGGCATCATGGGGCTCAACACGACCGACGCAATCCGGACATTTGAATTGCCGGTGGGCGCGGATCCGGCTGACTTCATTGAACCGGGTAGCAATGAAGTCCGACTGTTACTGCAAACGATCCAATCATCCGGTCTACCCAACGTGCGGACTCAGTTGGACGAGGTGTTGTTTAACTTCCAGTAGGTCAAGAAGCGGACGGCTGGGAGCGACTGCAACCGGGTTACGAATACCAGCGTGGCCGCCGATCAAATCGTAAAGGCGCAAGCATTATGACTCCAGAAATTTCTACCAGTAACCTTCAGGCCACCGCGTCGCCGATGACCGCTTCGCGCGGCTTTGTCGACTGGCTGATCAGCCAAAACGTCTCGCTGGCCATCAGCACCTATCAGACCGGCAAGCTGTTTCTGATCGGTCACAACGAGGATGGTCGATTTTCGGTGTTTGACCGTACATTCGAACGGGCGATGGGGCTGGCCGGCAACGATCAGACGATCTACATGGCCACGCTGTACCAGCTGTGGCGACTGGAAAACGTTTTGCCGCCGGGAGTAACGACCGAAGGTTATGACCGCTCGTTCGTTCCGCAGGTCGGCTACACGACCGGCGATCTGAATGTTCACGATGTGGCACTGGATGGCGAGGGAAATCCGCTGTTCATCAGCGCCCGCTTCAGTTGCCTGGCCACCAACTCGGACCGATATAACTTTCGTCCGCTATGGATGCCCAAGTTCGTCAGCAAGCTGGCCGGCGAAGATCGCTGTCACCTGAACGGATTGGCATGGTCGACGGCAAAGCCCGTTACGTAACTGCCTGTTCGGAGACGGATATCGTCGACGGCTGGCGGGAACACCGTCGCGACGGTGGCATCGTGATCGACATCGAACGCGATGAGATCATCGCTTGAGGGATTGTCCATGCCGCATTCTCCCCGCTGGTATCGCAATCGGCTGTGGCTGCTGGATGCGGGCACCGGTTACTTTGGTCACTTGGATATGGCCACCGGCAAATTTGAGCGAGTCACCTTTTGTCCGGGCTTTGCCCGCGGACTGGCCTTTGCCGGCAACTATGCCGTGGTCGGGATTTCGCTGCCGCGACACGATCCGACCTTTCAGGATCTTGCCGCTGCAGGAAAATCTGGAAGCCGCAAAAGTCTCCGCCCGTTGTGGTCTGCTGGTCATCGATCTTGATCAGCGGCGACGTTGTCGAGTGGATGCGGATGGACGAGCCGATCCGGGAACTGTACGACGTGCTGGTCTTGCCGGGCGTCAAGCGCCCGCGCCTGGTTGGATTCAAGACGGACGAAATCCGCAATATCGTCTGGCCCGATCCGGAGGCTGTTGCGGGGCTCGGCATCAACACACCGGGGCACTCGAAATCTGGACTTGAGTCGAAGTAAGTTTTTTGGGGGGTGGTTTTCCCTTGCGCTATTCTGGCATCGGCGTGTGCGGCCAAATTCCGGGAAAGCCATACGTTTTCTGCTGCGAACAAAAAACGACCGTTTTTTGGATAGCCAACCTGGCTCAACGCCCAAATCACCGCCCTTGACCGGTCTCAGACAGCCAGGCCGAAATGGGCCGTTATTCTGCTTCGCCGAAAACCGAACGTTTGTTGAACTGTAAGTTTCTTGCTCGATCGGAAAATCGCACTTAGCTGATTCGTCGGCTATCATATTTCCATGACCGACGTCACGCAAATACTCTCCCAGATCGAGGATGGTGATCCGATCGCGCTGCAGAGCAGCTGTTGCCGCTGGTCTACGAAGAACTGCGGAAACTTGCGGCCGCGAAGCTGGCCCACGAGAAGCCGGGCCAGACGCTCCAGGCGACGGCGCTGGTGCATGACGCCTACATCCGGCTGGTGGATGTGGAGAAGGCTCAGCATTGGGATAGTCGCCGGCATTTCTTCGCCGCAGCGGCCGAGGCGATGCGGAGAATCCTTGTGGAAAACGCCCGCAAGAAGCGCTCGCTGAAGGCCGGTGGGCAGCGCCATCGTGTCGACCTGGATGAGGCGCTAATTGTCGACAAGCAACAGCGACATGATCTGGTTGAGCTCAGTGACCTGTTAGAGCAGCTCGAAGCCGCGGACGCTCGCGCGGCGGAACTGGTCAAGCTTCGTTTTTTTGCGGGTCTGACCGGCGATCAATCGGCTGAGGTGCTGGGCATATCGCCACGCTCGGCTGATTTTCTCTGGAAATACGCCAAGGCTTGGCTGTTCGAAAAGCACCAAAGCCAAAAGACTTAGGGCGCAGCGCAGCCGAACGCCGACGTTTTTCCGAGAAATCTTTGCGCTCGCCGGCCCCCGATTTCGCATAGGGATTTCGTGGGAGACAAGAAAGGTCCAACCGTGAACGAACGCGAAATATTTATCGCCGCACTACAAATCGATGACAACGCCCAACGTGTTGCCTATCTAGACGAGGCGTGCGCCGGTGACGTGGACCTCAGAAACCGCGTTGACGCATTGTTGGGGGCCTTGCACCAGGCCGGCAGCTACCTGGAACAGCCGGCGGTAGAACCTGTCGCCACCATCGACCAGCCCATCACCGAAAAGCCCGGCACGCAGATCGGCCCCTACAAGCTGCTGCAGGAAATCGGCGAAGGGGGCATGGGCGTGGTCTACATGGCCGAGCAGAAACAGCCGGTCGAGCGGCGCGTGGCGCTGAAGATCATCAAGCCGGGGATGGACACGCGGCAAGTGATCGCCCGCTTCGAAGCCGAAGAACAGGCCCTGGCGATGATGGATCATCCCAACATCGCCAAAGTGCTCGATGCCGGAACGACGGAATCGGGCCGACCCTATTTCGTGATGGAACTGGTCAACGGCATCCCCGTCACGCAGTACTGTGACCAGCAGCACCTGACGGCCCGCGAACGATTGGAACTATTCATCCCCATCTGCCAGGCCGTACAGCACGCTCATCAAAAGGGCATCATCCACCGCGACATCAAGCCCACCAATATTCTGGTGGCGCTGTACGACGGTCGCCCAGTTCCCAAAGTGATCGACTTTGGCGTGGCCAAGGCCACCGGCAGTAGTCTGACCGAGAAGACGATGTTCACCGGCCTGGGGCAGATTGTCGGCACGCTGGAGTACATGAGCCCCGAGCAGGCCAACCGGAATCAACTGGACATCGACACCCGCAGCGACGTGTATTCGCTGGGCGTCGTGTTGTACGAATTGCTGACCGGCGACACGCCCTTCGACAAACAGCGGCTGCGCTCGGCGGCGATCGACGAGTTGCTGCGGATCATTCGCGAGGAAGAACCGCCCAAACCCAGTACCAAGCTCAGCAGCAGTGACACGCTGCCGTCGGTGGCCGCCAATCGTCACATCGAGCCAGCGAAGTTGAGTGCGCTGGTCCGTGGCGAACTGGACTGGATCGTGATGAAGGCCCTCGAAAAAGACCGGGCACGGCGTTACGAAACGGCCAGTTCGTTTGCGGCCGATGTCGCGCACTATCTGAACGACGAGCCGGTATTGGCCTGCCCGCCGTCGGCCCGCTATCGCTTCGGCAAGTTCGCGCGACGGAACAAATTCACGTTCGCGGCGGGATCAATGATCGCCGCAGCGTTATTGATTGGTATCGTGTTGACCAGCGTTGTTTATCATAACCCAACCGCTATCCCATCGATGATCGCCGCAGCGTTATTGATTGGTATCGTGGGCACCTCCTGGCAGGCGATCCGGGCGACGCGGTCCGAGCGGTTGGCCAGCCAGCGACTCGCTGAAACGATTGACGCTCGCAACGCGGTCCAATTGGAGCGTGATCGCGCCGAGGCCAACGTCAATTTAGCTCTGCAAGCCTTGGACACTACGTATCAGAAGGTCATCGGCGAGAATCGGCTCCTCGGCGGGAGCGCGCTCATTGTGGTTCTGCCACACCAAATGGCGCAGGCGGTTCACCACTCCCTTTCCGAATCGGAACTCGAGGTGTTAGAAGCGGGTCTGGAGTTTTACGGCCGGTTTGCTCGACAGAACGCCGATTCGCCCGGTGTCGCCGTCCAGGAGGCACAGGCGTTTCTTCGGATTGGGGTGCTACAATCGGCGCTCGGTAAAATGGATCAAGCGTCCGAGGCCCAACGGGCGGCCATAGAGCGTTTTCAGAGACTCACCCACAAGGAACCCGGCAATGTCGAGCACTTGATAGCTCTGGGCGATGCACATTCGGGTCTCTTTCACGCGACATTTCCCTGGGCCGAGAAGAAGAAAGCCGGCAGCGCATCAGTCGCGGCCTATACCCGGGCGATCGATCTGAGACCCGACGATGCTTCGCTATATGCACGTCGTGCCTTCGCCTACAGTAATCTGAGGAATATTGGCGAAGCGATTGCCGACGCCGAGCGAGCCGTGGAGCTTGCTCCCACTTCCGTCCAGTTCAACTTGATGCTTGCGCGGCTGCTTGGCTGGTTGGTTGAGGGTCCGTTTTCCGACCCCCCGATGGCCATAAAGTACGCACAACGCGCATTGGAACTCGACGAACAAAACGTAGAAGCTCATTATTTGCTAAGCTTTATTTTTAACAAACCGGGGTGGAGCCAGCCTGAGCGAGCACTGCATCATGCAAACCGCTTAATCGAACTCGCGTCCAACCTTTGTTTTGGGTACCAGGCGCGTGCGGGGGTGTTTCAAACATTAGGCGAACTCGACAAGGCACTGGCCGACGCCAATAAGGCCGTTGAACTCTCACCCCTTGATCTTTGGACTTGGATCTGGAGGCGCGAATATATATCGACCTCGGTGAGTATGACATGGCGCTGGACGATCTCGCGGCGACTGAGAAATTTGGCGCGAATCATTTCTTTATCTCCTTGACGCGTTGTGAGGCGTACTTGGGGAAACAGAAATATCAGGATGCGCTCGAAAATGCCACCGAAGCCATAGAAATGGGTCCGCCCGAACAATATATCTTCAAACGCCGCGCTACGGCGTTATTCCATCTCGCGCGTTATGACGAAGTGCTTGCCGATCTGCGTACATCGATTGAAATGAATCCAGACGATACGGGCACGTTGGTGTGGATTGGGGCCGAAGTATTGGCGAATTGTCCGGATGAGGCTTTCAAGCGGGGATTGTTGCGGCTCGCGGACCAGCTGATTGAAACAACCCACCACAAGGTCGGCGCGCACATCCAACGCGCCAAACTTCACTATGCCATGGACCACGTCGACGAGGGGGAAGCAGATCTGACCAAGGCCATCGAACTGAATCCAAAAAGCAAATTTTTTTCTTGGCCCTTGGAGCATCGTGGCGTCATGTGCTCGCGGCTCGACCGGTGGGACGAGGCAACGACCGATTTTGAACGCGCCACTCAGGTGGCACCGGAGTCATGGGAACCACGTTACCACCTCGCTCTGGCTCAACTGGCAATGCAGGACACGGTCGGTTACGGGAACACTTGCCAAGCCATGATCGACACGTTTTCCGAAACCGAGGACCCGTTGCTGGCCAACTTTGTGGCCTGGACCTGCTCACTTGGCCCCAATGCGCTAAAAGACTGGTCGCCCGCCCTGAAACTAGCCCGAATGGCTGCCGCGCGGCCAGTCGATTCGCTGCAAATTCAAAATACACTCGGCACCCTCATGATGCGTGCGGGCCAGACCGACGAGGCAATTAAAGTGCTGAGCAGCGTTGCCGAGCAACTTGACAAGCCCAACGCCAGCGTCAACAGCTCGCCCGCCTGCACCTGGTACGCGCTGGCGCTGGCCTATGACGATGCAGGACAACCGGAGCAGGCCCGGCAGTGGCGAGACAAAGCCGATGCCCGGACCTCGCAAGTGCTGGATGATCCATCCGCCTCCGCCGCGGCGGCGGTTGCCTGGAATCGGCGATTCGAGCTGTTGCGAGGCGAGGTCAAGACGAGGTTCGATACCAAAACCGAGTCCACCACGAAGCAAGGGAAATAAGCCCCAACTCGTTTAACGGCGAGCCGCAGGCGACTGCGTTCCGCAGATCGAATAAACGAACAATAAAAGAACAAAAAAAACCGGCCGGTGAGTGAAGTCGCGAAACACCCCTCACCGGCCGCACGGTCGATTGCCCGAGCCCACGGTTTGCGCACTCGCGGCTTTCGGCTTGAAATGAATTGTAACGCGCAAATCCCAATTCAGCCCACACTCTGCGCACTCGCGGCATTCGGCTTGAAATGAAATTGTAACGCGCAGATCGAAATCAATCAAAAACGGGAGATCGATCATGAACGCTAAATTGGTTTTCAACGCGATTCTTCTGGCTGCCGCCATGGCGGCCATACTGCTGGCGCCCGCCGAAACGTGGGCACAAAAAGGAAAGAAACCGGGAGGAGGAGGCGGCGGAGGCGGTTACACATTCGTAACCCTCGACGATCGACCAGGAGCAAATCTTACTCGCAGTGGGGTCAATGATGTACAGGAAACCAATGGTTCCTTCTTCTGCGTCGGCTACCTCGACGGGATCGCCGACCTACAAGCAGTTGTCTGGGAAGTAATCCCCAGCGGTTCGAGTTATGCCGTCACTACCCACTTCCTGGCCGATGGGCAGGGCGCCACTGCCATCAATGCCTACGGTGAAATTGTCGGGGGCAGTGATGCCTCCCTCTACGGCGGATTGTACTGGCCCGACCGCAATTCAAATCCGCTACCGCTGCCGCCGTTGAACGGTGAGAACAAAACCCGTGCTTCGGGAATCAATTCGGCCGGCATCATCGTTGGGGAATCGATAGATTCCGTGAATGAGGAGACTCCGGTTGCCTGGCGGGCTGTCGTCGTCAACAACGTGGTCCAGATTGAAGGACCGTTTGCCTTGGGCGATTCCGGGGGAGGCTCGGGAGAGGCCAACGACATCAACCAGTGCGACGCGAGCGGTCTGGCGCAAGTGGTCGGCTGGAGTTACCCGGAGGGTCCGGTTTTGTGGGAAGTGGATTGCTTGAGTCCGACGCTGGCATCGACGGGGCCCGTGCCGCTGGTGCCCCCGAACCAGATGTCATACAGTCCAGCTTATGCCATCAACGATGCGGGAGACGTCTGTGGCAGAAAAGACGGCTTCGCATTCCGTTACCTGGCCCCTGATGGCGAGATCCAATATTTGTCTACGCACTCCCAAGCTTTTTCCCGAGGACAGGACATTAACACCATCCGCCAGGTGGTAGGGCGGGTCGACCTTTATTCGGGGAATTATGGTGTCTCCTTATACGGCACATTGTGGCAAGCCGACGGCAGCCGCGTGTACTTGAATAGTTTTCTGAAAAGAACCTCCGAATGGAAGCAGATCGATGAGTGCACATCGATCACCGACAGCGGGGCGATTGGGGGCAGGGGAAGGCTAAAAGCAAGCTTCCCCGACAATAATCTGCAGGCTCTGTTGATGATTCCCAAATAGGCCTGCCATAAGAGACAAAGGGGAATAACAACGTTGACGAGAACGTCTACTTGCAAACAGAAAAACGCAAAAAAAACCGGCCGGTGAGTGAAGTCGCCAAACACCCCTCACCGGCCGCACGGTCGAATGCCCGAGCCCACGGTTTGCGCACTCGCGGCTTTCGGCTTTCAAATGAATTGTAACGCGCAAATCGAATTCAATCAAAAACGGGAGATCGATCATGAACGTTAAATTAGGTTTCAACAGCATTCTGCTTGCCGCAGCACTGGCGGCCATGTTGATCGCGCCCGCCGAAACTTGGCGCAAAAGGGAAACAAACCGGGCGGAGGTGGCAATGCGAACTACAACGTGGTCCGCTTGGCGTACCCTGGTGCGACGAGCACTGATGCTCTGCAACTCAACGATCGCGCGAACGTCGCCGGGACGTACCGCGACGCTGAAAATGTGTCCCATGGCTTCCATTACGACCTTGCGAGCGGTGACTACACGTCATTAGGCGAACTTACCTCCGCCCGAGGCATCAATCAACAGGATGCGATCGTGGGCCAGGACGAGTTGGTCGGCTGCGGACTGTACTGGGACGCTCCCAACGCCGTGCCCATCGTCCTGCCCCCACTTCCCCCTCACACGCGCTCAAAAGCCGTGGCGGTGAACGACGCCAGGATCATCATCGGCGAGTCGTACACTCCATCAACCACACGCGGCAACAAGACTTTGGTCGCTTGGTATGTTCGCGCCGACAACAGCGTGGTGGGACCGGTGCCTTTGCCGTTCCTGGAGGGTGACATCGAGGGCCGGGTGGCGGACCTAACGGAGGAGGCAGACGGCGTCACACTAGTGGTCGGAACATCGAGTACAGTGGTCGGTTCGGATGAGACGTTTTGGCAGGCAGTCTCTTGGACTGTAACAAGGACCGACAGCGGTCTCACTGTGACAGGTCCGGCAGTGTTCGCCGGGGCCAATTTTTGGGGCGGAGCGGGCGGCGTGAACAACTTTGGGGATGCCGTCGGCGGTGCGGCGTTGCAGGAGAGCCAGGTCGTTCCGTTCGTGCGAATTGCCGGCCAGCCGATGGTAGCGCTTCCCTTGCTTCGTAACGGATATAGTGGGCACGCTAGTTCAATCAACGACTCCGGCCAAATCGTGGGCTACCAATTCACTTCTCGGCCACACCACACGTTGGAACAGAAAGCGACATTGTGGACAAATTCCACCACCGTGGTGGATCTGAACAGCCAGGTAAAGTTAGCTCAAGGGGAGGAACTGGAAACGGCGTTCGACATCAACAATCGAACCCCGCGCGGCGACATACTCGCCCTCTTGAATCCCTACTATCGCACGCCCTGCCTGCTGATCGCAAAGTAGCGTGGGCTGGACCGTGGCCCGACGAGTTGGCAAGCGATTATTACGAGCCGAGAAATACAAATGTTGCAAGGAACGTTTAATCGCAAACAGACAAAAAACAAACGAAAGAGCCGGCCGGTGAGTGAAGTCGCCAAACACCCCTCACCGGCCGCACGGTCGAATGCCCGAGCCCACGGTTTGCGCACTCGCGGCTTTCGGCTTGAAATGAACTGCCGAACGGCACCGATGCGAACGGGGTCAATAGCTTGAAGCGTAGCTTCAGCCCCGATGGTACACACATTGCTTCCGTAGGAGAAATGGTCATGAATGGGTCACAACAATTTTTTGGAGCCATTGTACTAGCCGCGTTATGCGCCGCCACGTTATGTACCGTCGCGTTAGGTAACCATTACGCGAAAGTCATCCAGATGTATGAGGACAATCATGGTCCAGTTCCCAGGGGCGTCGAAAATCAGGCTGAACGTTCAGCGATGATGCGCACCCACCAGGCAATCAACAAGAAATTATCAATTTTTATGAGCAACAACACGGACCCCGACTGGCTTGACATGGCTGCCAACAAAATCAACGATTTGCTGGATGATGTGACGAACTAGCTCCGTTCGCCCTGATCAGTAGGATTCTGAAAACTCGGCAACCAGTTTCCACGACATTTCTGGATCGCGAAACGGAACGCAAAGCGGGGAAGGGTCCAGTTTATCGTATCTTCGGCCTTCCGGCGGACCCCCCGTTGACCTGACTGTTTAACGACAACATTGCGACGGCGGTCATCGGTCCGTCGGTTGTTCGGGGTTTTCCCTTGCGCACGACGACGGTTTCGAGATAACCAGATTCGAGCAAAAACTCATACGATTTTTGCGGCGGTCGAATATCGACCGTTTTGATGCATCCGTGACTACTAAAAAGCGTGCAAGACAAAAGCACCCTACCTGGCCGAAGCTAGAAAGCAAGCAACCAGCCTGTGAAATGGTTTTGAATGTTGGATAAAGAATCGCTATATATGACTTTCAAGAAATAAACTCCTTTTGGTCAATCCGTTACCAAACATCCGCCAGGTGATCAGCAAGCTTCCCGTTACAAGTCAGACGTGTGCCACAATGGCGTTAAATCAATCAGCCCGCCGCGTTTCTCAACGCGCGAGTTACGTTTTCCTCTGTGCGAGCCCGTTTGTTGCAATTGCGACTGTGGCCCCGATCCCTGGGTTACGCACCTCAGTTCTCCATCAAGTCATTGGGATAGTTGACTTCGCTACAATTGCGATCGCGATCTGGATGCTGGCCGGTCGGGCATTTGTCGCGCAGGCGCCAGAAACGCGATTGGCGGCCATTGCCGGAATGCTCCTGGTTTTGCCGTTCGCCTTGATCGGACTTCTCTGGGTCGGACTCGGTCCGCCGTGGGAGGCGAGTCCAGCTGACAATCAGATGCGTTATGTCGTTCTCATCACGGCGGCTGCCGCGGTCGTCGGAGGATGCGTTGCATTGAAGGAGACCCTCATCATCGCCGGTGAGCGATTCTTTTCGACACTAGGTTTTGCCGGGATGATTCTCGCAGGTCCGCTCTATTTAGTAGGCGAGATAATTTTGCTTGCAGCATTCTCAGCCGTAGTTCGCACTGGGGAGGCGCCGCCCGTGTTCCGGTCGTTGAGTGAAATGCAGGACATACTACTTTTTTTTGCTGGCGTTCTGACTTACGCCTCGGCGGCGGCCTTTGCGGTTTCCTTGAGAAACGTGGGATGGCTTGGACGCGGGGCAAGTCATGCATTTGTCGGATTGAGCTTGATTGCGTTGATATGCCTTTTGATGAGAGGTCTACAATTCCCGGATCCGGCGGCACTCACTGCGCCTTGGTACATGATTCCCGGCCTGATTGTGGGAATCCCCGCCGTGCCGTTCATCATTCCATGCCTCCTCGGGGTCGCGTCACTTCGACGCGTCAGCCGGGAGTAAGCCTACGAACGAACTGGCAATCGGTTGCGCGCGACGCCCCGGCGATCGCGGTTTTCGAAATCAAAATCATCAATCAACGCCGGAGGGGACGGTTTAGATACCACTGTATTTCGGATAGCCAATCTGGCTCAACGCCCAAATCACGGCCCTTGACTGGTTTCAAATGGCCCGGACAAACCGGGCAGTTTTTCTTTCGCCGAAAATCGAACGTTTTGTGTACACATGACGTCGACCGTTCCGAATTCTGGTATTGAACAAACTCGTCGATTATCATCGTTTCCATGACCGACGTGACAAAAATCCTCAACGAGATCGAACAAGGCGACCCGTCCGCTTCCGAGCAACTCCTTCCACTCGTCTACGAAGAACTCAGGAAACTGGCCGCCGCCAAGCTTGCCCAGGAGAAGCCGGGCCAGACGCTGCAGGCAACCTCGCTGGTGCATGAAGCATACATCCGGTTGGTAGATGTAGAGAAGGCGCAACACTGGAACAGCCGAGGGCATTTCTTCGGGGCGGCTGCCGAGGCGATGCGTCGGATTCTTCTGAACCGGGCCCGTGACAAAAATCGAAAGAAACGCGGTGGTCATCTACGCAAAATCGACTTCGATCACGTCCAAATTGCCATCGACACCCCGGACGAAGAGTTGCTTGGCCTCGATGAAGCCTTGCAGCAATTGGAAAAGGAAAACGAATCTTGTGCGGCATTGGTCAAGCTGAGGTTCTTCGCAGGGCTGTCCATTCGGGACGCCGCTGCAGCCCTTGGAATCTCGACCAGCACGGCAGATAGGTATTGGGCGTATGCCCGAGCGTGGCTTTTCGAGGCCCTTCGTCACAAACACGGCGAATAGACGTTTCGTGCAGACTTTCTCAGAAAATCCTGTTTTTGTTTGGGGGAAATCCGCTGCAACCGGGGCACTGTAATTAACAAGAAAAATGGAGCTTCCGATGGCCGAGATACGACCCGATTTTCTAGCAATATTTACGCAAGCCGTCGCGTGCGAGACACCGCAACAACGGGAAAAATTTCTCGCCGACGCCTGCGGTGATGATTCAGTTGTCAGGCAGCGCGTGGAAAAGCTGCTGCAAGCCCATTTTGAGGCTGGCAATTTCCTCGGTGGCGAGGACGAAGAACTCGGCATCACGATCGATCAGCCCCTCAACGAACAACCTGGCACCCCAATCGGCCCCTACAAGCTCCTTGCAGCAAATCGGTGAAGGCGGTATGGGTGTCGTCTACATGGCCGAGCAGAAAGAGCCGGTCAAACGTCGCGTCGCACTGAAGATCATCAAGCCGGGCATGGACACGCGGCAAGTGATTGCTCGCTTTGAAGCCGAGCGGCAGGCGCTGGCGATGATGGATCATCCCAACATCGCCAAGGTACTGGATGCGGCGCGACCGAAAGCGGTCGACCGTATTTCGTCATGGAGTTGGTCAACGGACTCCCCGTAACCAAGTTCTGCGACGAGCAACACCTGACACCGAAAGAACGGTTGGAACTATTCGTTCCGATCTGCCAGGCGATTCAACACGCCCATCAAAAGGGGATCATTCATCGCGACCTCAAGCCAAGCAACATCCTGGTCGCGCTTTATGATGGTCAACCCGTTCCCAAGATCATCGACTTTGGCGTGGCCAAGGCAACGAGCCAATCGTTGACCGAGAAGACGATGTTCACCGCAGCTCGGCCAGATCATCGGGACACTTGAGTACATGAGTCCCGAACAGGCAGAACGCAATCAGCTGGATATCGACACACGGAGCGATATCTATTCGCTCGGAGTAGTGCTTTACGAATTGCTAACCGGTGAAATACCTTTCAATCGAAAACGGCTCCGTTCTGCCGCCTTGGAAGAAATGCTGCGAATCATTCGTGAGGAAGAACCATCCAAGCCGAGCACGAAGGTAAGCAGTAGTCATTCGTTACCTTCCATTGCTGCCAATCGTCGGACCGAACCGGCGCGGCTGGGCACCATCATACGTGGTGAACTTGACTGGATCGTCATGAAGGCACTAGAGAAGGACCGGAACCGACGCTACGAGACAGCCAACGGTTTTGGAATGGATATCCAACGTTACCTGGCGGACGAGCCAGTCACTGCAAGTCCGCCAAGCAGAACCTACCGATTCACCAAGCTGGTCAGACGCAATTTGCTGGCCTTCACCGCGGCAGCCGCGATATTCGTCGTGCTCTTGCTCGGCGTCCTTGGCACTACCTGGGGATTACTCGCTGCATCCCACGCCAATCGGGAACTTGCCGCCACAAACGCCAGCCTCGATGACGCTCTTGCTGACTCGCAACAGCAGCGGACACGCGCTCAGGAAAACGAGGCGACCGCAATTGCTGAGCGCATCGAGCGGAGCGTCAGCTGCTGCGGGCGACCGAGGTCAAGCAATTGCTTACTGAAATGTTTCGTGGCGTGACGCCAGAGGAGGCACGTGGCGCGGACATCACCCTGCTTAGAGGAATCCTTGACGACGCCGCCGCGCGGCTCGAGCGGGGGGAGGTCGAGGATGAGTTGGTCGCAGCCGAACTGCACCGCGTAGTGGGCGAGGCGTACTCGCGAATATCTCTTTTTCCCGAAGCGGAACGACACCTGCTGCGAGCTGGTGAGCTGTTCGAGCAGGAGCTCGGTGTCAACAACTATCTGACAAGGTGGGCACGATGGGCCCTCGGCTTGCACTACAACAACTCGCGTCAGCCAGACAAAGCCGAGCCTATCTTCAAATCGAATTTGAAATGGGCGAAGGCCACGCTCGGCAACGAGCATCCCGATGTTCTCAAGACCATGACCAATCTTGCGAATTCGTACACTTGGCAAATGCAATATGACAAAGCCGCCGAGCTTTTGGAGCAGACTCTCGAGCTCAAAAAACGCGTGCTGGGTCCGAACGATCGCGATACGCTCACCTGCATGAACAACCTGGGGTCGGCTTACTGGAGTCTGGACCGATATGCCGATGCCGAGCAACTCTTCGAAAAAGTGCTCGAAATACGCGAACATGAGCTGGGAGCAGATCATCCCGAAACGCTTTCCGCAAGGATCAACGTGGCGAACGCTTACCGAATGCGTAAACGGCAGCAAAAAGCCGAGCAGTTGTATCTGCAAACACTCCCCGTCGCGCGACGTGTTCTTGGGGAAGATCACCCACATCTGTTGGATGGCATGAGTAATTTCGCAGCGTTGCTGGCTCAGCAGGGTCGTTTTGGCGAAGCCGAACGCCTGAATCGCGAAGTGCTGGACAGACGGAAGAACGTGTTTCCAATCGGTAGCCCCGAGATTGTCGCCACCATGAATACCTTGGCGATGCTGTATCGCGACCAGCAACGTTATTTCGAGGCCGAATCGCTATTAGAAGAGAGCTTAGAGACGCAACGACGAGTAATGGTCGAGAATCACCCGGCGGTCGCGGCGACGATGAACAGACTGGCGACGGTGTACGACGAGCAGGGGCGAAAAAGAGAAGCAGAATCGCTCTACAAGAAAGCCTTGGCTATCCAAGTTCAAATATTGGGGAAAGAGCATCCGTCTACGCTGGACACGCTGACAAATTTGGCATCAATCCAGACAGACTTTGGACGATATAAGGAGGCCGAATCGAAGTTGCTCGAAGTTATCGAGATTCGTCGACGCATTCAGGGTCCGGAACATAAGTTCACGCTCGCCGCCGTCACCAACCTTGGCAACACTTATCTTGCGATGGAGCGGTACGAGGATGCTGCGGAGATGTTCGAAACCAGTTTGCCTCTAAAGCGGCGCAGTTCTGGGTCTGCGACATCCGTGGACCGGATTTGCCATGAGCGGTCTGGCGGACGCGTACTCGGCACTTGGGCGACGCGATGAGGCCTTATCACTCTGGCAGGAGCTGATTGACATCCAGGTATCAGCCGCGGAACAGCCCGAGGCTGAGCCGGCAACGCTAAACAACGTGGCGTGGCTTCTATTGACACATGAAATCGAAGAGCTTCGCGATCCGCCGCGGGCTCTCGACCTTGCACGTCGCGCGTGTGAGGCCGAGGAAACTGCGGACGGTGAGAGCCTTTGGATGTTCCTTGATACACTCGCTCTAGCCCAGCGCAGGACAGGCGACATATCCATGGCCATTGCAACACAGAAACGGGCTATTTCGTTACACCCGAACGCCGGCGACCCCGCTGCGACGGAGCACATGTTAAAACAACTGGTCGAGTTTGAAACGGCATTGGCGGGCAAACAAAACGAGAACGTAGACGCCGCTACGGCCAATGATGACAAGCGTGGTGAGTTTGACGCCCCACCTGCCGCCGAGTCGACTGACAAGCCAGACGAAGCTGGCAAAGCGCCCACCGAATCCGATTCGAGGGAGGCCAGTCAACCAACCGAACTTGACAAACCAGACAAAGTCCAATGGCCCAAACTCTCTTCTGATTACTTGCTGCGAATCGAATCTTGGCTGCGGAAGAGAGAGTTTCTGGTTGCGTGACGTTCAGACCGCATTCTAATTCGTGCCTTGCGAGCGGTCTCTGCTCGAATGTGGATTTTACGGGAATTCGGCAATCGTGCCGAACCGAAACTTCCCCCGTCCTACTTGGACGCGCACTCGGAACGCACTTGGCGCGATGCCAAGTGGCAATATGTGCCGAAGACTGAATTCGGATTCGGCGACCGTCTTCGGGTCGTGTGAAGATTTGGCGAATACGCGTGTCACTTGGTTTTCATTTCACGCAGAACTGGTAAAGTACTCACCCAAGCCCCGTTCGCATCCAAGTATATGCGATATGCGAGTCGACCGGCCAATGGAAGAAACCCACGGTTCGAAAGTGGACCGCTCCAGAACTAACCGAGGCTGGACTAAAAACCCAGCCTCACACCAGCAGGATAACCACATGAGACTAATCAAACACGTCCTCCTGACCGGAATCTTTGCGGCTGCCTTGATGACGCTCGGCGGCTTCCGCCAACGCACAAGTCCAGACCACGGGCGACACCCGGTTCACCGAGCGCGACGACAACGATCGACGGAAGATATATCCCGAATCCGCCGGCACCCTTCGCGGGCCAGATTGGCCTCACCACGGCGGATTCCAAGCCTGGCTGGCCTGCCAACGTGGTGCCACCCAAAGGCGCGCCCAACGTTTTGCTGATCATGACGGACGACCAGGGATACGGTATCACCGGCACCTTTGGCGGAGTCATCCCGACACCGGCAATGGATCGCATCGCCAAGGCGGGCTTGCGCTACACACAGTTTCACACCACCGCGCTCTGCTCACCCACGCGAGCGGCGCTCATCACCGGTCGCAACCACCATTCCGTGGGCACGGGCGTGATCGGCGAGATGTCGACTGGTTTCCCCGGCTACGACAGCGTCATTCCGAAGGACAAAGCCACCATCGGCACGATCCTTCGAGACAACGGCTACTCGACTTCGTGGTTTGGCAAGAACCACAACACCCCGACCTATCAATACAGTACCGCCGGCCCGTTCGATCAATGGCCCAGCGGGATGGGTTTCGAGTATTTCTACGGGTTCATGGGCGGCGAGACCGATCAGTGGTTTCCCTATCTGTTCCGCGATCACTCGCAGATCTCTCCGTGGATCGGCAAGCCCGATTACAACCTCACGACCGACATGGCTGATGAGGCGATCAGTTACATGAAGGGATTGAATGCTGCCGCGCCCGACAAGCCATTCTTTCTCTATTATGCCCCCGGAGGCACGCATGCGCCGCATCAGCCGACGCCGGAATGGATCAAGAAGATCAGCGACATGCACCTTTTTGACAAAGGTTGGAACGAACTTCGCGAGACGATCTTTGCGAACCAAAAGAAGCTGGGTGTGATTCCGGAAAATACTCAGCTTACTCCCTGGCCGGACTCACTGCCGAAGTGGGATACTCTGAATGCCGATGAGAAGAAACTGTTCATCAAACAGGCAGATGTATTCGCCGCGTACGTTGCGTATACCGACCACGAAATCGGTCGTGTCATCCAACAAGTCGAAGACCTGGGCAAGCTGGATAACACACTCATCATTTACATCAGTGGCGATAACGGCACCAGCGCCGAAGGCTCCACCATCGGCACGCCGTTCGACATGGCCGCGATTCAAGCCATCAATATCCCGGTCGAAGAACAACTGAAATACTACGACGTCTGGGGCTCGGCAGTGACGCAGCCTCACATGTCCGTGGCCTGGTCATGGGCCTTCGATACGCCGTTCAAGTGGACCAAGCAGGTGGCCTCGTTCTTCGGTGGCACGCGTAACGGCATGGTCATGTCGTGGCCCGGACACATCAAGGACGCAGGCGGCATTCGCACCCAGTTCCACCACATCATCGATATCGTGCCGACGCTTCTCGAAGCGACCGGCATCCAGGCCCCGGTGATGGTCGATGGCATCGCACAGAAACCGATCGAAGGCGTCAGCATGGCTTACACCTGGGATGACGCGAAAGCGAAGTCCACGCGTCGGACGCAATACTTCGAAATGTTTGGCAATCGCGCGATCTACCACGACGGCTGGATGGCAGCGACCCCTCCTCCGCAACCGCCATGGCTCATGGGCTCGGCGAAAATGCCCGAGGTGCTCAATGGTTACAAGTGGGAACTCTACAACATTGACGAGGATTACTCGCAGAACAATGATCTCGCCGCCAAGTACCCCGACAAGCTGAGGGAGTTGCAGGATCTCTTCCTCGTCGAAGCACAGAAGTATCAGGTATTCCCGCTGGATAACTCGATCCTTCCACGCCTGCTGACCGCGCGACCAAGTTCGACAGCCGGTCGAACCGAGTTCACCTACTCGGGTGAAATGGCTGGCTTGCCGGATGGCAGCGTGCCCAACACGCTTGCCAAGTCCTACTCCATCAGTGCCGAAGTGGAAGTCCCCGAGGGCGGCGGTGAAGGCATGCTCAATACTTTGGGTGGGCGTTTCGGTGGCTACGGTCTTTACCTGGCCAAAGGCAAGCCAGTGTTCACCTACAACTTTCTCGGACTTGAAAAGTTCCGCTGGGAAGGAAAAGAAGCGCTCGCCTCGGGAAAGCACACCATCGTATTCGACTTCAAATACGACGGTCCTGGCATGGCCAAGGGCGGCACCGGCGTCCTTTCGGTAGACGGTAAGCAAGTGGACAGCAAGAAGATCCCGCACACCATCCCATCCATCATTACGGTTGATGAGACCTTCGATGTTGGGATCGACACACGCACCGGTGTGGACGATAACGACTACCAGCCACCGTTCCGCTTCACCGGCAAGCTCAATAAACTAACCATCAAGCTGGTCCCGCCGGCGCCGGAGCAAGCGAAGCTCCTCGAGCAAAAGACCCAGGAGGCGAAGAACGCGGGCCAGTAAGTGCCAACGGTTTTCCATGAGGCGACTGCGTATGTACCAGCAGAATCTAACGATTTGATGGCGTGCTTTGAAATTGTGCCATTCGAGCTGTGTGGCCCGATCTCAATGGCGTGAGCCAATTAAGACAGCTGATTGCACTACTCGATGGGAAACCGTTCTGCGGACGGCTCCAATCGTTGTATTGAAGCGAGCACCAGGCACACTCCACCAATAGCGTTCGCAGCAGCCCCGGGCCACGCTTGCTAACGTGCGTTGGCTTGAGTTGATCCAGGCTGGCAAGCCGAGCCAGCTTGAAAGCATCGTCTTTGTCGGTTTTACGTTTCACGTTCTTGAATAACCAAGCGTCTTCGTGAGTGCTGCAGACAATCGTTGGAATCTTCAATTCAATGCAAAGATCGTTCACCCAGCCGCTGGGACCGCAAGCTTCGACCACCACCAGATCCGCCTGGTGACTCTCAAGCACGCTACGAAAGTAGCCTTTCCCGGTCGTTGCTTTGGCAAAGCTGTGTTTTTGAGTCGTCGTTTCGTAGAAGCAGATCATTGAGTTGAATTTGCCAAGATCGATTGCAATAATGTTCATGACTTATCCTTGGTTTGGGGTGGTATGAATGTGGCGTGCGAAAGCGCGACCACGGGCTAGTCACCAGCATACAATTGCAAACGACTACGCCCCAAACCTTGGACTTACATGGATTCTTTTTATGCGTCGAGTAAAAAACCACCCTTTTTCGGATAGCCAACCCGGCTCAACGCCCAAATCGCCACCCTTGCCAGGCCTGCGCAAAAAATGGTCCAAATCGGCGTTATTCCGGCCAGCCAGATTTGGAACGTTTTGCGAACGCGAAAACTGTTACCTCCCGATTCGCTTGCATCCGCAGCTGACCCCAGCGACAATCGGCATTTCCGCCCGGGCACTAAGTCCGTGAGGGCAACACTTTGTCAAACCAAATGCTCTTTGGGCGGACGATGCAGAAACGTACGCTAATCACCGCTGTCGTCTTCTTGCTTCTCGCATTATGTTTCGGGTGGCGAACGTTTCGCTTCATTCTAACTGACTACCTGAACCAAGCTGCTCGATCTGGTGATATCGCCGCAATCGACACCCTCCTGAACTGGGGCGCGGCGCTTAACGGCCGCGGCATGCACGGGATGACGCCACTAATGTCGGCGTGTGCTGCTGGCGACGAACTTGCGGCACGTCACCTTATGGAACTCGGTGCGGATATCAACGGCCACAATGACTCGGGTTCCGTACTGATGTGGGCAATCGACTCCGGCAACGTCGAACTCGTGTCGTTACTGCTAGACCACGGAGTCGATACCGACTGGAAGAATCCCCTTGGTGATAACGCTCGTACGTTCGCGAAAGAAAAGGGCGATCAGGACATTATTGACCGGCTTCGTTGACCCGGTCGCCGCCCAACGTGGTTTTACGCGATGTCCCTACGGGATCCTTCGTCGTTTGGCCACGCTCGCTTGCATTGGTACAATTTCCCCTAACTCAGTGTCATCCGCTTCGTTTACGGCGGTGACGTAAAAACCTTTCGTTGGCGGACGAACTCTCTCCATGATGCCGGCTGCACGGAAGCACATTTATTCTAATGCTATTATTGCTGCTCACTTTTATAGTCGGTCTCCCACTTGTGTTCATGATTCACGAGGTCGGACATGCGTTGATCGCGCTAATCGTTGGTTTTCGCGTATACAAAGTTCAACTCGGCCTTGGGGAACCTCTGGCAAGTTTCGAGATTGCGGGAACTTTCTTTTCATTCGGCCGTCGCTTTGGTGGTCGAGTCTGGACGCGAACAAAACTCGAAGGATGGAAATGGCGAAAAGCGATTGTTGCTGTCTCAGGCCCTGCTGTTAGTGCCGCGGTGGGATTGGCGGCTGTTTTGGTCGGATTGACGTCCGACTATCCTGTCCACATTCGAGTGGCGATCGGTTTGTTTGGCAGCTTGAACTTGATCGAGCTTGTGAATCTGATCCCTAGCGGGAAGCGAGCTACCGACGGTGGGAACTTGCTTCTTGCCCTTCAGTGCTCTCCAGAGAAGGCACGTGACTTTGCCTTGGCTGCATTAGCGCACGAGATAGGCCAACTCTTGGACAGGAAAAACACCGATGCAACGGAACGTGCCAAGGCATTCTTTGCATTCGCGCCTGAGCGGCCTGAAGGTTCGCTCATGCTAGGACTAGCGCTGACACAAGCAGGTGAATTCGATGATGCGCATCGTCACCTCAAAGATGGTCTTGCGTTACTTCCCCAAAGCGACTTAAGTGCTGAGCAGATCGCCCAGATTCGATCTGAAGTGAGCCTCGCGATTGCAGAATGCAAAGCAGCTGCCGTATGTGATTGATAGCGAACGGCACAGTGTTCCTGGAGAGAGTGACCCTTTCGAGACGGAAGCCGGTTGGCAATGTCCGACAACATGGTTTTTCCGCGAGGCCGCGGCATCGTCGTGGTGAATCTCTCGGTTGGTCGCGATCCGCCGCGGCGGACTTCGGTAACGCATGCTGGTTGGTCCCGCTGCGGACGCCTTCTTGTTGGCAATGTTTTTTCCGGCTTGTAGAATCAATCGGCTTGCCACGTGTTCCGCTTCGGTGACGAACGGCGTCGGCAAAACCTTTCATTGTCGGGACGAGTCTAACGTGATGTTTGATGACGCCGACCTAATTCGACGCTTTGTCGCTTGCTTCACGCGTCTTGACGATTCCACGTTTTCACATGACCAACCGCCGCCGCAAAAACTCTCGGCTGGCATCGACCCCAATAACTGGAACTCTATTCGCTGGCAACCGGCCGCCATGTCGACCGCGTCCCACGCGGCTCGGGCCGATCCACCGCGTCGGTGTGCTGCCACGTTTATACGAACAACTCGTTCTTTCGTACCGTTGGCCTGATGTTGACCTTGGCCCTTGTCGCCTGCTCCCAAATCTCCCCGCGGAGGATTTGCAGCCGCTGGCGGACGCCATGTTCGGCGATCCCGTTCTCAACAACACATTGATCCCCAATGGTTTCTCTCGGTTTGCGATGGCCCCCAACCAGTGTTACGACCCGATCTGCTTCGACTTGAATCGGTTCGCCAATGACGACTGTCCCGTGGTTCGCCTTAATCACGAATCCATTTTGATACACGACACTGTCGGCGACGTCACGACCGTCTTCGGTTCGTTCCGCGATCTCGTGCACGCGGTCTTGGCAATCGACACTCCCCCGTAGCGCACTCCCGACAACATGGTCTTTACGGTGCGACTGGAAACGGTTTGAAGACGAGTGGAAGCGAATTCCGCCTGCGTAGCCGTTAGCCGCGAACCCGGGTATCCAATACTCCCGGGACGGCCCGGTTCGAGCAAAAACTCGTACCATTTTTGCGTCGAGTAAATAACGACCCATTTCCGAATAGCCAATCTGGCCCAACACCCTAATCACCGCCCTTGAAGGCCCCAAACAAGCCAGGCCGAATCGGGCGGGATTCCCGGCCCGGCCCAAAACCAACGTTTTGCGAACGCCGAAACCGTGTCCTCCCGATTCACTTGCATCTGATGCTGACCCCAGCTGCAAGCGGGTGCTCGCATGCCGATTAAACGAGCTGCCGATAAAATTCAACGCAGCTACCCATAAAACTCACTATCATGTATTACCAAGACCTTTTGGTCTGATACACACATAAGTTATACCGCTTGAATCCAAATGACAGTTCACATGCTGATGGTCAATGCTCGCGGTACATCGTGGGACTACATTCCAAACGAACTGTGGCGTTCAATTCTATTTCGTTTCGCGGTTCCCAGCTGCAACGGCATATCGTTCGAGACCATTCAGAATCCTGGGGATGTTGGACGTCTCGAGGCTTTCTCCGAACATAAACCGCACTATTTGCGCAACGATCAATTCAAACCGTATTCCTGCCCAATGGATTGTCACGACCCTGAATCGCACATGCTGAATGTGGCGGTTTTCGAATTCAGTGAATGGATTGCGAGACTGATCAGTCAAACTGACTTTAACGCATGGCATGCTTCAAATGCCGGATCAGACGTTGACGAACTTGTGTTTTGGAATGATTCGGACATCAAGCTCCACGCCATACCCTATGAAGGCCAAGCTTACTTTCACAATTTGACCGGGACCGAGAAACGCCTACTAATTGACTCGGATGCACGCGTTGAATCCAATCTATACGCGGTATAACCACTAAGAATTTGACATCGCGAGAATGAACGGCGGAGTATCAATTGGTTGCCGGTGGGCGGCAGTGAAAGCGATCCATTTGAGCGCGTGAGCCGATGCTCAAGTTCTCTGTTCAAGAAGCCCGGAGGTAGCCAGTAGCCGAGATGGATTTTGCTTCGGGATGACGCTCGAATCGGAAGTGCCTGGTCCCGGTGTTGAGCGAGCTGACGGCCGGCAAGTCGATGAAAGAGTCGCGGAGCCGAATTTGGCGAGGCGTTGCCATCGAGTCAAACGATCCAACTCCAACCTCCCGCGATCACTCGACGTCATTTTAGTTCGGCCAGAGCAGACGTTAGGTGGATCGTGCTCCAGGCACCGCGTTGAGAGTTCCAGTTTTCCGCATTGTATTGGTCTCATGGTGGCCCTCGTTTGGGCGTCGTGCGTCGCCAGATCACTTTGCCTTGAGGGTTGGTCATGTGGGTCAGCTCCAAAGGGCCGCCGCACTTTGGGCACCGGACCGGACGAGACCAGTCGTCAAACGCCACGATTTCCCTTAACGTTTTTACCTTCCCAGGCCTCCCCAAAAACTCGTCACGCAGGCGGGGTTTTTACCGATGCCAAGAATCGACCGTTTTTCACACAACTGTACGACCCGCCATCTTTGCACGGTGGGGCGAAACAAATTGAAATCGTCCTGGCCCAGTGGTAGTCTTTCTTTCAACGCAATTCTTCGCCTGATTGAATCTGCAAACGTACGCCACGCGAAAACGGCTCTGCGCAACGAATTTCAACTCTAACGCCGCGATAAAATAATGATCAAGATTCTTATATGGGCTTTGCTTCTCGTCGGTTTTGCAATACCTCTAATGCTGAGTTTGATATCAATTTCGATTTCGCGACAAACCGACAACTTGACCCAACGCCACGGTAAGGAATTGGGATTTGGTGCGGATCCGTTGCTCCATGACTCCTATGCTTATGTGGAAATGTTTGGCTACAAATTCTCAGTTAATCCCCGACTATACCCAGCAATAATCGTGCTGTGTGGAATCGCCTTGGTTGTTATCGGTATGATTTGCATGCTCTATATTGATGTCCATCCCGCAAGTCAAATCAATTCGTAGTGAATGGGTCACGTGATGAAACGCGAATGTTTAGCACAATGCAGCTAGATCGTCGGATAGCTATTCGATTGACGTGCGCTGGAAATGGTTTGATGACGAGCTAGGAATCCCGCCTGGGTAGCCGTTAGCCGCGAGCCCGGTAATGGAGTGTTGCCCGGACGGCCTGGTTCGAGCAGAAACTCAACCGTTATTTGCTTCGAGTATCAAACGACCGTTTCTCGAAAAACCAACTTGGCTCAACGCCCGAATCGCCGCCCTTGGTCGGGCTCAGACAGCCAGGGCGAAATGGGCGGTTTTTCTATCCCGGGCAAATCGAACGTTTTCCAAGATTTGTTGCGTCGATATGGGACTTGCATACGAGCTGGGTTTAACGGGAACGGGGATAGGTTCGGCTCCAGGCACTAAGCATTGCCGTTGCATCGCCCAGTTTTGGGTCGCCAAACACTCAAGCAACGACAGGTTGACCAAGTCAGCTCTTTTTTAAAAAAGAGCTGCATCCCGAGCTGCGTCGCCTTTATTCGCATACCAAAAAGCAGCCTTTCTAAAGCAAAATCTGGGAAATCAGTTTCGCTTGCTCGAAAAAAGGATTTCAACCAGGGTATTATGATGCTGCTCGAACTAGTCAGTCGGGTAGTCGAAATGACGGAATTTTCTCTAATAACGAACCGGATTGTCCAGGATGGTCCCACGTCGAGTGAGCGTTTGTTACCGCTGAACTCCAACGATTGCGGCGGCAATGCTCGCACGGGAATCACCGGGCAATTACGCTTCAGGCCACGGCGCTTGTTCACGAAGCGTATATCCGGCTAGTGGATCAAACGACACTGCAGTCTTGGGATAATCGTGACCATTTCTTTTCAGCCGCGGCAGAGGACATGCAGAGAATATTGGTAGAACGTGCACGCCGCAATAAAGCTGAAAAACACGGTGGCAGATTTCACCGGGTGGAGATAACCGCGCAAGAATTGATCGGCACTAATCGCGCGGTTCGCATCCTTGAACTCAATGATGCACTAGAGGGCCTGGCAAAAACGATTCCGATGCAGCAACGTTAGTAAAACTGAGAGTATTCGCCGGGTTTTCGGTCGGGGAGGCCGGCAAATTGCTGGGTATGTCACGGGCGACATCAGATCGTCAGTGGACATTCGGGCGGGCCTAACTCAAAAAGCAGATGTCGTGTGACGATAAAGGACAGTCGGGCGGGACAAAGGATTTGGGAGAATGAAACAATTGGAGACAGGGCGGGCGTTGATTTCATTGAGATGAGTCAAGCCGGGGAGAATCCTGATGAGCAACAATTCTCGTGATGCCAAATCCATTTTTCTGAATGCGGTTGAAAACCATCCACCGAATGTGAGATGTCTAACGAATTTGCTGGCGCAGGGTGTTTGGAGTTTTACCGATACAAACTAATATTCGGATGGTCAATTTGACCGCTTGCCTGTCGAAATACGCGGGTTTATTGTAGTATCGACTCGCGACACAGCGAATCACTTCCTGAAAATGGCGATTTCGAATGTTGAAAACCGCATTGCCAATTGCCTTGGTGGCTGCCTTGTTATCGTCATCGGCCTTGCCCTTGACTGTTAACGCCCAACTACTGCGCCAGATTGGCAGTTTTGCTGCGCCAGGAAATGCGGTTCAAATGGAATTTTCGCCTCAACACAATTTGCTTTTTTTGCGTACTTTGGGCGGTGCAGTTCATGTTATTGATGTGGCGACACAGATTTCAATCGATCTACGTCTGGCAAATTACCAGTTTAACGACTTTGATCTTACGCCAGATGAGCGTTATCTTTTCGTCGCGGATTACGGTGGATCGACTGGCAACGGCCAACCTTTAAATCCAAGTTGGGTTCACCGTTTTGATTTGGTTAGCCGCACCTGGGAATTACGGGAAATCCCCCAGGTCGCCTTCCGCATTGAGGCAGTTAGCGATTCACGATATTTACTTGTAGAGGATCGCAATGACGATTTGATTCTCAACTCATGGGGATCCACCAGTGAAGAGCTGGACCGAATTAACGTCTGGTACAACGGCGACTTCGAATATGACCATCGAACGGGGCGTATTTACCATGGCAATTCCGGATCATCATCACATGAGATTATTGTAAGGCGGTTGGTTGGTGATGAATTAAGGCAGGCTGTCGGAACCGGTACCTATGGGTCAGCTCAGGATGGAGGTGGAACCGCGGTTCTGTCATCCGATGGACAACAGTTTTATTACGGCCCTTTGCAGGTTGAAGCGCTTGATGTAACCAACAATTTGAATTTTTTTGCGGAAAAGATATATGCTGCGACGGGCGATTTTGCTTTTGGCGAATTTGCATTCTATTCATCACACGATGGCGCAATGCTTGGTAGTCTGGGTTTTTCCACCCAGGTGTATGCCGTCAGCGACGACGGAGAACACGTTTGGGCATTCGACCCGAGTACCGACGAGTTGCATCGCTACGTCGTTCTGGAAACGGTAGCAACTGATGACTTTTTGGTTACGCGAGGCGTCCATGTGTCCGGCGGTCTGGAAGAATTGTCAGAAAGTGACAATCAGGGCGTGGTCATTAGACGCTCCGTTTCGGACACACAATCAGTCACTGAATTTGAGATCGAAGGGGCGATCCTTGACCCCGATATAAACTGGCTGGAATTCATCTTGGAAGCCAAGGTATTCGCACGTAGCGAAGTGATTCAACAAATTTCACTATATAACTTCATCGACCAGGAGTACGAAGTCGTCGATTCCAGACCGGCAACACCATTCATTGATCAAGTTATTTCAGTTGAAGCCAGCGGCAATATCTCCCGCTATATTGATCCTGACCTGGGAATCGTACGGGCCAAGGTTCGATTCCAATCGACCAACTCCAGACAGCAATTCTCCTCCATTATCGACAACACTTTTTGGACAGTGCGTTAGGTTCAACCGTTCCGGATACAGCCGTTTGGCGGCTCCACGTCCGACGCGACACCTGCCTTCCAGGAAACGAAAAAACTTAGCATGTTGAAATTCGCTTTACCGATTGTCTTGGTGGCTGCAGTGGTGTCGGCATGGGTTTCGCCCGTGACTGTTACCGCGCAGCAACTCCGAGAAATTGACAGTTTTGCTGCGCCAGGGAATGCGGTTCAAATGGAGTTTTCGCCTCAATATAATTTGCTTTTTTTACGAAACACCGGCAGTGCAGTTCATGTTATTGACGTAGCCACCAGGAGTTCAATCGATCTACGTCTGGCGGAGTACCAGTTTACCGACTTTGATCTCACGCCAGATGAGCGGTATCTTTATGTGGCAGATTACGGTGAATCGACTGGTACCGGCGAGCCTCTAAATCCAAGTTGGATTCACCGTTTTGACCTGGTTAGCCGCACCTGGGAATTACGGGAAGCTCCGTGGGTCGCCTACCGCATTGAGGCAGTTAGCGATTCACGGTATTTGGTGCAAGAGATTTTCCAGCATGTCGATATGATGCTCAATTCATGGGGACCGACCTCTGAAGAGCTGGACCGAATTAACGGTGGCTACAACGGTGACTTCGAGTATGACCATCGAACCGAGCGCATCTACTATGGTAATTCCGGATCGTCGTCTCATGAGATACTTGTGCGTCGATTAATGGGTGATGATTTGATCGGTGTTGTCGGAACCGGTACCTACGGGTCAGCTCAGGATGGAGGTGGAACCGCGGTTCTGTCATCCGATGGACAACGGTTTTATTACGGTCGTTTGCAAGTTGAAGCGCTTGATGTAACCAACAATTTGAATTTTTTTGCGGAAGAGATCAATGCTGCGACGGGAGATTTTGCTTTTGGCGAATCTGCCTTCTATTCACCGCACGATGGTGCAATGCTTGGTAGTCTGGGTTTTTCCACCCGGGTTTATGCCGTCAGCGACGACGGAAAACACGTTTGGGCATTCGACCCGAGTACCGACGAGTTGCATCGCTACATCGTTCTGGAAACGGTAGCAACTGATGACTTTTTGGTTACGCGAGGCGTCCATGTGTCCGGCGGTCTGGAAGAATTGTCAGAAAGTGACAATCAGGGCGTGGTCATTAGACGCTCCGTTTCGGACACACAATCAGTCACTGAATTTGAAATCGAAGGGGCGATCCTTGACCCCGATATAAACTGGCTGGAATTCATCTTGGAAGCCAAGGTATTCGCACGTAGCGAAGTGATTCAACAAATTTCACTATATAACTTCATCGACCAGGAATACGAAGTCGTTGATTCCAGACCGGCAGCACCATTCATTGATCAAGTTATTTCAGTTGAAGCCAACGGCAATATCTCCCGCTATATTGATCTTGGCCAGGGAATTGTACGGGCCAAGGTTCGATTCCAATCGACCAACTCCAGACAGCAATTCTCCTCAATTATCGACAACACTTTTTGGACGGTGCGGTAGGTTCAACATCTGGGGACATTGAAAATGGGGGCGGATTTTCGTTCGCCATTTAATCAACGTTTATTGGATCACTCAGCGTCATCTAAGCAGGTTCGCAAATTGCCGATCGTGAATTCGGCGTTCCACGCCGAGTTCATTAGCCAAATCTCTTCCACGCATTGAGACCGGATCAAAAACACTTTCGACCTCATACCTTTCGCTCCGAACGGTTCAATCGATGGCCTTTAAACTCAACCGGCAAAATAACCCGAAACGCGATTGAGGTGGACGAGACGATTGAAAGAATAATTGGCTGAAATCGGCGTTGGAACGGCCTATAATAGCTACTCGGTCGAATTCTTAGAAAACGACGCGTCTGATACAAATACCAATTCAAAAACAGCCAAGAGACCTGCGGTGAACCCAATGATCAAATTCACAAACATCATCGCCCTGTTGCTCCTAACTGGCATCATGGCTGTCAAATTCTGGTTAACATCCATTTTCCGTCCGATTGTCAAGTCGATTCGAATTTGGCCCAACAGGAATGCACGGCGATCATTGAGCACGCGTAATCGCACTCGAGCGTGGGCTGCCTTGCTGGTCGGGATTGTGGCGACGCCCTTCTTGGGAGGGACAGTCGACGCTCAATGCAACGGCCCGCTCTTCCCCGGCAGGAGTTTCGCGGCCGGAAATGGCCCTTCTTCGGTGACGACGGGCGATTTCAACGGGGACGGCCTGACTGACTTGGCCGCAGCGAACGTAACTTCCGATGACGTATCGGTGCTACTCGGTAACGGTGACGGCACATTCGGAGACCCACAATCATTCGCGGCCGGACATGGCACTTTTTCGGTGACGACGGGCGATTTCAATGGGGATGGCCGGACTGACTTGGCCACAGCGAATTTAACTTCCGATGACGTATCGGTGCTGCTGGGCAACGGCAACGGCACATTCGGAAACCAGCAAACTTTCGCGGCGGGAGATGCTCCTGTGTCCGTGACGACAGGTGATTTCAACGTTGACGGCATAGCCGACCTTGCCACTGCCAACTCTAACTCCGATGACCTATCGGTGATACTTGGTAATGGCGATGGTACGTTTGGTTCTCCGCAAACCTTCGCGGCCCGATTTGGACCTAGTTCCGTGACGACGGGCGATTTTAACGGGGACGGTCTGACCGACTTGGTCACTGCGAAAAGAGATTCCTCTCGAGGTTCGGTATCAGTTCTGCTGGGTAACGGCGACGGCACTTTTCCGACCCAGCTGCAGACATACGTGGACGGAGATGACCCGCGATCCGTGACGACGGGCGATTTCAATGGGGATGGTTTGGCCGACCTGGCCACTGCTAACTATGAGTCCGATGACGTATCGGTTTTGTTGGGTAGCGGTGACGGCACGTTTGGGAACGCGCAAATCTTTGTGGCCGGGAATGGACCGGAGTCCGTGACGACGGGCGATTTCAACGGGGACGGCCTGACCGACTTGGCCACGGTGAACAGATTTTCCGATGACGTATCGGTGCTATTGGGTAATGGTGACGGCACGTTCGCTTCTCAGCAAAACTTCACGGCCGAGGATGGTCCACGATCGCTCACGATCGGCGATTTCAACGGGGACGGCCTGACCGACCTGGCCACGGCAAACTATGATTCCGATGATGTGTCTTCGCTGCTCGGTTATGGCGACGGCACGTTCGTTGCCCAGCAAACTGTCGCAAGCGGAAATCGCCCTAGTTCCATGACATTGAGTGATTTTAACGGGGACGGCCTAACCGACATGGCCACGGCGAACCGATTTTCCGATGACGTATCGGTGCTACTAGGTAATGGTGACGGCACGTTCGCTGTCGAGCAAACCTTCGCGGCGGGAGATTTCCCTTTTTCCGTGGCGGCTGGTGATTTCAATGGGGACGGCCGGACCGACCTGGCCACGGCGAACAATAGTTCCGATGACGTATCGGTGTTGCTTGGTAATGGCGACAGCACGTTTGGTGCTCCGCAACCATTCGCGGTGGGAAATAGCCCTAGATCTGTGACGACTGGTGATTTCAATGGGGATAGCCTGATCGACATGGCCACGGCGAACAGATTATCCGATGACGTATCGGTGCTACTAGGTAATGGGGACGGCACGTTTGGTACTCCGCAACAATTCGCGGTGGGGAATAGGCCTTCTTCGGTGACGACGGGCGATTTCAATTGCGACGGCCTGACCGACTTGGTCACGGCGAACAGATTTTCCGATGACGTGTCGGTGCTGCTGGGTAACGGAGACGGCTCGTTCGCTGCCCAGCAAACCTTCGCGGCGGGAGAATTCCCTAGATCCGTGACGACGGGCGATTTCAATGGTGACGGCATAGCCGACTTGGTTACGGCGAACGAAAATTCCGATGATGTAACGGTGCTGCTGGGTAACGGAGACGGCTCGTTTGGCGACCAGCATTCCTTCGCAGTCGGAAACAGCCCTGAATCCGTGACGTCCGGCGATTTCAATTTGGACGGCCTGATCGACCTGGCCACGGCGAACGTAAGTTCCGATGACGTGTCGGTGCTGCTTGGTAACGGAGACGGCTCGTTCGCTGCCCAGCAAACATTCGCGGTCGGAGATCAGCCAAGTTTCGTGGCGACGGGCGATTTCAATGGGGACGGCCTTACTGACCTGACCACGGCGAGCGCATATGTCAACAACATCAAGGTGCTGCTGAATCAATGTGGAGGTAGAAGAATCACTCCTGACTCGTTTGTTGTAACTCGTGGAAGTTACGTGTCCGGCGATATCTCCGACCTTGCCGCCAGCGACAATATGGATCTGTCACTACGCCGACGAAGCAGCGATATTCAATCTCGAACGGAATTTACGACCAAGGGGACCAGCCCAACTGCAACTCCCACGACGTTTGAATTTACATTGGAGGGAGCTGTTTTTGCCCGATCGAATGTGGTACAGACGATTGAATTTTTCGACTATGTGGCCGGCGCCTGGGAACTAATCGATACTACAAATGCTGCCAGGTCACCTGCCCCTGACTCGGTCGTAATCGCGACGCCAACAGGTGATCTGTCCCGCTTTGTGGAAGCGGGAACGATGTGCGTTGAAGCTCGCGTTCGGTACAAATCGGACAGTCCTCGTCAGAGTTTCGCGTCCAACACAGATCAAGCAATTTGGGCGATCGGTCAGTAAGAAGAACAAAGACTTTTGCGTCAAGTCGAATTGACAATGACAACCGCCATCCCAGATCAACATTGCATCGTTGTTCGGGGTTGCTCTGCGTTTGGTGGCGGATTTTCATTTACTCAGACGTTTTCTGCCGCGTCGAAAAAACGACCGTTTTGATGCATCCGTGACTACTAAAAAGCGTGCAAGACAAAAGCACCCTACCTGGCCGAAGCTAGAAAGCAAGCAACCAGCCTGTGAAATGGTTTTGAATGTTGGATAAAGAATCGCTATATATGACTTTCAAGAAATAAACTCCTTTTGGTCAATCCGTTACCAAACATCCGCCAGGTGATCAGCAAGCTTCCCGTTACAAGTCAGACGTGTGCCACAATGGCGTTAAATCAATCAGCCCGCCGCGTTTCTCAACGCGCGAGTTACGTTTTCCTCTGTGCGAGCCCGTTTGTTGCAATTGCGACTGTGGCCCCGATCCCTGGGTTACGCACCTCAGTTCTCCATCAAGTCATTGGGATAGTTGACTTCGCTACAATTGCGATCGCGATCTGGATGCTGGCCGGTCGGGCATTTGTCGCGCAGGCGCCAGAAACGCGATTGGCGGCCATTGCCGGAATGCTCCTGGTTTTGCCGTTCGCCTTGATCGGACTTCTCTGGGTCGGACTCGGTCCGCCGTGGGAGGCGAGTCCAGCTGACAATCAGATGCGTTATGTCGTTCTCATCACGGCGGCTGCCGCGGTCGTCGGAGGATGCGTTGCATTGAAGGAGACCCTCATCATCGCCGGTGAGCGATTCTTTTCGACACTAGGTTTTGCCGGGATGATTCTCGCAGGTCCGCTCTATTTAGTAGGCGAGATAATTTTGCTTGCAGCATTCTCAGCCGTAGTTCGCACTGGGGAGGCGCCGCCCGTGTTCCGGTCGTTGAGTGAAATGCAGGACATACTACTTTTTTTTGCTGGCGTTCTGACTTACGCCTCGGCGGCGGCCTTTGCGGTTTCCTTGAGAAACGTGGGATGGCTTGGACGCGGGGCAAGTCATGCATTTGTCGGATTGAGCTTGATTGCGTTGATATGCCTTTTGATGAGAGGTCTACAATTCCCGGATCCGGCGGCACTCACTGCGCCTTGGTACATGATTCCCGGCCTGATTGTGGGAATCCCCGCCGTGCCGTTCATCATTCCATGCCTCCTCGGGGTCGCGTCACTTCGACGCGTCAGCCGGGAGTAAGCCTACGAACGAACTGGCAATCGGTTGCGCGCGACGCCCCGGCGATCGCGGTTTTCGAAATCAAAATCATCAATCAACGCCGGAGGGGACGGTTTAAATACCACTGTATTTCGGATAGCCAATCTGGCTCAACGCCCAAATCACGGCCCTTGACTGGTTTCAAATGGCCCGGACAAACCGGGCAGTTTTTCTTTCGCCGAAAATCGAACGTTTCTTGCCGCATTGTAAGGCGTACTAAAGGCCATCCTGAACGCGAGGATCGCGGAACAAATCAGGCGACGAAAACCCGCGTCCAGTTTTTTGTCAACGACCAAATCCGCGTCCAGAATATCAAGCAGTTGAGGATTAAAACCCCGATCAGTTCGCCAAATTTGATTTACAGCTGTTTAATTTCTCGCAATAATTTGTCGTCTGTAATCCCGTGCCAAATCAACGATCGACTGTCATGAAAAATACTTTTGAATTCTGTGTTCGTTTAAAACTGATCTTCCTCCTGTTGTCCTCTTTCGGCCTCGGCGGTGCCATTGGCCAGGAGCCAGGTCCGAACGTCATTCAATGGTCTCAGTTCCGGGGCCAGAACGCGGCTGGCATTGCCGAAGGGCAGACGACCGTTCCAGTCGAATTCGGCCCCAAAAAAAATTTGCTCTGGAAGACCGAGGTTCCTTCCGGCGCATCATCACCTTGCATTTGGGAAAATCGAATTTTTCTAACTGCATACGACAGGTCGTCCAAAAAACTGGAAGTTATCTGCACCGATCGTAGTAACGGCAAGATCGTTTGGCGACGAGCGGTAGAGGTCGATAATATAGAAAAGGTACACGCCGCCAGCACTCCGGCCAGCGGAACAGCGGCAACCGATGGGGAACACGTATATGTCTATTTCGGTTCTCGAGGGCTGCTCTGCTACGACTTCGACGGCGAATTGATTTGGTCAATCGACATGCCAATTCCAATAACTCGTAATGGATCCGGAACTTCTCCGGTGGTCGTTGGCGATCTGGTTTTGCTGAATCGAGATCAAAAGAACGACCCGCACTTGCTGGCCGTCAACAAAACGAACGGAGACGTGGTTTGGAAACATGTGTTTCATTTCGCTCCGGGCATCCTAACCGAAGGTTATGCCACACCGATCATTCACCATGATCAGGTGATACTTCACACTCATGAGGGAATACGCGCGATCAGCTTGTCCGAGGGCAAATCAATCTGGCAGGTCAATACAATGACAACCGGTTGCTCAACGCCCGTGATATTCGGAAACAATCTTTTTGTTGCAACCTGGCAGAATTTGGGAGAACCCTCGCTTCGCAGAAAGATACCGACGTTCGAGGATCTTAAGGAGTATGACAAGGACCAAGATGGCACGATTGGGTTTGACGAATTCCCCGGGAAATTTCTGCTATTTGATCGACCTGAAGCGGACGACGAGAAAGGCGTACAACTACCACTAAGATTTTTGCTTGGCTCGGTCGACGACGACAAAAACCGAAAATTGACTCAGCAGGAGTGGGACAAGTTTACCCAGCAATGGGCTGGTGACGTCAAGGATCATGGCTTGCTTTCAATCAAACTTGGAGGAGAAGGAAATGTGTCTGAGACGCATGTGAGCGTATTGGAAAAACAGAGCATTCCCGAAGTGCCATCGCCTCTAGTTCACGACGGACGCATTTACATGATCAAGAATGGTGGCATCGTAAACTGCCTGGATGCGGAAACGGGGAAGGGGCTTTTCAAGCAGCGAATTTCTGCGCGGGGCTCATACTACGCATCGCCAATTGTTGTTGGCGACAACATCTATCTCACGTCGGGTCAAGGAGTCGTGACGGTCCTAAGAGCCGCTGATGAACTCGACGTGATCGCCATGAACGACTTGTCGGAACGAATCATGGCAACTCCAGCGGCAGTCGATGGTACGCTTTACATCCGTACTGACGAACACCTGTACGCATTTTCTTTGCGTTGAAGTTGATATCAGTCGGCCAAAATAGCAGACCGTTGGGCATTAAAACCCCTCGCTCGACAGGCGGTCGCTCGCTGGTGGGATGTCATAGCGACGCAGTACGCGCCATTTTCTCCGCGATGGCTTACGGCGCGCCCGAAAAAGGACCGTTATCTGAAACGACCCGCTTTCAGGAAGCGCGACGCCTGACGTGATCTGAGCTTATTGCGGGCCGTTAAACCTGACTGTTTCAAACGGCCATTCGTTCCTCAACCAAGCTTTTAAAGCACTGGCAAGTTCCCGTGGGAAGTCGCCGACCGTTTCGGTCTCTCGAATCCAATACGTCACGATTGCATCAAAGTCCTTGGATTCATTCGGACAGATATAAACGCAGCCCAGGACCTTCGATTCGTCCGGCCGAAGAACCGTGTAAACAAAAGCCGTGCGGCTGACGAATTGTTGCTCGTGAATCGCCAGCTGGTTTCGGTTTTCCTCGATCGAAAAATCATCATCTGGCCAGCTGCCATCAAACTGAATTCTCAACCGTTGTGCGCTGGAAACAACCGCCTCAAAGTCGAGCTGTGCGTCAGTCTGTCGAATTGGCCGCAATCTAAATCTCGCGTGTTCATAGACAACTGGAAGGTTGAAATCAGGAGGAACGAATGTCGGTTGTATGGGTTGCTGGTTCGACTTGTTACATCCTGCCAGCATCAAAATCACAACAAGAGACGTCACAAAAACAGATCCGGGATGGTATTGTTTGAGACGTTGGAGGAGTCCCCATCGAATATTTTCCAGCTGCTGTTGTCGCATGTCGTGAGATTCCTTTGCGTACCAAATGGATAAGCTCTGAAGCGTCATAAGTCAACGGCGATCAGTTGACGCTAAGTTCTCCAGAGACGCGTGCTGCAAATCGAGGATCAAACGACCCATTCCCGGATAGCCAACTTGTCTCAACGACACGATTTCCACCCTTAGCTTCCTTTCGCTAGTCCCCAGCCAAATGGGGTGAAATTACCCCAGCAAAAACCCAACGTTATCTGAACAACTAATCGCGCCACCTAGCCTTTAATTCGCACCCGCTACAAAGGTCGGTTATCATCGGTTCAATGACCGACGTGACACAAATTCTGAACGCGATTGAACAGGGCGATCCCTCTGCATCGGAAAAGTTGGTTCCCCTTGTCAGCGCCCGGATTCGCAAACTCCGTCAACAGGGCGTTTGAATTCAGTCGATAATCCGGCGATTGGGTAAACCATGCCTGAAAAAAATGATGACTCGCAGGCCAATTCCCAGGTCTCTATCAAGAGCATGTTCTGGTGGGTAACGCTGTCCGCCTTTGCAGCCGGATCGTTCTCGAAATTCCCGGAACTGTTCAATGATTTCTCCGAGGTACCCTCTGGTCCAACGATCGGGCTGATCGTCGCCAGCTGGTTTGCGTTTCTCGTTTGGCATTGGCAGCAAAGAAACTACTCGGCGATCGCGATTCACGTTTTAGTCGCAGTCGTCATTTCGTTCATGTTCTACGTTTTTGGATGGATCGCTACGGACGGAAGCGCATTCATCGTCGTTCTACTTGCGACTCTTTTGTCCTCGCAGGCGGTTAGCATTCTTTTTGGACTGTCCGCGGTGATCTCCAGTGCGATCCAGCGGAACGGGAAACCGATATCGTTTCCAATCTATTGCGTTCTCGGTTCAACTCTGATTGTCGCCGCGATTTGCGGAATTGGCCCAAGCATGATGAAGGGGTTCCCGGACATGCAGTATATCTCGATGGGAGCAATGATCGGATTCTTGATGGGCATTTACCAGGCGACCGCAAAATCGAAATGGCTCAAAGATTGCCGGATCTCTGGAGTCAGCATGCGACCGATCGTAACCGTCGGATTTTTGGTTGGATTCTTTGCCCCAATCTTCTTTTCGATTGCCAACCAAACCATCTTTACAGGCATCTACTACATACCCGTTTGGATCAGCCCCGCACTTGGTTTCGTTGCAGCGTTGGCCACGATTGTTTTTTGCAAAATCCTGTCCGTGGCCGTTGGTTCACGACCAAGTACTCAGCAAAAACAGACGACATGAATGCAGATGACTTGAATGAACAGCATTTATGCGAACACCGTCGACTAACTCCGAAAAACGACCCTTTTCGCGATACCCATTTCAGCTGAACGCCCAAATGACCGCCATTGGTAGGGATCGGCCCGCCGAGCTGAAATGGGTGTTATTCTTTCACCGACAAAACCAATGTTACTTGGCTTCACGCAGCCGTTTCGTATGGGTTGAAACTGTATGACCCATGCAGACCAAATGACGGTAACACACCAGTGACAACATCGTTTTTCCAATTCTCAAAGAAATCTTGTCGGATCAGGCTGTTTGTCGTTTGGTTTCTGAGATTTTGGAATCACAATGGGCAGCAAGAAACTTCTCGCGCTGGGCGCCGTCATCGGCGACAGGCAACATTTGTTCAGGCAGGAAAAGCAAAATGAGAATGCACCAATTTGTACTTTCGGTCGTTACATTGGCTCTTAGCGCAACCGCCGCCTTCGCGGGAGGCGACACGGAATTCACCTATCAGGGTCGATTGCTCGTTGCAGGTGCGCCGGCCAACGGCACGTTTAACGTGGATTTCCGCTTGTGGGATGACCCAGTTGCTGGCAATCAGGTCGACGTGACCAATACCTTCAATAGTCTGCCGATCCTGGACGGACTCTTCACCGTTGAGCTTGACTTTGGGGCCAACGCATTTGACAACAATGATCGCTGGCTGGGGATTACGGTCGATGGTGTGCCGCTCGTGCCACGCCAGCCGATCACCCGCACGCCGTATGCCATTCAGACGCGCGGTATTTTCGTGGATGATGCCGGCAACATCGGGATCGGGACAAACGCACCGGATTATCCGCTCCACGTTGAGTCAGTCGGCTTCACCGGCATCTACGCCCAAAACACCGCTACTAGTGGCACCAACTACGGTGTGTTTGCGCAAAGCAACAGTACGTCCGGTCGCGGCGTCTACGGCCAAGCCCTCGCCAGCAGCGGCATCACCTACGGCGGGCGGTTCGCGAGCAACAGCATCTCTGGACACGGTGTCGCTGGCGTGGCCAGCGCTACAACCGGCGTCACCTACGGCGTGTTCGGTCAGAGCTTCAGCACCTCGGGTCGCGGCGTTTACGGTTTTGCCAACGCCGCCACCGGGACCACCTACGGCGGCCAGTTCCGGAGCGACAGCACCTCCGGGCAAGGCGTCTCTGGCTTGGCCCTCGCCACCACCGGCACCACCTACGGCGGGCGATTCGAGAGCAACAGCACCTCCGGACACGGCGCCTTTGGCGAAGCCCTCGCCACTACCGGCTTCACCTACGGTGTGTATGGGCAGAGTAGCAGCACGTCCGGCGCGGGGTCTTCGGTTTGGCTAGCGCCGCGACCGGCGCCACCTACGGATTGTTCGGCAGGAGCAATAGCGCCTCCGGACATGGCGTTTACGGCCAAGCCATCACCCCCACCGGCATCACCTACGGTGGGCGATTCGAGAGCGCCAGCACCTCAGGATTCGCCGGGTATTTCGATGGCAAAGGAAACGACGCGGTGTACGTTGAGAACACGGGTGGTGGTCGCGGCCTGCAGGCCGTCGCCCCATCCGATACCGCCGTCTGGGGCCGAACGACGACCGGCTTTGCAGGCGTGCACGGCGCGAACGCCGCCGCGACCGGGCGCGGCGTCTACGGCCAGGCCAGCGATACCAGTGGAACCAACTACGGCGTGTATGGGAGGAGCGACAGCGCCAGCGGGTTCGATTTTTACGCCGGTGGTGCCGGCGTTAACTACGGTGCGTCTTCTTCGCGTCGCTGGAAGAGTAACGTCGTGCCCATCGGTGATCCCCTCGACAAACTCTCTAAACTACAGGGTGTGTACTTCGACTGGGATGAAGATCATGGCGGCGCGCATGATGTCGGCATGATCGCTGAAGAAGTTGGTACAGTTCTACCAGAGATCGTGCAATACGAGCAGAACGGAGTCGATGCAATCGGCATGGACTACAGCAAGATGACCCCTTTACTCGTTCAAGCGGTCAATGCACTGCGGGCAGAGCAAGATACCCAAATCGAGTCGCTGCGTGGTGAAAAGGATGCCGAGATTGCCGCACTCAGGTCAGAAGCAAAGGAACTGACCGCCGAAAATAATCGGCTGGCTACGCGACTGGAAGCGTTGGAACAGGCGGTCCAGCGACTGGCCTCAAACTGAACGACAACGACTCAATCCACTAAAAACGCAGGCTAGAATCAATATTCGCGAGAAAACCGGCATGTCATCCAAACAAATATTACTACTCGTTGTGAGCGTGGCCATAACCAGTATTGCTTTAAGTGACAATGAGGCAAATGCACAGTACATAATCCCTTGGTACACGATCGACGGCGGTGGTGGTTATTCAAATGGAGGAAACTTCGAACTCGAAGGGACCATTGGCCAGCATGACGCCGGAACGACCATGACGGGTGGAAGCTTCCAGTTAAGCGGCGGTTTTTGGGTCGGACAGAACAATCAGGGTCCTTTTACCGTAACTCCAAATTCGTTCCTGGTGACTCGAGGTCAATACTTTTCAGGAGACGAGACCGACTTGGCAGTCAGTGATAACAGTGATCTTTCGCTAAGGCGATTGGATACGGATATTCAGTCGCGCACGGAATTCGTGGTCAAGGGATTCAGTCCCATTGTCACTCCTTCCAGTTTGGAATTCACATTGGAAGGCGCCGTGTTTGCCCGTTCGAATGTGGTTCAGACGATTGAGCTGTTTGACTATGTGGCAGCCAGCTGGGAGATCATCGATTCCCGGAACGCTGTCAGGTCCCCGGCTCCTGACTCTGTCGTTACGGTTGCCGCAACAGGTGATTTATCCAGGTTTGTGGAAGCGGGAACAATGAGCGTCGAAGCCCGCGTTCGCTACAAATCGGACAGCCCGCGTCAGAATTTTGCGTCCAATACTGATCAAACTATTTGGATGATCCAGTAAGCCCTGTTAATCGACGGCAAATCCACAATGCTCGGCACGCCGCCGAGCGGTTGGATTCATGACAGCGTTTCCCATGCGCCAATTCGGCGTTGCTGTCGCTGTCCAAATTCTGCGAAACTCAACCCTTTTGTTCGACGAGCAAAAAAGCACCGAGCAGTACGGACATTCAATGTTGTAGTAAATTGTAGAAATCGGGACAATTTCGGTATCTCAAGGAGGAGTACCGATGGGGCGACGACATGAATTAACAGACCAGCAGTGGGAATCGATCAAGGATTTGCTACCGGGCAAGGTTGGTGATCCCGGCCGAACAGCGGCCAACAATCGGCTTTTCGTCAATGCGATACTGTTTGTGTTAAAGACCGGGATTCCTTGGGACGATTTGCCTTCCCGGTTTGGCAAGCCCAACACGGTTTGGAAGCGATTTGATCGATGGTGCAAGCGGGACGTCTGGAAGCGGTTGTTGGTAACGCTTGGCGAGGACGACCTTCTGGATGAACTTCAGGAAGTCCATCTCGATTCAACGATTGTCAAAGCACATCAAATTGCTTCGACGGGCCAGCGGTTGGAAGGCGAAAAAAAAGTGATGCCGACCAGCGGCGATGCGTTGGGCGAAGTCGCGGCGGATTGACGACCAAGATGCATGCTGTAACAGGCCGCAACGGAAAATTGATTGACTTTGTCCTGACCCCAGGACAGAGCGGAGACGCTCCGCAGGGAGAACGCCTGCTGGCCGTTCTGCCGCAGCGGGGAGTCGGAGCCGTGATTGCCGATGCAGCGTACGACTCCAATGCCCTGCGAAATCAGGGGCGAAAGCTGAAAGCCAAAGTCTGCATCAAGCCCCATCCGACACGACGAGTCAAGAAGAGATACGACAAGGCACTCTACAGAAATCGCAACCAGATCGAACGATTCTTTGGTCGGATCAAGAGGTGCCGAAGAGTCGCCACAAGATACGAGAAAAAACCAACCAACTATGCCGGATTCATTTGGCTCGCAGCGTTGATTATTGATATGATTTGAATGTCCGTAGGACCTAGTGGATTTCTGCTTCACCGCCCGACGTTGCTCGGCTCACGTTCTGTTGGAATACTTTCGGACGGAAACGCGGCACGATATCTGGTTACTCATTACGCGAACGGTCACCAGAACGACGCACCTGATCATCTCAGTCTTAGAACTCTCTATCGCGGGATCGCGCAAGCTGGGCCGAACAACGTCGCAAATTTCAGGGATCTGGCATGATCCAATACCGATTACGCAAAGACTGGCAAACGGATGGCAGAATTTTCAGCATTTCACGCTTCACCCGATCGTAAAGCTTGAGAGATAGTGATCGTGGAGGTCTATGTTAAAGCTCGATTATTGATCTCGACGGCGACGACGCATGGCAACTCCCAGCATAAGGACGGCCATCATGCCTGCCGTGCCGGCTTCGGGAACTGCCGTGAACAGCGAAACGTCATTCCCGTTGCCGGCACCGTAACTGATGAACAGGTCCATCCCGCCATAGTTGCCGACCAGGTCTCCCTCGCCCAGCCCGTTGAAGAAACCCGTTCGCGAGCCCATGACATCGGCGATCAGGAACTCCTGGTTGAAGCCAAGGTTGAAACCGTCGATCAGCGAAACGTCGAGGCTACCGTCCAGCAGGAAATCGCCACCGATCAGTAGCTGATCGAATTCTCCGGCCATCGGGCCACCAAGTTCGATGAAGGTCGAGGTGTTGACACCCATTTCCAGGTCGCCGCCGAAACTGACAATCGCCGGGCTGTTGCCGGGCCGCAAATCACCGAACGCCTGCACGGTTCCCAGGCCGTTGCTGCCGCCGTTGTAGCTGCCGAAGAACACGGCGTAGCTGTCGGATGCGACTTCTACATTCATGTTGCTCGCATCCATCGTGACGTCGTCGTAGAAAGTCGTGGTGCTGCCCCCGCCGATGGCAATCATGCCGGTCGCAGTGTTGGCCAGGTCGCCGTGAATGTCCGCGAACCCGCCGCTCATGGCGATGACGCCGTCGTTAGTCCAACCGCCGTTGGCGAAGAACTGGCCGCGGCCGCTGATCAATCCGCCGCTCTGGTTGGTCAAATCCTGGTCAAAGCGGATCTGACCGCCGAAGTTGTTGATTTCACCCGCGTTGGTCGATCCAACGCCTACAAACCGCATCCGTTCACCCAGAATGGTTTCGACTTGTCCGCCGGCATTATTGATCAATGCGATCCCCAGCGAGGCGTTGCCGTACAGGGTCCCGGAGTTGGTCAACCGGACCTCGGTCAAATCGACGCTCGAGTTCTGGAACGGGGTCAACGTGGCGACATCCGTATAGCCGGTGTGAGCAATATTGCCCGCCATTGAGCCGCTGACCGCATTGATGGTTGCGAATTCTTCCAGGGTCGTCTCGCCAAACTCAAATCGCCCGCCCGTCAGATTCACGCTCGAACCAGACCAGATTCGGGTCGTTCCACCGACCGACACCAGGCCGCTGTCAGCGATATTCAAGGTCGCCGCTCCCCCGGCGGAGATGTCGGAACCGCCAATGGACAAGTTCCCTGAGTTGTTCCACTGGGCTACCACTACCGGTGACCGTGGCGACCCCCGTCGAGCCGGAGATGTAGCCCACGTAGCCGGACGTGTTGCTGACGCTGCCGCCGTTGAGGATGTTCAGCGTGCCGGTGCCGAAGTAGCCAACATACAAACTGTCGGAATTGGTCCAGGTCGAACCGGTGCCGTCCACCGTCGCCGTGCCCGTCGGGCCGGAGTTGTAGCCCACGTAACCGGACGTGTTGCTGACGTTGCCGCCGTTGAGGATGCTCAGCGTGCCGTTGCCCAAAAAGCCAACAAGCAAAGTGTCGGAATGGGTCCAGGTCGAACCGGCGCCATCCACCGTCGCCGTGCCCGTCGAGCCGGAGAAATAGCCCACGTAGCCTTCCGTGTTGCTGACGCTGCCGCCGTTGAGGATGCTCAGCGTGCCGCTGCCGTAATAGCCAACAAGCAAACTGTCGGGATTGGTCCAGGTCGAGCCGACGCCGTCCACCGTCGCCGTGCCCGTCGAGCCGGAGTCGTAGCCGACGTAGCCGAATGTGTTGCTGACGCTGCCGGCGTTGAGGATGTTCAGCGTGCCGTTGCCGAGGTAGCCAACATACAAAATGTCGGACGACAAGGCCGAACCGGCGCCATCCACCGTCGCCGTGCCCGTCGAGCCGGTCTGGTTGCCGAGGTAGCCTTCCGTGTTGCTGACGCTGCCGGCGTTGAGGATGTTCAGCGTGCCGTTGCCGGAATTGCCAACATACAAATCGCCGGAATGGGTCCAGGTCGAGCCGGCGCCGTCCACCGTCGCCGTGCCCGTCGAGCCGGAGTTGGAGCCGATGTAGCCGGTCGTGTTGCTGACGCTGCCGCCGTTGAGGATGCTCAGCGTGCCGTTACCGGAATTGCCAACGTGCAAAGTGCCGGCATTGGTCCAGGTCGAACCGGCACCGTCCACCGTCGCCGTGCCCGTCGAGCCGGGCTGGTTGCCGAGGTAGCCTTGCGTGTTGCTGACGCCGCCGCCGTTGAGGATGTTCAGCGTGCCGTTGCCGGAATTGCCAACATACAAAACGCCGGCATTGGTCCAGGTCGAGCCGGCGCCGTCCACCGTCGCCGTGCCCGTCGAGCCGGAGTTGGAGCCGATGTAGCCGGTCGTGTTGCTGACGCTGCCGCCGTTGAGGATGCTCAGCGGGCGCTGGTTACCGGAATTGCCAACATATAAACTGAAGGCATTGGTCCAGGTCGAGCCGGTGCCGTCCACCGACGCCGTGCCCGTCGAGCCGGAGTTTAAGCCGATGTAGCCTTCCGTGTTGCTGACGCTGGCGCCGTTGAGGATGCTCAGCGTGCCGTTGCCCTCATAGCCAACAAGCAAACTGCTGGAATTGGTCCAGGTTGAGCCGGCACCGTCCACCGTCGCAGTGCCCGTCGAGCCGGAGTTGTAGCCGATCCAGCCGATCGTGTTGCTGACGCTGCCGCCGTTGAGGATGTTCAGCGTGCCGTTGCCGGAATTGCCAACATACAAAACGCCGGCATTGGTCCAGGTCGAGCCGGCACCGTCCACCGTCGCCGTGCCCGTTGTGCCGGGCTGTCGCCGAGGTAGCCGGTCGTGTTGCTGACGCGCTGCCTCCGTTGAGGATGTTCAGCGTGCCGTTGCCGGAATTGCCAACATACAAATCGCCGGAATGGGTCCAGGTCGAGCCGTGCGCCGTCCACCGTCGCCGTGCCCGTCGAGCCGGTCTGGTTGCCGAGGTAGCCGGTCGTGTTGCTGACGCTGCCGCCGTTGAGGATGCTCAGCGTGCCGTTACCGGAATTGCCAGCGCGGAACGCCGGCATTGGTCCAGGTCGAGCCGGCACCGTCCACCGTCGCCGTGCCCGTCGAGCCGGTCTCGAAGCCGATGAGGCCGACCGTGTTGCTGACGCTGCCGCCGTTGAGGATGTTCAGCGTGCCGTTGCCGGAATAACCAACATTTAAATTGAAGGCATTGGTCGAGGTCGAGCCGGCGCCGTCCACCGTTGCCGTGCCCGTCAAGCCGGTCTGGAAGCCGATCCAGCCGACCTCGTTGCTGACGCTGCCGCCGTTGAGGATGCTCAGCGTACCGTTGCCCAAAAAGCCAACAAGCAAACTGTCGGAATTGGTCCAGGTCGAGCCGTCGCCGTCCACCGTCGCGACACCTGTTCCAGATTCACCAATCGTACTTTGGGAATTAACGTCGAGGTCCGAGCCCTCGAGGATGTTCAGGTTGCCATCGACGTGGATGCCCTGGGTACCGACATCGAGCAGCGTGGTCTGGCCGCCCTCACTCAGAAGGCTCAGTGTCGCCCCGCCGACGACCTCGGCACCGGGCGTGCTGAACTGCAGGCCATTGATCAGGGCGGTGGTCGATGCGCCGCCGACGGAGAAATTGCTTCGGCCCGGCGTGGCTCCCGTCGATGGTCAGCAGCAAAGAACTGCCCTCGGTATTTCGGAAGTTGACCGTGCCGGCGGTGACCTCGAACTGGTCCACGGAGGGGACGACAGCTACCGCAATGCCATCGAACCAGACCTCGTAATCCGCCGGCTGGTTAAACATGCCGTGCTCGGCCGTGCCGGGACGGATCCCGTTCAGCCAGTTGCCGGTCAGGTCAAAGCGTTGGTGTTTGTTGTGTTGGTCCACTCGCCCGTTTGGCCCTGAGCGGGCGCGGCACACGCGAGGGCGAGAACCCCGTAGCCAAGCGGTCAAAAACCTAGTAGACGGCTGGTGTGGGGGAGATGGTACTTGATCATGTATTTCCGCTTTCAGATGAATTCCTTGGCGAGAAGCATTTCCGGTCAAAACCTGGCTGGGGCATATTGGCCGCCAGAATCGCTTCACTGAGCGAAATCCCATCTGCCCTGGGGTTACTTTTCAGAGCAGCGATCGACGAAGGATCGGGAGCATTGACCAAGATGGAATTCGCACTGACCAGCACTCCCGCCATAACCTCGCGTTTCTGGTGGCGTTGACGCGATCGGATGTTGTGCTTGCGACGTTGACGTAAGGCCATGCGTTCCCTTTGCTAATCCGCTCGTGGCAAGTAAAGGAGCCGCTGTTTGTCCCAAATCAAATGCAAAAACCGCTCAGAATGGCTCAACTTTTTTCAGATTCTTCGCAAGTCCTTTACCTGCAATGGTTTATGGTTCCGGAATCGCGGCTGTTCTGTCCGGCACGGGGAAAATATTTGAGCAAATTCCCGCTAATTCAGAGGGGTTGGCATTACCTGGGATTGCTGGCTGTTGCCTGACTGCCGTGGGGTCAAAAAAATTCAGCCGACGCTCAGAACAAAGAAAAATTGGAGTATTGATCTCAAAGACGGTTAACATATCAACCGAGATGGAAGGCCATAATTTGGCGTTACCATTCGCCCAATCATTCACACCGGAACGGGGAGTATGAAGGTTGAATGGCGAGTATGCTGACCGCGGTTTAATTCATCACGCGTCTCGATGATCGTAAGAGTTTTGCCTGATCACACGAGACGCCAATGAATCTTGTTTTGCAACCGTGGCATTTGATGGTTTTGTTCCTTTCCAGCTGGATCAATCGCCAGCAGCAGGAAGTCATCGAATACCTTCGTACCGAGAATGCCGTTCTTAAAGAGAAACTCGGCAAGAAACGAATCCTCCTTAACGACGATCAGCGGCGAAGACTGGTAGTCAAAGGCAAAATCCTTGGTCGAATGCAACTTGAACAGTTCGGTACTCTGTTTTCGCCCGACACGATTCTGCGTTGGCATCGACAACTGGTCGCCAGGAAATGGGACTATTCGGATCGGAAAGAGAATAAACGGGGGCGGCCAAGAATTCGCCAGGTGATCGTCGATTTGACGCTACAGTTCGCCAGTGAGAATCCAACTTGGGGATTCGACCGGATTCAGGGGGAACTCTCCAAAGTTGGTTACCAGATCTCAGACACGACAGTTGA
>CAVOVL010000002.1:0-234001 GCA_963699855.1 uncultured Alphaproteobacteria bacterium | reverse complement strand
GCTGGCGCCGGTAACCCTCAATATCGTCTGTTTTCGCTGCGAACCCGAAGGCAAAATCAAGCTTGATGAATTAAACACCAGAATCGTAACGAAACTGCAGCTCAGCTGCATTGCCGCCCCATCGACTACCCGTCTGAACGGGAAGGCAGCTATCCGTGTGAATCTTACCAACCACCGCAGCGAACGTGAGGACCTTGATCTGCTTCTGGCAGAAGCGGCCCGGATCGGAGATAGTCTTGCCGCCGACGATCAGGGCACGGACGAGCTGATCTCAAGAGATCTTCGTGAAGTTCGCTGACGGTAAAAAAACAATGACGCTCTTCTCTCAACGAAACAGCTGCAATCGAGCCTCCTCGGTGCTGGACACCCTGTAGCCCTTGTGTTCCAGTTCCCCGCGCAGGGCTGAAACAAGTTCGACATTTGAGAGAGCTGTCCTGCCGTTATATTCGAGTGAATCCTCAAAACCGACCCGCACGCTTGCAGCCCCCATTTCAATTGCTTCAAGATGAGCGCTGAAGTCGGTGCTGCCGATAAAAATCGCCCCCCAGCAGCTGCCGGAGGGGAGCCTGGAGACAAGATAGGAAAGCAGTTTCCTGTCATATCTCATTCCCCACTGCACATTGAAAATGAAGCTGAAGTTGCTCGGTCCGGCGACCAGACCTTCACCAATCAGGTGAAGTGCCGTCTCCAGGTGGCCGGTATCAAATATTTCAAGCGACGGCCGTGCTCCCTGTCGTGTCATCTCCGCTATCCAGAAACGAACGTCGGGCAGACTGTTCCGGTAGACAGAATCACCGAAATTAAGGGAGCCGATATTGAGCGAACCCATTTCGGCATAACGGCTGCCAAGAGGCTGCGCCCGCTCTGTTGCATCCAGCTCCGACAATCCGCCGGTGGAAGCTTCCAGGATGATGTCGGTCCGCTTTTTGATAAGCTCAAGCGTGTCATTGAAAAAACTCATGTCAGCCGTTAGGCGGCCGGCCCGGTCCCGGCTGTGAAGGTGGACAACAGCCGCCCCTGCGCCTGCACAACCAATGACCTCCGAGGCAATATCTTCGGGCGTCAACGGATTGTTCCTGCCCGCCCCCCAGCCGCCGGTCGGTGCCAGGGCTATAATCACACTTCTTTTCATTTGTAACCTCGATTGAATAATTCCTGAAAACTGTTTCCCCGTCCTCCCGTAGATAAAGATACCACAATTATAACCGGCACGCTTTATTCACAGATCATCGGATGACTTCCGGCGATTTTTCCGTCAGATTCTTTGCTGCCTGTCCCTGCAATTTTAATTGACAACCCTGCAGGTATCATCTACTTTTCTGACATCAAGGTGTCACCAGGACATAATAGGGAATCCTGTGCAAATCAGGAGCGGGCCCGCCGCTGTAACCGGGGACAACCGCTGCAGATGCCACTGACAGATGTCGGGAAGGCGCAGACGGAAGAACGATCCGGAAGTCAGAAGACCTGCCTTGAACGTGATAGTTGAACATCCTCGCGGAACAGGGATTGTTTATCTGAATCTGTGGTGACAGGGCCCCCAGGTCAGGATACTGGCTTCGGGGCATTTTTTTGTGCCTTGAGCCTCTCAGTTAATCAACAGGAGGCCGCAACAATGATTAAAAAGGAGATCACCCAGGCAAAGCAGTGTGCACTGACAACCAGAGACTGGGACACCTACCAGGTAATTGTCAGGACATGTCTCACCACCCGCAGATCACCCCCAGACCTGTTCACCGCACAGAAGCAGGCAGGCAGCGGAACATCAAGCGCAGATAACGTACCGCCCATGCAGAATCGGGGATAACCGGTAACGTTCCCGGATCCTTGGGGAAAGGGTCCGGGGGAAAAAACCATACAAACCATAGAGCCTTTTGCAAAACGCCCTTTTCGCTCAACCTCCGCGTTATGCTAAAAAATTTTATCCTCGGAATATCAATTATATGCCTGCGGTAAAATTTTTCGCATGCCTTGATTTTGAACGAAAATCATCATTTTGCAAGAGGCTCCATAAAGATCGCTTTTACGCCCTTTTCCTGCCGGTAACTAATCCCTTTTCATTCAGCTTCACATTTTGTTTAATATACGCTAAGATTCTAGGATCAGTCAGTTTCGAGAACGAAGGCCAGATCAACCAAAACAGGATCGACTCACAGCATATGGCAAGAGTATTGAAACGGTGCCCAAAGTGCTCCCGTAAAATCACCAACAAAATCGAGTGCAAAAACTGCGGTCTCCTCTTTGAACGCTATTTCAAGGCGGAAAACCAGAGACGGGCTGAAGAAGCCGCCCGGGCTGCAAAAAAGAACAAGATCCGGCAGATTGTAAACGGCAGCGTATCCCTGCTCCTCGTCGCCCTTATCGGTGGAGCGGCCTTTTATTACTTCAATGTCAGAGTGCCCGCCTCACAGCCGGCTCATTCTGCTTCACAGGAAAGAGCACAGGCGGGAAGCACACTGTCGGGCCAAACAGCCGGCGGCCAGCAGGATTCTGAGACCGTCAGCCGGGCCAAACAGGCAACCGTTGCGATCACCACACCCTGGGGCAACGGCACCGGTTTTTTTGTCGGCAGGGATCTGCTTGTCACCAACAGGCATATCGTCGAACAGAAGAAAGAAAGCGGGCTGGCAGAAGCCCGCTCTTCGCTGGAAACATATCGCCAGAGCGTTGCCCGGGAAAATGAGAAACTGCAGACGATGAAACAGCAGCATGCAGAGATGGCAGACGGCAGCAGAAAGGATGAACTCGGCGTCATTATAAAAGACGGTGAAGAGCAATATGCAAGAGCACTTGCCGAGCAGCAGCGGCGGGAAGCCAGGATCCTGGAACTTGAAAAAGGCCTTGAGAACAAAGAGATCCTGGTAATTCTTGACGACGGCCAGAAAATACCCGTGAGCAACGCGAACTTCAGCGAAGCCCACGATCTAGCACTGCTTACCGTCGTCGGCACAGATATAGAAGGAATCGTTCTACCGCCAGCCGGCAGCCCTCTGGTCGAGGGCGCTCAAATCAGTATCCTCGGTCCGAAAAACAGTTCAACAACCGGCACCTTTAACGGATTTTACCGCGGTGAAACAGTGAATGAGTTTTTCATCCAGACCGACAGACCCTTCAACGCCAGCAACAGCGGCGGTCCCCTGATAGATGAGGATGGCTATGCTCGAGGCGTCTGCACCCAGACAACCTATACGGTGGAGGGAGTAGGGCTTGCGATTCCGATTGAAACGGTTATCAGCGAGTTCAACCTCTAGCAGCCTGGCGGAAAAAGCCCTTATTCCCCATCTCGGCGATATTGCAATCAAATTAATGCTCGCAATATCGACCATATGGCTCCTCTTAATTTTCTTGCACTGGTTTGATCTGAGAAAAACTGCGATTCTCCGCCAGGCTCCTAGGGCTGCGTTCGACTCGAGCAACCGGCCATCAGCTGAACTGCTGCTGAGTTCTGCTGATAATCTCTTCCTGGTGCTCCCTGTCAAGATCCACAAAATAATCGCTGTAACCGGCTACCCGCACAAGCAGGTTCCGATAGTCATCCGGCGCATCCTGCGCCTTGCGCAGCGTTTTTGTATCCACAATGTTGAACTGGATATGGTGTCCGCCCAGGTTGAAGTAGGTCCTGACCAGGCTGCCGAGTTTATCGAGATCACTTTGGGTTGCCAGCACACTTGGCAGAAAGCGCTGGTTGAGCAGTGTGCCGCCTGATTTTATCTGGTCCATTTTACTCAGCGATTTGACGACTGCAGTCGGGCCATTACGGTCTGCTCCGTGTGAAGGCGATGTGCCATCTGACTGCGGCAGGTGCGCATAGCGGCCGTTTGGCGTTGCCCCGAGCATTTTTCCGAAATAGACATGACAGGTGGTGGAGAGCATGTTGAGGTGGTAGACGCTCCCCTTGGTGTTCGGCCGGCCGTCTATCGCCGCAAAGAGGCTTTCATAGACGAGCTTCATGAGCATGTCGGCGCGGTCATCGTCGTTGCCGAAAAACGGGGTTTTGTTCCAGAGTTTCAGACGCAGTGGCTCATGCCCCTCAAAATTTTCGGCAAGGGCTGCCAGCAGCTGTTCCCAGCTGACGCTGCGATCCTCATAGACATGGGTCTTGATTGCCGAGAGACTGTCTGTAATCGTACCGATGCCACAGCACTGAATATAGTTTGTGTTGTATCGCGGCCCTGCATCATAGTAATCCTGACCTTTTTCAATGCAGTCCTTGATAACCACCGAAAGAAACGGCGCCGGCGAGTACCTGGCATACATTCGCTCGATATAGTTGTTCACCTTCACCTTCAAACCAACCACATAATCGAGCTGCCGGGCGAATGCCTCATACAGCTGTTCAAAGGTTAAAAAAGTCCGGGGGTCACCGGTTTGAAGCCCGACCCTGGTCCCCGTTAACGGATCGACTCCATTGTTGAGCGCTATCTCAAGGATCTTGGGGACGTTCAGGTAGCCGGTCAGGATGTACGCCTCCTTGCCGAAAGCGCCGGTTTCAATGCAGCCGCTGGTCCCTCCCTCCCGGGCATCTTCAACGGATTTACCGACCCTGATCTGTTCCATGGTGACCGCATCGGAGTTGAAAACCGACGGGTAGCCGTATCCCTTCCTGATAACGGACAGGGCCGCTTTTAAAAAACGATCGGGGGTTTTACTGCTGATATGGACACTTGGCTGCGGTTGCAGGAGATGAAGTTCATCGGCCACCTCCAGGGCAAGGTAGGAAACCTCATTGCAGGCATCCTTGCCGCTGCTGTCAACACCGCCGAGATTTAACTGGGTAAAGTCGTTGTAGGTGCCGGACTCTTTTGCGGTAACCCCTACTTTAGGAGGAGCTGGATGATTGTTGACTTTTATAAAGAAACAGCCGAGCAGTTCCTTGGCCGTCTCCCTTGTCAGGCTGCCGTCCCTGATTTCCCGATCATAAAACGGTTTGAGATGCTGGTCGATATGACCCGGCGTCATTGCATCCCAGCCATTGAGTTCGGTGATGGTCCCCAGATGCACAAACCAGTACATCTGCAGGGCTTCGTGAAAGGTTTGAGGAGCCCGGGCAGGCACGCTGTTGCACACTTCGGCAATTGTCAGAAGTTCAGCAGAACGGGTCTTATCCGTGGCGCTCCTGGCCATTTCTGCTGCCAGTTCGGCATGCCGCATCGCAAAAATTATCACCGCGTCACAACTGATTGACATCGCCGTCAGCTGCTCGAAGCGGTCTGCCGCGTTCGGGTCATTGTGGTAATCAAGCCGGTCGATTCGGTCCTTGATTTTTTTCTTGTAATCGTTCATCCCGCAGCGGTAAATGGAGCCATCAAGGGCGGTATGACCGGGAGCACGCTGCTCCATGAATTCAGTGAAAAGCCCCGATAAATAGGCCGCCTTCCATTCCTCCGGGACCTGTCCGAAAATCCGTTCCCGCATTGAACGGCCCTGCCAGTAAGGAATAACAATTTCCTCGTATTTCGTTATATCCTCTTGAGCAACCCGGTAACTGGCCATCGAGCGACTGTTCAAAATCCTCAGGTCCTCAGCGGAATGGCAGGTCAACTCAGGAAAGGTCGGAACAATCCGGGGAGCGGGGCCACGTTCGCCGACAATCAGTTCATCATCCCCGATATAGATTGTTTTCCTTTCACAGAGATATTTAAAAAACGATGCCCTGAGGACCGGAGTGGAATATTTTCCATAATGCTGCTGGTAAAACTCCGTTTCAAGAAGTGCCCGCTCAACAGACAAGCCTGGTTTTGTTGAAAAACTCTGCTCCCTCAGCCGTTCGATTCTGCTGTTCATTTCACCCTCCGACAACCGCTTCCAGCCCCTGCTGCTTAATAAGTGCTACCGCCTGCTCAAGCGAGCTGTCGGCGAGTTCTGTAATACCGTCTCCAGGATAGACAATGTCAAGTTTTCTGTATTTCGCTTCTGCTGCCCGGTGGTAGGGAAGCACATCGACTCCCCTGACCGTCTCCAGACGCTTGATAAACTCGATTGTTGCTGCGATATTATCGCAAGAATCGTTTACCCCGGGAATAAGCGGCAACCGAATCCTCAGCTCACAGCCCGAGGCGGCAAGCAGGCGGATATTATCCAGGATGCGTTCATTGCCGATACCGGTATATTTTTCATGCTCAGCACTGTCCATGTGCTTTATATCACAAAGCATCAGATCAGTGAGCTTGGCTGCAGCCAGCAAATGCTCCCTTGAAACATATGCTGAGGTGTCGATACTCCGATGAATCGACAAATCCCTGCAGGCGGTGAGCAGCGCCATCAGGAACTCCGGCTGATCGAAAGGCTCACCCCCGGAGAAGGTGACCCCGCCTCCAGACTCATCATAGAATGGCAGATCCTTGATGATTTCACCCATGACCTCGTCAACCGTGACCTGCCAGCCGGTCCGTTCATGCGCCAGGGCCGGACACCGGTGCACGCATTCACCGCAGCTGTCACACCTGTCAAGGTCGCGTTCAATGGTGCCGCTTCCGATGGACAACGCCTGCTGCGGGCAATGAGCGATACACTCACCACAACCGACACACCTGCCCGGGGACATAACGGTCTGCAAACGCCTGGGAATCCCCTCGGGATTATGGCACCAGCCGCAGCGCAACGGACAGCCTTTGAAAAACACCGTCGTCCTGAGGTGCGGCCCGTCATGAAGAGAGAACCGTTTAATTGCAAATATCTTCCCGGTAACAGTCATCAGTTATTTATAACATTAAATATCATTATTACAATGGCAGCAATTCATTATCGACATTGAATCGAGCCCCATACTCGTTCTGCCCGGAAGACCATGGTCAACCGCCATCGCGCCACAGTCCGCGTAACCTCAGATTGAGCGGCGAGGCGGGATCATCTCCCACAGCAGACAGAGGCGAAGATCAAAGATATCGCTTCTTCGAGGCTTGACAGCAAATATCTCGGTTTTCACCAGAGCAGGATCATACCGGGCTACCAGCTTCTCAAGCTCCTCTGCCTGTTCGCTGCTTAACTGCTGGATCTGCGCTTCTATTTCAGCAACTGCCGCCTGGGCACGCTCCACGTCGGCTTTTTCTTTGGCTACCTGGCCCGCTTTCCTGAATCCACTGGCAGTTCTTGTAATCGTGGCAGTGGAAAGCGCCTTTCTGCCGAAAAAGGCGCCGAGAACCGCGGTTCCTATAGAAAGCACGGTATCGGTCGTTTTGGCAGTGACATCGCCTTTTTCTTTTTCTATTGTCGCCAGGGCTCCGTCAAGCTGCTTCTCGAGCCGCTGCCTTCTGGTGTTGAACGTGCCGAGCAGTTTTTCGGCCGCGATTTCTTTTTCCTCACGAAGGTGATCGGCAACGCGGACCAGGAAATCAGCTTCCGGTTCGTTCGGCTGGGATTCGAGTTTGATCTCCGGTGCCCTGAAAAGTTCGAGGCGCTGGGTCTGATAGAGATAATCCGCAAATTCCTTTTCAAATGAACGGAGGTCTTTTATTGACGAGAATAGCTCCGGGATTTCGTAAAAAGAGCTGCCCCCTGGAGCTGAGAGCTGGCATCCATCAAGATCCAGTTCCAGCGGTTCCGCCTCTTTCCACTGTGCGCTGCTGAAAGAGGAGTCAAGGTAAATTTTCAGCTCACACTGCCTGAGCTCGTCGATATTGCGGCTGCTATTGTAAAACCTGACCGTTGCAGACCCAGCCAGCCAGGGTTCAAAAACCATCTCATCGGCCAGCATCGGAGGAATGAAATAGCGCTGTTCGACTCCATCGCTGACGATGACCGGATGTTCACTCGCACCTCCCGCACGCCCTGACACGGGTGCATCCTCAACTGCCGGTTCCGGCGGTGTCGAAATTGTGCGCCCGGCCATCAGCCTGCCGATTTCCTGGAGACTGATTGGTCCTTTCAGGTAGGACATCACCCAGCGTGTTTCAAACAAAAGCGGCTCATCAAGATGCGCGGAGGTCAGCAGGAACTGCCGTCCTTTCATGTCGGAGAGCAGCCGCTTCACGGTCGCCCGGTCCAGCACACCGTCGCTGGCGCCGACGATGCCGTCAAGAACACGGCTCTGGTCCTGGCTCGTCTGCAGTCGTCCGACAAACCAGGTGCCGATATTGGAGAGTCCTTTATAATCGAGATCAACAGGATTCTGGGTGGACAAGACGACGCCGATGCCGAAGGCCCGCGCCTGTTTGAGCAGCAGCAGCATCGGTTTTTTTGACGGCGGGTTTGCACTCGGCGGAAAATAGCCGAAAATCTCGTCCATATACAGCAGGGCTTTGAGCGAAGATGTCCCCTGTTGACGACGCATCCAGCCGATCAGCGCATTGAGCAGCAGGGTCACAAAAAACATGCGTTCGGTCTCACTGAGGTGGGCAATGGAAAAAATTGATGTTCTCGGCCTGCCGTCATCCCCATAGAGCATACGCTGGATATCGAGTGGTTCTCCGGTCATCCAGGCAGCAAAGGACGGACTGGCAATAACATTATTGAGCAGCATGGCAAATTTCATGCGCTCGGGCTGCGGGAAGAACTGGGACAGACCAAAAACACCGACCTTGTCAAAGGGCGGATTGACAATTGCCCCGATCAGCGACTCAAGCGACAGGTCTTCCCCATTCCGCCAGTAGTAGAGCAGCAGTGAAGACACCAGGATATGTTCCCTGCTGGTCAACGGGTCACCGTCAATATCGACAAGCGAAAGCAGGCTTGTTGCCGTTGAACCGACAAGAGAATTGAGCGTATCCTGGTCTGCAAGGACATCTGCGGCCGGGGCAGTAAAGCCCGAAAGGATTGAGACCGGGACGCCGCTGCCGCTTCCCGGGGTGTAAACGGTCGCTCTGGCCTTCTCAGACAGTGTCCGTATTCGCTCTGCTCCCTGCCCCCAGGAGAGCAGGCCGTTTCGCCAGGTTTCGGCGGTCTGCCGGGCTAACTGTTCTACCGACAGGTTTTTTCTGGAAGCTTCAGCGGCATCAACCCAGGGTGCAAAATCATCAGGTTTGAGATCGGGAAAGGTGAGCAGCAGGTTCGCCATGTCTCCTTTCGGATCGATGATGATCGAGGGGATATCGTCCATGATCGCTTCCTCGATAACCCCGATGCCAAGACCGGTCTTGCCGCTGCCTGTCATGCCGATTATGACGCCATGGGTTGTCAGGTTCTTGCTCTTGAACAATAACGGCGCTGCTGAGGACTGCTCACCTGAAACATCCAACTCCCTGCCAAGATACAGCAGACCAAGTTTCTCGTAGTGACTGCTCTCTTCCATTACTCACCTCGTTGCCTGGAATTATAGAAAAAATCCTCCTGTAGAGGCTGCTGCATCGCCATTCTGCTGTCCTGGCCTCTACTTCTTACTAAATCTGGGCTAATGTCAAGTATTTTAAACGATTCTCTTCGGCACCTGCGACAAGGACGCATCCTCAAAGATTTGAGAAAAGACTATCTTTATTTTGCCCCGCCCACACTTTGTGGTTATAGTTCCCAGAGTCCTGATTAATAGATTATATTATTCAACAAATAAGCGTATATAAGAGCAATGTAAAGCCTGGATCGGCAATTAAATTCAGCCAATTCTCATTGATTTTGAAACTGCAGCGTGACAGCTATTCGAATACCTCAACATTCAGCCGGAGAAAACTCCTGCTGATCGGCGGCCTTGTCAGCGGTCTCGGAATCGCTTACTATTATGGGTTAAGTACCCGGTCCGGATTAAAAACGGCAAAACACACGCAGATGCTGATGGGCACTATCGTCAACATCACCGTCTGCTGTGAGGATGAAAAGCCGGCCAGGGAGGCGATCGCTGCCAGTATAGCACGAATGAAAGAACTGTCGGATATGATGAGCACCTACGTCGCAGACAGTCCAGTATCCCGTCTAAACCGTGAGGGGGTGCTTGAAAATGCACCCCGGGAGCTCGTCGAGGTTTTTTCCATGTCGAACGAGCTCAGTGAACTGACCGGCGGGGCCTTCGATCCGACAGTCCTGCCGCTGCTCGGCCGCTACAGGCAGATCAAGGAAACCGGCATACTACCGGCAAAAGCAGAAATAGATGAACTCCTGAAACTGGTCGACTACACCCATGTAGTGATTGAGCGGAACAATACCATCAGATTCACTTATCCGGGCACCATGGTAACGCTTGACGGCATAGCAAAAGGATATATCGTTGACCGTGGCATCGACGTCTTGCGCTCCAGCGGATTTTTCAATGCCTATGTGGAGGCGGGTGGAGACCTGATGACAATCGGCATGCGGCAGGATGGTACCCCATGGAGGATAGGAATCAGAAACCCGCGCACTGATGATCTCAAACAAATGGACACCATAACCCTGAGTGACCGGGCCATCGCAACCTCCGGAGATTATCTGCAATACTTTACTGACGACAAGAAGATACACCACATCCTCAACCCGTTCACGGGGTTCTCGCCGGTAACCACGGCAAGCAGCTCCATTATCGCCCCGACTGTAGCCCAGGCTGACGGACTGGCTACCGCAGCAATGGTTCTCGGTCCCCAGGCCTCGGTGGAGCTGGTGGAGAGCATACCCGAGTGTGAAGGCTATTTCTTTGACAAGGAACTCAACAAGTTCAAAACAACAGGGTTTTTCAGCTGAGATGACGCACATCAAAATACAAAAAGGACTGGATATTCCGATCAGCGGCCAACCGTCACCGACCGTAACGAGCAGCAGCCCGGTCAGTCATGTCGCGCTCATCGGTGATGATTATCCCGATATGAAGCCGACCATGCTTGTGCAGGTCGGAGACCGCGTGCAAAAAGGCCAGCCGCTCTTTACCGACAAGAAGAATGAGGGCGTCATCTTCACCGCCCCGGCCGGAGGAGAAGTCATCGCCTTGAACCGGGGGGCAAAACGAAAGTTTGAATCGCTAGTCATCCGTCTTGAAGATGGCGAGCCACTCTCTTTCTGCGAACCGGGGAGCGCAGCAGAGACGTTCTCCTCCGCTGAGCTTCGTTCTCTACTCGTTAAATCCGGGCTCTGGTGTGCGCTTCGCACCAGACCCTACGGCAAGATTCCAGCGATAGAGGCGGAGCCGGCCTCGCTTTTTGTCACGGCAATGGACACCTCGCCGCTGGCACCGGACATGGATGCAATCATCAAACTCAAAAAAGATGATTTCCTCTCAGGGCTCAAACTCCTGAAGAAATGCGTCAACAAGCCGGTTTATCTCTGTCTCGCCGAAAAACAGATGGCCATGACGGAGCCTGTCGATGGTATCGAGCAGATAGAATTTTCAGGCCCGCACCCGGCCGGCCTGCCCTCAACTCATATCCATCTCATCGACCCGGTCCATGAAAACAAGCGTGTCTGGCATATCGGGGCCCAGGATGTGATCAGCTGCGGAGCGCTTCTCAGGACCGGACAGCTTGACAGCGACCGGGTCATATCCCTGGCTGGCCCTGCTGCAGCCGAGCCGCGGCATGTCAGGACCCGGTTGGGAGCATCTATCGGTGAACTCTGCCAGGGTGAAACGATCGAAGGCAGCATCAGGCTGCTCTCCGGTTCGCCCCTGGACGGCCGCCAGGCATCCGCTTTTCATGGATTTCTCGGTCGCTATCACCAGCAGATAACCTGCCTGCCCGAAGGAACCGGAAGACAGTTTTTCGGCTGGCTGCGACCAGGGAAAGATCGATTTTCCATCACCAGGGCATTTCTCTCCGCATTCACAAAACCATCGGCGCTTCCCCTTGATACTGCTGTCTGGGGAGGGGATCGGGCAATTTTTCCGCTCGGAACGTATGAAAGAGTAGTGCCGATCGACACGGTCCCGACCTATCTGTTAAAAAGCCTGGCCTCCGGCAACAGCGAAAAAGCCAAGGAACTGGGCTGCCTGGAACTCATTGAAGAAGATCTGGCTCTCTGCTCTTATGTGTGTCCCGGAAAAAATAATTTTGGCCCGATGCTGCGCAAGACGCTGGCGACAATCGAAAACGAAGGGTAATTCAAAGACAACCAGGCTATGAAATTTCTCAACAAATTTTTTCTTGACCTCAAGCCGCTGTTTGATAAAGGGGGGCGCTTTGAACGGTTATATCCGCTCTATGAAGCGACCGACTCGTTCCTCTTCTCAACGACCAAGTCAACGCGGCAAGCACCACACATCAGGGACGCAATCGACCTGAAGCGGATCATGATAACCGTCATCATTGCCCTGATCCCCTGTACGGTCATGGCCCTCTGGAATACCGGTTACCAGGCCAACAGCGCACTCGCCGCCGCTGCCGGGACGCTGCCTGAGGGTTGGCGCGGTGCTGTCATGGGCTCCGTCGGTGCGGATCCCGGTTCGTTTTTTTCCAATATCATTCACGGCGCACTCTATTTTCTCCCCGTTTATCTCACTGTCGTCCTGGTCGGTTCCGTCTGGGAGCTGATATTCAATCTCATCCGCGGTCACGAATTTTCCGAAGCGTTCCTGGTGACGAGCCTGCTGCTGCCGCTGACATTGCCCGCTACCATCCCGCTCTGGCAGGTGGCGGTCGGGACGAGCTTCGGGGTGGTTTTCGCCAAGGAGGTTTTTGGCGGGGTCGGCAGGAATTTCATGAACCCTGCCCTTGCCTGCCGGGCATTTATCTATTTTGCCTATCCCGCACAGATGACCGGAGATACAATCTGGACAGCGGTAGACGGCATCAGCAGCGCGACCCCTCTGGGAGCGCTTGCCGCAGCAACGACGAGCAATCCGCTGGAGGCTCTGGACGTAACCTGGTTTCAGGCGTTTGTCGGCACCATACCCGGATCAATGGGTGAGACATCGACGCTTGCCTGCCTGCTTGGCGCTGCATTGCTGCTGGTCACCGGAATCGCCTCATGGCGGATCATGGTGTCGATGCTGATCGGGGCAGTGATAACCGTTTTTGCTTTTCAGCTGGTTCCCGAGCCGGCCAGCCCGCTCTACTCGGTTCCTTTCTACTGGCATCTGGTACTGGGCGGCTTTGCCTTTGGCCTTGTCTTCATGGCAACGGATCCGGTATCGGCAGCTCAGACCCATACCGGGCAGTGGCTCTTCGGTATCCTGATCGGTTTCCTGACGATTCTGATCAGGGTCGCAAATCCCGCCTATCCGGAAGGGGTAATGCTCGCCATACTGATGGGCAACGTTTTTGCACCTCTATTCGACTATTTCGTCATAAGAGCAAACGTCAAGAGGAGGATGCTCCGACATGGCTGACGAACACCCGCTTAAACCGTTTTACTCGGTTCTGGTTCTCGCCTTCGGCTGCTCCCTGCTGGTGGCCCTTGCAGCCGTCGGTCTCAGGCCCCTGCAGGATGCCAACAGGCAGCTGGACCAGAAAAAAAACATTCTCAACGCCGCCGGGCTCTACAAGCCAGATACATCAATTTCAGAGCAGTTCAGCGTCGTTGAGACGAAAATCGTCGATCTGGCCAGTGGTGAGTATGTGCCTTCCGAAAAACTCGATCCGGCCGGTTATAACCAGCTCGCCGCTGCACTGTCGGATGATGGTGGACGAGCGCTTAAACGCTCCGAGGACCCGGCTGGTATTCGACGACTGGAGAACTATGCATTCGTCTACCTGGTAAAAGAGGATGATAAAATTTCCCAGGTTGTTGTGCCGGTCAGAGGCAAGGGGCTCTGGTCAACCATGTACGCATACGTTTCCGTTGCCAGTGATTTTGACACAATCAAGGGAATATCTTTCTACCAGCATGGAGAAACGCCAGGCCTTGGGGGGGAAGTAGAAAACCCGCGCTGGCAGGCCGGCTGGCAGGAGAAGAAACTGTATTCACCGGAAGGAGAGGTGGCACTTGATATTGTCAAGAGCAGCAGTCAAACCAATCAAGAGGACGCAGCCTATCAGGTCGACGGGCTGTCAGGCGCCACGCTGACCTCAGATGGCGTCGAGAAGCTGATCAGGTTCTGGTTCGGAGAGAACGGCTTCAAACCATATTTCAAGCGAATCAGGGAGCAAGGGGGAGCCAATGGCTGAAACTAACACGGAACTGATGGTTCGCTCGATATTCAGGCGAAACCCGATTGCTCTGCTTGTACTTGGCATATGTTCGGCGCTGGCAGTAACCGGGCAGATGTCAACAGCCTTCGTGATGTCGATCTGTGTTACGGTGGTTACCGCATTTTCCAGCCTGACCATCAGCATTGTCCGGTATCAGATTCCAAATACCGTCAGAATCGGTCTCCAGATCATGGTCATCGCCACCCTCGTCATCATCGTTGACCAGGTTCTTAAAGCCTTTTTCTTTGAGCTTTCCAAGCAGCTCTCTATCTTTGTCGGGCTGATTATCACAAACTGTATCGTCATGGGCCGGGCCGAGGGATACGCCATGTCCAACCCGCCGATTGCAAGCTTCATGGACGGGATTGGCAACGGCCTCGGATATGGTTTCATCCTGATGACGGTTGCGTTTGTTCGAGAACTGTTCGGCTCAGGGTCCGTGTTCGGCATTGAAATCCTTAAACTCGTCACCAACGGCGGCTGGTATGTCCCCAACGGCATGCTGGTCCTGCCGGCGAGCGCCTTCTTTCTCATTGCCATGATCATCTGGGCACTGCGGGCCATTGATCCGGAACAGCAGGAGAAAAACTGATGCACTATCTCGATATTATATTCCGCTCAGTATTCATTGAGAATCTGCCGTTGAGTTTCTTCCTTGGGATGTGTACGTTCCTGGCTATTTCCAAGCAGGTTAAGGCCGCCATGGGGCTTGGCCTTGCAGTCCTGGTTCTAACCGCCATAACCATACCGATCAACAACTTTATCCTCACCACGCTGCTCAAACCGGGGGCGCTTGAATGGCTTGGGCTTGGAGGACTGGACCTGACGTTTCTCGGGCTGCTCATCTATATCGCAACAATCGCCGCAGTGGTGCAGGTTCTTGAAATGGTCCTCGACCGTTTCGTCCCGGCACTCTACAACACGCTCGGAATCTTCCTGCCGCTGTTGACGGTAAACTGTGCAATCCTTGGCGGAACGCTGTTCATGGTCGAGCGGGACTATACCTTTCTTGAAAGCGCTGCCTACGGCGTGGGCGCCGGTGCCGGTTTCCTCCTCGCTGTTGTCGCCCTCGCGGGAATACGTGAAAAATGTGAATACTCGGATCCGCCCGGAGCACTCCGGGGACTGGGACTGACCTTTATTACTGCCGGACTGATGGCCATTGCCTTCATGGGACTGGCGGGAATGAGCCTGTAACTGATGCATATTGATCACGCCATTATCATTTCAATCGATGCGGAGCTGACCGGATGAATGAAATTCTCGTGGGAGTAACCATTTTTCTCTTTATCCAGTTCATTATTGTTTCACTGATCGTTATTGCCAAACGAGCCCTTCTGCCCAGCGGCGATATTTCCATCCTGGTGAACGACTCGAAGAAACTGCTGACCGAGCCGGGCGGCAAACTGCTCACCTCTCTTGCCGACCAGGGAATTTTTCTCTCCTCAGCCTGCGGCGGCGGGGGAAGCTGCGCTCAATGCCGCTGCATTGTAAGCGAAGGCGGCGGTTCAATCCTTGCCACCGAAGAAGGGGCCATCTCCAGAAAAGAGGCGCGACAGGGGTACCGTCTCGCCTGCCAGGTGCCGATCAAGCGAGACCTGAAAATTCAGGTGCCGCCGGAAATGCTCGAAACAAGGAAATGGAACTGTGTCGTTGAGTCAAACGAAAATGTCGCCACCTTCATCAAAGAGCTGGTTCTCAAGCTACCGGAAGGTGATCACGTGGATTTCAAGGCAGGGGGCTATATCCAGATCGAGGTTCCTCCCCATGTGCTCGAATACAAGAATTTCGAAATCGATGACCGCTTCCTCGCGGACTGGACCAAGTTCAAGATGTTTCAGTATAAATCACACGTCCACACCCCGGTGACACGTGCCTACTCGATGGCGAATTATCCGGAAGAGTCCGGAGTCATAAAACTCAATGTGCGAATCGCCAGCCCCCCACCCGGGCAGCCGGCCACTCCTCCCGGCCAGGTTTCAAGCTACATTTTCAACCTCAAGCAGGGAGATGATGTTATTATATCCGGTCCTTTCGGGGAATTTTATCTGGAGGACGGCGATGAGGAGCTCGTGTATATCGGAGGCGGAGCCGGAATGGCTCCGATGCGCAGCCATATATTCGACCTGTTCAAACGGATCAAAACCGACCGTAAAGTCTCCTTCTGGTATGGCGGCCGCTCGATGAAAGAGGTGTTTTATCAGGAAGAGTTTGAGGAAATGGCTAAACACCATGACAATTTCACCTTTCATCTCGCCCTGTCGGAACCGCTTCCCGAAGATAACTGGCAGGGAGATACCGGCTTTATCCACCAGGTGCTTTACGAGAAATACCTCAAAGATCATCCGGCCCCGGAAGACCTGCACTACTATATCTGCGGGCCGCCGATGATGCTCAAATCGGTACTGGAAATGCTGGATAATCTCGGTGTCGAGAAAGACAATATCCACTTTGACGATTTTGGAGGCTAACGCCCTGATGGAATTTTTGACCACCCTTCTCGTGACACTGCCCCTTTTTATCGGTGCGGCTCTCGTAATCAACCTCTGTCGAAAGCGTGCCGGCCGGACCCGCCATCCGCTCACGGGGATGTGCGGCAAGACCGGCGAAGCTATGTGCTGCAGCTGCAGCTCGGCAATGCAGATTAAGAATGAATCTGCAAACGGTCACTGAAAGCAGGGATAACCAACAGCTCTGCTATTTGGCCCAGAGCAGGTACGCCTTGATAAACGGATCAAGGTTGCCGTCAAGAACTGCATTGACATTGCCCATCTCATGTTGGGTGCGATGGTCCTTGATCATCTGGTATGGCTGCAAGACATAGGAACGTATCTGGCTTCCCCAGCCGATCTCCTTCTTCTCCCCTCCGAGCCCCTGCTGTTCTTCCAGCTTACGCTGCTCTTCACGCTCATAGAGCTGTGCGGTCAGCATCTTCATGGCCATGTCCTTGTTGCGATGCTGCGAACGCTCGTTCTGGCACTGCACGACAATGCCGCTTGGCAGGTGGGTGATACGGATGGCGGAGTCGGTCTTGTTGACATGCTGCCCTCCCGCACCGCTCGCCCGATAGGTGTCGATTCGCAGGTCCTTCTCGGCAATATCGACATTCACGGTTTCGTCGAGCTCGGGCATAACCATGACCGAGGCAAAAGAGGTGTGCCTCCGACCGCTGGCATCAAAGGGAGAAATTCTCACCAGACGATGAATTCCCAGTTCAGAGCGCAGATACCCATAGGCATGTTTTCCCTTGAAAAAGATCGAGACGGACTTTACCCCCGCCTCATCACCGGGAAGATAGTCAAGGATATTTGTCTTCAGCCCTTTGGCTTCAGCCCAGCGAAGGTACATCCTCAACAGGATGTCAACCCAGTCCTGGGCCTCGGTTCCGCCGGCCCCGGCGTGGATTGAAATGATTGCGTTTGAGGCATCATGTTCCCCGCTGAACATGCACTCAAGCTCGGTTATGCCAATATCTCGTTGAATGGCCTGAAGGCTTTCAGCAACTTCCTGCTCCGCATCAGGATCTTTTTCCTCTACCGCCATTTCAAGCAGCAGTTCAGTCTCCTCGATAGACGACCAGGTATCTTCCCAGCTTTTGATAACTTCATGAATCTGCCCAAGCTGTTTCTGGGTCTTCTGGGCGCGCTCAGCATCCTCCCAGAAATCCGGGGCGAGCGTCTGGCGCTCAAGCTGTGCAAACTGTTCTTTTTTGCCGGCTAAGTCAAAGATGCTCCTTCAAAGCCTGCATGCGGTTTTTCATATCACTGAGCTTCTGAAACGATACAGCAGATCCTGTTTCCTGTGCCATAATATCACTCTTGTTCCAATTTCTATTTTAATAACGGCCAAAATCTAAACCATGCCTCTTGAGCCTTTTGCAAAACGGTCTTTTCGCTCAACCTCCGCGTTATGCTAAAAAATTTTATCCTCGGAATATCAATTATATGCCTGCGGTAAAATTTTTCGCATGCCTTGATTTTGAACGAAAATCATCATTTTGCAAGAGGCTCTCTTAATACCATTTTTTTTGTCGCTGATCCATAACTTGAACCGCAGTACAGATAAATAATCCAACTGCTGCGCAGAGCGGTGCGAACAGGTAGCCGCCCCTCACATAAACGGATTGCTGCGTCAGCAGAGGAACCCCGGTGGTGTCCGCCCAGGCAACAAAAAGCTTTGATCTGCTCTGCACGCGTCCCAGCGGATCAATTACCCCTGAAATGCCTGTATTTGCCGATCTGACCAGGCTCCGCCTTGTTTCAACGGCACGCAGCACCGTCATTGCCCAACTCTGGTAGGGGGCACTCGATTTACCATACCAGGCATCATTGGTCAAATTGACAAGCAGGTTGACTCCATTTTCCACCCAGCGCCGCCCGATATCCGGGAAGATAGATTCGTAACAGATCAGCACCCCGGCCTTGATCCGCCCGCTCTGAAGCGGTGAACCGACGGTACCGGGAGTAAAGTCTCCGACAGCCTCAACGAGCGGGGCCAGAAACGGCATATATTTCTTCAGCGGCACATATTCACCGTACGGCACCAGATGGGATTTGAAGTAATAACCGCCCATCTCACCTGAGCCCGCGAGCATGAAAGATCCGTTATAATAGGTGAACAGCCGCTTTTCCCAGTCTGCGACTTCATACCATGGTGCCCCGGTGAGCAGGGTAACACCAGATTTGCTCAGAAACGCTTTAACCGGCCAGAGCAGCTCATTGCCCTGCGGATAAAAGGGCAGCGCTGTTTCCGGCCAGACAATAAGATCAGGCTTTTTATCCCCGACCAGTGTGGCGCTGAGTTCAAGATATGAGTCAACCGTTTTCCGCCGCTCCTCCGGGGACCATTTTTTTGCCTGATCGATATTGCCCTGGACAATGCCGACCTCGGCGACAGCTGCCTCATCAATAAGGTCCAGCATCTCGGCCCAGCGGATCTGGGAGTAGAACCCTCCGCTCAGCAGCAGCAGCACAACAACAGCTGCTGAAGCGATTTTTTGAAGCACGTTGAAACGGCGGCTGACAACGATATAAACGACAAGATTAACAAGAACAATCATGAACGTCAGGACATGGTGCCCGAGCAGGTCGGCTGTCTGCAGCGCTCCCGGCACAGACCAGAGCCCGTATCCGAAATCCATCCAGGGAAAACCGCTCATGAACCAGGACCTCATCCAGTCAAGCCCAACCCACATGGCCGGAACACCAGCCAGGAAGAGACATGTTGAACCCTTTCTGTTGAGGCGATAAAAACAGAAGGAAAACATTCCCAGATAGAGGCTCATGTAAAACACGAGCAGGAAAAGAGAGAGGGCCGATACGATCCACGGCAGCCCCCCGTAGGTGGTGAGTACCGAAACAATCCAGTAGAGCTGAAGGCTATAGAAAATGATCCCTGCCAGCAGTCCCCGCCCGAACGCCTGTCTCCCGCCTGCGGCTTCGGAAACCCAGAGGAGCAGCGGCAGCAGGCAGACAAAGAGCAGTGGCCAGAAGGCAAAGCTGCCGGGCAGGGCAAGCCAGGCTGCCAGTGGAAAAATCACGACTCCGCTCAACCACCGGACCTTCCGGACGGTCAACATTAGTCAGATTTCCCGGTATTCGGGCAGACAACCTTGATCTTCTTTATTCTTCTCCGCCCCGCCAGGTGAACGATCAGTTCAACATCGCCGATCTTTATCGAATCACCTTCGCGGGCAAGGCGTCCAAGAGAGTGAATGATCAAGCCGCCGAGTGATTCATATGGTCCTTCCGGCAGTTTTATCTTGAAACGCTCCTCCACATCTTCTATATCAACCTTTGCCCGGACCAGAGATGTATAGTCATTCAGCTTTTCAAAATCATCATCTTCGACATCATATTCGTCATCGATTTCACCAACAATTTCCTCAAGGATATCTTCCAGGGTAATCAAGCCGCGGACTGCTCCGAACTCATCGATGACGATTGCCATGTGTGTCTTGTTTTTTTGAAACTCCCTGAGCAATTCCCCTATCCGTTTCCCCTCTGAAACAAAATCGACACTGTTGAGATACGGTTCCAGGTTACCGTCATACTCATCACCGCGCGTGCAGATTCGCAGCAGGTCCTTGGTGTGCAGGATTCCGACAATCCTGTCCGAGTTATCTCTGAAAATCGGCAGGCGGGTAAACCCCTCATCTATCGTAACCTGGATGATTTCTGGAATCGGCGTCATTATTTCGGCACTGATTATTTCCGCCGCCGGGGTCATTATCTCAGCTGCAATAGTATCACGGAAGTCAAATATCGAATTGATCATCCGTTCTTCAAGGCTTGAAATCAACCCATGCTCTTCACCTTCTTCGAGCAGCTCCTGAATTTCATGTTCCAGGGCTTCCGTGGTATCAGGAGGCTTGCCAAAAGGGAAGAAATCTCTTATCCGTCTGAGAATTGAAACCTGGTCTCCATCAGCCGACGGAGGTACATCATCATTGTCACTGCTCATATGTATCTGTTTTGTTATCTGCCGTCAAAGGTCAGGGTACGGAATAGAAGTGATCACGCAGTAAAAACATTAGTCACTACTCAATGAAGAATCTCTAGGGACAATTGGACTGAAAGTCAAGGACAAAGGATCTCATTTACAAGCCAGGCGGCCACAAAATATGCGCAACCGGTCGCTGAAAGAATGATTTCTCTTTGATTTATTGATGCCCCTTACTATATTACAGAGGTTTACCTGTAAAGACCTTAATGGAGTAATCCGGAAAACCGCGTATCGCATGCTCTCACTGTGCGCAGATAAAAATTTATTGTAAGAGGTTTAATGTGGAAGGAAAGGTACTTATCGCCAACCGAGGTGAGATTGCCATCCGCATCATGAACGCCTGCCGCGATCTGGGCCTTGACTATGTTGTTGTCTACACGGACGCAGACAAAGATTCAGAGCATGTCAGGCGCAATTGCACGGAAGGAAGTGATCAAAACGCCTGGCGGATAACCAGCTATACCGAACCAAACGATATCTTTGCCGTTGCCGACCACGCCTGCTGCACCGCGATTCACCCTGGATACGGTTTCTTTTCAGAAGATTTCAGGTTTGCCCGCAGAGCGACAGTCAGGGATCGGAGCCTGACCTTCATCGGTCCAAACTGGCAGGTCATCAAGAATCTCGGTGACAAAATCAACACCAAACGGGTCGCCAACCAACTCGGTATCCCTACGATTCCGGGCACCGACGCACCGATCTACAACGAAATGGAAGCGGAGGAAATCGCTGCAACCCTGTTGCAAGATCAGCTCAACAACAACATCGAGAACCCCTCGATTCTCGTCAAAGCGGCTGCCGGCGGTGGTGGCATGGGAATTGAGGAGGTTACTGAAATTGAACATTTCCGCAGGGTCTACCGCCAGCTCCAGAACTACGCAAAACGACAGTTTGGCGACGGCGGCGTACTGATTGAACAATGTTTGCGGGATTATAATCACCTTGAGGTACAGCTGGTCTGCTCCACCTACAATGAGCGGGTCCATTTCAGTTCCAGAAACTGCACCATACAGTCTACCGGCAGGCAGAAAAGGGTTGAAGCTGCTCCGGGATTCCATAATTCGTGCTTTGATTACGACTTTGATGAAGAATCTGTTCTTGAACAGATCGTCAATTACTCACTGAAACTTGCAGATCACGTCAATTACGACAATGTCGGCACCTGGGAATGGATCGTTTCACGAAGTGGCCAGCCCTATCTTCTTGAGGTTAATACCCGTATCCAGGTAGAAAACGTGCGCCTCTCGGTCGGGCTTGAGGACGTTGATGACCTTGCGGGAGGACATCGCAGCCGCGCTTGCCGCCGCCGCGAAAGCCTAGCGAAAGTCGCGGCGGGCCGCGAGGATGCGCGAAAGCGCGGTCCAGAAAACCACGGCCGCGAAGACCAGGGCGAGCGTTGGAAAATATGCCGGGAAGAGGCACATCGCCACGAAAACGGCGAGTGTCTCGCCGGCTTCCGCAAGGCCGGTCGAGAACAGGAACGACTTGGCGCCGCGAGCCTGCGCATCGAGGCCGCGCTTTTCCGCTATCACCGCATAGGCGAGGAAGCTCGCCCCATTGACGTAGAAAGAGAGCAGCAGCACGCCGGCGCAATCGCGTTGGCGTGCGGATCGGCCAAAGCGAAGGCGAACGGAATGAGGCCGTAGAAGGCGAAATCGAGCACGATATCGAGATATCCGCCGAAATCGGTCTTCGCCGTCGCCCGCGCCACCGCCCCGTCAAGACCATCGCAGGCACGGCTCGCGAGCATGCACAAAAGTGCAGCATGAAAAAAATGCTGCGCAACAAGAACTGCAGCAATTGCAGCAAAAACGAAGCCCGCAAGCGTTACCACATTGGCGCCGACGCCCAGCCTGACGAGCCAAGCTGCCGCCCGCTCCATGAGCGGATCGATGAACTTTCTGGCGCGATTGTCGATCATGGCGTTTCCCTTGTCCGGCTATAGCCCGCGCGATGGTGTCCCGCCAGACTGCGCATTGGTCAACAGCGCGTGAGGCAAATGGCCCTGCCGGTTTGACCCGGCGGCATTGGTTGCTATCTTCACGGTTTGGCCAAAGGCAAACGCAGCGACGCCCATGTACCATGCAGTCACCAACGGCATCCGGGTCACCGTCATGCCGGTCTATATCGACGAGCGATCATCGCCCCAGGAGAACCGCTATTTCTGGGCTTACCGTGTCGTCATCGCCAATGAAGGCAAGGCGACCGTGCAATTGTTGTCGCGGCACTGGCACATCACCGATGCGACCGGCCGCACCGAACAGGTGCGCGGGCGTGGCGTCGTCGGCGAGCAACCGGTGATCAAGCCGGGCGATACATTTGAGTATACCAGCGGCTGCCCGCTGACGACCCCGTCGGGCTTCATGCGCGGCGCCTACACGATGGTGAACGAAGCGGGTGAGCGGTTCGAGATCGCCATACCCGCATTCGCCCTTGATCTGCCCGACGCAAAGCCCGTGCTCAACTGAACCGCTTCAGCCGGCAAGGTCGTCAGAGGTCAACGTATAGACCGTGCTGCAGAACTCGCAGGTGGTGACGATCTGGCCGTCCTCCATGGATTCGGCCTGTTCGTCGGGCGTGAAGCTGCGGACAATCTCGACGATCTTGTCCCGGCTGCAGGAGCACTTGTCTTCCACCGGCAATCCGGCAAAAACACGCACGCCGTGTTCATGGAACAGGCGGAACAACAGCCGCTCCGAGCCGATATGCGGATCGGTCAGTTCGTCGTCGCTGATCGTCTCGACCAACGCCTTTGCCTCGACCCAGGCGTCGTCCTCGGCGGTTTCGCCAAAATCCTGGCTTCCCTTCGGATCGTCACCGCCCGGCAGGTCCGCGATACGAATGCGGTCCGGCGCTTCCGGCAAAAACTGCGCGACGAGGCCACCCGCACGCCAGGCATGGGCAAATCCACCACCGCTGGTGGCCGGCGTCATGATCTCGGCCACGGCAAGGCGAACGATGGTCGGAATCTGCTCGGACTGGCGGAAATACTGCATCGCCGCCTCCTCCAGCGAAATGCCGTTCAGCTCGACTATGCCCTGGTAGCGCTGCGTATGGACGCCCTGGTCGATGGTCATGGCAAGGATGCCATGGCCAAGGAGGTCCTTCGGCGAGGACCGGCCCGAGCGCACCGCTTCCGCGACCAGATCGGCATCGTAGCGCGCATAGGCGCGGATGGCGCCCGGCGTGCGATAGTCCACGACGAGCAGCGACACGGGGCCGTCGCTCTGCGTCTGCACGATGAACTTGCCGTCGAACTTCAGCGAGGTGCCGAGCAGCACGGTGAGGACAACGGTCTCGCCCAGCAGGGCCGCCACCGCGCCGGGATAGTCGTGCCTGGCAAGGATGGCGTTCAGCATCGGTCCGAGCTGGACCGCACGGCCGCGCGTATCAAGGGGCGCGACGTGGAAGGGGACGACCTTGTCGTCACCGGCAAGCGAAATGGCGCCGAGCGGCGTATCGATATCTTCTGTCATGGCTCTCCGGCGCAAACGGCGCCGCCTTTCAAGGGATCGTTGTGCTCAGCCCTTGAGGCCGAAACACCAGGCAAGAATGCCCTTTTGCGCGTGGAGCCGGTTTTCCGCTTCGTCGAACACGACGGATTGCGGGCCGTCCATGACCTCATCGGTCACTTCCTCGCCGCGATGCGCAGGCAGGCAATGCATGAATATGGCGTCGGGCTTGGCCTTTTTCATCAGGCCGGCATTCACCTGATAAGGCAGGAAGACATTGTGTCCGCGCGCGCGGTGTTCCTGGTTCATGGACACCCAAGTGTCGGTCACGACGCAATCGGCCCCGCTCACGGCAGCGGTGGGATCGGTTCCAAGTTCAACCTCGCCGCCATTGGACCGTGCCCAGTCGACATAGCGCATGCCCGGTTCGGAACCTTCAGGCGTCGCGACTGCAGTGGTGAAGCCGAACCGTGCCGATGCCTCCAGCCAGGAATGCAGCACATTGTTGCCGTCGCCGGACCAGGCAATGCGCTTGCCGGCGATGTCGCCCTTCTTCTCCTCGAACGTCATGATGTCGGCCATGATCTGGCACGGATGCGTGTCGTCGGTCAGTCCATTGATGACCGGAACGCTGGCGTACTGCGCGATCTCCAGAAGCCGTTCATGGTCCGTGGTGCGCATCATGATAGCATCGACGAAGCGCGACAGCACGCGGGCGGTATCGGCAAGCGTCTCGGATCGGCCAAGCTGCATTTCCGAGCCGGACAGGAACAGCGTTTCACCGCCAAGCTGGCGCATGCCGACATCGAACGAAATGCGCGTGCGGGTGGAGGGCTTGTCGAAGATCATCGCCAGCACCTTGCCTTCCAGCGGGCGGCTGCGATCGGGACCGTCCCGCTTCAGGCGCTCCTTCATGCTGTGCGCATGCCTGAGCATGGATTTGAGTTCACCCGCATCGACGGTGGAAAGGTCGAGGAAGCTGCGCCCGTGACCGGTTGCCGGCGCCATCAAGCCGCTCCCTTCGCGCGCCAGTGTCTCGAACGCGCCTTCCATGCGGGCGCGCGCCTCGCGCAGTTCTTCCGCCGAAATGATCAGCGGCGGGGCAAAGCGCACGACATTGTCGCCGGCGCCAACCGCCAACACGCCATGTGCGCGCAAGGTCGGCGATGACTTCGGTGTTGGGGATGCGCGCCTTCAGGCCCTGCAGGAGGCCGGTTCCGCGAACGCCTTCCACCACGTCCGGAAAGCGGTCGACGAGTTCGGCCAGATGCTGGCGCAAGAGCTTGCCCATCTCGCGGACATGCTCGAGAAATCCCGGCTCCAGCATGATGTCCATCACGGCATTGCCGACCGCCATGGCCAGCGGGTTGCCGCCGAACGTGGTGCCGTGCGTCCCCGCCGTCATGCCGCTTGCCGCCTCCTCGGTGGCAAGGCAGGCCCCGACGGGAAAGCCGCCGCCAAGGCCTTTCGCCACAGCCATGATGTCGGGCGCAGCGCCGGCCCATTCATGGGCGAAAAGCTTGCCGGTACGGCCCATGCCGGTCTGGATCTCGTCGTAGATCAGCAAGATGCCATGCTCGTCGCACATCTGCCGCAAGCCGCGCAGGCATTGCGGCGGCACCGGGCGGATGCCGCCCTCGCCCTGGATCGGCTCGACCAGGATGGCGGCCGTGTTTTCGTCCACCGCGGCCTTCAGCGCCTCATGATCGCCGAAAGGCAACTGGATGAAGCCGGGCGCCCTCGGGCCGAAGCCTTCGAGGTACTTCGCCTGGCCGCCGGCGGTGATCATCGCCAGCGTCCTTCCATGGAAGGCGCCCTCGAAAGTGATGATGTTGACGCGCTGCGGATTGCCCCTGGAATAATGATAGCGGCGGGCAGTCTTGACCGCGCACTCCATGGCCTCGGCGCCGGAATTGGCGAAGAACACGCGGTCGGCGAAGCTGTTCTCGCACAGGCGCGCCGCAAGCTTTTCCTGGCCCGGTATCTTGAAGATGTTCGACAGGTGCCACAGCCCGTCGGCCTGCGCCTTCAGCGCCGCGACGAGATGCGGATGGGAATGGCCGAGCGCGTTCACCGCGATGCCCGATGTGCAGTCGATGTAGTCGCGGCCCGCCGTATCGAACAGGCGCACGCCCTCGCCTCGCACCAACTCGATTTCGGGTTGTGCATATGTGGAGAAGACGTGATTTTCCTGCGCCATTTCGGGTCCCCTTCAATCCGGTCGGCGGGGCGGCAAGACCAGCCTCGCGCGATGCCGGGACTTCAAAAGCCAAAAGCCGCCTTTCAAGGCGGCCCGAACGAAAAGGCCGCCTTCCGGCGGCCGCTTCCATCAGTTTTCAATACTACAGTCCGGCCCGTCATTGTCAATTTCAGCATTCTCGAAAGGTTATCCACCGCAGCCGCGACGAACGGTCCGGAATTCTGATTCAGCTTTCCACAGCTATATTGAAATCGGATTCCGCAAGTTGGGGAAAATCTGAAAAATCGATTCGAACTCATGGCCCAAGGCTTGCCACGGATTCGGCCGGTCGATAGTTTCCGGATTGTTAACGCTGGCTCCGCGGCGGGCTCGGCAAGCATCAAGACGACAAGTCAAAATGAGTAACGCGCGAGTTCAGTTTCTGCGCGGCGGTGTCGTTTTGTTTTCCGGGTACAGAATTGGCAAGGACAATAGTAGCATGTCATGGACTGATGAGCGGGTCGATCAGCTGAAGAAGCTTTGGCTCGATGGACTAAGTGCAAGCCAGATTGCGCAAGAACTTGGCGGCGTCACCCGCAATGCTGTTATTGGCAAGGTTCATCGGCTGGGACTTTCCGGACGGGCCAAAACCGCTTCGCACACCGCAATTGCGCGTCAGAAACGCGCCAACGGCTCGGCATTCAACCAGAAGCCGGTCCGGACAATTCAGCGCCAACTCGTCAACGGCCAGATGAAGCTGGTCTCGTCGGCAGAGCGGACAAACGCTGCCGCTGCCGCGGATCTGGCGACGGCACCGACACCGCTCAAGCTCGTGCTGACGGAATTGACGGAACGCACCTGCAAATGGCCGGTGGGCGATCCGCAGGCCGAGGATTTCCACTTTTGCGGCCACGACTCGCGCGAGGGCTCGCCCTATTGCGCCTATCACAGCAAGCTCGCCTACCAGCCGGTCACCGACCGCCGGCGCGACCGCAGGGCAGAGGGCGCCTGGTAAGGGCACCCTCCGCCAGGTCCGTCTTGGGAATCCTATTTGGAAAACTTGTCGTCCAGCGCATAGCCCGCGCCGCGCACCGTGCGGATCGGATCGCGTTCGCGCCCGCGGTTGATCGCCTTGCGAAGCCGTCCGACATGCACATCCACGGTGCGCTCATCGACATAGACATCCCGGCCCCACACGCCGTCGAGCAATTGCTCGCGCGAGAAAACGCGGCCGGGGCTCGCAAGGAAGAACTCGAGCAGGCGGAACTCGGTCGGGCCAAGCTTGAGTTCGCGCCCGTTGCGCGACGCACGATGGGATTGCCTGTCGAGCTCGATATCGCCGGCGGCAAGGCGCGAGGCCAGCGATTCAGGATTGGCGCGGCGCAGCATCGCTTTTACGCGCGCCATCAGTTCAGGCACCGAAAACGGCTTGACCACATAGTCGTCCGCGCCGGTTGAAAGACCGCGGACACGCTCCGATTCCTCGCCGCGCGCCGTCAGCATGATGACGGGCAGGCGCTGCGTTTCGGGCCGCAAGCGCAGGCGCCGGCACAGCTCGATCCCTGACAATCCGGGAAGCATCCAGTCGATCAGCAGCAGATCGGGTGCGTTTTCGCTGCAGGCGGATTTCCGCCTCGTCGCCGCGCGTGATCGTCTCAACCTCGAAGCCTTCCGATTCAAGATTGTAGCGCAGGAGAAGGGAAAGCGCCTCCTCATCCTCCACAACCATGACCTTGGGCATCGATCTCGTCGCGACAGCCATGTCGGTTCTCACATCTGTGCCAGCCTGGTGCCGTGCGTGGAAAGCGCCGACTTGCCAGTGATGATGTATTCGATCGTCTCGGCGAGGTTCGTGGCATGGTCGCCGATGCGCTCGATGTTCTTGGCGCAGAACAGAAGATGCGTGCAGATGGTGATGTTGCGCGGATCTTCCATCATGTAGGTCAGCAACTCGCGGAACAGCGAGGTATAGACCTGGTCGATCTCGTCGTCGCGGGCGATGACTTCGCGTGCCTTGTCGACATCCTTGTGCACATAGGCGTCGAGCACGTTCTTCAAGCTGCTCGAGCGCGAGCCGGTTGAGATGGTCGAGGCCGTGCAGCACCTTCTTGGGGAAGGTCACGTCGCCGATTTCCTTGGTGCGCTTGGCGATGCTCTTGCCCATGTCGCCGACGCGCTCGAGATCGCCGGCCATGCGCAGCGCGCCGATGATTTCGCGCAGGTCGACCGCCATCGGCTGGCGCTTGGCAATCACCACGAAGACATGCTCGTCCAGTTCGTGCTGCAAATTGTCGAGCACGAGGTCCTGCGCGATGATCGACTCCGCCATCGCCTTGTCGCCGCGCATGAGCGCGGACACGGACTGTGCCACGATGCTTTCGGCATGGCCGCCCATTTCCGTCACCTTCCGCGAAATGAGCCGGAGGTCCTCGTCGAATGCTGTAACCGTATGATCTGTCATCGGGCGGCCTTTCGGAAAAATTCTTGCTTCGGCGAAGGGCGCATCAGCCATAGCGGCCGGTGATGTAATCCTGCGTCTTCTGCTGAGTCGGATTGGTAAATATCTTGTTGGTTTCGTCCACTTCGACCAGATTTCCAAGATGGAACATGGCGGTGCGCTGCGAAACGCGCGCAGCCTGCTGCATCGAGTGCGTGACGATCACGATCGTGTAGTTCTGGCGCAGTTCGTCGATGAGTTCCTCGACCTTGGCGGTCGCAATTGGATCGAGCGCCGAGCATGGCTCGTCCATGAGGATCACTTCCGGGCTGACGGCAATGGCGCGGGCGATGCACAGGCGCTGCTGCTGGCCGCCGGAAAGCCCGGTACCTGGCTCGGAAAGCCGATCCTTGACCTCGTCGAAAAGCCCGGCCTTTTGCAAGCTTGTGGCTACGACTTCATCAAGTTCAGCCTTGGTGCGCGCCAGTCCGTGAATGCGCGGCCCATAGGCTATATTCTCGAAGATCGACTTGGGGAACGGATTGGGCTTCTGGAACACCATCCCTACCCGTGCACGCAGTTCGACCACGTCAACAGTTCGGTCGTAGATATCCTCTCCGTCCAGCGTGATGTGCCCGGTGATCCGGCAGTTGTCGATGGTGTCGTTCATCCGGTTGAGGCAACGCAGGAACGTCGATTTCCCGCACCCCGAAGGCCCGATCAGCGCCGTGACCTCGTTCTTTCGGATGTCGAGATCGACATCGAAAAGCGCCTGCTTCTGGCCATAGTAAACACTGACCTTTTCGCCGCGCATCTTGACGGCATGCGCAGACGCGCGATCGGCCAGGAGTGCTTCGGTTTGGGTTTCTGACATGACGTTCACTTCCTGTTTCTCCCCAATTTACCAGCGCCGCTCGAACCGCTGGCGCAGGAAGATTGCGATCGCGTTCATCGTGATCAGAAATCCGAGCAACACAAGGATGGCGGCAGAGGTGCGCGAAACGAAGCCGCGCTCCGGGCTGTCGGCCCAGATGTAGATTTGTGTCGGAAGCGCCGTCGATGCATCCAGCACGCCCGCTGGCGGGCTGGTGATGAAGGCATTCATTCCGATCAGCAACAACGGCGCGGTCTCGCCAAGCGCCTGCGCAAGCCCGATGATCGTACCGGTCAGGATTGTCGGCATCGCGAGCGGCAACATGTGATGGGCGATGACTTCATGCTTGGATGCGCCGATGCCCAGCGCGGCCTCGCTGATTGCGGACGGGACCTGCTTGAGCGCTGCGCGGGTGACGATGATGATCGTGGGAAGCGTCATCAGCGCAAGCACCATGCCGCCGACCAGCGGAACCGAGCGCGGCAGGCCGAACCAACCCAGAAACACAGCGAGGCCTAGCAGACCGAAGACGACCGAAGGAACCGCGGCGAGATTGTTGATGTTGATTTCGATGAGATCCGTCCAGCGGTTCTTCGGAGCAAACTCCTCCAGATAGACCGCCGCCGCTATGCCCAGCGGGAAACTCAGGACGAAGCATACCAGAAGCAGCCAGAACGAGCCGGATATGGCGCCGGCCAGGCCGGCAAGCTCCGGAAAGCGGCTGTCGGAGTTGAATATCAAGCCCCAGTTCAACGGCTGGCTGATCAGCCCCTTGGCCACGAGCTGGTCATAGAGCGCAATCTGGACATCGTTCACGCGACGCTGGTCCTGCGGCAGGTTGCGATCGAACAATCCCTTGGCAAGCTGGTCGATGGGATCCGATAACGGGATCTGGAAGCTCGACGTTTCCTTCAGCCGCGCAGGGTCTGCAATGACCGCGTCACGAATGATAAACTGGGCATTGTTGGTGAACAGCGAAAAGAAGTTACGCTCATCCGAACGCGGAAGATCCGGGGCGAGCTCACGAAACGCGTCGCGCGTAACCTTTCGCCAATCGGCCTCCATCAAATTTGCTTGGTCGACGCCCGACGTGGAAAGGTCGATATCGACCGTCGCAACAGTTTGCGTAAACGCACGCGATCCCGTGTACAGAAGCGTTCCAACCAGAATGGCAAGAAAGCCCAGGGCGAATGCCACGGCAGCCATGCCATAAAGCTGCAACCGGCGGTCCGCCGCGTAGCGGGCCTTGCGCCGGCGCTGCATTTCATCGGATTTCCAGTTTACCGTTGAACCTTGTGCCGAACCCATTGGAGCGTTTGCAACAGCCATCAGTACTTCTCCCGGTACTTGCGCACCGTGTGCAGCGCTATCAGGTTGAGGCCAAGCGTGATGATGAACAGCAAGAGGCCCAGCGCAAAGGCCGCAAGCGTCTTCGGATTGTCGAATTCCGCATCGCCGATCAGCAATGTCACGATCTGCACCGTAACGGTGGTGACGGCTTCGAAGGGATTGACCGTCATCGTTGCGATCAAGCCGGCCGCCATGACGACAATCATCGTTTCGCCGATGGCACGGCTTAGCGCAAGCAAAACGCCGCCAACGATGCCCGGTAGCGCGGCTGGCAGCAACACCTTGGTGATCGTCTCGCTCTTGGTGGCGCCGAGCGCGTAGGAGCCTTCGCGCATCGCGCGCGGCACGGCGGCAAGGGCGTCATCCGAAATCGAGGAAATGAACGGAATGAGCATGATTCCCATTACGCCGCCTGCCGCTAGCGCGCTGTTTGGAGCAGCAGAAATACCCATGCTCAATCCTAGCGTCCGGATCATAGGGGCCACCGTCAGGACGGCGAAGAAGCCGTAGACCACCGTTGGTATGCCGGCCAGGATTTCGAGCAGCGGCTTGACGACGGCGCGCACGCGCCTGTCGGCGAATTCGGTAAGGTAGATCGCGGAGAAAATGCCGACCGGCACCGCCACTGCCATGGCCAGAAACGAAATCACGATGGTTCCGAACAACACCGGGATCATTCCGAAAGCGCCCTGCCCCGCGACCTGGTCGGCGCGAATGGCGATTTGCGGTTCCCAGCGCAGTCCGAACAGGAATTCCTGGATCGGCACCAAGGCAAAGAAGGCAGACGCCTCATAGACTAGCGATACAACAATTCCCGTGGTCGTAAGGATCGCCACAAGTGAAGCAAAACAGCATGAACCAGGTTATGGACCGTTCGACGCTGTGACGGGCCCTGAACCGGCGCGCAACGAGCCGGTAAGCGAAGAATGCGCCAAAAACAGAAAGTGCAAGTGCGGCTACAAACATGACCGCTCTCGAAATTTGCCGGAAGGAGTTCAAGCTTTCTGCGGCGACCGCGACTTCCGGGCGTATTTCAACGAAAGCCTTGCCGTCGGCGGCCTGACGAATTTCGCTAAGGATGATGCCGCGCTGCGATGCATCCATGGTTTCGATACCGGGCACCTGCGATACGGCGATGGCATTGATGATGTTGTCGTTGATGAACAACCACACGATCAGGAATACGAAAGCCGGAACACCGGTCCAGATGGCGGCGTTGAGCGCGTGGTAAATTGGCCGGGAATGCGCCTTCTCTCCCGGTTTTGAGAATGCACGACTTTGCCTTGGCGTAGGATACGATCGCAGCTACCGCCGTCGCCAATGCCAGGAGCAACAGGACATAAAACAGCATCTCATTTCCTCACGGGCGACGTACCGACAGAGACTGCCCGCCCCGAACGGGGCGGGCAGCAAAGGCATTACATGCCGAGCTTCTTGCCTTCGACGACCGCCGATGCAACGGCAGCGCGCTTGTCATCCGCCAGCGGCGTGAGACCGCGTTCTGCGAGGTAGCCGTCCGGGCCAAGCGCTGCGTCAGACATGTATTCCACGAGGAATTCCTTCATTCCCGGGATGACGTCGCGATGCGCGTTCTTGACATAGAAGAACAGCGGACGGGCGACCGGATAGGAGCCATCTGCGATTGTTTCGAAGGTCGGCTCGACGCCATTGATCTTGACTGCCTTCAGCTTGTCGCTGTTTTCGTAAAGGAACGAGTAGCCAAAGATGCCGATTGCGTTCGCATCGGCTTCAAGACGCTGGACGATCAGGTTGTCGTTTTCGCCGGCTTCGACGAAGGGGCCGTCCTGACGCATGCGCGAGCAGACTTCGTTCCACTTCTTGTCGTCGGCCTTCTTGAGGTCGGCCATGCCTTCCAGGCCCGAGCAGCCGTCATGCATGACGAGTTCGACGAAAGCGTCGCGCGTTCCCGAGGTCGGCGGAGGACCGAAAGCAAGGATTTCAACTGCCGGAAGCGAAGCGTCGATGTCCGACCACTTCTTGTTCGGGTTGGCGACGAAGCCACCCTTGCCATCGGGAAGTTCTGCCGCGAGCGCCTTGAAGACCTGCTCTTCGGTGAGGTTGAGTTCCGGGCCGCTGCGCGAATGTGCAATCGAAAGGCCGTCGTAGCCAATCAGTGCTTCGGATATGTCGACGACGCCATTGTCGGCGCAGAGCTTGACTTCCGATTCCTTGATGGCGCGCGATGCACCAGTGATGTCGGCATGTTCTTCGCCAACGCCTGCGCAGAAGGCCTTGAAGCCGCCGCCGGTTCCGGTGGACTCAAGAACAGGCGCCGCCTTGCCGGTCTTGTTCGCGAATTCCTCGGCAACAGCCTGCGAGTATGGGAACACCGTCGATGATCCGACGATCTTGATCTGGTCACGCGCGGCGGCTGGGCCGGCGATGGCAATCATCAGCGCGCCGAAGGCAACGCCTGCAAAATGGGTGGTTTTCACGGTAATTCTCCCGTTTCGTTCGTGAGTTGGGTTCACTCGTCTGGATCGACCGTAAAACCGCGTGTCATCACGCGGGCCTTGGCCCCGACGCCGCCAAACTAGTCACTTGGGATATTGGTTTAATGACAAAACGATTGTATTTTTACGACAGTTCAAGTTGTTGTTTTTGTTTGTATTTTTATTGGTTGTTAACATTGGCAGGAGTTGGTTTCAGCGGAAAGATGACGCTGAAGCGGGCGCCTTCGCCCGGGTTCGATGAAATCTGCAGCCTGGTGCCGTGGCGATTGAGGATGTGCTTGACGATTGCAAGGCCGAGCCCGGTTCCCTGCTTGTCGCGGCTGGAGGAAACATTGACCCGGTAGAACCGCTCGGTAAGTCGCGGCAGGTGCTCGGCGGGAATTCCAGGCCCGAAATCGCGGACGGCGACCTCGACCCGCCCGGGTTGGCCGGCCCGCAGCGGCTCCAGGATTTCGGCGGTCAATTCCACCTTCTTGCCGCTGTCGGCGTATTTGCAGGCATTTTCCACGAGGTTGTCGAAGACCTGGATCAAGTTCGTCGCGATCGCCCACGATCTCCACCGGACCCTTCGGCAGGCGCAGTTCGATCGTCACGCCCAGCTTCTGCGCCAGCGGCTGCATCGAGGCGGCAACGCTGCCAAGGACGGGGACAATGTCGAGGGTGCCCTGCGGGCTGACATGCGCCTTCATCTCGATGCGGCTGAGCGAAAGCAGATCGTCGATCAGGCGCGACATTCGCTGCGATTGTTCGAGCATGATGTCGAGAAAGCGTGCCGTGGCCGCCTTGTCGTTGGCTGCAGGGCCCTTGATCGTCTCGAGGAAGCCCCGCAGCGAGGCAAGCGGCGTGCGAAGCTCGTGGCTGGCATTGGCGATGAAATCGGAACGCATCTGCTCGGCGCGGCGCGCGGGCGTCATGTCCATGAATGTTAGCAGGAAGAAGTCGGGCGCCGCGCCCGCCTTGGGAATCGGGCCGATCTGCAGGTTGAACCAGCGCTCGCGCGGTACCGGTTCGGTAATCTCTCCGGCCTGCATGGTTCTGCTCGCCACCGCGCGGGCGATGAGTTCGGCCACCTCGGGACGCCGGAAGGAGATGGTTGCGGCTTCGCCTATCACCGGAGCGCCGAACGCAGGCGCGGCGGCAGCATTGGCATAGCGCAGCACGCCCGCTGCATCGATGATGTAGGCGGGATAGGTCAGGGCCTCGGTCAGCGCCTTTGTGGAGGAATCAGGCCAGACCGACGCCCTTGCCTGCCGACCGGCCGGCGGCGCGGCCGCAATGCTTTCCTGCGGCGCCAGCGCCGCGACTGCGACGGTGACGATGAAGGCGAACAGCAGGAACGGGAGGAGCCAAAGTTCGACCAACCCGATCGAGGCAAGCGCGCAGAACAGTGCGGCAAGGGTCCATCGGACCTTCCACAGCCTTGCTCCCGGCCCTTCGGGTTTCACCGGCTCCTGGTTCGGCATTGTGGCTTTGTTCCTTGCGAACGTCTTTCATGCCGGCGAAGCATGTTCTAACCTGAATCTCGCAACCAGTGCCGGACACCCAGATGATTATTCCAGATGCGCCCCCAGTTGAAGTGACGATTGACGGCAAGACAAACCTGTTCGACCTCGACGAACCCATACTACCGGAATGGATCAGGAAAAAGTCGCTACAAAGCGGCGGGTTCCCCTACAGCCAGAAAATGGACGAGGACGTCATACGAGAAGGAACTGGAGGCGCTGCAGGAGGAATTCGTCAAGGTGCTGTACTGGCTGCAGGAGGCAGGCCAGCGCGTGATGGTGGTTTTCGAAGGCCGTGACGCCGCCGGCAAGGGCGGCTCGATCGAGGCGATTCGCGAAAACCTGAACCCGCGCCATGTCCGCTCGGTCGCGCTTTCAAAGCCTTCGGACGTGCAGATGGGCCAATGGTACTATCAGCGCTACATCGAGCATTTCCCGACGAAGGGCGAGATGATCCTCTTCGACCGCTCCTGGTACAACCGCGCCGGCGTCGAGCCGGTGATGGGTTTTTGTACGCCGCAGCAGCACGAGGCGTTCCTGAAGGAAACGCCGCGCTTCGAGAAGATCGTCGTCAATGACGGCATCCACTTCTTCAAGTTCTGGATCGACATCGGCCGGGAAATGCAACTTCGCCGCTTTCATGACCGGCGGCACAGCAAGCTCAAGATCTGGAAACTTTCGCCCATCGACATCAAGGCCCTGTCGAAATGGGACGAATACACGCAAGCACGCGACACGATGCTGGAGGCGACCGATAGCGCTCATGCGCCCATGGACGCTGATCCTGGGCAATGACAAGCGTCGGGCACGGATCAACATCATGCGCTCGATCCTCCACAGCCTCGACTACCCGACAAAGGACAAGGAGCGTATCGGCGCGATCGACCCCAAGATCGTGGCAGAGCGCAAGGCGCTGGCGCGGTAAGCGGCAAACCCTACTTTTCGAAGCGCAACCGCGCCGAAATGATGTCGATCGGATCGCCCTCGGCGGACTGGTCAGATGTCGCGGCGACATCGGTGTTGATCAACAGGCTGTATTTCGCGCCTGGCTGCGGATTTTCCGGAAAGCCCACCGTGAAGATGATGGTCTCCGGCTGCAAGCCGGCCGGGAATCGTTTGCGTCCGCATGCTTCCTCACCGGCAAAGTCGCAGCGGATCGAGAATGTCGCCGGCTCGGCGCCGCCCGATTTCGCCTTGATCTCCACTGTCACGTCCCTGCCGGCAACCTGCGAAAGCACGCCGTCAGAGAGGTTGATCAGGATCGGATCGGCCTGCTGCGACCGGTTTCCTGCCGGACGAACCGATGTGAGGCGGATCATCTCCGTATTTGCCTGGTTGACGATCTCGGCGGTGCCGCGACCCTCCAATTGCAGGGCGCTCGTATCTTTCGGAGTCAACACCGTGATGTAGACAACATTCTCGTCGGTAACCGCAGAACCATTCGTTCCCGATGGCGCAGCATCGCTCTCACCGGCCGTGCCGCCACCATTGCCCATGAGCGTGCTGACCATCGAATAGGTCAACCATGCCGCGCCGGCGAGCAAAAGCAACAGCAACAGGACAGGCAGGATCCTGCGCAAAGAGCCGTTGCGGCGCTGGTAGACCGGCCCGTTTTCCGGCGATACGCCGAAATCGTCATCGCCGGGCACACCCTCCGGCACATATTCGAAATCGTCGTGGGAAGTATCGTACCGCGACTCCTCGTAAGGCTCTTCGCCCGGCGGAGGCGGAACCAGAACCGGCTCGTGCCTGACATGGCCCGATGCCGGTTTCGGCGGCAGGGGCGGCGCTGGCGGCGCGGCGGGAGCCGGACGCGGCGCACGGATGACGGCAGGGGGCGGCGGCGGGATATTGTAGCCGGCCTCGATGCGGCTGATCGAGTTTTCGAGCGCGATGCGCTGTTCGTTGATGACAGCAGGCGGCTGCGCTCCGGCAGACGCAATCATGCGCGCAAGTGCGTTCCGCGACGACTGATAAACGCGCTGCCGGACTGCAGGGTCAGAATCGCCCTGCCGCGCCAAGGCCTGGCGAATGAGGCCCTCGAAATCCGCCAAATCGACACCCCTGAACGATCCGTTTCATTTTCTTTGTATCGCTTTACCTGCATATTGCAACGAGCGGGAATGCAGGCGAAACGCCTTTCAACCGCTTTGCGAGGCCCGTTGCGAAAGCCGGGGCGTGGCGATATAGAATTCTTACGTTTGCGTAAGCGTCAATTCAAGCCTCGGGGGAGCGTGTCGTGGCAATTCCTGCAATTCTCGAAAACCGCCTGAGCGTGCCGGTTGTGGCCGCACCGCTGTTCATCATCTCGCATCCGCAACTGACGCTTGCGCAATGCATGGCGGGTGTCGTCGGCTCGTTTCCCGCGCTCAACGCCCGGCCGGTCGAGCAACTCGACGAATGGCTGGCGATGTTGACTGAGGAACTGGAAACAGCACGCGCGGCAAATCCTGGCCGGCCTATCGCGCCCTTCGCCGTCAACCAGATCGTTCACAAGTCGAACAACCGGCTGCAGCAGGACATCGAACTGTGTGTCAAATACAAGGTGCCTATCGTCATCACTTCGCTCGGCGCCGTGGAAGAAGTCAACCAGGCCATTCATTCGTATGGCGGCATCGTGCTGCACGACATCATTCATGATCGTCACGCGCGCAAGGCGGTCGAGAAGGGCGCGGACGGGTTGATTGCCGTGGCCGCGGGCGCGGGCGGCCATGCCGGTACGCTATCGCCATTCGCGCTGGTGCAGGAAATCCGACAGTGGTTCAACGGTCCGCTGCTGCTTTCGGGTGCGATCGCCAATGGCGGGGCGGTGCTCGCCGCGCAGGCCATGGGCGCGGACCTTGCCTATATCGGCTCGCCCTTCATCGCCACGCACGAGGCTCGCGCATCCGACGCATACAAGCAGTCCATCGCGCAGTCGCGGGCGGCGGACATTGTCTACACCAATCTTTTCACCGGCGTTCACGGCAACTATCTCAAGTCCTCGATCGAGGCGGCGGGGCTTGACCCCAACAACCTTCCAGCCAGCGATCCGTCGAAGATGAACTTTGCATCGGGCGGAAACCAGGCGGCCAAGGCATGGAAGGACATCTGGGGCTGCGGCCAGGGCATTGGCGCCGTCGACAAGGTGGTCTCCACCGCCGAACTCGTTGAACGTCTTGTACGCGAATATGCCGAAGCGAAAGCCCGGATTTGCGGCTGAGTTCTAACGCTCCTTGAGACGCGTGGCCGATTTTTCCGCAGCGCGAGACCAGGCGTCCAGCAGCAGCGGCTTCAACATTTCGACGCTGGCGGGCGATGGCTCGGCGATGGCAGCCCAGCACATCCAGCCATAGACCGGGTGCGGCTGCAGCCGGTCGCGGGCAAGCAGGTCCCATGGCCCTTCGATGCTTCCACCCTTTGGCGGGCGCATCGGAGGCTGGCCAAACCGCAAAACAAACGCCGGGCGAAGCATCCCGAAATTGAGACGCATCGCGCCATCGGCGTCGAGCCGGCTAGCGCCATCGTTCGGCCCGTCGCGCAGCTTGATCGTCGCGACATAAGCGCCGCTGGCGAAAACGCCGCCGGGATTGTGAAACCAAGCGATCTCTCCCCAGCTTCGCTTGCTTGCGACACCCTCGAGGCTGTCGAGGAATTGCGCGATCGCCTCGAGCGGCGGTTTCAATCCGGCGGGTGATGTCATCTTGCCGCCTGTTTGGCACATTGCTACTGACAGCATTGCGTCAGCATTAAAAAGGCGGGCAAATCGCCCGCCTTTCAGGCAAATATTTTCGGTCGAATCAGCCGGCCTTGGCAACGGCGCGCTTGGCCATCGCTTTGACGAGGCTGGCGCGGTAGGCTGATGTGCCGTGGATGTCGGACAGCAGGTTGCCTTCATCCACCTTCACGTTTGCAATCGCATCGGCGCTGAAGTTGGCGGCCAGCGCCTTCTCCATTTCGCCATGGCGGAACACGCCGCCCGCACCGGCGCCGGTCACGCCGACCCGCACGGTTCCGTCAGCATCCTTCGCGACGAAGACGCCAGCCATTGCGTAGCGCGATGCCGGATTGCGGAACTTCTCGTAGGCGCTCTTTGCCGGGGCGGTGAAGGTGACCGCCGTGATGATCTCGTCGTCTTCAAGCGCGGTCTCGAACATGCCGGTGAAGAACTTGTCCGCCGTCAGCGTGCGCTTGGTGGTCATGATGCTGGCGTTGAGCGCCATCATCGCCGCCGGATAGTCGGCGGCCGGATCGTTGTTGGCGATCGATCCGCCGATCGTTCCCATGTGGCGCACGGCCGGATCGCCGATCATGCCGGCAAGGTCGGCAAGACCGGGGCAGACTGCGCGCAACTCCTTGGAGGAAGCCACTTCCGCGTGGGTGGTAGCCGCGCCGATGGTCACCTGCCTGCCGCTGACCGTGATGCCCTTCATCGCCGAAATGTGGCGAAGGTCGATAATGTCGGTCGGCGCGGCAAGGCGCTGCTTCATGGTCGGCAGCAAGGTCTGGCCGCCGGCGATGAACTTGCCGTCGCCCGCCTTGCCCATCAGCTTCACGGCTTCTTCCGTCGATGTGGCGCGGTGGTAATTGGTCTCGTACATGGTCTCGTCCTTCGAATTGCGAATGCGTTGTCCGTTGGTCGTTTGTCCGTGTCCGCCGGACATTGCCGGCGGGCAGGAAACAGTAAACGGCGCCTATCCAGCCCGCAGTGCCGCCCATACGCGCTGGGGCGTTGCCGGCATTTCGAGGTTGTTGTGGCCGATGGCGTCGGTCAGCGCATTGATGACCGCCGGGGGAGAGCCGATCGCGCCAGCCTCGCCGCATCCCTTCATGCCGAGCGGATTGCCCGGGCAGATGGTCTCGTGCGTGGAGAGCTTGTAGGACGGCAGGTCGCCGGCCCGCGGCATCTGGTAGTCCATGTAGCTGGCGGTCAGGAGCTGGCCGTCGTCGTTGTAGATCACGCCTTCCATCAGCGCCTGGCCGATGCCTTGCGCGATGCCGCCATGCACCTGGCCCTCGACGATCATCGGGTTGATGATCTTGCCGAAATCGTCGGCGGCGACGAACTGGACGATTTCCGTCGTGCCGGTTTCCGGATCGACCTCGACCTCGCAGACATAGGTGCCGGCCGGGAAGGTGAAGTTGGTCGGATCGTAGAACGCGCCTTCCTTGAGGCCCGGCTCCATTCCGGCCGGCAGGTTGTGCGCGGTGTAGGCGGCAAGGCAGATCATGTGCCAGTCGAGCTTCTTGTCGGTGCCGGCGACCTTGGCGACGCCGTTCTCGATGACGATGTCGCCCGCATCGGCTTCCATCAGGTGCGCGGCGATCTTCTTGGCCTTGGCCTCGACCTTGTCGAGCGCCTTGACGATGGCGCTCATGCCGACCGCGCCGGAGCGCGAGCCGTAGGTGCCCATGCCGAACTGCACCTTGTCGGTGTCGCCATGGACGATGTTCACATTGGCGATCGGCAGGCCGAAGCGTTCGGCGATGAGCTGCGCGAAGGTGGTTTCATGGCCCTGGCCGTGGCTGTGGCTGCCGGTCAGGATCTCGATGGTGCCGACCGGATTGACCCGCACTTCCGCCGATTCCCAAAGGCCGACGCCCGCGCCGAGCGAACCCACCGCCGCCGAAGGAGCGATGCCGCAGGCCTCGATGTAGCAGGAAAGGCCGATGCCGCGCTTCTTGCCGCGCTTCTCGGCTTCCGCCTTGCGGGCCGGGAAGCCGGCATAGTCCGCGGCCTTGAGCGCCGCGTCGAGCGTGGCGTCATAGTCGCCTGCGTCATAGGCCATGATCACCGGCGTCTGGTGCGGGAACGACCTGACGAAGTTGCGGCGGCGCAGTTCCGCCGGGTCGATCCCCAGTTCGCGGGCCGCAGTCTCCATCATGCGCTCGACGACGAAGGTCGCCTCCGGCCGTCCGGCGCCGCGATAGGCATCGACCGGCACGGTGTTGGTGTAGACCGTGCGCACATTGGCGTGGATGTTCTTGATGTCGTACTGGCCCGACAGCAGCGTCGCGTAGAGATAGGTCGGCACCGAGCTGGAGAAGAGCGACATGTAGGCGCCGAGATTGGCGATCGTGTCGACCTTGAAGCCGGTGATGCGGCCATCCTTGTCGAAGCCCATGCGCGCCTTGGTGTGATGGTCGCGGCCATGGGCGTCGGTGAGGAACGCCTCGGTGCGGTCGGACGTCCACTTGACCGGCACGCCGGTTTTCTTGGACGCCCAAAGGCAGACGATCTCTTCGGGATAGATGTAGATCTTCGAGCCGAAGCCGCCGCCGACATCGGGCGCGATAACGCGCAGCTTGTTCTCCGGCGCGACCTGGTAGAAGGCCGAAAGCACCAGCCGCGCGACATGCGGGTTCTGGCTGGTGGTGTAGAGCGTGAAATGGTCCTCGGCGCTGTCGTAATTGGCAAGCGCCGCGCGCGGCTCCATCGGGTTGGGCGAGAGGCGGTTGTTGACGATGTCCATCTCGACGACCTTCGCCGCCGAGGCGAGGGCTGCGTCCGTGGCGCCGGCATCGCCGATCTCCCAGTCGAAGATGAGGTTGCCCTCGGCCTCGGGATGAAGCTGCGGCGCGCCGGGCTTCAACGCCTCCACAGCGTCGATCACGGAAGGCAGCACGTCATATTCGATCACGACTGCTTCGCCCGCCAACCGCGCGTTGGCGTAGGTATCGGCGATCACCACCGCGACGGCATCGCCGACATAGCGGACCTTTTCAGTGGCGAGGGGCGACCAGGCGCCCATCTTCATCGGCGTGCCGTCCTTGGAATGGATCATCCAGCCGCAGATGATGTTGCCGATGCCGTCGACCTTCAACTGCTTGCCGTCCAGTACCGCGACAACGCCGGGCATGCCTTCCGCCGCCGAACGGTCGATCGACTTGACGACAGCATGCGCATGCGGCGAGCGGATGAAATAGGCCTGGTGCATGCCGGCCATCTTGAAATCGTCCGTGTACCGGCCCTTGCCGGTGATGAAGCGCTGGTCTTCCTTGCGAAGCACCCTTGCGCCGATACCTTCAACTCCCATGGAATCCTCCTGTGAAACTTGGCCGTCAAACGTGGTTCATCGGTCGTATCCGTGCCGCCTCCCGATCCCTCAGATCGAACAGCGGGCGGCGCACTACGCCATTGCGCCCGCGGCGGCCTCAATTGCCTTGACGATGTTGTGGTAGCCGGTGCAGCGGCAGATATTGCCGTCCAGTTCGTGCCGGATCGTCTTTTCGTCGAGCTTGGTGCCGTTCTTTTTCGCCCGCTCGATCATGTCCACGGCGGTCATGATCATGCCCGGCGTGCAGAAGCCGCATTGCAGTCCGTGATGCTCGCGGAAGGCCGCCTGCACCGGATGCAGTTCGGTGCCGTTGGCAAGGCCCTCGATGGTGACAACGGTCGCGCCGGAGGCCTGTGCGGCAAGCAGGGTGCAGCTCTTCACCGCCTTGCCGTCGACATGCACCACGCATGATCCGCACTGCGACGTGTCGCAGCCGACATGGGTTCCGGTCAGGTTCAGGTTTTCCCGCAGGAACTGGACCAGCAATGTGCGGTCGTCGACGGTTCCCGTGATATTCTTGCCATTGACCGTCATGGTTACGGTTGCCATTCATGCCTCCTTGACTGCGGCCGCCGGAGGTCTCCGGCGCCATGTACGAAAAATTTCGGGGGAAAGCATGCGGCAGCAGACGCAAGGGGCGCCCGACATCTTTTGCAGTCTCCTCCCGACGAACCCGCAAATTCTTGGCTTGCAGTATCCGCCTCCAGCGTGAGTTTGGCGCGGAAAGGACGTGGCGGCAAGAGGAATGCCGACAATTTGTTTTACGACTTGCTTGGCGTGATGCCGCAGAAAGCTACCTGATCCGGCCAAGCAATCGTTGGTTTGGAAAGCAGTCCGGCACGATCTTGTTCTGCTGCTGCCATTCGCCGATCGAACGGCGCGTCTTGAAGCCCGGCAGGCCGTCGGCGCCGCCCACATCGAAGCCTTGTTTCTCTAGGCTTCGCTGCAGGTCGGCAATGTCGGAGCGAAGCATCACGCCGATGTCTTTCCAGCCACCCGCAAACGCGCCTCCGCCAAAGGCGATTCGGTCGGCGGCATTGCCGATGAACAGCGCGTAGAGGTCGCTCTCGTTGTACTCCTTGAGCACGTAAAAGTTGGGCGTGACGATGAAAGCAGGCCCGAACCGGCCAGCCGGCATCAACAGAAAGGCTTCCTTGGCCATTTCGGAAGCCGGAAACGGTTTGCCGTTGACACGCCCGATGCCCATCGCCGACCACTGCGCGACGGTCTTGCCGCGATCCGGGCCCTCCAGCGCGCAACTGACCGCTTTCGGGACCGATACCTCGAAGCCCCAGTCGCGCCCGGCGACCCAGCCCGATTTCTGTAAATAGTTGGCCATGGAAGCGAGTGTGTCTGCATCCGATCGCCAGATGTCAGCCGTGCCGTCGCCGTCTCCATCGGCAGCATATTTGATGTAGGACGTCGGCAGGAATTGCGGCTGGCCGAGCGCGCCCGCCCAGGAACTGCGCATGCGCGACAATGGAACGCCGGCGTGTTGCGCCATTTCCAGCGCGGCGATCAGTTCTTCCGTAAACATGTCCTTGCGCGTCGACATGAATGCCTTGGTCGCCAGCACCTCGAAGGCATTGTGGGGAATGTCGGCGGCGCCAAAGCCCGATTCGCGCCCCCATATGGCCAGGAGAAAACGGCCCGGCACGCCCGTCCGCTTTTCCAGCGAAGCCAGAAGCGCCTTGTTTGCGGCGAGCCGCGACTTTCCGCCAGTAGCAACGGGCGCGATGTTCTTCTCGGCGAAATAGGCGGAAGGCGCGCGAAATTCCGCCTGCAGCTGCTTCTTCGGTGTCTGGGGCTTGCTGCCGGGCGGCACCAGGTCTGGCAGCTTCCAGTTGATCTTCACGCCCTTGAGCGCCGCGTCGAAGGTCTTGCGGCTGACGGCTTTTGCCGAGGCAAGCGCCCAGATGTCTTCGTTCAGCCAGGAACGGAACTGCTTCTCGATCGCCGCGGCATTGGCTGGCTGGGCAAGCGCCGGTTTCGGTGTGGCAAGGAAAGCAAGCGCAACGAAAGCCAGGGTGGCTAATTGTCTGAACAGCGAATCGGTCATTGGCAAATTCTGGAGGAGCCCTGTGGCATCGGCAAGGCCGGGAGCATCGGCGCTGACAACAGGCGACAAGGCGGGTACGCTGCCAGCTCAAAATAGGAGAAGCAATGTGGACAGGAACGAAACGCCCGCCGAACTCCTGTACCTTCGCCCCGGCGAGGGGCGCGTCTATGCGCTGGGAAAAATGACCGCGATCTTCAAAGCCGACGAAAAAGAGACGCACCAGCGCTACAGCATTTCAGAGTGGTGGCTCGACCCGCACTCGACGGGACCGGGCGCGTATCTGCACGAGGCCAATGACGAGATCTTCTATGTCATCGAGGGCACGCCGAGCATCCTGGTCGGCGAAGAATGGCTGGAAGCCCCGAAAGGCAGCTTCCTGCGTATTCCCGCGGGCACGATCCACGATTTCGAGAACCGCAGCGGCGACGGCGCAGGGCTGCTGAACTTCTTCATTCCCGGCGGCTTCGAGCACAACATGCCGTCAATCGTCGATTGGTTCACGAACAATTCGTGAGGATCAGGAAAGCTCCACGAACCGTTCCAGATGGTGGTCGGCATCGCCGAACAGGTGATCGATCATGATGATGCGCTTGGCGTAGTGGCCGACGGGATATTCCCACGTCATGCCCATGCCGCCATGAATCTGGATCGCTTCTTCCGCCGTTTGCCGCCCCGCCCGGCCCGCGAGGTTCTTTGCAGCGGAAACCATCTTTTCGCGCAGATGCCGCTCGGCGGTGAGATGTCCCGCCGCATTGATGAGCGATGAGCGCAACTGCTCGATCTCGATCAGCACGTCGGCCATGCGATGCTGCAGCGCCTGGAACTTGCCGATGATGACGCCGAACTGCTTGCGCGTGTGCATGTATTCGATCGTCAGGTCCCTGGCCCGCTCCATCGCCCCGAGGCATTCGGCGGTGACGGCGACGATGCCGCGCGCATATGCCTTCTCGATCGCAGGGAAGGCAGTACCGGGAGTGCCAAGCAATTCGCCCTTCGCGCCATTCAGGCTGATTTCCGCCGCCGGATATCCGTCGACCGTGCCATAGGAGCGGATGGAGACGCCGTGGGCCTTTGCATCCACCATGAACAGCGAAATGCCGTTCTTGTCGCCTGAAGCCCCGTCCGTGCGGGCAGAGACGACGAGCTTGTCGGCAGTCCCGCCGCCGAGCACCACCGACTTGTGGCCGGTGATGGCAAATCCCGCCCTCGGCCTCGACCGCATGGGTGGCGACATGCTCCAGTTCATAGCGCGACTGCGGTTCGCCATGGGCGAATGCTAGCAAGGTATCGCCACCAATAACGCTCTCCAGTATCGCCTTTTGCATCATGTGACCCGAGGTCGGCGATGAGCGAACCGGCCAAGAGCGTGGGCAGGAAGGGCTCGACCACCAACGCGCGGCCGAGCGCTTCGAACACCACCATCAAATCGTCGCCCTCGCCGCCGAAGCCGCCGGCATCTTCGCCGAACAGTGCGCCGATGACGCCGAGTTCGGCGAACTCCACCCACATTTCGCGCGAGAAGCCCTCCTCGGATCGCGCGAATTCGTGGCGCTTGTCGAGCGGGTAATTGTCCTTGAGAAACCGGTCGAGGGTTTCGGCCAGCATGCGGCGGTCATCGCTCAGGGCGAAATCCATGGTTGTGCGCCCCTTAAAGTCCGAGCTTGGTTTTGGAGATGATGCCGCGCTGGATCTCGTTGGAACCGGCGAAGATCGAAAGCTTGCGGTTGTTGAAATAGTCCGAGGCAAGCGCGTTGGCGTATTCGGGTCCGATCGGGGCCTCGTTGTAGCCCTCGTCCATCGCCTCGGAAATGAAGGGCAGCGCCAGCGGTCCGAGCGCGCGGCGTGACAGATCGTTGATCTCCTGCCGGATCACGGTTCCCTTGATCTTCAGCATCGAGCTTTCCGGGCCGGGCGCGGCGCCTGAATCGGCGCCGACGAGAATGCGCAGATTCGTCGTCTTCAGCGCCTCCAGATCGATCTCGACCTGCGCCATGCGCGCGGCGAAATACGGGTCCTTCGCCAGCGGCTTGCCGCCCTTGGTGACTGTCGTGGGCGATGCGCCTCAGTTGCGCCAGCGCAGCGGCGGAATTGCCGATATTGGCGGTGCCGGTGCGCTCATGCGTCAACAGATACTTGGCGTAGGTCCAGCCCTCGTTCTCCTTGCCGACGAGATTGGCCGCCGGCACCTTGACGTTGTCGAAGAAGACCTCGTTCACCTCGTGCTCGCCGTCGAGCAGGATGATCGGGCGCACGGTCACGCCGGGCGACTTCATGTCGATCAGCAGGAAGGAAATGCCTTCCTGCGGCTTGCCTTCCGTCGAGGTGCGCACGAGGCAGAAGATCCAGTCGGCATAGTGGCCGAGCGTCGTCCAGGTCTTCTGGCCGTTGACGATGTAGTGGTCGCCCTGCGCGCTCGGCGCGGGTCTTCAGCGAGGCAAGGTCGGAGCCGGCACCCGGTTCCGAGTAGCCCTGGCACCACCAGTCGGTGCCATCGAGGATGCGCGGCAGGAAGTGCTCCTTCTGCGCCTGCGATCCGAACTTGATCAGCACCGGTCCCAGCATGTTGATGCCGAAGGGGATGACGCGCGGCGCGCCCGCGGCCCAGGCTTCCTCGTCGAAGATGTGGTTCTGGATCGCGGTCCATTTGGCGCCGCCCCATTCGCGCGGCCAGTTGGGCGCAAGCCAGCCGCGCGCGTTGAGCGCCGCGTGCCAGCCTTCCATGTCTTCCTTGGTCAGGCGCTTGCCAAGCTTCACCTTTTCGGCAAGCGCGCGGCGAGAGCTTGTCGCCGAGAAAGGCGCGCACTTCCTTGCGGAACTCCTGTTCCGCCTGCCGTGAATTCGAGATCCATCCTGCTCCTCGGCGCCTGTTGGCGGGTTGCCTTGGCGCACGGCCTTGCCTAGATCGCCGCCATGGCCGCATCATCTTCGCGGCGAGTTTAGAAAGGCGGCGGCGCAGTTGGCAATCCCCCAGGGCGAATATGGCAAAATCGCGCAATGGCATCGCGCCGGCGTGGGGGTCGTGCTGGTGCGCGTCGCCGGTGCGCGCGGTTCGACGCCGCGCGATACCGACGCCGCAATGGCGGTAACCGCGGAAGCCATTGTCGGCACCATTGGCGGGGGTCAGCTCGAATGGATGGCGATAGCGCGGGCGCGCGAAATGCTGGCGGCGGGCGAAACCGCCGCGACGATGGACATCCCGCTTGGCCCGGAAATCGGCCAGTGCTGCGGCGGGCGCGTGGAGCTTTCGCTGTCGCGGCTTACTGATCCGGCGCTGGCGGATATGCAACGCGAGGCCGAGGCGCGACTGCGGCGCAGCTTTCCCATGTGCTGGTCTTTGGCGCCGGCCATACCGGCAAGGCGCTGGCGCGTGCGCTCGAGCCGCTGCCGCTTGCAGGCCATGCTGATCGACGAGCGGCGCGGCAGCTTCGACGGATTTTCCACCTCCATCGAGACCGTGCTGACGCCGGTGCCCGAACAGGCGGTGCGCGATGCGCCGCCCGGCAGCGCCTTCGTGGCGATGACCCATTCGCACAGCCAGGATTTCCTGATCATCGCCGAGGCGCTGAAGCGCGGCGACGCTGCCTATTGCGGCATGATCGGCTCGGCAACGAAGCGCGCCGTCTTTCCTGAACTGGCTGCGAAGACGAAGGCCTCGACCGCGCGCTTGCCGGATAGCCTGACCTGCCCCATCGGCGGCACGGCGATTCGCGACAAGCGGCCGGAGGTGATTGCGGCGATGACCGCGGCCGAAATCCTCACGGCGCTTTATGCGAGTGGCAGTTCCCCGATCGTGAAGCGGCGTTCGTAGAAATATTCCTCGAGATTGTTGCCTTCCCCGCCGCGGTCGATCACCAGGAAATCGCCCTGCTCTTCCAGCGTCACCAGCGGGTGGTGCCAGACATTGCGGTGATAGTTGACGCCGCGCAGGCCGTTGGCGTCCGGCTGCACGAGAAACGCCTCCGGATCGCCAGGCTTGCCGCCTTCGTCCTTTGCGACGATCACCAGCCAGGGCCGGTCCATGCAGCGGGAAGAATGCCTGGCTGCCGAGCGGGTGGCGCTCGACCATCGCGATTTCCAGCGGCAGGAAGAACGCGTCGCCGCGCAATATGCTGATCATGGTGCGTGCGCCCGGTCCGGTCGCCTCGACCTTCGCCAGGTCGTGGTAGCGCATCGTCGTCCCGTTGTTGATCGGATAGTGGTGCGCGCCGCTTGCCTCCAGCACATCGCCATAGGGGGCGAAGGCCTCGCGCGTGAGCGGGCGGACTTTCAAGGTTGCGGTCATTGCCGGCTCTCCGCCGGCGGAATCGAATAGGTCGCAGTCGCCTGCGCAACCAGCGTGTCGCCCTTGTCGGGCAGGATGTGGATCTCGCAAACAGCCAGCCGCTTGCCGAGTTTAAGCAGCCGAGCCTCGGCGCGCAGATCGCCCAATGGCGGCTTGGTCAGGAAGTTGATCGACAGGTTCGTCGTCACCGCCAGCGCGACCTCGCCGATATGGGCCAGCACCAGCAGATAGGCGGCGACGTCGGCGAGCGCGAACATCGTCGGGCCGGAAATAGTGCCGCCGGGCCGCAAATGGTCGCCGGAGACCTTCATGCCGACCGTGATCGTGCCGGGGCCGACCTCGCGCGCCTGCCAGCCATAGCCGTCCGCCTGCGGGAAGACCTTGCGCACATAGTCGCCGACCTCGGCCGCCGTCATGACCGGCTTGTAGCTCATGCCGGCCTCGTCCCGCGCGAATGCCAGCGCCTGCTCGAGCCGGTCATTGCCCCAGAACAGCTCCTGCCTGATGGTGAAGCTCGGCGCGCCGAAAATGCCGAGCGCGGCGCCTCCTCGGTGTTGGCGCGCAGCTGCGCCTTGTTCGCATCGGACTGCGCCTGCTCCAGCACGGCGCGGGCATCCTGCCCAAGACTCTCGAGAATGGCCGCGATGACGGCCGGGTCGCCGATGTCCTGCCAGTCGCCGAACTGCGCCTTGTAGACCTGCCCGCACGAAATCGTGGCCCCAGGGCTCATCCAGCGCGACAGCCGCGGTCCGTGCCGCCAGCAGGCTGTTGCGGGGAAAGCCTGCCATTTCGTCATCGCCGGGCACGTTCAGGGGAATGCCCAGCCCCTTCGCCTGCCGCTCCATGTCGCGCCACATGTGGCGGCCCTTGGCCGGGTAGATGCGGAACGGCGAGTTGTCGAGGCCCTGCGCCTTGAAGATCGGCCCCAGCAGGAATGGCCGCCAGCGGACCTCGACGCCTGCTGCCTGCGCCGCGACGTCGATTCGCATCGCCGTGAGGTAGGAATAGGTGGAGGCGGGATCGAACCAGAAATCGAGTGTTTTCATGACCGCGAGATAAGCGGGGATTGGCGCAAAGGGCAAGGGTGGCCGGCAAGGTTCGTTTCCAGGAAACGCTGCCGCCCAATGACGGAGGGTGTTACTGCGCAAGGCAAAAACCAGAACGGCCGCCCGAGGGCGGCCGTTCGAGACAAAAACCGAAGCGTCAGATGACGTAGGTGCGCAGCGGTTCGAAGCCGTTGAACGCCACCGCCGAGTAGGTGGAGGTGTAGGCCCCGGTTCCCTCGATGAACACCTCGTCGCCCGGGCGCAGCGTGTTCGGCAGCGCGTAGGGCTTCTTCTCGTACAGCACGTCGGCCGAATCGCAGGTCGGGCCGGCGATGACGCAGGGCTCTTCTCGTCGCCGTCGCGGTCGGTCACGATCGAGTAGCGGATCGCCTCGTCCATGGTCTCGGCCAGACCGCCGAACTTGCCGATGTCGAGATAGACCCAGCGGAGCTTGTCGTTTTCCGACTTCTTCGACACCAGCACGACTTCCGAGCGGATGACGCCCGCATCGCCGACCATGCCGCGGCCCGGCTCGATGATCGTGTCCGGAATGGCGTTGCCGAAGAAGCGGCGCACCGCGTCATAGATCGACACGCCGTACTGCTTGAGCGCCGGCACGTCCTTGAGGTAGCGCGTCGGGAAGCCGCCGCCGAGATTGACCATCGATCAGGCGGATGCCGCGCGTTTCCATCTCGCGGAAGATCGCCGCGGCGGAGCCGAGCGCTTCGTCCCAGGCGCCGGCATTGGTCTGCTGCGAGCCGACATGGAAGGAGACGCCGACCGGCACCAGGCCGAGGCGGTATGCATGCTCCAGCACGTCGGGCGCCATTTCGGCGTCGCAGCCGAACTTGCGCGACAGCGGCCATTCGGCGCCCTCGCCATTGGTGAGGATGCGGCAGAACACCTTGGAGCCCGGCGCGGCGCGCGAGATCTTCTCGACTTCCTCGCGGCAATCGACGGCAAAGAGGCGAACGCCCAGCGCGAAGGCGGCGGCGACGTCGCGCTCCTTCTTGATGGTGTTGCCATAGGAGATGCGGTCGGCGGTGGCGCCGGCCTCAAGCCCCATCTTGATCTCGGCGACCGAGGCGCAATCGAAATTGCTGCCGGCGGCGGCCAGCACGCGCAGCACTTCGGGATGCGGGTTTGCCTTGACGGCATAGTAGACCGCGCTTTCCGGCATGGACTTGCGGAATGCGTCGTAGTTGCGAGCGGACCTTTTCGAGGTCGATGACGAGGCACGGTTCGTCGGGCTTGCGTTCGGCGAGAAAGCCGCGGATGCGCGCTGAGATCATGGAATGGCCTCCTTCTCAAGCCGGGCATGCGCGCAGGTGCGCCAGCCGCGACAGGCAGTCGTTGCGAAAGTGGCTCTCTCCGCCTCGGAGAAATCGCCGGTTCGTTGCTGCCTTGGATTGGAAGGATGGAACCCCCGCACTTCCGGCAATGATGGTGCGCCTCTTCAGTACCTGCGGGGTTGGAATCCGCTCGAGACCAAAAAAGCCCTCACCGTCGTTGCTTGGACGCTACCTGGAATTTCGCCTTCGAAAGCGACCTATCAGGGCCGATCAACCGGGTTCACCAGGTTCGCCTCTTCGGGATTACTCCCGCCGAGTTTGTGCGCATCCGTTGCACGTGCGACTTTGGGCAGGGGCGGATATGATGATAATCGCCGTCACATGCAAGGGAAAACATCACGCTGGCAGATTTTTTTCGAGACCGACGGAAGCAATTGATTAACCTTCCGTTTTCCATGCCGGCGGGCGCCTTTCGAAGAAGGCGCGAAACGCCTTCCCGCGCGTCGCCTTCCCAGCAGTCGGCAAGGCGGCGCCGCGGTGTGCCGCATCAGCGGCTTCGTCGACCTCCCCCGATATGTGCCGGATCAGCGCCTTGGCCTGCGCCACGGCGGCGGGCGAGCAGGAAAGATAGGGCTTCACCTCGGCCTCGATGGCGGCATCGAGGCCATCCGCCGGAACCACTTTCGCCACCAGTCCCAGATCGCTTCGCCTCGCTGGCGCCGAACATGCGCGCCGACATGAAGACGCTGCCTTGCGCGCGCCGCTCGCCCATGCGCGCCACGACATAGGGGCCGATGGTTGCCGGGATGAGGCCGAGCCGCGTTTCGGTGAAGGCGAATTTCGCGCTGTCGACCGCCACCACCATATCGCACACGCTCATCATGCCAAGGCCGCCGCCGAATGCCTGGCCGTTGACCCGGCCGATCAGCGGCTTGGGCAGTTCGTTGAGCGCACGCAGCATGCGGGCAAGTTTCATCGCCTGCGCCTCGCGCTCCTGCCGCGAAGCCTCGAATTGCTGGCGCATCCAGTCGAGATCGCCACCGGCGCAAAAGCTCGCGCCCTCGCCGGTCAGCACGACGGCGCGCACGGTTTCGTCGGCGGCAAGCGCGGTCGGCCGCGGCCTGCAGATCGTCGAGCATCCGGCCGGACATGGCATTGTGCTTGTCCGGGCGGTTGAGCACGAGCCAGGCAACGCCGTGGCTGCGCCGTTCGATGCGGATGGTCTCAAACTGCATTGACGTCCTCCCGCAGCGAGCGGGCAAAAGCCGCCGCCGCTTCGAGCCTGCACGGGATCAAGCCCGGTTTCATGGCCGAGCCGGCGCATCAGCATTGCGACGGCAAGCGTATCGACATTGCCTTTTGCGCCGGGCGCATAGGGGCAGCCGCCAAGCCCGCCGACCGCCGCATCGAAGGTGGTCACGCCCGTGCGAGGCTCGCCTCGATATTGTCGAGTGCCCGGCCGGTCGTGTCGTGGTAATGTCCGGCAAGCCGTTCGGCGGGCAGCACGCCGAGAACCGCATCCAGCATGGCCCTGACGCTTTCGCGGCGTGCCGTGGCCGATCGTGTCGCCGAGCGAAATCTCATCGCAGCCCATTGCGGCAAGCGCTCTCGCGACCCGTGCCACGGCAGCGGGTTCGACCTTGCCGTCATAGGGGCAGTCGGTGACGCAGGAAACATAGCCGCGCACGCGCGATGCCGTCCGCCTTCGCGGCCGCAAGCACCGGCGCGAAACGCTCCAGGCTTTCGGCGATGGAGCAATTGATGTTGGCGCGGCTGAAGCCTTCCGAGGCCGAGGCGAAGACCGCGACCATGTCGGCGCTTGCGGCCCGCGCGGCCTCGTAGCCCTTGAGGTTCGGCGTCAGCGCCATGTAGCGAACGCCCGGCGCGCGGCGTGATCGCGGCCATCACCTGCGCGGCGTCGGCGAGTTGCGGCACCCATTTTGGCGAGACGAAGCTCGTCACCTCGATCGTGTCGAAACCGCACAGCGACAGCATGTCGACGAGTTTCACCTTGTCGGCTGCAGGAACGATCCGCTTCTCGTTCTGCAACCCGTCGCGCGGCGCCATCTCGACGATGCGAACCTTCACTATCCCGCCTCCGGCAGCAGGGCTACGAGCAGCCTGCCCTCGGTCACCTGGTCGCCCGGCGAAACATCGACAGCCTCGATCACGCAGTCGCGCGGCGCGACGAGCACGTGCTCCATCTTCATGGCTTCCAGCACCAGCAGTGGCGCCGCCCTTGGCGACGCTCGCGCCCTTTTCGACGTGGACGATCTTGACGAGGCCCGGCATGGGCGCGGCAACGGCATCGCCGCCGCCGCGCCTCGCCCGCATGGCGGAAGGGATCGGGTATCGCGAATTCATGTGCCGCACTGCGCATGAACAGCGTCACATGGCCGGGCCAGCGCGCAATCGAGACGGTCTCCGGCCCGTCGCCGGCGAAGAACGTCATCGCGTCCGCCTCGTGCTGCAAGGCCAATCCGAATCGATTCCCGTTGGCAGCGCCACGTCCCACTGGTCCCGCCCGGCGTGAGTCACGCCAAATTTCGCCGGCGATCCGTCGACAACCATTTCGCCGTGATGCACCGGCGGCTCCCACAGCGCCCAGCTTCCGATCCGGTCGAACGGGTCCGCGCCATGCGCGAGCACGATCGAGGCCAAGGACAGCAAGCGCAGCGACGGCTTGCGCCTCGAGCGGCGTTTGCGGCGGCGGCGCAAGCGACCGCAAGGTCGCGGGCGATGAGGCCCGTATCGACATCGCCGGCGGCAAAACCTGGATGCCGGGCAAGACGCGCGAGAAAGGCCGTATTGGTGACGCAGCCGGCGATCTGCGTCGCTTCCAGCGCCATCGGCCAGCATTGCCAGCGCCTCGGCGCGGTCAGGCCCTTGCGCGATCACCTTGGCGATCATCGGGTCGTAGAAGGGTGCGATCGCATCGCCCTCGCGACGCCCGAATCGACGCGCAGCCTTTCGGAAAACGCAAATGGTGCAGTCGTGCCGATGGCCGGCAGGAAGCCGCGCGACGCGTCCTCGGCATAGATGCGCGCCTCGACGGCATGGCCGCAAAGCTCGATCTCGTCCTGCTTTCGGCAGCGTTTCGCCGGCGGCGACGCGCAATTGCCATTCGACGAGATCAAGCCCGGTGATCATCTCCGTCACCGGATGCTCGACCTGCAGGCGCGTGTTCATTTCCATGAACCAGAAGCCGTCGGCCGCAGGCCTTGCGAGCCATCGACGATGAACTCGATCGTGCCCGCGCCGCTGTAGTCGATCGCCTGCGCGGCCTTGACGGCCGCGTCTGTCATCGCGGCGCGCATTTCGCCGGTCATGCCGGGCGCGGGCGCTTCCTCGATCACCTTCTGGTGGCGGCGCTGCAGCGAGCAGTCGCGCTCGAACAGGTGCACGACATTGCCGTGGTTGTCGCCGAACACCTGCACCTCGATATGGCGCGGCTTCTCGATGTATTTCTCGACCAGCACGCGGTCATCGCCGAACGCGGCCTTCGCCTCGCGCCTTGCCGAGGCCAGCGCCTCGCGGAAATCCGCCGGCCGTCTCGACCAGGCGCATGCCCTTGCCGCCGCCGCCCGCGCGCGCCTTGATCAGCACCGGATAGCCGATCTCGTTGGCCTTGCCGGCAAGAATCAACAGTTCCTGCGCCTCGCCATGATAGCCGGGCACGACCGGCACGCCGGCCTTTTCCATCAGCCGCTTGGCCGCATCCTTCAGCCCCATGGCGCGGATCGATGCTGCCGACGGGCCGATGAAGACGAGGCCGGCCGCCTCCACCGCCTCGACGAAATCCGGGTTCTCCGAGAGGAAGCCGTAGCCGGGGTGGATCGCCTCCGCGCCGGCCAGCCTTGCCGCCTCGATGATCGCTCGGCATGTCGAGATAGCTTTCGGCGGCCGGCGGCGGGCCGATGCGCACGGCCTCGTCGGCCATGCGCACATGCAGCGCCTTCGCATCGGCGTCGGAATAGACCGCGACCGTGCCGATGCCCATGCGCCGCGCCGTGCGGATGACCCGGCAGGCGATCTCGCCACGATTGGCGATGAGGATACGGGTGAACATGGCACTTCACATCCTGAACACGCCGAATTTCGTGTCCTCCATCGGTGCGTTGAGCGCGGCGGAGAGCGAAAGCGCCAGCACCGCCCGTGTCTTGCGCGGGTCGATCACGCCGTCGTCCCACAGGCGGGCGGAAGCGTAGAGCGGATGCGACTGTTCCTCGAACATGGCGAGCGTCGGGCGCCTTGAAGTCGGCCTCTTCCTCGGCGCTCCAGGCTTTCGCCGACCGTTCGATCGCGTCGCGACGCACGGTGGCGAGCACGCCCGCCGCCTGCTCGCCGCCCATCACGGAGATGCGCGAATTGGGCCAGGACCACAGGAAGCGCGGCGAATAGGCGCGGCCCGACATGCCGTAATTGCCCGCGCCGAAGGAGCCGCCGACCAGCATCGTCACCTTGGGCACCGCGGTGGTGGCGACGGCGGTCACCAGCTTCGCGCCGTCCTTGGCGATGCCGCCGGCCTCGTATTTCCTGCCGACCATGAAGCCGGTGATGTTCTGCAGGAAGACCAGCGGGATCCTGCGCTGCGAGCACAGTTCGACGAAATGCGCGCCCTTGAGCGCGCTTTCGGAAAAGAGCACGCCATTGTTGGCGATGATGCCGACCGGAATGCCCATGACATGGGCAAAGCCGCAGACCAGCGTCGGGCCGTAGCGCGGCTTGAACTCGTCGAAACTCGGAACCGTCGACGACGCGCGCGATCACCTCGCGGATGTCGTAGGGTTCGCGCAGCGACAGCCGGCACGACGCCGAGTAATTCGTCCGGGTCGTATGCCGGTTCGCTGGCCGGCGAGAGTTGCACTGCGGCGGGCTTGCGGCGGTTGAGATTGGCGACGGCGCGCCGCGCCAGCGCCAGCGCATGGACATCGTCCTGCGCAAGATGATCGGCAACGCCGGAAAGGCGGGTATGGACATCGCCGCCGCCCAGTTCCTCGGCGCTGACGATCTCGCCGGTCGCGGCCTTCACCAGCGGCGGGCCGGCCAGGAAGATCGTGCCCTGGTTGGCGCACGATGATCGTCTCGTCGCTCATCGCCGGCACATAGGCCCCGCCGGCCGTGCACGAACCCATCACGACGGCGATCTGGGCAATGCCCGGCGCGCTCATGTTCGCCTGGTTGTAGAAGATGCGGCCGAAATGGTCGCGGTCGGGGAAGACCTCGTCCTGGTTGGGCAGGTTCGCGCCGCCCGAATCCACCAGGTAGATGCAGGGCAGATTGTTCTGGCATCGCGATTTCCTGCGCGCGCAGATGCTTCTTGACGGTCATCGGATAGTAGGTGCCGCCCTTCACGGTGGCGTCGTTGCACACGACCATCACCTCGCGGCCTTCCACCCGGCCGATGCCGGCGATCATGCCGGCGCAGGGAGCGTCGCCGCCATACATGCCATGCGCCGCGGTGCGGCCGATCTCGAGGAACGGCGTGCCGGGATCGAGCAGGCGCGAAACGCGTTCGCGCGGCAGCAGCTTGCCGCGCGAGACATGGCGCTCGCGTGCCGTCTCGCCGCCGCCATTGGCCGCCAGCGCTGCGGCTTCCTCCACGGTTCTCAACGCCGCCAGATTAGCCTCGCGGTTTCGGGCGAAGGCTTCGGATCGCGTTGAAATGCTGGACTGGAGGACGGGCATCAGCGGATTGTTTCCGTTGCGGATACTCGAATTCGTATGACTATATCGTCAGAGGTCAAGGCATGTCTTTCACGCGGTCACCCGCATCAGTTCGCGGCCGATCAGCATGCGGCGGATTTCGCTGGTGCCGGCGCCGATTTCCATCAGCTTGGCGTCGCGCATCAGGCGGGCGACGGGCGAATCCTCGAGATATCCGGCCCCGCCGAATGCCTGCACGGCCTGCAGCGCCTGCTGCATCGCCTGCTCCGCCGAATAAAGCACGCAGGCCGCGGCGTCCTGGCGGGTGACCTCGCCGCGATCGCAGGCGGCGGCGACGGCATAGACATAGGCTCTTGCAGAGTTCATCGCCGTGTACATGTCGGCGATCTTGGCCTGCATCAGCTGGAACTCGCCGAGCTTCTGCCCGAACTGCTTGCGCTCGTGCATGTAGGGAATGACATGGTCGAGGCAGGCCGCCATGACGCCGATGCAGCCGCCGGAAAGCACCACGCGCTCATAATCGAGGCCCGACATCAGCACGTTGACGCCCTTGCCCTCCTCGCCCAGCACGTTCTCGAACGGCACTTCGCAATCCTCGAAGATAAGTTCGCCCGTGTTGGAACCGCGCATGCCCATCTTGTGGAAAGGCTTGGATGTGGAAAAACCCTTGAACTGCTGCTCGATGATGAAGGCGGTGATGCCGCGCGCGCCGGCGTCTGGGTCGGTCTTGGCGTAGACAACCAGCGTGTCGGCGTCCGGGCCGTTGGTGATCCAGTATTTCGTGCCGTTGAGCCGGTAGTGGTCGTTGCGCTTTTCCGCCCGCAGCTTCATCGACACGACGTCGGAACCCGCGCCCGGCCTCCGACATTGCCAGCGCGCCGACATGCTCGCCGGAAACGAGGCCCGGCAGATATTTCCGCTTCTGCTCCGGCGTACCGTTGAGCCGGATCTGGTTGACGCAAAGGTTGGAATGCGCGCCGTAGGAAAGGCCGACCGAAGCCGAGGCGCGGCCGACTTCCTCCACCGCCACGGTATGGGCGAGATACCCCATGCCCGCGCCGCCATACTCCTCCTCGACCGTGACGCCGAGAATTCCGAGTTCGCCCATCTCCTTCCAAAGATGCATGGGAAACTCGTTGGTGCGGTCGATCTCGCCCGCAATCGGGGCGAGGCGTTCCTGCGCCCAGCGGTGCACCGTCTCGCGCAGCGCCTCGATATCCTCACCCAAAGCGAAATTCATGCTGGCTGTGAACATGCCTGCCTCCTTGTCCCGCCTCATGATCAACCGGCATCGCCCGTAAAGGCAAGCCGAACTTGCCGCAATCGCATCCGGCCTCTATGAGGGGCCGGGCAACAAGCGGGGATGGCGCACTTGGCATCAAGCATCACGATAAGGCGGCCGGACGACTGGCACCTGCACCTGCGCGACGGGGAGATGCTGAAGGGCGTGCTGCCCCATTCGGCCAAGGATTTCGCCCGCGCGATCATCATGCCGAACCTCGTGCCGCCGGTGGTGACCGCCGCCGATGCCGTCGCCTATCGCGACCGGATCTTGGCGGCTCTGCCGAAGGCCGCTCGTTTCACGCCGCTGATGACGCTGTATCTGACCGAAGCCACCGATCCCGATGATGTCGCGCAAGGCATATGAGAGCGGCATTGCCCGTGCGGTGAAGCTCTATCCGGCCGGGGCGACCACCAATTCGGCCAGCGGCGTTCGCGACATCGACCAAGGCGATGCCGGTGCTGGAGCGCATGGCGCAGATCGGCATGCCGCTGCTGCATCCATGGCGAGGTGACGGATAGCGCCGTCGACATTTTCGACCGCGAGGCGGTGTTCATCGAAAAAGTGCTGGAGCCGCTGCGAACGCGCCTGCCGGAACTGAAGATCACCATGGAGCATGTGACGACGCGCGAGGGCGTCGACTATGTCCGCGCGGCGAAGGCGAACCTTTCAGCCACGCTGACGGTGCATCACCTCATCATCAACCGCAATGCGATCCTCGCCGGCGGCATCCGCCCGCACTACTATTGCCTGCCGGTCGCCAAGCGGGAGAGCCACCGTCTGGCCCTGCGCGAAGCGGCGGTATCGGGCGACCCGCGCTTTTACCTCGGCACCGACTCGGCGCCGCATTGCGACCCCTTGAAGGAAGCCGCCTGCGGCTGCGCGGGCTGCTTCACCGCGCCCAATGCGCTCGCATGCCTCGCCCATGTGTTCGAGGAGGAGGGCGCGCTGGACAGGCTGGAAGCCTTCGCCTCGCTGAACGGCCCGCGCATGGCACGGCCTGCCCGCGAACGAGGAACGCATCACGCTGACGCGCCGCGACAAGCCGGTGCATTACCCCGCAAAGATCGACACCGGCGCGGGGCCGGTGACCGTGTTTCGATCCGATGTTTCGAGATTTACTGGGAAGTGGAAGCATGAGCCGCATTGTCTATGTGAATGGCGAATACCTGCCCGAGGAAGACGCGAAGATTTCCGTCTTCGACCGGGGCTTTCTCTTTGCCGACGGCGTCTACGAGGTCAGCTCCGTGCTGGACGGAAAGCTGGTCGACAACGCCGCGCACTTGGTCCGGCTGGCGCGTTCGCTTGCCGAGTTGCGCATGGCAAAGCCCGCTGCCGCCGCAAGAGATCGAGGCCGTGCAGAACGAGATGATCGCGCGCAACAACCTTGCCGAAGGCGCGCTGTATCTGCAAGTCTCGCGCGGGGCGGCGGATCGCGACTTCTCGATTCCCCAAGGAAGCCAAGCCTTCGCTGGTGATGTTCACGCAGGCCAAGAAGCTGGCCGACAATCCGGCGGCGCAAAAGGGCTGGTCGGTGATCCTTGTCGAGGACATCCGCTGGAAGCGGCGCGACATCAAGACCGTGCAATTGCTGGCGCCTTCGCTGGCCAAGCAGGCAGCGCTCGATGCCGGTGCGGACGATGCCTGGATGGTGGAGGACGGCTTCGTGACCGAGGGCACCTCCAACAATGCCTGGATCGTCAAGGGCGGCAAGCTGATCACCCGGCATTTGTCGCCGGAGATCCTGCACGGCATAACCCGCCGGGCGGTGATGCGACTTGCAGCCGAGGACGGCCTTGCCGTGGAAGAGCGCGCCTTCACCGCGCAGGAAGCAATGGAAGCCGACGAGGCCTTCGTCACCAGCGCCACCGCCTTCGTGATGCCGGTGGTGCGGATCGACGGCAAGCTCATCGGCAACGGCAATCCCGGCACCGTGACGATGCGGCTGCGCCAACTCTACATCGAGGAAGCACGCCGCGGATAAGCCGAATGCGTGCCGCTTTTGGGCGCATCGCCAGCGCGCCAGACAATTAGGGTAGGCGAAAGCTCCGGAGGCGCTCGATGTTCCTTTCCGTCTTCGACCTCTACAAGATCGGCATCGGGCCATCGAGCTCGCACACCATGGGGCCGATGGTGGCCGCGGCGCGCTTCCTCGACGAGATCGCGACAGGTGACTGGCCCCGCCCGCAAGGCGCGCAAGTCGCGGACTATCACCGTCTCGCTGCACGGCTCGCTCGCCTATACCGGCATCGGCCACGCCACCGACCGCGCCGTGATCCTCGGCCTTGCCGGCGAGAAGCCGGACACGATCGATCCCGATGCGATGGACGCCATGGTCGAGACCGTGAAGCGCGAGCAAGCGCGTGACCCCGCCCGGGCCATCCGTCCTACCGCTTCGACCCGGCGAGCGATCTCGTGATGGACCGCAAGCGGCCGCTGCCGGGTCACGCCAACGGCATGGAGTTCTCCGGCCTTCGACGCCGGCGAAGCGGCTGCTGCTGAGGCGCGTCTATTATTCCATCGGCGGCGGCTTCGTGGTGGACGAGCAGGAACTTGCCGCCATGCAGGTCGCAAGAAGAAGTCCGCCGGTCGCCATCCGGCGTGCCCTACCCCTTTCGCCACCGCCGCCGAGATGCTGGCGATGGCGCGCCGCTCCGGCCTGTCGATCGCCGCAGATGAAGCGGGCCAACGAGGAGGCGCATCTTTCCCGCGAGGCGCTGGACGCGCGGCTCGACGCCGTGTGGGACGCGATGCGCGGCTGCATCGAGCGCGGCATTTCGCAGGACGGAATCATGCCGGGCGGGCTGAAGGTGAAGCGCCGCGCCCAGTCCATCCACGACAAGCTGCAGGAGGAGTGGAAGCAGAACCGGCACAACCCGCTGCTCGCCAATGACTGGCTCGCCGTCTACGCCATGGCGGTGAACGAGGAGAACGCCGCCGGCGGGCGCGGTGGTGACTGCGCCCACCAATGGCGCGGCGGGCGTGGTGCCCGCGGTGCTGCGCTACTACCTACACTTCCACGAGGACGCCGACGCAGAACGGCATCCGCGACTTCCTGCTGACCTCCGCGGCGATAGGCGGCATCATCAAGCACAATGCCTCGATCTCCGGCGCGGAAGTCGGCTGCCAGGGCGAGGTCGGCTCGGCCTCGGCGATGGCGGCCGCCGGACTTGCCGCGGTGATGGGCGGCACGCCCGAGCAGGTGGAGAACGCCGCCGAGATCGCGCTCGAACATCATCTCGGCATGACCTGCGACCCCGTGGCGGGGCTGGTGCAGGTGCCCTGCATCGAGCGCAACGCGCTGGGCGCGGTGAAGGCGGTGACCGCCGCCTCGCTGGCGCTCAAGGGCGACGGCACGCATTTCGTGCCGCTCGACACGGCGATCGAAACCATGCGCCAGACCGGCGTCGACATGAACGAGCGCTACAAGGAAACGAGCCTGGGCGGCCTTGCCGTGAACGTGCCGGTGAACATTCCGGAGTGCTAGAGCCCAAGCCTCATCGTTCGCGCGGCGGCTTTCCGCCCGCGGCATGAGGCACGTTTGCGTTTCCCTTCCCGCCGCCGGGCGTAAGTCTCCCGGCAGCGGCAAAGGGCTGATGCACAAACCGCCGCGCGGCCTCGCCGTGCTGGGGCATGTGTGCGGCCCCCGGCCGCGCGGCGCGAGGATTTGATGGTACCGCCCCGGACAGGTGCACACGAAATCCGGACGACCCTCGATGACGCCCACGGGACATTCACGTACCCATGGCCACGACAGCCTCGCTGCTGCCTCCCCCGATCCGACGGCGATATCAGTCCGGCGTTTGCGCCGGGAGACAGTGCGGGGATTATGGAAGGGGGAATTGGGGGCGGGGATAAGTTTGTGGTGGAACTTGTAAACATGGGGACCTAACAAGTTGTGGCACTAGCACTTTACAACGTGATTGCAGAACCATAGCGTGCTGAAAGTTATGAACTATGTTGAGATTGGGGGTGCGTTGTCTTGGCAGACCATAACGCAGCTGGGTCGATGCTCGGGTACCTGTACCAGTGCCGTCAGGCGCTTCAAATTGCCCTTGCGGAGACACGAACTCAGCCAAGTCTGTCGATTTCCATTGAACGTTTTGACGACGTCGCTTTCGAGCAGCACGGCACGGCGACAGAACAGCTACAACTCAAGCACCATGTAAATGCGTCGAGTCTAACCGATATGAGCGTGGACTTGTGGAAGACGCTTAGGATCTGGAGCGAACAAGTAGCAACGGATCCCCAGGTGCCTTTTGAACGACGGTTCACCATTATTACGACCGCCCAAGCTCCGGATGGCTCGGCAGCCGAATTGTTAAGGCCAACGCGGCCATCCGCAGACGCAGAAACGGCCGCGCTCATTCTTCTCAAGGAAGCTGCGACTAAATCAACGAACAAAGAATCACTCGCCGGCCGAACCGCTTTCCTCGGATTAGCTGAGCAAGACCGCATTAACTTACTTGCAGCAATTCGAATCCACGACAATGCGCCTAACATTACAGATGTGCGGAGTGAAATTGAGGAACAGCTCTTTTTTTCGGCGCCAGATGGGAAGGTATCGAATCTTGTCGACCATCTTGAAGGATGGTGGTTTACACAAGTTGTGAAGGCGCTCACTGACTCTTCCGCGAGCGCAATATCGCTCCTTGCGTTGCGAGCAAAGGTTGATGAAATCGCCCGCGCTTTCCGGAATAGCGAACTGCTTATTAACCCCGAAACGCTTGCAGTCACCACGGACGCCCTGCCCACGGCTGATGACCGAACATTTGTCCGGCAGATGCGCTCTGTTGAAGTAGATGAAGACTCCATCGAACTCGCCAAGTTGGATTTTTATCGAGCAACAGCACAGCGTTCGAGTTGGGCTCGTGAGAATGCTTTGCTTGACGGTGAAGCGGCTCGGTTCGACGCGAACCTTGTCGAGCGCTGGAAGCGGGAGCGACTGGCCCGCCAAAGCAAAGGCAAGCCACTTACGGAAGACGAAAAGAAAGATTTTGGCCGCGATCTGTTCCACTGGGCCAATCGGCAACAGGAACCTTTTCGCAACCGGCATGAGCAATGGCTGTGTACTGGTTCCTATCAAATCCTCGCGGATGGCGTAACGGTCGGATGGCACCCTGAACATAGTACAATGTTCAGCACTCTTACCAAAGGCCAGGTGGCATGAGCCTTTTCGTATGGGAGGGGCGTCCGCGAGAAGAGGCTCATTTGTTCAATCCAGCCTTTTGCGCCACTGCTCTACACGAGTTCGTAAAGGAATATCAGAGAGCAAAAGGATCGGCTGCGCCTTATGCGATGCTTTTCTGCGTTCTCCCAATCGCGCTTCACGGCAGGACGCGGCGAACGCTTCCGGGATCGACCCTCACCTCATTTTATTCGTGGCGCGAGCGGAATCCGCAGGTTCTGGTTGGCTTTGCAGATCGCGCCCGCTCGCTTCGACCGGTTGTGCAGGAAGCGCTACGCTTTGCTATTGAAGCCAAATCAATAACATTTACCGACATTGGCAACGTTTCGCTTGGTCCCAAGCCGCTTAGAGTTGGGAAAGCATTCGAAGCCGCCCTCACAGACGACGCCCGTGACTGTATCGCTGCAGCGCGCCTGCTTGGGCGCTGGTTTGCTAAGGCCGGCACTGCTTCAACAATCATGTCGGCTTGGGGAATAAAACCATGAGCATCTGCATCGGGGCGATAATACTGTATTCGCATTCTGGCCAGCAGCGAGAACTCACCTTTAATACAGCAGGCTTAAATATAATTACAGGAGACTCGAAGACTGGTAAGTCCGCGATTATCGATATCATCGACTATTGTCTTGGCCGGAGCAGTTGCAACGTAGCCGAAGGCGTGATCCGACGCAGCGTCTCTTGGTTCGCAGTGCGACTGAAAATGCGCAATGATGAACTGTTTGTGGCCCGCAAGAATCCAGGAAAGGGAACGGATACCGGAGGCGACATATATGTTCGTCGAGGCAGTTTCGACGCGCCACCAGCATTTGAGGAACTGGCGCGAAACATGGTCGAGCCAGAGCTTGTTTCACTTTTATCGCGGTTTATTGGGATATCGGAGAATGAGCATCGCCCAAGGAGCGGGACCAGATTGCCTCTCCAGGCTACAATCCGGCATTCACTTTTTCTATGCTTTCAGAAGCAAGATGAAATAGACAGCCGCGAACGGCTATTCCATCGGCAAGGTGAGCAATTTATCCCGCAAGCTATCAAAGACACTCTTCCCTACTTCTTGGGTGCAGTAGATGAACAACATTTTCTACGACAGCATGAACTGGATATTGCTAGAGAAGCCTTGCGAGACCTTGAACAGCGCGCCCATCGGCAGGGAGAGAAACGCAACATCGACACTGTTCAGATCCGAAGGCTAGTGAACGATGGCAAGCGTGTCGGATTGATTACGCCTGAATATGAGCCAGTCGAAACTAATAAAGCGGTGGAGGTGCTCAGCCAAGTTGCGCGGACAGATCTTGCTGCGACTACGGCGCTGCCCGACTTTGGCGTTTCCATCAGTCGGCTCCGCGCTGAGCAAGCGACGCTCAGAAGTAGCCTTGAAGACCTTAACGACGAGATACGGGCGTCTAAGCTTATGCTTTTCGAGCAGAGCGCCTATTCGAGAGAGGGCCACGAACAGCGAGCACGGCTCAGTTCAATCAAACTGTTCAAAAACGAGGTTGCCGGTCACCAATGTCCGTTGTGCAATTCAACGCTTGATGTGCCGACACCCAGTACCACTCAAGTAACTGATGCGCTGCGGCTCGTAACTGATCAACTTGTCGCAGTTGAAGTAGAGCAGCCGCACCTTCAGCGGCATATCGAAGGCCTGGAGCAAAGAAGGGTAACACTCGAGCGCGAGTTAATCGAAGCGCAAAATTCACTTTCACGATTGGTTGCCGAAGATGCCCGTCCAAAGGCGCAGCAAGATATTTTGGTCGATCGCGCGCGTGTTGTTGGAAAAATAGGTGCTTTTCTGGAAACGGTCCGCCCAGATGAGACGGAACCGGATTTGACAGCTATACTTGATACAGCGAAGCGCAAAGTAGAAACACTTGAGGCGGCAGTAAATGCAGATGATATAGCTCAGCGACTTGATACGTATCTCAACATTATTAGCAAGCAAATGTCAAAATTTGCAGATTCTCTAGACCTTGAACATAGCGGCAACGAGCTTCGACTTGATATCAAAAAACTAACAGTTGTAGCTGACACACTGGACGGGCCTATTCCACTTCATCGTATGGGGAGTGGCGAAAACTGGGTTGGCTATCATGTGCTAACCTACCTTGCCCTGCATTGGTGGTTTAGGAAACGCAATCGACCGGTCCCAGCAATGCTGATCTTTGACCAGCCCAGCCAAGCCCATTATCCCGCCGAGCGGGACCAGGAAGGAAGTCTAAACCCGCTTGATGACAAAGATCGTCATGCTGTGCAGGCGTTGTTCGAGCTGATGTACCGTGCTTCGCAGGAGATCGAAGGTTTGCAGTTGATAGTACTCGACCATGCTCATCTCACAGATGACTGGTTTGAGGCATCTATTGTAGAAGAATGGCGGCGTGGACGCTTTCTTGTCCCGCCTACATGGGATGAACAATAAGCATAATCACCCCCTACGCCACCTTGCTCAACAAGCTCGCATTGCCCCCACTTGCCGTCGTGTCCTCGGCGACGGAGAATTCCGAAGAGAGCATGGCGAGTTCCCCCTCGCTGGAGACGACCGGCACGCGGCGGCCGGGCTTTTGCGCCAGCGCCTTGCGCCATTCGCGCGGGGCATCGGCTTCGACCATCGCCACGTCGATGTCGTCGCGCCGTCAGCGCCGCGTCGAATTGCGGCTTCGCCCGGCGCGCCTTCGATGCACCTTGTTGCCGGCCTCCCTGGCGATTGTCGCCTGGCGGGCGCGGGCGACTTCGCCGGGTCCCATGCAGGCGACGAGGCCGCGTGGCTTCAGCGCATAGGTGTTGCGCTCGCCGGTGGGGCCGGGCAGCGTCTGCGGCCCCGGCTGCGGCGGCACGGCCTGCGCCGCGCGGGTGAAGCGCGTGAGGTAGTGCGGGCCGCCAGCCTTCGGCCCGGTGCCCGACAGCCCCTCGCCGCCAAAGGGCTGCACGCCCACCACCGCGCCGATCTGGTTGCGGTTCACATAGATGTTGCCGACATGGGCGCGCTCGCAGATGCGGTCGACGCGCGTGTCGATGCGGCTGTGGATGCCGAGCGTCAGGCCGTAGCCGGCGGCGTTGATGGCGTCGACCACCTCGTCGATCTGCGTTGGCGTTGAACTCCACCACATGCAGCACCGGGCCGAAAATCTCCTGCCTCAGGTCCGCCATGGCGTCGAGCCGGTAGGCGGCGGGCGAAACGAAGGTGCCCTGCCGCGCGCGCCATGCGGCAGCGGCAAATGGAAGAGCTCGCGGCCCTGCGCGCGCAGATGGTCGCAATGCGTTTCGATCACCTTGCGGGCGGCCTCGTCGATCACCGGGCCGACATCGGTGCGCGCCATCCACGGATCGCCGATGAAGAGTTCGCGCGCCGCGCCTTCCAGCATTTCCAGGAATTGCGGGGCGACATCGCGCTGCACGAACAGCACCCGCAGGGCGGAGCAGCGCTGCCCCGCGCTCTGGAAGGCCGAGGCGAGGATGTCGCGCACCGCCTGCTCCGGCAGGGCGGTCGAATCGACGATCATGGCGTTGAGGCCGCCGGTCTCGGCGATCAGCGGCGCGGAGGCGTTGCCGGTTTCGGCCATGGAGCGCTCGATCGCGGCGGCCGTGTCGGTGGAGCCGGTGAAGGCGAGCCCGGCAATGCGCGGATCGCCGGTCAGCACCGGGCCGATCACCGCGCCGTCGCCCTGCACGATCTCCAGCACGCCCTTGGGCAGGCCCGCTTCCATGAACAGCCTCGCGGCGCGCGCGGCGATCAGCGGCGTCTGCTCGGCCGGCTTGGCAATCACCGTGTTGCCCGCGGCCAGCGCGCCGGCGATCTGTCCGGTAAAGATCGCCAGCGGGAAGTTCCACGGCGAGATGCACACGATCGGCGCCCAGCGGCTCGCGGCCGGCCATGGCGGTGCGGGCCTGCGCCGCGTAATAGCGCAGGAAATCGACCGCCTCGCGCACTTCGGCAACGGCGTCGAAGCGGGTCTTGCCGGCCTCGCGCACGGCAATCGCCATCAGTTCGGGCGCGTGGGCCTCGTAAAGATCGGCGGTCTTTTCCAGGAGCGTGGCGCGGGCATTGACCGGCCATGCGGCCCAGCCGGGCGCCGCGGCAACGGCTCGGGTGATCGCGGCCTTCGCGTCTTCCGGTCCGGCGTCGATGACGTTGCCGACGATCTCCTCGCGGTTGGCGGGGTTGCGCAATTCGCGTCCCGCGCCTGCGCCCCAGCGCATCTCGCGGTATGGCTCCATGGCGGCTTCAAGCTCGACCAGCACGGCGGGGTCCATCAGGTTCCAGCCGCGCGAATTTCCGGCGCTCCGGCGCATAGAGGTCCTTCGGGCAGCGGGATCGCGGGATGCGTCAGCGGGTTCGCCGCTTCCACGGCTGCAACCGGGTCGGCGGCGATTTCCTGCGCGGGGATCGACTTGTCGAGGATGCGGTGGACGAAGGATGAGTTGGCGCCGTTCTCCAGCAGGCGGCGCACGAGATAGGCGAGCAGGTCCTTGTGCACGCCGACGGGCGCATAGACGCGGCGGCGGTGGCCGTCGCGCTTGCGGGCGATATCGTGCAGCGTCTCGCCCATGCCGTGCAGGCGCTGGAACTCGATGCGCTGGCCGGGCTGCGCCATTTCGGCGATGGCGGTGACCGAATGGGCGTTGTGCGTGGCAAATTGCGGGTAGATGCGGTCGGTCATTGCGAGCAGTTTGCTGCCCGCAGGCGAGCCAGGAAAGATCGGTCGTCTCCTTGCGGGTGAAGACCGGATAGCCCTCCGCGCCCTGCACCTGCGCATGCTTGATCTCGCTGTCCCAATAGGCGCCCTTGACGAGGCGCACGGAAATGCGGCGGCCATGCATGCCGGCACAGGTCGTAGAGCACGTCGATCACCGCCGGGGCGCGGCGCGAATAGGCCTGCACCACCATGCCGAGGCCGTCCCATCCGGCAAGCGCGGGATCGGCCAGCACGGCATCGAAGATGTCGAGCGACAGTTCCAGCCGGTCGGCCTCTTCGGCGTCGATCGCCAGCGGAATGTTCACCGACTTGGCAAGCCGCGCGAGTTCGGTGACGCGCGGCACCAGTTCCATCATCACGCGGTCGCGGTTCACGGTCTCGTAGCGCGGATGCAGCGCCGAGAGCTTGACCGAGATGCCCGGATTGTCATGGCAGTCGCGCTTGTGCGCGTGGTTGCCGATCACCGTGATGGCGTTGGCGTAGGAGGCGAAATAGCGCGATGCGTCGCGCGCGGTGCGGGCCGCCTCGCCCAGCATGTCGAAGGAATGGAGATAGCCGTCCTCCATTTCCGGGCCGGCATTCTTCATCGCCTCGGAAATGTCGCGCCCCAGCACGAACTGCCGGCCGAGCAGGCGCATCGCCTCGCCCACCGCGGTGCGCGCAACCGGTTCGCCCAGGCGGCGCACGACGCCGTGCATGACCGAGGCGAGGTCCTCGGCGCGCGCCGGAATGGAGCGGAACACCTTGCCGGTCAGCATCAGCGCCCAGGTGGAGGCATTGACCAGCGAGGACTTGGCCCTGCCCAGATGGCGCGACCAGTCGCCCTCGCCGATCTTGTCGGAAATGAGCGCGTCCAGCGTCGCGGCGTCGGGCGTGCGCAGATAGGCTTCGGCAAGGCACATCAGCGCCACGCCCTCATCGGTGTTGAGGCCGTATTGCGCGAGGAACTTCTCCATCAGCCCGGGCGTCGCAACCGCGCGGATATCGTTGACGAGGTCGGCCGCCCTGTGCGCGATCTGCGATCGCTGCGACGGCGAAAGCGCCAGCAGCGCTTTCAGGTCTGCGACGCATTGCGCCTCGTCGCGAAGCGTGTTGCGGCGAATGGCGAAGCGCAATTTCTCCTGCATGGTAGGCTCCGTCTCTCTGAAAAGTACATTATCACTCACATAGGTCAATTCTACTTGTCATGTTCACTTAAGTATGATCAAGGCACGGTGTTTTTCACTGGAATTCTGCCATGCTGGATGCAATCGACCGCAAGATACTGAAGGCCCTTCAGGCCGACGGGCGCATGACCATAACCGAGCTTTCCGAAACCGTCAGCCTGTCGAAGACGCCGTGCACCGAGCGCGTGCGCCGGCTGGAGCGCGAGGGCTATATCAGCGGCTATCGCGCGCTGATCGATCCGGCCCATGTCGGGCTCGACACACTGGTCTTCGTGCAGGTTTCGCTGGAGCGCACGACGACCAACGTGCTCGACCGGTTCAATGCCGAGGTGAAACGCATCCCAGAGGTGGAGTCGGCGCACATGATCGCAGGCGGTTTCGACTATCTGCTGAAGGTTCGCGCAAGGGACATGGCGCATTACCGGCAGGTGCTGGGCGACAGGATCGGGGCGCTGCCCGGCGTCAGCCAGACGCACACCTATTCCGTCATGGAGACCGTGCTCGAGAATGGCGGCATCAGTCCGGCGTTGTTCTGAACGCTGCTTGCCAAGACGCCGGGAGGCGGCAAGACTGGGCGCATGGAAGCTGAACGGAACGGACACAAGATAAGGCTGCGCGTCGTCTTTGGCGGCAATGCAATGCTCGGGCCCGGCAAGGCGGACCTGCTTGGAGCTCATCGGCAAGACCGGCTCCATCTCGGCTGCCGGCAAGGCCATGGGCATGAGCTACAAGCGGGCATGGACGCTGGTCGAAACGCTTAACGGCATTTTTCGCGAACCGCTCGTGGCAAGCAGCCGAGGCGGAGCCAGCGGCGGCGGGGCCCGGCTCACCGAGACGGGGCAAGAGGTTCTGGCGCAATACCGGCGGCTGGAAGCTCGCGTCGAAGAGGCCGGCGCGGCGAGATCCAGGCGATCCGGCAACTGTTGAGGGATATTCCCAACAGGAAATAACGCTTGCGCCGGCTGTACTCCGGGCTATATTTCCGACCGGACATAACGGCCACGGAGGATCTCCCATGCGCCGCCTGCTGCCGGCTATCGCATTCGCGTTGTGCCTTGTTCTTCCGATCACGCCCGCGCAGGAGAGGCGCTCATCGCCGTCGCCGCCAACTATCGCCAGGCGCTGCCGAGGCCATCGGAAAGGCATTCACGGCTGACACCGGCCATGACGCAATCTTCACCACCGGCTCGACCGGCAAGCTCCATGCGCAGATCAGCGAGGGGGCGCCGTTCGACGTGCTGCTTTCGGCGGACGCGAAGACCCCGGAGAAAATAGAGGCGGACGGCGATGGCGTAGCGAGCAGCCGCTTCACCTATGCGATCGGCCGGCTGGCGCTATGGAGCGTGGATGCCGGCCGCATCGGGGCCGATCCAAAGGCCGCGCTGATCGACCCGGCGACGCTAAAGATCGCCATCGCCAATCCGGACCTTGCGCCCTACGGCGTGGCGGCGCGGCAGGCGCTCCAGTCCATGGGACTGTGGGACGCGGTCCAGCCGAAGATCGTGATGGGCGAAAACATCGGACAGGCCTTCGCGATGACGCAAAGCGGTGCGGCACAGCTCGGCTTCGTTGCGCTGTCGGCCGTCAAGAACCCCGAGAAGCCGCTAGCCGGTTCGCTTTTCGAAGTGCCGCAAGAATGGTTCGATCCGATCCGGCAAGACGCGATCCTGTTGAAGAAGGGCGAGAACAACGAGGCCGCCAAGGCATTCCTCGCCTTTCTCCGCGGACCCAAGGCGCGTGAAATCTCGGCCGGCTTCGGTTATGGGGGTTCATGACCGAGTTGCTGCCCGATGCCGGACCGCTGATCCTGACCATCCAGCTCGCGGCGATCACGACGGCAATCCTCATGGTGATCGCCACGCCGCTCGCCTGGTGGCTCGCCTTCACGCAGGCGCGGATCAAGCCTGCCATCGAGGCGATCACCGCGCTGCCGCTGGTGCTGCCGCCGACGGTGCTGGGCTTCTACATGCTGATCGTGTTCAGTCCCGAAGTCGACGCTCGGCGGGTTCTGGCTGCAGGCGACGGGAACGACGCTCACCTTCTCCTTCGCCGGGCTGGTCGTCGCATCGGTCATCTATTCGCTTGCCCTTTGCGGTCCAGCCGCTGCAATCGGCTTTCGAGGCGCTCGGTCGCAGCCCGCTTGAAGCGGCCGCAACCTTGCGCGCCGGGCCTTTCGACCGCTTCTTCGCGTCGCAATGCCGCTCGCCAAGCGCGGCTTCCTGACGGCTGCGGTGCTGAGCTTCGCGCATACGATCGGCGAGTTCGGCGTGGTGCTGATGGTGGGCGGCAACATTCCGGGCCAGACCAAGGTCGTTTCCATCGCCATCTACGAACATGTCGAGACGATCAACCATGCCGACGCGCATGTGCTGTCGGCGATCCTGCTGGTCTTCTCGTTCGCGGTGCTGCTGCTCATCTATGTGGTGAACCGCCGCTTTCCCGAGCCTGCCGCATGAGCGTGCTGGAAGCCTCGGTCAGACTTCTCGCGCGGGGCGTTTTCGCTCGCCATCGACGAGCGCATTCCGCTTTCGGGCATCACCGCGCTTGTTCGGGCGTTCGGGGTCCGGAAAGACGACCTTGCTGCGCATCATCGCGGGCCTGGAGCCGGGGGCGAGCGGGCGCATCGCGGTCAATGGCGCGACCTGGCAGGACGGCCTGCATTTCGTGCCGCCGCACAAGCGGGCTATCGGCTATGTCTTCCAGGACGCGTCGGTTGTTCCAGCACCTGAGCGTTTCGGGCAATCTCGAATTCGCCGCACGGCGCGCCATGGGTCCTGGACCGTCGGTTGAATCGGTGATCGCGGCGTTCGACCTGAAACCGTTGCTGGCCCGCAGGCCGCAGGCGCTTTCAGGCGGCGAAAAGCAGCGGGTGGCGCTGGCGCGGGCTTTGCTTAGCGCGCCGCGCCTGATGCTGATGGACGAGCCGCTTTCATCGCTCGACGAGGCGCGCAAGGGCGAAATCCTGCCATACCTCGAAAGAATGCGCGACGAGAGTGATATCCCGATCCTCTATGTCAGCCATTCGGCTGCCGAAGTGGCGCGGCTTGCAAACCATGTGGTGATGCTGGAGGCCGGCCGCATCGTGCGGCAGGCGGCGGCGGGGGTGTTCTTCGCCGATGCCAATGCAGCCCCGCTGCTTGGCATGCGCGAAGTCGGCGCCGTTCTTGAAGCGCGGGTCGCCGCGCATCATGCCGACGGCCTGAGCGAGCTTTCGATATCCGGCGGAACGCTGATGCTGCCTTTCATCGACCGGCCAACGGGCAGTTCGGTTCGGGTGCGCATTCCCGCGCAGGACATCCTCATTGCGCTCAAGCGCCCCGAGGCGATCTCGGCGCTCAACATTCTCGAGACGACGATCATTGCCATTCGCGAGGATGACGGCGCGGGGGCGCTCGTTACGCTTCAGTGCGGCAAGGACAGACTGCTTGCGCGCGTGACGCGCCGTTCGGCCCATATCCTCGGCCTTGAATCCGGTCGCGCCTGCTACGCCATCGTCAAGACGGTGGCCGTGGCGCAAAACAATCTTGGCGCGGAAACTCCCGCTCAGCCGGAAAGCGCATAAACAACGATCCCGCCGGCGAGCGCGGCGGATGTGATCGCCAGCAGGGTCAGCGAAAAGCGCAACGGTCCCGCCAGCATGGCTAGCACCGAACGCATGACGGCGTTCACGGCAAGGGCCGCAAGGACCGCCTGCCCGGCAATCCCGGCATCGATCACGGACTGGCCGACCAGGCGCAGCGCGCTCAGCGTCGCCACGTCGATGTCGAACGCGCCGGAAAAGGCAGCCGTGGCGACGACGCCGCCTGTTCCGTATTGTTTGGCAAGGATGGCGCTCAGCGTGGAGACGACGGCGAATATGGCGGCAAATCCCAGTAGCGCCACCAGGTCGAAGGGGTTTCTCGGATTGCCCGAAGGATCCGCCGCCTTGCCGTGCCCCCCGCGCAGCATCGACATCAGGCCCGCACTAGCGAAGACTGCCGCTCCGGCAAGGGCCGGCGGGGCGACCACTGCAAGCACGGAAGGCTGCACGATCAGTATCACGAGAAGCCCACGCATCACGGATATCATTGCCGCCAGCGATGCCGCTCCGGCGAGCGCGACAGGATTGGCGGCGCCCTTGGCCATCCGCGCAAGCGCTACCGTCACGGCGGTGGATGACAAAAGCGCCCCGGCCAGCGCGCTGACGGTCAGTCCCCGCGATTCGCCCAAAAGCCGCACGGCCACGTATCCCAGATAGGAAATCGCCGCCATCAGCACTGTGAAGAACCAGATTTCCCAAGGGTTCAATCCTCCCCACGGGTCGATCGTCCGGTTGGGTAGCATGGGCAGGATGATGGCCGTCATCGAGGCGAGGATCAGGGCGGAGCGCAGTTCCACCCAGCTCATGCGCCTCAACAGGCCGTGCAGGACTTCACGGCTTGCAAGGATACCGGCAAGCGCCGCGCCGCCCGCCGCCGCAGCCACATAGTCGCCCACGACCGCCAATGCACCCAGCGCGAAAACTGCGAGCGCGGCGATGACGCCGGTGACGGAGTAATCCTCGTCATGCTCGGCCTCGTGGTACTTGAACCATGCGAAGATGGCCGAGAACCCGATGAAACCGGCTACCAGCACCGGCATCGACGACAGGGCCTCGGCGATCGCGGCAAAGACACCGCCCAGCAGGCCGGCGATGCCATAGGTCCGAATCCCCGCCGTGCGGCTGTGCTCGGGTGCCTCGCGCTCGCGCCAGCCGCGTTCTAGACCTACCAGCAGACCAATCGCCAGGGCCAGCCCGAGCCGCGCAATCAGCGGGTCCATTGGCCGCGCCCTTCCGTCAAGGCCCGCAATGCGTTGAGGATAACGGCGACGTCGATCACTTCCTGGAAGATCGCGCCGGCAACGGGCGTCAGCATTCCGGCGGCGGCAAACCCCATGCCGATGCCCGACAGGGCCAGTCCGGCGACGATGCTCTGCATGGCGATGGAGCGCGTGCGCCTTGCGATCAGGACCGCACTGGCGACCGGTTCGAGCCGGTCTGGCAGGATGACGACATCGGCCGCTTCCGAAGACGCGGTTGCGCCCCGCGCTCCCATGGCGATGCCGACCGAGGCCGTCGCGAGCGCCGGTGCATCGTTGATACCGTCACCGACCATGACCGTACCGGCCCGTCCGGTTTCCGCCTCGACGGTCGAGACTTTCATGGCGGGCGTCGCGTCGGCGACCACTCCGTCGAGCCGCAGCAGCTCGCAAACGCGCCCGGCCGATGCCGCGCCGTCGCCGGTGAGCATGATGATACGCGTGAAGCCGGCATTGCGCAGCTTGCCGACAACAGAGTCCGCGTCGGCGCGGACCTCGTCGCCGAAGGTGAAGACTGCGCCGAGTTTGCCATCGAGCGCCACGAAGACCTCGAGCACCTCGCCCGGTTCGCGCAGGGGTGCATGCGCCCAGTCCGGCAGCGGCGCACCAGCCATGACCAAGGCGCGCGAGCCTGCCAGCACTGCGGTATCGCCAACAAATCCTTCGATGCCCGAGCCGCGATATTCGCGCACGCCGGTGGGCGCGGTCAGGCTCAAGCCCCTGCTTCGCGCGATGGCGACGATGTGTCCCGCGATTACATGGTTTGATGCCTGTTCTATCGAGCCCAGCAACCGCAGCGCCTCGTTCGGATCAATCCCGGGCGCCATCACCGAACCTGTAAGCGAGGCGCCGCCATGCGTCAGCGTCCCGGTCTTGTCGAAAATCGCGGTGCGCGCCTGTGCCAGCGCCTCCAGCGCGACGCTGCCCTTCATCAGCACTCCGGCCCGGGCGGCGCGCGATACGCCGCCAATGAATGCCACCGGCGCTGCAAGGATCAACGGACAGGGCGTCGCCACGACCAGGACGGCCAGCCCCCGGACCGGATCTCCGGACGCCAGCCAGGCAAGGCCGGCTACGGCCAGCGTCACCGGCAGGAGGAACAACGCGAAACGGTCCGCCATGCGGATGAACGGCGCCTTCACGTTCTGTGCGGCCGCCACCATCCGAACGATCCCGGCGTAGGTGCTTGCCTCGGCGGCGGCGGTCGCGCGCATCGCGAAAGCCTCCCCGGCGTTGACCGTGCCGCTGCGCAATGGATCGCCGCTCTTGCGGGCGACCGGCAGCGGTTCGCCCGTGACAGCCGATTCGTCGACATTTGCCGTACCCTCCAGTACTACGCCATCGACGGGCAGCATCTCGCCGGCCTGGACGACGAGTTCGTCGCCCGCCCGCACCTCGCTGGCTGAAATCGTTTCGATCCCCTGCGGCCCCTTTCGGTGGGCAATGCGGGGTGACCTGTCCGTCAACGCCTTGAGGTCGCGTTCGGCGCGGCCGCGGGCAAAGTCTTCCAGCACCGTACCGCCCGCATACATGATGGCCACGACGACACCGGCGAGCGCCTGGCCGAGCAGGAGCGCCGCGCTCATCGACACCAGTGCGATCGCATCGACACCGAAGCGACCTATCCAGAAATCGCGCAGGATCGAGACCGCCAGAACCGCGATCACCGGAAGGCTCGCCGCTGTCCAAATCATCCCGGGCGTCAATACAACTCCGCCGGGCGCAGCCGCGCCGTCGGGGGCCACGGCCAAGCCTGCCAAGAGACCGCCGATTGCCAAGGCCAGCAGGACTTTGCGCAACATGCTTTCAAGCAATCGAGGCCCCCGCGCTGCGGTATTTCGAAACGTTGTAAAACTAGTCTAGATTCCGGCAAAGGTCGCGCCTTGATCCATGACAATATGCGGGGCAACCCCGGCCCCAAGGCTTGAAATGCAGGAGTTGGCAATTGAGCATCAGAAATCTCGAACATGCGGCGTGTCCACGGTCGGTCGCGGTCGTCGGCGCCTCCGAACGCGAAGGCTCGGTCGGCCGGGTCGTTTTGAAGAACATCATCGAGGGCGGATTTGCGGGCGCAATCTGGCCCGTCAATCCGAAATACCGCCAGCTGATGGACCTTGCCTGCTACGCGAGCCCCGCCGCCCTGCCCGGCATTCCCGACCTTGCGGTCATCGTGACGCCTCCCGCGACAGTGCCCGGCATCATTGCCGGACTGGGAGCCAAGGGTTGCCGCGCCGCAGTGGTCATCACGGCCGGACTGACGCGCGAAAACGGATTGCGCCAGGCGATGCTCGATGCCGCAAGGCCCCATCTCTTCCGGATCATCGGGCCAAACACGCTCGGGCTGATGATCCCTCCAGTCAAGCTCAATGCCGGCTTCTCGCACATGGCGGCAGGTCCGGGAAACATCGCGCTGCTATCGCAATCAGGGGCGATTGCGACTTCGCTGATCGACTGGGCGGCGGATAACGGCATCGGCTTTTCGCAGATCGTCTCGCTCGGCGACATGGCCGATGTCGATGTCGGCGACTATCTCGACCTGCTCGCGGGAGACGCCGCGACGCGCGCGATCCTGCTTTACCTGGAGACCATACCCAATCCACGCAAGTTCATGTCGGCGGCCCGCGCTGCGGCCCGCGTCAAGCCGGTGATCGCGATCAAGTCCGGCAGGCACGAAGCGGCGGCAATGGCCGCGGCCACCCATACCGGCGCACTGTCCGGCGCCGACCGCGTGGTGGACGCGGCGCTGCGAAGGGCCGGTATCCTTCGTGTGATGGGCCTTGGCGAATTGTTCGATGCAGCCGAGACGATGGCTCGCTTTTCCCCGCTCGAAAACAGCCGGGCAGCGATCATCACCAATGGCGGCGGCGCAGGCGTGCTCGCCGTGGACCAGCTTGCCGATTGCGACGGTGAACTCGCGCAGCTTTCTGCCTGCCACGATGGATGCGCTGAACAGGGTACTGCCGCCGACCTGGTCGCATGCCAATCCGGTCGACATCATCGGCGATGCGCCGCCCGAACGCTATGCCGCGGCGGTCAAGGCGGCGGGAGACGATCCCAATGTCGACGCCATCATCGTGCTCAATTGCCCGACCGGACTTGCATCGCCCGTCGAGGCGGCCGAAGCGGTGGCACGTTTGACGCAGCAGGGCAGGATAAACGGCAAGCCCGTGCTTGCCTGCTGGCTTGGCGAACACACGGCGCGCGAGGGGCGGCAGATCCTGCACCGCGCGGGGGTCGCGAGTTTCGAGACGCCGGCGGAAGCATCGCTAGCGCTTTCCTGGCTGGGCGACTGGGGCAAGGCGCAGCGGGCGCTGTCGCGCGTGCCGTCGAGCCTGGCCACGGATGGCGCGATCGACCGTAACGAAGTACTTGCGATCTTCCGCAAGGTGGCAGCCGAAGGGCGCAGCATGCTGACCGAGCCGGAGGCGAAGGCGGCTATTTCCACCTACGGAATTGAAACGCCGCAAACCCTCGTCGCCCGCACGCCACAGGAGGCGGAGGCGCTTGCCGCCGGGCTTCTTTCCGACGGCGGCAAGGTCGTCGTGAAGCTTCTTTCCAAGGCCATCTCGCACAAGTCGGACGTCGGCGGCGTCGTTCTCAACATCGAGACGGCAAAAGCGGCCGGGGAAGCTGCGGAGGCGAATCGCCGGACGGGTGCGCGAACACGCGCCGCATGCCGATATCGAAGGCTTCGCGGTGCAGCCGATGGTGGTGCGCAAGCACTGCACATGAGCTGATCCTCGGCATGAGCCGCGACCCGATATTTGGCCCGGTCATCCTTTTCGGCGCGGGCGGCATCGCGGTCGAGGTCATGGACGACACGGCAATCGCGCTGCCGCCGCTCGACAGCGTGCTCGGCGGCGATCTCATCGATGCAACGCGCATCGGCAAGCTGTTGCAAGGCTATCGCGACCGCAAGCCGGCGAACCGGCAGGCCATCCTTGCGGCGCTCAACGGCCTGTCGCAGATGATCGTCGATTTTCCCGCCATCGTTTCCATGGACATCAACCCGCTGATAGCCGATGCAGACGGCGCGATCGCACTGGACGCGCGCATCGAGATTGATCCTGCCCGCGTCGAAGAAAGTGGTCCGAACCCGGACCTTGCCATCCGGCCGCTGCCTGCGGGCTGGGAGAAGGAGATTGATTGCGCAGGCCACGCCTATCGCCTGCGACCGATCGAGCCGGCGGATGTCGGGCTCTATCCGGAATTCCTGGCGGGGATCTCGCCAGAAGACATGCGTCTGCGTTTCCTAGCGCCACGCCGCAATTTTTCCGCTGACATGCTCAAGCGCCTGACCCAGCTCGACTACGACCGCGACATGGCGTTCGTGGCGCTGGAGAAGGAAGGCGGGGCCTTGGCGGGCGTGTGCAGGCTCTCCTGCGACCCCGACAAGGATGTGGGCGAATACGGCCTGCTGGTGCGCACCGATCAACAGGGGCGCGGCCTCGGCTGGGCGCTGCTTCGGCAGATCATCGATTTTGCCAAGGTGGAAGGCGTCGGGAAAATCGAAGGCGTCATCCTTTCGGAAAACACAAGGATGCTGAAAATGACCCGCGAATTCGGTTTTACGCTTGCCCGCCACCAGGACGGGCCGGGGCTGACGCTGGCAACGCTTCAATTGCGCTGAGCAAGGCGGCGACCACCTGCGGCAGCGCAGGCGAGGCATCGATCCTGCGCCACGACGTTTCGCCGCAGAACCGGGCCATTTGCCGCTCCAGCACTTCAAGGCCGGCATCGGAAGGTCCGCCCTTGCGCGCCGCAACGCGGTCGCGAAGCACTTGCGCCGGGGCATCCAGCCAGAACCCGGCGAACGGAACGCCGGCTTCAAGCGCAGCATGTTCGATGGCGTCGCGGTCTTGACTGCGATCGAAGACGGCATCGGCCAGCACGGTTCCGCCGGCAGCGGCGATTGCCAGGCTGCGCTGCGTAATTTCCGCGTAGACCCGCCGCGAAACCTCCGGCTTGTAGGCCTCGTCAGACAGGCGCGTTTCGGCGGCAACGCCATGGATCGCCTTGCGGATACGGTCGCTCTCGACAATGCGCGCGCCGGGCGGCGGGCCGATGCGCGCGGCGCAGGCTTCGCCCGCCGTGGTCTTGCCGCTGCCGCTGAATCCGCCCACCGCGACCAGAAGGGCCGGAGGTTCCTTCAGCAGTTCCGCGGCCAGGTCGAAATAGGCGCGGGCTTCTTCACGCTTGCGACCTGCCGGTACTCCAGCTTCCTCGATTTGGGTTCCGGTGACATGGGCCCGCACAGCCGCCCGCACAGCCATGAAGAAGGGCAAAAGGGTAAACCCGCCATCATCGCCAGTCTCGTCGAGGTAGCGGTTCATGACGAGATTCGCGAGGTCAAGGAAACCGCGATGCCAAAGATCCATCAGCAGGAAGGCGAGGTCGTAGAGCACGTCCACGGTTGCGATCGTGTCGTTGAACTCGATGCAATCGAACAGGCGCGGCTGGCCGTCCAGCAGGCAGATGTTGCGCAGGTGAAGGTCACCGTGGCACCGGCGGATTTTCCCCTCTGCCTCGCGCCGGTCGAGAATGCCGGCATGCCGGTCGAGTGCGCGGCGGAAGGCCCGGCTCAGGCTTTCGGTTTCATCATCGCCGAAGACGTGGCTTGTCCTGAAGCCCGCCTCGTTGATCGCCAGCACCCCGGCCATGTTTGCCGCACCGCCGCAATGAATGACCGGCGCGGCGGCATGAAAGGCGGCTATCATCCGGGAAACCGTCGTCATCAATGCAGGCGTGAGCTCGCCCTTCAGCGCCATTGCGTCCAGCAGGCGGGATTGGTCGAAGCGGGCCATGTCGACGACCGCGTCCGCCAGTTCGCCCGGTCCGCCGAAGGAAAGCCGGCCGCGACTGTCGCGGTTGATGTGCCGCACCCCGCGGTAAAGCCCCGGCGCCGTGCGCGAGTTGAGAAACACTTCCTTTTCGCAGGCCGCGAGCCGCAAGCTGCGGCGTGGAAAAATCCACATAGGGCAGCTTCACGGCGCGCTTCATCTTCAGCGCTGTGCCGCCGGACAGGAAGATGCGCGAGATGTGGGTCTCGATCACTTCGGCACGACTCCCGGTCTCGCCGGGATGGGCGAGAAACTCGGTGACCGCCTTCTGCTCATCCACGATCAAACACTTCTCCTCGTGGCCGGACCGCCTCTTGTTCAGCGTTGCAGCGTCTCGACATAAAGCGTCAACAGGCGAATCCGTTCACGCGTGATCGCCTCGGCATCTTCCGGCGCGTAGGATTCAAGATCCTCCGTCAGGAAAAGCCGGTTCCAGCGCGGCATGTCGCGCCCTTCATGGCCCTCGATGATGTAGCGCCCGTCGATGACGCCGAAGACGCGCGCGAACGGAAATTCGCCGCTGTTCCTGCGCGCCAGTTGCGTGAGGTCCGCCGGCTGCTTCGACAGGTTGATTGCAAACTCGCCGTCGCCCCTGCCATCGGACCCGTGACACATCGCACAGGAATTGAGGAACTCGGCCTGTCCGTACTCCATCTGCTGGGCCGATGCGGGAACCGCCGCGGCCAACAGGGCCGCCACTGCGAGGCCAAGGCCCCTAGCCGAATTATCCATTGCTTTGCCTCTCAAGCTACGATGCAATTTTTGCGCATTACAAGCGGCCGGTCGTTGACCCCAATCAAATGCGGCGCCGTTCGTTTGATCGAGCGCAAGGCGGCGGCTCGTCGCGGATATTATGATCTCCGAACATGAGCGGGCGACAGCAAAAGGTGGAAGGAGAACTGCGATGACGTTCAAGACCATATTGACCGTTGCGGGCGTCGATGGCGGGGACGACGACGTCAAGCTTGCAGCCCGGCTCTGCGAAGAGACCAGTGCGCATCTTGCCGTCCTTCTGGTGGCTTTCGCCGCGCCGCCGCCAGTAGGCGACTATGCCGTGGTAACATCCGATGTGTGGATTCAGGAAAGGCAGAAGGAAATGATGCGCCTCGTCGATCGCAACGAGGCTGTCGAGGCGCTGCTTGCCGGGATCGGCATATCGAGCGATGTCGCGACCGAGTTTGTTGAAGGGGGCTGGGCGGACGACGTGATCGGGCGGCGCGCCCGCTATGGCGACCTCACTTTTGTCGGGCCGCAACTGTTGGCCGATTCCCGACTCAAGGCCAAGGTGATGGACGGCGCGTTGTTTTCGTCTGGCAGACCGGTGATGGTTTGCCCGGCAGGCACAACCCCGACGCTTGCGCCCAAATGCGTCGTTGTCGCGTGGGATTCGCGCGTCGAAGCCTCCAGGGCAGCACGCGAGGCGCTCCCGATACTGAGATCCGCTGATGAAGTCCGGCTGACCCTCGTCGATCCGGTCAAGGGAGAAACAGGCCATGGCGATGAGCCGGGTGCCGACGCCGCCGCGTGGCTTTCGCGCCATGGCGTGAAAGTGGGCGTCGATCGCCTTGCCTCGTCGGGCGAGCCGGTCTCCGCAGTGCTTTCGCGTCACGCCGGAGATTGCGGCGCCGAATTGATCGTCATGGGCGGCTATGGCCATTCGCGGCTGCGCGAGCGGATCTTCGGCGGCGTGACGCATTCCATGCTCGATGCCGCTAAAACGCCGCTGTTCATGGCGCACTGACAGTCAGGCTTCCCCGCCGCCCGATTGCGGCATGGACCAGCCGTTCTTGCGAAGCCTTGCGATGGCGCCCAGCGTATCGGTTACCTCGGTATCGGAGACCTGTGTGAAATCGCGGTAGTGGTAGCCCAGCGCCCTGAAGTCTGCCGGCTCGTACGAGGCACAGCACCCGCACGCCTTCTTGCCGCAAAGACGCCACTGTGTCGGGCGGAGCAACCGGAATGGCGATGACGATCTCGCGTGGCTGGCGGCGCTTCAAGGCGCGGATGGCAACCTTGATCGTGGTTCCGGTCGCAGCCCCGTCATCGACGACAATCGCCGTCTTGCCGGTGACCGACAGCAGCTTGCGCTTGCCACGATAGGCATTGCGGCGGCGCTCAAGTTCGGGCCGCTCTTTCCGGACCAGTTCGGCCAGTTCGTCGTCATCAAGGCCATAGGCCTCGACAATCTCGCGGTTGAGCACGACATCCGGCGGATTGCCGTCGACAATCGCGGCAACGGCCAGTTCCGGGTTATCCGGCGCGCCCACCTTGCGCACGATCACGAGATCCAGCGGCGCCTTCAGTTTCATGGCGACTTCGGCAGCGACCGTGACGCCGCCGCGCGGCAACGCCAGAACGACGGGGTCGGGCAATTCAAGCCGGGCCAGTTCTTCGGCAAGGGATATTCCGGCATGGCGGCGATCGCGAAACATGATCCTCCATCAATGCGTTGGCCACAGCTCGCGAAGCGACTTCTTCATCGCATTGCGAACCTCGCTGATCTCGCCTTGCGAAATATGCCGGTCGAGCAGGGCGAACACGGCCTCCAACGCGGCTTCCACATCCTCGATCGGGTCGTTGCGGAAATCGGCGGCGATCCGTGCGATGAAATCCTCTTTCTTGCGGTTGCGCGCGGGTGTCCTGGTTGGCTGCCAGCCCTCGAAGTAGATGCCCCGCAGCAGCAGCGGCAACTGAGCCGACAGGTCTGCCATCTCCTCTATGGTCAGGAAGTCGCGCAGCGCATGCAGCACGGAGCGCAACAACCGCATCGCCCGCCGCTCGTGCCAGCCGAGCGCGCGGCCAAGTTCCTGCACCCATTCCTCTGCCTGTTGGGTCGCATGGCTGAACGCGGGCATCGCCGATCCACTCAACTTTCCCGACTCCATAACGGGCCGGCCCGCCGGGTAGCGGCAAGGCCGGCGCCATGTTCACGAAGACTTGATCGAGATTTTCTTCTCGGGTTTTCGCGCTGCCGCCGCCTTAGGCACCTTCACCGTCAGCACGCCCTTCGCAAAATGCGCGTCGATCTTGTCGGCATCGGCGCCCTCCGGGAGTTGGAACGAGCGCTGGAAGGATCCGAAGCGGCGTTCGGAAAGGAAATAATCCTTCTGCTTTTCTTCTTTCTGCTCGTTCTTCTCGCCGCGGATGGTGAGCATGCGGTCGACAACTTTCACCTCCACATCCTTCTCGTCGATGCCTGGAAGTTCGGCGGTGATTTCATATTCGCCTTCGCGTTCGACGAGATCCATTGCTGGCGCCAAAGGCCAGTTCCGGCCTTGCGGGCCACGGCGCATGGATGGCCAGCGCCATTCCAAGGGATGAAAATCGTCGAAGATCCGGTCGATCTCGCGCCGCAAGGATTCGAATGGCGTCCACTCACCCGATGCGGCCGGAACATTGCTTCCCTCACCCTTGGCGGGCACGGTTTTTTGCTGTTCGTTCATGGCAAACACTCCTGGTTCGGTTTTCACCTGACCGTCCGCCAATCAACCTTGCGCACTGGTGGACCAGCCCGTTATGAACTCTTTCGAGTGTATTTTATTTTATATATAATATTTTGGCTCCGCATTGATTGGCGTCAATTCGACAATCCAAAGAGATGACGTCCGCCGGCCTCGGCATGTGCTTTTGCATAATCGCATAAATTGCGGGACTGAATTCTTCAGCTTGAATTTACTTTCTGTTGGGTAGACAATTTTGCACTGGCTCGATGCAGGGTAGAGCTGAATGAACATACTGATGTTCACCAACACCTTCACACCGCATATCGGCGGAGTCGCGCACAGCGTGGAAACGCTGGCGGCGACGCTGCGCGACTTCGGCCATCAGGTTCTGGTGGTGGCGCCGGACTATCCGGGCGCGCCGCAGATTGAGCCCGGCGTCATCCGGATACCTGCAATCCAGAACTTCAACGGTTCGGAGTTTTCGGTGCCGCTGCCGTTCAGCAAGCCGCTGGAGCGGGTGCTCGACGGTTTTGCGCCGGAGATCGTCCACTCGCACCATCCGTTCCTGCTCGGCCACTCGGCACTGCGAGTTGCCGCGATGCGCGCACTGCCGGTGGTGTTCACCTACCACACGCGCTACGAGATGTACGGTCACTACGTCGCGCGTGATTCCGCCGCCTTGAGACGACTCGTACGGAGCCTGGCGCTGGGATATTGCGACCTCTGCGACCATGTCATCGCGCCCAGCGAGAGCATCGCCGATTTCCTGACGCACCACGAGGTGGAAACCCCCGTAACGGTCATTCCCACCGGGATCGACGTTGAATTGTTCTCATCGGGCAACGGCGCTGCGCTGCGCAAGCGCCTGGGAATTTCCGCCGGCAGTTTCGTCGTCGGGCATGTCGGCAGGCTGGCTCCGGAAAAGAACCTAGAATTCCTCACCCTTGCCGTTGCCGATTTCCTCGATGCGCATTCAGGCACGCATTTCATTGTCGTCGGCAAGGGGCCGATGCGGGAGGAAATGCTGCGCATATTCGGAACAAGGGGGCTGTCCGGCCGTGTCCATTTTCCCGGCGCCGTCCAGCAGAAAGAACTCGCCGACTGCTATGCGGCGATGGATGTCTTTGCCTTTTCGTCCCTTTCAGAGACCCAGGGGCTGGTGCTGGCCGAGGCCATGGCTGCCGGCGTTCCGGTCGTGGCGCTCGACGCCCCAGGCGCGCGCGAAGTTGTTTGCGACATGAGCAATGGCTGTCTGCTTCCGGAGGAGGCAAGCGTGGAGGAATTTTCCGAGGCAATTGCCTTCGTGCGCAATAGCGGCCGCACACAGCGCGCCGGCATGAAGGAAAACTGCCGCCAGACGGCCAACGGCTATTCGCAAGCCATCACGACCGCAATGACGGCTTCGTTGTACCGCTCGATCGTTGAAGCGGCAAAACTCAAGACGCCCGCTGACGCACGACAGTTGCAGGCAACGATCGAAGGCCTGAGGGAGGAATGGCGAATTCTCCAGAACCTCGCCAATGCGGTGAAGGACGCGGTCATTCCCCCGGAGGGCAACATCGCCTGAGCAAGAAATAGCGCGGGTGCAAATGCCATTGGGGGGGCTGTAGACACATGCACCCGCGCTGTCTGATCGCGATCAAGGGGCAATTCGATCCCGACCATTCCGATCCGGCGCATTAGAAGCAGCGCCTGATTGATGCACTTTTTACCATTCTTCCCGCAGGCGATCATTGATGTGCGTCAATGGCGGCCAAGCGCCTGCCCGCACTGCAAAAATGCCTGCCCCAGCATCACTTGACCGTCGCAAGACCCCTGGCATTCATTCGTTGAAGCAGGCGTTCCTGATCGACGCTGCGGAATTCCTCCCGCCCCGACGCCCTGATCAGGGTTTCCCGCTGGACGATCTCGAAAGACAACGGGTCGACAATCCTGATCACGCCTTCGCGGGCGAATTTGTGGATCGCCCGGCTAATCGATTCAGGCGTCGTCCCAAGGTATGCAGCCATGTCCTTGCGGCTGACGGGCACGCGTACACGGACAGTGTGCGAAGCATCGCCTGCGATGCTGCCAGAAATCCGCCGCGCCAGGATCAGCAGAAAGGTCGCCACCCGCTCGCGCACCGTCTGACAGCCGAGCAGCAACATCCAGTCGCGTGCGGCGTCCAGTTCATCGAGAGCGGAAAGGAGCAACCTATGCTCCAACTCGGGGTTCTGCCGAAGCAGTTCCTCGAAGGCAGCGCGATCGAAGGTGCACAACACCGCATCGCCGGCTGCCTCGACCATGACGCCGCCGTCGGAGCGGAAGACACGACCGAACATGTCGGATGGCAGGAGCAGGCCGACGATCTGCTGGCGTCCATCGGCCATCGACTTGGCCATCTTCAGAACGCCGCTGGAAACCACGCCGACGATGGAATGCTCCTTCCCTTCTTCAATGACGGCATCTCCGGTCTTGACCTTGCGAAGCCTGCACATCTTGCCGATCCTCTCGCGCAGGGCGGGATCGGCAACGGCGCAGACGGAGCGCCCGTTGGCAATGCAAAACAGGTTCGGCAAATGATCCACGGTTTGCTGCATGATCGCAGTATCCCTTTGGCTGGTTGCACATGACACATGTGACCTTGCGGAAGAGAATGCGTTGATCCTTGTCAATGAAAACTATCGTAACATGCGAATGATTGAATAATACGCGGAACAAGGAGCATTGAAATGTCAGGCACGTTTGACCAGGAACCCGATTTCAGCATCGCGACTGCGGCGGACAGCCAGAAAATGCTTTTCGCGATTGCACGAATGCAAGGACACGCGTTCAAGTCGATGCTGTGTTTCCAGCTTGAGGCCGCCGGTTTCATGAAACACCGCATTCAACAGGACATGAAGCTTGTCGACGATCTGACGCGGTCCAATGATTTTGCCGATGCGTTCGATGTGTTCGCGGGCTATTTCCAGAACGCTGCGAGCGAGTATTCGGGCGAGGCGGAGAAAGTCGCGGCCATCGGATCGAAGGTCGCGGCGGAAACGGCGCGCAAGATCCGTAGCGAAACACGGGCAACCATCGAGGACATGGCGGCCCGCACGGTTGCGTGAAGCGGGCGGCGTCTTGCTACCGCCACGACGGACCCGATATGGTGCCGATACAGACGTCGGCCATGGAGTGAAGAATGCCCGCATCGGTGAAGGAAATGATCGAAGCCGCCAACGCGGTCGTCCCCAGGCTTTCCGTGCAGGAGGCAAAAGAAATGATTGCATCCGGCAAGGTCTTGGTTGTCGATGTGCGCGATGCGCCGGAGGTCGAGAAATCCGGCAAGGTGATCAACGCACTGCATGTCTCGCGCGGCATGCTTGAATTCCGGGCAGATCCCGCCTCGCCCTACCACGACAAGAGTTTCGACCCGTCGCGGCCCGTCATCGTTTATTGCGCCTCTGGCGGCCGGTCGGCGCTGGGCGGCAAGGTACTGAAGGATCTGGGCTATCGCGAGGTATACAATCTCGGCGCGTTCAAAGACTGGGTTGACAGCGGCGGCGAAACGGAAAGCCCGATCGATCCGGGCATGTAGGGCCTAGTCGTCCGAAAGGAACATCAGCGCCGTCGCCAGGTATCCAATCCCGAAAATGCCTCCGACCGGAATTGCCAGGGCGGCCAGGAGCACCGCCGGGCTGGAACTTGCAAGGATCGTGTCGCGCAATCCGCCACTGTTCGTCGCGATGAGAATGCCAGCGGCCGACCAGCCGATGGAAGAACCCACGGCGATGTTCGAAATTATGAATCGAACGAGCCTGCTCATCGCCAGATCCTCTCCGCCTGCCTAACCGCGCTCGCTGCCTGACGTTCCATGCAACCCCGCAAGCGAGGCTGGACAGCCCGTCATTTCGACTTTGTCGCCACCGTCGGAGAGACCTGCGATGGCGGATCGGAAGCGGGAAACGACTCGTCGAGCGCTTCGTGAAGCTTGTCGCCCGCAATATCGGCTGCCGGCTTGACCGGCATGATGTGCTTGCCATCAGGCCCCCGCTGCGGGAGGTCTTCAAGGACGACTTCGTGGATGAGATCCTCGCCCTCGAAGATACGGCATATCCAGGTATCGGGGTCTTCCAGTCCCTCGCCCAGGCCGCGATCGGCGGCACGCTCCATGACCTGCGACTTGGCAAGGGCAAGATCGCGGAATTCCTCCGGCGGTCCCTTGTCCTGCCCCCTGAACTGCAAACGGTATTCCTTCATCTCGTTTCTTTCCGGCTCTGGCGTTCGGCGAACACCTTGCACTTGGAAAATTCGCGATGCGGCAAGTGGTTCCGCCTGCGCGCCGCAATGCATACCGGATGGCCATGCAGCAAAGCGGCATGATGCGTGAGGGTTTGGCTTGCATGCCATGCAAGGCAGCCCAGAATCGGCGTTGACGCTGACACACACCCGCTGTATAAGCCCCGCGACTTGTGTCACTGCGGCGGCCAACTGGCCGCTCGTTGTTTTTGCTGCCCCGGCGCCGTTGCGTGCTTGGCCGGCAAAGGCAGATCGCAGCAGACAATCGAACCATACCACCCGGAAGGTCCAGTCCATGGCCAATACCCCGTCGGCAAAAAAGGCCGCACGAAAGATCGAACGCCGCACAGCGGTTAACAAGACCCGCCGCTCGCGCGTGCGCACCTTCATCCGCAAGGTTGAGGAAGCCGTCGCGGCCGGCAACAAGGCAGAAGCGCTTGTCGCCTTCAAGGCAGCCGAGCCGGAGATCATGCGCGCCGTTTCGAAGGGCGTGATTCACAAGAGCACCGCATCGCGCAAGGTGTCGCGCCTGTCTGCGAGCGTGAAACGCATCGACGCCTGAACCACCTGGCAAATTGCGTGCAATCAAACCCGGCCCTGCCGGGTTTTTTGTTTTGTCGGCTAAGTTTATCCACGCATTTCCTTCCGCCCGGCCCTTCGTCACAGCATGTTCACGCAGGCTGCGCGGAAAATATTCATACACATTTTTTGATAAAAAAAACAATAACTTACGGGCAGGTTAAAAGCCGCAAAAGCAAGCCCATTGAATCGTTTGAACAATTTCCCGCGGGCACCTGACGAACAGAAAAAGTTTGTGTGTGGCCTTTGCGCCGCATTACCAAACCGACTCCAAACCCGAATCTTGTTGAATCAAAAGCGTTTAATCGCGACCTGCTAAAACGCACAAAGTGCTACCGGGTAATGATTCATCACTTTGCAATTCATGCGTTGTTGAACCCCGCAAACCTGCTGTGTATGGTCACTTTCAGAACGGCAGGGGGGCACCAAAACCCGTTCCTTCAGAGTAGCGCGCGCCGCGTTCGTGGCTTGGATTTCGTATTCGGGCTCACGCAAGCCGCATCGAAGGAATGAGTGGTGTCAAATCCGGAGTCTTGTTCACCACGGCCTTGCCGGGGTTCAAGAACAGGACAGTGGGCAGCTAGCGCTGACCCTGACACCGGACAGTTCAAACGAGTTGGATCTTTTGTGCCGCGCGGACACCATCCGCGGGAACGGGGAAGCTTTGTGATGTCTTATGCCGGCGATGTGAGCTGCCAGCAGGTTTGGGAAACGCTTTCGGGGCACCCGAAGGCCCAGCTCATCGATGTCCGCACATCCGCGGAGTGGAACTTCGTCGGCCTTCCCGATCTTTCGACGCTTGGCCGGGAACCGATACTCATCGAGTGGCAGCGCTATCCGGACATGGCGGTCAACCAGAACTTTGCTTCGGCGCTTTCGGGCGAACTTCGCGCACGCGGTGCGGACCTCGACACCCCCCTCTTCTTCTTGTGCCGGTCCGGCGCGCGCAGCCAATCGTCGGCGATCGCGATGACCGCCGCCGGATATACGAGCGCCTTCAACGTTGCCGGCGGGTTCGAAGGCGCACGCGATGGCGAGGGGCGCCGTGGAACGGTCGAGGGTTGGAAATTCGACGGGCTGCCATGGGTGCAGCGCTGACGAGATTGCAGGGCAGGTAGCAGGACACAGGCGAAAAAGGGGAGACAGCCAACCAAAACAAACAGGCAGGAGAGCCGCGGGAATACAATCGCGGCCTCAGGGGTGGTTCCAGATTGGGGGCCGGCGGGCGGCTGGTATTGCGAGCGTATTCGAACGCACGCGTATGCAGGCGGCTGTGCAGGCTTGAAAATGCGACAGGGTGAGATCGGATGGAAGTGGCGATGATAAATGCGGGAAAGCCGGGTGGGCCCGGAAAAGACGAACAGTGGCTGCGCGTGCGCGCCCAGTTGCAAGCGCGGTTGGGAAGCGAGGTATTCAACAGTTGGTTCGGCCGCGTGAAGCTTGAGAGCATATCGGGCGGCGTCGCGCTTCATTCCGTACCAACAGCTTTCCTCAAATCGTGGCTCTATTCGCACTACCGCGAACTCCTGCTCGAGCTTTGGCGCAAGGAAGATCCTTCCGTCTTTCGCGCCGACGTCGCGGTGCGCAGCGCCGTGCGCCGCAGCCAGATAGCACCGTGCGAGGAAAAGGCGCCGGAGACGGGCGCGCGGGTAGCGGAAGCGACGGCGGCTGCGGCTGCGGGCGAGCCCCGGATCCAGGCACTTCGCACAAGCGCGTCATTTGCGCCGGTGCCGCGCCTCGCACAGCATGCGATCGACCGCAAGCAGGGCTTTTCGGGTTCGCCGCTCGATCCGCGCCATACATTCGCGAACTTCATCGACGGAAAGTCGAACCGCATCGCCTATGCCGCGGCACGCACGGTGGCCGAGGACGACAAGGGTTCGGTGCGTTTCAACCCGCTGTTCGTCCATGCATCCGTCGGCCTTGGCAAGACCCACCTGCTACAGGCAGTTGCCTGGGAGGCGCGCACCCGCGATCCGCGCAAGAAGGTGCTCTATCTCACCGCCGAATACTTCATGTGGCGTTTTGCCGCCGCGATCCGCGACCAGACCGCGCTCTCGCTCAAGGAATCCTTGCGCGACATCGACCTGCTCGTGATCGACGACATGCAGTTCCTGCAAGGCAAGGCGATCCAGGCCGAGTTCTGCCATCTGCTGAACGAACTGATCGACAGCGCAAGGCAGGTGGTCGTTGCCGCCGACCGTCCCCCGGCGGAGCTGGAAAGCCTCGACGAGCGCGTGCGTTCGCGCCTCAAGGGTGGCGTGACGCTGGAAGTGGAATCGCCCGACTACGAGTTGCGCAAGGCGATCCTCAATGCACGATACGAGGAAGCGCGGGCCGAGCAGCCATCGCTCGACATACCCGAGGACATTCGCCACTACGTCGCCCGGCAGGTGACGACGAGCGGGCGCGATGTCGAGGGCGCGTTCAACCAACTCCTCGTCCAGCACCGTTTTTCGGAAGGGCCGATGAGCTTCGAGGAACTCGACAAGATGCTCGGGCACCTCATCCGCAGCTCCGATTCGCGCCGCGTGCGTATCGAGGACATCCAAAAGGTGGTTGCCAGGCAATTCAACGTTTCAAAGAACGACCTGCTTTCCAACCGCCGCACGCGGGTGATCGTCCGTCCGCGCCAGATCGCCATGTATCTGTCAAAGATCATGACGCCGCGGTCGCTGCCCGAGATAGGGCGCAGGTTCGGCGGGCGCGATCACACAACCGTGTTGCATGCCGTTCGCAAGATCGAGGACCTTGCATCGAAGGATCAGAAACTGGCTCACGAAATCGAGCTGCTGAAGCGCCTTATCCTCGACTGACGGAACGCATGGCCGCAAGGCCGCCGGTGTAGCGCGCCGGCAGCCTTGCCGCGGAACGCGATTATCAACAGTAAAGGCATGGCAAGCCGCCGGTGCGGCTTCGCATCGCGTTGGCACGGCTTGCAAATGAAGCCGTTTTTCAGCAGTTTGTCCGTCCGCGATCCTGTGCTGCGGCCCGGGGATCCATGGGGCAACTACGGGGCAACAAGGGCGTTCATTTGCGCCCGGGTTCCCGCAAGGACCAGGCCGTGCGGGCGGCAACCCGCCTGCCGAAGTCGAAAGCGAAATGTCATGCGTGTCACCATCGAACGATCGAACCTGCTCAAGACGCTGGGCCATGTGCACCGCGTTGTCGAACGCCGAAACACCATACCGATCCTCTCAAACGTGCTCATTCGCGCGGAAGGATCGGAGTTGCAGCTCAAGGCGACCGACCTTGACCTGGAAATCTTCGAGAAATCACCGGCCATGGTGGAGCAGGCGGGGTCGACCACAGTGCCCGCGCACATGCTCTACGACATCGTGCGCAAGTTGCCCGACGGCTCCGAGGTCATGTTGGCGACCGATGCCGAATCGAGCGTCCTGAAGGTCACCGCGGGCCGTTCGCGCTTCACGCTTCAGATGCTGCCGGAAAGCGATTTTCCCGACATCACGGCGGGAACCTTCACGCACAAGTTCAAGATCACCGCGTCGCAGCTTCGCGGCCTGATAGAGCATACGCAGTTCGCGATCTCGACCGAGGAGACGCGCTACTATCTCAACGGCATCTACCTGCATGCGGTCGAGGAAGCAGGCAAGCTCATGCTGCGCGCTGTAGCAACAGACGGGCACCGGCTCGCGCGGGCGCAGATCGAGGCGCCGGCGGGCTGCGAGGGAATGCCGGGCGTCATCATACCGCGAAAGGCGGTCGGCGAGATCCAGAAGCTGGTTGAAGATCCCGAATCCAACATCGCAATCGAGCTTTCGGAAACCAAGATCCGCATGACGGTCGGCGCAGTGATCCTCACATCGAAGCTGATCGATGGCACCTTCCCCGACTACAACCGCGTCATTCCAACCGGCAATGATCGCGAACTCGTAATGGACCGCCAGTCCTTCGCCAGCGCCGTCGACCGCGTTTCGACCATATCGTCCGAGCGGGGCCGTGCGGTGAAGCTGCAACTCTCCGATGGCAATCTGGTGCTGACCGTGAACAACCCCGATTCGGGCAGCGCGACCGAGGAACTACCCGTTGGCTATTCCGCCGAGCCGTTGGAAATCGGCTTCAATTCGCGCTATCTGCTCGATATCACCAGCCAGCTCTCCGGCAGCGAGACAGTGTTCATGCTCGCCGATCCCGGTTCGCCGACCCTGATCCGCGACTCGGCAGAATCTGGCGCAATCTATGTCCTGATGCCGATGCGCGTTTGACGAACCCGGGCAGGGCGGCGGGAAAGAGGGCGCAGGCCATGACCCGCATTCACCTGACGCAGCTCAAGCTGACCGATTTTCGCAACTATGCGTCACTGCGCCTTGACTGCGACCACCGGCACGTTGTCCTGACGGGCGAGAACGGCGCAGGAAAGACCAATCTGCTCGAAGCCATTTCCTTCCTTTCGCCAGGGCGCGGCCTGCGGCGGGCCACGATCGACCAGGTCGCGCGCAGCGGCTGCTCCGGCGCGTGGTCGGTCCATGCCGAAATGCAAGGCGCGGCCGGCCCCGTATCCATCGGCACCGGCGTTGTGGAGAGTGCGCTCGGACCCGAATCGCAAAGGCGCGTGCGCATCAATGGCGCACCGGCAAGAAGCGCCGACGACTTGCTGGAACATTGCCGCATCGTCTGGCTGACCCCGGCCATGGACGGCTTGTTCACCGGCCCCGCGGCAGACCGCCGCAAGTTCCTCGACAGGCTGGTGCTGGCGATCGATCCGGTACACGGCAGGCGGGCGGCGGATTTCGAAAAGGCCATGCGCGCGCGCAACCGGCTGCTGTCCGAACAAAATCCCGACGGAGCGTGGCTCGACGCCATCGAGGCGCAGATGGTGGATACGGGCATTGCCGTGGCGCTGGCCCGGCTTGAACTCGTGAGCCTTCTGACCGGCGTGATCATCCGGGCAGCCGATCCCGCTTCCCCCTTCCCGGATGCCCTGCTTTCGCTGGACGGCAGCCTGGAGGCGCTGGCGCCCGACAGCGCCTCGGTCGATCTCGAGGACGGCTATCGCGACCGCCTCAGGGCGGCTCGCCGGATCGACGCGGCAGCGGGCCGAACGCTTGAGGGGCCGCACCGCTCCGACCTAAAGGTCACGCACCGGCCAAAGGCAATGGCCGCCGAACTTTGCTCCACCGGCGAGCAAAAGGCGCTACTCGTCGGCATTCTTCTCGCCCATGCCCGCCTTGTCAGCGATCTCAACGGATTTGCGCCCATCCTTCTCCTGGACGAAATTGCGGCGCATCTCGACGAAAGGCGGCGAGCCGCGCTTTTCGACCGGATCGACATGCTGGATTGCCAGGCCTGGATGACCGGAACCGACCGGTCACTGTTTGCGGCGCTCGGTGAAAGGGCGCAATATTATACGGTACAATCGGGCCAGGCTAAAAAGGAAAGCCAGAAGCAATGAGCACCATATTGAGCAGCGACGAACTGGAACGCTATGCCCGTCATATTGTGCTTGCCGATGTCGGCGGGCCCGGGCAGCAAAAGCTGAAGGCGGCGCGCGTTCTGGTCATCGGCGCGGGCGGGCTTGGGCTCGCCAGTCATCGCCTACTTGGCTGCGGCCGGCGTCGGCACGATCTCGGTAGTCGACGACGACACGGTTTCACTCTCGAATCTGCAACGGCAGATCATCCATGAAACCGCGCATGTGGGCGTGTCCAAGGTCGAGAGCGCCAGGCGCGCAGCGCAACGCATCAACCCGAATGTGCGCGTGGAGACCTATCCCGTTCGCATCAACGAAAAGAACGGGCTGGCGTTGGTTGCCCTCAATGACGTGGTGGTCGATGGTTCCGACAATTTCGACACGCGCTATCTGCTGGCCGATCTTTGCGAGGAGCTGAAGAAGCCGCTCGTCACCGCCGCGGTGGGCCAGTTCGACGGATCGCTTACGACGCTCAAGCCCTATGCCAGCGACGGGCAAGGCAACCCCTATCCGCGCTACCGCGACCTCTTCCCGAACAAGCCGCCGGATGGCTTGCTGCCGACCTGCGCGCAGGCCGGCATCCTTGGAGCGCTCACCGGCATAATGGGTTCGATGCAGGCGATGGAGGTCATCAAGGAAATCACCGGCGCGGGCGAAAGCCTTGCCGGGCGGTTGATCCTCTACGACGCGCGTGCCGGGCGTTTCGACACCATGCGGTTCAAGGCTGCCGCAGCATGAGCCTTGCGCTGACGGCGCGGGAATCTGCCATGGTTGCGGGCGCGCAAGGCGAAGGCGCGGCGATGGCTATTCGCCTTGTTTGCGACAGCGCCCGCCTCCTCGGGGCGCAAAGCCTCGTGCCGGTTGCCTCGGCCCATATCGACGGTGCGCTCTACCATGGCGATTCTGGTACGTATTTCGCCGAAAGGCTGCGCGACCTCGGCGCGAAGGTGTCGGTACGGGCAACGCTCAATGTCGGCGCGGTCGACCTGACCGGGTGTTCGGGCAACCGCCTGCCGCTACACGAAAGGGACATGGCCAAGCGCCTCATGCGGGCATACCTCGCTATCGGCTGCGAACCGACATGGACCTGCTCGCCCTACCAGGCGGGTCACCGCCCGCAGCTTGGCACTGACGTTGCCTGGGGCGAGTCCAACGCGGTGGTATTCTGCAATTCGGTGCTGGGCGCGCGCACGAACCGGTATGGCGACTATCTCGACATTGCCTGCGCCATTTCAGGGCGCGCGCCGCGTACGGGCTTGCATCTCCCGGAAAACCGCACCGCACGCTTCGTCTTCGACGTGTCGGGCCTGGCGCGCGAGACATTCCGTGACGAGAGCTTCTGGCCGGTGCTGGGCAGTCTCTACGGGCGGCGCGCCGGCAGCGAAATCGGCGTCATCGAAGGCATGCCGGCACACCCGGGCGAAGATGCACTCAAGGCCTTCGGGGCGGCGGCGGCCTCCACCGGCGGCGTCGGCCTGTTCCACATGGCCGGCATCACACCCGAGGCACCGGACACGGCATCGATCCTGGAGCCGGGAGCGACGGAGCGGATGATCGTCACGGCGGCGGATATCGCGGAGCAAAAGACGCGGCTTGCCACCGTTGCCGGCGCTTCGCGCATCGATGCCGTCGCCATCGGCAGCCCGCACCTGTCGCTGGAGGAGTGCCGCAAGCTGGCAAGGCCTGGTCGCGGGACGCAAGGTGTCGGTGCCCTTTTATGCCTGCACCGGGCGGCATGTGCTCAAGGACCTGGAAACCTCCGGCCTCCGCGCGGCGCTTGAAGCTTGCGGCATTACCATTGTCGCCGATACCTGCGTCGTAGTGACGCCGGTCATGGCTGAACTCCAGGGCGGCGTGATGATGACGAATTCAGGCAAGTTCGCGCAATATGCGCCGGGCAATACCGGCTATGGCGTACTGTTCGGCTCCATGGCCGAATGCGTGGAGAGCGCCATTGCCGCAAGGCCGGTTTTCGCCGGAGCGGCGCATGGCTGAAGGTTCGATAAGTGCCGAAGGCTTGCAGCAAGCCTTGCGCGCCGAAGTCATGATCGACGGTCCTGCCGCCACCGCCCCGGGCCTCGCCCTTGCCGCCCCGATCAGCTTCTGGGGCGGGGTCGATCCGAAGACCGGCTCAATCGTTGACGTGCGCCACCCGCAGCGCGACGTCTCGATTGCCGGAACTGTGCTGATGCTGCCGGCCACCATCGGCTCGTCATCGGCGTCCGCCGTACTGCTGGAGCTGATCCACAAAGGCCTCGCCCCAGCGGCAATCATCATGCACGAGGCGGATGCAATCCTTCTGCTGGGCGTCCTCGTCGCGCGCGAAATGGGATGGCCGCACCCCGCCGCATTCAAACTCGATGCGTCGCATTATCCGTCCCTCGACGGCAAACTGCTGCACGCTTCGTGAGGTGTCACGCCATATTGGGCAGCACCCGGTCCGGCGGGCGATGGCCGTCGAACAGCGTGCGTATGTTGATGATGACGCGGTCGCCCATTTCCAGCCGGCCTTCGATCGTCGCCGATCCCATATGCGGCAGGATGACCGCCTTGCCCTGATGGGCCAGCGCCAGCATTTCCGGCCGCACGGCAGGCTCGTGCTCGAACACGTCGAGCCCCGCGCCTGACAGCTTGCCGTCGGTGAGCGCCGCGATCAGCGCATCCTCGTCGATGATCTGCCCGCGCGCGGTGTTGACGATGAAGGCGGAGGGTTGCATCAGCGCAATGCGCCTTGCCGACAGCAGGTGAAAGGTCGCAGGCGTGTAGGGACAGTTGACCGAGATGATGTCCATGCGGGCCAGCATCTGGTCGAGGCTTTCCCAATAGGTCGCCTCCAGATCCTCCTCGGTCTTGATGCTCACGCGCTTTCGGTTGTGGTAGTGGATCGACAGGCCGAAGGCGCGGGCGCGCCGCGCCACCGCCGTGCCGATGCGGCCCATGCCGACGATGCCGAGGCGCTTGCCCCAGATGCGGCGGCCGAGCATCCAGGTCGGCGACCAGCCCTTGAACGCGCCGTTTTCCAGTGCCTCGAAGCCTTCCGTCAAGCCGCCGAGCGGTGGCGATCATCAGCCCCATCGTCATGTCCGCCGTATCCTCGGTCAGCACATTGGGCGTGTTGGTGACGGTGATGCCCTTGCGGGCCGCCGCGCCGATATCGATATTGTCGACGCCATTGCCGAAATTGGCGATGAGCTTGAGTTCGGGACCGGCCTGCGAGATCAGGCTCTCGTCGACCTTGTCGGTCACCGTGGGCACGAGCACCTCGGCTGTCTTCACCGCCGCGACCAGTTCGGCGTGGCTCATCGGGCGGTCGTCAAGGTTGAGCGTCGTGTCGAACAATTCGCGCATGCGGGTTTCCACCGCGTCGGGCAGCTTGCGTGTCACGACCACTCTTGGTTTCTTGCGTGGCATGTGCCTCCCGCTCCCGATTCTTTTGCTTTTAGCGCCTTCGTTGACCAAGCCTTAACCAGGCTGGGACAAACTTTATTCCCGTTCGATTGTTTAGCAGACCGCCGGTCCGGGTCAAAGCGCCGGTGCTTGACCAGCGCCACCCGCCGGCCTGAAAACTTGCCGCGTCCGCGTAAAGGGAGCCAGCCTCTTGTCAGCAATAAAATCCCGAAATCGATTTTTCATTTCCTTGTTTGCAGCTGCAGCAACGTTTCTGGCGGGCATGAACCCGGCGCTTCCGGCCTCTGCCGCCGGCGAGCAGATCAAGACCAGCGGATTGCCCCTGCCGCGCTACGTATCGCTCAAATCCGCGCGGGTGAACATGCGCGTGGGACCGGGCCGCGACTATATGGTCGACTGGATGTACATGAAGCGCGGACTGCCAATGGAAGTGATCCAGGAATACGATACCTGGCGCAAGGTCCGCGACGCTGAAGGCAATGAGGGCTGGGTGCTGCACTCCCTGCTATCTGGCGACCGCACGGCCATCGTGGCTCCGTGGGAAGAAAAGGATACCATGATCGAGATGCGCGCACGTCCCTCGTCGGATTCGCGCGTCGTCGCAAGGCTTGAACCCGGCGTGATCGCGCCGGTGAGCGCTTGCGAAAACGGCTGGTGCGAAATGGAAGTGCCGGGTGCGCACGGATATGTCGCGCAAAAACAGGTCTGGGGAGTCTATCCCGACGAAAGCTTCAAGCGCTGACGGTCAGCCGCTCAGCGCCGGGCGCGCACGGACCGAACCCGCACGATCACATCGACGCGGCTGATTTCGAGGCCTTCCGGCGGGGCTGGCAGGTTTTCGACGCGGATGAAGCCATCGGGCATGTCGATGACCTCGTTGGAAGCCTCAAGATAGAAGTGGTGGTGGTCGCCGGTATTCGTGTCGAAATAGGTCTTGGTCGTGTCGATCGCGATGGCACGCAACAAACCGGATGCCGAAAACTGGTGCAAGGTGTTGTAGACGGTCGCCAGCGAAACCGGGAAGCCGGCCGCGCGGGCCTCCTCGTGCAAGGCTTCGGCCGAAACGTGCCTGTCGCCCTGTGAAAACAGCAGCGTGGCAAGCCCCATGCGCTGGCGCGTCGGGCGCAGGTCAGCATCGCGCAACATCGCGGCAATGTCGATTTGCTGAACGGTCGGACATCCCGACCGGATTTTGCCTGTCTTCATGGCTTTGGTGCACGCTGCCAGTCGTTTTTCTCTCTACCATTATAGGTTTCAAGCAATGGCGTCGCAAGTGCGACGCTTTTTCCGATTTTTGGCGTTGCGCCAGCATGTTTGGAATGCGGGGGGTGCTGTGCTAAAGAGCGGCGAAGCAAGACCGGGTGAACCGGTCTTCGCGCATGGGAGATCGAGGGGCGAATGACCGGTCAGAAATCCAGCTTTGGCTATGAGGAACTGCTCAAATGCGGTTGCGGCGAATTGTTCGGGCCGGGAAATGCGCAGCTTCCCCTTCCGCCCATGCTTATGTTCGACCGAATCACCGATGTGCAATTGGAGGGCGGCGAGCACGGCAAGGGCTTCATCCGCGCGGAATTCGACATCAAGCCGGATCTGTGGTTCTTCGCGTGCCATTTCCACGGTGATCCGGTCATGCCGGGCTGCCTCGGGCTCGACGCGATGTGGCAGTTGACCGGCTTTTACCTCGGCTGGCTGGGCGAACCCGGGCGCGGCCGCGCGCTTGCGACCGGCGAGGTGAAGTTTACCGGAATGGTCACGCCCAAGACCAAGCTTGTCGAATACGGCATTGATTTCAAACGCGTCATGCGTGGCCGCCTGAAGCTCGGCATCGCCGATGGATGGATGAAGGCCGATGGCGAAGTCATCTATCGGGCAACCGATCTTCGGGTAGGCCTTTTCCAGGACAATTGACGGAACCGGGGCAGGCTTGCGGGATTTGACGCAAGCCGGGTTCCATGCAATTGCGTTCAGTGTTCAGCCGTCCGGACAGGCGGTCCGCAACCCTTCGACAGGCTAGAGAAAGGGAAAATCACCATGAGACGTGTCGTCGTCACCGGCATGGGGATTGTCTCCTCCATCGGCAACAATAACCAGGAAGTGCTCGCCTCCTTGCGCGAAGCCAAGTCCGGAATTTCGACCGCCGAGGACTACGTCAAATACGGTTTCCGCTGCCAGGTGCACGGCGCGCCGCAGCTCGACCCGTTCGAGGTGCTGGACCGGCGCACGACGCGCTTCATGGCCAAGGGCACGGCGTGGAACTACATCGCCATGCAACAGGCCATCCAGGATAGCGGCCTTGAAGCCTCCGAAATCGTCAACCCGCGTACCGGCATCATCATGGGCTCTGGCGGACCTTCGACCCGCACGATCTTCGATGCCGCCGTGACCACACAGGAGCGCGGACCCAAGCGCATCGGGCCGACCGCGGTGCCAAAGGCAATGAGCTCGACCGCATCGGCCGTGCTGGCGACCCAGTTCGAGATCAAGGGCGTGAACTATTCGATCTCGTCCGCCTGCGCGACGTCCAACCACTGCATCGGCAACGCCTACGAGACGATCCAGGTCGGCAAGCAGGACGTGATCTTCGCCGGCGGCTCGGAAGATCTCGACTGGACGATGTCCAACCTTTTCGACGCAATGGGCGCGATGTCCTCGAAGTTCAACGACCGGCCTGCGGTTGCCTCGCGCGCCTATGACATCAACCGCGACGGCTTCGTCATCGCGGGCGGTGCTGGCGTGCTGGTGCTGGAGGAACTCGAACATGCCAAGGCGCGCGGCGCACGCATCTATGGCGAACTGACCGGCTATGGCGCGACATCGGACGGCTACGACATGGTTGCCCCTTCGGGCGAAGGCGCGGTGCGCTGCATGAAGATGGCGCTTTCCACCGTCAACGACCCGGTCGACTACATCAATCCGCACGCCACCTCCACTCCTGTCGGCGACAAGAAGGAGATGGAGGCGATCCGCGAGGTCTTCGGCGACACGTTGCCCGCCGATCTCGGGCACCAAGTCGCTTACCGGCCATTCGCTCGGTGCGACGGGCGTGCAGGAGGCGATCTATTCCCTGCTGATGCTGAACAACCGCTTCATCTGCGAGAGCGCCCATATCGACGAACTCGATCCGGATTTCGCGGACATGAACGTGGTACGCAGCCGCATCGACAATGCCGAGATCAACACCGTCATGTCGAACTCGTTCGGCTTCGGCGGCACCAACGCCACGCTGGTCTTCCAGCGCCATAACGGCTGAGCCGGAAGCGGGGAACAATGGGTGCGGGGAACACGGCAATGAAGGGCCTGATGGCGGGCAAGCGCGGCCTTGTGATGGGCGTCGCCAACGACCATTCGATCGCGTGGGGCATTGCAAAACGGCTGGCAGAGCACGGCGCGCGAGATGGCCTTCACCTATCAAGGCGAGGCATTCGGCAAGCGCGTCAAGCCGCTGGCGGACAGCGTCGGCTCGCAGCTGCTGCTTCCCTGCGATGTCGAGGACATTGCCACCGTGGACGGGGTGTTCGAGACCTTGTCGCGCGAATGGGGCAGCATCGATTTTCTCGTTCACGCAATCGCCTTCTCCGACAAGAACGAGCTCAAGGGCCTCTATGCCAACACGACGCGGGCAAACTTTACCCGCACGATGCAGATTTCCTGCTTCTCCTTCACCGAGATTGCCGCGCGTGCTGCACCGCTGATGAAACAGGGCGGATCGATGCTGACGTTGACCTATGGCGGATCGGCCCGCGTAATGCCGAACTACAACGTCATGGGCGTTGCCAAGGCTGCGCTGGAGGCCAGCGTGCGCTACCTCGCCTTCGATTTCGGGCTGGACAATATCCGGGTGAATGCGATTTCGGCCGGTCCGGTGCGCACGCTTGCAGGCGCCGGCATTTCCGACGCGCGCATGATGTTCAACTACCAGCGCCGCAACGCGCCGCTTGGCCGCACGGTGGAAATCGACGAGATTGGCGGTTCGGCGCTCTACCTGCTTTGCGATCTGTCGTCAGGCGTGACCGGCGAAATCCACTATGTCGATTCGGGCTATTCGACCGTGTCGATGCCGCGCTTGGCAGAGTTGAAGAAGACCGACGCCGAATAGGCTACAGCCAAGCCGCAATGGAATGGCCGAGCGCGCCCAGCGAGGCGGCCAGCAGCACCAGGAATGACAGGCCCGAACCAAGCGCGCGTTGCCAACGCGGCTGTCCCGGCTTGGCAAAGTGCAGTCCATGGATGATGCGGCCCACAACCAGCAAAACGCCAAGAATGTGAATGGCGAGCGCCGGAGCGCCTGCGAGCGCCATGTAGACCATCATGATGAGGGTCAGCGGTACCGTTTCGGTGAAATTGGCCTGACCCCGCATGGCGCGCACGAGGTCGATATTGCCGCCGTCGCCAATGGAAACGCCGGTCTTTTGCCGCCAGCCGCCGACGATAACACCCAGCCAGATCGCGATCAGGCCCATGATGCCTGCATAAATTCCCACGGCCGCAACTGCTGGCGTCATGATTGTCCCCCCAAAGGTAATGGCGCGCGACGGCGCAACGACTACCTACGGCGATTGGCGACCGCGATCAAGCAGTCAGCGCACTGCCTCGATGATCTTGAACCGGCCGTTTTCCTCGAGTGTCGTGAAAGACGCAAATTCCTCCGACAGCGAGGCTTCATAGGGGAGGTTCCGGTTGGCGACCATCAGCAGTTTGCCGCCCGGTTTCAACGCCTTTGCCGCAGCCTTGATGAACGCAACGCCGAGCTCGGGATTTGCCGCGTGGCTGTCGTGGAATGGCGGGTTCATCACTATCCAGTCGTAATGCGATGGCGGCGCTTCGCGGGTCAGATCAAGCCAGTGAAAGCGAGAGCCGAGTGTCCTCGGACAAGCCTTCTAGATTGAGCTTCGCGGCTTCGAGGGAGGCGTGGTCCGCCTCGATGCAGTCGAAGCTGTCGATGCGGAACGCCGCCTGCAGCAAACTTGTACCGAGATAACCCCAGCCCGCGCCGAAATCGGCGACTCCGCCCTCGATCCGATCGTTGAAATGACCGGCAAGCATGACGGAACCTTCGTCCGGGCCGTCGGCGGAAAACATGCCGGGAGCGACTTCATAGGCGCCGCGCCGCGGCTTTGTTTGCGGCGGAAACGGATTGTCCGCCTCGCCCCGGGAAAACGCGAAAGACGATCGCGTGGTGCTTGGAAAGGCTCTCAGCCGCACCGAAGTGGCGGCGCAACGTATTTTCGCAGCGACTTCGCGCCGTCATGGTTGTCCCCGGCAACGATGATCGCGCCGCCCGGCGTCACGCTGTCCCAGGCGCGCGACAGCATCACTTCGTTGAGCTGGCGCGAGCTGGAAACCAGAACCAATCGCTCCGTCGAAACTTGTCTCTTCATGGCGCGACGGCTCCACCTGCCAGCCGGATTTCTGCAGATCGAGGAAATGCGGCCGGAAGCCCTGCTCGCAGGCGAGCATCGGCTTCAGGTCATTGACATGGGCCGGGAGCGGCCGCGCATTGAGATAAAGCCAGCGCGAACCGGCGACCGGCGCTTGCGCCAGGCCTTTTTCGAAAGCGAGCAGCAATGTGTCGCGGGCATCGGCCATCTTCATCTCCATCGGCGCACAAGAAAAAGGGCGCGGACATTGCCGCGCCCTTCTGCATTCAGTTGCGGGAAGCGGTCAGCCTTCGGCCTGCGCCTCTTCCTTGACTTCCTTGCCGGTCGCCTGGTCGACGACCTTCATCGACAGGCGCACCTTGCCGCGATCGTCGAAGCCCATCAGCTTCACCCAGACCTTCTGGCCTTCCTGCACGACGTCGGTCGTCTTTGCGACCCGGCCGTCGGAAAGCTGCGAGATGTGGACGAGGCCGTCGCGCGAACCGAAGAAGTTCACGAATGCGCCGAACTCGACGCACTTGACCACGGTGCCTTCGTAGATCTCGCCGACTTCCGGCTCCGCCACGATGGAGTGGATCCACTTGCGTGCCGCCTCGATCTCCTTGCCGGATGCCGAAGCGATGCGGACCGTGCCGTCATCCTCGATGTTGATCTTGGCGCCGGTCTTCTCGACGATCTCGCGGATGACCTTGCCGCCCGAACCGATGACTTCACGGATCTTGTCGACCGGGATGTTCATCTGCTCGATGCGCGGCGCGAATTCGCCGAGTTCGCCGCGGCTTTCCGACAGCGCCTTGGACATCTCGCCAAGGATGTGCAGGCGGCCGTCGCGCGCCTGGTCAAGCGCGACGCGCATGATCTCCTCGGTGATGCCGGTGATCTTGATGTCCATCTGCAGCGAGGTGACGCCCTGCGACGTGCCGGCGACCTTGAAATCCATGTCGCCGAGGTGATCCTCGTCGCCGAGGATGTCGGACAACACGGCGAAGCCGTCGCCTTCCTTGATGAGGCCCATCGCGATGCCCGCGACCGGCGCCTTCAGCGGAACGCCGGCATCCATCAGCGCCAGCGAAGTGCCGCAGACGGTGGCCATCGAGGACGAACCGTTCGACTCGGTGATCTCCGAGACGACGCGCATGGTGTAGGGGAAGTCTTCCGCGCCCGGCAGCATCGGATGGATGGCGCGCCAGGCCAGCTTGCCATGGCCGATTTCGCGGCGGCCCGGGCGAACCCATGCGGCCGGTTTCACCGACCGAGAAAGGCGGGAAATTGTAGTGCAGCAGGAAGGTTTCCTTGTAGGTGCCGGTCAGCGAGTCGATGTACTGCTCGTCGTCGGAGGTGCCGAGCGTGGCAACGACCAGCGCCTGCGTTTCGCCGCGGGTGAAGAGCGCCGAACCGTGCGTGCGCGGCAAAACGCCGACTTCCGACACGATCGGGCGGACGGTCTTGGTGTCGCGACCGTCGATGCGGATGCCGGTCTTCAGGATCGATCCGCGGACCACCTTGGCCTGCAGTTCCTTGAAGACTTCCGAAATCGTCTGCGCCTCGCTGGCGCCGGTCTCGGCGGTGATGAAAGTTTCCTTCATCTTCGCCTTGGCCGCGTCAAGCGCGTGGTAGCGCGCCTGCTTGTCGGAAATCGTGTAGGCGTTGGCAATGTCGGCGCCGACCAGCGCGTCCATCTTCGCCAGCAGTTCCGAATGGTCCGGAACGACATGGGCGCGCGGTTCCTTGGCCGCCTTTTCGGCGAGATCGATGATCGCGTTGATCACCTGCTGGAAAGCGCGGTGGCCGAACATGACCGCGTCGAGCATGGTCTTTTCGTCAAGCTGCTGGGCTTCCGACTCGACCATCAGCACGGCGTCGTTGGTGCCGGCGACGACGAGGTCGAGCTTCGATTCCGGCATCTCGTCGATGTTCGGGTTCAGCACGTATTCGCCGTTGATGTAGCCGACGCGGGCAGCGCCGATCGGGCCGAGGAACGGCACGCCGGAAAGCGTCAGCGCCGCGGAGGCGGCAACCATCGCAACGACGTCCGGGTCGTTTTCGAGGTCATGCTGCAGCACGGTGCACACGACCTGCGTCTCGCACTTGAAGCCTTCGGCGAAGAGCGGGCGGATCGGGCGGTCGATCAGGCGGGAAACCAGCGTTTCCTTCTCGCTAGGGCGGCCTTCGCGCTTGAAGTAGCCGCCGGGGATCTTGCCGGCCGCGTAGGTCTTTTCCTGGTAGTTCACGGTGAGCGGGAAGAAGTCCTGGCCGGGCTTGGGTTCCTTTGCCGCCACGACGGTTGCGTGGACGACGGTCTCGCCGTAGGTGGCGATGACCGAGCCGCCTGCCTGGCGGGCGACCTTGCCGGTTTCGAGCGTGAGCGGGCGTCCGCCCCATTCAATCTCGACGGTATGGATGTCGAACATGGTTTGTCCTTTTGTGCGCCGACGCCCCCGTCAACCGATGACGGAGTCCGGGCGTCGCCAATAGTCCAGGCGTTTTGTGGCGCTACCCAGGGCAAGACAACGGGAGGTCTGGTGCGGACTGGCCGCTCGTCAGGCATCCGGTAATCCTGCCCCTTCATTTCCACAAAGATGGGGCGCCGGTTCTGCCAAAAAGCCGGAGGGACGCTTGGAAAACCCGTCCGGAATGGCAATGCGGCGGGCCTGTGACCCGCCGCGGTTCTTCAAGGCGTCAGCGGCGCAGGCCGAGACGCTCGATCAGTGTCTGGTAACGCGCCTCATCCTTGCCCTTGACGTAGTCAAGCAGGCGGCGGCGCTGGGAAACGAGCTTCAGCAGGCCACGGCGGGAATGGTTGTCCTTCTTGTGGTCCTTGAAGTGCTCGGTCAGGTTGGCGATGCGCTCGGAAAGGATCGCGACCTGCACTTCCGGCGAACCGGTGTCGCTGGCGTTGGTCGCATATTCCTTGATGAGTTCCGCCTTGCGTTCGATGGTGATCGACATCGGTTGATCCTGTTGTTGTACGGCCGCCATACGCGATGCCGGATGGTTGTTCTGCCGCCCAAGGCCGGGATGTCGTCCAGCCGGGGCCAATGAAAAACGGGCGGGCACTTCTGCCCGCCTGATGCGGCGCATATATGCCAGTTTCGCGCCAAATACCAGCAGTTTGTGCGGCTTCGCCGCGCCGGGTCAGATCCGCGACGTGGTAAATACCCGGTGCGGGTGGAACTCGCCCTTTTCCACATGGCCGATGGCAACGAGGTCATTGCCTTGCGTGGCGAAGGCTTCGTCGGCGTGTGTCGGCGCATCGCGGCCGCGCAGCAGCACCGGATTGCCGGAGCGGATGCGCTGCGCCTGGTCCGGCGTGATGCGGATTTCGGGCAGTTCCTCCAGCGCCGCGCCGGTCGGGATGATTTCGCCGTCGAGTGCGGCGAGATCGCCTTCCAGCGCCACCAGTTCGTCCAGCGGCACGAGGTCGTCCGCCGTGAACGGGCCGACCGCCGTGCGGCGCAATTGCGCTGATGTGGCCATAGCAGCCGAGCTGGATGCCGATGTCGCGCGCCAGCGCCCGCACATAGGTGCCCTTGCCGCATTCGCACTCGAACATGGCCGTGTCGGCATCTGGCATTTCGAGCAGGTCAAGCCGGTGGATGATGACCGTGCGCGGCTCGATCTCGACGGTCTCGCCGTCGCGCGCAAGGTTATAGGCGCGCTCGCCATTGATCTTGATCGCCGAAAAGGCAGGCGGCACCTGCTCGATCTCGCCGGTATATTCGCGGCAGGATCGCAGCTATCTCCTCGCGCGACGGCCGGCGGTCCGATGTGTGGGTGACCACGCCTTCAAGATCATCCGTGTTGGTCTGCGCCCCGAAGGTCACGGTGAAGAGGTAGGTCTTTTCCCCGTCCATGACATAGGGGACCGTCTTGGTGGCTTCGCCAAGCGCGATCGGCAGCATGCCGGAAGCGAGCGGGTCAAGCGTTCCGGCGTGGCCGCATTTGGCTGCCTGGTAGAGCCATTTCAACTTGGAAACGCATTCGGTGGAGCCGATGCCCACCGGCTTGTCGAGGATGACCCAGCCGGAAACGGGCCGGCCCTTCTTCTTGCGCTGGCGGCTCATTCCCCACCCTCGTCATCGCCCTTGGCAAGATCGCGCGCGACTTCCGGCGTATGCAGGAGCCGGTCGATCTTGGCGAAATTATCGAAGCTTGTGTCCGGCCGGAAGCGGAACTCCGGCATGTATTTCATCTGGCGCAAGGACTGCGAGACCTTGCCGCGGATGAGTTTCTGGTTTGCGGCAAGCGCCTTGATCAGCGGCTGCGGATCCTGCCCGCCAAGCGGCGAGAGGAAGACCGTCGCGATCTTCAGATCCGGCGACATCTGCACCTCGGTGATGGAGATGACCGACTTCTCGATCAGCGGATCGGGGATTTCGCCGCGCTGCAGCAGGGCCGTCAGGGCATGACGGACCATTTCGCCGACGCGAAGCTGGCGCTGGGAAGGGCCTTTTGCAGACATGATACACCTCGTCGAAGCCGGGCGGGATGGGACCGCCCCGGCTGATCTTTCACATTCCAGGGATCAAAGCTTGCGCGTGATGTGCTCGACGCGGAAGCATTCGATCTGGTCCTTCTCGCGAATGTCCTGGTAGTTCTCGAAGGCCATGCCGCATTCCTGGCCGGACTGGACCTCGGAGACCTCGTCCTTGAAGCGCTTGAGCGTCGACAGCTTGCCTTCGTGGATGACGACATTGTCGCGCAGCAGGCGCACGCCGGTTCCGCGCTCGACCTTGCCCTCGGTGACAAGGCAGCCGGCGACCTTGCCGATCTTCGAGACGTTGAAGACCTGCAGGATGGTCGCGTAGCCCAGGAACGTCTCGCGGCGTTCCGGCGCCAGCATGCCCGAAAGCACGCCCCGCATGTCATCGACCAGATCGTAGATGATCGAGTAGTAGCGGATCTCGATGCCTTCGCGTTCCGCCGCGTCCTTCGCCTGCTTGCTGGCGCGCACGTTGAAGGCGAGGATCGGCGCATTGGAGGCGGCGGCAAGCGCCACGTCCGACTCGGTGATGCCGCCCACGCCCGAATGCACCACGCGGGCGCGCACTTCGCTCGGTGGACGAGCTTCTCGAGCGCCTGCGTGATCGCCTCGGCCGAACCGCCGACATCGGCCTTCACGACCACAGCGGCCTCGCGCATGTCGGACGACTGCAGCTGGCTCATCATCTGTTCGAGCGAACCGCGCGAACCTGCCTGGCGGGCGATCTGCTTCTCGCGGGCAAGCCGCTGGCGGTAGTCGGAGATCTCGCGTGCCTGCGCTTCGCTTTCGACGACCGCCACGCGGTCGCCGGCCATCGGCGTGCCGGACATGCCCAGCACCTCGACAGGCATGGACGGGCCTGCGGAAGCGAGCTGCTCGCCGCGATCGTTGAACAGCGCGCGCACCTTGCCCCATTCACTGCCGGCAAGGATGATGTCGCCGGTCTTGAGCGTGCCGCGCTTGACGAGCACGGTCGCCACCGGTCCGCGGCCCTTGTCGAGCTGCGCCTCGATGACCACGCCTTCGGCGGGACGCTCCGGATTGGCCTTGAGCTCCATGACTTCGGACTGCAGGAGAATTGTCTCCAGCAGCTTGTCGAGGCCCGTGCCGGTCTTGGCCGAAACCTCGACGTCGAGCACGTCGCCGCCCATGGTTTCCACGAAGATCTCGTGCTGCAGCAATGCAGTGCGAACCCTCTGCGGATCGGCGGACGGCTTGTCGATCTTGTTGATGGCAACGATGATCGGGACGCCCGCCGCCTTGGCGTGGTTGATCGATTCGATCGTCTGCGGCATCACGCCGTCATCGGCTGCAACCACCAGGATGGCAATGTCGGTCGCCTGCGCGCCGCGGGCGCGCATCGAGGTGAAGGCCTCGTGGCCCGGCGTGTCGATGAACGTGATCTTGTGACCGTTCTTCTCGACCTGGTAGGCGCCGATATGCTGGGTGATGCCGCCGGCCTCGCCCTCCACGACATTGGCATTGCGGATGGCGTCGAGCAGCGAGGTCTTGCCGTGGTCGACATGGCCCATGATGGTCACGACCGGCGGACGCGACTGCAGCTCCTCGGGTGCATCCTTCTGGTCGAACAGGCCGACCTCGACATCGCTTTCCGATACGCGCTTGACCTGGTGGCCGAACTCGGCGGCAATCAGTTCCGCCATGTCGGCGTCGATCACGTCGCCGGGCTTCAGCATCTGGCCCTGCTTCATCAGGAACTTGATGACGTCGACCGACCGCTCGGACATGCGCTGGGCAAGTTCCTGGATCGTGATCGTCTCGGGCAATGTCACCTCGCGCGTGATCTTTTCACGCGGACCGCCCTGCATGGCGGCGCGGCGCGCCTTTTCCTGGCGGCGGCGCATGGCCGCGAGCGAGGGTCCGCGAACATTGCCGTCTTCGTCAAGGGCGTTGACCAGCGTCAGCTTGGTGCGGCGACGATCGTCCCCGACCTTCGGCTTGGCAGGCTTTTCCGGCTCTTCGACGCGCTTGCGCTCGAAGGGCTTCAGCGGCGCTGCGGCGCCAGGCTTCTCGTCGCGCGGCGCAGGACGCGTCTCGGCGGTTGCAGCGGCCTTGCGCGGCGCTTCCTCTTCCTTGCGCTTTGCGGGAGCTTCGGCAGGGCGCGCCTCGCGGGCGGCAGCTCTCCTTCGCATCTTGGCGCGCTTTTCGGCGGCGTCGCGTTCAGCTACGACGCGCGCCGTCTCCTCGGCGCGGCGGCGGCTTTCTTCCTCGCGGCGCGCACGATCTTCCATCTCGCGCGCATTGGCTTCCTCGAGCGCCCTGCGCCGGGCTTCCAGTTCGCTGGGAGAAAGGTTCGGATGCTGGCTTGCGTCGAAGACCGGGCGCGGCGGCGGCGGTGGCGGCGGCGCTACCGGCGCGGCTTCGCGGACCTCGGGCTGCGGCGCGGTCTCGACCGCCGGCTCCGGCTTTTCGCCTGGCTTGGTGATGCGGCGCTTGCGTGTTTCGACGACGACGGCCTTGCTGCGGCCATGGCTGAAATTCTGCCGCACGGTTCCTTGCGACAGCCCGCTCGGGCGCAGCGTCAGCGTCTTCTTCGGAGTGACGCTGATTTTCTTGTCGTCGGTTTCGTTTTCGCTCATGCTTCGTTCTTTGTCCTTCAATTCCGGCTTTGCAGGGCCGGTCCCGTTGCGGGGCTTTGTGAACCCTTGGGGCCGGAAAATCCAGTCCTGATCCAAGAATTGCGTCCGCGAATCCATCAAAAGGGCAAGCGGCGAACCGCGCCCCAACCTTGGCTTGTGCCGGGGCCTCTGCAATCGGCCCCGGTATCACTCGCCGCGATAGCGAACCAGTTGGTCGATCCTGGCCAGCAGCGTATCGGCGGCGCCGCCCTTCAGTGCGGCTGCATGTACCACATTATTGCCACCCAATGCCAAATCCATTTGATCCGACGAAAAGATGGCCCGCACCTGCGGCTTGGCGGCCTCGTCAAGCGAGTACACCGCCTGACCGAGCTTCCTGACACCGTCGGCGGCGGCGTCCGATGCGTTGAGCAGCAGGAACGCCTTGCCCGAGCGAACCGCGGACTCGACCTTGGTGAAGCCCGTGACGACCAGTCCGGCCTTGCGCGCCATCGACAAGGCGGCAAGAGCCGCGGCCTCCAACAAGCGCTCGACATCGCCGGGCAGCGTTTCGGCCGCCTCGACATTCTCCTTGAGGTAGCGCGCAAACAGACGCTTGCGCACCGCCGTCTCGACCATTTCCCGCCGCGCGGTAACCCAGACGCCGCGTCCGGGAAGCCGTCGCTTCAGGTCCGGGACAACCTTCGCCTCGGGACCCGCCACGAAGCGGATGAGTTCATCCGCCTCGCCAGCCTGCCGGGTGACGATGCAGGTACGCGGATTCATTTCGTCCTCGTCCTGCTCCGTCCGGTCCATCCGTTCCTCCGGCCGCTTGCGGCCCTCAGGCCGGCGCTCCGGCCTCGTCTGCTTCCTCTGCGACCGCTTCGTCCTCGGTGATCCAGCCTGCCTTGAGGCGGGCGGCGAGAACCATCTGCTCGGCATCGGCCTTGGTCAGGTTGAAGCCGTCGAGATAGCCGGCGAACCGCTTGGACTCGCCGTTCTTGCGTTCGGTCCAGCCAATGAGGTCGTCGGAGGCGCAGCCCGCGAAATCCTCGAGCGTCTTGATGTCCGCCTTGCCGAGCGTGACGAGCATCGGCGTCGTCAGTCCCTCGATCGCCTTGAGATCGTCCGACACGCCGAGCGTCTTGCGTTCCGCGTCGAGTTCGGCCTCCTGGCGCTCGAGGAATTCGCGGGCGCGGGCCTGCAGTTCCTCGGCGGTTTCCTCGTCAAAGCCTTCGATCGTGGCGAGCTCGTCCGACTCGACATAGGCAACTTCCTCGACGGAAGTGAAGCCTTCCGAAGCCAGAAGCTGCGCGACCATCTCGTCGACATTGAGCGCTTCGGTGAACTTGGCGGTGTTCTCGGCGAATTCGGTCTGGCGGCGCTCGCTTTCTTCCTGCTCGGTCATGATGTCGATGTCCCAGCCGGTAAGCTGCGAGGCAAGGCGGACATTCTGGCCGCGCCGGCCGATCGCCAGCGAAAGCTGGTCGTCGGGAACCACGACTTCGATGCGCTCCGCATCCTCGTCGAGAACGACCTTGGCGACTTCCGCCGGCTGCAGGGCGTTGACGATGAAGGTTGCCGCATCGGGCGACCAGGGAATGATGTCGATCTTCTCGCCCTGCAGTTCGGCGACGACCGCCTGCACGCGGCTGCCGCGCATGCCGACGCAGGCGCCGACCGGATCGATCGAGGAATCGCGCGACACGACGGCGATCTTGGCGCGCGAACCCGGGTCGCGGGCGACCGACTTGATGGTGATGATGCCGTCGTAGATTTCCGGCACTTCCATCGTGAACAGCTTGCTCATGAATTCGGGATGCGTGCGCGACAGGAAGATCTGCGGCCCGCGCTGTTCGCGGCGCACGTCATGGACATAGGCGCGCACCCGGTCGCCATAGCGGAAGTTCTCCCGCGGAATGGTTTCGTCGCGGCGGATGATCGCCTCGGCGCGGCCGAGATCGACGATGACATTGCCGTATTCGACGCGCTTGACCGTGCCGTTGACGATCTCGCCGATGCGATCCTTGAATTCGTCGAACTGGCGGTCGCGCTCGGCCTCGCGCACCTTCTGGACGATGACCTGCTTGGCGGACTGCGCGGCGATGCGGCCGAAATCCATCGGCGGCAGCGGTTCGGCGACGCTGTCGCCGATCTTGGCCTCGGGGTTCTTGTCGCGGGCGGTCTCAAGCGCGATCTGCGTGGAATAGTCCTCGACCTTGTCGACGATCTCCAGGATGCGCTGCAGCGTGATCTCGCCGGTCTTCGGATCGATCCGCGCCAGCACGTTGGTTTCCTGGCCATAGCGCGAGCGCGCGGCCTTCTGGATCGCATCCGCCATCGCGGCGATGACGATCTCGCGGTCGATCACCTTCTCGCGCGCGACCGCATCGGCGATCTGCAGCAGTTCAAGCCTGTTGGCACTTACAGCCATGGTACCGTCTCCTCGGTCTTGCGTGCAGGCGGGCGATGCCCTGTCCGCGTTGTTTCAATGTTCAATGCTCAGGCGTCGTCCGCATCGATGTCGTCAATGCCGTTGGCCTCGCGCAACGCCTTGTCGCGCCGCAGCGCCTCGCGGATCAGTTCATCGCTCAGCGTCAGCTTGGCCTCGGCGATCTCGCCGAGCGGCAGCGTGAAATTCTCGTCTTCGCCCGGCCCGGCCTCGTCGCGCCGGAAGGTCACGTCGTCACCCTCGACCTTGAGGATGCGGCCCTTGTAGCGCTTGCGGCCATTGATCAGGCTGCGGGTTTCCATCTTGGCGACATGGCCGGCCCATTGTTCGAAATCGCCGCGGCGCACCAGCGGACGGTCGATGCCGGGCGAGGAAACCTCCAGATGGTAGGCTTTCTCGATCGGGTCCTCGATGTCGAGCACCGGCGAAATTGCCTTCGAGACGTCCTCGCAATCCGCTGACATCCATGGTTCCGTCTGGCCGCTCCACCATGATCTGCAGCGTCAGGCCGTTCATCGAAGAAAGCTTGATCCGCACCAGCCGGAAGCCGAGATCGTTGACCACAGGTTCCACGATGCGGGCTATGCGGGCTTCCTGGCCCGTCTCGATGATGATGCGCGGCTCGTTCAACTCGCTCAATCGGCAGTCCTTGTCGCTTCGCTTCGCGGCAATAAAAAAGAGCGGGTCCGGGAGGGCCCACTCTCGCGAAACGATCGGAGAATTTGAAGCCGATATATAGAAACCGTTGCCGCAATGCAAGCAATTCCGGTGGAACGGGCCGAAGCATGCGTACGGCGCCGGGCTCCCATGCGTGCATCGTACCTGCAGCAGGCCCGTCGCAATGATTATTTGCAGAGAAGAAAAAGGAGAACCCTACCGTGAGAACGCAGTCGCTCATCCGTTTCATTGCAGCCATGCGCGGCGCCTATGCCCTGTCGGCGGCCCATGAAGGGCACCGCAAGGCGGAGCGCCGCCACCTTGCCGCCCTTGGCATAGACGCGGCCGAATACGACCGGATCGCCCGCTGATCAGTCGGTGTCGGACGCCAGTTGCGCAAGAACCTTGCCGCGGCCCCGGGCCCGAAGCACGATCGGCAGCAGGAACATGAACAGCGCCAGAAGCAGGATGGTGACCGAGATCGCAGATCCGGCAAGGACCGACGGATCGCCCTGCGAGATGGCGAGCGCCCTTCGCAGCTGCTGTTCGGCCATCGGCCCAAGGATCAGGCCGACGATCACCGGCGCTATCGGATAGCCGTAGCGGCGCAGGAAATACCCCATCAGCCCGAAGGCGAGCAACAGTCCGAGTTCGAACGGGGACGGGTTCGCACCGATGGTGCCGAGCGTCGCGAACACGAGGATGCCGCCATAAAGCCACGGCCGCGGTATCGTCAGCAGCCTGACCCAGATGCCGATCAACGGCAGGTTCAGCACCAACAGCATGAAATTGGCGACGAGCAGGCTGGCGATCAGGGACCAGACAAGATCCTTGCTGGTGATGAAAAGCAGCGGCCCCGGCTGCAACCCGAATTGCTGGAAGCCGGCAAGCATGATCGCGGCTGTCGCCGTTGTCGGCAGGCCGAGCGTCAACAGCGGCACCAGCGTGCCGGCAGCGGAGGCATTGTTGGCCGCCTCCGGTCCCGCAACGCCCTCGATCGCGCCCTTGCCGAATTCTTCCGGATGCTTCGTCAAGTTCCGTTCGGCGGCATAGCTGAGGAAACTCGCGATGTCCGCACCGCCCGCCGGCATGGCACCGATCGGGAAACCGATGACCGTTCCGCGCAGCCAGGCTTTCCACGACCGTTTCCAGTCGTCGAGCGTCATCCAGACCGAGCCCTTCACCGCCTCGACTTTCTCGGCCAGCCGATGCGTGGCGGAAGCCATGGTGAGGGTTTCGCCGACGGCGAACATGGCAACCGCGACGGTGGTGACCTCGATGCCGTCCAGCAGGTCGGGTACTCCAAACGACAGCCGGGCCTGTCCGGTCTGCTGGTCGATGCCGACCAGACCCATCGCGAGGCCGATGAACAGCGAAGTGAGGCCGCGCAGAGTCGAATCGCCAAAGGCGGCCGAAACCGTGACGAAGGCCAGCACCATCAGCGCGAAATATTCCGCGGGGCCGAAGGAAAGCGCGAACTTGACGACCCATGGCGCAAGGAAGGCGAGGCCCAGCGTGGCGATCAGGCCGGCAACGAACGAGCCGATGGCGGCGGTCGCAAGCGCCGGCCCGCCCCGCCCGGCCTTGGCCATCTTGTTGCCCTCGATCGCGGTGACGACAGAGGCGCTTTCGCCTGGGGTGTTGAGCAGGATCGACGTGGTCGATCCGCCATACATGCCGCCGTAGTAGATGCCGGCGAACATGATCAGCGATCCGGCCGGATCAAGCTTGTAGGTCGCGGGCAGCAGCAACGCGACGGTCAGCGCCGGGCCGATGCCCGGCAGCACGCCCGACCGCCGTGCCCAGCGTCACGCCGATCAGCGCATAGAGAAGGTTGACCGGCTCCATTGCGGCCAGCAGTCCCTGTCCCAGGAGCGCGAACGTTTCCATTACAGCAGCCGCTCTAGCGGCCCAGCCGGCAGGTTGAGGTTAAGCCCCCAGGAAAAGGCGATCCAGACGATGAACGCAAACACGATTCCGGCAGGGATCGTCATCCAGAGCGGGCCTCCGCCGAACGCCCTTGCGGTTGCCGCGAACAGCAGTCCGGTCGCGACCGAAAAGCCGAGCGGCTTGATCAACAGCATCTGCGCCGCGAGCCCGCCGACGATCCACAGCATGGGCGGAAAGGATTGCGGTTCGCGCTCCGGGTGCACGCTGCGGAAAGCGGAAACCGCAGTTGCCGCACCGAGGATCAGGAGCGCGGACGCCGATCGCCCAGGGCGCGGCGGTCGGGCCGATCCGGGCATAACCGCCGGCCGCAGGCGCCGACCATGCGCTCCACACGATCACGGCGCCGGCGAAGATGAGCAGCCCGGCGATGACGAGGACGCCGGGGTCGAACCCCGGCGCCTTCTTTCCGGTTTCGCCCGTCACTTGACGAGGCCGATCGTCTTTCAGGATCGCCGAGGTCGACTCGATGTCCTTCTGGAGCTGCGCGGCAAAGGCGTCACCGGCGAGATAGGTGTTGGCCCAGCCCTTGTCGGCGAGAATCTTCTGCCAGGTGGGCGAGTTGACCATCTTCTCGATGTCCGCGCCGATGGCCGCCTTCTGCTCGGCGGTGATGTCCGGGGCTGCAGCGACCATGCGCCAGTTCTGGATCACGACATCCGCGCCGCTTTCCTTGAAGGTAGGTGCGTCGATACCGGCAAGCCGCTCGGCGCTCGACACGCCGATCAGGCGCATCGTGCCGGCCTTCACCTGCTCGGCGAATTCGCCATAGCCCGAAATGCCGACCGTGACCTGGTTGCCGAGAATGGCCGCCAGTGCTTCGCCGCCGCCGGAGAAGGCGACATAGTTGATCTTGGTCGGATCGACACCAACCGCCTTGGCCACAAGACCTGCCGTGATGTGATCAACGCCGCCGGCCGACCCGCCGGCCCATGACACGGCGCCGGGATCTGCCTTCAGCTTGGCAACGAGACCGGCCATGTCCTGGATATCCGAAGCGGCGGGAACGACGATCGCCTCATATTCGCCGGTGAGGCGCGCGATCGGCGTGATCTGGTCCAGCGTTACCGGCGAGTTGTTGGTCAGGATTGCGCCGACCATGACATAGCCACCGACGATCAGGCTGTTCGGGTCGCCCTTCGCTTCGTTGACGAACTGGGCAAGGCCGACCGTGCCGCCTGCGCCCGGTACGTTGTTGACCTGGACGCTTGCAGAAATCTTTTCGTCCTGCAGCGCGGCCTGCATCGAACGCGCGGTCTGGTCCCAGCCACCGCCAGGCCCTGCAGGCGCCATGATCTTGTAGTCCGCGGCATGGGCCGCGCCCGCAACGCCGACCGCGAACGCGACGGCGGTCAGTCCCCTCAAAAGCCTGTTCATCATTTTCTCCTCCACAAGCATTGGCCGGTCACTCAATCCCACGCGCCGCGCGAGGTCAAGCCATGCAGCCCATGGTGTAGGATATCGGTTTGCGAAAACCGTCAGCGGCGCCGAAAAGACAGATAGGCAGGCGTCCTGCCTTCGCGGATCGCCTTCGTCTCGTAGCGGGTGCGCAGCCATCCCGCCCATGGTTCGCCCGGTGCACGGCCTTCCATGGCCGGCGGCCCGAAGGCAGGGTGGGCGGCGCAATGCTCCAGCGTCCATTCGACATAGTCTTCGATGTCGGACGCAAAGCGGAATTCACCACTCGGCTTCAGCACCCGTGCGAAGCGGTCAAGATTGGCGGGGTTGACGAAGCGCCGCTTCCAGTGCCGCTTCTTCGGCCACGGGTCGGGGTAAAGCAGGTCGATCCGGTCCATGGAAGCTTCCGGCAACCATTCGAGAAGCGGCAGCGCGTCCTCGTCGTGCATGCGAAGGTTCGTCAGCCCCAAGGCATCGGCGTGCTGCAACATGCGTGCAACGCCGTTCACGAAGACCTCGGCGCCGATGAAGCCATGATCCGGGAAACGGGCGGCCTCGTGCGCGAGATGCTCGCCGCCGCCAAAGCCGATTTCCAGCCTCACGACCTTTGGCCGGTGCGGGAACAGTTCGCCCAGATCGGAAGGGCAAGGCTTGGTGAGGTCGAGCCGAAGTGCCCGGCAAAAGCGCCTCGTACAATGCCTGCTGCGAAGCGCGCAGCGGCTTCGACTTGCGCCGTCCGAAAAAAGCTTCAGCCGCCCTTTCCGGGCGGCCGGAGCCATCTTCGCCATCGTTTGCGCCGGTGTTCACGCCGGGCCGCCGTGCGCGCTTATGCCGGGACCGCGACGCCCTGCTTGACGGCGTCCTTGAGCTGCTTGCCCAGATCGGTCTTTTCCCAGGAGAACGAACCGTCGCGGCCGGGCTTGCGGCCGAAATGGCCGTAGGACGCCGTGCGCGCATAGATCGGCTTGTTCAGATCGAGATGCGTGCGGATGCCCGTCGGCGACAGGTCCATCACCTTGCGGACTGCTTCTTCAAGCTGGCTGTCGGCGACCTTGCCGGTTCCGTGCGTGTCGACATAGATCGACAAGGGCTGGGCAATGCCGATCGCGTAGGCGATCTGGATGGTGCAGCGCTGCGCCAGGCCGGCCGCGACAATGTTCTTGGCGAGATAGCGCGCGGCATAGGCCGCAGAGCGGTCCACCTTGGTGGTGTCCTTGCCCGAGAACGCGCCGCCGCCATGCGGGGCTGCCCCGCCATAGGTGTCGACGATGATCTTGCGGCCGGTCAGGCCGGTATCGCCGTCGGGGCCGCCGATGACAAAGGCGCCGGTCGGATTGATGTACCACTGGCAGTCCTTGGCGATCGGGAGACCGCCGAGCGCCTCGCGGATATACGGCTCCACCACCGTGCGCACTTTCTTGCTGTCCCATGACGGCATCGAGATGCTGCGTGGAAAGCACGATCGAGGTGACTTCCGCTGCCCGTCCGGCTTCATAGCGCACCGTGACCTGGCTCTTGGCGTCCGGGCCCAGCTTGCCGACATCGCCCTCGCCCTTCTTGCGGGCGATCGCGAGCAGTTCCAGAATCTTGTGCGCGTAATAGAGCGGCGCCGGCATCAGGTCGGGCGTCTCGTCGCAGGCATAGCCGAACATGATGCCCTGGTCGCCCGCGCCTTCCGCGCCCTGCTGGTCCGACGCATTGTCGACACCGGCGGCGATGTCGGGCGGACTGGGCGTGGAGCAGCACCTCGATCCGCGCGGTCTTCCAGTTGAAGCCGTCCTGCTCGTAGCCGATGTCGCGGATCGCCTTGCGGGCGACGGACTTGAACTTGGCCGGATTGATCACGGCCTCGCCGCGGTCGTTCGTGAGGACCTTGCCGTCCTTGCCGGTCTTGCACAGCGAGGCAGGGACGCGAACCTCTCCAGCGATAACGAGCCGGTTGGTGGTGGCCAGCGTCTCGCATGCAACGCGTACCTTCCAGGGATCCATGCCGCTCTTGCGGGCTTCCTTGTAGACGAGGTCGACGATCTCGTCCGAGATGCGGTCGCAGACCTTGTCGGGATGACCTTCCGAAACCGACTCGGAGGTGAACAGGTAGTTCTGGCGCGCCATGTCTTGCTCCCCGTATGCAGGAGGACAAGGATTCGTCGACCCGCCGTGAAATGACGGGCTGTAATATCGGGCGTGGCGCGAAGGTCAAGAGGGATCCGGCCCGCGGACGGGCCGGATCCCGGGTTTCACGCCAGCTCAATCGGCATCGCCGCCGAGGGCCTTGACCATCTCGACGATCTTGCGGCGGACCTTCGGATCCTTGATCTTGACGAATGCGCGGTTGAGTTGGAGGCCCTCGGAACTGGAGAGGAAATCCACCACGTAGTTCGTGCTTTCCGCCTCGGCAAATCCGCCTGCCGTGGGTGCGGCCATGCCCGGAGCGTCTTCGAAAAAGAACGAGACCGGCGTGTTCAGAACCGCCGAAATCTGTTGCAACCGGCTCGCCCCGATCCGGTTGGCCCCCTTCTCATATTTCTGTATCTGCTGGAAAGTTATGCCTAAATGCTCGCCAAGTTTCTCCTGACTCATGCCCAGCATCGTGCGCCTGAGGCGAACGCGGCTTCCGACATGAATGTCTATCGGATTTGGCTTCTTCTTTTCGTCAGCCATTTTTTTGTCTCAAGTCTATCGCCGTTCTGGCGTGGGTTTTTGTTTCCGTTCCAGACGGCGATTGGACGCGAAGTTCCGAAAGGTGGTTCCGGCTCTGGGGCGGCCTCGCGAATTCCATTTCGGAAGACCAGCCATGATGCCCCCCGCCAACGCAGGGTGTCAATGCGTTGCCATTCGCCAACGGCGTGTTGAAATCAATGAAACGATAACAAAAACGGCAAGTAAGGCTAAAAAAAGGTCATTGCCGTACGTGGCGAATATCGTCTTCGGCAATTGCAACGGCAAGGCTGCATCGACGACTCCGCGAATACCGAGCGGTATTGAGGCAATGATGCGGCCCGCCGGATCGGATACCGAGCTGATCCCGGTATTGGCCGACCGCACCACAGGAAGCCCTTCCTCCACGCCTCGAAGCACCGCCTGACGCCAGTGCTGGTAGGGTCCGGGCGTCATGCCGAACCATGCGTCATTGGTCAGGTTGAGGATGAAGTCAGGCCGCTCCTGCCCGTCGAGGACCCGCCCGGGAAAATGATCTCGTAGCAAATCAGCGGGAGAAACCGGCCTGCGCTGCCGCCGTCGAGCAGCGTGCGGCCCGAGCCGGCCTCGAATCCGCCGCGCATGCGCGTCAACTGCTCGAGGCCGATGCTCTCGGCCAGCTCCTGAAGGGGAAGGTATTCGCCGAAAGGTACGAGGTGAACCTTGTCCCCCGCGCCGGTGATTTCGCCGGCCGTGTCGATCGTGTAGACGGAATTGAAGGCCATTTCGCCCCGTTGACCTGCCGCCGGCTGCTCGACGCGAACCGCGCCCGCCACCAGAATGGTTCCGTCCGGGATCATGGCCGAAAGCGATGAAAGGGCGTCGCGCCTTTCGGTGAGCAGGAAGGGAAACGCCGTCTCCGGCCAGACCAGCAAGGAGGTTCCCGAAAGGCCCTGCTTTTCGCTTGATGTCGCCTGGACCGACAGGTCCATCAGAAGCCTGAAATTGCGCTCCGCCATTTCCGGCGACCATTTTTCGGCCTGGTCCACCGCAGGCTGCACAAGACGTACACTGACATTTTCCGCGACGGTCACGGGATTGGCGGCCAGACGCCATGCCCCGAAAGCCAGATCGCCGGCTACGAGCAACGCGGCGCAGATCACAAGAAATCGGGCGCGGCTGCCGGTTCTTGGGGCAATGAGTGCCGGCAGCGCAAAAACAGCCACCGCCAGCAGCGTAACGCCGTAAAGGCCGAGCACGGATGCCTTCTGCATGGTCAGCGTCGTCGTCATCGCCGCCTGGCCGATGGTATTCCACGGAAATCCGGTCAGCACAGTGCCGCGCAAATATTCGGCAAACGACAGGCCGGCTGCCAGTGCGAAAATACGGCTTGCCCCCTCGCGCCAGATGAGGCGCGCCAGCATCGCCCCGACGCCCCAGAACAGCGCCAGTCCCGCAGGCAGCAAGAGCACGGCGAAAGGAAGCAGCCAGGCGAAATCTTCCGCCTCGACAAGGAACGCGCCGCCGATCCACCAAAGACCGGCAAGGAAATAGCCAAAACCGAACCACCAGCCGAGGGCAAAGCCGTGCCACATTCGTGCGCCGATGCCCTTGCGCGGCTCGGCGGCAACGCCGTCCATCAACCATGCGAAGGCCGGAATTGTCAGAAAAAGCACCGGAAACAGATCGAATGGCGGCATTGCGAGGGCCGACAACGCGCCCGACGCGAAGGCCAGCATTGCCCGTTTCCACCCCCAGGAGAGGATGAAATAGCCTGCCGCACGCTCGATCCAGTCGATCGGTTTCAAGGCGAATCAATCCCCGGCCATGTGAAACACACGGATAGCCACCGGGGCGGAGTGGTCAAGCGCGAAGGCGCGCTTGGCTTGCGGTTTCAGGCATCCGACGGCTTGCGCGGGCGTCTTCGTTTGGAAACGGACAGTTCGATCCGCTTCAGCCGGCGCGGGTCGGCGTCGATGACGCGGAACTCGTAGCCGAGGCCCTCGATGATCTCGCCGCGCACCGGCACCCGCCCTGTCAGTGCAAAGACAAGACCGCCGATGGTATCGACGTCATCGCCATAATCGCCGGTCTGGAAGTCGCTGCCGACAGCCTGCGCCACATCGTCCAGTTCCGCCTTCGCATCGACGATGAATACACCGTCGCCCTTCTCCTCGATCAGCGGCACGTCCTCGTCGACATCGTGCTCGTCCTCGATGTCGCCGACGATGACCTCGACAATGTCTTCCAGCGACACGAGGCCTTCGGTTCCGCCATATTCGTCGATGACCAGCGCGATCTGCGTGCGCGTCGCCTGCATTCGGGTCATCAGGTCTGCCGCCAGCATGGAGGGAGGCACGAACAGCACCTTGCGCATGATCTTCAGCGCGCTGAGCGGCCTTTCAAGATTGACCTTCTTCAAGTCCAGCCCCGCGGCGACCGGGCGCTTGCGCGCTGCGGTCTCCTGCCGGTTCATCGCGGCGGTGCGGGTGATGTAGGCGACAACGTCGCGGATGTGAACCATGCCGCGCGGATCATCCAGCGTGTCGTGGTAGACTGGCATTCGTGAATGACCCGATTCCTCGAACAGCTTGAGCAAGGTCGCCAAGCGATATTTCCGAATTCGACGGCCTCGATATCGGCCCGCGGCACCATCAGGTCCTCGACGCGAACATCCTGCAGCCGCAAGATGTTGTGGAGCATCGCCTTTTCGCCGGCAGAAAACGCATGAAGCGTCGTGTCCGCCGAAAGCGCATCCGCGAGATCTTCGCGGAAGCTCGGCAACGTACGCTTGCGCCCGCCGAACAGCCGCGACAGCCAACCGTTGCGCGCGCCATCATGGGCTGCGCTGCCGTTTCCATTGTTCGCTGTGGCGCCGGACTGACCGGCGTGACTAGGCGAAGGTTCGCTGTCGCCTTGTTCCGCCGAACCCGCCGTGTCGGCGGCGGTAGCGGGCTCTGCACGTTCCATGTTCTGAGGACTGCCCATTGTTCCGTTTACTTGTTCGCGAACGCCCGGTCAGGCGTGTGGATCTGAAATACCCAGCGCAGCCAGCGCCCGTGTCTCCAGATTTTCCATCACCATGGCTTGCGCATCGTCAAGGTGATCATAGCCGAAAAGATGCAAAAATCCATGAACCATGAGATGCGAGAGATGGTCCTCGAATCGCCTGCCTTCAAGTGCCGCCTCCCGAGCTATCGTCTCCGCCGCCAGAACAATGTCGCCAAGCATCTGTTCCCCAGGTTCGCCCGGCCTGATATCGGCAGCCGGAAAAGACAGGACATTTGTCGGCTTGTCCATGCCCCGCCACTGCGCGTTGATCGTTCGCATCTCCCCGTCCGTCGTGAAGACAAGGCTGAGTTCGGCGTCCTCGCGGCATTTCAAGCCGGGCGGCGGTGATGGCCGCGCCAACCGCAGCCTGCGCCAAGTCATGCAGTTTCTGCTCCGTCGGGCCAGTCGCCGCCATTGACCGTGATGTCGAGATGCGGGGTCAACCCTGGCCTTCCCGCCCGTCCCTTGGCCGGCGCGCCGGATCGAGCGGCGGGCGCGGCGCCTTGTCATAGGCGTTGACGATTTCGGCCACCAGCCTGTGGCGCACGACATCGGCCGAGGTGAAGCGGATCTTGGCGATGCCGTCTATGCCATCGAGAATCTCCAGCGCCTGGACGAGGCCGGACATCTGCCCCGGCGGCAGGTCGATCTGGGATGGATCGCCCGTGACGATCATCCGCGCGTTCTCGCCAAGGCGCGTCAGGAACATCTTCATCTGCATGGTGGTCGTGTTCTGCGCCTCGTCGAGGATGATCGCGGCATTGGCGAGCGTGCGTCCGCGCATGAAGGCGAGCGGTGCGATCTCGATGACATTGGAGGTGAGCGCGCGCTCCACCTTGTCGCCGGGTATCATGTCGTACAGCGCGTCATAAAGCGGGCGCAGGTAGGGATCGACCTTTTCCTTCATGTCGCCGGGAAGGAAGCCGAGTCGCTCTCCGGCCTCGACCGCCGGGCGCGAAAGGATGATGCGGTCGACAGCGCCGCGTTCGAGCAGGGAAGCTGCATAGGCGACGGCAAGGTAGGTCTTGCCGGTGCCGGCCGGGCCGACGCCGAAGACGAGTTCGCACCGGTCCATGGCGCGGATATAGGCGTCCTGTGTCGGGCTGCGCGCCTGGATCACCTTCTTGCGCGTGCCGATCTGGGCCATGGCAAGCCGTCCCGCCTTTTCGAGCGTCGGAAGCGAAAGCTGGTCCTCGGCCGCCGCCATGCGAATCGCCCCGTCGACATCGCCGCGCTCGATGGTCTCGCCGGCCTCGAGGCGGGCATAGAGATGTTCCAGCGCCAGCTTGGCGCGCCGGGCTGCGCCTGCCGGACCGCGGATGTCGACGAAATTGCCGCGCGTGGCGGCATCGACGCCCAATTGCTGCTCCAGCATGGCCAGATGCTCGTCAAACTGGCCGAACAGGGCGGTTGCAAGCTTGTTGTTGTCGAATGAGAGCACAAGGTGCTCGAGATCGGCGGCTGGCCTCTTGGCCTTGGTGGCCTTCTCGTAAGCGTTCAAGCGGCGGGTCTCCCGGTTGCGCTTTGATCATGGACGCGATTGCCTGTCACCATCGTGACACTGAACGCGGATGCTGCACCCGCGGTTGCCTTGCCGCAAGGCCCCGGCCCATATTGCACGCAGTGATTGCGTCTTTTCCCCAATTTCACTCCGGGGTTTTGCCAGGTTCAAAGGCTGCCGCCTTAAGTGAAAGCGGTCCCGCCTCGGTGATTCGCACCTTTACAATGTCGCCGATTTCACCGGCGCTTGCATCAACAATCACGGATTGGAGCCAAGGCGAGCGGGCGATGAACTGGGAAGCATAGCGGCCGCGCTTTTCGATCAGGACATCGGCCTCGCAGCCCAGCAGCGAGCGGTTGAATGCGTGCTGCTGCGCCTGCAGGAGTGCCTGAAGCTCGAGAAGGCGTTCGGCCTTTGCCTCGTCCGGCACCTGGTCCGGCATGTCTGCGCCGGGCGTGCCGGGGCGCTGCGAATATTTGAAGGAATAAGCCTGCGCGTAGTTCACCTGGCGCACGAGGTCGAGCGTCGCCTCGAAATCGGCTTCGCTCTCGCCGGGAAATCCGACGATGAAGTCGCCGGAGATCGCAATGCCCGGTCGCGCCGCGCGGATGCGCGCGATGATGTCGAGATAAAGTCCCCGCTCATGCCTGCGGTTCATTGCCTTGAGGATGGCGTCCGAACCCGACTGCACCGGAAGGTGCAGATAGGGCATCAGCTTTGGAAGCTCGCGATGCGCCTCGATGAGGCTCTCGTCCATGTCGATCGGATGGCTGGTGGTGTAGCGAAGCCGTTCCACGCCATCGATGGCCGACAAATCGCGCAGGAGGTCGCCAAGGCGCATCGCCGAACCGGTTTCGGCGCGGGCGTGCCAGGCATTGACGTTCTGCCCCAGCAGCGTGATCTCGCGCACCCCGGCATCGGCAAGCCGCCGCGCCTCGGCGAGGATTTGCGGGGCCGGGCGCGAAGCCTCCGCGCCGCGCGTATAGGGCACCACGCAGAAGCTGCAGAACTTGTCGCAGCCTTCCTGCACGGTGAGGAATGCGGCAACGCCGCGCGCAAGCGTCTGGCGGCGCGTGGCCGGCGGAAGGCTTTCGAACTTGTCGTCGATTTCGAAATCCGTCGCGATCACCGGCTTGCCCGACGCGCGCTTGCCGCAGGTACTTGCCGAGGCGGTGATAGGATTGCGGACCGGCGACGACATCGACCATGGGCACGCGCGCCCGGATTTCCGGCCCCTCGGCCTGCGCCACGCAGCCGGTAACAGCCACCATGGTTTCAAGGCCGGCCATCGCGCGCTGGTCCTTGAGCTTGCGGATGCGGCCAAGCTGGGAATAGACCTTCTCGACAGCCTTCTCGCGGATGTGGCAGGTATTGATGACGACAAGATCCGCCTCGCCGATCTCGCTGGTCGCGGCATAGCCCTCCGCCGCCAGCACATCGCCCATGCGCTGCGAATCGTAGACATTCATCTGGCAGCCATAGGTCTTGATGAAGACCTTGCGCTGGTTGCCGGCAACAGACAGGCTTTCGGGCTTTGGAACCTCGTTCATGACGGGGGTTCTATAGCTGTGGCCGCCCTCTATCAAGCAGGCAGGCAAACGGGCGGGCAATCGGGCGCCGTCAGCGCATCCGCATGGCGGCGGCGAAGGAGCCGTGCACCCGATTTCGCGTGATCGCGGCGATTTGCTTGCGGCGCGTATCCAGCGCGAAATCGCCGGGCTCTGCGAATACCACTTCCACGTCATAGGCGCCGTTGGCGATGAACGAGAGCAGATGCGGGGCGAGCGGCACATCACCCGGCCATGCCGCGCGCGCCTGGTGATAGCGCCCGAGCGGCAACCCGTTGAGGCGGGTATAGGCAAGCGCCACCGGTTGAACCGTGACATGGCTGAAATGCGCCGTTTCGAGCGCCGCATGGACCGCTCCGAACAGCGCCGACTTGAACGGCCTAAGCCGGATGCCGTCGCCCGTCGTGCCCTCGGCGAACAGCACCATGGCGTCGCCTTCGACCAGCCGGGAGGCGATCGTGCCGGCCTGGCGGCGCGAATCGCGCCCGTTGTTGCGCTCCACGAAGACGGTGCGCTGCATGAAGGCCAGCCAGTTGATCACCGGCCAGGCCGTCATTTCCGACTTGGCGATGAAGCACAGCGGCATCACCGATCCGAGAACGAGAATATCGGCCCAGGAGATGTGGTTGGCGACGATCAGCAGCGGGCGTTGCGCCGGAATCTTGCCCCGTACGTTGACCTTCACGCCGACCAGCCACAGCGCCAGCCGATGCCAGATCACGGGAATTCTCCGGGCGGCCTGCAGCTTTAGCCGCATGGCCACGAGCTGGACCGGCGCGAGTATCAGCGTCGCCGGAACGAGGATCGCAAGGACCGGCAGCAGGCGCAGATACGCACCCATTCAATCTTCCTTCTTGCCGTCCCCGGAGCCCTTGGCGCCCAATGGCACACCGTAAAGCTCCAGCCGGTGATCGACGAGACGGAAACCGAGCCGGGCCGCAATCTCTTCCTGCAGCCTTTCGATCTCGCTGCTGGTGAATTCGATGACTTCGCCGGTCTTCAGGTCGATGAGGTGGTCGTGATGGTCTTCCGAAGCGGCCTCGTAGCGCGAGCGCCCGTCGGAACGGAAATCATGCCGTTCGATGATGTTGAAGTCCTCGAGCAGCTTCACGGTCCGGTAGACAGTGGCAATGGAGATGTTGGGGTCGATGGCGGAGGCCCGGCGGTAGAGCTCCTCGACGTCGGGATGGTCGCTGGACTGCTCGATGACGCGCGCGATGGTCTTGCGCTGCTCGGTCATCCGCAGGCCCTTTTCGGCGCAAAGCGCTTCTAGCGACATGATGCCTCCGGACACCCTTGAAGTACCCGCGAAGCGTCTATCGAAGATCAAGTTCCATGACAAGCGCACTGGCGGCCGCTCCGGCGTCATCGCCCCCGGTGACAGTGGCCGCATAATATCCCTTGCGCGTGCCCACCTGGCGGAAGCCAAGGTTGCGGTAGAGCGTGACGGCAGCAGCGTTGTTTTCGCTGACCTCCAGGAACAGCCGCGCGATCCGGTCGCCGTGCAGGTGACGGATCGCATGGCCCATCAGCGCACGGCCGATGCCCAGCCCGCGCATTGCCGGATCGGTGGCGATGGTGATGATTTCAGCCTCGTCCGCCGCTTCGCGCAGGATCAGGAAACCGCCAGGTTCGCCGTTGCCAGCGCCGTGCGTGCGCACCACGAAGCAATCGACGCCCTTGCCGGATATCAGCCGGGCGATCTCGTCCTCGTTCCACGACTTTGCGAAGGACCGGGCATGGATGTCGGCCATGGCCGGCAGGTCCGAACTTTCGGCACGGACCACTACCAATTCAGGCTTCCTCTTGAAGAACCAGCCCATTTTCCAGCCGCATATTCCTGAAACGAGTGACTTAAACAGTAAGCATCGCACCCAATGATGAACGTTTTGTTTCAGGCCCTGCTGAGGACAAAAGCCTGTTGCGGCTTTGCGTCCGGCGCCCGCAGATAAAGCGGTTCCGGCCTGACCGCCGATTTCTCGCGCGATGCGCCAAGCCGGGCGATAACCGAGATCGGCACTGCCGACAATTCATGCAGGACAGGAAAGCCGGCACCCGCTGCTGCATTGACGTTCGACGCGCCCGATCCGCAAAGCTGCCAGTCGCGCCCTCGTGCCAGCAATTGCGGGAAATGGTGATAGGCGGCGACAAAGGGACCCTCGTCCGGTGCGCCAAAAGCCTGGCCATAGGCTTCGCCGCGCCTTGCGTCGAGCGCCGACCATCAGTGGCCGGCCCGCCATCCATTGCGGCGATTGCCGCGCGGCCTCGGCCGCAGCTTCCAGCACGCTGACGCCGCACACATCGACGCCCAGGCCAAGCGCGATGCCGCGCGCGGTAGCGAGGCCAACGCGCACGCCCGTGAAGCTTCCCGGACCAACCGTCACGATCACGCGGGAGAGTCCCGAATACTCGACGCCCGCCGCTGCCAGCACCCCGGAAATCACGTCCATCAGCCGCTCGGCATGGCCGCGGCCGATATCCTCGCTCGCCTCGGCAAGAATCGCGTCCGTCGCGAGGTCATGGACCGCGGCGGCGCACAGATGTGCGGACGTATCGATTGCGAGTGAAATCATGGCCTTCAGACTTGCCATGGCCAACGTGAAAGTCGACTAGGCAAATGGTCCTATAGACTGCCGTCAGACCGCCTCGACTTCGCGCACTTCGGGAATGAAATGGCGCAGCAGGTTCTGGATGCCGTATTTCAGCGTCGCCGTCGAGGACGGGCAACCGGCGCAGGAGCCGCGCATGTGCAGATAGACGACGCCTTCCTTGAAGCCGCGGAAGGTGATGTCGCCGCCATCCTGCGCCACGGCAGGGCGCACGCGCGTTTCCAGCAATTCCTTGATCGTGGAGACGATCTGGCCGTCGCCTTCCTCGTAGAACTCCTCCGACGCCGTCCGCCTCGTCGCGCGCACCTTCGATGACCGGCCGGCCCGACGTGTAATGCTCCATGATCGCGCCGAGGATCGCCGGGCGCAGATGCTGCCATTCGAAACCCGGCTCGTCGCGCTCTTCCTTGGTGACCGTGATGAAATCGCTGCCGAAGAAGACGCTGGAAACGCCCGGCACCTCGAACAGCCGCAAGGCCAGCGGCGACGGCGCCGCCGCATCTGGCGTCAGGAACTCCGCCGTTCCCTCGCCCAGCACGGCGCGGCCGGGCAGGAACTTCAAGGTTGCGGGATTGGGTGTCGCTTCCGTCTGGATGAACATCGGCATTCTCCGAGCGGGCATATGCCGCAAGTTTGTCAGGCTGTCTTCGATCTATCTGCGCTTTGGGACAGATAGTAAAGGCGCGGGCCAGTTCAAGGAATGTGCCGTCAGGCGACCGTCTCGATGTCCTCGTCGCTCATGGCGCTGGGGAGCACGACGAACGGGGATCGAAAACGCCGCACCGCGCCCGGCGACGGAGGCAACGAGCGGTCCGGGGCCTTCCTTTGCGTCGCCCGCCGCCAGCACGAGCTGTGCGATGTCGTTGTCTTCCTCGATCAGCGCCAGCACCTCGTCTCGCGTCACTCCCTCGCGGACCACGAGCTCCGGGTCGATATTGGCACGCTTCGCGGGCATAGCGGGCAAACTTGTCGAGCGCGGCGTTCGCCTCCTCGCGGGCCTCGGCGCGCATGATTTCCTCAACGCCGATCCAGTGCTGGAAATCGCCCGGCGGGCAGACATAGAGCAGCACGAGGCCGCCATTGGTCTTTTGCGCCCGCCTTCCGGCATAGAGCACGGCCTTGCCGCATTCGGGCGTGCCGTCGATGACCGCAAGAAACTTGCGCTTGTGGCCTTCCTCGTTGATTTGCCGTCTGCTGACCATGGTGTCCTTTTATCCCGCCATGCCGCCGCGAAACAAGTACGCGCCCGGCTCGGAGCTCGGTTCCGGCTGTGCACAGTCACCCGATAAAGCCGACGATCGCGCGCACTTCGCGCATGGTCTCGCCGGCAATGACGCGCGCCCGCTCCGCACCATCCTTCAGGATCGCGTCGACATGGGCCGGATCCGCCATCAGCCGGCGCATCTCGGCATTGATCGGCGCAAGCTTCTCCACCGCCAGATCAGCCAGCGCCGGCTTGAACTCGGAAAAGGGCTTGCCGGCAAACTGCGAAAGCACCTCCTGCCTTGCCGGTGTCGGCCAGCGCCGCATAAATCCCGACCAGATTGTCCGCCTCGGGCCGCGCCTTGAGTTCCTCGAGCGTCAACGACATCGGCTCCGGGATCGGTCTTGGCCTTGCGGATCTTCTTGGCAATATCGTCCGGGCTGTCGGTCAGGTTGATGCGCGACAGGTCGGAAGGATCGGATTTCGACATTTTCTTGGTGCCGTCGCGCAGGCTCATGACGCGCGTCGCCGGCCCCTCGATCAGCGGCTCGGTCAGCGGGAAATAGCTCCTCGACATGGCCGTATCGCGGCAATCTCGCGCGGCGAAATCGTTGTTGAACTTGGCGGCGATGTCGCGCGTCAGTTCCAGATGCTGCTTCTGGTCGTCGCCCACCGGCACATGGGTGGCGCGGTAGAGCAGGATGTCGGCGGCCATCAGGGTCGGATAGGAAAACAGCCCGACGGACGCGTTTTCGCGGTCCTTGCCGGCCTTTTCCTTGAACTGCGTCATGCGGTTCAGCCAGCCCATGCGCGCGACGCAATTGAAGATCCAGGCCAGTTCGGCATGTCCGCTGACCTGGCTCTGGTTGAAGACGATGTGCTTTTTCGGATCGATGCCGGCGGCGATGAAGGCGGCCGTCACCTCGCGGGTGTTGTGCGGCCAGCTCCTTCGGGTCCTGCCAGACGGTGATCGCGTGCAGGTCCACGACGCAATAGATGCACTCATGGCTTTCCTGCAGCGTCACGAACCTGCGGATCGCGCCGAGATAATTGCCCAGATGCAGATTGCCGGTTGGCTGCACGCCGGAAAACACTCGATCCTTTGGCTGGGTCATTTCAAGCTTGCCCGTCTGTCGTGAGAAAACGCGCGCGGTTATGGAGTAGCCGACGCGCGAGCGCAAGGCCTCATGCGGCCCGGATCCGTCCGCACCGGGCGCCGGCGCGGCCTTGACCGCACGCTTTCGCCTGAACAACGCCTTGCAACGCGTCACGGTCGATTGCGCCGGTTGCAATGACCAGCCCGAAATACACCACCATGGCGAGCGCGATCGCCGACAGCACGAGCACGAGGCGCTCGCCGATGCCGCCGTCGAGCATGCGGGTCGCCAAATGCCGATTCATAGGCATAGAGCAGGACCGCCGTCATCGCGTTCGCAAACAGGATCAAGCCCGAGGCGGCGCAGCAGGGCTGGCGGAAGGCCGAATCAGTGATTTGCGCCAAAGCACCCCGCCGAGAAACAGCGCATTGACCCAGCCTGCCACGCTGGTGGCAATCGCGATGCCGGCCGGGCCGTAGCGCGGAAACAGCAACAGGCTCAAGACGATGTTGGTGAGCGCGTTGGCGCCCGCGCCCCACATCGGCGTCTTCATGTCCTCGCGGGCGTAAAATCCGGGCCGGAAGATCGCGATCAGCGTGAACGCGGGCAGTCCGGCCGCAAAGCCCGACAGGACGCCCGCCGACAGCAGCGTCGTTTCGCGGCCGAACGCGCCGCGTTCGTAGACCAGCGCCAGCAGGGCTTCGGGCAGGATGAGAAAGCCGACCATCGCCGGCAGGACAAGTCCGAGGCCGAATTCGAGGCTGCGGTTCTGCAGGTGCAGGCGTCGTCCAGGTTGCCGGCGCGCAAGGTCCGCGCCAGTTCGGCCAGCAGCACGACGCCGATGGCGTTGGTGATGATGCCGAGCGGCAACTGGAACAGGCGGTCGGCATAGTTGATGACGGCGATCGCGCCATCCTGCGCCGAAGCGATGTTCTGCCCGACCAGGAGGTTGATCTGGGTGATTCCGCCGGTCACGGCGGCCGGCAGAGCCAGCCACAGCAGGCGGCGAACAGACGGCGTGAACGCCGGCGCGCGCAGGGAAAGGCCGAAGCCCTGGCGGCGCACGCCTTCGACCAGCAGCAGCAATTGCAGCACGCCCGAGACGATGACCGACCATGAAAGCCACAGGCCGATCCCGCGCGGATCTGCTCCGTTCAGCCAGGCAAGACCGAGCGCCGCGATCATTGCCACGTTCAGCAATACCGGCGCGAGCGCCGCGAGGAAATAACGGCGCAGCGAGTTCAGGATGCCGGAGAACATCGCCACCAGCGACATCGCCATCAGATAGGGGAACATGATCCGCGTCATCGTGACGGTGAGCTCGAATTTTTCCGATGCCGGGTCGAACCGGGCTGCAATGACCGTTTCGACCAGGAACGGCATGAAGATCATCGCCAGCGCGGACAGCGCCAGCAGGATGCAGACCAGGACCGACAAGCACCTGTTCGGCGAACAGCCTGGCGGCGCCTTCGCCCATCGCCCTCCAGTTCCTTGGCGAACAGCGGCACGAAGGCCGAGTTGAACGCGCCTTCGGCAAACAGGCGGCGAAACAGGTTGGGAAACCGGAACGCCGCATAGAAGGCGTCGGCGACCGGACCCGCGCCCAGGAGCGAGGCGATGATCGCCTCGCGGACAAAACCGAGGACGCGGCTCGCGAGCGGTGGCGCCGCCGACCGTGGAGAACTTTCCGATGAGCCCGGCCGCCATGTCCGCTTCCTAAGGGTTTGCGCGGCCCGAAAGCCGCCAGGGTTCATCCGTGCTGGACGTTTGCCGGGTCGAGCACCGCGACCAGCGTTTCGCCGATCCTCGCCTGCCTTGCCGAGGAGGTGATCTTGTGGCCGACCAGATCGCGCACATAGAACGCATCGATCACCCGCTCGCCGAAGGTGGCGATATGGGCCGAGCCGATATTGAGGTTGAGGTCGGCCAGCGCCCGCGTCAGTTCGTACAGCAGGCCCGGCCGGTCGAGGCCCTCCACTTCCACGACCGAGAACTCGTCCGAAAGCTCGTTGTCGATCCGCACCGCCGGCTTGACGCTGAACGCCTTTGTGGGGCGGCGCGTCCTCGCCTTGATCTCGATCATCTCGGGCAGGCCGACCTTTCCGGCGAGAACAGCTTCGATCATCGCGCCGACCCGGGCCGCACGACGCTTTTCATCCGCCTCATCGGCAAACTCGCGCGAAATGAAGATCGAATCGAGCGCGCGCCCGTCGGTGGTGGTGTGGATCTTGGCATCGACGATGTTGGCGCCGGACGCCGCGCACGACCCGGCGATGATCGACAAGCAGGCGCGGATGATCCGGCGCGAGCACGGTGATTTCGGTGATCGCCTCGAATGCTTTCGAGCTGACCATCGTCGCGAGCTTTTGCCCCTTGGCGTCGGCCTCGCGGACGAATTTCATGTGCCGGACCTGCGTTTCGAGGTCCGTCGACATGAAATAGGCCGGATAGGGCAGGTCGGCGTAGCGCCTGCGGTCGGCCTCGCTCCAGTCATCGAGCGTGCCGGCCAGCGCGATCCGCGCCGCCTCGACCCTCGCCTTGCGATCGACGCTCGAAAAGCCGCCGGTCAGCACCGGCTCGGTTTCGTAATAGAGCGTGCGCAGCAACTGGCCTTTCCAGCCGTTCCACACGCCAGGTCCCACGGCGCGGATGTCGCACACCGTCAGGATCAGCAGATAGCGCATCCGCTCCAGCGTCTGCATGGTCTCGGCGAAGGCGTTGATGGTGCGCCGGTCGGAAAGGTCGCGCGACTGCGCCACCATGCTCATCGTCAGGTGCTGGAGCACCAGCCATGACACGAACTCGGTCTGCGCCTCGCTCATGCCGAGGCGCGGGCACAATTGCCGCGCGATGCGCGCACCGGCAATCGAATGATCCTCCACGCGCCCCTTGGCGATGTCGTGGATGAGCAGCGCCACATAGAGAACCTGCCGGTCCTTGATCGTCGGCAAGATGTCGCGCGCCAGCGGATGCTCCTGCGCCAGCGACCCGTTTTCGAGCTGGTGCAGCATTCCCACGGAGCGGATCAGGTGCTCGTCCACGGTATAGTGGTGATACATGTTGAACTGCATCATCGCCACGACCTTGCCGAAGGCCGGGATGAACTTGCCCAGCAGGCCCGATTCGTTCATGCGGCGCAGCAGGTTTTCCGGTCCGTTTCGCGTTGTCAGGATGTCAAGGAACAGCCGGTTCGCTTCCTCGTTGGCGCGCAGTTCGCGCCCGCACAGCGAAAGCGACTTGGTCAAGAGGTGCAGCGCGTCCGGGTGAAAGTCGAGATCGTTGTCGTCGGCCAGCTTGAACATGCGGATCATGTTCACCGGGTTGCGCTCGAACACCTTGTCATTGGCCACATTGATGCGGCCGTTGTCGTTCATGAAGTCGAGCGTGCCGGGGATCTTGCGCACGCGCGAACTCATCGAGCGAATGAAGCCGGTGAAGCCGCGAACCGATTTTGCGTCCTGTTCCTCCAGCGCGGAGCAGACGATGAGCGTGAGATCGCCGACTTCCTTCGCCATCAGGAAGTAGTGCTTCATGAAGCGCTCGACATCGAGAAGGCCGCCATGGCTGCCATAGCGCAGCCGGGTCGCGAGGTCTCGCTGGATATCGAAATGCAGCCGCTCTTCCGGCCGCCCGGTCAAAAAATGCAGATGGCAGCGCACGGTCCACAGGAAATCCTCCGCGCGCTTGAAACGGCGATATTCGGACCGGGTGAAAAGCCCGGCCTCGACAAGCTGGGCCGGTTCCTGCACCTGGTAGAAATACTTGCCGATCCAGAACAGGGTGTGCAGGTCCCGCAGCCCGCCCTTGCCGTCCTTGACGTTGGGCTCGACCAGATAACGCGAATTGCCGGTGCGCCGGTGCCGCTCGTCCCTTTCGGCGAGCTTGGCCGCGATGAATTCGGTCGCGGTTCCGGCCATCACCTCGGTGCGGAAACGGGCGGACAGTTCGTCGAAAAGCTCCCTCGCACCGAAGATGAAGCGGGCTTCCAGGATCGCGGTTCGGATTGTCATGTCGGCTTTCGCCTGCCGCATGCATTCATCGACATTGCGGGTGGCGTGGCCGACCTTGAAGCCCATGTCCCACAGCATGTAGAGGATGAATTCCACCACCGCCTCGCCCCACGCGGTCTGCTTGTAGGGAAGCACGAACAGCAGGTCGATGTCGGAGCCCGGCGCCAGCATGCCGCGGCCATAGCCGCCCACGGCGACGATCGCCATGCGCTCGCCCATCGAGGGGTTGGTCACCTTGTAGACATGGTTGATGGCGAAATCGTAGGCCAGGCAAATGATGTCGTCCTGGAGGTCGGAAATCCGGCGGGCGCAATCGGCGCCCTTCCCGTCCTCCTCGAGTCGGCGGCGGGCAAGTTCGCGGCCCCTTGCCGACACGTCCTTGAGGAGCGCCAGCACCTGGCTCCGCACCAGCGGCTGCGTACCGCCGCTTTCGCCGATGGCGGTGAGCGCCTTGCGGGCGCCATCCATGTCGATCAAGCGGGCAGGTTCGGTAAGTTCAGACGCCATTGAGGGCGAAAATCCCGTTGAAGCGGTCCATTGCCCGCAATCTTTAGCCTCTAGCGCCGCTTGGCAGCACAGCGCAAGCCCCGTGGTCAGCAGCATGTTCGTGCGGTCGGGAACGGCATCGCCTGCGGGTCGGCCGGAGCGGTGGCGGTAGCCCGGCATCGTCCAGCCGAAATGCAGCGCGCCCGCCGCGAATGGCGAAGGCGAGACCGGCCGACACCGGCACCGACAACGCAAGCGGCGCGCCCCATATTTCCAGCGCAACATAGGCGGCGGCTCCCGCCACCGCGGCAGTAACGTAGATCTCGCGGCGCAGGATCACCGAAGGCTCGCCGCTAACGACATCGCGCAAGATACCGCCGAAGGTCGCAGTCATCATGCCGGTGACGATTGCCGCGAGCGGCGGCGCGCCAGCCGCAAGGCCCTTGGCCGCGCCCATGACGCAATAGGCTGCAAGACCGATTGCGTCGAGCCAAAGCAGCAGGCGGTAGCGGTATTCCACCAGCGGCGCGATGAAATAGATGACTACCGCCGTGACGACGCAGACCGCCAGATAAAGGCTGTTCTGGACCCAGAATACCGGCGTTTGGCCCAGCACCATGTCGCGGAACGTGCCGCCGCCTATCCCCGTCAGGCTGGCGAGGAAAATGAAGCCGATGATGTCGAGCTGCTTGCGCGAAGCCGCAAGCGCGCCGGTGGCGGCGAAACACCGCCACGCCTGCATAGTCGAGAAACTGCAATGGCCCCAAGGAGCCCTCCCCGGGGCTTTGGCTGGCAGCAGGCTCAGCCCCTGCCAGCCCTATTGCCGCCTCTTGCCGCCTTCGCCTTCCGCGGCGTCCGCCGAAGGCCTGGCCAGCTTCGGCCCGCCGCGCGAGACGCCAACCATCGCCGGCCTCAGCATGCGGTCGCCGATGACGAAGCCATCCTGGACCACTTCAAGCACCGTGTTGTTCGGCACCTCCGGGATTCGGGATCTCGAACATTGCCTGGTGGAAATTGGCGTCGAAGCGCTCACCCTTCGGTGACACCTTGCGAACGCCGGAGCGCTCCAGCGCCTGCAGCATGGCGCGCTCGGTCAGTTCCACGCCGTCGATCAGCGCCTTGAAGCCGGCATCGCCCGCATCGCGCGCCTCGTTCGGGATCGCCTCCAGCGCACGGCGCAGATTGTCGGAAACGGCCAGCATCTCGCGGGCAAAGCCTGCGATGGAATATTCGCGTGCATCGGCCACGTCGCGCGCGGTGCGCTTGCGCAGATTCTCCATTTCGGCTGCCATGCGCACAACCCGGTCCTTGAGCTCCGCCTTCTCGGCTTCGGCCTTGGCGAGTTCGGCGTTGAGGAACTCGAGCGGATTGGAAAACCCGGACCGCGCCGCCTCTTCGGCAATGGCGAGTCCCTCGTCCAACTGCGCCTCGTCCTGCTCGCCTGCCTGATCTGGAATGTCTGACTGTTCGTGATGTTCGGCTTTGCCCGCCATCATCGTCACCTGCTCTGTCGAAAGAGGAAAACTTGAGCCCGATATCTGTGCTTCAAGACCAAAAATCAAGAGTTTTCCGGTCGAAAGGAACCTTCGCACTGTCTTATGGAGGTTCTGGCGGACGAGGTGTCCGGCAGGAGCAAGCAATGGATTTCACGGTAGAGAGCGACGAAATATTGTCACACGAGCACCATGTGCTTCGCCGTATGCGCTACGCGATCGCGGGCAGCGACGGCAAGAAGCAGACCGTCATGCGCGAGGTGTTCGAGCGCGGCGAGGCATCGTGCGATCCTGCTGCGCCACACAGGGACGCGGCACCTTGATCTTCGTGCGCCAGTTCCGCCTTCCGGTCGCGCTGTGGGGCGAGGACGGCATGATGCTGGAGGTCGCCGCGGGCGGGCTGGACGCGAGCGAAACGCCCGCTCGACGCGGCGCTGCGCGAGTGCCGCGAGGAAACCGGCTACGATCCCCGGTCCGCATCGCTGGTCTGCGTGATGCATCCGAGCCCCGCGGCGGTGAAGGAGCGGCTGCACCTGTTTCATGCCGATGTGGATGATTCGATGCGGGCGGGTTCCGGTGGCGGCCTTGAGGACGAGCACGAGGACATCGAAATCGTCGAAGTGCCGGTCGAAGAGGCCCGCGCCATGCTGGAACGCGGCGAAATCCGCGACGGCAAGACGATCATCCTGCTGCAATGGTTCTTCATGAACCGCTAGCGCAGCAGGCGCGTAACCACCTGCGCGGTGAAATCGACCATCGGCACGATGCGGGCATAGTTCATGCGCGTCGGGCCGATGATGCCGAGCGCCCCGATCACGCGCTGGTCCTTGTCGCGGTAGGGCGCGACCACGAGCGAAGAGCCGGAAAGGGGGAACAGCCGGTTTTCCGAGCCGATGAAGATGCGCACGCCCTCGCCGTCCTCGGTGAGTTCGAGAAGCCGGATCAGGTTTTCCTTCGATTCCAGTTCGTCGAAAAGCTGGCGGATGCGGTCGAGGTTTTCGGCCGCGTGCCGGTCGCCGAGCAGGTTGGCGTGGCCCGACACGATCAGGCGGCCGGGGTCCTTCTCGGCGCTGCCGGCCCATACGGCAATGCCGGTATCGACAAGATTTTGCGCCAGCGCATCAAGTTCGTTGCGGGCGGCCGCATGCAGACGGGCCAGTTCCGCCGTCGCCTCGGAGATCGTGCGCCCGGCGATCTTGGCGTTGATGTAGTTCGACGCCTCCTGCAGCGAGGACGCGGTGACACCCCCGGCGGCAACGCGATGACCCGGTTCTCGACAAGGCCGTTCTCGCCGACGATCACGACCAGCGCCTTTTGCGGCTCCAGCCGGATGAACTCGATGTGGCGCAGGCGCAAATCCGCCTTGGCGGCCATCACGAGGCCGGCGCTGCGCGACAGACCCGAAAGCACCTGGCTCGCCTCGGTGAGCACGTTTTCGAGCGTCCTGCCTTCCGAAGCGTCCTGGACCTTGGCCTCGATCGAGCTGCGTTCGGCCGAGCCGAGATCGCCGATTTCGAGGAAGGAATCGACGAAGAAGCGCAGCCCGGCCTCGGTCGGCAGCCGCCCGGCGCTGGTGTGCGGGGCATAGATCAGCCCCAGCATCTCAAGGTCCTGCATGACGTTACGGATCGTCGCCGGCGAAACGCCCAGCGACAATTGCCGCGCCAGACGTGCGCGAACCGAGCGGGTCGCCGGTCTCGAGGTAGGATTCGACGATCGTGCGGAAAATCTCGCGCGAGCGCTGGTCAAGTTCTTCCAGCGCGCTCGTCTGCACGATCGGCTTGCGGCCTTCGCCCATGGAATTTCTCTCTCCGCATCGCGATTGGCGTCGATACTATCGTGTGGCCCATAATATGGGTACAGCCGCGCGCCGCGCAATCGCGGCCTTTTTGCCTTTGCCAGCGCCGAGCGGCAAACGATAGAAGGCTCGCGAACGCCAAATCGGAGAATGCCAATGCGCCCTTCCAGGCGAGCCCCGGACGAACTTCGCCCGATCACGCTCGAACGCGGTTTTGCCCGCCATGCGGAGGGCTCGTGCATGGTGCGCTTCGGCGACACGCATGTGCTTTGCACGGCGTCGCTGGAAGAGCGCGTGCCGCCCTGGTTGCGCGGCGGCGGCAAGGGCTGGGTCACGGCCGAATACGGCATGCTGCCGCGCTCGACCACCGAGCGCATGCGCCGCGAGGCGAGCGCCGGCAAGCAGTCCGGCCGCACCCAGGAAATCCAGCGGCTGATCGGCCGGTCGTTGCGCGCGGTCGTCGATCTCGTCGCCCTTGGCGAGCGGCAGATCACCATCGACTGCGACGTCATACAGGCCGATGGCGGAACGCGCACGGCGGCCATTACCGGCGGCTGGGTGGCGCTCAAGGATTGCGTCGAGTGGATGAAGGCGCGCGGCATGGTGGGCGACAATGTCATTCGCGACCATGTCGCGGCGATTTCCTGCGGCATCCACAACGGCGTGCCGGTTCTCGACCTCGACTATGCCGAGGATTCGACCGCCGGCACCGACGCCAATTTCGTGCTCACCGGTTCGGGCGGCATCGTCGAGATCCAGGGAACCGCCGAGAGCGCGCCTTTCAGCGAAGAGGAGTTCCACGCGCTGATGGCGCTGTCGCGAAAGGGCATCGCGCAACTCGTCGACCTGCAGAAACTTTCAACGATCTGAGGCCGCCAGTGCGCAAACTCGAAGGCCGCGAGATCGTCGTCGCCACCCACAACGAGGGCAAGGTCCGCGAACTCAACGACCTGATTTCGCCCTTCGGCCTGACCGCGCGCTCTGCGCGCGAACTTGGCCTGGCGGAGCCGGAGGAGAACGGCGAGACCTTCGAGGAAAACGCCTATACCAAGGCGTTCTCGGCAGCCTTGGCTACCGGACTCCCGGCATTGTCCGACGATTCGGGCCTGTGCGTCGATGCGCTGGACGGAGAGCCGGGCGTTCGCACGGCCGACTGGGCGCAGATGCCCGGGGGCGGCCGCGATTTCCTGATGGCCATGCAAAAGGTCGAGGATGCGCTGGAGGCCAAGGGCGCATATTCGCCGGCACGAGCGTACGGGACGCTTCGTCGCCGTGCTGTGCCTGGCCTGGCCCGACGGCCATGCGGAATATTTTCGCGGCGAAGTCGAGGGCACGCTCGTCTGGCCGCCGCGCGGGACGCGCGGTTTCGGCTACGATCCGGTCTTCCTGCCCGAAGGTTTCACCCAGACCTTCGGCGAAATGGAAGCAACGCAAAAGCATGGCTGGGAAGCGGGGCGAGGCGATCTCGGCCTGTCGCACCGCGCCCGCGCCTTCGCGAAATTCGCCACCCAATGCCTCGGTGCTCCGGGATGAGCAACGCCTCGAACCCGGCCGGCGAGGGTTTCGGCGTCTACGTCCATTGGCCCTTCTGCGCGGCCAAATGCCCCTATTGCGACTTCAACAGCCATGTCCGCCACCAGCCGGTGGACCAGAAGATGTTTGTCGGCGCGCATTTGCGCGAGATCGCGCACATGGCTTCGCTGGCGCCAGGCCGCACGGTGACGAGCATCTTTTTCGGCGGCGGCACGCCCTCGCTGATGGAACCCGAAACGGTCGCGACGATCCTCGATGCAAGTCGGGCGGCGCTGGAACGTGGCGCAGAACGCCGAAATCACGCTCGAGGCGAACCCTTCCAGCGTCGAGGCGGGACGCTTTCGCGGCTACCGCGCGGCCGGGGTCAACCGGGTATCGCTGGGCGTGCAGTCGCTCGACGACATTCAGTTGAAGGCGCTCGGCCGGCTGCACAACGCTGCGGAAGCCATGACCGCCATCGGCCTTGCGCGCGAGATCTTTCCGCGCCTCTCCTTCGACCTCATCTATGCCCGGCCCGGCCAGACGCCCGCCATGTGGGAAGCGGAACTTGAAGTCGGCGCTCGATCTCGCTGCCGACCATCTGTCGCTCTACCAGCTCACCATCGAGCCGGGCACGCCGTTCTTCGACCTTCAGGCGCGCGGCCGGCTGAAAGTGCCCGATCCCGATGCCGCTGCCGATCTTTACGAAATGACTGCCGCGATTACGCGCCGCGGCCGGCCTGCCGGCCTATGAAATCTCGAACCATGCAGCGCCCGGCGCAGAGTGCCGGCACAACCTCGTCTACTGGCGCTACAACGACTATGCCGGCATCGGCCCCGGCGCCCATGGCCGCCTGACGATCGAGGGCGTCAAGCATGCCACGGCGACGCTTCGCAAGCCGGAAGACTGGTGGCAGCAGGCCATGGTGAAGGGCCACGGGATGGACATTCTGGAGCGCCTCACCGTCGAGGAATCGGCCGACGAGATGTTGCTGATGGGCTTGCGCCTTCGCGAGGGGATAGACCTGTCGCGGTACACGAAAACAAGCGGGCGCGAACTGGATCCCGAACGGCTGGCTTTCCTTGAAAAGGAAGGCCTGGTCGAAAGCTTGCCGGGCACGCTTGTGCGGGCCACACCTGCCGGCTTCCTGGTGCTTGACGCGATCGTTGCCGATCTCGCCGCCTGACGGTCAGCTGCCGCTGCGCGAGAAGCTGGTCGGCGCGGGCACAACCAGTTTTCCGGCGTTGCGCTCGACCTGGTAGATTGCGAGGCCGCGCTCGGCGGTGCCATCCGCCCTGAGCCGGAAGATGCCGTTGATACCTGCGAAGCCGCTCGGGTTTTCCAGGGCCTGTGGATTGAAGGGATCTGGGCGACCGGTCCGGATCAGGCTCACGGACAGCGTTATCGAATCATAGCCGAGCGCCGCCCAGACATTGGGCTTGTTGCCATACGTAGCCTGGTAGCGCGCCGCAAAGTCGGCAAAGCGCGAAAGATCGCGGCCCGGATAAAGTGCGCCCTCGAGCTGCGCCTCCTTGAAGACGACGCTTTCCCATGCGCCCGAGCCGATGATCTGCTTGCCCACGATGTCGATCGAGTTGCGCCGGAACATCAGCGCGATTGCGTTCGGTATCTCGCCGCCTTCGGGAATGTAGATCGTGTCGACCGTCGCCACGATGCCGGCGCTGCCTTTGACAGCCTCCTCGATTGAGGTGGCGGAACGTTCGTAGCGGATGACCTGCACGCTGGCGCCTGCAGTTCCGGCCACCTGCCGCAGCACAGTTTCCCTGACCGAGCCTTCGGCATTGGATGGCAGGAAGGCGATGATCGAGCGCGAACCGCGCGACAGCGTGAATTCGACAATGCGTCTCGTGTCTTCCTGCGGCGTATAGGACAGCAGATAAACGCCGCGGCGGGCATTGGAAGTGTCGGTGGAAAACGCAATCATCGTGCGTCCGGCCGGCAAGGTGATCCCGGCCGCAGCCGTGACATTTGCGGCAAAGACCGGGCCCAGGATCGCGGTCGATCCCTCGCGGACAGCTTCACTGGCTGCCGCCTGTGCGCCCGCCGCCTGCCCCGTGTCGTCCTTGATCACCAGTTCCATGTCGGCATTGCCGAAATCCTTCATCGCCAGAAGCGCGCCGTTGCGCACCTCGTTCGCGACGATAGCGCCATTGCCGGCGGCCGATCTCGGCAACATCATTGCGACGCGCGTCTTGCCTGCCGTGCCGTGCACTTCCCCGGCGGGATTTGGCGTCGGCAACGCCTGGCCGACTTTGTTCGCGGCCGGAATCGATGCCGAGATCGGTGGACTGGCATCCGGCAACCAGAAGCATCGCGGACAAGATGCAGCACGCGGCAATCGCCGTCCGCGCCTTGATAATCGCACTTAACATTTCCGCTTTACCTGCCTTCCGCATCCATTTTGCCCGGTCTGCGCGACAGCGGACAACTCGAATGATATCACCGTCTCGCTGCGGTGCGCCACATGCCTGTGACTTTCGATTGGCGTTGGCGTTGCTGCAATTCATGAAAAACTGCAAGTCTATGACTGCAAAATAGTTGCCCGGAGCATGGCTTATGTCGGATTTCTCAATACGCGGGGCGGTTTTTCCAGCACGCGCAGTGGAGAGCGGGCTTTATGTTGTGGCAACGCCGATCGGAAACCTGGGCGATGTCACGATCCGGGCGCTCGATACACTCGCTTCCGTGCGACTGATCGCGGCAGAGGATACGCGCGTTTCCGGCAAGCTGCTGAACCATTACGGCATAACAACGAGGATGATATCCTACACAGAGCACAATGCTGCGGTGGCGGGAGAAAAAATCCTCGCTATCATCCGCGAGGGGGGGAACGCGGCGCTGATTTCGGACGCGGGAACGCCGCTCGTTTCCGATCCGGGTCAAAGGCTGGTGGCACAGGCGCGGGCCGAGGGATTGCCGGTCTGGCCGGTGCCTGGTGCTAGCGCGCCCGTCGCGGCACTGAGCGCCAGCGGATTTTCCTCGGACACTTTCCTGTTTGGCGGCTTCCTGCCCGTGAAGGATGGTGCGCGCCGTGCCCGTCTGAAATCGCTGGGAAATGTCGATGCGACACTCATCTTCTTCGAGAGCCCAAACCGCATCGACAAGGCGCTTGCCGCCATCGCCGCCGAATATGGCGAGGGGCGGCAGGTGGCTGTATGCCGGGAGATCACCAAGCTGCACGAGGAGCAGGTGAGCGGGACTGCGGGCGAACTCGCCGCGGCCTTTGCCGGGCGCACGGTGAAGGGGGAAATCGTGCTCATGGTGGCGCCGCCGGAAGCCGAGGCCGCAGCCGACCCGGATTTGTTGCTGGGCGAATTGTTGCAGAACATGACCGTAAGCCAAGCGGCAGCCGAGGCGGCGCGCATGACCGGCCTGCCGCGACGCATGCTATATTCGCGCGCGCTGGCGCTTTCGGGCACCGCAAGCCATGACGAAAATTGAGCCGCGCGCAGGCAAGCGCGAAGCGTTGAAGCGCGGTGCATCGGGCGAATGGCTGGCCGCCATGGCGCTGCGGCTTAAGGGTTGGCGCATCGTCGAACGCAATTTCCGCTGCCCGATGGGCGAAATCGACGTCATTGCCCGCAAGGGCAACCTCATCGCCTTCGTCGAGGTGAAGGCAAGGGCAAGCGAGCAGGAGGCGCTGGACGCGGTTAGCGGCAGGGCCAAGCGGCGGATCGCCAACGCCGCCGCAGCCTGGATCGGCCGACAGCGCGACTCCGAACGGCTGTCCTGGCGTTTCGACATCGTCGCCGTGGTTCCGGGCCGCTGGCCCAGGCACCATCCTGCCGCTTTCTGACCGGTGACGGCGAGCCGGCATTGCCAAGACCGCAACCGGCGGCATATCAAAAGCGCGGCGTCAGCAAGAAGGACATAGCGGCATGGCCCTTAAGGTCGGCATTCAGATGGACCACATCTCGTCCATCAACATTCGCGGGGACTCGACATTTGCGCTGGCGCTCGAGGCACAGGCCCGCGGATATGCGCTTTTTCACTACACGCCGGAAAGGCTGCAATTGCGTGGCAACACCGTAACCGCGGCGATCGAGAAGCTGGCGGTTCGCGACGAGCCGGGCAACCATTTCACGCTCGGCGAGGCGAGCGTCACCGACCTGACCGAACTGGACGTTGTGCTGCTGAGGCAGGATCCGCCCTTCGACATGGCCTACATCACCTACACGCACATACTCGAGCGCATCCACCCGCGCACGCTGGTGGTGAACGACCCGGCTTCCGTGCGCAACGCGCCGGAAAAGATATTGGTCATGGAGTTCGCGCATTTGATGCCGGAAACGCTCATCACGCGCGATTTCCAGGCGATCCGCGACTTCCGGCGCGAGTTCGGCGACATCATCGTCAAGCCGCTCTACGGCAATGGCGGGGCCGGCGTTTTCCGGATCGGCGAAGCGGACCAGAACCTTTCTTCCCTGCTCGAAGTGTTCGGCAGCGTTTTCCGCGAACCGCTGATCGCGCAGCGCTATCTGCCGGACGTGCGCAAGGGCGACAAGCGCATCATCCTCGTCGATGGCGAACCGGCAGGCGCGATCAACCGCGTGCCGGCGGAGGGCGACGCGCGCTCCAACATGCATGCCGGCGGGCGGGCGGAGCACTGCGAACTGACGGCACGCGAGCGCGAGATCTGCGCCGAAATCGGGCCGCGGCTCAAGCAACTCGGCTTCATCTTCGTCGGCATCGACGTGATCGGCGACAAGCTGACCGAGATCAACGTCACGTCGCCGACGGGCATTCGCGAAGTCAAACGCTTTTCGGGAACCGATATCGCCGCGCTGGTTTGGGACGCGATCGAACGCAGGCGTTGAGCGGTCAAAACCGGAATGATTGCCGAACATCATCGGGCGGAAGGCGAGGTTTTCCACCGGTTGTGAACAGGGTTTCCACCGGTCGCGCCGTTCATGTTGCGGTATCTGCTGCGTAATTTCCGCCAGTATTATTTCAGACATATCTCTGCAAGCTTCGTGTTCTTTTTTTGTTCTTTACGAGAACAAAAATCCTGCTATGGTTGCATTGGCAGATGGATTAGCGCCAAGGTTCGGGCATGTGGCGTCCGTCTCTTGGCGTCCTTCAGGGGGACACGGGCATGGTGGCAAGGGTAAAGACGGTCGCCTTCCAGGGCATAGAGGCGGTGCCCGTTGACGTGCAGGTGATGATCCAGCCGGGCAATGCGGTGATGAACATCGTCGGCCTGCCGGACAAGGCGGTGGCGGAGAGCCGGGAGCGGGTGCGCGCCGCGCTTCATGCCTCGGGCCTCTCCATTCCGCACAAGCGCGTGACGGTAAACCTTGCTCCCGCCGACCTTCCAAAGGAAGGCAGCCATTACGACCTGCCGGTCGCGCTGGGCCTGATGGCGGCGCTTGGCGCCATCCCCGCCGACATGCTGGAAGAATACGTGGTGATCGGCGAATTGTCGCTCGACGGTACGCTCACCGCGATTGCCGGCGCGCTTCCCGCGGCCATGGGTGCCAACGCCATCGGCAAGGGCCTGATCTGCCCGGCCGAATGCGGCCCGGAAGCAGCGTGGGCGAGCGCTGACATGAACATCGTCGCGCCGCGCAGCCTCGTTTCGCTTGCCAATCATTTCCGCGGGACACAAGTGCTTTCGCGCCCGGAGCCGTCGATCCGGCAGGCGTCGGGCAGCCTGCCCGATCTTGCCGACGTGAAGGGGCAGGAGACCGCGCGGCGGGCGCTGGAAATCGCGGCGGCCGGCGGCCACAACATGCTGATGGTCGGCCCTCCCGGATCGGGCAAGTCGATGCTTGCGGGGCGCTTGCCGGGCATTTTACCGCCGCCAGGACCAAAGGAACTGCTGGAAATATCGATGATCGCATCCATCGCCGGCGATCTTGGCGGTGGGCTGCTTGTCCTCGCGCCGACCATTTCGCGCGCCGCACCATTCCGCCTCGATGGCAGCGATGGTAGGCGGCGGCGCGAGGGCAAGGCCGGGCGAGGTGTCGCTCGCGCACAATGGCGTTCTCTTCCTCGACGAACTTCCCGAATTTGCGCGCCACCGGTGCTCGATTCGCTGCGCCAGCCGCTCGAAAGCGGAGAAACGGTGATCGCGCGCGCCAACCACCGTGTAACCTATCCTTCGCGGTTTCAGCTCATCGCCGCGATGAACCCGTGCCGCTGCGGCATGGCGGGCGAGCCGGGGCATGTGTGCAAACGCGGCGTGCGGTGTGCTGCCGATTACCAGGCCCGCCTTTCCGGTCCGCTGCTCGACCGGATCGATTTGCGCGTGGAAGTTCCGGCCGTCACGGCATCCGACCTCCTGGCTCCGTGCGCCTCCGAAAAGAGTGCCACGGTCGCCGCCCGGGTCGCCCGTGCGCGTGCGCTGCAGGCAGACCGTTTCGCGGAACTCGGCTCCGACGCCATGATCAATTCCAGCGCCTCGAACAGCATGATCGAGGCTGCGGCGGCGCCGGAAGCATCCGGACTGCAACTGCTGAAGGATGCCGCCGACGCAATGCGGTTCTCGGCACGGGCCTACCACCGCATCCTCAAGGTGGCGCGGACCATTGCCGACCTCGACGGCGCAGACCGGGTCGGCCGCATCCATATCGCCGAAGCGATTGCCTACCGCATGCCGGCCGAGCGGCTTGTCGCGGCGGCCTGACATTGGCGGGCAATTTCGGGCCGGCCCATTCCATGCCGGTGCAAGGGAATCTCAACCTTGCTGTGCGATTATCAAACCGGGCGCTGAAAAGAACACGGATCGCACCATTGAGTTGCAACGCCATTGAGACCACGCCCGAACCGGTACATGATGAGGGCGAAGGCGATGGAAGGCGGGCAGTTCGCCGCCTGTCGGGCGTCGATGCGCCGGGAATTTCGGAAATCCCGGTGGCGGCTTTGCGGGATCGACTTTCGAGGCCGATGCTGGGCGCTACCGGCGCCCTTGCCGCGATCGCGGCTTTCTGCGCAGCGGTCATGGTTCTTGCAGGCACAAGTTTTTACTCGGGTGCTGCCACCGGGATGTTTCTTGCCGCGGGCAGTGCCGCGGCTGTCATTGCATGGCTTGGCAGGCGCGACCGCGGCGAGCGCATGCGGCTGGTTCGCGAAATCGAGGCACTGGAAGACAAGACCTGGGAATTGCGCGAAAGCGAGGAGCGTTACCGCAGCCTTGCCGAGGCTTTCGGCGACCTCGTCCTGCACCGGGACGCGAAAGGCCGTGTGATCTTTGCCAATGCGGCGCTCATGCAGGCCTTCGCAATCGAGCCCGGAATGCTTACCGGCCAGCCCTTCGAACCGCAGATCCTCGACGCAGTGCGAAGTCGATCCGGCCATGCGCGCACCCGAAGGTTTCGCGGCGCGCGAATTGCACATCGCCACCCCTGCCGGGCCGCGCTGGTTTCACTGGATCGACCTGCCAATCCGCGACGATGTAACCGGCGAGGCAGCGTTGCGATCCGTAGCCCGCGACATCACGGGCCACAAGCAGGCCGAAGCAGGCACTCGAACTCGCACGCATCAAGGCGGAACAGGCGAACCGCGCCAAGTCAAGGTTCCTGGCTACCGTCAGCCACGAGATGCGAACCCCGCTCAACGGCATCCTTGGCATGTCAGGCCTGCTGCGCGACACCGACCTCACTCCCGAACAGGCGACCTACAACAACGCAATCCACGGTTCCGGCAGCGCATTGCTGGCGCTCATCGAGGACATGCTCGACCTGACCCTGATAGAAGCAGGCCGGTTCGAGCCGAAGAGCGAAGCATTTACTCCTGCGCAAATGGTCGAGGAAGTATGCGAGCTGCTGGCGGGGCGCGCCCATGAAAAGGGGATCGAGATAGCCTCGCGGATTGCTCCCGGCGTTCCGGATAAGGTCTTGAGTGATCCGGGACGGTTGCGGCAGGTACTGGTCAACCTTGTCGGCAACGCGGTGAAATTCACGGAAAAGGGCGGTGTGCTGGTCGAATTGCTCGACATCGTCGGCAATTCACGCCAAAGCTCAGATTTGCAATCACCGACACGGGGCCCGGCATTTCGGAGGAAGATCGCGGGCGGATATTCAATGAATTCGTCCAGGCCGATTCCGCCAGCACCCGCCGCCATGGCGGCGCCGGCCTCGGCCTCACGATCTCGCAGAGCATCCTCAAGCGGATGGGCAGTGAAATCGACGTCACGCCATTGCCGGGTTCGGGCACGCGTTTCCAGTTCGAACTCGATTTCCCGGTGGTCGAGGCAGCAGCCGGACGCGCCGCCTGCACCGCGATGGCGTCGCGAACAGTGCTGGTGGTTTCTCCCGGCAAGGTCGAGGCAAACGCCATAGCAGCCACGATCGAAGCCTATGGCGGCACGGCGGTGACCGCGTCAACGCTCGCGCGCGCTTCCGCCCTGCTCGGCAAACCCGCCGGCGCCGCCAGGACCGCCCGGGTATTCGACACGCTGATCATCGATCCGGCCATCTCGCGCGATCCGGCACGTTCCCTTGCAAGGTTGATGCAGCGCGCAGGAAGGCCGATATTTTCTGTTGTCCTCATCCATCCCGAAAGGCGTGGAAAGCTGCCGCATTTCCTTGAACAACGGCTTTGATGCCTATCTCGTGCGGCCACTGCGCCGCTCCTCGCTGCTTCGCGTTGCCGGAGAGCGCCGTACCGACCTGTCGGAACCGCGCCCCATGCGCCACGATCACCGGCCGCTGCGGGCAGCGGGAGACAGCCTGCCGCGTCTCAAGGTCCTCATCGCCGAGGACAATCCCGTCAATGCGCTCCTGGTTCGAACGGTCTTCGAGAAGGCCGGACAGGACGTCACCATGGCGAGCGACGGACGCGAGGCCGTCAATGCCTGCCGCGAACTGGCGAGGCAGGGCGGCGGGTTCGACCTTGTCGTCATGGACCTGCACATGCCGGTTCTCGACGGATTGTCGGCCATCGCCGCTATCCGAAAACTGGAGCAGCGTTACGGCCTCGCGCGGACGCGCATTCTCACCCTGACTGCGGATGAAAGAACGCAGGCGAGCGAAGAAACGCTACAAGGCCGGCGGCGACGGTTTCATTACCAAGCCGGTTTCGCCGCATGTCCTGATGGATATTCTCCGCCTCCAGGCGCGCACCGCGCGCGTTGTCAAAACACCGTCTTGAAATTCTGCCATATCCCGTCGTTACTGTGAGCGGGGTGGCGAAGTATCCCGTGCAACGCATTTCAGGCCGGGGGCGAACGAAACATTTGCCGGTAACGAACGAATTGCAATCCATGGCGCAAGGATTGGAAAGCCCATGGCGGTCCGCGGCTCGATCCGCAGGCCCCGGTGCTTGGACGCATGGGAAACCTGGAGACCAGGCTTGCCCGGAGCGCATCGGAAATCGAGGAGGCCCAAAGGCTTCGCAGTCTGGTTTTCGGCGGCAGCGCAGCCACGATCGACGCCGATGCGTGGGACAACGTGTGCGAACACCTGCTGGTCATCGACGGGGCTGGGAAGCGGATCGTCGGGACATACAGGCTTTTCACCTCCAGCGATTCGGCTGTGTCCGGTCAGTCCTTCTATACTGCGCAGGAATTCTTGATCGGACCGCTGATGGAGCGGCACCGGGGCCTCGAATTCATGGAACTCGGGCGCTCCTGCGTGCTGCCGGAATACCGCACCAAGCGGACGCTGGAACTGATGTGGCATGGCGTGTGGGCGCATGTGCTTGCACGCAGCGTCGATGTACTGATCGGCTGTGCATCCTTTCCCGGCACCGATCCCCAGGCATTTGCCGAACCGCTGTCTTTCCTGCACCATTTCGCGCCGCCGCTCGACGGCTGGCACGTCGGCGCCTGCGCGGCGGAAACCTCGTCGACCGCGCTGGTGGCAGCACAGGAAATCAACGCCAAGCGGGCGCTGCACTCCCTGCCGCCGCTGATCAAGGGATATCTGCGGCTGGGCGCGCGCTTCTCGCAGGAAGCGGCCATCGACCGCGCCTTCGGCACGACCGACGTGCTCGTGATCCTGCCGGTGGCTGGCATCAACCCGCGCTATGTCGAACATTACGGCGCAGATGCGCGCAGGTATGCGGCGGGAAGCTAGAGCCGCCTGCCGCCTTCAGATCGCGTTGTAGGCGGCAAGCACCGCCATGTTGACGATGTCCGTGTCACGAACGCCCATGCGCACGATCTGCACGGGCTTTGCAAGGCCGGTAAGGATCGGGCCGATGACCGTCGAGCCGCCCAGTTCCTGCAGCATCAGCGTCGAGATCGAAGCCGAATGGAAGGCCGGCATGACCAGCACGTTGGCAGGCCCCGTCAACCGGCAGAACGGATAAAGCGCCATCTTCTCGCGGTTGAGCGCCACGTCGGCGGCCATTTCGCCGTCATACTCGAAGTCGACGCCGCGCGCGTCGAGCAGCTTGCACGGCATCGCGCACCTTCTGGGCGCGCTCGCCGGGCGGATGGCCGAAGGTGGAATAGGCGAGCATGGCAACGCGCGGCTCGTAGCCCATGGTGCGGGCGAAACCGGCCGCCTCGCAGGCGATGTTGGCGAGTTCCTCGGCCGAGGGCATGTCGGCGATCGCGGTGTCGGCAACGATGACATTGCGGCCGCGGCAGATCGCGATGGTGGCGGCGATCACCTGGTGCTGCGGCATCGGGTCGATGACCTTGCGGACATCGGCGAGCACGGTCGAATAGTTGCGGGTCACGCCCGAAACCATGCCGTCGGCGTCGCCCAGCGCAACCATGCAGGCCGAGAAGATGTTGCGGTCGGTGTTCACCATGCGCTGGCAGTCGCGGAACAGATAGCCGTCGCGCTGCAGCCGCGAATAGAGGAAATCGGCGAAGTCGGCGTTGCGGTCGGAAAGGCGGGCATTGATCAACTCGATGTTCGGCCGGTCGAGATCGATGCCGGCCTTGACCGCCGTCTCGGCCATCTGTTCGTCGCGGCCGACGAGAATCGCGGTGCCCAGGCCCTGGTTTACATAGGCGATTGCCGCGCGCATCACCTGCTCCTCCTCGCCCTCGGCGAAGACGATGCGCTTCTGGTTGCGGCGCACCCGCTCGTAGATGCGCTGCAGCGTCGAGGCGATCGGATCGCGCCGGGCCGACAATTGCTGGGCATAGGCTTCCAGATTGACGATCGGCCGGCGCGCGACGCCGCTTTCGGCGGCGGCCCTGGCGACCGCGACCGGGATTTCCGACAGAAGGCGCGGATCGAACGGAACCGGGATGATGTAGTTCGGGCCGAATTTCGGGCGTATGCCCTGATAGGCGTTCGCCACCTCGTCCGGCACGTCCTCGCGGGCAAGGCGCGCCAGCGCATCGGCCGCGGCGATCTTCATCGCGTCGTTGATGGTGGTCGCGCGCACATCCAGCGCACCGCGGAAGATGTAGGGAAAGCCCAGCACGTTGTTGACCTGGTTCGGGAAATCCGAACGGCCGGTCGCCATGATCGCGTCGGGGCGGATCGCCTCCACCTCGCTCGGCGTGATCTCCGGATCGGGATTGGCCATGGCGAAGATGATCGGGTTCGGCGCCATCGAGGCGACCATTTCGGGCGTCAGCGCGCCCTTGACCGAAAGGCCGAGGAAAACATCCGCGCCGGTCAGCGCCTCTGCCAGCGTGCGCGCATCCGTCACGGCGGCATGGGCCGATTTCCACTGGTTCATGCCTTCCTTGCGGCCCTGCCAGACCGGCCCCTTGGTATCGCACAGGATGACGTTGGCCGGGTTGAAGCCCATTGCCTTGATCAGTTCGATGCAGGCAATGCCCGCCGCGCCCGCGCCATTGCAGACGAGCTTCGTCGTCTTCATGTCGCGGCCGGTAAGGTGCATCGCGTTGATGAGACCGGCCGCGGCGATGATCGCCGTGCCGTGCTGGTCGTCGTGGAAGACGGGAATGTCCATCATCTCGCGCAGCGTCTGCTCGATGATGAAGCAGTCCGGCGCCTTGATGTCCTCCAGATTGATGCCGCCGAAGGACGGGCCGAGATAGCGCACGCAATTGATGAAGGCGTCGATATCGGAGGTGTCGACTTCAAGGTCGATGGAATCGACATCGGCGAAGCGCTTGAACAGCACCGCCTTGCCTTCCATCACCGGCTTGGAGGCAAGCGCGCCGAGATCGCCAAGGCCCAGGATCGCCGTGCCGTTGGAGATGACCGCGACCATGTTGCCGCGCGTGGTGTAGTCGAAGGCGAGTTCGGGATTTTCGGCAATCGCCTTTACCGGCACTGCCACGCCCGGCGAATAGGCCAGCGACAGGTCGCGCTGGGTGGCCATCGGCTTGCTCGGCGTGATCTCCAGCTTGCCCGGCCGTCCGCGCGAGTGGAAATCGAGGGCTTCGGCGTCCGAAACCGAGGGCCCGCGCCCGTTGCCATTGCCGCCCGTCATGTCTTCCTCCTCCGCATTTTCCCCCGCAGCGCCGCTGCGGGATTTCTTTTACACCCTCGCGCGGGTTTTCCAACACCGGGAAAACCACGACACTTGCCTTGCAGTGGCTGCTGGGGAATGGTCTGGCAGGGAATTTGGCGGGTTCGGCTGGTGAATGTTCTGACGGTAGACGGCGAAACGCCGGCAGAGGCGGTTGCGGATCGGGGGAAGGGCGAAGCGCCGACCCCGATGATGGCGCAGTATGTCGAGATCAAATCGGCCAATCCGGGAATGCTGCTTTTCTACCGGATGGGCGATTTCTACGAGCTGTTCTTCGAGGACGCGGAAATCGCCTCGCGCGCGCTCGGCATCACGCTGACCAAGCGCGGCAAGCATCTGGGCGAGGACATTCCCATGTGCGGCGTGCCGGTGCATGCCGCCGAGGACTATCTGCAAAAACTGATCGGGCTCGGGCATCGGGTGGCGGTGTGCGAGCAGGTCGAGGACCCGGCGGAGGCCCGAAAGCGCGGATCGAAATCCGTCGTGCGGCGCGACGTGACGCGGCTCGTCACGCCCGGCACAATCACCGAGGAAAAGCTGCTCGATCCGGCGCGGGACAATTTCCTGGCGGCGCTTTCGCGCATCAAGGCAGGTGAAGGCCGTGACGAACTAGCCATCGCATGGATCGACCTTTCGACCGGCTCGTTTCGGGTCTGCGCAACCGCGCCCGAGCGTCTGGCGGCCGATCTTGCGCGCATCGACCCCAGCGAGATCGTCGTACCGGACACGCTGTTGTCGGAGGCGCAGTACAAGACCGTGCTTTCCGCAGACCGCGCGCCGCCTTGTCGCCGCAGCCGGCCAATGTCTTCGACAGCGCGGCGGCGACGACACGGCTGGAAGCGCATTTTCGGCTCTCGACGCTGGAAGGACTTGGCGATTTTTCGCGCGCCGAGCGTTCCGCCGCCGGCGCGGTGCTTGCCTATGTCGAGAAGACGCAGATCGCCGAGCGGCCCGCCCTTTCGCGCCCCGTGCGCGAAAGTGCCGCGCAGACCATGTTCATCGACCAGGCGACGCGCGCCAATCTCGAGATCGTCCGCACGCTGTCGGGCGAGCGCGAAGGCAGCCTCGTCAAGGCGATCGACCGCACCGTGACCGGCGCCGGATCGCGGCTGCTGGCGCGGCGGATCATGAACCCGCTGACCGATGTCGGCGCCATTCACGAGCGGCTGGCTTCGATCGCATGGTTCCTTGCCGATACGGCCCTTTTGCGCCGTATCCGGGAGATGCTGCGGACCGCTCCCGACATGGCGCGCCCGCTGTCGCGGCTTTCGCTCAACCGGGGCGGACCGCGCGACCTTGGCGCGATCGGCGCTGGGCTGACACAGGCGCGGGCAATCGCCGCGATGTTCGATCGTGCCGGCCTGCCTGATGAGCTTGACCGGGCTGTCGGCGCGCTTGCTGCGCGCGCCGCAGGATCTTGCCGGCGCTGCTGGCGCGCGCGCTGGATACGGAACTGCCGCTGATCCGGCGCGATGGCGGCTTCGTGCGCGCGGGTCACTCGGCCGAACTCGACGAATTGCGGCAGTTGCGCGACGAGAGCCGGCAGGTGATCGCGCGGATGCAGGCGCAATATTGCGACGAGACCGGCGTCAAGGCGCTGAAGATCCGGCACAACAACGTGCTCGGCTATTTCATCGAGATTACTGCCAACCATTCGCCGGCGCTGGCCGCCGTGCCCGGCCGGTTCATCCACCGCCAGACGCTCGCCAATGTGATGCGCTACACCACGGCGGAGCTTGCCGAGATCGAGACGAAGATCGCCAACGCCGCGGGCCGGGCGCTGGAGATCGAACTGGCGGTCTTCGACGCGCTGCAGGCCGAATGCGTGGCAAGCGCCGCGGCGATCAGCGAGGCAGCCGAAGCGCTGGCCGTGCTCGATGTGTCGGCGGCGCTGGCGCATCTGGCAGACGAGGAAGACTGGCGCCAGCCCGTGGTGGATGACGGCCTGGCCTTCCGGATCGAGGCAGGGCGGCACCCGGTCGTGGAGCGGGCCCTGCGGCAGGCAGGCGGCAATTTCGTCGCCAATGACAGCGACATCGGCGCAAGCGGGGAACTGCGCCCATGGCCGGATCTGGCTGATCACCGGGCCCAACATGGGCGGCAAGTCGACCTTCCTGCGCCAGAACGCGCTGATCGCGATCCTTGCGCAGGCGGGCTCCTACGTGCCGGCGAAGTCGGCGCATATCGGCGTCGTCGACCGGCTATTCAGCCGGGTCGGCGCTGCCGACGACCTTGCGCGCGGGCGTTCGACCTTCATGGTGGAGATGGTCGAGACAGCGGCGATCCTCAACCAGGCGAGCGAGCGCAGCCTGGTCATCCTCGACGAGATCGGGCGCGGCACGGCGACGTTCGACGGGCTGTCGATCGCCTGGGCGACGATCGAGCATCTGCATGAGGCGAACCGCTGCCGCTCGCTTTTCGCGACGCATTACCACGAATTGACCGCGCTGGCTGAAGCGCTGCCGCGCCTCGCCAATGTGACCATGAAGGTCAAGGAATGGCACGGCGACGTGGTCTTCCTGCACGAGGTTGCGCCCGGCGCAGCCGACCGGTCCTACGGCATCCAGGTGGCGCGGCTCGCGGGCCTGCCGGATGCCGTCATCGCGCGGGCGCGGGCAGTGCTCGACCAGCTCGAGAATGCCGAGCGGGCGAAGCCGGCATCGGCGATGATCGACGACCTGCCGCTGTTTTCGGTCGACCTGAAGCCCAAACCGGCTGCAGCCCCGGCGGGCGAACACCCTGCCCTCAAGGCGCTTGCAGGCACTCGATCCCGACGAACTGACGCCGCGCGAGGCGCTGGAAGCGCTCTACGAGTTGCGTGCGCTTGGCGCCGACCCGAAATCCTAGAGGCCTTCCTCGTCGAGAAACACCTTCAGGTCTTCGCGCGGGCGCGGGCCGACCTGCTGGATGACGCGCGCGGCGGCGAGCGAGCCGATCCGGGCGCTGTCGACCAGGTCGCGGCCATTGGTGAGGCCGAACAGGAAACCGGCGGCGTAGAGATCGCCCGCGCCCGTCGTGTCCACGACCTGTTCCACGGGATGGGCGTTGACGGCATGGGTCTCCTCGCGCGTGACGACGACCGAGCCCTTTTCGCTGCGCGTGACGATGCCAAGGCTGCAATCGACGCGGAAGGCTTCGAGCGCCGCCTCGAAGGACGACGGTCTCGTACAGCGACTTCACCTCCGATTCGTTGGCGAAGACGATGTCGACCGTGCCCGAGCGCATCAAGTCGAGGAATTCGCCGCGATACCGGTCGACGCAAAACGGGTCGGACAGCGTCATGGAAAAGCGGCGGTCGTGCTCGTGGGCGATTCTTGCCGCCAGCAGGATTGCTTCCTTGGCGCGCGGCGGATCCCAAAGATAACCCTCGAAATAGGTGACTTTTGCCGCAGCGACGATTTTCGCGTCGATGTCCTCCGGCCCGAGTTCGACGCAGGCGCCGAGATAGGTGTTCATCGAGCGCTCGCCGTCGGGCGACACGAAGATCATCGAGCGCGCGGTGGGCGGCGGGCCTTCCAGCGGCGCAGTCTCGAAATGGACGTCGATGGCGTGGATGTCGTGCCGGAAGAAGCGCCCCAGACCGTCATCGGCGACCTTGCCGAAATAGGCAGCCTTGCCGCCCAGCCCCGCGACGCCGGCCGCCGTGTTGCCGGCGCTGCCGCCGGATGCCTGGATCGCAGGTCCCATCACGGAATAAAGATGCTCGGCGCGGCTGCGCGTCGATGAGGTTCATCGCGCCGCGGATGATGTTTTCGCGGACGAGGAAATCGTCCTCGCAATTGGCGATGATATCGACAATCGCATTGCCGATCGTCAGCACATCGAAGGTAGGTTCTGCCATGAAATTCCCCAATTTGTCCGCGCATGCGCCGCCGCCATGCTGCAAAGCAGAACTTGAAGCGCGGGGCAAGGGTAACCATCTTGGCTCCTGCGTTACCACGAAGGAAAAGGCCGTGATCATTCAGGCAGCCCGGCTTGCCGCCGGACAGATATTCGAACCGGCAGTTTCGCTCCGTGCTGCTGAAATCGCTGGGGCTGACGATCCTGCTGTTGATCGTCGCCTGGATCGGGCTGGAGGCGCTGGTTTCCAGCTTCCTGACGCCGCTGCTGGGGCCGTGGCCGTGGGTGACGACGACCGTTATCTGGCTGCTGGGCGCCGGACTTTTCGTCGGCCTCGGCTTCCTGATCGGTCCGGTCACCGCCGCTTTCGCCGGCATATTCCTCGACGACGTCGCGCTGAAGGTGGAGACGGGCAACTATCCCGCCGACCGCCCCGGCACGCCGATGCCGATGCTCGCCTCCATGGTGATGGCGGCGAAATTCACGCTGGTGGTCATTGCCGCAAACCTTGTTGCGCTGGCGCTGGTGCTGCTGCCCTTCGTCAATGTCGCGATCTTCTTCTTCGTCAACGCCTGGCTTCTGGCGCGCGAATATTTCCAGTTCGCCGCCATGCGGTTTCGCAGCGAGGCAGACGCGAACGCGATGCGTCAGAAATATTCGCTGGAAATCTTTCTTTCAGGGCTGGTGATCGCCGGCTTCATGGCCGTGCCGATCCTCAATCTGCTGACGCCGCTGTTCGCGACCGCCATGATGGTGCATGTCCACAAGGCGCTGGGCGCGCGCGAGCTTGCAAGGCCGGGCGCGCGGTCGCAGCCAGTTCAGGGCAGGACCTGATCCGGCAGGCGGACCAGCGGCGCGGGAATGGCATTGGTCTTTTCCGGCCATTTGCACAGATCGGCGATGACGCAGGCCTCGCATTTCGGCTTTCGCGCAACGCAGACATAGCGTCCGTGCAGGATCAGCCAGTGATGGGCATGGCGCAGGAATTGCGCCGGGATGACCTTCTCCAGCTCCAGCTTCGACCGCCTCCGGCGTCTTGCCCGGACGCGAGGCCGATGCGGTTGCGAAACGCGGAAGACATGCGTGTCGACCGCCATCGCAGGCTACGCCGAAGGCCATGTTGAGCACGACGTTTGCGGTCTTGCGCCCAACGCCGGGCAGCTTGACCAGTTCGTCGCGGCTGCCGGGAACCACGCCGCCATATTCGTCCACCAGCTTCTGCGACAGCGCGATGGTGTTCTTCGCCTTGTTGCGGAAAAGGCCGATGGTCTTGATCAGTTCGCGGACGCGCTCTTCGCCCAGCGCCAGCATCTTTTGCGGCGTGTCGGCCAAGCTCGAACAGGCGCCCGCGTTGCCTTGTTGACCCCGGCATCGGTCGCCTGCGCCGACAGCACCACGGCAACCAGCAGCGTGAACGGGTTCACATGCTCAAGTTCGCCCTTGGGTTCGGGCCGCTGGACCGCAAAGCGGCGAAAATATCTCGACGACCTCCGCCGTGCGCCGAAGCGCGCCCTTGACGGCAGCAGGCTTTCGTGACGCGGATTTGACCAATGGAATCTTTTCTTTCGCCATGACCTTCCTATACTCATCAGCCATGAGCGACCGCAACAACCCGATTTCGGATACCGAGGACGCAAAGCGAGCCTTTCTTCGCGGCGCGGCTGTTTCCGCTACCGTTCGCTGTCGCAGCGCAATTTCGCCATCCTGCTCGCGATCGTCGCGGTGCTTTGCCTGTCGAGCGGTCTGGTCTTTTTGTCGATGGGAGCCTGGCCGGTTTTCGGGTTCCTGGGCCTCGACGTGCTGCTGTTGTGGCTTGCCTTCAAGCTGAACTACCGCTCGGGCCGGGCATTCGAGGAAGTGGCGATCTGGCCACATGACGTGCATCGTGCGCAAGATATCGCCTGCAGGCAAGGTGCATGAGCACCGCTTCAACCCCTTCTGGACGAAGTTCCGCATCGACCGCCACGATGAAATCGGCATCACCGCGCATGTTCCTGCGCCGGCGAAGGGCGCGAACTCGACATCGGCTCGTTCCTCAACCCGGTGGACCGCGAGAGCTTTGCCGCAGCTTTCGCGCAGGCGCTCGCCACCGTGAAGCGTCGCTGACCGCTGCGCCGGAATCGGGTGGCTTGCAACGGCGCGGGCGGCGTAACTTGCGGCATGGACACCCACAGCGGACAAGAGCCATGTCTTTCATGAGTCACCGACACGGGCAGCGACTACCAGACCGTGCGCCGCGTGATCGAAATCATCTCCAGCGAATGGCGCGACCAGCCGCAACTCGATGATCTCGCGCGCGAAACCGGCATGAAGCCGGCGCAATTGCAAAGGATCTTCACCCGCTGGGCCGGACTTGTCGCCAAAGGCATTCCTGCAGGCGGTGACGCTGGACCATGCCAAGCGCCTGCTGGCGCAGGACGCGCCGATCCTGGATGCGAGCTTCGAACTCGGCCTTTCCGGGCCTGGGCGGCTGCACGACCTCTTCGTCACGCATGAAGCCATGTCGCCGGGCGAGTACAAGACGCGCGGCGCGGGGCTTGGCCATGCGTTACGGCTTCCACGATTGCCAGTTCGGCCGGGCGCTGGTGATGATCACCGAGCGCGGCATGGCGGGCCTGGCCTTCTGCGATCCCGGCGGCGAGGCCGAAGCGCTGGCCGACATGCAGGCGCGCTGGCCCGAAGCGGTCTACAGCGAGGATATCGCCGCTACCGCGCCCTATGCCAGGCGGGCCTTCGACCGGCAGAAGCTGGCGGCCGGACGAACCGCTGCGGGTGGTGCTGATCGGCACGGATTTCGAAATTCGCGTCTGGGAAGGGCTGCTCGACATTCCGCTCGGCAAGGCGACGACCTATTCGAACCTTGCGCGAAGCATCGGCCGGCCAGATGCGCCGCGCGCGGTCGGCAGGGCGGTCGGACGAAATCCGGTATCCTTCGTCGTACCGTGCCACCGGGTCGTCGGCAAATCCGGCGCGCTCACCGGCTATCACTGGGGCCTGACCCGCAAGCGGGCGATGCTGGGCTGGGAAGCAGGGCGCGCTGGCCGGAGCCTAGTCGGCGAACAAACGCACCGTGCAGCTTGCCCGTGCCACCGGGGCATCCTCGTCGTCCTGCCAGCACCAGACGTCGAGGAAGGCGAGCCGCCGCGCAAGGCGCACGATTTCGACGCGCGCGAAAAGGTCGGTGTCCTTGGTGACGCGCAAATAGTCGATCGAGGAAGATACCACTTCGGCTTCCACCCCTGGCGAGAGCCGCGCCAGTTCGAGGAGCGCGGATAGCTCGGCCATGGAGCCGACAACGCCGCCATGCAGGGCCCGCACGAACGGATTGCCGATATGGCTTTCGGCAAAGCCGAGGCGGTATACATTGGCCCGGTCGGTCGTCGAGGCCTGCAGCCAGCGCGCCACGGGCGATGCAAGCAGCGACTCGCGCCGGGTGACGGCCTTTGGTTTCGCGGCGCTCATACCCGGCTTCCCAGGGGCTTGGCGCGCGTGCCGATCATGAAGGTGCCGGCTGCCGTGGAAAGCACTTCGCCGCTTTGTGCCGAGACAAGTTGGCCGCTCATATGCGCGATGTCGCTGTGAATGCCTTCGCAGCGCGCGCGGCACACAAGTCTTTCACCGCGGACCGGCCGTGCGCATGTGCTGCGAAGTGAGGCCGGCCGTGGCGAAAGGCTGGATCTTGTCCAGCGAACCCAGCACCGCGCCGCCCATGACGGTATCGAGCGCCAGCGTGGCAAAACCGCTATGCAGCGCACCGGTCGCCTCGTCGGCGACGTATTCGGGCGTTGCCTCGAGCTCGACGGAAAGTACGCCTTCGGCAAAGCCGAGATAGCGAACCTTCAACGTGGCGTTTGCCGGGTGGTGCGAGGTGAAAAACCGCTCGACTGGGCTGATTTTATCCATGGCTCAAAATAACTTACGTTTACGCAAACGTCAAAGAAGTTCAGTGCTCCAGCACTTCCTTGGCGGCCACGGTCGTGTCCGGCTTCAGCCGGTAGATCATGGGCACGCCGGTGCCGAGGTTGAGCTCGGTGATTTGCTGCGCGCGACATACGGTCGAGCACCATGACCAGCGAGCGCAGCGAATTGCCGTGCGCGGCCACCAGAACGGTCTCGCCGCGCATCACGCGAGGCAGGATTTCCTGCATGTAATAGGGCCAGACGCGCGCGCCGGTGTCCTTCAGGCTTTCGCCACCCGGCGGCGGCACGTCATAGGAGCGGCGCCAGACATGCACCTGCTCTTCCCCCCATTTCTCGCGGGCATCGTCCTTGTTGAGACCGGCAAGGTCGCCATAGTCGCGCTCGTTGAGCGCCTCGTCGCGGATCGTTTCGAGATCTGGCTGGCCGACGCCATCGAGGATGATCGTGCAGGTGCGCTGCGCGCGCGACAGGGCCGAGGTGAAGGCTATGTCGAACTTCATGCCCCGCTCCGCCAGCAACTCGCCGGCGCGCTTTGCTTCGTGCACGCCGAGTTCAGTCAGGCCGGGATCCTTCCAGCCGGTGAAAAGGTTGAGAAGGTTCCATTCGCTCTGGCCATGGCGCACGAGTACGAGGGTTCCGGACATTCTAGGCTCCAAAGCAGGGTATGGGTTCAGGCAAGGCCCAGGACATCGCGCATCGAGTAAAGGCCGGGCTTGCGGCCCCTCCCCCACAGCGCCGCCTTTACCGCGCCGCGCGCAAATATCGAGCGGTCCTGCGCGACATGCGTGATTTCGATCCGCTCGCCGGGACCGGCGAGCATGACGGTATGGTCGCCGACGACCGAGCCGCCGCGCAGCGAGGCAAAGCCGATGGTGCCTTCCGGTCGGGGGCCGGTGTGTCCGTCGCGCGCCCTGACTGCGGAATTGGCCAGGCCCACCCCCCTGCCGGTAGCGGCGGCCTCGCCCAGCAGCAGGGCGGTGCCGGACGGCGCGTCGACCTTGTGGCGATGGTGCATTTCCACAATCTCGATATCGTACTCACTGCCGAGCATGCGCGCGGCCTGTTCGACGAGAATCGCCGCAAGATTGACGCCCAGGCTGAAATTGCCGGACTTGACGATGATTGCGTGGCGCGCGGCGGCCTTCACCTTTTCCTCGTCGGCGGCGCCCATGCCCGTAGTGCCGAGCACGTGGACGATGCGCGCCTGCGCTGCCAGGCCAGCGAATTCGACACTTGCCGCCGGCGTGGTGAAGTCAAGAACGCCGTCCGCCGAGGCAAGGACCGGCAGCGGATCGGATGTGATGATGACACCGCTTTCGCCGGCGCCCGCCAGTATGCCGGCATCCTTGCCGATGGCGCTCTGAGCCCTCGCGCGCCAACGCGCCGGCCAGCACCGCGCCCGGCTCCGCCTTGATTGCACGGATCAGTTCCTGACCCATCCGCCCGGCTGCGCCGGTAACGACAAGGCGCATTTCATCCATGACGAACCGCCTCGCCCTCGAAAATGTCGTCACCGGAGGCCGCACCGATGCGGTGCAGCCGCGAATATAGCCCGGTGCGCTTCTTGATGAGGGCGGCGTGATTGCCCTGCTCCACCACGCGACCGCGATCAATCACAACGATGGTATGGGCATCGCGAATGGTCGACAGGCGGTGCGCGACCACGATGGTGGTGCGCCCCTGCATCAACGTGTCGAGCGCGCGCTGGACCAGCTTTTCCGATTCATTGTCAAGCGCGGAGGTCGCCTCGTCGAGCAGAAGGATCGGCGCATTTCGCAGGATTGCCCTCGCGATGGAAAGCCGCTGGCGCTGGCCGCCGGAGAAGTTGTTGCCCATTTCGGCGACTTCGGTCTCATAGCCTGCCGGCAGTTCCATGATGAAATCATGCGCCTGCGCCTGGCGCGCGGCGTCCTCGATCTCGGCCTGCGTCGCTCCGGGCCGCGCATAGCGGATGTTTTCGGCGATGCTGCCTTCGAACAGGATCGGTTGCTGCGACACATACGCGATCGACTGGCGAAGGCTTGCGACCTTGAGATCTGCAATGTCCTGGCCATCGACCATTATTCGCCCGCTCTCGATATCGAAGAACCGCTGGATGAGGTTGATGATCGTCGATTTGCCGCCACCGGACGGACCTACCAGTGCAGTGGTCTTGCCGGGCAAGGCCCTGAACGACACACCATCAAGCACGCGCTCGCCTGCCCCGTAGGAGAAGCAGACATCCTCGAACAGGATCTCAGCCTCGGCGGGTCGGTATTCCACGGCATCGGGCTTGTCGGCCTGCCGCGCCGGCGTATCGAGCAGTTCGTACAGCATGCGGGCGTTTACAAGCGACTTTTCAAACTGCACCCGGAAAGCTGCAAGCCTGCGTGCCGGCTCATAGGCCAGCATCGCAGCAGCCAGGAATGAAAGCAGCGCACCCTGGTCCGCACCGTGGGCGATCACCCGCCAACCGCCAAATGCGACCGCGCCCGCGATTGCAATTCCGCCGAGCGTTTCGGTCAGCGGCCTTGTGCGGGCGTTGACGAGGGCAATGCGGTTGGACTGCTTCTCGGCCGCGTCGACGATGGTGTCGACCTTTGCCCGCATCTGGTCCTCCATTGTGAAGGACTTGAGGATGGTTATGCCTTGCGCGCTCTCCACCATGGCGCCGGCGACGCGCGCGTTGAGGCTGACGTCCTTGCGCGAAAGCTTCTTCATCTGCTTGACGTAGCGCGACAGGACATAGCCGGCGATAGGGAGCACCAGCATCGAGCCGAGCGTCATCATCGGATCCTGTATGATCATCACCACCATCAGGCCGACCATGGTCAGGAAATCGCGGACCACCACGGTGATCACGAGATTCATCATGTTCTTGATGCCGTTGATGTTCTGGCCGACCTTGCTGACAAGTGCGGCTGAGCGCTGGTCGGCGTAGAAGCTGACGCCCAGATGCAGCATGTGGTCGTAGACGCGCTTCTGGTAGCGCGCGATCATGTTGTTGCCGATGCGATTGAGCAGCACGTCCTGGCCGAAACCGGCGAACCCCTTGACCGCGAAAATGACGAAAATGACAAGTGCGATCGGTTCCTGCAGCGCCGACATTGCGCTTTTCGAAAACCTCGTTGACCACATCCTTGATGATGTAGGCGCTGTAGCCGGTCGTGGCCGCGACCACCAGCATGCACAGGATCGCAAGAATATACTCCTTGCGGTAGCGGCCTATATTTTCCCGCACGACGCGACGCAGCACGTCCATCGACTGGGTATCCGAGGCCACTTTCTTGAGGCTTTCAAGGGACAATTCATTTTTCCTGTGCATTGCCGGGAGCCGCACGACGTGCGTCCTGGGTTTACGCATGGCATCCAGCGCGCCGGAATGAAATTCGCGGCTCTATTACCAGTGCCGGAGCCGGTTTGCAAAGGCCGCGACGCCGCGGCGCCAAAGGTCAGGCGAAGCGCCGGACCGCTCCTTCAAGGCTGTAGCCGCCGGGTTGGCGCACCCATGCCGCGAGGCCTTCGAGCGCGGCCGTGGGATGCGTCATCACCATCACGGGAATTCCGCGCATGATGGCCTGGTGCGGCGCCTTGTCCTCGAAATCGGCGCGAAACCGGGCCTTGTCGAGGAGCGGCATCAATTTTTGCGCGATGCCGCCTGCAAGATAGACGCCGCCGCGCGAAAGTGTCAGCAGAGCCATGTCGCCGGCAACGCGCGCGAGTAGCGTAAAGAACAGCGCCACTGCCTCCACGGCTTGCGGATTTTGTCCGCCCGCGGCCATAGCGGAAATGCCCGCAGCACCCGGATTTCCGCTTTCGACTTTATCGGCAGCGCAAATGGCCTGGAAAAGATTTTCCATGCCACGGCCAGACAACGCTTCCTCAGCGCTCATCCGGCCCTGTTGCTTGGCAAGGTGCGGCCAGATCGCGAACTCACGCGGCGTGCGCGGACCAAGGTCGACATGGCCGCCTTCGCCCGAAATCACGGTCCACTTACCACCGACATTGACGAGTTGCGCGATACCAAGGCCTGTGCCTGCGCCCAACACCGCCTTTGGGTGCGTGCCGAGAATTTCGCCGCCACCGATCCTCGCCAGGTCGCCTGGCCCGAGCGCAAGGGCAGCAAGCCCCTGCGCCGCGAAGTCGTTCATCAACACCACTTCGGAAAGGCCGTAGCCGGCAATCAGCTGCGCGGGATCGATCATCCAGTCGGCATTTGTCAGGCGGAATCGCTCGCCGACCAGCGGCGTGGCGATTGCCATCAGGGTTGTCACCGGTCGCATTGCCGTCCTTGCAAGCACCGCGTCGATCGCGTCCTCCAACCGCCGATGACCGGAAAGCTTCAACGGCTCGAAGGTTTGCGCCGGGCCTTGTGCGTCCGGCACGATCGCAAAGCGGGCATTGGTACCACCGATGTCGCCGATAAGGACCGGAAAACTGAAATTCACGCTATTTCCCCAGTTGAAAGCTTCAGTGTACGCCCGCCGCGCCTTGGCGTTTCGTGCCGGCCTTTTCCGCCTCCATCAGCCCGGAGTTGAGCAGTATTGCGGCGGTGGCGGCATTGAGTGCCATCGGGATGTCGTAAAGCGCGGCGAGGCGCATCAGTGCCTTCACATCGACGTCGTGCGGCATCGGGGTGAGGGGATCGATGAAAAAGACCAGGGCGAAGATGCGCCCCTCCGCGATGCGCGCGCCGATCTGCTGGTCGCCGCCAAGCGGGCCGCTGCGCACACGTTCCACCGCAAGGACTGGGCAGGCTTCGACAATGCGCGTGCCTGTCGTGCCGGTGCACACGATCGGCACGCCGTCCAAAACCTTAACATGCCGCGAGACGAAGGCGACAAGTTCGTCCTTGCGCGAATCATGGGCGATGAGGGCGAGTTGGCGCATCGAGGTTTTCCGGATCAACGGCGAAGATGTAAAGCGAAACCGCCCGCCGTGCAATCGATTGCAGGCCGCGCTGCGATGCACGCCTCGGTGCGCAAACCAGCCTTTGCGCCCGGCAAAACCCCGGTAGCAACACCGTGATGCCGCTTGCGGTTGCACGCAAAATGGCGCTAACTCGCGATCAGCGCGGGCGTCAAGGCGCCCGTCGCCGCACGCGATCGCAATCATTTCGCGGACAAACCGAATCAAAGAGACAGGGAACCCCAGATGAAGAGAATTATCATTGGCATCCTCGCCGCCGCAGCCACGGCTTTTGCCGCGCATGCGCAAGATGCGACGCCAGCCGTGATCTATGACATGGGCGGCAAGTTCGACAAATCCTTCAACGAGGCAGCCTTCAACGGCGCGGAGTTGTGGAAGAAGGAAACCGGCAAGGAATATCGCGAGTTCGAGATTTCCGACGCGGCACAGCGCGAGCAGGCGCTTCGCCGCTTCGCACAGGACGGCAACCAGCCGATCGTCGCCATGGGCTTTGCACAGGCCGCGGCGGTCGAGAAGGTCGCCAAGGAGTTCCCGGACGTGAAATTCGCCATCATCGACATGGTCGTCGACCTGCCGAACGTGCGCTCCATCGTCTTCAAGGAACAGGAAGGCTCGTACCTCGTCGGCATCATGGCGGCCATGGCCTCCAAGACCGGCAAGGTCGGCTTCGTCGGCGGCATGGACATCCCGCTGATCCGGCGCTTCGCCTGCGGCTATGTCGGCGGCGTAAAGGCTGTCAAACGCATCGGCTGAAGTGTTCGAGAACATGACCGGCACCACGCCGGAAGCCTGGAACGACCCGGTGAAGGGCGGCGAACTGGCCAAGTCGCAGTTCGACCGCGGCGCGGACGTCGTCTACCACGCGGCAGGCGGCACCGGCATCGGCGTGCTGCAGGCGGCCAAGGACGCCGGCAAGCTCGGCATCGGCGTCGACTCCAACCAGAACGGCCTGCAGCCCGGCTCGGTCCTGACCTCGATGCTCAAGCGCGTCGATGTCGCCGTGACCAACGCCTTCAAGGAAGGCGGCTCGGCCAATTGGGGCGGCATCCAGGTACTCGGCCTCGCCGAGGGCGGCGTCGACTACGCCATGGACGAAAACAACGCCTCGCTGGTCACCGATGAGATGAAGGCGGCGGTCGAAAAGGCCAAGGCCGACATCATCGCCGGCACCATCACCGTTCATGACTACATGTCGGATACCGCCTGCCCCTACTGATCGGCAAGCACTACGATCATTCGGCCGCTCCGGGAAACCGGGGCGGCTTTTTTCATGGTTCAGGCCGGATCGACGTGGTCGAAGGTCTCCTGGGCGTCACTGGATGCAAGCGCAGTGACGGCATCGCCAAGGCGCACTTCGCCTTCCTCAATGACCATTGCCGTGATTCCGCCATGGCCGCGCATGGCATTGTAGCCACCGCGACCCAGTACTTCCTCCATGCGCGAGCACGGCGCACAGACCTCGACGCCTTTCAGCACCGCCCTGCCGATGCGGAATCGCCGCCCGCGCAAGGCGGCCAGGCTGATGCCCGAGACCGCGATATTGCGGCGCAGATCGGCCGGATCGACACTTTCAAGGCCGGCAAGGGCGGCGATTGCCGCAAGATGTTCAGCCTGGATAAGAGTGACCGCCCGCGCGCCCGGCTTGTCGCGATGATCGCCCGCGAGTCCGCCCTTGCCGATGAAAGCGCACTCGAGTCGAGTTACAGGTGCGCGTCGCTCCGGCCGAATCGCGATGAAGGCCACGCTGCCTTCCCGAGGGAAGCGGGAGATCAGGTCGGCAATGATTTCCATGGCAGCAGTCCGGTTTCGGGTGGATTTGCGCAGAAACTAGCGGATAATTGCTTCATGCGCAATTCAGCCATCCGCTTTTGCACCCTGCAAAGCCCGATCGGGCCGCTGCTGCTGGCCGGCAGCGACGAAAGCCTGAAAGTTGTGAGCTTTCCCACCGGGCGCGGCGCAAGAAGGCCGAAGCCCGCATGGCGCGAGGATGCCGTCGGCATTTCGCGAAACGACGCGCCAGCTCGAAGCCTATTTCGCCGGCGAGCGTACCTTGTTCGACCTGCCGCTGTCGCCGGAGGGAAACCCGTTCCAGCGCAAGGTCTGGAATGCGCTGCTGCAAATTCCCTACGGCGCCACCGCCACCTATGGCGAGATCGCGACGGCAAATCGGCGAGCCGGTATCGGCCAGCCGCGCGGTCGGCTCGGCAAATGGCGCCAATCCGCTGCCGATCGTCATTCCCTGCCACCGGGTAATCGGCGCCGGAGGCGCGCTCATCGGCTTCGGCGGCGGTATCGAGACAAAGAAATTCCTGCTCGATCTCGAATTTCGCGTACGCCCTCCGAAAGACACGCTGTTCGCGCTGATGTGATCACCAATGCGGCGGCCGGGTCGATTCGGCCGGCGGCGTGACGGTTTCCTCCAGCGCCATGAAGCGCTCGGCCATGGCGTCCAGCTTCTTCTGCATCCGTCGCAGCATTTCGCCCTGCACCGCCATCTCCGATGAAAGTTCCTCGATGGCCCTGGACTGGTGGGCGGTCAACTCCTCCAGCGCGCGCAATCTGTCCTGCCCGGTGCGGTCGTCGCTCACTTGATGTAATCCTCCAGAAGCACCCGGAAAGCCTGCGGCAAGGGCTGTGGCTTGCGGGTGGCGCGGCTCACATAGACATGGACGAAATGCCCCTGCGCGGCGGCGCGTTCCTCCTCATCGCGGAAAAGCGCGATTTCATAGCGCACCGACGAAGTGCCGACATGGGCAATGCGAATGCCGGCGACGATCTTGTCGGGAAAACCCAGTTCGGAGAAATAGCTGCAGCCGGTCTCGACGACGAGGCCGACGATCTCGCCCTTGAGCGGATCGATCATCTCCTTCTCGATCAGCCAGCCGTTCACTGCCGTGTCGAACAGCGAGTAATGCACGACATTGTTCATGTGGCCGTACATGTCGTTGTCCGACCACCGCGTCTGGAGGCGGCGGAACAGTCCGAAATCGTCGCGCGACCATGGATTGGCGCGTGCCATTGGCTTTTCCCTTTCGTCCATCTGAATTCGTCGCAGTATCGCCTGCGCGGGCCACTTTGCAAGGCTGCCCGATTTGCCGACCGGCCAGATATTTTTGACCGGTTGATAAAATTTTCGCACGTGCAAAGGCGCTGCCCCGCCGCTTGGCCTTGTGCGGCGGGCGATATTGCGCAAACTAGCGCTATCGAAGGCGGCGGGCCGGGCCCGCGCTGTGCAGAAACGGATTGCGATGGTTCACGACGCATCAGGCAAGGCTGAAACCGCGGCGGGCGAAGCGCCGCTCGCCATTGAACTCGTCGGCATTTCCAAGCGTTTCGGGCCCGTGGAAGCCAACAAGAACATTTCGCTGCAGGTGCGGCAGGGCGCGATCCACGGCATCATCGGCGAGAACGGCGCCGGAAAATCGACGCTGATGTCGATCCTCTACGGTTTCTACCAGGCCGACACCGGCGAAATCCGCGTGAAGGGCGAGCCGGTGAAGATCCATGGACAGCCAGGCGGCGATCCGCGCCGGCATCGGCATGGTCCACCAGCATTTCATGCTCGTCCACAATTTCACCGTGCTGGAAAACGTCATGCTGGGCGCGGAAGACGGCATGGTGCTGAACCGCGGCGTGGCGCGCGCGCGGGCGGAGCTGAAGCGGCTGGAGCGCGAATATTCGCTCGATGTCGATCCGGACGCCATCATCGAGGAACTGCCGGTCGGCCTGCAGCAGCGCGTGGAAATCCTCAAGGCGCTCTATCGCGGCGCGGACATCCTGATCCTCGACGAACCGACGGGCGTGCTCACCCCGGCGGAGGCGGACCATCTTTTCCGCATCCTGGCGCAGCTCAAGGGGCAGGGCAAAACCGTCATCCTCATCACCCACAAGCTGCGCGAGATCATGGCGATCACCGACACGGTTTCGGTCATGCGGCGCGGCGAGATGGTGGCGACGCGCGAGACTGCGAAGACCGGCGTCGAGGAACTTGCCGAACTGATGGTCGGGCGGCGGGTGCTGCTGCGCGTCGACAAGGGCGAGGCAAAACCCGACGGGGTGAAGCTGCAGGTGCGAAACCTTACCGTTCGCGACAGCCGCGGCGTCAAGATGGTCGACGATGTATCACTCGACGTGCGCGCGGGCGAGATCGTCGGCATAGCCGGTGTCGCGGGCAACGGCCAGTCGCAATTGCTGGAGGCGATCGCCGGCATGCGCCGTGCCGAAAGCGGCGAGGTGCTGATGGCCGGCAAGAGCATTTCGGTCACCGGCGGCGCCGACCCCGCGCTGCTGCGCAGGCAGGGCCTCGCGCATGTGCCGGAGGACCGGCAATATACCGGGCTGGTGCTGCCCTTCGAGGAAAACGAGAATTCGATCCTCGGCTACCACGACAAGTCGGCCTATGTTTCCGGGCCGCTTCTCAACATCGAGGCGATCCGCGAGGACGCGAAGGCAAAGATCGAGCAATACGACATCCGCCCGCCGGACTGCCGCCTGAAGACCGCGAATTTTTCCGGCGGCAACCAGCAGAAGATCGTGCTGGCGCGCGAGATGGAAGCGCACCCGGACGTGCTGATCATCGGCCAGCCGACACGCGGCGTCGATGTCGGGGCGATCGAATTCATCCACAAGCGCATCATCGAAATGCGCGACGCCGGCAAGGCGATCCTGCTGGTCTCGGTGGAACTCGACGAGATCCGCTCCCTATCGGACCGCATCCTGGTCATGTTCGCCGGACGCATCGTCGGCGAGCGCACGCCGCAGGCAAGCGAAGCGGAAATCGGCCTGCTGATGGCCGGGATCGAGGGCGAAAAAATCCCGGAGGCGGCACAATGACCTTGCCGACCGCGCGCATATCACTGGTGACGCTTGGCGTTGCGGATGTCGCTGCGGCAACTTCGTTCTACGAGAAGCTCGGCTGGCTGAAAGCGCCGCAGAGCGTCGAGACGACAGCCTTCCTGCAAGGCTCGAACCTAGTGCTCGGGCTTTGGCTGCGTTCGGACATGATAGCCGATGGCGGCGAGGGCGAATTGCCGCGCGGCTCCGGTTCGCTGGCGCTGGCGATCAATCTCGAGAGCGAGGCGGATGTCGATGATTTCTATGCGCGGGCCGTGGATGCCGGTGCGACAGCGGTAAAGCCGCCGGCAAAGGCGTTCTGGGGCGGCTATACCGGTAATTTCCGCGACCTTGACGCACATTTGTGGGAAGTGGCGCACAACCCCTTCTTCCCGATGAACCATGACGGCCGGCTGGATCTGCTCGGGGGATCGGCGCAATGAGAAACGAACTTCCCAAATGGGTCGACTACGGCCTGTTGCCGCTGATCAATTTGGCAGTGGCGTTTCTCATTGCCGGGCTGGTGGTGATCTTCGTCGGCGAAAACCCGCTGCGCGCGGCCTATCTGCTGGTCACCGGCGCGTTCGGCTCGGGCTACAATATCGGCTTCACGCTATTCTACGCGACAAATTTCATCTTCACCGGCCTGTCGGTGGCGGTGGCGATCCACTGCGGGCTTTTCAACATCGGCTCGGAAGGACAGGCCTATGTCGGCGGCCTCGGCGTCGCGCTGGTGTGCCTGGCGCTGGACGGGTTTCTGCCGTGGTTCGCGATCATGCCCGTCGCGATCCTTGGCGGCGCGCTTTTCGGCGCCTTGTGGGCGCTGATCCCGGCCTGGCTGCAAGCCTTTCGCGGCAGCCACATCGTCATCACGACGATCATGTTCAACTTCATCGCGGCGGCCATCATGACCTGGCTGCTGACCGGCTGGCTGAAGCCTGTCGGCCAGATGGCGCCGGAGACGCGAGTGTTTCTCGAGGGGGCGCACTTGCCAAGGCTGGGCGGGCTGTTCGCGACCTTCGGCCTCAACATGTCGAGCGCGCCGCTCAACATCTCCTTCCTGGTGGCGCTGCTTGCCTGCTTCCTCGTCTGGCTGCTGATCTGGCGCACGCGGTTCGGCTACGAGGTGCGCACCACGGGCATGAACCCGAACGCCGCGATCTATGCCGGCATTCCGCAGGCGCGCACAATCATCGCCACCATGCTGATATCCGGCGGGCTTGCCGGCATGATGGCGCTAAACCCGCTCATGGGCGAGCAGCACCGGCTGAACCTCGATTTCGTGGCTGGCGCAGGCTTCGTCGGCATCGCCGTCGCGCTGATGGGCCGCAACCACCCGGTCGGCATCCTCTTCGCGGCGATCCTGTTCGGCATGCTTTACCAAGGCGGCGCGGAACTCGCCTTCGAGATGCCGAAGATCTCGCGCGACATGATCGTGGTCATCCAGGGGCTGGTGATCCTTTTCGCCGGCGCGCTGGAGAACATGTTCCGCCCGGCGCTGACCGAATTCTTCGCCGGCAGGACGCGCGCGGCGGCGGCGCGGGCAAAGGGGGCCTGAACCATGGAATTTTCCACCATCGTCCAGATTCTCGACGCGACGGTGCGTACCTCGACGCCGCTGCTGCTGGCGGCTCTCGCGGGCCTTTATTCGGAACGCTCGGGCGTCTTCGACATCGGCCTTGAAGGCAAGATGCTGGGCGGGGCTTTCGCGGCCGGCGCCGGCGCGGCCGTGTTCCAGTCGGCCTGGGTGGGACTTTTTCTCGGCGTGCTCGTCGCGGTGTCGCTGTCGCTTGTGCACGGCTTTGCCTCGATCACGGCGCGCGGCAACCAGATCGTCTCCGGCGTTGCGATCAATTTCTTCGCCGCCGGCACGACCGTCCTTTTGGGGGCAAGCTGGTTCGCACAGGGCGGGCGCACGCCGCAGCTTCCCAACGAAATGCGCTTCACCCAGATCAAGCTGCCGGGCGCCGACGCACTTGCAGGCGTTCCGATCATCGGGACGATCTGGGCCGATCTCGTTTCGGGGCACAACCTCATCGTCTACTTTGCCTTCGCGATGGTGCCAATCACCTGGTGGATCCTTTACCGCACCCGCTTCGGCCTGCGGCTGCGCGCGGTTGGCGAGAACCCGGCGGCGGTGGATACCGCCGGAATTTCGGTGACGCTGCTGCGCTACCAGGCGGTGATCATCTGCGGAATGCTGTGCGGCGTTGCCGGAAGCTATCTCGCAATCGCGCAATCGGCGGGCTTCGTGAAGGGCATGACCGCAGGGCGCGGCTTCATCGCGCTCGCAGCGCTGATCTTCGCCAAGTGGCGGCCGGTGCCCGTGCTCTTCGCCTGCCTGCTGTTCGGCTTCCTCGACACGGTCGGCAACCGGCTGCAGGGCGTCGACCTTCCGGGCATCGGCGAAATTCCCGTGCCGCTGATGCAGGCGACGCCGTTCATCCTCACCGTCATCCTGCTTGCCGGTTTCATCGGCAAGGCCATTCCACCGCGCGCCGGCGGCGTGCCCTACGTGAAAGAGCGCTGACATGGCCGCAAACCTGCACCGCCTGGCCGCCATGGCCATGGCGCGGGCACACGCCCCCTACTCCCGCTACAATGTCGGCGCCGCGATCCTCACCACCGACGGGCGCACCTTTGCCGGCTGCAATGTCGAGAACGCCTCGTTTCCGGAAGGCTGGTGCGCCGAGACAAGCGCGATCGCGCACATGGTGATGGATGGTGGCGGCAGGATCGCCGAGGTCGCGGTGATCTGCGACGCGGTCGACGCAATCACGCCCTGCGGCGGCTGCCGCCAGCGGCTCAGCGAATTCGGCGCGCCAGGGACGAAGATCCACCTGTGCAACCAGGAAGGCATCATGGAAACGGTGACGCTGGGCGAATTGCTGCCGAAATCCTTCGCGATGGAAAAGCCACTATGAACCGCGCGACCGAACATTTGCTGCATGTGCTGGCCGGAATGCAGCCACGGACCGCAATCGTGCTGGGCTCGGGCCTCGGCGGGCTGGTCGACCATGCTCGAAAAGCCGGTGCGCGTGCCGTATCTCGAACTGGAAGGTTTCCCGCATTCCTCCGTCAGCGGGCATGCCGGCGAGCTTGCGGCGGGCTACCTTTCCGGCGTGCCGGTGATCCTGCTTTCGGGGCGGGCGCACTATTACGAAAAAGGCGATGCGGCCGCCATGCGCTGGCCGCTGGAGGTCATGAAGGCCATCGGCATCAAGCGGCTGATACTCACCAATTCGGCCGGGTCGCTGCGGCCGCAGATGGGCGCCGGTTCGGTGATGATGATCACCGACCACATCAATTTCGCCGGGGCAAACCCGCTGATCGGCGAGCCCAGCGATGCGCGCTTCGTCGGCCTCACCAATGCCTATGACGCAAGCATGATGAAGGTCTTCCGCGGCACGGCGAAAGCGGCGGGCGTCACCTTGCATGAAGGCGTCTACATGTGGTTTTCCGGCCCAAGCTTCGAGACGCCTGCCGAAATCCGCATGGCGCGCAGCATGGGCGCGGACGCCGTCGGCATGTCGACGGTGCCCGGAAATAATCCTGGGGCGCTTCCTCGGCCTCGATTGCGCCGCCTTCTCGGTGATCACCAATCTTGCCGCCGGCATGACCGGGGCGGAACTGTCGCATGGCGAGACCAAGGAGAACGCGCCCAAGGGCGGGCGCATTCTCGGCGAACTCATCGCAGCCGGCCATCAAGGATCTTTCGACATGAAGATCGAAACCGCCGAAACGGGAAAGGCTGTCACGCGAACCGGCGGCGGTCATCTCGTCGCCATAGCGCAGCCACACCCGCGCAACGAGATCATGGCGCTGCGGCCCGAACTCTTCGAGGCCGTCGAGGTCAACCTTTCCGCCGCGCAGCGCCGCACGTCGACGTTGACAGGCGCGCCGTACGGTAAAGAAGACCTGGCAGGCGGCGTGGCTGCTGAAGGCGGTCGAAGCCATCGACCTCACGACGCTTTCGGGCGACGACACGCCGGGCCGCGTTCACCGGCTGTGCGCCAAGGCGAAGAACCCGCTGCGGCACGATCTGGTGGAGGCGCTCGGCCTTGAACCCGGCGAGATCAAGACCGGCGCGGTCTGTGTCTATCCCACCATGGTCGCCGGCGCGGTGCGGGCGCTCGAAGGCAGCGGCATACCGGTCGCATCCGTCGCGACCGGTTTTCCGGCAGGGCTGACGCCGCTGCCGCAGCGCCTGGCCGAGATCCGCTATGCGGTGGCCGAGGGCGCAGACGAAATCGACATCGTCATCACCCGCGCGCATGTGCTGACCGGCGACTGGCAGGCGCTTTATGACGAGGTGGCGCAGATGCGCGAAGCCTGCGGCAAGGCGCACATGAAGGCGATCCTGGCCACGGGCGATCTCAAGACGCTCACCAATGTCTACCGCGCCTCGATGGTGGCGATGATGGCGGGCTCCGATTTCATCAAGACCTCCACCGGCATGGAGGCCGTCAACGCGACACTGCCGGTGAGCCTCGTCATGGCCAGGGCCATCCGCGACTACCACGAGGCGACCGGCTTCAAGATCGGGTTCAAGCCGGCCGGCGGCATCCGCAAGGCCAAGGACGCGCTCGACTGGCTGATCCTGATGAACGAGGAGCTTTCGCGCGAGTGGCTGGAGCCGGAACTGTTCCGCCTCGGCGCGAGCGCGCTGCTCACCGATATCGAGCGCCAGCTCGAACATTTCGTCACCGGCCGCTATTCGGCGGCGAACCGCCACGCGATGGCCTGAGGCTTCGATGAACGAGATCCGCTCCCTGATGAAGTCGATGGAATACGGCCCGGCGCCGGAAGACGCCGCGCCGGCCAAGGCATGGCTTGAAAAGCATGGCCGCAGGTTCGGCCATTTCATCGACGGCGAGTTCGTCATGCCGGCAAAGGGCAAGACCTTCGCCTCCACCAATCCGGCGACGGGCGAGAAGCTGGCCGACATCGCGCTTGGCACCGCCAAGGACGTCGATGCAGCCGTGGCTGCCGCGACCAAGGCGTTCAAGACATGGTCGGCGCTTTCCGGCAATGCGCGCGCCCGCCACCTTTATGCGCTGGCGCGGCAGGTGCAGAAGCATTCGCGCCTGCTCGCCGTGCTGGAGACGATGGACAACGGCAAGCCGATCCGCGAATCGCGCGACATCGACGTGCCGCTGGTCGCGCGGCATTTCTACCACCATGCCGGCTGGGCCGAACTCATCGAGACCGAACTTCCGGGCCACGTTCCGGCAGGCGTGTGCGGGCAGGTGATCCCGTGGAATTTCCCGCTGCTGATGCTGGCCTGGAAGATCGCGCCGGCGCTGGCCGCGGGCTGCACCGTGGTGCTGAAGCCGGCCGAATACACGCCGCTGACCGCGATGGCTTTTGCGCAATTGTGCAACGAGGCGGGACTTCCGGCGGGCGTCGTCAACATCGTCAATGGCGACGGCGACGACCGGCGCTGCAATCGTCGCGCATGACGGCTTTGCCAAGATCGCCTTCACCGGCTCGACCGAAGTCGGGCGCATCATCCGCAAGGCGACCGCCGGAACCGGCAAGAAACTGTCGCTGGAACTGGGCGGCAAGTCGCCCTTCATCGTGCATAACGAAGCCGATATCGACGCGGCGGTCGAAGGCGTGGTCGACGCCATCTGGTTCAACCAGGGCGAGGTCTGCTGCGCCGGATCGCGGGCGCTGGTGCAGGAAGGAATTGCCGGGCGCTTCCATACGCGGCTGAAGGCGCGGATGGAAAAGCTGCGCATGGGCGATCCGCTCGACAAGGCGATCGACATCGGCGCGGTGGTCGATCCGGTGCAGATCGAGAACATCGAGGCGCGGGTGCGCGAGGGCGTCGCCTCCGGCGCAACGCTTGTGGCAGCCGTCCTGGGCGCAGGGCATGCAGCGCAAGGGCTGCTTCTATCCTCCGACGCTCTTCACCGATGTCGAACCGGCTTCGCGGCTCGCGCAGGAAGAAGTTTTCGGACCGGTGATCGCCTCGATGACCTTCCGCACGCCGGGCGAAGCCGTCGAACTTGCCAACAACACCCGCTACGGCCTTGCCGCATCGGTCTGGAGCCAGAGCCTCGACATCGCCTTCGACACGGCGCGACGGCTCAAGGCGGGCGTCGTGTGGATCAACTCGACCAATTTGTTCGATGCCGCCGCCGGATTCGGCGGCTACCGCGAATCGGGCTTCGGCCGCGAAGGCGGGCGCGAGGGCATGCTCGAATATCTGGTGCCCGCCTGGACGAACAAGGCAAAGCTGTTGCCCGCGCCCAAGGCCGCGCCGGAGCCCTTGCCGGAAGGCGGCGCATCGCGGCTCGGGCCTCGACCGCACGATGAAGAACTATATCGGCGGCGCGCAGGCCCGGCCCGATTCCGGCTATTCCTATCCGGTGCTCGATGCGCGCGGGAAGCTGGTGTCCGAAGCCGGCTACGGAAACCGCAAGGACATCCGCAACGCGGTGGAGGCGGCGCATGCAGCTGCCGGCTGGGCGGAGATGACCGGCCATGGCCGTGCACAGGTGCTCTACTTCATCGCCGAAAACCTGGAGGCGCGCGCGGGCGATTTCGCCACGCTCATTCGCCGGATGACCGGCGCTTCGCAGGCTGCGGCGAATGCCGAAGTCGCCGCCTCCGTCGCGCGGATCATGCACTACGCGGCATGGGCCGACAAATATGACGGGGCCGTGCGCGCGCCTGGCGCCAACATGCTGAGCCTCGCGCTCAACGAGCCCTACGAGGTGCTGGCGATCTCCGCGCCGGACGAAGCGCCGTTGCTGTCGCTGGTATCGACGGTCATGCCTGCCATAGCCATGGGCAACCGCGTCGTCGCGACGCCGTCGCAGTTCTTCCCGCTGGTCGCAGGCGATCTCTACCAGGTTTTCGACACCTCAGACCTTCCGGCCGGTGTCGTCAACTTCGTCACCGGCCCGCGTGAAACGCTGGCGAAGGAAATGGCAAAGCATGACGACATCGCCTGCCACTGGTATTTCGGCACGGCCGAGGGCAGCGCGGTTGTCGAGGCGGAATCGGCCGGCAACCTCAAACCGACCTGGGTGAACCACGGCAAGGCGCGCGACTGGTACTCGCCCGTTCAAGGCCAGGGCCGTGAGTTCCTCTTCCACGCCATCCGGATCAAGACGATCTGGACCCCGTTCGGCGTGTGACGATGCTGCCGCAGGAAACCATTCGCAGGAAGCGCGACGGGGGTTCGCTCGACGCCGCCGAGATCGCGCAGTTCGTCGAGGGCGTCACTTCGGGGCGCGTCTCGGAAGGCCAGGTCGCCGCGCTTGCCATGGCGATCTTATCTCAACGGCATGGACCGCGACGAGGCCGTGGCGCTGACGCTGGCGATGCGCGATTCGGGCGACGTGCTCGACTGGTCGCATCTTGGACCGGCAGTGGTCGACAAGCATTCGACGGGCGGCGTCGGCGACAATGTCTCGCTGATGCTGGCTCCGGCGGTCGCGGCATGCGGCGCTTATGTGCCGATGATTTCCGGGACGCGGCCTCGGCCATACCGGCGGCACGCTCGACAAGTTCGATTCCATTCCCGGCTATACGACCGCGCCGGACAACGCGCTTTTCCGCAAGGTGGTGGAGGAGACCGGCTGCGCAATCATCGGCCAGACGGGGGATCTTGCGCCCGCCGACAAGCGCATCTACGCGATCCGCGACGTCACCGCGACCGTGGAAAGCGTGCCGCTGATCACCGCCTCGATCCTGTCGAAGAAGCTTGCCGCCGGCCTCAAGGGACTGGTGCTCGACGTCAAGGTCGGGTCGGGTGCGTTCATGAACTCGCTCGAGAAGGCGCGCGAACTCGCGATCAGCCTGGTTGAGGTCGCGAACGGCGCGGGCCTGCGCACCACCGCGCTGCTAACCGACATGGACCATCCGCTGGCCTCGGCTGCCGGCAATGCCGTGGAAATGCAGAACGCCGTGGATTTCCTGACCGGCAGGCACATCGACGCAAGGCTGTGGGAAGTGACGGTCGCGCTGGGCGCGCAGATGCTGGTTTCGGCAGGCATTGCCGCCAATGCAGCGGACGGTGCGGCACGCATGGAGGGCGCATTCCGTTCGGGCCGGGCGGCGGAGCGTTTCGGGCGCATGGTCGCGGCCTTGGGCGGCCCCGTTGACTTCATGGAAAATGCCGACCGATATCTGCCGCATCCGCCGGTGCGAATCGCCGTCACGGCGAACGAGACGATCGCGCATCGCTGCCGGCACAATCTCGCCTTCGATGCGCGGCAAATCGGGCTGGCCGTCATCGAACTCGGCGGCGGGCGCACGCATCCGGCCGACGCGATCGACCACGCCGTGGGCCTCGTCAACATCGCAGGGCCGCGACTGGGACGGTGTCTTCGCCGCTGTGCGAAATTCTGGCGCGCGACGAGGCGAGCGCCGCCCGCGCAAAGGCGCGCGTGCTGGGCGCGGTGGAGAAGGGCACCGGCATGCCGCCGGCGGTGATCGAGCAGATCGGCTGAGCGCTACTGCGTCAGCACCAGCGTGCCGCTTCGCAACCTCGAAGCGCTTGAGCTTGCCGAGGAAACTCATGCCCAGCAGAATGCCGTCCAGCGCGTCGTCCTTCAGAACGCTCGCCTGCACCTTCTCGACCCGCACGCGGCCGATCTCGATCTCGTCGATGGTGACCGCCGCGGCGAAGGTCTGGCCGTTGGCGGTATTCACCTTGTATTTGAAATCGGCCTTGCCGAGCTTGATGCCGATGCGCCGGGCCATGCTTTCGTTGATGGCGACCGAGGTCGCGCCGGTATCGACCAGCACGTCGGCTGGTCGGCCGTTGAGCCTGGCCCTGGCGATGAAATGGCCGCGATTGTCGGAAGCGATTCGGGTGGATCGTCCCGCCGCCGGATTGTCCGCCTGGCGCGATTCTGGCTTCCTTCGCTGCCATGGCGACCGGCTGCGCCGGTTCGCTTGCCTCAGGAACCGCGTCGAGCTTTTCCTGCAGCAAAGCCGGGCCGTAGCTCGCAAAGCTGATGAACGAAACCGCCATGAAGATGTAGCGCCACATGCCAGATATCCCCGAACGTGAGGCGGCATGCTGGCACGGGCAGGTCACTTTCCGGTTTATCGCGCCGGGAAAACGCGCTGACCGGTTAATGCAGTGGTTACTTGGTGCCGTACATGCGGTCGCCGGCGTCGCCGAGGCCGGGCACGATGTAGCCCTTCTCGTTCAAATGGCTGTCGATCGCCGCGGTGACGACCGGCACGTCCGGATGGGCCGTTGTGAAGCGCTTGACGCCCTCGGGCGCGGCCAGCAGGCACAGGAAGCGCAGATTGGTGGCGCCGCGCCGCTTCAGCCGGTCCACCGCCGCGATGGCCGAATTGGCGGTGGCCAGCATCGGATCGACGACGATCACCAGCCGGTTGGCAAGGTCCTGCGGCGCCTTGAAGTAATACTCCACCGCCTCCAGCGTGTCGTGGTCGCGGTAAAGCCCGATATGGGCGACGCGCGCGGCCGGAACGAGGTCGAGCATGCCCTCAAGCAGCCCGTTGCCGGCGCGCAGCACCGAGGCGAACACCAGCTTCTTGCCCTCCAGCGTCGGCGCTTCCATGGGCTGCAGCGGCGTGTCGATCTGCGTCGTCGTGAGTTCGAGATCGCGCGTCACCTCATAGCACAGGAGCAGCGAAATCTCGCGAAGCAGCCGACGGAAGCTCGCGGTCGAGGTCTCCTTGTTGCGCATGATCGTCAGCTTGTGCTGGACCAGCGGATGGTCGACGACGGTGACTTGCGGGCGGGTCTTGTGGGTCTCGGGCATGTTCACTCCAGATACCGGGCGCTCAGGCGCCGGTTTCGGTCAACCTATGCCCCCGGCGGCGCACTTCTCAAGCAGGCGGGCACGCATTTCCCCATCTATGAAGGCGCTTTCGATGGCATTGCGGGTAAAGCGCAGCAAATCGGCCTCGCCATAGCCCCAATGCTGCGCCGCAACCGCATATTCGCGGCCGATCGAGGTGTGGAAATGCGGCGGATCGTCCGAATTGAGGGTGACGCGGCAACCGGCCTTGTCCAGCGCCGGGAACGGATGCGACGCATAGTCCGGGAACACCTTCAGCACGACGTTCGACACCGGGCAGCATTCGAGCACGATGCCTTCCGCGGCGATGCGCTGCACAAGCGCGGGATTTTCGATGGCGCGCACGCCATGGCCGATGCGCGAGGGCCGCAGATGGTCGAGCGCGGCGGCAACGCTTTCCCAGCCTGCCAGTTCGCCGGCATGGACGGTGATGCCGAGCCCCGCATCGCGGGCAATGTCGAAAGCGCGCACGAAATCGCGCGGGTGGTGCATGCGTTCCTCGCCGGCCATGCCGAAGCCGGTGATCATCGGGTGGGCCAATTCGCAACGCAAAGCCGTGCCGCCGCCTCCACCGCATCCGGGCCCATGTGGCGCAACCCGGTGGCGATCATCCGCGATTCGATGCCGGTGGCGTGCGCGGGCCCGCGCCATGCCTTCCGCCAAGCCCTCGACATAGGCCGCGGGGAAAGCCCGGCCTCGCGCGCATGGTCGGTCGAGATGAAGAACTCGCTGTAGATCGCGCCCTCCGCCGCCAGCGAAAGCAGATAGGTTTCCGCCAGCAGTGCATAGTCGTCATGTGTGCGAAACAGCGACGCCGCACCGTCATAGGCCTTCAGGAAGGACGTGAAATCGTGCCACGCATAGCCACCCTGCGGCGAGATGAACGCCGATACATCCGCGCCGTATTTCTCGGCCTGCGAAAGCACCAGCGCCGGACTTGCCGCGCCTTCGATGTGGCAGTGGATTTCGGCCTTGGGCAGCATGGCGTTCATTCGAGTGCTTCCCTTACCGGGTTTCCGTGCGGGCCGGGCTCGATCGCCAGATGCGCCGCTATCGTCTCGCCGATATCGGCAAGGCTTGCGCGCGTGCCGGCATCGGCAGGGATAATGCCGTGCCGCCAGATGAGCACGGGGACCTGCTCGCGCGTGTGGTCCGTGCCCGTCCATGTCGGGTCGTTGCCGTGGTCGGCGGTGATGACCATCAGGTCGCCCGCTTCGCATCGCGCCCGTCAGGCGCGGCACGTCGCGGTCGAATGCCTCCAGCGCGGCGGCATAGCCCGCGACGTCCCGGCGGTGGCCGTAGAGCTGGTCGAAATCGACGAAATTGGTGAAGACAAGGCCGCCATCTCGGCAAGATCGCCGATCGCGCCAAGGGTGGCCTCCAGCAGATCGGCGTTGCCGTTGGCCTTGCGCACATCGGTCGGGCCCTGATGGGCGAAAATGTCGTCGATCTTGCCGACCGCGATGACCGCGCGCCCGGCCGCCTTGAGGCGATCCAGCAAGGTGGGTTCCGGCGGCAGCACGGCATAATCCTTGCGGTTGCCGGTGCGCTCGAAACCGGCTTGCGTTTCGCCGATGAAGGGCCGCGCGATGACGCGGCCGATCACGGCGTCGGGCATCGTCCGGTCGAGCACCGCGCGGGCGATCTCGCATAACCGGTACAGGCGGTCCAGCCCGAAATGCGTTTCATGCGCCGCAATCTGCAGCACCGAATCGGCGGAGGTGTAGAGGATCGGCTTGCCGGTTCGCACATGCTCCTCGCCGAGTTCGGCGATGATCTGGGTGCCCGAAGCGTGCTTGTTGCCGAGGATGCCCGGCAGGCCCGCTTCGGCGATGATCGCGGATGTCAGTTCGGCCGGGAAAGCAGGGCTCGGTCCTGGGAAAATAGCCCCACTCGAAGGGAACCGGCACGCCGGCGATTTCCCAATGGCCCGACGGCGTGTCCTTGCCCTGCGAAACCTCGATGGCGCTCGCATGGACCGCCACGGGATCGATGTGCGGATCGAACCCGGCCGGCAAGTTCGCCGCAAGCGTTTCGCGCGGCAAGGCCAAGGCCAAGGCGTTCGAGATTGGGCAATTTGCAGCGGGCCGCTCCGAAGGCCCTGCGCGGTCGGCGCGGCCGGCGGCGCATTCGCGCGCCACGTGCCCCAGCGTGTTGGCTCCGGCATCGCCGAAATGCGGCTGCATCCGGCGCGCCGCCGATCCCGACCGAATCGAGCACGAAGAGGAAAGCCCTCGCCATTTCAGGAATTGCGATGATTGCTGCACATGGAGCGCGGACCTTACCAGAAAGCATGCCTTGCGCCATATCATGCCTGGCTCGTCCCCGCGGTTTTGATCTTGCGGCGTTTTGCGGCTAACTGGGTGCAGGTGATTTGCGGAGGCGCACCGTGTTTGGCAGGTTTGTTGCGATTGCAGTTTTTTGCCTGGCGCTTGCCGGACCGGCCCGTGCCGAATGGCGGCAGGAAATGGGGGCTTTTCGCATCGCCGTTGCAGCCACGCAGGATGCGCAGGCGCTGGCCGGCGCGCATCGAGCCGTTCCGGCTCGCGCTGGAAAGGGCGCTCGGACTGCCCGTCGAGATCGTGACCATGCGCAACTACCGCGCGATCATCGACGCCGTTTCGCGTTCCCGGGTCGAACTCGCCGTATTTTCCGCCACCGCATATGCGGCCGCCTATGCAGGCTGCGAATGCGTCGAGCCGCTCGTGGCGGCGACACTTTCCGGTGGCGGGCAATCCTTTCGCCAGCAACTGATCGTCAAACGCGGCGGACCTGACGACCTTGAATCGCTCAAGGGCAGCAAGTTGGCGGTCGTGGAGGGACGCGCGGCAGGCGGATTGATGCTTGCCATGCACGAATTGCGGGACGCCGGCTTCGACATCGAGGCGGGAGCCGCCACGCTCTCGCGCCATGCCGACAGCAAGGACGCGATCAGCGGCGCTTGCCGAAGGTTCGGTCGACGCACTTGATTGGCTGGAAACCGGACGTGGAAGATCAGGAAGAAGGTCTTTCGCCCGGCACGCTGGGCCAGATCGCCGGGCTCGGCGATTCGGCATTCGCGGCCAAGGTCATCTGGCAATCCTCGCCCATACCGTACCGGATCCATGCCGTACGCAAGACCCTTGCCGGCGAGGCGAAGACGATCCTCAGATCCCTGCTGGCGGGCATGTTCGACCTCGACCCCGTGGCATATGATGCCATCGAGCCCGACTTTGGCGGCGGCTTTGTTGCCGCCCGCCAATCGCAGTTCGCGCCGCTCGTGCGACATGTTCCGTGATGCGGGACTTTCCACTCAGCCGCAAGCCCGCTGAGCGGCTTCTTGTCAGTTCACCGTGACAGTCGAGCCGATGCGCGGCCGCAGGAATATTTCCTCGTCCATGTTGATCGAGGACCGGTTGAACGAAAGACCGGATGTCGCATTGTACTGCGCCCAACCGAATGACGGGGTGTACTGCGTGGCGACTTTCGCGGCCACGAGAAACGTGTTCGGCTTCTTGATCTTGGCCGGAACGTTGGCATAGGTCGATCCGGCCGTAAGCGGCGTGCCGTTCTTGGCCCGGCTCCACGCAACCTTCGCCGTACCGCTGCCATCGATCGAGATTCCGGTCAGGACGATGCTCACCGTGTCGGTGTAGGGATACATCACCTTGGTGGATGCGTCCATGATGTTGGTTATGTCCGTCGCCGTAAGCGTCTGGCTCTGGGTGACAAGATCGCTCACGGTGCTGGAAAGGCGCGACAGCTTGCGGTTGACCGAAACGCCGGCCGAAAGCTCGATCGTGCCAACGAACAGAAGCAGCATGATCGGTGCAATGAAGGCGAACTCGACCGCCGCGACGCCGCGTGCCTCGCGCAGAAACGCATCGCCGGCCATGAGCAACCTTGCCCTGGCCCTGAAAAGCGACTGACCGATTGACATTGTGGGGATCCTCTTTCGCATCAGCATGCCTTGCCGCCAGACCCGGCCGGATAGGGCTCCGTCCGGAAGACGGAGACCGCATTGAGCAGGATCTTGCGGAAGGCCGAATTGTTCGTGCCGCGCGACTGCGGATAGATGTTGTCGGCGGCAAAGTAGGTGAAGATCGGCCATTCATAGCTGGCCGTCACCATGGCGATCTCCTCGGGGCATGGCGCCGTGAAGCCGTAGGTGGAAAAGTCAGAACTGTTTGTGTTCGGATCCGCGATCGGCGGATCGCCCAGGTCTTCGAACTTTGCAACGACGCGCAGGTCGATCTTGAGGTCGTCGCAATCGAACAGAATCGCTGCGGAATTGCACATTTCAGTGCGGAACTGCGTTTCGGTGATGGTGTTGTCGAGCTGGCCGGTGCGAACCTTGCGGGCCACCTCATCGACCGAGCTTTCCAGCATCTGGCCGGCGAAGAAGATGAGCGAGCTTTCGATGATGCCGAACAGAAGGACAAAGAACGGCGCGGCGAGTATGGCGAATTCGATCGCCGTGGTGCCATTCTCGTTCTTGCGGAATCGCCTGACCACTTTCGGTGCGCGGAAGTAGTCGCGCAGCCTTGGCCGGACTTTCAGGTTCAATTCGGTCATCTCGCACCCATCCCGGTCAACTAATTCGGCATGATGCGATTGATACCATCTGGCGCTTAATGGATCGTTTTCGCGGGTGCGAGAATTCCAGCTATCAGCGAAAGGATCTGTTAACCGTGCATCATGCGCGGCTCACTGCTTGGCGTCAGAGAGCGCGTTGCGGGCAGTGATCTGTTCGGAAGCGAAGTTGAACGCTTCGGAATTATCGCCGATGGTCAGCGTCGGTTCGCAAACCGGAGCGCATGCCATCGTCTCGCGTTGCGAGCGTCGGTAGATGCGGACCGTATTGGTTTCGTGGCCCTTGACCACCAGTGTCTGGTCCACGATCGGCTCGCCCTTGGCATCGAGAATGATGAGGTTGGTCACGCCAAAGGAGCGTCCGGTCAGCACCAGCGTCTGCTCGTCCTCGACGGTTGCATCCGCGATCGCAGGATTTCCGATAATCACCGTGGCGGCTGGCCGCGAAACGCGGAACACCTTGGCCCTGTCGACCGTTACAATGACGGGCGGATTTGCTTCGTCGTTTTGAACCGCTTCGGCCGCCGCAATGCCAGGAAGGGCAAGCGCGCATATCGTGGCCACCATGAATAACCGGACCATATCTTCACTCCAACGGTTCAACTTTCCAAACCTTCGGATATTTTGGTTTAGGATTGGTAAACTTGCCCCGATCGCGCCGGTATGCGAATTTCGGTTTAGCCAAGATTCATAAAGAGCAAGAGCGACAGCATTTGCCCGTTACAACGCCGTTTACCAATAATCTTGTCCGGCCCCGAAAATATCGGCCAGTCCGTGCGCCTTAACCTCCCCGAAATATCCTTCCCATAGTAATCGCCGCGTCAGAACGGGGGAACACCCGGTTGACCGCATCAGGTGCGCAACTCGTGGAGCAAGGATAACCGAAATGAAACTCGTAGCACGCTTTCTCAAGAATGAATTGGGCGCAACGGCCATCGAATACGGCCTGATCGCAGCCCTCATCTCGGTCGCCATCATCGGCGGCGCGACAGCGGTCGGCGGCGGGGTGAACAACACCTTCGCCAACATCAAGGCCAAGCTGTAATATTCAGCGCCTGACAAGGCCGATCAGCCGCCCTCGCCATGCGACGGGCGGCTTTTTCGTTTCCAAGCAACCGGTGGCGAACAGTTTTGCGCCGGTTTGTTGATTCATCCGCCGGGTTCGAATAAGGCAACGGCTCACCAGCCGCAAACCTCAAGCATCAGGATGAACCAATGCCCACTTTCGCCCACCAGGCGCTCGAAAAGACCATCGAAGCCGCTTTCGAGGCGCGCGAGGGTATCTCAACCGCGACCAAGGGCGAAATCCGCGATGCGGTCAACGAGGCGCTCGCGCTGCTCGACAGCGGCAGGGCGCGGGTGGCGACGCGCGGCGACGACGGCAGCTGGACCGTCCACCAGTGGCTCAAGAAGGCAGTGCTGCTCTCCTTCCGCCTCAACGACATGGACGTGATCGCAAACGGCCCGGGCGAAGCAAAGTGGTGGGACAAGGTACCCTCCAAATTCGACGGTTGGGCGCAGGGCGATTTTCGCGAAGCGGGCTTTCGCGCCGTACCCAATTGCATCGTGCGCCATTCCGCCTTCATCGGCCGCAACGTCGTGCTGATGCCATCCTTCGTCAATCTCGGCGCCTATGTCGACGAAGGCACGATGGTCGACACCTGGGCGACTGTCGGCTCTTGCGCACAGATCGGCAAGAACGTGCATCTGTCGGGCGGCGTCGGCATCGGCGGCGTGCTCGAGCCGATGCAGGCCGGTCCGACGATCATCGAGGACAATTGCTTCATCGGCGCGCGATCCGAGGTCGTCGAGGGCTGCGTCGTGCGCGAAGGTTCGGTGCTGGGCATGGGCGTCTTCATCGGCAAGTCGACCAAGATCGTCGACCGCGAGACCGGCGCGGTGATGTATGGCGAGGTGCCAGCGGGTTCCGTGGTCGTGGCCGGGTCGATGCCTTCAAAGAACGGCATCAATCTCTATTGCGCGGTGATCGTGAAGAAGGTCGATGCCCAGACCCGGTCCAAGACGTCGATCAACGAACTGCTGCGCGACTGACCATGGACACGACCAGCCCGGCCGAGGTTCTGGCAGCGCTGATCCGCTGCCCGTCCGTCACCCCCGCAGAAGGCGGTGCGCTGGCCTTGCTGCAGTCCCTGTTGCAGCCAATGGGCTTCGCGGTGGAGCGGCCTGTTTTCAGCGAAGCCGGCACTGCGGATGTCGAGAACCTTTACGCCCGGCTTGGCAAAGGCGGACCGCATTTCCTCTTTGCCGGCCACACCGACGTGGTGCCGCCGGGCGATGAAAGCCGCTGGACCCACCCGCCATTTGGCGGGGATATCGCCGACGGATACCTCTACGGGCGCGGCGCGGTGGACATGAAGGGCGGCATCGCCTGCTTCGTTGCCGCGATTGCGCGCTACATCGCCGCCCATGGCAATCCGCCAGGGTCGCTTTCCTTCTTGATCACGGGCGACGAAGAAGGCCCTTCAGTCAACGGCACCGACAAGCTGCTGGCCTGGGCAACGGCGCGGGGCGAACATTGGGACGCCTGCATCGTGGGCGAGCCTTCCAATCCTTCCTTCATCGGCGAAGCCATCAAGAACGGGCGGCGCGGTTCGCTGTCGGGCCGCGTCATTGTCGAAGGCATGCAAGGCCATTCGGCCTATCCCCATCTTGCAGACAATCCGGTCAACGGATTGCTGGACCTGCTCGACGCGCTGATCGCAACGCCGTTCGACGAAGGCACGCAGTATTTCCAGCCGACGAACATCGAGATCACCTCGGTCGATGTCGGCAATGGGGCAACCAATGTCATCCCGGCAAGAGCCGTCGCGGCGTTCAACATCCGCTTCTGCAATCTGTGGGAAGGCGACAGCGTCAAGGCGGAGATCATGCGCCGCCTCGATGCAGGCGCGAAGGCCGGGCGGCTGCGCCGGGCCAAGGATGGCCCGGCCCGCCTCAGCGTTGAGTGGATCGGCCGCGTCAGCCCCGTGTTCCTCACCAGCGACGCGGCGCTGACCGGAACGCTCACATCGGCAATCGGCGCCGTGACGGGCGCGACGCCGCAACTGTCGACAGGCGGCGGCACTTCCGACGCACGCTTCATCAAGGATCATTGTCCGGTCGTGGAGTTCGGCCTGGTGGGACAGACCATGCACCAGGTCGACGAGCGCGTGGCGCTGGCCGACCTCGAGACATTGACGCAAATCTACCTGAAGTTCCTCGAGGAATGGTTCCGCACCAATGGCTGACCAGGATCACCGCATCGAAACGCTCGAACAGTTGCAGTCTGTCTATGGCTTGCCCGGCGAAACCTCACTGGTGAAGGAGACCAAAGGCGTCATAGCGCAGTACCGGGCCTTCATCGAGGCTTCGCCCTTCTGCACGCTGGCAACAGCAGGGCCGGAGGGAATGGATTGTTCGCCGCGCGGCGACGTGCCGGGCTTTGTGCGAATTGCCGGCGAACGCACGCTGCTGATGCCCGACCGCAGGGGCAACAACCGGGTGGATTCGCTGCGCAACATCGTGCGTGACCCGCGCGTGGCGCTATGCTTCCTAATCCCCGGCTCGGTGAATTGCCTGCGCGTCAACGGCAACGCCCATTTGTCCGTCGACCCCGAACTGAAAGCCTCCTTCGGAGTGGATGGCGCAGAACCGCGCAGCGTCATCGTGATCGAGACGCAGGCTGTCTATTTCCAGTGCGGGCGCGCGCTGGTCCGCTCGCGGCTGTGGGAGGAAGATGCGAAAGTCGACCCGGCAACGCTGCCGACCCCCGGCGAAATCCTTGCGGCGCTGTCCGGCGGGCGCGTGGGCGGAGCCGATTATGACGCCAAATGGAGCGGCCGGGCGATGGAAACGCTTTGGTAGCGCCCCCTTCCGTTCACGCCCGCATGGCCGAAGCCGCCGCCGAGTAGCCACCGCCGGCACCGTCGAGGAAGTGGAAGTGTCCGTCTTCCATTACAGACGGAGCGTAGCAGGTGAGAAGCGCGCTGTCCTGCACCGAAATGCCGTAGCGGATCAGCCGCTTTTCCCGCTGCAATTCGAGGAACGTCTCGAGCCTTTCCTGTTCGTGCGGAGCAAGCGAGACGGTGGTTCGCAAGCCGTCCTGAACCTTGCGGAAATCCGTGTTGAGCCCGGTCATGGATTGGTAGTGCGCGGGATCGAACTCGCCCAACTTGATACCGGTCTTGAAAAGGAAGAACGCAAGCAGCGTCGTGAAGAAAAGCTGCAGGCGCATGGCCAGAAGGCTTCGGTCGCCGCGCGTGGCGCGTGCTTCCAGATCGGCGCCTGCCACCGGCCAGCGCACGTTCGGCCCGCCCGGCGGGATAGGGCTGCCGCCATCGCCGTCCATGTCGAGCAGCGCCAGCAGTTGGCGAATGGTTTTTGAAAAGCCTTCGCTCGTTGCTGCATCGCCGCGTTCCACGATCAGCGAAACGATGCTGCGGCCCTCAGCCGATACCGGCGTCCAGCGGCAGGAAAGCCCTGTCAGGTCGGGCCGTGATCCGGGTGCGCCTTTCACCACACGGAATTCTCCCGCTTTCATCAGTTTCTCGGCATGCGAGATGCCGCCTCCTGTGAAGGCGTAGTTGGTGATCGCATCGGAAACCCGCACGGGTCGCATGCGGACATCAAAACCGTCAGCGCGAATGCGCGAGATGGGCACCAGCGCGGCGCGCAGTTCCAGTTCCAACTCTTCCTCGGCCATGGTCACCAGCCTTGACAGCACTGGAGAAAAAGCCAGCGCCTGCGCCGGCGCCAGCACCATCGCCGCACCATCGCCGCCAAAGACATAGGGGAGATCACGGCTGGAAAGTTCGTTCATCGCTGCGCTGATCATGGCGACGCCGGCCATGTTCACCGCCTTGTAGCGCCCCTTGGCGATCTGGTCGCGCGAGCGCACGACATCGGTTACCGCAACGATCCAGTCGTCCGGAACCGCGGCATGGCCCGCTTCGTCAAATGCCTCGGTGAAGTGGATCGCCACCGGCAGGGCGCGGACGAACCGCGCGGTGTCGTTCGGCGCAATGTGTTCGTTCAAGGATTTGCCTCCGGCGTGAGCGCAATCGTGCCGCTTGCTCAAACTAGCCCTTGCCGGGCGGGGATCAATAGCTGACTTGCTGAAGGTACAGCCCGCAGGCTGGCGCAACCGGGCCGCAGGCCTTTCGGTCGCGCGCGGCCAAGGCGGTCGCAACGTCTTGCGGAGCCCATTTGCCCTCGCCCACCAGCTTCAGCGTACCAACCATCGAGCGCACCTGGTTGTGCAGGAAGGAGCGCGACATCACGGTGATCACAATTTCCTGATGCCCAAGTTTCTCTACGTCGAGCACGTCGAGCGTCTTCATGGGGCTTTTGCCCTGGCAATGCTGCGAGCGAAACGTCGTGAAGTCGTGATGGCCTACAAGCAATTGCGCCGCCGCATGCATGGCGGCTGCATCGAGCGGCTTCTTGACGTGCCACGCCCGGTCGATGTCGATGGTTAGGTTGGCACGCCGGTTGATGATGCGGTAGCGGTAGCGCCGGCTGCGGGCGGAAAAGCGTGCGTCGAAATCATCCGGAACTTGCTCCGCATCCAGAACCGCAATCGGATGGCCGGCGAATTTCATCGTGCCGTTCACCGATTCGGCGACCTTTTCGGCGGTCCAGTTTCGTTCTAGGTCGAGATGCACGACCTGCCCAAGCGCATGGACGCCGGCATCCGTGCGCCCGGCAGCGAAGACCGTCGAAGGTTCTTGCGCAAAACGCTCGATTCCCTCCTCCAGCGCCTGCTGCACCGAAAGGCCGTTTTCCTGCCGCTGCCAGCCGACAAACGGCGTTCCGTCATATTCGATGACAAGGCGATAGCGCGGCATCAGGCCAGCACCGCGCCGGGCGGCACGCGGCTGCCGCGCAGGAATTCATCCACGCCAGCGGGCTGGCGGCCCGCCCGCTGCAGCCAGGTCAGGCGCACCGCGCCCGACCCGCAGGCAATTGCCAAGTGATCGTCGAGCACTTGCCCCGGAGCGCCGTTTCCCGCGGCAAGCGTCGAGCCGATGATCTTCACCCGCTCGGGCTTGCCGCCAAAATTCATCTCGCACCACGCGCCGGGAAAAGGCGAAAGGCCGCGAATGTGGTCGTGCACAGCCTTCGCGTCACGGCTCCAGTCGATCCGCGTCTCGCCCTTGTCGATCTTGGCGGCGTAAGTGACGCCATCGGCGGCTTGCGGCGTCAGCGGCAACGCACCCTGCTCCAGCAAGGCGGCGGCGCGAACCATCAACGACGCCCCCAGTAGCGAGAGGCGGTCGTGCAATTGGCCCGCGGTCTCGTTTGGTCCGATGGGCGTGCGCTCGGCCAGCGCCACGGGGCCGGTGTCCAGCCCTTCCTCCATGCGCATGACCATCACGCCGGTTTCATTGTCACCCGCCATGATCGCGCGCTGGATGGGCGCGGCACCGCGCCAGCGCGGCAGCAGCGAGGCGTGAATATTCCAGCATCCCAGCTTCGGCGCATCGAGAACGGAGCGCGGCAGGATCAGCCCATAGGCGACGACGACGGCGATATCCGCATCGAGCGCGGCAAAGTCAGCCTGCTCGTCCGCATGTTTGAGCGAAACCGGCGTTCGCACTTCGATGCCGAGCGCCTCGGCCCGCTGATGTACCGGGGAGGCGCGCCTTTCCATGCCGCGCCCGGCCGGCCTTGGCGGCTGGCTGTAGGCACACACGATCGTGTGCCCGGCGGCTTGCAGCGCATCCAGCGCCGGCACGGAAAAATCCGGCGTTCCCATGAATATGATGCGAAGGCTCATCTGCTGCCCGTTCGGCCATGTTTTATAGCTTCAAACGGGTTTATCGGCGTCAGGTCAAGGCCCTGCGATGCAGGGCGGGTCCAGCGCGCTCAGCCCGCCATCCGGCCGGGCTTGGGACCTTGCTTTGCGATCTTGGTGAATTTCTTCATCACCATCTCGCGCTTGAGGCGGGAGATATGGTCGATAAACAGCCTGCCGTCGAGATGGTCGATCTCGTGCTGCAGGCAGGTCGCCATCAGCCCGTCGGCATCGATGACCTGCTCCTTGCCTGCGCGGTCGAGGTAGGAAACCTTGACCGCAGCCGGGCGCTCCACCTCGGCGTAATAGTCGGGGATGGAAAGGCAGCCTTCCTCGTAGACCGAACGCTCTTCAGACGAGGTGAGGATCTTCGGGTTGATCAGGAAAATCGGGTTCGGCTTGCGCTTCTTGCGCGCCTCGCGGCGGCCTTCGGCGGTAGTCTCGTCGGCAGCGGCCTCGTCCTCGCCATCGTCCCCGGGGTCGCCGATGTCGATCGTGACGATACGCAGCGGCACGCCGATCTGGATGCCGGCAAGGCCGATGCCCGGCGCTTCGTACATGGTTTCCATCATGTCGTCGAGCAGGCGCAGCAACGGCTCGTCGATGCGTTCGACGGGCCTCGACACCTCGCGCAGCACGGGGTCTGGCAAATGGATGATTTCTCTTACGCTCATGCCGGGAAAACCTTTCCGCCCTGAAATATGAAAGGAACAGGCCGTGGTCAAGCGCGGCAGCGGGTCACGGCAGAGGATATTCCTGTTTTGTTCTTTGCCGGAATCAGCTAACCTACCTTGATGGAACAAACTGTGACGGACCTTTCCGCGATCTTCACGCAGACGCTTTTCGTGATCGGCAACCGGCCGGTCAGCCTCGGCGAGGCGCTTGGCCTGGCCGGCGCGCTGCTGCTTGCGCTGCTGCTATTGTGGATCATCCTTGCCGTGCGGGCCGGGCAACCGGCGAGCAGGCGAACTGGCGGCGGCGGCCGAGCGCGCGACGAGAAGCGGAGGCGCGGATGGCCGAACTCGTCGCCAGCCAGAACGAACTGACCGGGCGCATGGCGGCGATGTCGGAGCATCTTGGCGCGCGGCAGGGCGAGATGATGCGCCTTGTCTCCGAACGCCTCGAGGCCGTGACAGGGCGCGTTTCGCAGTCGCTTGTCGACACCACGAAGTCCACGCAGGAGAGCCTTTCCAAGTTGCAGGAACGGCTTGCCGTGATCGACACGGCGCAGAACAACATCACCGCCCTGACCGGCCAGGTGGTGCAGCTCCAGAACATCCTCGCCAACAAGCAGACGCGCGGCGCCTTCGGCGAGGCGCGCATGGCAGCCATTGTTGCCGACGGCCTGCCGCAGGGCGCCTACGAGTTCCAGTTCACGCTTTCCAACGGCGCGCGGCCCGACTGCATCATCCACATGCCCAACGATACGCCGCCGCTGGTGGTCGATGCCAAGTTCCCGCTGGAATCCTGGAACGCCATCCGCGCGGCCGAAACGCCGGAGCGCGAGAAGATCGCGCAGCAAATGTTCCGCCGCGATGTCGAGGTGCATATCAAGGCCATTTCGGACCGCTATTTCCTGCCCGGGCGAAACGCAGGACACCGCCTTCATGTTCGTGCCGTCGGAATCGGTGTTCGCCGAGATCCACGAGAAGCATGAGAGCCTTGTCGCGCGGGCGCACAAGGCGCGGATCGTCATCGTCTCGCCCTCGCTGCTGATGCTGTCGATCCAGGTGATCCAGTCCGTGCTCAAGGATCACCGCATGCGCGAGCAGGCGCATCTCATCCAGGGCGAGGTCATCCGGCTGATGGAGGACGTCAACCGGCTCGACGATCGCGTGCGCAAGCTCGGCAATCATTTCGGCATGGTCACGAAGGACGTGGAGGACGTGCTCACCTCCACCGGCAAGCTGACGCGGCGCGGCTCGAAGATCGCCGACCTCGATTTCGAGGAAGCGAGGACGGCGCTGGAGACGGCCCGGCCAAGGCTGAAGGCGGTGGACTAGCACCCCAACCGTCCGCTTTGCGGACATCCCCCCTGTGAAGGGAAGGAAAGTCTTCGCCGTCATCCTCGGGACAAGCCCGAGGATGACGACAGGTGGTGCGCACTGCCCCGTGCTTGAAGGCAGGCAATCAGAACGCGCTGCGACTCCTCAATGCCGCCGAGAGCGTTCCCTCGTCGAGATAGTCGAGTTCGCCGCCGACCGGCACGCCATGGGCAAGCCGGCTGACCTTGACGCCGGTTCCGGCAAGCTGGTCCGAAATGTAGTGCGCGGTCGTCTGCCCCTCGACCGTGGCATTGACCGCGATGATCACTTCCTTCACCGGCGAACCTTGTGCCGCCACGCGATTGACGAGGCCGGCGATGTTGAGATCTTCCGGCCCGACGCCATCGAGCGGCGAAAGCGTGCCGCCGAGCACGTGGTAGAGGCAGTTCATCGCGCCGGCACGCTCCAGCGCCCACAAGTCGGAGACATCCTCGACCACGATGAGCGTGGAAGTGTCGCGGCGCGGATCGGCGCAGACCATGCACGGGTCGGACGTATCGACATTGCCGCAAGTCGAGCAGATGCGAACCTTCGCCGCAGCTTCCGCCGCTGCTGCAGCCAAGCGGCACGAGCAGGGCATCCTTCTTCTTGATGAGCTGCAAGCGCTGCCCGCCGCGCCGAACGCGGCCCCAGCCCCGGCAGTCGCGCAAGCAGCTGGATCAGCCTTTCGATTTCAGGTCCGGTGATGTGGGATGCCATGGCGTGACACGTAGTCCGTTGCTCGTCGTTCGTTGTTCGATACGTGATTCGAACGACGAATGGCGAACCACGAGCTACGACTAGAACGGCAATTTCATGCCCGGCGGGATCGGCAGGCCCGCCGTCAGTTCGCGCGTCCGTTCGGCAACGTGCTGCTCCACCTTCGCCTTGGCGTCGGCGTGGGCGGCGACGATGAGATCCTCGAGGATTTCCGCCTCGTCCGCTTTCACAAGCGAGGGATCCATTTCGATCGCCTTCATGTCGCCCTTCCCGTTGAGCGTGACCTTGACGAGCCCGCCGCCGGCCTGGCCGGTGATTTCGAGCGAGGACAGTCCCTCCTGCATCTCCTGCATCCTGGACTGCATTTCCTTCACCTTGCCCATGAGGCCCATGATGTCTTTCATCTCAAACCCTTTTCCTATTCGAAGAAATCGTCGAGACCTTCCCGGGTCTCAGCCTCGGCCAAGGCCTGCTCGCCAGCTTCGGCGGCCTCCTGCCGCACCTGCACGTCGACGATCCGGCTGCCGGGAAACCGGCTCGAGGATCGCCGCCACAACCGGGTCTTCGCGCGCCGCCTCGGTGCGCTGGCCCATCTCGGCCTTTTCCTGTTCGTCCAGCGTCGGTGCGCCGCCCTCGCGGCTGACGACCAGCGACCAGCGCTTGCCGGTCCAGGCCAGCAGCTTCTGGCCAAGGTCGGACACGAAATTGGCTGGCGGATTGCCGGCAAGGCTGAACTCCATGTGTCCGTCGCGAAAGCCGACGAGCCGCACATTGTTCCGCAGGATGGTCTTCAGGCGGATCTCGCGCTTGTCCTCGCACAGGAGGATCAGATCCTCGAAGCGCCCCAACTCCAGCGCCGGAGCGGCGGCTGCGTCGGGCGAGGGCGCGGCCCGGGGACGCGACGCTTCCAGCCGCTGGCCGCCCGTGCCGGCCTGCATCCGCGGTCCGTCGCCATGGTTCTGGATGTCGCGCGGCGCCATGGCGCGCGGCGCGGAACCGGAGAATTATCCGGCGCAGCGCTCGCGGCAGAAGCCCGCACCCCGCTGCTTTCGCCACCCGCCGTCAAAGCGCGCACCAGTTCATCGGGCGCAGGCAGGTTCGCGGCATGCGTGAGGCGCACCAGCACCATGTCGGCGGCGGCAAGCGGCCGCTCGCTGCCTTCGACTTCGCCGATACCCTTGACGAGGATCTGCCAGGCCCGGCCAAGCGAGCGAACTGAAAGCTTGCCCGCAAACTCCACACCGCGCTTGCGCTCGGTCTCGGTGAGGGAGGCGTCCTCGACAGCCTGCGGCACATATTTCAGCCGTGTGACGAAGTGAATGAAATCGGCAAGGTCGGTCAGCACGACCGATGGGCTGGCGCCGATATCGTACTGGTCCTTCATCTCGGCGAGCGCGGCGGCGATGTCGCCGCCCATGACCTGCTCGAACAGGTCGATCACCCGGCCCCGGTCGGCAAGGCCCAGCATGGCGCGCACGCTCGCGGCCTCCACCTTGCCGGCGGAATGCGCGATCGCCTGGTCGAAGATCGAAAGCGCGTCGCGCACCGATCCTTCCGCGGCGCGGGCAACAAGTGCGGCAGCCTCGTCCTCCACCTCCACGGCCTCGGACGCGGCAATCTTGCCAAGGTGCGCCGTCAGCGTTCCGGCGTCGATGCGGCGTAGGTCGAAGCGCTGGCAGCGCGACAGCACCGTGACCGGCACCTTGCGGATCTCGGTGGTGGCGAAGATGAACTTCAGGTGCGGCGGCGGCTCTTCCAGCGTTTTCAGCAGGCGCATTGAAGGAATGGCTGGAAAGCTGGTGCACTTCGTCGATGATGTAGACCTTGTAGCGCGCGATTGCCGGCGCGTAGCGCACGGAATTCGAGGATATCGCGCATGTTGTCGATGCCGGTATGCGAGGCGGCATCCATCTCGATGACGTCGACATGGCGCCCTTCCATGATGGCGCGGCAATGCTCGCCCTCCTCGCGCACATCGATGGTCGGCTGGTCGATGCCGTCGCGCTTGTAGTTGAGGGCGCGGGCAAGGATGCGGGCAGTGGTGGTCTTGCCGACGCCGCGCACGCCGGTCAGCATGTAGGCCTGCGCAATGCGCCCGGTGCTGAAACGCATTCGTCAGCGTGCGAACCATCGGCTCCTGGCCGATCAGGTCGTCGAAATTCTGGGGCCGGTACTTGCGCGCCAGCACGCGATATGGCGCTGCCTTGCTGTGGTCGGGTTCGGTCATGGGCGCACTATAACCGCTTTTTGCGGCGCGAATACCGTCCGTGGACGGCGACTGGCGAAATCGCGGGAAAGGGTGGAAGGCTGGCTTAAGGCGACCCGGACAGAACTCGTTGGGGCTGCTTCCTTCCGGACCTGACCCGGTTGGCGAGGAATCCGTCCACCACCAACCTTCCGCCGGCACATATCGTCTTTTCCGCGCCGATATGCAAGCTTTCGCCATTCAGATTCGGGACCGCCGCATGGGCAACTTCACACTCGATCCACGGCTGGCGGCAGACAGCATGCCGCTCGGCGCGCTTTCGTTGTGCGAGTTGCGCCTGATGAACGATAGCCGCTGGCCATGGCTGCTGCTTGTGCCGATGCGGGCGGACGCCGTGGAGATGCACGACCTTGCATGCAGCCGACCAGGCAATGCTTGCGCCAGAGATGGCGCATTGCCGCCAAGGCGCTGAAGGCGGCTACGGCGCGCACTGAAGATCAACACCGGGGCGCTCGGCAACATCGTGCGGCAGTTGCATATCCATGTCATCGCCCGCAACGAGGGCGATCCGAACTGGCCCGGCCCGGTGTGGGGCTTCGGAACCCGCCAGCCATACACACCGCACGAAGCTGCGGCGTTCAAGGAGCGCCTTGCACCGCATCTGTTCCCATTGGAAAGCATGGCATGAAAGATATCTTCGACGGCCCCTTTCCCGAGCCGAGCGCGCTGACCGGCTTCTCGCAGAACCGGCTGGTGCGCGACAGCGAGAACCGCGACGGCGATACGCTGCACAAGGCGCTCGCCGATCCCGCGGCGCGGTTTCACCTGTTTTTTGGGGCAAAGGCGCTGGTGCGCGAGGATGACCGGCCGACGGCCACTTTTACAGTCGACGAGGCGCGGCAATTTCGGCACTCGACGAAGCCTCCGCCATCCTGCTTGGCGCGGACGAAGCCGGTCCCCGCATAGCCGTCAAGATTGCCATGGAGGGCGAACCGGCCGAGCCGCTGCGGCTTTATGATTTCCGCTCACTGCTCTACTCCGGCGCCGTCACGGACGAGGAAGCGGGCGCGATCGCGCAGGCCGGCAGCCTCCTGCACTGGCACGCCATGAACCGCTTCTGCGGCAAATGCGGCGAGCCGACCATCGCCAACAATGGCGGCTACCGGCGCGACTGCGCCTGCGGGCTCGCAGGTGTTTCCGCGCACCGATCCGGTGGCGATCATGCTGGCGGTGCGCGGCGACAAGGCGCTGCTTGGGCCGCAGCCCGCATTTTCCGCCCGGCTGGTATTCGACGCTGGCCGGCTTCATCGAGCCGGGCGAGACCATCGAGGATGCCGTGCGGCGCGAGACCTTCGAGGAAAGCGGCATCCGCATCGGGCGCGTGCGCTACCATGCCAGCCAGCCCTGGCCCTTCCCGCATTCGCTGATGATCGGCTGCCATTGCGAGGCGCTGACCGACGAAATCGCCTTCGACGGCAGCGAACTGGAAGATTGCCGCTGGTTCACCCGCGACGATGTGCGCCTGATGCTGCGCGAGGAGCATCCCGAGGGCGTCAAATGCCCGCCCTCGAAGGCGATCGCATCCTTCCTGATACGGGCCTGGGTGGAAGGCTGACTACTCCGCCTGGTCGATCTTTTCGCGCTCCGCCTCGCGGAAAGCGTGGGCCGGGTAGACGCCGACAATGCGCATGTCGCGTGAGAAATAGGCGCAGTTCCTCCAGCGCGCGCTTGACCGGCGCGTCGTCCGGATGGCCTTCGATGTCGGCATAGAACTGGGTGGCGTAGAACTTTCCGCCGAGCTGGTAGCTTTCCAGCTTGGTCATGTTGACGCCGTTGGTGGCAAATCCGCCCATCGCCTTGTAGAGCGCCGCCGGAATGTTGCGCACGCGAAAGACGAAAGTGGTCATCAGCAGCCGGCCGTCGTCCTGCGCTGCCCATTGCTTTTCCTTGGAAAGCACGATGAAGCGGGTGACGTTGTTCTCCTGGTCCTCGACGTTTTCCGCGAGGATGTCGAGCCCGTAGAGTTCGGCCGCAAGACGCGGCGCCAACGCGGCGTTCGCCCGTTCGCCCTCTTCGGCCACCATGCGGGCCGCACCGGCGGTATCGCCGGCCACGACCGGCTTCCACTTGTGCTTGCGGATGATCTTGCGGCACTGGCCGAGCGCATGGATATGCGACAGCACGTTGCGGATCTCTTCCAGCTTCACGCCCTTGAGCGCCATCAGCTGAAAGCGGATCGGCAGGAAGTACTCGCCGATGATGTGCAGCGGCGAGACCGGCAAAAGGTGGTGGATGTCGGCGACGCGCCCGGCGATGGTGTTCTCGATCGGGATCATCGCGAGGCGCGCCTTGCCGCTTTCGACCGCGTTGAACGCGTCCTCGAACGTCGGGCAGGGCAGCGGCTCCATGTCCGGATACATGTTCCGGCAGGCGGTATCCGAATTCGCGCCCGGCTCGCCCTGGAAGGCGATCCTGTTCATTCCCGATGTCATGCGGTCTTCTCCGAAGCGGCGAGCATGGCGCGCGCCTTCTCAAGGTCTGCGGGCGTATCGACGCCCAAGGGTACGGTGTCAACGATGCTCACATCGATGCGCATTCCCGCTTCCAGCGCGCGCAATTGCTCCAGCCGCTCGCGCGTTTCGAGCGGCGAGGGCGGCAGCGCCACGAAACGTGCCAGCGCCTCGCGCCGGTAGGCGTAAAGCCCGATGTGATGCAACAAGTCACCCTCGCCCCAGGGCGCGGTCGCCCGCGTGAAATAGAGCGCGCGCAGCCGGCCGGGCGCGATCTGGCTGCCGACGACCTTGACGACATTGGGGTTGGTGCGCTCGCCCTCGTCGTGAATGACGGCAGCGAGCGTGGCGATGTCGGCAGGCCCGTCGAGCAGCGGGGCAAGGCTTTGCGCGATAACGCCGCCTTCGATCGTCGGCAGATCGCCCTGCACATTGACGATGAAGCGGCACTTTCCGTGCGGATCGACTTTTTGCGCCGCCTCGAAGATGCGGTCCGAGCCCGACTGGTGGTCCGCGCTTGTCATCACCGCCTCGCCGCCATGCGCCTCGACTGCCTGCCTGACAGCTTCGCTGTCGGTCGCGACGACCACCCGGCCGATATCCGCCTCGACGGCGCGCCGCATGACCTGCACGATCATCGGCGCACCCGCAATGTCCGCCAGCGGCTTGCCGGGAAGACGGGTCGATGCCATGCGGGCGGGGATAAGCACGAGAATGTCTGCCGCGCCGGCGGCATGCGGAACTGTCATGACTGGCATTTCAAACGTGCGCCGGATGTGGAAAGCGGGCCTTTTTCAGCGCGGAACAGGGTCCGGTGTCAAAAAGTCTCACTTGATCAACCCATACAGTCGTTGTAACGCAACCGCAAACAATAGTTCGCGCTGCCTTCGGCGGCTGCCTGCCGCCAGATCCCTTCTGTCCGGCGCGATCAGGGCGGGCGCGGCATTCACAGGCACCCGCGCGAGGGGTTCGGAACCAATGGATTCGTTTCAGTTCAACAAGATTGCGATGGCGGTGCTGGGAACGGTGTTTCTCATTTTCGGCACCAGCCTGATCGCCGAGACGCTCTTTCACTCCGAGGCGCCCGAAACGCCCGGCTTTGTGATCGCGGCAGCCGAAGCCGAGGGCGGCGCGGCGGAAGGCAGCGAACCGGCCGGCCCGGCCTTCGACCCGGTGGCGCCACTGCTTGCGTCGGCTGACATTTCGGCCGGCGAAGGCGAATTCAAGAAATGCGCGGCATGCCACACCATCGACGCCGGCGGTGCGAACAAGGTCGGCCCGAACCTTCATGGCGTGGTCGGGCGGCCGATCGCCTCGCATGAAGGTTTTGGCTATTCTGCCGCGCTCAAGGAGTATGGCGCGGGCAAGAACTGGGACTTCGAGGAGCTGAACGGATTCCTGTGGAACCCGAAGAAGCACGTTCCGGGAACCGCGATGGGATTTGCCGGCCTCAAGGACGTGAAGGACCGGGCCGACATCATCGCCTGGATGAACACCCAGTCGGCGACGCCGGTTGCACTCCCCGATCCTTCGGCGGCAGCAGCGCCCGCGGCGGAACAGCCGGCGGCAGAAGCGGCGGCGACGGCTGCCGAGCAGCCTGCTGCGGAAGCTGCGGCGCCTGCTGCAGAGCAGCCTGCAGCCGCACCGGCGGAACAGCCAGCCACCGCCCCGGCCCAAAACGCTCCGGCGCAGTGACGCGGCTGCGGCGCAAGGCCGCTTGATGACGCAAATTTAATGAGGCCGGCATTGTCCGGCCTTTTTCTTTGGGCAAAGCGGGGCATGAGAGCAACATTGCCATACCACAGCCTTCGGTTATGGTAGGGCAGATTTCGCGTGATGGATGCCCGATGATTTCAGCCTTTTTCCGCGCCGCTTTCCTGTCCGCAGTCTGCTGTTCTGCCGCACGCTCGCGTTGCGCAGGACGCCGAGGGCTGGCGGCATGGCGGCACGCTTTTCGGCGAACTCAAATACGGTCCGGACTTTACCCACTACGACCATGTCGACCCGAACGCGCCGAAGGGCGGCACCCTGAACGAGGACGCGCTCGGCACGTTCGATTCGTTCAATCCCTTCGTCGTGCGCGGACAACCCGTGGCGGGCATCAACTATTTCGGCGGGCTGTTGTGGGACACGCTGATGGAGCAGTCGATCGACCAGCCGTCGGCATCCTACGGTCTGGTCGCCGAAGCCTTCCGCTATCCGCCGGACTTTTCGTCGGCCACCTACCGGCTGCGGCCCGAGGCGCGGTTTCACGACGGTGCGCCGATCACGCCGGAAGACGTGTTGTGGACGCTCGATGCGCTGCGGCAGAACCATCCGCTGTTCGGCCAGTACTACCGCAATGTCGTCAAGGCCGAGAAGACCGGCGAGCGCGAGGTGACCTTCACCTTCGACATCAAGGGCAACCGCGAACTGCCGCACATCATGGGCGACATGCCGGTGCTGCCGAAGCACTGGTGGGAGGGCACCGACGCCAACGGCGTCAAGCGCAACATCGCCGAACCGACCAGCGAGCCGCCGCTGGGTTCCGGCCCCTACCGCATAGCCGGCTTCGATTCCGGCAAGTCGGTCACCTGGGAGCGGGTGAAGGACTATTGGGCCGCGGACCTGCCGACCCGCAAGGGACGGTACAATTTCGACCGCATCGTCTATACCTACTTCCTCGATGAAAACGCGCTGTGGGAAGGCTTCAAGAAGGGCGGCATTGCCGATACGCGGGCCGAGAACCGGTCGCAGCGCTGGGCGACGGAGTACAATTTCCCGGCCTTCGAACGCGGCGACGTCCTGCGCAAGGCGTTCGAGACCGACAATTCCGAGACGTTCCAGGCCTATTTCCTCAACACGCGCAATTCGAAATTCCAGGATGTGCGCGTTCGCAAGGCGCTCAACCTCATCTTCGATTTCGAGAGCATGAACCGCACGCTGTTCTACGGCCTCTACACCCGCACCGATTCCTATTTCGAGGGCGGCGAATTGCAGGCCGGAACCGGCAAGCCGGAAGGGCGGATGAAGGAAATCCTCGAGGAATATCGCGGGCGCATACCGGATGCGGCAATCGACGAGTCGTTCGAGTTGCCGGTGCACGCCAATGCCGGCGACACGCGCCGCTACCAGCGCGAGGCGCTGAAGCTGTTCACCGAAGCCGGCTACAGTTTCAAGGGCGGGCAAGCATGCTGGGGCCTGACGGCAGGCAGTTCGAGATCGAGATCCTGGGCTCCGGCCAGACCGACGAACGCGTCGGCATTCCGATGATCGACTACCTTTCAAAGCTCGGAATCAAGGCGGGCCTGCGCATCGTCGACCAGGCCCAGTACAAGAACCGCATCGACAATTTCGATTTCGAGATGACGATGTCGACAACCGCCCAGTCGCTGTCGCCCGGAAACGAACAGCGTGAATACTGGACCTCAAATGCAGCGAACACGCCGGGAAGCCGCAACTCTCGCCGGCATCAAGGATCCTGTCGTCGACGAGCTTGTCGAGCGCATCATCACCGCGCAGGACCGCGACGAACTGGTGGCGCTGACCCGTGCGCTCGACCGCGTCCTGCTGGTCAACTGGTACACGATCCCCATGTGGCACAATCCGGAAATCTGGTTTGCCTGGTGGAAGAAGCTGGTTTCGCCACCGACGCAACCGGCTTATTCGGGGGTCGACATCTATTCGTGGTGGATTGACGAAGCGGCGGCGAAGGCAGCGGGGGCGGCGAATTGAAAGGTCTGACGATTTACCACGGCGCGAATTCGTCAAGGGCGCGCTGGCGGCGGCCTGTTGCCATCGGCTGCACGGATTTCCCTTGCTGCCAATCCGGTCGAGCAGAAGCTGCACGGCATGTCGGCCTTCGGCGAACTGAAATACCCTGCAGGTTTCACCCAGTTCGAATACGCCGTTACCGATGCGCCCAAGGGCGGCGCATTCGCCTTCGCGCCGTCGAACTGGTCGTTCAACCAGAATGTCCAGACCTTCAACACGCTGAACACCTTCGTGCTGCAGGGCGAGGCGCCGCCGCGCATGGAATATTGCTTCGACACGCTGATGACCGAGGCCTGGGACGAACCCGATGCGCTCTACGGCCAGCTTGCGTCGACCGTGACCATTTCGGCGGACCGCAACACTTTCCGCTTCGACCTTCGGCCGGAAGCGAGGTTCCACGACGGAACGCCGGTAATGGCAGCCGACATGGCCTGGTCGCTGATGACGCTGAAGGAGTTCGGCCATCCGCAGCTTGCGCTGGACCTGGTCAACCTCGATGAAGCCGAGGCGGTCGAGGACCATGTCCTGGAATTGCGGTTCAACGGCAAGCAGTCAGATCGTGCCATTCTTGCCATCGCCGCGACCGCACCGGTGTTCTCACGTGCCTCCTACGGGTCGGCGCCATTCGACGAGACAACCAACGAGGCGCCGCTGTCGTCGGGGCCGTACAGGGTGAAGAGGGCCTCCACGCGGCCAGTTCATCGAATACGAAAAGGTGCCCGATTATTGGGGCCACGACCTGCCGGTCATGCGCGGCCTCGATCATTTCGACGTCCTGCGGATCGATTTCTTCTCCGAACGGCAGGCGGCTTTCGAGGCTTTCAAGAAGGGCGAGACCCTGTGGCGGCAGGAATTCACCTCGAAGACCTGGGCAACGGAATATGACTTTCCCGCCGTGCGCGACGGTCGCGTGCAGAAAGCTGGAGTTCGACGCCGAGAAGCGGCCGCAGTTCCAGGCCTTCGCGCTCAACACGCGGCGCGAGAAATTTGCCGATCCGCTGACCCGGCAGGCGATCGCCACGCTGTTCGATTTTGAATGGACCAACCGCAACCTTTTCTATGGTGCGTACAAAAGGTCCAATTCCCTGTTCGAGCGGTCGGATTTCATCGCCAGGGGCAAGCCGTCCGAAGCCGAACTTAATCTGCTGGAGCCGTTGCGCGACCAGCTGCCCGCCGAGGTTTTCGGCAACTGCAGTGATGCAGAACGTTACCGACGGGAGCGGGCGCGACCGCAGCATTTTCCGCAAGGCCGACAAGCTTTTTACCAAGGCGGGCTGGAAGAAGAAGGACGGCAGGCTGGTCGCCGCCGATGGCAGGCAGCTTTCCATTGAGATGCTGATCGATTCGCAGACCTTCGAGCGCATCCTCTCGCCTTTCAGCGAGAATTTGCGCACCATGGGCATCGATGTCGCGCTGCGCCAGGTCGACCCTTCGCAATACCAGAGCCGCATCGAGGCGCGCGAGTTCGACATGATGATGGTCGCCTACAATCTGGCCGCCAATCCGGACGGCGAGACGCTGCGCCGGTTCTTCCACTCCGAGTCGGCCGACAGGGACGGTACCGAGAATCATCCCGGCACCCGGGACCCCGCGATCGACGCGCTGGTCGAGGCGGCAGGCGCGGCATCCTCGCGCGACGAGCTGGTGGTCGCCATGCAGGCGCTCGACCGGGCCTTGCGCGCGAAACATTATTGGATTCCAAATTGGTACTCGGCGAATCACCGCGTCGCCTGCTGGGACGTGTTCGGCTGGAAAGAGCCAAAGCCCGACTACAGTTTTGCGGTGGAGCGGCTTTGGTGGCGCGATCCGGCGAAGAAGACGCCGTCGGCAGGCAATTGAAATCACGGCCGCGCGCCGCAACCCTGTGGCATGCGATGCGCCCGGGGAAAATCAGGGAGTAGCCGGGCAGAAATGGGAGCCTATATCCTCAGACGGCTCTTGCTGATCATTCCGACCATGCTCGGCATCATGGCGATCTCCTTTGCCGTCATCCAGTTCGCGCCGGGCGGTCCGGTCGAGCAGGTGATTGCCGAGCTGACCGGCCAGGGCGGGTCGGCGAGCGACCGGCTTTCCGGGGCGGGTTCGGATCTTGGTGGCGGAAGCCAGATCGACAGGGCGGGTGATGCGGCGAGCAAGTATCGCGGCGCGCAGGGTCTTGACCCGCAATTCATCGAGAAGCTGGAAAAGCAGTTCGGCTTCGACAAGCCGCCGCTCGAGCGCTTTGGCCTGATGATCTGGAACTATGCCCGCTTCGATTTCGGCGAGAGCTATTTCCGCAAGGTGACGGTGATCGACCTCATCCTTGAAAAGATGCCGGTATCGATCTCGCTGGGCCTGTGGATCACGCTGATTTCCTATTCCATCTCGATCCCGCTCGGCATCCGCAAGGCGGTCAAGGACGGCTCCAGCTTCGATGTGTGGACGAGCGGCGTCATCATCGTCGCCTACGCCATTCCGGGCTTCCTGTTCGCCATCCTCCTGCTCGTGGTGTTCGCCGGCGGCTCCTATTTCGACTGGTTCCCGCTGCGCGGGCTGCTGTCGGAGGGGCTCGACGCGGGCGCCTGCGCGCCGCTCGACTGGGTCGGCTTTGCCGCAGGCTTTCCATTCCGGCTCAATGGCGGCTTCCAGCCGGTCCATTGCCTGACCGTCGTCGCGCCCGACTATTTCTGGCACCTGACGCTGCCGCTGCTCTCGCTGGTGCTCGCCTCCTTCGCGACGACGGCGCTGCTGACCAAGAACTCGTTCCTCGACGAAATCCGCAAGCAATATGTCATCACCGCCCGCGCCAAGGGACTGACCGACCGGCAGGTGCTGTACGGCCATGTCTTCCGCAACGCCATGCTGATCGTGGTCGCCGGTTTTCCCGGGGCCTTCATCTCAGCCTTCTTCACCGGATCGCTGCTGATCGAGACGATCTTCTCGCTCGACGGGCTTGGCCTGCTCGGCTACCGCTCCGTGATCGAGCGCGACTACCCGGTCGTCTTCGCCACGCTCTACATCTTCTCGCTGATGGGCCTTCTCGTCGGCCTGCTGTCGGACCTGATCTACACCTGGATCGATCCGCGCATCGATTTTGAATCGAGGCAGGTCTGATGGCCCTGATAAACCTCTCACCGCTCAACCAGCGACGCCTCGCGAACTTCAAGGCAAACCGGCGCGGCTACTGGTCGCTCTGGATCTTCCTCGTGCTGTTCGTGCTGTCGCTGTTCGCCGAATTCCTCGCCAATGACCGGCCGATCCTCGTGCGCTTCAACGGCGAGTTCTATTTTCCGGTCTTGAAGAACTATCCGGAAGAGACCTTCCTGGGCGACGAGGGCTTCCTGCCGGTGACCGACTACAAGATCGCGGAAATCACCGCCGCGCTGGAAGGGAAGGGCTGGGCGCTGTGGCCGCCGGTCCGCTATTCATTCCGCACCGTGAACACCGAGATACCCGAACCCGCGCCCGCCAAGCCATCCTGGATGTATGATCGTGGAGACGCGCTGCGCCAACTACCCGCTCGGCGTCGACGATCCCGCCTGCACCATCGGCAACTGGAACTGGCTGGGTACGGACGACCAGGCGCGCGACGTGCTGGCCCGCGTCATCTACGGATTCCGCGTTTCGGTGCTGTTCGGGCTGATCCTCACCGCCGCCTCGGCGGTGATCGGCGTGGCGGCCGGCGCGGTGCAGGGCTATTTCGGCGGCTGGGTCGATCTCATCTTCCAGCGCTTCATCGAGATCTGGTCGTCGATGCCGGTGCTCTACATCCTCCTGATCATGGCGGCGGTACTGCCGCCCGGCTTCTGGGTGCTGCTCTTCATCATGCTGCTGTTCCAGTGGGTTTCCTTCGTCGGCGTCGTGCGGGCGGAATTCCTGCGCGCGCGGAACTTCGAATATGTCAACGCGGCGCGCGCGCTCGGCGTCGGTGACGTGGCGATCATGTTCCGCCACCTGCTGCCGAACGCCATGGTGGCGACGCTTGACCTTCCTGCCGTTCATCCTCAACGGGTCGATCACCACGCTCACCTCGCTCGATTTCCTCGGGCTCGGGCCTGCCGCCCGGCTCCGCCTCGCTTGGCGAACTGATGAGCCAGGGCCGCAACAATCTGCAGGCGCCATGGCTCGGACTTTCGGGCTTCGTCGTCATTTCGCTGATGCTGTCGCTGCTGATCTTCGTCGGCGAAGCGACACGCGACGCCTTCGATCCGCGCAAGACCTTCCGATGAGCGAGCCCATCCTCTCCGTCCGCGATCTGTCCGTCGCCTTCACGCAGGGCGGGCGCACGACCCTTGCGGTCGACAAGGTCTCGTTCGACATTTCCAAGGGCGAGACGCTGGCGCTGGTGGGCGAATCGGGGTCCGGCAAGTCGGTCTCGGCTCTGTCGATCCTCAAGCTGCTGCCCTACCCGCCTGCGTCGCATCCGTCGGGCGAGATCTACTTCAAGGGCGAGAACCTCCTCGATCATGACGAGCGCGACCTGCGGCGGGTGCGCGGCAACGACATCACCATGATCTTCCAGGAGCCGATGACCTCGCTCAACCCGCTGCACTCGATCGAGCGGCAGATCGGCGAGATCCTGGAGATCCACCGCGGCCTGACCGGCGCGGCGCAGCGCAAGCGCATCCTCGAACTGCTGGACCAGGTCGGCATCCGCGATGCCGAAAGCCGGCTCGGCGCCTATCCGCACCAGCTTTCCGGCGGGCAGCGCCAGCGCGTGATGATCGCCATGGCGCTCGCCAACGACCCGGAACTGCTGATCGCCGACGAACCGACAACCGCGCTCGACGTCACCGTGCAGGCGCAGATCCTCGAACTTCTCGCCAAGCTGCAGAAGGAGCGCGGCATGGCGATGCTGTTCATCACCCATGACCTCGGCATCGTTCGCAAGATCTCGAACCGCGTCTGCGTGATGCAGGCGGGCAAGGTCGTCGAGGCCGGGCCGACTGCGGAAATCTTCGCCAACCCGCAGCACGAATATACGCAGGCACCTGCTCGCCGCCGAGCCCAAGGGCAAGCCGCCGGTCTCCAACGATGCCGCGCCGGTGGTCATGGAAGGCGAGGACATCAAGGTCTGGTTCCCGATCAAGCGCGGCCTGATGCGCAAGACCGTCGGCCATGTGAAGGCGGTCGACGGCATCGACCTGGCGCTGCGCGAAGGCCAGACGCTGGGCATCGTCGGCGAATTCGGGTCCGGCAAGACCACGCTCGGCCTTGCGCTGGCCCGGCTGATCTCGTCGCAGGGCAGCATTTCCTTTCGCCGGCAAACGAATCGACGCACTATTCGTTCCGGCAGATGCGGCCGTTGCGCAACCAGATCCAGGTCGTCTTCCAGGACCCGTTCGGCTCGCTCAGCCCGCGCATGTCGGTGGGCGAGATCGTCGCCGAGGGACTGCGCCGTCCACGAGCCGCAACTGACCGCCGATGAACGCGACGCGCGCGGTCGTGCGAGGCGCTGGAGGAAGTCGGGCTCGACCCGCAAACCCGGCATCGCTATCCGCACGAGTTTTCCGGCGGACAGCGCCAGCGCATCGCGATTGCGCGCGCCATCGTGCTCAAGCCGCGCTTCGTCATGCTGGACGAGCCGACCTCGGCGCTCGACATGAGCGTGCAGGCGCAGGTGGTCGACCTGCTGCGCGACGCTGCAGGAGAAGCACCACCTCGCCTATCTCTTCATCAGCCATGATCTGAGCGTGGTGCGCGCGCTCGCCAACGACGTCATCGTCATGCGCAACGGCAAGGTGGTCGAGCAGGGACCGGCGGAGCAGATTTTCGACGCGCCGCAGACCGACTACACCAAGGCGCTGATGGCAGCCGCCTTCAATCTCGAAACCGCGCCCGGCAGGAGTGGTCAACCAATGACGCAAGCATCGCAAGGGCCGCATCCTCCTGGCAACGACCGGATGGGACCCTGCCGGCTGGGTGGAGCAGTTCCGGCATCTCACCGAGCCGCGAGGTCGTGCAGGAGCCGGACGGGCCGGAACGACCCTTCCATCCGCTACGCGGTGGTGTGGAAGCAACGCCCGGGCGTGCTGGCAGGATTGCCCAATCTCAAGGCGATCTTTTCGATCGGCGCGGGTGTCGACCACATCTTCCGCGACCGAACATTCCCAACGTGCCGATCGTTCGCGTCGTCGCCGACGACCTGACGCTGCGCATGAGCGAATATGTCGTGTGGCAGGTGCTGGACCATCTGCGGCAGGGACGGATCTACCGCGAACAGCAGCAACGGAAGATCTGGCGCGAACCGCACCAGCCGGCGGCCGGCGATGTCACGGTCGGCATCATGGGCCTTGGCGTGCTGGGTACCGACGCGGCGCGAAGCTCGCGGCGATCGGCTTCAAGGTGGCCGGGCTGGAGCCGGCGCGAAAAGCAGTCGAGGGCGTATCGAGCTTCCACGGCGAATGGCAATTGACGGCTTTCGTTTCTGCGCTGCGACATTCTCGTCGTGCTGCTGCCGCTGACACCTGCAACGCGCGGCATCGTCAACGGCGAATTGCTATCGCGACCTCAAGCGCGCGACGCCGCTCGGCGGGCCGGTGCTGATCAATGCCGGACGCGGCCAGTTGCAGGTCGAGGCCGATATCCTCGCCGCGCTCGGATCGCGGCACGCTGATGGCCGCCAGCCTCGATGTTTTCGAGATCGAACCGCTGCCGCGCGACAGCCGGCTCTGGGAGCATCCGCGCGTGACGCATCACGCCGCATGCGGCTGCGACATCCGATCCCGCCAAGCTGGTCGCCGCTGATGGTGCGCCAGATGGACGATTTCGACGCCGGCTTGCCGCTGACAAACCTCGTCGATCGCGACGCCGGTATGGTATTAGGGTCGGCGAAAGCCGATCGGGCGCCTCGTAGTGGCTGGCGATCCGCGCGATCGCCACCATCAGCGGTTCGCTGACCACCTGCATGGAACTGCCGCTGGCATGCAGCAAATGACCGTCGCCCTCGACGATGGCGACATGGCCGCGCCAGAACACCAGATCGCCGCGTCGCAGTGCTTCAAGTCCGGCACCCGGATCGAACTCGCGCGCCCAGCGTCGCCGCCTGCATGTCGGAATCGCGCAGCACGTCGCGCCCGCACATGCGCATCGAAAGCTGCACGAGGCCGGAGCAATCGAGGCCGAAGCCTGAATTGCCGCCCCACAGATAGGGCGTGCCGAGAAACCGCCGCGCCACGTCGACGAAATCGCCGTCGTGGCTTGCAGCGTTCGCTGCAAATGACCGGCGAAGATCGCCTCGCCACCATCGTCAGCAGGTATCGCGTGCCGCGCGTCACCGCCTCCCCCGCGATAACGACTCGCGAGCCAAGGGACAGCGCCGCGAGCGTCGGGAAACGAAGGTCCGGCCCCGGATAGACGAAAGTGCGCTGCGCCGACACGACATGCGTCGCCGCCTTGCATGCAGTGCCGAGCGCTGCGGCGGGGAGCCAGCCGCAATAGCCGTCATGCGACGGCCCTGCACGCGCGCCCAGCCGTCGCTTTCCTCAAAGACTTCGCACGGTGTCACCCAAGATGAGCTGCGTGTCGATGCCGCAATCGGGCCGGGGTTCGCGCCGCATGTCGCCTACAGGTACGACGACGCGCTGCGCGGCGCAATGGCGCCTTCGGCCCCGGATCGAGCCGCCGGTCCTTGCGGATCGAGGACGGGAAGGGTCATCAGCGCTTCCGCCTTGTCGCGAATGAGGTCGCCGAGTTGCTCGAGGAACAGCGCGCCTTCGAGCGTGCGCTGGACGATCACGTTGCGCCGGTCGCGCTCGTCGCGGCGGCGCTTCAAGAGTTGCATCTGGCCCATCGTGTCCAGTGCCCGCGTGATGACCGGCTTGGTAACGCCAAGCCGCGCCGCAAGGCCGCGCACCGTATGCGGCGGCGGCTCGAGATAGATGGTGAGCAGGATCGCGAACTGCCGCAAGGTGAGGTCAGGCTTGTCGTCGTGGACCATCGCCATGGCCGCTGCATGCCACAGCCTCAATGCCTGTTCCGGCCGCATGGATACAGACATGCCACTCTCCGTCGCGCCAGAATGAATTCGTTTCGCCGCCGTTTCAGTCTAGTGCAAGGCAAGCGCGCCCTCAAGCGGGACAGCGCTCAGGCGGGATATCGCGCCTCGCATCACCGCGTAGATCGCGCGTATGCCCTGCGGATCGCCGCCCACCGGTGCGTATGGCTTCTCGGCATTGACCCAGGCGTAGAGGTCGAAATGAGCCCAGGCCCCGGCCTTCTCGACAAAGCGCTGCAGGAACAGCGCAGCGGTGATCGCGCCGCCGAACGGACCCTTGCCGATGTGCGAGATGTCGGCAACCTCCGAGGAGAGCCCCTTCTTGTACCCGGCCCAAAGCGGCAGGCGCCACAAGGGATCGCACACCTTCCGCGATGCACCGTGGAGATCGCCCGCCAGCGCATCGTCGTCGGTGAACATGCCCGGCAGGTCGAGGCCGAGGGCGACGCGCGCCGCCCCTGTCAGCGTCGCCATGTCGATCATCAGTTCCGGCGCTTCCTCGTCGCCCCAGGCGAGCGCGTCGCCGAGGATCAACCGGCCTTCCGCATCGGTGTTGCCGATTTCCACCGTGATGCCCTTGCGGCTTTGCAGCACGTCGCCCGGCCGGAAGGCATTGCCGGATATGGCATTCTCGACCGCCGGCACGATCAACCGCAGCCGGACCGGAAGCCTTGCCGCCATGATCATCTGCGCCAACGCCAGCGTGCTGGCCGCGCCGCCCATGTCCTTCTTCATCATGGACATGGAATCGCCGGGCTTTACGTTGAGCCCGCCCGAATCGAAGCACACTCCCTTGCCCACCAGCGTGACCCTGGGGTGCGACGGGTTCCCCCATTGCAGGTCGACAATGCGCGGCGCGCTCGCGCTGGCCCGCCCGACGGCATGTACCATCGGGAAATTGCGCGTTAAAAGTTCGTCGCCGATCACGGATTGGACTTCTGCCTTGAAGGTCGCGCCGACCTTGCGGATGGCCTCTTCCAGTTCGGCGGGCCCCATATCGTTGGTCGGCGTATTGATGAGATCGCGTGCCAGGAAAACAGCCTGTGCCTGCCGCTGCAGGGCATCGCCGTCGACGCCATCGGGAAGCACGAGACGCGCCTTTTGCTCCTTTTTCTTGCGGTATCGGTCGAAGCTGTAGCTCGCCGAGGGCGAAGGCGAGCGCGGCAAGCGCGCGATCGCCGACATCGCCTTCCAGCCGCCAGTCGCCGGCGGGCAATTGCCGCGCCAATCTTCCCGCATCCATGGGGGTTCGATCCGCGCCACCGGCCCCGGCAAGGGCGCACTCGATCCCGCCCGCCTCGTCCGGCACCAGCAGGATCGAGGGCCGCGATCCGTCGAAGCCGGCTTGCGCGGCGAAGCTCGCGGCGCGCGCGCCGACTCGATCGGGATCGGGCGCCGAAGCGCACAGATACACAGGCTTGCCGCCGCTTTTGAGGGAGGAAATCGAGGTGAGTGTCATCGTGCTGCTCCGGTGGTTGCTGGTGCGGCCAGCGCCGGCCGCAGTTAACCATGCATTAGGGTTAACAGAATATTTCTCGTCCGATCAGTCCGGCGAACCCGATTCGCGGCGTCGGCGAAATGACCGTTACGACAGGATTGCGTTACATGAAACTGCGTGGCATCGGAACTGCAACGGCCATATCACTCGCGATTGCCGCCACGTTGGTTTTGGGCGGGTGCGCGAAAGACAGCCGCACGACCGGTTCAATAAGCCGCGATCAACAGACCCTGTCGAAAATGTCTGTGCCGCAACTTGACGTTCAGACACGCAAGGCCGGGGAAGCCTACCGCAAGAATCCCAAGGACAAGGCCGCCGGCCTCAACTACGCGGCGCTGCTGCGCATGACAGGCCGCGACGACCAGGCACTCGCCGTGATGCGCCAGATGGTCATCTACCACCCCAAGGACAACGACGTCCTGGCTGCCTATGGCAAGGCGCTGGCTTCCAGCGGCAACCTTGTCGAAGCGCTAGGCGTCATCGAACGGGCGCAGTTGCCGGACCGGCCCGACTGGAAGCTGCTTTCGGCGCAAGGCGCCATTCTTGACCAGCTCGAACGGACGGCTGAGGCACGCGAATACTACCGCAAGGCCTTGGACATCGTGCCCGAGGAGCCCTCGGTGCTGTCCAACCTTGGCATGTCTTACCTCTTGACCAACGATCTGGCCGCCGCCGAGACCTATCTTCGCAAGGCAGTCGGAAAACCTTCGGCCGACAGCCGCGTGCGGCAGAACCTGGCGCTGGTGGTCGGGCTTCAGGGCCGCTTCGACGAGGCCGAGCAGATCGCCGGCGCGGAACTTCCGCCGCAGGAGGCCAAGGAAAACATCGCCTATCTGCGCCAGATGCTGACCCAGCAGAATGCCTGGAACCAGCTCAAGCAGGAAGACGCGTCGAAGAAGACGGCGGCGCAGTAGGCTACGCGCGCACCGCACGGCAAAAATAGCAGTTTTTCGACGCCGAGCGAATGTCGGCAAAAGACACTTCGCCGCTGGCGAACAGTCTTTCGAGGTGCTCGTCCATTCGCGCGCAGTCGACGATTGCCCCCGTGCCGTAGACGATCCGCTCGTTTACATCATAACCCTTGACCAGCAATTGCCTTCGGCATGAGACGATTGGCGGCACGCCACCGGTGCAGTCGTGCGCTTCACATGAGTCGGCATGCAGGAAGACGGGGCCGGTTTCGGCATAGGGATGCAGCTTCGTGAATGGCCGCAACGAGAGCGTGAGCATGCCTTCGCCTGCCTTGATGTCCTGCAAGCAGTGACGGCAGGGATTTCCACGGCCATCGCTGATCAACCGTTCGGGCGGCAGGCCGTATGCATCAAGGCCGCCGGCTTGCAGGGCGCGAACCACGCCGGTGCCGAGCGGAAGGTAAAGGTACGCCATGGCAGGATCCTCCGTAAGTTTCCGGAGAAAGGTCTGGACCACCGCCTGGCCAGGCGCCACCCGCTTTGCGCGCGTAACTAGCCGGTCTTTCCGAAAATCTGGATGAATGCCGGGCCCATGATCACGGCGAAACAGTACCGGCAGGAAGAACAGGATCATCGGCACGGTCAGCTTCGGCGGCAGGGCGGCCGCCTTCTTCTCGGCCTCTGCCATGCGCATGTCGCGGTTTTCCTGCGCGAGAACGCGAAGCGCGGTTCCCAGCGGCGTACCGTAGCGCTCCGCCTGGATGAGAGCGATCGTGACCGACTTGACGCCGTCAAGGCCGGTGCGCGAGGCAAGGTTCTCATACGCCTTGCGCCGTTCTTCCAGATAGGAAAGCTCGGCATTCGTCAGCACCAGCTCTTCGGCAAGGGCCGGTGACTGGATGCCGATCTCGACCGAGACCTTGCGGAATGCGGCCTCGATGGACATGCCCGATTCGACGCAGATCAACATCAGGTCGAGGGCGTCCGGCCAGGCGCGGCGAATCGAGAGCTGGCGCTTGCCGATCTGGTTCTTGACGAACAGGTTGGGCGAGTAGAAGCCGGCATAGGCGACGACAAGGACGATGGTCACCTTCACCATGAATGGCCGTTCCATGCCCGAGAAACCGAAGACATAGGCAGTGGCGGCAAGGAGCAGTAGCAGCGGCAGCACGATGCGGAAGAACAGGAACACATAGATGTGCGACTGCTTGCGGTAGCCGGCCATCTTCAGGTTCGAAAAGGTATTGTCGTCGGCGAGCGCCTTGCGCAGGTTCAGCTTTTCGACGATGTCGCGCATCACGCCGGACGTATCCTGGCGCAAGGCAGCGCGCGGACCCTTGGCGGCCTCGGAGGTGAGGCGCGCGCGCTCTCTTGCCCTGATCTTGTCGCGCTCCAGCGACGTCGACTTCATGCGCGACGTAAGTTCGTCGCGCGCCAGCATCGGCATGGCGATCGTCACGATCGTCGCGAATACCGCTACCGCCGCCAGGATCGCCAGCATCGTGGTCGGCTCGAAAATCTTGAACAAGAGATCAAACACGCCCGGTCTCCTAGAAGTCGAAGTTGATCATCTTCTTCATGACCATGATGCCGATGCGCCATCCAGATGCCGGAGCACACGAGGACAATGTTGCCGGTAGGGTCGGTGAACAGGATCTTGATGTAGTCCGGCGTCGTCAGATAGACGAGCAAGGACACAAGGAAGGGCAGCGCGCCGATGATGCCCGCGGAGGTTTTAGCCTCGGTCGACATGGCTGTGATCTTGTGTTTCATCTTCTTGCGATCGCGCAGGACGTTGGAAAGATTGCCCAGCGCTTCCGACAGATTGCCGCCGGCCGATTGCTGGATGGCGATGACGATGCCGAAGAAATTCGCTTCCGTCAGCGGCACGTTGTCATAAAGTCGCGTCACGGCCTCGGACATCGGTATGCCCATTTGCTGGACCTCGATGATGCGCCGGAATTCGGAGGCTACCGGTTCCTTGGCCTCGCGCGAAATGATGGCAAGGCAGTCGTTGATCGGCAGGCCGGCGCGCACACCGCGCACGATTACGTCGACGGCGTTGGGGAATTCCTCGAGGAACTTGTTCATGCGCCGCTTGTGGATGCGCCCGACCATCCAGCGTGGAAGGCCGAAGCCGCCGACTATGCCGGCCGCCAGCGAACCGAGCGGCGGGGCGCCAAGAATCATGGCAACAACAACCGAAATTATGCCGGTGGCGATCGAGATCAGCACGAACTGGCGTACGGTGATTTTCAGGCCGGCCTGTTGCATCTGGCGCTTCAAGCCGACATTCGACTTGCTGCGTTCCCTTTGCTTGGTCTCCAGTTCCTTCAGCGAATCCTGGACCGACTTCTTGCGCTTGGCGGCGTCGGCGACCCGGGCTGCTGCCTTGGTGCGGTTCTCTTCCTTTCGAACCTGGACCGACTTGACGCGCTTTTCCTGCCTGACCTCGTTCGTCACGCGGTCGAACATAAGGGCGTAGACAAATCCGCCCACGGCCAGCGTGGCCATGCCAACAAAGGCAAGCATCGTCAGGTCAAGGCCGAACATCAGTCGACAGCCCCGCTTTTGTCGGCGGCGGCGTCAAGTGCGGCTGCCAGCCGGGTTTCCTCGTTGTAGTAGCGGGCGCGGTCCCAAAAATGCGGGCGGCCGATGCCGGTGGAGATGTGGCGGCCGATGATCCTGCCGCTCGCGTCCTCGCCGTCCATCTTGTAGACGAAGAGATCCTGGGTCGTGATCACGTCGCCTTCAAGGCCGATCACCTCGGTGATGTGGGTGATGCGGCGCGAGCCATCGCGAAGGCGCGTCGCCTGGACGATGACGTCGACCGAACCGACGATGATTTCGCGGACGGTCTTGGCCGGCAGATTGTAGCCGCCCATGGCAATCATCGATTCGATACGGTTCAGGCATTCGCGCGGGTTGTTGGAGTGGATGGTGCCCATCGATCCGTCATGGCCCGTGTTCATCGCCTGCAGAAGGTCGAAGACCTCCGGCCCGCGCACTTCGCCGACGATGATCCGCTCTGGCCGCATGCGCAGGCAGTTCTTGACCAGGTCGGTCATGGTGATCTGGCCTTCGCCCTCGAGATTGGGCGGCCGGGTCTCGAGACGCACGACATGGGGCTGCTGCAATTGCAATTCCGCCGAGTCCTCGCAGGTGATGATGCGCTCGTCGCTGTCGATGTAGCGCGTCAGGCAGTTGAGCAGCGTGGTCTTGCCGGAGCCGGTGCCGCCGGAGATGATCACGTTGCAGCGGACGCGCCCGATGATCTGGAGGATTGTCGCGCCTTCCGGCGTGATCGAGCCGAACTTGACCAGTTGGTCCAGCGTCAGCTTGTCCTTCTTGAATTTGCGGATGGTGAGCGCAGGGCCGTCGATGGCCAGCGGCGGAGCAATGACGTTGACGCGCGAGCCGTCGGGCAGGCGCGCATCGCATATCGGGCTCGATTCATCCACACGCCGGCCGACCTGGCTGACGATGCGCTGGCAAACATTCATGAGCTGGGTATTGTCGCGAAAGCGGATGCCCGCCGGGCGGACCTTGCCGTTCACTTCGATGTAGGACGTGCGCGCGCCGTTGATCATGATGTCGGCGATGTCGTCGCGGGCCAGCAGCGGCTCCAGCGGGCCATAGCCCAGAACGTCGTTGCAGATGTCCTCCAGCAGGTCTTCCTGCTCCGAGATCGACATCGCAAGGTTCTTGATCGAGACGATGTCGTTGACGATGTCGCGGATTTCCTCGCGCGCCGCCTCCGATATCCATCTTGGCAAGCTGGCCAAGGTCGATCGTGTCGATCAGCGCCGAGAAGACGCTGGCCTTGGTGTCGTAATAATTTTCGTTCTTCTCGCGGATGACCGGTTCGGCCGGCGTCACGATGCGCGGCGCAGCTTCTATCTTCAGCCGGTCGAAGGCCGACTGGGCCTCGGGGGAAAGCGGCGCGGGATTGCTCGCGCGCGCTGGCGCAGGCGCCGGACCTCCAACGCTTTCGCCACCCCCGCCGCCGGTGTTGCCGCCTCTTCTTCCGAACATGCCTTAACCACTCCTGCCAAGCTCGAAGACCGGCGCCGCCGGACCCGTATTGTTCAGTTCTTCTTCTTGATGCCGAGCCGCGCCAGAAGCCCGAGCCCGCTCTTTTTTTCCATGCGCAGCACGCCCCGGCCGGTCAGCACCTGCGCCAGCGCGTCGAAGCTGGCCGATACCGGGCTCTTCGGGTCCGCCTCCGAAATCATCTGTCCGTTGTTTGCCGCCGTGCCGAACAGGGCCGGCTCGAACGGGATAACCGCCAGCGGTTCCACGCCAAGAGGCGCGGTGAACTCGCGTATGCCGATTTCCGGCCGCTTCGGCATTCCGACCTGGTTCATGATCAGCCGCGGCTTGTGATCGTTGGGGCGAAGCTCGGCCAGGGTGTCGATGAGGTTCTTTGCGTTGCGCAGATTTGCGAGTTCGGGACAGGCGGTGATCACCACCTCGTCGGCCGCGGCGAGGATCTGCTTTGTCCAGCCATTCCACGTGTGGGGCATATCGACGACCACACAGGGTGCGCCACGCTGCGCGACCTCAAGGATTCCGGCGAACGCGTTCTTGTCGAAATCATAGGTGCGATCGAGTGTCGACGGCGCTGCCAGGAGGCTCAGATGATCGGCGCACTTGGCCAGCAGGCGGTCGAGCATTATGTCGTCCAGTCGCTCGGGCGAGAAGACCGCCTCGGCGACGCCTTGCGGCGGATCCTGGTTCAGATTGATGTTGGCCGTGCCGAAGGCAAGGTCGAGATCGGTCAGCACCACGTCGCTCTGGTAACGCGACGAGATCGACCAGGCGACGTTGTGGCAAACGGTCGACGATCCGCAGCCGCCCTTGGCGCCGATGAACGCGATGACCTTGCCAAGCGGCGCGGAGTTCGGCACCGACGAAAATGTCCGATATGGCCAACATGAAATCGGCCATCGAGATCGGGCCGACGAGGTATTCGGACACGCCGTTGCCGATGAGTTCGCGGTAGAGCGAAATGTCGTTGGAATGTCCGATGACGACGACCTTGGTGTCGCTGTCGCAAACTTCGGCCAGACGCGTCAGTGCCGCGAGGATCTGATGCCCGCCTAGCTTGGTTTCCACGACGATGAGGTTCGGCGTCGGAGCGCTGCCGTAGAATTCGACCGCGGCCGGAATGCCTCCCATGTGGACCTTGACATGGGCGCGCGCCATTCGCCGGTCGCGCGAACATGCTTCCAGCGTCTGCGCCACCGCCTCGCTTTCGCAAAAAGCCTGGATGGTGACCCTGCGGGATCGGGCGGATCTCGTTGATGTCCCCCGTCTCGACCGCCTTGGCAGGGTACTCGTCGGTTTGAGCGTATTGCTGCGCCATCGTCATTTGTCCCGTTCTTTTCGCGGCAGTGCCCGCATCGGGCGGTCCCGTTACTGGAAGAGTACCGGCAGTTCGTCAGAGCCGAAGTCACGCCAGTCGTTGATCACGTTGGTCCGGCGTGTCGCATCGATTTCCGATACGCCGCGCGGCCCCAGCAGGTCCTCGGGGTTGGCAACCATCGCAGCCAGGTTCTTCTGCGTGGCGCAGCCGAAATTTTCGTAATTGCGGTTCTCGACAGTATCGAGGACATCCTCGTTCCACTGGCCGCATGGAGATTCGACTTCGGCGGTAGTGGCCACCGAAACAAGCCGCACGGTTGCGGCCGTCGCCATGGCTGGCCGCATCGTAGCTCTGGATGCTGATCTGCCGGCGGCTGATGCCCGCTTCCGCCGAGTATGGGAACGATCTGATGGGCGACACGCTTTGCCGCCGCCGAATTGGCCGAGCCGGCCGGAACCAGGATCGCCATGCGGGCGGAGCTCTGGCGCTTGAACTGTGACGCGAATTCCTCGACGACCGAGCGGTCGCGAGTAGGAAAGTCCACGTGAATTGGGCGAAACCACGATGTCCTGTGTGTTCTCGTCCTGGCGCACCACGATCGGATGGCGGGTCCGGTAGTCGTCCGGTACCGAGCCGACGGTGAAGTGGCTGCGGTCGTAGGAAGCGCAGCCCGCCGACAATCCGGCCGCGGTCAGGAGCGCTATCATCGCTGCGCTGGCAAGAGGCCGGCGCCGCTTTCCGGCGGCCTGGCGGGGATGGCTTGGGTTCACTGTGCACATGGGCATTACTCCGCTCTCAACCCTGGGGCCTATTTGTAGATGAATCCGACCTGGCCGTTGTATCGACCCGGGGGAACGTTGCCGTCGACAACGCCGTAAATGCGGTTCACGCGACCGAGGAAGACGCCGGGGCCGTCGGCGGCCGGATTGAAGTTGTCGTCCGGGCGAGCCATTTTCGAGCGCGCCACCGGCCGCACGAGATAGGGCGTGACGAGGATGACCAGCTCGGTTTCGAAGCGCTGGAACTCGCGGCTGCGGAACAGCGTGCCGATGATCGGGATCTTGCTGAGGCCCGGAAAGCCGCTGACCGCCTGCCGCACGTCATCCTTGAGAAGGCCGGCGATAACCATGGTTCCACCCGAAGGCAGTTCCACCGTCGTTTCCGCTTCGCGTTGGCGAAGTCCCGGCGCGGAAGCCGCCGCCACACCGCCGCGCGGAATTGCGTAGCTGCCTTCTGTCGTGGGTTCGGATACTTCCGTGCGGATGCGCAGGCTGATGCGACCCGGCGAAAGCACGACCGGGGTAAAGGCCAGGCCAACGCCGTATTCGACCTGCCGATAGGAATAGGTGACCGTTTCCTCGTCCTCGGTCTTGCCGTCGGAGATGTTGTACTCGCCGCCGACGCGGAACTTCGCGGTCTCCCCGGAGATCGCCGTGAGAGACGGTTCCGCCAGCGTGCGCATCACGCCCGACTGGTCGAGCGCGCGAATGAGCGTGTTGATGTTGTTGCCGCCATGCTGGTAGCCGATCGATCCGCCAGAATGCGAAACCGCCTTGCTGAGCGCGAAGGGATTGTCGCCGTAGAACGCATAATTCAGTCCGCCTGCGGTGCCGGCAGCGGACAGGTCGATGCCGAGCTGCTTGACGACCGTGCGCTGGATTTCCGCGATCGTGACCTTGAGATTGACCTGGTCCTCACCGTCGATCTGCAGCAGGTTTACGATCTGGCTCACCTGGCGCTCGTTTTCGTCGCCGATGAAAATCGTGTCGCCGGTGCCTGAGGGTCCCGTGTCGAACTGGTTGGTCGTCGCCTCGCCGCCTGTGACGAAGATGCGGGCAAGATCGACGGCCCGCGCGGAAGCCTGCGGCGTTGGCACGCTGCCCGTCAGGATGACGTTGTCGTTGACCATCTCGACCTTGATTTCCGAACCTGGAATGTACTTGGCGAGATTGGCTTCCAGCCCGGCGATGTCGCGCTCGATCACGAGGTCGATGCTGAGCAACTGCTTGCCTGTCGCATCGAAAATGAAGATGTTGGTTTCACCCACCTGCTTGGCGAAGATGTAGATACGGCGCGAGGAACGGGTGATGGCGTCGGCGACTTCCGGATTGGCGACGAGGATGTCGTGCGCGTCGCCCGGCAGGTCGATGACCATGGACTTGTTGAGGCCGACCGATATGCGGCGCGTTTCGCCGATGGCCGTTGCGTTCAGCTTGATGTAGTTCCCGACGCCCGACGTCTGCGCGTGCGCAACGGCCGGCAAAGTCCAATGCGTTGCGGTCGCAATTGCCGCGATGCAAACCGCCGTCTGAAAGTGTGCGAGCATGATCGATTTCCCGGTCCTGACGGTTTTCAAAGCTGCGGTCATTTCGCCTCTGCCTCGCTCTGCTGAACCGTGATGTCCTTGGAGTTTCCGTATTTGATGGTTCGCACGAGGCCGGAACCGCGGGCACCGCCGAGCAGGTGATCGGCATCTTTCGTCGGTTGCGCCTTGCTGTCGGAGACGGAACGCAGCGACAGGGTCAGACGATCGGCCATCTGCTGCGCGACGGTCAGGATCTCGGCCTGCTTTGGCGTGAGCTGGAGCGTGGCCGTTTCGCCGACGACGACGGATTCGCCGTCCTTTTCCTCGATGGTCTGGTCGATGGCCAGGATGCGAATATTCTCGAGGATCGTCTCCGTGACAAAGCCTTCGCCATCGTCTGTCTTGGCGCGGCGGGTCATGATGACATCGACATTGTCGTTCGGGAGGATGAAGCCGCCGGCGCTTGTCGCGGTCGAAATCGTGGTCGCGACGGCGCGCTGGCCGGACGGCAGGATCGCTGACATGTAGCCGCGATCCGAGCGCACCAGCTTGGCTTCGCGGATCGGTTCGCCGGAGTAAAAGCCGGCGCGGGCGATCGCGTCCGTCATCTTCTCCAGCGCCGCGGGGTCGGAGGAGCGCGTAATGAACCCGGCGGAAACTGCGTTCTTCGGCCATTCCTGCCAGCGCAGGATGTCCGGGCGAAGTCCGGAGCCGAGCGGTATGTCGCTGCCGGCCACCAGCACTTGCTCGACTTCCATGCGAGGCGCGCCTTCCACCACCACGGTTTCCGGCTCCCGATTGGAGAGGGATAGCGCAAGGAACCCGGCGCCGGCCGCTGCAGCCAGTGCGCCTCCCATTACAATCATTCGCGCCGCCTTCATGACGAGACTCCCACGATCCACACCTGTCCAGGTTTCATGGGTGCATAGTGCGGCTGCAAAGGTGTAATTATGGTTAACGGGTATCCTGATATTTTGAGTTAACGGCCGGTGAAGACCTGCCTTTTCAGGCAACAAAAAAGCCGGGCTGACCCGGCTTCCCGTTGATTTTCATGTCATCGAACTGTCAGCCGCCGATTGCGCGGGCCGACTGCGATGACATGCTGCATCCACGGTGTCTGCGGGTAGACGAAGAACGCTGCGGCAGCGAGCGCGATGCCGTAGGGAACACCCTGGTCGGCGCGATAAAGCCGGACAATCCAGTCGACCTTCTCGAAACGGTCCGGCAGGGGCACCGAGCGCATCTTCAGGATGAGAAGTGTCAGGATCCCGCCAAAGAAGGCCGAGACGACAAGATACGGCAGCAGCTGTTCGGTGCCCAGCCACAGGGCAGTCGAGGCCGCCAGCTTCGCGTCTCCGCCGCCGATCGTTCCGAATGCGAAGAGCACGAACCCTCCGACAAGCACGGACGGCGAACATTGCCCAATGCATTCCGATTTGCGGCCATGGCATTCCGATTGCCAGGGCGAAGACCATGAAGCCGGCGATCAACCCGATCGAGACCTTGTTGGAGATGGTCATGGAAACGAGATCCGACGATGCGGCAAAGGCCATCAATGCCGGGAAAAACAGTATGAGTGCAATGTCGAGCATGTCGCGCCTCTTTCGTCAGGCGGATAATGAACGTTCGCTTGTTCAGATTTGGTAAATACGGTGATTCAATGTAGCGGTCTTGAAAATGAAAAGGCCGCCCGAAGGCGGCCTTTTCGCCTGGCGCTTTCGCGCCGGATATTACAGCTTGGACTTGATGTTGGTGAAGGTGGTGTTCACACCGCCGCCGACCGCCGTCGCGCCGCCGATGATGGCGACCGAGATGAGGGCTGCGATCAGGCCGTATTCAATGGCCGTTGCGCCGGATTCGTTCTTGAGAAAGCGTGCCACGAGTTTCATTGCCTATTGCTCCTTGATTTTTGTTTCGCCTTTCGGCGTAGTCTGCCGCTCTCGGCGACTGGAGCGAACCTAACGGAACTGTGTTGAAGCGATGTTAAGTATCATACTTTTCAAACCGTAAAAATTCCCTAATCCTTGCCGGGCAGGCGAGATAAACCGAGCGTCGAGAGGAATGAAATGACAGAAAAAGAAACGGGCGGATGGAAAGCCCTTGTCCGCTCGCGCGAGGACGTCGAGAAGTCACGGCACATACCCGTCACGCCGCAGACCCAGTCCCCCGCCTACCGCCTGGCCATCGACGACAAGGATTTCCTGTACCGCGAGGAATTGCGGCCGGTCCGGCTGCAGCTCGAATTGCTGAAGCCGGAAATGCTGCTGCAGGAGCGCGGCATACGATCGACTGTCGTCATGTTCGGCGGCGCACGCATCCCCGAACCCGGCAAGGAGGCCTGGGCGGCGCTGAACGAGGAGCAGAAGCGCAACCTTGAGTCCAATTCCCTCTACTACGACGAGGCGCGCCAGTTCGCCCGGCTGGTATCGGAATATGCGGCCAGCACCTATTTTCGCGAGATGATCATCGTCACCGGCGGCGGCCCGGGCGTGATGGAGGCAGGAAACCGGGGGGCCGACGATGTCGGCGCACCGTCGATCGGCCTCAACATCGTCTTGCCGCACGAACAGGCGCCCAATGCCTTCGTGACGCCCGGGCTGTGTTTCAATTTCCATTATTTCGCGATCCGCAAGATGCACTTCCTGATGCGGGCGAAGGCGATCGCGGTGTTTCCAGGCGGCTTCGGCACTCTGGACGAGATGTTCGAAAGCCTGACCCTGATCCAGACAAAGCGGATGGAGCCGATACCCTTCCTGCTGTTCGGCCGCGAATTCTGGTCCAAGGTCATCAATTTCAAGATGCTCGCCGAGCAGGGCACCATCTCGCCCGACGACCTTTCGCTGATGCATCACGTCGATACAGCCGACGAGGGATGGGACGTCATCCGCGCGCATTACAGCATCTGAGCGGCCGGTCCACGCGCTGCGCAAGTCATGTTTGCGCCCCATTCGAGGCCGGGCGGGGCAGAATCGGCAATTGCCTGCAATTTTAGTTGCCGCCGAAGTCCGGCCTTAATGTCTGTTTTGCAAGGATGTTTTCCGGGCGGGGAAAAATGCGATCACGCAGTGTGACAAACTACACATAAAAGCCGTTTTCCTTCACCATTTAATAACCATGAAACAAGGCTCCGCAATTACGGGAACCGGTGCCGGGAACAGACGTAAAGAAGGCGAGAGGACAGTTTGATGGCTACCAAGAACGGACATGTACACCATGCGCCTGCCGGCATGAACCTTCGCTGGGAAGTCCCCGCGGAGACGATGCGGCGCACGCCAACCGCGCGTTCGATCGAGGTCGCCGGATCTTTCCGTGACGGACAGGCGCTTGCAGGAACCGGCGCGCTGGTGTTCGAAGGCGAACTGCTCGACGGGACGCGCTTCGCGGTACACTGAACAAGATAATCTGAACCGATATGAAAAAGCCCGGCCATTGGCCGGGTTTTTCGTTTCAGAGCCAGCTAAGCGGCTCGCTCAATCGACAGTCCCCTCAGGAAGCGCTCGATGTCGTCGGCGACGTGGTCGATGTTCGGCTCGTCATGGCCCTCGATTTCCCACGCCTCCGCGCTGTGCGGTTTATCGGCATACGGCACGATCAGCACCGTCACCATGCCGAGGCGCTTTGGCACCTCGAGATTGCGCGGCATGTCCTCGAACATGGCGGCTTGGGTCGGAACGATATCGTGCGAGGCAAGGAAGCGTTCATAGGCTACTGCCCGCGGCTTGGGCTCGAAGCCGGCCGCCACGATATCGAACATCGTGTCGAAATGCCTTGGAAACCCCAGCGCCTCCAGCGTGTTCATCGCATGGCGCATGTCACCATTGGTGAAGATGTGCTTGCGGCCCGGAAGCGCGGCGATTGCCTCGCCAAGCTCCGGGATGCGGCAGGGATCAGCGAATAATCGATGTCGTGAACATCGGCGAGGTATGCGTGCGGGTCGATGCCGTATTCGGCCATCAGGCCGGCCAGCGTGGTGCCGTGCTCGCGGTAAAGCCGCTTCTGCAACAGCCGCGCTTCGTCCTGGTCGAGACCCGTCAGCCGGGAGACGTAACCGGTCATGCGCCAGTCGATCTGCGAGAAGAGATCGTAGTGGCGCGGGTAGAGCGTGTTGTCGAGGTCGAAGACCCAATCGACAACGTGGTTGAAGGTCCGTGCGTCTGAAGGCTTGTCCATGGCTCCTTATGGCGCAAACCGATGCAATTTGAAATCTCTGCGTAAAGCGACACGGGCGTTGCAATTGCAGCGGTGGCAGGCAATCTCGCGGCATGAGTTTGTGGATTCCCATCACCATCGCCGCCGCGTTCCTGCAGAACCTGCGTTCGGCGTTGCAAAAGCACCTCAAGGGGGTGATGGGCACGACCGGGGCGACTTTCGTGCGCTTCGGTTTCGGTGCGCCATTTGCGCTGGTATTCGTGGCGCTGCTGCATTTTTGGGCGGGATATTCCTTCCCGCCGATCGGCCGCGAGTTCCTCGTCCAAGCCGCCATTGGCGGGCTGGCGCAGATCGCCGGCACATTCCTGCTGGTCTATCTTTTTTCCTTCCGCAATTTCGTGGTCGGCACCGCCTATTCGAAGACCGAACCGTTGCAAGCGGCCGGTTTCGGGTTCCTGATCCTGGGCGAAGCGATAAGCCCTGCAACGCTTGGCGCCATTATTGTCGGGATTTTCGGCGTGCTGCTGATTTCGCTCGCACGAACCAGCCTGACGCGGGGCTCCATGCTTTCGGCAATCGCAAGCCGTCCGGCCCTTATCGGCATCGCTTCGGGCGCGACATTCGGAATCTCGGCGGTCGCCTACCGGGGCGCGTCGCTGTCGCTGGGAGGCCCGAATTTCGTCATGCAGGCCGCCAGTCACGCTTGCCTTCGTGACGGTGTTCCAGACCGCAGTGATGCTTGCCTGGATGGCCATGCGCGAACCGGGCGAGCTTGCGCGCATCGCCGTTGCCTGGCGCCCGTCGCTGCTCGTCGGCATTGCCGGGATAACCGCCTCCGCCGGCTGGTTCACGGCAATGACGATCGAAAAGGTCGCCTATGTGCGTGCGCTCGGGCAGATCGAACTGGTGTTCACCTTCGCGGCGTCCGTGTTCGTTTTCCGCGAGACGGTGACGCGGCTCGAGATCGCCGGCACGCTGCTGATCATCACCGGAATCGTTGCCCTGCTCTATTTCCGCTAAGGCCGGCTCAAGGCACGATCAGCGTGCCGGCGCCGTGCTCGGTGAAGAGTTCGAGCAGCACCGCATGCGAGGTCTTGCCGTTGAGGATGACGACGCCCTCGACGCCCATCTCCACCGCCTCGATGCAGGTCTCGACCTTGGGGATCATGCCGCCGGAGATCGTGCCGTCGGCGATCAGCGCCCTTGCCTGTGTCACCGACAGTTCCTTGACGACGTTCTTGTCCTTGTCGAGCACGCCCGGCACATCGGTGAGGAACAGCAGGCGCGTCGCGCCGAGGGCGCCGGCGATCGCGCCGGCAAAGGTATCGGCATTGATGTTGTAGGTGTGGCCGTCGCGGCCCGGTGCGACCGGCGCAATGACCGGAATCATTTCGGACTTGGCGAGCAGGTCGAGCAGCGTCCGGTCGACCTCCACCACCTCGCCGACGAAGCCGAGGTCAAGCACCTTCTCGATGTTGGAATCGGGATCGACCATGGTCTTGCGCGCCTTTTCGGCGAAGACCATGTTGCCGTCCTTGCCGCAAAGGCCGATCGCCCATTCGCCTTCGGCATTGATGAGCGCGACGATTTCCTTGTTGATGGAACCGGCGAGCACCATCTCGACGACTTCGACCGTCTTGGCGTCGGTGACGCGCAAGCCGCCCTCGAACTTCGATTCAATGCCGAGCTTCGTCAGCATCGCGCCGATCTGCGGGCCGCCGCCATGCACGACGATCGGGTTGATGCCGGACTGCTTGAGCAGCGCGATGTCGCGGGCGAAGGCCTGGCCGAGTTCGGCATTGCCCATGGCGTGGCCGCCATATTTCACCACAACGGTCTTGTTTTCGTAGCGCTGCATGTAGGGCAGCGCCTGCGACAGCAGCTTTGCCTGCATTTCGCCTGTCTGGGCCGCGTTTGAAGGTTTGTCGTTCATGCCAGCCATCCGGTTCGGGTCCGGCGCTCCTCTTAAACGAGGCGTGTGCAATTGCAATGGCGGGCGAAGCTCACTGGCGCATGATCTGAAGGATCTCGGCCCGGAGGGTGTCGATGCCGACGCCTTTTTCCGAGGAGGTCGCAAGGATGCGCGGGAAGGCCGCGGCGCGGCGCGAAATCGCCTTGAGCGTTTCCTCCTCCAGCCGTGCAAGCGCGCCGGGCTTGATCTTGTCCGCCTTGGTCAGCACGATCTGGTAGGAAACGGCGGCGCGGTCGAGCAGGTCCAGCGTTTCGACGTCCTTCTTCATCAGGCCGTGGCGCGAATCGATCAGCACGAAGACGCGCTTGAGGCTGGCGCGCCCGCGAAGATAGTCGAAGACGAGCCGCGTCCAGGCGTCGACCTGGTCCTTCGGCGCCTTGGCGAAGCCATAGCCTGGCATGTCGACGATCGCCACCGGCGGCAGGTCACCTGCTTCGCCCGAATAGCCCTGCGGCACGAAGAAATTGAGTTCCTGCGTGCGGCCGGGGGTGTTGGACGTGCGCGCCAGCCCGGACTGGCCGACCAGCGCGTTGATGAGGGACGACTTGCCGACATTGGAACGCCCGGCGAAGGCGACCTCCGGCGGGCCTTCCGAGGGCAGGAATTTCATGGCGGGAACGCCGCGGATGAATATCCACGGCCTGGCGAAGAGCTTGTCCGCCAGATCCGGGCCGCCTTCGCCTGTCGTCGCCATTGCTCGCGCGCTTTCGGAAAAGCCGGCCTATTCGGCCGGCTTGGGTTTGCTCTTGAACAGCGACTTCAGATTGTCCCAAAGCTCGATCTTGGCGCCCTGCGCCTTCATGATCATGCCCTGCTGGATGATCGACAGCGTGTTGTTCCAGGCCCAGTAGATGACCAGGCCGGCCGGGAACGTGCCGAGCATGAAGGTGAACACCACCGGCATCCACTTGAAGATCATCGCCTGCGTCGGATCCGGCGGCGCCGGGTTCATCTGCATCTGCAGGAACATGGTGATGCCCATGATCACCGGCCAGATGCCGAGCAGCGGGAGCCAGACCGGCGGCGTGAAGGGCAGCAGGCCGAACAGGTTGAAGATCGGTTGTCGGATCGGGCGCGGCGAGGTCCTGGATCCAGCCGAAGAACGGCGCGTGCCGCATTTCGATGGTGATGAACAGCACCTTGTAGAGCGCGAAGAAAATCGGGATCTGCACGAGCACCGGCCAGCAGCCGGCCGCCGGATTGATCTTCTCGCGCTTGTAGAGCGCCATCATTTCCTGCTGCTGCTTCACCTTGTCGTCAGGGAAGCGCTCGCGGATCGACAGCATCTCCGGCTGCATCTTCTTCATGTTCGCCATCGAGCGATAGGACATGTTGGCGAGCGGGAAGAGCACCGCCTTGATCAGGACCGTGGCGATGAGGATGGCGACGCCGAAATTGCCGAAGAACTGGTAGAGGCAGATCGAGCAGCCAGAACATCGGCTTGGTGATGAAGTAGAACCAGCCCCAATCGATCAGCAGCTCGAAATTCTTGATCCCCAGCGACGTCTCGTAATTGTCGATGACGTCGACTTCCTTGGCGCCGGCAAAAAGCTTCTGCGTCACTTCAAGGCTTTGACCCGCCGCAACCTTCATCTCGCCGCCCAGGAAATCCGCCTGGAAGCGCTGGCGCCCGTCGTCGAAGAAGGAAAAGCGCGGCTGGTATTCGCCCGAGGGCGACATGACCGCAGCCCAGTACTTGTCGGTGATGCCGAGCCAGCCTTCGTTCACCGCGGCAGGCGTGGTGAACGAGCGGTCCTCCTCGATGGAGCTGTAGGTGATCTCGTGCAGGCCCTCTTCGCCAAGGACGCCGATCATGCCTTCGTGCAGCACGTAATTGGCCTGCGACACAGGCCTTTCGAAGCGCGTCACGCGGCCATAGGGCGCCATCGCGACTTCGCCGCCGAATTGTTGGCGATCTTGTCGGTGACCGTGAACATGTAGTGGTCGTCAAGCGCGATCATGCGCGTGAAGGTGACGCCGGATGGGTTGGTCCAGGTCAGCACGACCGGCTTGCCGGGGCCGACAACAGCGCCTTGCGGAGCGCTCCAGACCGTCTCGGGACCGGGAACCTCGCCGGAGGTCGCTGAAGCGACCCAGCCGAACTCGGCGAAATAGCCGTCACGCAGGTCAGCCGGCGAAAGCAGCGTGACCAGCGGGCTGTTGCGGTCGATGGTGACGCGGTAGTTCTTCAGGCGCAAGTCGTCGATGCGACCGCCCTTGAGGTTGATCGATCCGATGATGTCGCCGTTTTCGACCGGAACGCGCGGCGACTTCGCAATCGCCTGATCGCGGCCAAGTTCCTGTTGCACGCCCGCCGATCCGGGTACCGCGGGCCCGGAACCGGGAACGGCTGTGGATGGCTGGCCCGGCTGCTGCGCCCGATTGCGCCGCAGGCGCACCGCCCTGTTCGCCGGAGTTCTGGACGCGTTCGATTTCCGCCGCCTTGCGCTCGGCCTCGAGCTTCGGGTTGACGTAAAGGAATTGCCACCCCAGCAGCACCAGCAGCGAAAGCGCAATGGCCAGTAGTGTGTTGCGGTTATTGTCCATAAAATGGCGCTCCTGTGCGTCGCGGCATCAATGCGGCGCGGTTTTCCTACCGCCGCCTTCGCGTGGCGGATTTGCCTTGAACGGACCGGTGCGGTCAAGGCCCCGGCCAAGTTCTGCGACAATAGAACTGAATGGCTCGACGAGTGCCGCCGCCTTTCCCACCAGCACATAGTCGTGGCCGGGTTTGGCGTGGTCCATGGCCGCCAGCCGCACTGCCTCGCGCAAGCGGCGGCGAATGCGGTTCCTGACAACGGAATTGCCGACCTTGCGGGTCACGGTAAATCCGAAACGCGGCGCAACTTCTTGCGTTTCCCCGTCCGGCCTCTGACGAATTTCCAGCAGGAAGGAACGCGACGAGATACGCCCGCCCGAACGCATGGCAAGAAATTGCGATCGCTTCTTCAATCGCGGGGGCGGTTTCACTTCCAGACCTCCCGCCCTTCGGCAATGTGTCCTTCGGCAGGCCACTGGCCATGCCGGGGCAATGCCGTCAGGCCGTCAGGCGCTTGCGGCCGCGTGCGCGGCGAGCCGCGACAACCTTGCGGCCGCCCTTGGTCGCCATGCGTGAGCGGAATCCGTGGCGACGCTTGCGCACGAGTTTGCTGGGCTGATAGGTACGCTTCATGTTGACCAATCCGCCTTCAGCGGACCCTCATCCAAAATATCGAAAGCCGGGGAACGGCAACCTTGCGACGGTCCCGCATCTTTTGCGGAAACTGTAAGGCAACGCCCTAATAATGAGCGCCGCCCGGCCAAGGGCCCGAACGTTGCGGGCTTATAAGGCGCAAGCGGGCGCAATGTCAATCGCCCGGGAGTGCGGCAGGCTCCCGGTTCACTTGCACTTGATGGCGACGTGAGGTCATTGAACACCCGCGCGGAAGGGCGCAATAAGCGCCAACGACAATGAGCCACCTCTTTCATGGAGGCGCGATGCAACGGCAGGAGACAGATGAAGCCCGACAATCAACCCCATCCGCGCCTTGCCGGCTTGCCGGCAGCCCGTTTGGCGTTGCCGGTTGCCATTGTCGCCCTGCTTGCCGTGGCCTGGGCTTCGGGACTTCTCGCCAAGATCTCGCTTTCAACCATCATCGCGCATCGCGAAATCCTCGCGGCGCAGGTAGCCGCCAACCGGCCTTTGGCGCTTTGCGCCTATGTCCTTCTCTACACGGCGCTGGTCGCGATCTCGTTTCCGGGCGCCTCGCTGCTGACGCTTGCCGGAGGCTTCCTGTTCGGCGGCTTCACCGGCGCGGTCGGCACCGTGATCGGCGCGACAGCGGGGGCGGTGCTGATCTTCCTGATCGCGCGATCATCATTTGGCGGCGCGCTTGAAAGGCGGGCCGGAAATTTCGCGGCAAGAATGGCGGGAGGGTTCCGGCGCGATGCCTTCAACTACCTGCTTTCGCTGCGGCTTGCGCCCGTCTTTCCCTTCTGGGTGATCAATATCGTGCCGGCCATCCTCAACATGCGCCTGGCGCCCTTCGCGCTCGCGACCTTCCTGGGCATCATCCCCGGTACATTCGCGATAGCCTATATCGGTGCGGGACTTGGCAGCGTGATCGAATCGCAGGAGCGTGCACAACCGGGTTGCGCCGCAGGCCGGAACCTGCCATATCGATCCCGGCAGCCTCGTCACGCCGCAACTTGTCTGGGCACTTGCCGGACTTGCGGTCCTGTCTCTCATTCCGGTCGTGGCAAGGCGGCTTGCGCCGGGAAAGCGGCAAGCCTAGCCAAGCCATCGATATCCCGACGCCGAACCTCGACGGACATTTTCCCATGAGCACCACACTCACTCCCGATATTTGCGTGATCGGCGCCGGATCGGGCGGCCTTTCGGTCGCCGCCGCCGCCGCATCCTTCGGGGCGACGGTGGTGCTGATCGAAAAGGGCGAGATGGGCGGCGACTGCCTCAATTATGGCTGCGTGCCCTCAAAGGCGCTGCTCGCCGCGGGCAAGCACGCGCAGATGGTGCGCGAGGCGCCGGCCTTTGGCGTCATGGCCGACCCGCAAGTCACGGTGAACTTTCCCAAGGTCGCGGCGCATGTGCGCTCGGTCATCGAGGCAATCGCACCGAACAATTCACAGGAGCGCTTCACCGCCCTGGGCGTAACCGTATTGCGCCACCATGCCCGCTTTACCGGACCCGACACGGTCGAGGCTGGCGATACCACGATACGCGCACGGCGCTTCGTCATCGCGACCGGCTCGGCCCCTTTGTGCCGCCGATACCGGGCATCGAAGACGTGCCGTATTTCACCAACGAAACACTGTTTTCAAACAAGGCGCAGGCCGGCCCACCTCGTGATCATCGGCGGCGGCCCGATCGGCATGGAAATGGCGCAGGCGCACCGAAGGCTCGGCTGCGAGGTCACCGTCATCGAAGCCGCCAAGGCGCTGGCGCGCGAAGACCCCGAACTTGCGTCCGTCGTCATTTCGCGCGCTGGCGCGCGAGGGCGTGTCGATCCGCGAGGGCGCCAAGGTTACACGCATCGACCGGCACGGGCGCGGCGTACGCGTTTCCTTCGAAGGCCCCGATGGACCGGGCAAGGTGGATGGGTCGCATCTGCTGGTCGCGGTCGGGCGCAAGCCCAATCTCGACGGGCTCGGCCTTGAGGCTGCCGGCATCAAGTTCGACCGCCAGGGCATCAAGGCCGGCGCGAATTTGCGCACGACCAACCGCCGCGTCTATGTGGTGGGCGATGCCGCCGGCTCTGCGCAGTTCACCCATGTCGCCGGCTATCATGCCGGCATCGTCATCCGGGCGCTGCTGTTCCGCCTGCCTGCGAAGGCCGATCTTGTCCGCCGTGCCGAGGGTTACCTACACCGACCCCGAACTTGCCCATGTCGGGCTTGACGAGCAGGCCGCACGCGAGAAGCACAAGACGATCAGCATCCCCCGCTGGCCGTTTGCCGAAAACGACCGCGCGCAGGCCGAACGGCGGACCGAAGGACTGGTCAAGCTGATCGCCGACCGCAAGGGCCGCATTCTAGGTGCATCCATCGTTGGCGCGCATGCGGGCGAGCTCATCGCTTTCTGGGCGCTGGCGATCGGCAAGAAGATGACGCTTCGCGACATAGCCGGACATGTCGCGCCCTATCCGACGCTTTCGGAAGCCGGCCGGCGTGCGGCGATCTCGCATTTTGCCCCGCTGGCGCGCAGCCGCATGGTGCGCGCGGTCACAAGGTTCCTGCGACGCTTCGGCTAGAAGCGGTGCACTGGACGCGGCGGCAGGTCTGACCCTATACAAAACCGATGCAGCACCCGCCGCCCGCAAAGCCAGCCCCAAACACTGCCGCCAACGCGGCAGTCCGACCGGCACGACCGGCGAACACTCGATCAGCACCATGCGGGGCCTGTCCGGCAAGCTGCTGGTGTTGACCATCATCTTCGTGATGATTGCCGAAGTGCTGATCTTCGTGCCCTCGGTGGCAAATTTCCGCAATGTCTGGCTGCGCGGCCATCTCGATACCGCCGAGGCGGCAAGCATCGTCTTTCTCGATACCTGCCGACCCGATGTTGAGCGAAGAGGCGCAACGCGAATTGCTGAGCGCCACCGGTTCGCTGGCCGTCGTCATCCGCGAAGGCCCGATGCGCCGGCTCATGGCATCGACACAGATGGAAGAGCCGATCGACAGGACAATCGACCTTACAAGGTCAATGCCGCTGGAGGCGGTGACCGGCGCAATGTCCGTCCTGTTTTCGACGCAGCCGGGGACCTACCGTGTTTTCCAGCCGATGAAATCGCGCGACGCCGTCATCGAACTGGTGCAGCGCGGCGACCGGCTGAAGTCGGCGCTGCGCACCTATTCGCGTAACGTCCTTCTGATCTCGCTGGCGATCTCGGCAATTACCGCCAGCCTTGTGTTCCTCGCGCTCTACCGCATGATCGTGCGGCCGATCCGCCAGATCTCGTCAAACATGATGGCCTTCGCCAAGGAGCCCGACAATGCGGCGCTGATCTACACGGCCACCGCGCGCAATGACGAGATCGGCATTGCCGAGCGGCAGCTTTCGGCCTTCCAGCGCGAGCTGCACCAGACGCTGCGCCAGCGCCAGCACCTCGCCGATCTCGGCCTTGCCGTTTCCAAGATCAATCACGACCTGCGCAACATCCTGGCTTCCGCCCAGCTTTTCACCGACCGGCTGACGCAGCTAACCGACCCCACCGTGCAGCGCCTAGCGCCAAAGCTGCTGCGGGCCATCGACCGGGCAATCGACTATACGCGCTCGGTGCTGGCCTATGGCAAGGCGCTGGAATCCCCGCCCGACCGGCGGCACCACCGCCTTTCGATGATCGTCGACGACGTGGTCGATCTCATCGCGATCGAGGCCGATGGCGGCATCGAATGGCGCAAGGAAGTGCCGGACGGCCTGGAAGTGGTTGCCGATGCCGAGCAATTGCTGCGCGTCATCCTCAACCTTGCCCGCAATGCGTCGCAGGCCATCGTGCGACAGGAAACGGGCGAGCGCAGCCGCATCGACCGCGTCACCATCTCGGCACGGCGCGAGAACGGCAACATAGCCATTCGCGTGGCCGACACGGGCCCGGGCATCTCCGAGCGTCAGCGCGAGAACCTCTTCACGGCCTTCGCCAATTCGACCGCTCCCGGCGGGACCGGCCTTGGCCTTGCCATCGCCAACGAACTGGTGCGCGCCCATGGCGGCCGCATAGAGCTCGAGAGCACCTCGTCGGCCGGTACCGTTTTCGCCGTCATGCTGCCGGATGCGCCGCCGCCCGGCCCCCGGTCATAAATTGCAAAGGCGGCTTGCTTTTCGGCCAGCGAGCGATTAGGTACGCGCCTTGCCGCACGTTCGGCACGCGCACCCGTAGCTCAGCTGGATAGAGCACCAGACTACGAATCTGGGGGTCAGGAGTTCGAAATCTCTTCGGGTGCGCCATTCCCCCCAGGTCACCATCGGTAACCCGTTGATCTCCAAGGCGATCCACTGGAGTTCAAGCCGGAGGGGTGACCATGCGGGTAACCAATCTATCGAAATACCTAGCCACCAAACGGGGTATCTACTACTTCACCAGGCGAGTTCCTGAAGACCTGCGGCGCCACTACAAGCGCGACAGGATCGTCATTTCGCTTCGAACGAAGGCCCAACGAGCCGCGGAAGCGAGGGCTGCGACAATGGCCGCCAAGTTGGATGAGGATTGGCTAGCGATGCGTTGGCGCACGTCCGACGATCCATTCGCCCGGTTTCGCATGAACGAGGTGGCTTCAAAAAGCACTCCAAATGCTCCGCTGCTCACTGAAGCTGAAGCCATATACATCAGGGTGAAGGGCGAAGGCCGCTCTGACACATTTGAGCAGACTGCCAAACGATCGATCGGATATCTGCTACAGCTATGGGGTGACCGGGCCTATTGATACCTACACACGTGCCGAGGTGAACCAGTTCAGGAGTGCGCTTGAGGAGCGTGGCTTGGGCCGAGCGAGTATCCGTAGAACGTTCAGCACCGTTCGCGCAGCAGTCAACTTCGCAGCCCGCGAAGCTGGGCTTGAGGAGCCTCGGGCGTTCACGGGGGTGTTTCTCGGCAGCTTTGATGTAGGGGCAGAGACAAAACGGAACCCGGTACCTCTGGCTGACATCAAGCGCATCCAGGAATTGTGCGTCGAGATTGACGATGAGGCCCGCTGGCTAGTCGCCCTCATCAGCGACACTGGTATGCGGTTGAGCGAAGCAACCGGCCTGATTGCATCAGACATAGTAATTGACCATCCGTTTCCTCACGTCGTGGTCCAGACACACCCGTGGAGGCGCCTGAAAGCCGAGGGAGCGAAAGACTGGTGCCCCTTACAGGCGCGCCAATCGTGCAGTCACGGCTGCGCCCGCTGGTCATCTGTTCCCCAGGTATCTTCCCACAGACCGGTGCAACGCCAACTCCGCTAGTGCTGCCCTCAACAAATGGTCCAAGCCTAGGATCACAGACGGGTGCGTAATTCATTCATTCAGGCACAGTATGCGAGACAGATTGCGGGCTGTGGAGTGCCCCGCAGACGTGATCGATCGTCTGGGGGGTTGGACTGTGTCTGGTGTGGGTGAAGGATATGGATTGGGCTATCCCATTCATGTGTTGAGTAGCTGGCTTCTGAAGGCAGTCTCTTGACCGTAGGTAGCCCAGGGCCTCAACTATCAGAGATTGATTAGCGGGGAGGAAGCAGATGGCTATAGGCGAGCTTGCCGGAGTTCCTGTCGGAACAGCGTTTGCCAGCCGTCGGCTCCTTTACGACGCTGATGTACACCGGGCCCTTCAGCGGGGAATAGTGGGACGTGGCGCAATCGGAGCAAGTCCATTGTGTTGTCCGGTGGCTACGTTGATGACGAGGACCACGGGGATGTCATCATCTATACGGGCGAAGGCGGCAGGGACGCCGCAACTGGACGGCAGACGTCTGACCAAGAGTTGAGCGGTGGCAATCTGGCGCTGGTTACAAGCTCACTTCGAGGGCTGCCTATTCGGGTCATTCGCGGTAGCGAACATCGGAGCCGGTTCTCGCCACCCGAGGGTTACAGGTATGATGGCCTTTATACTGTCGAGAACTACTGGTCGGAGCCTGGCAGAGATGGGCACCTCATCTGGCGGTATCGGCTGGTATCAGTGGACACACCGCTCGCAGCCGACGAGCCCCGCGGGGCTGCGGGCCCTGCGCGACGTGCAACAGCCACAATCCAAAGGATCGTGCGGGACACTGCTGTCAGTCGATCGGTAAAGGAACTGCACGGGTTTGTGTGCCAGGTTTGCGGTATCAGGATCGAATGTGTAGGCGGAGGGTATGCCGAGGCTGCCCACATCCGGCCTCTAGGAACGCCTCACGATGGACCCGATGAGGCCGAGAACGTCTTGTGCCTTTGCCCCAACCATCATGTGATGCTGGACAGAGGCTCGCTAACCATCGCGGACGACTTCACCGTAGAA
>CAVOVL010000001.1:0-554720 GCA_963699855.1 uncultured Alphaproteobacteria bacterium | reverse complement strand
AAACCCTGCGCGACTTCAACCTGTTTGGAGAGCACAGCAGATGTGTCGGCGAGTTGTTTGCGACGAACTACCTCTGTCTCGACCGATAGTTGCTCCGCAATTTCAGCGAGCCGCTCGCTGTTCGTTTCGGCCAACCTTGCCTGGAAATGAGAACTCGTCCCGAAGCATTGCAATGCGATTGGCAAGACGCGCGATGCTGTCTATCCAGGTGTCGACGGCGACTATCGTTGAAGAAACCAAGCCGCGAGCTGTGCCGCTGGCGCGGGCCTCGGCTTCCGCAAGGCGTCTTCGGTATTCGATCGCCAGGCGGACCTGCGCGCCGACGATGCCGTCATCAAGCGCTTGCTTGCCGAAGTGATCGTTCAGGACTTCCGACCAGAGCGCGGGATGGCCCTCGTTGTCGATTAAGTCGAGGATGACCTTGATTGCGACGCAGGCCAAACCCAAGCCCAGCGCCCATTGCCAGGCGCCCGGGGCGAGATGGCCGCGAGTGCCGGCCACGTAAACGCCCGCCGAGGCAATGACGACGAAGCCGATGACCGACGCAGTGCCGAGGCCGGTCAACACCGCTTCCAGACGGGCAAGTTGAAACCGTTCCCTCAACGTTACCTCCCGCGCGCTGCCAAAATTCGACTTGTTGCTTGCCATGCCTACTGCTCTGCGGAAATCCTGAGGTAAGTCGCATCGATCGAGGCGGGGTCGGACTTAAACATCGCGCCGCGCGTTTGCAGGGCGAGGCGCTTGAGAACGTCGGTGTTTGCCTGTTCGCCGAATGCAATCGCGAAAATTTTGAGAGGTTCGGTTTCGGTGTCTACGTCAAGGCAGTCGTTGAAAACCTGTGTTTCGCTGTACTTGCCTGCCGTATCGGCGCCATCGGAAAGCAGAACCATGCCATAGACGCGATTGTCACCTGCGGCAACGTCGTTCCTCAACGCGTCACGAAGCGAAAGATATGTCAGGCAAACCGCCCCATTCAGATTAGTGTTGCCCTCGGCAATCAGGGACTTCACTGTCGACTGGAGCTGATCCGCGATTTCGGAAACCGGCTTTGCAGCAGTTATCATTTTTGCGTCCGTTCCGAATACCATCAGACCGACACGGTCCGTTGGCTGTAGGCGGGAGATGAACTTTGCCGTTGCCTCGGTCGCATTCTTGATGGCTTGACCGGTCATGCTGCCCGACACATCGAGTGCGATGTATACGGTCGCTTTGCGCTTCGTGCGAAAGAACTGATCTATAATCAATTCAGACACTTCCGGAGTAGGTATCGACAGCGGCGGAATCGACTTTGGCGTTGCCGAAGGATCAGTGCCATTCTCACGCGAAAGCATTGGTCCGACCGCCGCTGATTGGTCGAGCGGACGAAGGAAGTGGTTTCCCGCATCTGCCTGAACCAGGTCGGACTTCAGGTAGTCGAGAAAGAGCCTAGCTGCTTCGGCCTGTTCAGGTGTCACCCAATCCGTTTGGTCGAGGATGCAATACGGGTGATCGCTCCAGAATGTTCCTTCCGAGGGAAAGATGAAAACGAGCGGCCAGCGCAGATCCTTCTCGCGTTCGCGATTGAACCGGATGGTGCCTTCCTCGAATGCCGCCGAAACGTGGAGGAAGGATGGACCGGCCTCCGCCATTTTGTTCAGCAGGTCGGTGGTGACCATTCCATATTTCGAAGTGTTCTTGGCAAGGGTCGAGAGTGCCGTTTCGACTTTCGCAGAGTATACCTCTTCGGTGCTCAGGCCTGACGTCTTGCCAAGCTCGGCGTAGATCGCGGTAGCCAGGAAAAGCAGGCCAGCGCTCGAGTATTGCGGGTGGGTGTGACCAAGCCGCAGCCGTCCCCATTCGGGGTGTCCATACCGGGCCCAACCGGCGGGATCGTTGGCGAGTTCCACCAAGGAGCGCATGCCGATCGGCTTTGCTGGCCAGCCGAGGGCCTCGGCCATGGGTCGCCACATCGCAAAGCCCACCGGCGTGAATATTGTCGGCGAACAATCCTGGGACATCGCCGGCTTTGGATGCTGGAGGGCCCATTTCTCACCAAGCTGGTCCACCCAGGTCTGCTCGCCTGGACTCCAAACCGTGGGCTTGAGTGATCCATTAGCGATCTGCAGCAGCGAGTCGCCTGAAAGTACCGGCGAAACATCGATCGCTATCTTGTTGCCCGCAGTTGTTCGTATGTCCTTTTCGGCAAAGCTTTTCACGGCCGCAGCCATCCATTTTTGCTTGGTTACCGAACTCGCGATCGAAACCTTGACGGTGTTCACGGGCGCGATTTGCACAGGTGTGCTTTGGACAGCCACGGGCTTTCCTGACGCCGTGTCCTGAGGATCCGGCGGCCCCTTGGCGAAGAGAAAAATCACACCGCCGGTAGCAATGGCTGCTCCGACAACGGCTAGGAAGGTGCGGCGAGATTGCTTCACGGGTTCCTCCTTCAGGCTGGGCCGAATTCTTTCTCAACTCTGCAACTTGCGTGTTTTCGCAACGGACACGTTCTTCGGCGACGGAAGCATCAGAGAAGGTGTTCGCGTGTCGGCAGCCTGGCTTGCAACGAACTCGTCGAGAGCCGTGTCCGCCATTGCGGAACGCACGGCTTCCATTGCACCGGGGTGCAGCAGACCAGGCTCGCTCTGGGCAACGCGTGCACGAGCGCCGGCTTTTTCGCGCTCTTCGCCAACCATGGTTTCAAGCCGGGAAAGCGAAGCGCCGCGGTTGTCGACCTCGCCAATCATAGCCCTTGCCATTCCTTCGAGGTCGGCGATGGCGCGCTTCACCTTCAGGTCGCCGATCTGCCGTCGCACTTGCTCAATGCGGGAACGCGATTCGCTGACCGCTTCATCGCGCCGGCTGATCAGCCTGGCATAGGTTTCTTCCGCGGCTTCCAACTGGCGCCGGTCTTCATCAAGCTGCGCCTTGGCCTCTTTAAGCGAAAGCGCTTCCCTCGCAGCCGCACCACGTTCGCCGGCGCTGAGCAGTGCATTGGTCCGGTAGGCAAACGTTTCGATCTGGCGTTCGCCGCGCTGAACCTGCGCGGAAAGTCTTTCGGAGAGCGCAGCATGTGAAACCAAGCCAACATTGAACTGCTGGATCAGCTTGTGAAGATTGTCTTTTTCGTTCTCCAGCAATGCCTCGGGATTTCGCCGTTCGAACCAAACAACTACGGTCCCCAGCATGCCGCGGAAGACATTGAAGCTGCGAAGCAGGATCGACATGGAAGTAGCCTTTCTCAAAAAACACGACCGGTCGGCGCCTGATCGTTTCCCTTGTCCAACCTATGCCCGCCAATGATTTTGTAGCAATTGCGGATTTCCGCAGCTGCAACCGTAGCCAGCTTGTCCTAAGGTTAATTGTCGCTGCGGCCGTCAATGCCATGTGGCCGGCATGTGGAAAGAGCGCCATGTCCAGCTTCGATGAAGACTGGGGCAGCAAGGGCCCCCCCGATGGTCGCCTCAAGCGCACGGCAGAGATAGTCGCGATGTCGCTGGTCGTAGCCTTGGCGGCAGTGGTCGGACTGTTTGCATTGTTGAACTTCGCGATCGACAGACGTGCTGACAGCCGAATCGCGTCGGATGAAGCCTGGCTTGAGCAAAGTTTGGGACGCCAGTTGGATGTTCTTCGATCTGTTGCCGTTGACATGGCAAGGATCCCCGAGCCTCCGGCAGGCGGGCTGTCGGTTGTTCAAGCAAGTTGGCGACTTCAGTCCAGATTGCATCCTGAGTTGGTGGATGCCGCCTGGTATGACCGCTCGGGCTTGCGCTTGCATGCATTGGCTTTTGGAAGCCGGCCAAAGCTTGTCGCCAGTGCGATTGAAATTCCTACGACCAGTCCTGGAAACTCATCTTTGGAAGCCGTGCGCCAGGATCGCGAAAGGCTGCTTGGCGATTTCATCATACAGACGGGGAAAAGCGGCGGAGTATTCGCGCTGACGGTTTCATTGAGTGGGCTGCTGGCTCGCAGCATCCCGCCCGGGATAGCTGAACTCTATACCGTTTCGATCGAAAGCGTTGCCGCAGATCTCCCGAAGTTGGAGAACGATGCCTCCGACGCCGTCCCCCGGACAAGGTTCGCAAGTCAGCTCGCGCCGCCATATTCCAATCTGCAAATAGCGTTCGTTCCGAAGGCCGGCAGCTTTGCTTTTTCCGGGTATCTGGGCCCTGCAGCAATCGCCGGGGGCACCTTCTTGTCGATTTTGATGGTGCTCTTGTTGCGCCATCAATTGCGGGAGCGAAAACGCGCGGATGCACGTCTCCAAAGTGAAATTGCGTTCCGCCATTCCATGGAAGCAAGCCTTACAATTGGACTGCGGGCGAAAGACCACGACGGCAAGGTGCTGTTTGTCAATCCCGCTTTCTGCAGGATGATCGGCTATCGCGCAACAGAACTGGTGGGACACTATCCGCCGATGCCATATTGGCTGGAGGATATTCACTCGGAAGTGTTGCGACGGCAGGAAACATCCGACCGGCCGGCGCCGCAAAGCTTCGAGACCCGCTTTCGCCGTAGCGATGGTGCGATCATCAACGTACAGGTTTATGAGGCCCCGCTGATCGACGCATCCGGGATGCACCGCGGTTGGATGGGCTCACTGATTGACATCACTGACCAAAAGCGCGCCTCGGAACAGGCGCGTGTCCATGTTCAGTCGCTGCAGCAGACCGGCCGGCTTGTGACCATGGGCGAAATGGCTTCGATGATCGCGCATGAATTGAACCAGCCCCTTTCTGCTATTGCGAGCTATGCGGCGGGATCACTCAACCTTCTGCGTTCAGGCAAGACAGAAGTCGAAGTTCTGGCTCCAGGGCTTGAGAAACTTGCCGACCAGGTGGAACGAGCAGGTAAGATCATCCGGCGAATACAGGATTTTACCCGCAAGCGCGAACCTTCACTGGCACCTTTGCAGCTTGCATCTGTCGTAAACGAAACCTGCAATCTGCTTTACTCGGATGCGAGGGCGCATGGGCTTCGAATAATAACAAACACAGATGCGGAACTCTCGCAGGTATTGGGCGATCCGATCCTCATTGAACAACTGCTGGTCAACCTGTGACCTGCCACTGCTTTGTCATCCAGCGGCAATTAGAGCCTCGGCGGGTTGTACGCCGTATGGCGCGGTTTGGGCAACGGGCGATCGGCGTAGCTGGTCGGGTTTGCGCAGCTGATCGCCCGTTGCGGTGAGATTGGCCGCGAAGGCAGCCGGTGTCTGGTATCCGAGCGCGGAATGCGGGCGCTGGTTGTTGTAGTCACTAACCCATGCGCCGATGGTTCGGCGCGCATGGTCGAGATCGAAGAACAGGCTTTCGTTGAGCAGTTCGTCGCGCATGCGACCGTTGAAGCTCTCAGCAAATCCGTTCTGCATCGGCTTGCCGGGCGCGATGAAGTGCCAATCCACCCTCATGTCGGTGCACCAGGCGAGCATGGCGTTGCATGTGAACTCCGTGCCGTTATCGGAGACGATCATGCCCGGTTTGCCGCGCTGAGCGATGATGGCGGTCAGTTCGCGTGCAACCCGCCGGCCCGAGATCGACGTATCCGGGATCGCGCCGAGGCATTCCTTGGTGACGTCGTCGACGATGTTCAGGATGCGGAAGCGGCGGCCATTGGCGAACTGGTCATGGACAAAGTCGATCGACCAGCGCGCATTTGGCATGGCTTCCACCAGGATGGGCGCGCGCGTGCCGACGGCCTTGCGCCGCGCCCGCCGCTTGCGAACGGTCAGGCCCTCCTCGCGATAGAGCCTGTGGATGCGGTTGATGCCCGACGGTTCACCCTCGCGCCGCAACAGGATGAAAAGCCGCCGATAGCCGAACCGCCGTCGCTCGTTGGCAAGTTCACGCAGGCGGGCGCGCAGCCCGGTATCGGCGGGTCGACAGGATCGGTAACGAACCATCTTGCGATCCGCGTCGATGATGGCGCAGGCCCGACGTTCCGACAGGCCCATCACAGCCTGCAGATGCGCGACAGCTTCGCGCTTCACGGCGGGCCCTACCATTTTTTTGAAAGAAGCTCTCGCATCGCGGCAACGTCCAGCATCTGCTCGGCCAGCAACTTCTTCAGCTTCGCGTTCTCTTCCTCGAGGCTCTTCAACCGCTTGGCTTCGGACACGTCCATACCGCCGTACCTGGCCTTCCAGTTGTAAAACGTCGCTTCCGAAATGCCGTGCTTGCGGCAGACATCCGCCGTCTTCATTCCGGCTTCGTGCTCGCGCAAAACGCCGATGATCTGCTCTTCCGTGAACCGTGCACGCTTCATTTGTCCGTCCTTCAAATAGGCCGGACTCTGACTCCGTCTGGAGGAAAAACGCAGTGGCAGGTCACCTGGTTCGCAACGGGCTGGAATCGATGTCCGCCAATACCAAGCGTCGGTCGGACGAACTCATCATTACGCTCGCGGCGCGAGGGAGTAGTCAAACTATCGAAGTGATCGATAACGGCACTGGTATTGACCCATCAATTGCTGACAGGCTTTTTGAAACTTTCACTTCAACCAAATCCCAGGGAATGGGCATTGGCTTGAATATTTGCCGGTCGATCATCGAATTGCACAAGGGTTCGCTCCGCCACCGGCCGAACCCGCAGGGAGGAACTGTCTTCACTGTTGAACTGCCGGTCACCAACTCAGGAGGAGGGCCAAATGGCAGCGAATGAGAATTGGACACTGGGCGTTGTTCACATTGTTGACGACGAGGAAGCGATCCGCAATTCATTGGCCTGGCTCTTGGCTTCGCGCGAAATTGCCTGTGTCAAATGGGAATCCGGTGAGGATTTTATCGCGGCCCTGCCCTTGGAAAGCCCTGCCTGCATTATTCTCGATGTAAGAATGCCGGGCCTCAGCGGACCTGATGTTTTCGAGAAACTGCTTGCCCAAGATTGCGACGCACCGGTAATTTTTCTGACCGGTCACGCTGAAGTGCCGGTTGCGGTGGATGTGCTGAAAAGCGGAGCCTTCGATTTCGTTGAGAAGCCATTCAATGACAACCGGTTGGTCGACCTCGCGGAAAGCGCTTTGAAGCGTCACCGACAGCTTCGCGAGATTGCCCAGGACAGGAATGCTTTGGAACATCGTCTCGCGACTCTCACCATTCGCGAACGCGAGGTGCTTGCGCATATCCTCGCAGGTCAGCTTAACAAGCAAATTGCAGGAAATCTGGACCTGGCGATCCGCACGGTGGAGTTCCACCGGGCAACCGTACTCAACAAGATGGGCGTGCGAAATGCCGTTGAACTTGCGAGCCTCGTGGCTCGTTCGGGCATGCAAGTTTAGGATGTCTCAAAAGCTTCTTAAGGACAGCATCGCAGTAGGTGGAATTCTGATCCCACGTTGCGACGATGAAGGGATCGGCAGGCGATGCTAAGCAGAGTTCTGATTTGGCTAAACCCACTTGTTGCTAGGCTCTGCGCGCAAGGTCCATGGAATCGTGTGATGTCTTCTTCTGAGCCCATCTCCAAGCTTTTTTAATGTCCGGTAACGAATGAATCAAACAAGAAGCCGTCAGTCCGCTTCTGATGCGGTGGACGGCTCTCCTCCGCCCTGCGGTAAGATCGCCGGGCTAGAGCTAAGGAGGCTAAGATGGGCACCGTTGCGACGATTGGTCTGGATATTGCGAAGTCGGTCTTTCAAGTCCATGGCGTGGATGCTGAGGGAGAGGTTGTTGTTCGAAGGAAGCTAACCCGCGGGCGGGTGCTTGGGTTCTTCGAGAATCTGTCGCGATGCCTGGTCGGGATCGAGGCTTGCAGCTCTTCGCATTATTGGGCGAGAGAGCTGATCGCACGTGGCCATGATGTGCGGCTGCTTCCGGCTCAGTATGTGAAGCCCTATTTGAAGCGGCAGAAGAACGACGCGGCCGATGCAGAGGCAATCTGCGAAGCGGTGACCCGGCCAACGATGCGTTTTGTGCCGGTAAAGACACCCGAGCAGCAGAGCGTGATGATGTTGCACCGGGTTCGATTGATGCTCAACCGCCAGCGCACGCAGATCTCGAACGCGTTGCGGGCCCATCTGTCCGAGTTCGGGGTCGTGGCGCCGATCGGCCGCAATGGGATCGAGCAACTGCTGGTCGTCATCAACGATGATAGCGATCCAAGAATACCGGCTGACGCTAGGCTCTGCCTGCGGATGCTCGAGGCGCAGCTCAGCGTCGTGAAGGCACAGATACTCGAGAACGATCGAAGGGTCCGGGCGAGTGCGCGCGAGACCGAGCTTGGCCGCCGGTTGATGGAGATCCCTGGTGTGGGGCCACTGCTGGCGAGCGCATTCGTGGCGACCGTCGCCGATGCCCATGCATTCAAGTCGGGGCGATGCCTCTCCGCCTGGATTGGGCTCGTGCCGAAGCAAAACTCAAGCGGGGGCAAAGCGAAGCTGGGCAGTATCTCCAAAGCCGGCAATCGCTATTTGCGACAGTTGCTGGTGGTCGGCGCGATGGCGGTCATCCGCTATGCTGAGCGGAACGGGACCAAGCGGCCGTGGCTGGTGCAACTGATGGCGCGGCGAACGACGAAGGTTGCCGCCGTTGCACTCGCTAACAAGACCGCCCGAATGGTCTGGGCGCTGATGACAAGCGGTGAGCGCTATCGGGAGCCGGTCATCGCTTAGAATGAGATCAGGCGAGGCATCGCCGTCGAGGTTGGAAAGGGCGGACAGGAGCTAATGCACAAAGCCGGTTGATACCGCCGGATCAGGAGAACCCAGTGGGGCCGTGCACTTCGAGTGCGAGCTTCCGATCGGGACCTGAGCCGCGCGTATGGCATTATGGCCAGCGGCATATGTAAAGCCGCACCTACAGGTCGGATACATGGCCGCACCAACCAGCAACGGCAAAGCTCAAATAATCCCTTGCCAACGGAGAGCCGTCCATACACGGCCCCACAGCCGTCATCCAAGCAAGGCAAAAAAGGACGGCGGCGGTTTCTCGTCCAAACGACTGGACTTCTCTGGTAAAGGACGCATTGCTGCGTGTGCCTTGCGACGCTGATTTTCGCAAGGAAGGCTCAGGGCCGTCCCACCGGCTGCACAACGACTTTGCCTCGCGACCCTGCGGGGCTTCGGGCAGTACCGGCGCTAATCAGGGCGCCGCATAGTCCGGAGTTTGAACATGACCCTTCACACAGACAAGAATGGCAGCCGCGATCGCAAGAGCGCCATCCGCGAACGCGAGACTTCCAAAGTCGTGGCAATTGGCGGTGGAGTCGAAGCGAAGCCGACCAACAACACCATTCCCGCAGTCACCAAGGCGAAGCGCAGCAGGAACGTCGATGCCACCCAGCCGAGGGCCGGAGTGATCGTGTCTTCACCGGTCGGCCGAGGCAAAAGGCAAACGAACACAGGTACCAGCGGCGCTGAAGCCATCATGCCGGTGACAGCCAAACCGAAGCGTCCGGTTCAGAATGACAACCCCACTGAGGTCGTCGAGGTCATCCCGGACTTCGTCTCGACCAAGCAGGAGCGGGTGCTGACGCTGCTGAGCCGGTCGGGAGGTGCGACGATTGCCGAGATCATGGCGGCGACCGGATGGCAGCAGCATTCGGTGCGCGGCTTCTTCGCCGGCACGGTGAAGAAGAAGCTCGGCTTCGACCTTGTCTCGACCTGTGACGATGTCGGCGTGCGGCACTACCGGATCGACGGCAAGTCTCGGAAGGGTTGAGGGCGATGAAGCCCGCACTCGACCTGCAGGCGGAGCTTGTCCGCCTGGATGGCCTCACCCTCTTCGAACTGCGCAATGAATGGCGGCGCCTCCATCGGATGGCGCCGCCGATGCGGCTGAGCCGCGACCTCACGCTCCGCGGCATTGCCTACAGACTGCAGGAGCGGGCGCATGGCGGGCTGTCGCGTTCGACTGCTGGCACGCCTTGCGCAATCAGCCGAACCGGCTGGCGGGGCCGGCTTGGCTGTCACGGGCGAGCGCGGGGCATTTGTCATGCCGAAGCCGGGAACGCGGCTGATCCGCGAATGGCGCGGCGTGACGCATGCGGTGCTGGTCCATGCCGACGGCTATGAATGGCAGGGCCAAAAGCATCGCTCGCTGTCACTGATCGCCCGCGCCATCACCGGCGCGCACTGGTCAGGTCCGCGGTTCTTCGGACTGCGCCGCGCCAGGGTGCAGAAGGCTGCATCGGACGGGCGTGAACGACGGTCTTCAAGGGCAGGGGAAGAAGTGGGGGGTGGTGCCGATGAACGCGATTGACCGTAGCAACAAGGACACCAACCCTCCACTGCGCCATCTACACCCGCAAGTCCTCCGAGGAAGGTCTGGAGCAGGAGTTCAACTCGCTCGATGCGCAGCGTGAAGCCTGCGAAGCCTATGTCCGCAGCCAGAAGCATGCCGGCTGGCAGGTGCTGGCAGAGATGTATGACGATGGCGGCCTGTCGGGCGGCACGATGGAGCGGCCGGCCTTGCAGCGGCTGCTGGCCGATGTGCGGGCCGGCAAGGTGCAGATCGTCGTGGTCTACAAGATCGACCGGCTGACCCGCTCGCTGTTCGACTTTGCCAAGATCGTCGAGACGCTTGATGCACGGGGCGCTTCCTTCGTCTCGGTGACACAGCAGTTCAACACGACAACGAGCGATGGGCCGGCTGACGCTCAACGTGCTCTTGTCCTTCGCCCAGTTCGAGCGCGAGATCACCGGCGAGCGCATCCGCGACAAGATCGCCGCCTCCAAGGCCAAGGGCATGTGGATGGGCGGCAATGTGCCGCTCGGCTATGTGGTGCGCGAGCGCAAGCTCGAGATCGATCCGGAAGCTGCAGAGAAGGTGCGGGCAATCTTCCGGCGCTACGCCGAGCTTGGAACCGTGGCGCTGCTGAAGGCCGAGCTTGACCGGGCCGGCATGCTGATCGGCGGGCGCAGCCTTGGCCGCGGCGCGCTCTACCACATGCTGTCGAACCGCATCTATCGCGGCGAGATCGTGCACAAGGGCAGGGCGTTTGCAGGACTGCACGCGGCGATCATCGAACCGGAACTGTGGGACAGTGTCCAGGCACGGCTGGAAGCCAACCGGGTCGAGCGCAGCCTCGGGGCAGGGGCGGAGCATCCGAGCCTGCTGACCGGGCTGATCGTCGATGGCGAGGGTCGGCGCATGGTGCCGACGCATTCGGTCAAGCATGGCAGGCGCGGCCTGCGCTATCGCTACTATGCCTCGACCGAAAGCAATGGCGATGACAGCGACAGTGCAGCATCAACCCGGGCCGACCGCTGCGCATCCCCGCCGGCGATGTCGAGGCGCTGGTCACCGACCGGCTGCGCATCCTTCCTCGCATCGCGTTCGGAACTGGGTGATGCCATCGCGCCGCTCGGGCTCGATGCCGATGTGCAGCAGGCATTGCTGAGTCAGGGCACAGCAGAAGGCAGCAAGCTTGCCAACGATGGCGGCACCGGAACTGAAGGCAATGCTGCAGCAGACTGGTCGAGCAGATCGTAGTCGAACCGGACCGGCTGCAGCTGAGCATCAGGCGACAGGGTATCCTGATTGCTCTCGGTCTGCAGGCTGACGGAGAATGCTCGCGATCAGGAAACGAACGGGCAGGCAATCGATGGTGCAGCAACAGCACCATACGCATTGTCGATCGATGCGCGGCTGGCCCGCCGCGGCAAGGGCGTGCGGCTGGTGATCGAGGGTGCATCAACTGCCGAAGTCGATCCGGGTCTTGTGAAGCTGCTGCGAGAATCGTTCGCGCTGCGTGACCAATTGCTGTCCGGCAGCGACGACAGCATCGAGACCATGTCGAAGCGCCTCGGCCTGTCGAAAGGCCACATCACGTCCCGCATCCGCCTGGCCTGGCTTGCCCCCGACATCGTCAAGAGCATCCTCGACGGCAGTCAGCCGATTGGCCTCGGCGTCACAAGGCTGCTGGCGATGAGCAAGGACCTGCCGCATGACTGGACGCAACAGCGCCAGATGCTCGGCTTCCAATAGGCCACAGTCCCCACCCGCCTATCCAAAAAGCTCTACATCCGTCGCGACGGAAACGGGCAACTGAGACGAAAGCACTCGTGGCGGCAGTGAAATCGACACGAAAGGCGTCTCACCAGAACTCAGGAAGATATCCGTCCTCGCAAGCCACGGAAATGACGCGGCTATTGTCGGGGTCAAGTGGAGACAGGGGAAATGGGGAAATCAGTGGACTGGTTGGCTGGGGAACTAGGATTCGAACCTAGATTGACGGAGTCAGAGTCCGCTGTCCTACCGTTGGACGATTCCCCATTGCCGAAATGCGACCGGTATCGGTTACCTGGAGGTACGCAACATATGGCGTCTTCCCAAGCGGGATCAACCGGAAGCGGGCTTTCTATAGTCGGGCGGGCAGTCCGATGCAACACCCCATGCAGCCAGCGGCGCGCACCGGCGACATACTTTCGGCTTGGTCAAACGCGGGCGCGATGTTACGTTTCGTCCAACGCAACCAAAATGGCTGCCGCACACCCCCTCCCGCCCTTGGCGGATGTTGGAAAACAGGGTGCGCGACGGCGGAGACACAGGCGTGAGCAAGTCCCGCGATGGCGGAAATCCGCCGGGGGAAGCTGTCGCCCGCAAGAAGCGCCGCAAGCGCAGGCCGAAACGGCACCCCAACGGCGGGAATCCGTCCCGCGTGTCCGTGGAGGCAACAAGCGGGGCGAATGCTCCACCCGATCGACATCCCGGCATCATTCCGGGAGCCGGCCCGGCTGAAGGCGCGCGGGCAGCGGCAGTGCGTCCTGTAGCAGAGGGCGACTTGCCTGCAACGAGCGGCGATGTACGCAAATCACGCAGGCGCAAGCGGCGCGGAGGCGGCGCGCAGGCCGCCGCTGGCGGCGGCAACGGCAGTTTCGAACCTTCTCCCGCAACCATTCATGAAGGCCCCGGCACGGCTTCGGGTGTACGCCGTCGCAAGCGGCGCCGTGGCAAATCGGCCAATCCGGAAGGCGACGCCTTGCGCTATCTTCGTGCGCCGGTGCGTCCCGTTCCCGCGGCCACATACGATGCAGCGCGCCTGAATTTGCAGAACGGCAATGGAACGGCCGTTACGCCCGATATTTCGGGGCCGCCGCCGGTCGCACGTGTTATCGATGGCGCGCCCGCCATGCAGCACAAGGCAAGCCGGCGCCCTGTGTTTGCAGCTCTCGACCTTGGCACCAACAATTGCAGGCTGCTCATTGCCGCGCCCGACGGGCCGGCGCGTTTCCGGGTGGTGGATGCCTATTCGCGGATCGTGCGGCTGGGCGAAGGACTCGCATCGACAGGGCGGCTGCAACCCGATGCCATGCAACGCGCAATCGAGGCGCTTTCGATCTGTGCCGTAAAGCTTGCGGCACACGCGGTTGCCGGCAAGCGGCTGATCGCGACCGAAGCATGCCGGGCGGCGGAGAACGGGCAGGAGTTTCTCGACGCGGTCCGCGCAAGGACAGGCCTTGAACTGGAGATCGTAGACCGCGAAACCGAGGCGCGCCTCGCCGCGGAAGGATGCGGCAGCCTGATGGATCCCGAGGCCCAGGGCGCCGTGCTCTTCGATATTGGCGGCGGATCGACCGAACTGATCCTGGTGCGGCGCGGAAAAGGAAACGGGCAACGGATATCGGGCCAGATCGAAGGCTGGACGTCGCTGCCGCTGGGCGTGGTCAATCTTTCCGAACGCCATGGCGGTCGCGACGTGTCCAGCCATTCATTCGAAGGCATGGTGAGTGAGGTGCGCGACCATCTCGAGCGGTTCGAGGCGCGGCGCCGGCTGGACGACATCTGGCATGCCGGGCAAACCCACCTGCTCGGCACCTCCGGCACGGTGACCACCATTGCCGGAGTGCATCTGGAACTGCCCCGGTATGACCGGCGCAAGGTCGATGGTATCTGGCTTTCCGATACGCAAATCGAGAAGGTGGTCGGCGACCTCATGGCCATGGATTATGAAAAACGGGCGCGCAATCCCTGTATCGGGCGCGAGCGGGCCGATCTGGTGCTGGCCGGTTGTGCGATCCTGCAGGCAATCCGGCTGACCTGGCCAAGTCCGCGGCTGCGAGTCGCCGACCGCGGGCTTCGCGAGGGCATTCTCAACGACCTGATGCATGATGCGGGTGTATGGCGGGCAGACCGGCGCGGCTGGCGCGGCCGGCGCAGGCGCAGCGGAGGCACGCAATGAAAAAACCGGAAGGCGGCAAGGGCGGCAAGCCCACATCCGGGCGCGGCGAGACCCGCAGCTTGAGGACCCGCGTCAAGACTGCCAAGGGCCGCAAGCTCTCGTCGACGATCTGGCTAGAGCGGCAACTCAACGACCCCTACGTCAGGCGGGCGAAGGCGGAAGGCTACGCGTCGCGGGCCGCGTACAAGCTCAAGGAAATCGATGACCGGTATCAGCTTTTAAAGAAGGGAGCGGTGGTGATCGACCTGGGCGCGGCGCCGGGCGGATGGACCCAGGTCAGCGTCGAACGCACCGGTTCCACTTCTTCGGATATCAAGGTCGTGGGGATCGACTATCTCGACATGAACCCGGTGCCGGGTGCAACGATCCTCAAGCTTGATTTCCTTGATGACAGCGCGCCGCAAAAGCTCATGGAAGCAACCGGCGGGCGCGCGCCTGACCTTGTCATCTCGGACATGGCGGCGCCGACCATCGGCCATCGACGCACCGACCATATCCGAACCATGCACCTGGTCGAGGTTGCGCTCGACTTTGCGATATCGGTCCTCAAGCCCGGCGGGCATTTCCTGACAAAAACTTTCCGGGGCGGCACCGAGGTCGCATTGCTTGACCGCATGAAGCGGAATTTCAAATCCGTCCATCATGTCAAGCCTCCCGCCTCCCGCGACGAGTCCGTGGAACTCTACCTTCTGGCGAAGGGGTTCAAGGGCCTGTCGCAAAACGAGAAATCAATCTGAAATCATACATTTAGGTCGTCAAGACTTAATTAACCATGCACAGCGATGGCACACCGGTGAACTTTGCGGCGCATGCGCAATTTTGGATTTGGAGCATTTGGACAATTCCTTGTTTACTTCTTTGATGCACCACTTGTCCGGTACCCGGGGCGGGCCTTCAAAAGGTTGCGATGAACACCACCAAGTCAGAGAGAGCAGGAAAATCCGGGAAGTTGCCGGAAATCCTGACGCCTTTCATTTCTGTTGCCGTGGTAACAGGTCTGCTGAGCGTGGCTGCGATTGTCGCCGCGCTGGTGCTGCCGGATGAGTACGGGCCGTACCTGACATTCCTGCCGGCGGCGGTTCCGTTGCTCGCAACCTTCTTCCTGTGGCGGCTTCTCGGCCCCAGCATAGACGCAATGATGGCCGCTCCCGGCGACGTGGGGAGCTTTGCCGCGCACGAGCGCGGCCATGGCGCAACGCCCGGCGCCAGCGAGGGCAATGACGGCCGCAAGTCCGCCGGCTCGCTCTCGACGGTGTTCACCGATCCATTGACGGGTCTTGCAAACCGCTCGCGCATGCATGAAAAATTCCGCCGCCTGGTCGAGGGAGCAGGCAATGGCCCGGCCTCGTTCACGATCGGCCTTGTCGACATCGACGGAATGAAGCCGATCAACGATTTGTTCGGCCAAAAAGGCGGAAACGAGGTCCTGAAGCAGTGCGCGGCACGGCTGGCGGCGGCAGTGGAAGGGGACGGTTTTGTTTGCCGCTATGGCGGCGACGAATTCGGTTTCATCTTCCCCAATGTAAGCGACGACCGGGCGGCGGTGGAGAAAGGCGGGCTCCTGCAAAGCGTGTTGCTTGCTCCGTTCGATCTCGAAGGCAGCGCCGTGCGGCTGTCGGGTTCGTTCGGCTTTGCCGTCTACCCCCAGTCAGGCCAGACGATCGACGAGATCATGAGCAGCATCGATACGGCGCTCTATCATTCCAAGCGCCATGGCCGTGGCCGCGTCACGGTCTACAGCCGCGAACTGGAAGACTTCGCACGCGAGAACGCACGGCTCGAACAGGCGCTACGCAGTGCTGTCGCCAACAACGAGGTCGCGCCGCATTTCCAGCCGATCATCTCGCTCCAGGACGGCAGGCTGCTCGGCTTCGAAGCGCTCGCGCGGTGGATGCACCCCGAGCTTGGCTCGGTTGCGCCTGCCAAGTTCATTCCGCTTGCCGAAGAGCGGGGCATTATTGCGCCGCTGACGGAATCCTTGCTGTTGCAGGCCGCGCGCGTCGCCGTTGACTGGCCCGAAGATCTTTTCCTGTCGTTCAACCTTTCGAGCGTGCAGCTGGTCGACCACTCCACCGCGCGCAGCATCAAGGAAGTTATCCGGCGCGCCGGCCTTCCGCCGCACCGGCTGGAGATCGAAGTAACCGAAACGGCAATCATGTCCGACCCTGAAACGGCCTCGATGATCATCGATGAATTGCACGATGCGGGCATCCGCATTTCGATGGATGATTTCGGCACCGGCCAGTCCTCGCTCGGCCGTCTGCGTGAATTGAAGCTTGACAAGGTCAAGATCGACAGGGCGTTCATCATGGCCATCGGCGAGGACAAGCCGGCAGAGCACATCGTGCGCGCCATTCTGGAAATGTGCGCAGGCCTCGAACTCACGGTGGTTGCAGAAGGCATCGAGGAATTGCAGCAGGCCGAAAGCCTGAAACGCTACGGCTGCCATGCCGGGCAGGGCTACCTCTTCGGCAAACCGCAGGATGCGCAGCGGACCATGGGCTATATCCGCGAATTCCTGCGCGACCGGGGTGTCGAAACCGGCGCACTCGCCGCAGCCGTTTGAGCGCCCGAATCCCTCAGCGCCGGGTCCAAACTACCTAGCTGCAGGTAGTTGCTACCTAGATGCGCGTACGTATTCTCAATATCGTATACGTAATTGCCACCAATGGCGCCATTGCGTATCGCGCGCCATAAGTTGCGAACAGTTTTCCAGACATGCAACTCCAATGGGGGGCATCTTCCGGGTAACCGGGAGAGACCATTGGGCAGTGGCGCCGCGGGTGGAAACATCCGCGGCGGTCCATTCTCCAGGGCTATGACCGAGGACTGTGCCCAAGGAATGTGGCCAAGGACTGTGGCCAAGGACTGTGGATTGCCGATAGCACCAACTTGCCAGCAATGACGGTTGCGGCCATTGCTTGCCCATGGCCAAGCTTTATTTCAGCTATGCGGCAATGAACGCCGGAAAGTCGACGCTGCTGCTGCAGGCGGCGCACAATTATGCCGAACGCGGCATGGAAACGCTATTGCTTGTTTCATCCATCGACACGCGCACGCGCACCGGCGAAATCACCTCGCGCATCGGGGTGGCGCGAGAAGCTGAGATCTTCGACCGCAACGACAACCTATTCGAATTGATCGGCAAACGTCTCGCCGAGCGAAAGCTCGCATGCGTCTTCATCGACGAGGCGCAATGGATGCAGGAGCGCCAGGTGTGGCAGCTTGCCAGTGTGGTCGACGAATTGGGCGTGCCGGTGATGTGCTACGGACTTCGAACGGATTTTCAGGGCCAGCTTTTTCCCGGCAGCAAGGCGCTGCTGGCGATAGCCGACGAACTGCGCGAGGTTCGCACCATCTGCTGGTGCGGCAGCAAGGCAACCATGGTGGTGCGCCTGGGGCCGGACGGCAAGCCTGTCGAGGAGGGCGACCAGATTTTCGTCGGCGGCAATGAAAGCTACGTCTCGTTGTGCCGCCGGCACTGGTCGCGCCGCGACCTTGGGCCGGCTCATTTCAAGGCAGATTGATCCGGCCTGAATTAGCGGTGGACATTGCCGCGCGCGACTTGGCAAACTTGGGGCCATCACGCCGGAGGTATTCATGAGACTGCCGCTCGCCATTTCCGCTGCTTTCGTTCTTCTGGGTCTGGCCGGCACGGCGGATGTAGCCGCGCAATCGACCGCGCCCGTGCGATTGGGCGTCTTGACCTGCCAGGTCGATGGCGGCATCGGGAAAATCATTGCTTCCCTGCGCGAACTTTCCTGCATTTTCGAGAATGTCGATGGCCGGCCGATCGAACGCTATGCCGGCGAGATCCGCAGATACGGCATCGATATCGGCAGCACGCAGTATTCAGACATTGGCTGGGCGGTGTTTTCGCTCACCGGTTCCGGCGGCAGGCCGGGCGCGCTGCAGGGCACGTATGGCGGACTGTCGGCGGGCGCATCCATCGGCTTCGGTCTCGGCGCAAATGTGCTTGTCGGAGGGCTGGAACGTTCATTTGCGCTGCAACCGCTAAGCCTTGAGACGAGCCGCGGCTTCAATTTCGCGATCGGCGTGGCATCGCTGCAACTGATCGCCGTGGGTGCGTTCCGGTGAGCGTTTCGGATTTCGGGAATGCTTGAACCAGTGTAATTCGTATCCTGCGCCATATTTTGTGGTGTTGCTTCAAAATTTCGTATTCACCTCCTATATTGGCCCAACTGAATTGGGCCGAGCGGGAGAGCTTCATGGCAAATCTGAGTGTGTTTGATTCCGAGATCGAGAAGACCCGCCAGTCGGTCGAGGAGATGAAGAAGAAGCTCGAACAATCGGGCGTGGTCCTCGAAAAGCTTGCGAAAGCGGAAACCATCGGCCAGGTCGATTTCGACATCGAGAATGCCCGCATCGAGGACGTGCTCAAGCAGCAGAAGGTGATGGAAGGCAACATAGCCGACCTGATCATCGGGCTCGAGGATGCCACAAACGTATTCGGCACCGAGTTCGAGAGCATGAAGAGCTACTCGATGTGGGAGAAACTCGTCGGCATCTTTTCCAAGCAATCGATGCAGCGGATGCGCTCGGAGCGCGTCCGCAACATGTCGCTGGCTTCAAACCTGCAGGAGCTGCTCGCCAAGTCCGACCGGATCGTCAACATCCTTCGCGCTCAGAAACAGGCGCTGGAATCGCGTTACGCCGCATCCGAGACCAGCCTCAAGACCGTGCTTGGCCGCCGGCAGACAACGTCCAAGTCGCTTGAGGAGACGCAGGCGCGCATCGAAAAGATCAACCCCGAGCTTCTCGACCTTGAGAACCGGATCGCCGCCTCGACCGACCAGAAGCAGCGCGCGGAACTGGAAAGCCAGCGTTCGGCGCTCGCCACCGAATACAACAAGATGCAGGCGCGCGAGCAGGAGCTGCTGGCGGAAAGCCAGACCCTGGAGCGCTACACCTCGATGTTCCAGACCTTCGTCGATTCGCTAAACAACCAGCTTGCCGCGCAGCAAACGCTGATCAACAAGCTGGAGATCGACACCGAGCAGCGCGTGGTGCTCTACAAGGCGCTGGAAAACTCGCTAAAGACCGCCGCCCAGCAGGATGTCGCGCACAAGATCAACACGCTCGGCAACAAGGTAGATACGGCGGCCGAGGAGACGATGGCCGGCATCGGCGCCGCTGCGCAGAGCCAGATCGGCGACCTGCTGGAACTTCACGAGAAGGCAATGCTTTCGACGAAGGATATCCAGAGGCGCAAGAAGCTTGCCGACGAGGCGTTTGCGCGCCGGTTCGAGGATGTGCTGGAGAAGCATAATTCGTCCAATTACGTCGCCTCCTGACCGGGGCCGATACAAAAGCGATGGAGCCGCAAGACACAGCCGCGACCCGGTATTTCGCCGCGATGAACCGCGCGTTGAACGGGCTCGACACCTGGCTCAACGACCAGGAAAGCCCGCTCTACAAGCACGACCTCATCGGCGCGGTGGTGACGGAGTATCTGGGGCGGCTGCGCGGTTCGCTCACAAGCTGGCAGGACCGGATCGCCTTCACCGACAAGTTCCGCATTTCGCGAGCCGAGAGCGGTTTTCCCGTCTACCAGAACCTGCTTGAACTGGAGAACGACCGGCGCGAGGCGAAGAAGCGCCTCGCCGCCATGCCGGACGAGGACACCATCCGCAAGGAGATGGTGGATTTCATCCTGACCAAGAAAGCCGTGCCGACTGCCCTGCAACGTACGATGTCGGAGCGGCGGTACCTTACATCGCTTGAAAGCGGCAAGCATTTCTCGCCTCTGTGCCTGCCCCGCACCATACGCGTCTCGGTAAATCCCAAGACGGGCCGGCCATATTACATTGTCCATTGGGGCTATTACGACGGCACGGCAAACCTGCCGATGGTCTACATCGTGTCGCTGGAGGATTCCTCGACCGACATGGTCGATACGCTCGTGGGTGAGGGCAAGCTAAAGCGCGGCATTGACATTCCGCTGCCTGTGGAAGGCCTGCTGAACCCCGTGCTTGCGCACCAGTTCGACGATTTCTGCGACAAGAACTCGGCCTATTCGCTGACGCTTGCGACTATCGCCACCAGCCTCGACAAGGACTTTCCGACGCTGCATCCCAAGCAATTGCGCCGCATTCGTCCTGGGGCCATTCTACCATTCGGAGATTACCGTCAACGGCGCGGTCGTGGACAAGGTGCTGGCGAAGGTGAAGCATCCGGAGAACCAGTGGATGCTGACCTGGACGCTGCAGGAAATCTATTCGATGAACGAAAGGCCAGGCAAGCGCGGGCTTTGGAGCTCGCAGCCGCCGCAGGAAGAGTTCTTCACCAATACCGACAATTTGGAAGCGGCCGGCATGGGCGTTTCCGATTTTGCCAAGCACGCGCTGGTGCCACACGAGGCGTATCAGGCGATCTATGCCGAGGGGCAGGCGGAGACGATCTTCGCCGGATACGAGACGCACATTATTTCGGGCGACAAGGTTCTGCGGAGGATTTGAACCGATGGACATCGGACTGACCGCGCTTTCAGAGGCGGATATCGCCAGGCACCTGCCGGCGGCGCAAAGCCTCGTAACGCGCTTCACGCTCTCCGAGGCAGCCCCGCGCGAAAGCGGTGTCGAGATTGCCGGGACGCGCGGCGCTTCGTGCCGACGGTTTCGACCTCGGGCCTTAAGTCAGCGCGCGAGGTGGAGTTCGCCAAGACGCTCGCGTCGATGCCGCCGCAGGACACGATGATGTCGCCGGTTCAGCATAACATTCTTTACAAGACGCGGCGCGCAATTGCGGTTGCCCTGGCGGTGTCCGACCTTTTCGCGCGCCAGACCGGTCTTGATGCGCTGCACCAGCGCAATGCGTCGGCGGTGCTGCAAGGTGCGGAGGCCGACCGGTACCGCGCGCTGATGGAAGCCTCCGGCTATGTCGCGGCTTTATCGGCTTCGGCCTATGTAAAGCAAATGGTGGAAGGCGATGGCGAGTCGACCTCGGATGTCGCGGCCCCGACCTTCAATTTCGCGACGCCGACACGATGCGCTGAAAGGTTTCGTCGCCGGGCTCGACGCGGCGGCGCAGGCGTTCTGCCGACGAGACGTCCTTGGCCAGCGCATCCGCGCCGCTGCCGATGCGGCGCTCGAGGATTTGCTGTCGCGCAAGAGCCGGTTCGCAGGTCTTGGCGCGTTTGAGCAGACGCATCTGCGCGTAGACCGCGACGGCTTCGAGCTCAACGGTTTCGACGTTGCTCCGGGGGCGCGCGGCAAGCCGCTGGTGATGACCTTCAAGAAGCCTGACGAAATCATCGGCAACCACATCGCCAAGTACCAGGCGATGAGGCTGTCGAAGATGCTGATGGCTTATGATTTCGACCGCCAGCTCAATCCGTTCGTGGAACTGGGCGGATTCCTCTTCACCTTCATCGGCGACGGCGCGCCAGGCACCGGCAAGACGATCCTCATCCAGATGATTGCCGGGCTCATCCACGACTACTGCCAGATCGCCGGATACGGCTTCACCTACGAGAATTTCGGCGTAGACCAGATTTCGTCCTACCAGGGCAAGTCCGGCCAGAACTGCAAGCAGTTCGTCAACAATGTCATCAATCCGCGAACCATCGGTTTCGGCACTGTGGATGACATCGACCAGGTGGCGGCGAAACGCTCCGATGACCGCGCATCGGCCGGCCAACAGGAGGTGACCGCCGTGCTTGATGGAGAGCTTCGGCGGCGCCAAGACCGTGGTGCGCGGCAATTGCTCGTTCGGCATGTTCTCGAATTATCCCGAGAACGTCGATGATGCGCTGCGCCAGCGTGCCGGGCGCGCGGTGGCTGGTCGACGGGCCGCAAACGCGAGCGGACTACATCGATATCTTCGCGCTTCTGGCCGGCAAGAACCACAAGATACCGCTTGGCGAGCACACGCTGTTCGAGGCGCAGGTCGATCGAGAAGGCGGTGAGCGATGCCTATGAGGAGCACTCCAAGCCGCAGGAGGAGGGGCTCGCAACGGTCTACGAACGCTTCCGCAGGGAGAATGGCGAGCTGAAGACTATCGCCGACATCGGCACATATCTGCACATGATCAAGGAGGCCGAGCCGCGTTTCACCGGCCGGGCCATCAAGAACATCACCGATGCGATCAAGATGCGCGCCATGGATGTCGACCTGCCCGACGAGTGGTTCGAGAATGCCGATAACTTCATGCACAAGCCGTATGACGAGAAGAAAGCGATGATCGAGGAACTGCGCGGGCCATTCACGATCGAGATGGTCCTGCAGGAAATCAACCGCTACGCCGACAGCGAGTTCCGTTATTCGGACAAGCGCCGACGAATGCCGCGGTCAACGATATCATCCGCCGCGAGCGGCAGCGCGAAAAGGCGGTAAAGCGCATCGGCGAGATGAAGGCGACGCACGGGAGCTTGAGGCATGGTGAAATCACATGCAGCGCCTGATCGAAAACAAGCTCATCTACGGCCAGTTGCTGGAGGTCTCCGAGCCGCACCTCGTGGAGCGCTACAACCAGGCGCTGGAAGGCCTTTCGCTGAAGAAAGTGGAGCTCGACAAGTTCCGCATAGACATGACCGGCTATTCGCCGGAAGTGGCCGGATGCGCTGGGCGATCCGCAATATCTCGATCCCAACAAGGTGAACCGGCGCTTCATCATCCTGACGCCGGAGCAGATCGACCTGCCGGTGGTCAACACCGCCTTTTCCAACACGGAGGATCTGCTGCTACCAATTCTTCGAAAAGAACGCGAAGGCGCTCTTCGCCATCACCATCAAGGATGTGCTCTATGGCGAGATCGATGACAGTGTCTTCGAGGTCAAGGACATCGAGGACCTGCTGTCGATCGAGCAGGTCGAATTCCGCGTCTCGACCCGACCGACCTCCTTGGCAAGACGACCGAATTGCAGCTGATGATCGACCGCCTGCTGAAGGAGCCGGAAGCCTGGCGAGACAACGCCATGCTCGAAAAGATGGTCGAGCACGCGCAAATCACCGGTGACATCCGCGAAAACGAACTCGTTGCCCAAGGAAGTGATTTTCCGGCAGAACACCTTTTGGACCTCGCATTTCGGCGGCGTCTACATCTTCATCGAGGACGGCCAGACGACGGTCATCGGCGATCCGTCCGCCAAGGGGTTCCGCCGCTCGCGGCCCTGGCAGGTTGCCTATATCGACATCAAGGATCACGCGCGCGTCTATGATTTCCTGGCCGGCAGCGGGCGCATCGATCCGCCGCGCGGATCATGGATCGAGAAGTCGGGCCTCATCGAGGACCGGGCGCTGATGCTGGCGACATTCATGGCGATGGAAGCTGATCCGAAAGTCGATCTTTCGCGCGTCGATTCGCGCTGGGCAAGCGCCTGGGTGGCCAGGAACGCGGCGCTGGTGGAACGCGACGGCCGCCTGCCGCTGATGAACTGGGTAAAGCGCGAGGCACCGGGCTGGGGCAGCATCGACACGGACGAGATCGATCCGGCCAACCGCTTCCTGATCAGCCGCGCCAATCCGGAGCATGCCGATTTCTACCTCGTAAATCGTTTGATTTCCGAGTATCTGCCCTTTGACTACATGACGCGGTTCGTGTTCAACAAGCCGGGTTTCTATCGCGACTACGAAACCTGGCCTGAAAACTACCGTGACCATGTGGTAAAGAGCATTCGCGACAACTATCTCAACGACAAGAAGGCACTCCGGCGGCGCCTGTACAAGTAATTCCGCCAGTCATTGCTTGTGCCGGGGCAGGGCCCCGCACGGAAAGGTGAACATGCTCGACCCGATCATCCATTTCTTCACGCGCGTCTTTGCGATGATCGGGCGAGGCATAGGCTGGGTTTTCGCCATCCTGCTTTGGCCCTTCATGGCGGCCGGCCGCTGGTACACGAAGCGCGGCTGGATCCTGCGGGCCGTCATCGGCCTGATCGTGCTGGTTTGGCTCGGGATGTACGCCTATTTCCTGTGGCAAACCCAGCGCTGGGTGAATTTCAATCCAGACTACGTGGCAAGCATGGGCTTCGATGCCTATACCGTCCGTCCAGGTTCATCGGCTGCAGGCGAACAGAACCAGTGCGGCAGATCGGCAACCATTCAGGCGGCGGCCACACTCGTGGACTTCAACGTCAACCAGAATCACTGGGTGCCGTCGATGTTCGCTTCCAAGATCGGCTTTTTCGGTATTCCCTGGAAGTACACCCCGTTCTTCGACAACAAGGCGGCGTTCCAGTTGGGCATCAATGAAATCATCCGGCGCACCGCGCAGGAGGGTGTCGACCGGCTGGGGCGCGTTCGCGGCACGTCGCAAATCAACCAAAATCTCCAGAACGCGCGTGAGAACATCTACTATAAGGAAGACCTTTGGTACTTCTCGTTCAGTCCGTTCGGCTTCACGACGCCGACGCCGACAAGGTACCGCGAGGCGGTTCGCAACTTCAACGCATTCAACACGGACCTTGAAGCCTGCCGGGCCGTTTTCGATCCTCGTGCCGACAATCTGCTGCGTTTCATGGAGCAGATGTCGAGCACGATCGGCAGCACGTCGGACATCCTCAACGACCAGATCCGCGCCAGCGATGCCGGTTGGTTCGATCCGCGCGCCGACGACCGGTTCTGGTTTGCCTACGGCCAGCTCTATGCGCTCAACGGTATCATGTCCGGCCTGCGGTCCGACTTCCGCGACGTGGTGGCCGAGCGCAATTTGACGCGGACTTGGGACGAGTTGTCCACGCAGTTGCGAGCGGCTCTCAACATCCGGCCACTGATCATCTCCAATGGCGATGAGTCAGCTTTCATCATGCCTTCCCATCTGGCCACCATGGGCTTCAACCTGTTGCGAGTGCGCGCGAACATTACCGAAATGCGCGATATTCTCGACCGCTAGTCCCGGAGCGCGGCTCCGGCGCAATACCGGCTAAACCAGCGCGGCAATGGAAACGATGGCGATCGCAAAAGCGATCGTCATTGCTATTTCGAGATCATACGTCATGCAGAGCCTCCAAACGGAAAACTGATGTTACAACTGTAAGTTTGTTTTTACAATCTGATACGTCTAAAAATTGTGACAGATGTACCGTGTCGCAATTGCCGCATTGAACGGCCTGTTTTGAACGGCAGGAAATTCCCATTCAGGATTTAACCCGAACGCCGGGTTACCGGCGCTTTTCGCCAGAAGGGGAATGAAATGGCCGAGTTCAAAACCGACATCGAGATCGCGCGTGCCGCAAAGAAACTGCCGATCAAGGACATCGGCGAGAAGATCGGCATTCCCTACGAGCACCTGCTGCCCTATGGACACGACAAAGCGAAAATTTCGGCCGAATTCATCGCGTCAAAGCGCGGCCGCGAGGACGGCAAGCTCATCCTCGTGACCGCGATCAATCCGACGCCGGCTGGCGAAGGCAAGACGACAACGACCGTGGGCCTTGGCGATGGCCTTAACCGCATCGGCAAGAAGGCGATCGTTTGCATCCGCGAAGCGTCGCTCGGACCCAATTTCGGCGTCAAGGGCGGAGCGGCCGGCGGAGGTCATGCGCAGGTCGTGCCGATGGAGGACATGAACCTCCACTTCACCGGCGACTTCCATGCCATCACCACGGCGCACAACCTGCTGTCCGCCATCATCGACAATCACATCTACTGGGGCAACGAACTGGGCATCGACACCCGCCGCGTGGTCTGGCGGCGCGTGATGGACATGAACGACCGGGCGCTGCGTGAAATCATCTGCTCGCTTGGCGGCGTCGCGAACGGCTATCCGCGCGAGGCCGGATTCGACATCACCGTGGCCTCGGAAGTCATGGCGATCTTGTGCCTTTCCAACGACCTCCAGGATCTGGAGCGCCGGCTTGGAGACATCATCGTCGCCTATAGACGCGACAAGACGCCGATCCGCGCCCGCGACCTGAAAGCAGATGGCGCGATGACCGTGCTGCTGAAGGACGCGATGCAGCCGAACCTCGTGCAGACGCTCGAAAACAACCCGGCCTTCGTGCATGGCGGCCCGTTCGCCAACATCGCACATGGCTGCAACTCGGTCGTCGCGACCACCACGGCGCTGAAGCTTGCCGACTACGTCGTGACGGAAGCCGGTTTCGGCGCCGACCTTGGCGCCGAGAAGTTCTTCGATATCAAGTGTCGCAAGGCCGGCCTCAAGCCCGCCGCGGCCGTAATCGTCGCGACCGTGCGCGCCATGAAGATGAATGGCGGCGTGAAGAAGGAAAACCTCGGCGCCGAGAATGTTGATGCCGTCAAGAAGGGCTGCGCCAATCTGGGCCGGCACATCGAAAATGTGAAGCAATTCGGTGTGCCGACGGTCGTTGCGATCAATCACTTCGGCACCGATACCGACGCCGAGATCGCCGCAATGAAGGATTATGTCGCCAGCCAGGGCGCAGAGGCGATTCTCTGCAAGCACTGGGCTCACGGTTCTGCAGGTATCGAAGAACTGGCGAACAAGGTGGTGCAACTTGCCGAAAGCGGAGCCGCGCAGTTCTCGCCGCTTTACCCCGACGAGATGAGCCTTTTCGACAAGATCGACACCGTCGTGAAGCGCATCTATCGCGGCTCGGAAGCGATCGCCGACAAGAGCGTTCGCGACCAGCTCAAGGCGTGGGAAGATGCCGGCTATGGCAATTTGCCGGTCTGCATGGCCAAGACCCAATACTCCTTCTCGACCGATCCCAACCTGCGCGGCGCGCCGACCGGCCATACCGTTCCGGTTCGCGAGGTACGGCTTTCTGCTGGAGCAGGATTCGTCGTCGCCATCTGCGGAGAGATCATGACCATGCCGGGACTGCCAAAGGTTCCTTCGTCGGAAAAGATCTTCCTCAACGAGCAGGGTCAGATCGAAGGACTGTTCTGACAGCCGGCCTTGAGGTCCGGCAGGCTTTCGCGTAACGGCTGCCCTTCGAAAAGAGAGGGCAGCCATGAACACTACAACCCAGCCCGGCTTCGGCGGCAATGCCACTCGGATTGCCGCTGCCAGTATTGCGGTGGCAATTGTCGTGCTGGCGCTGAAGGCTGTGGCGGCCTGGCTCTCAGGCAGCGTTGCGCTGCTTTCGGATGCGGTGGAAAGCGTCGTCAACGTCATAACAGCGGTGGCCGCACTCGCGGCAATCCGCTATGCCGCGCGTCCCGCCGATGAAGACCACCCCTATGGCCATGACAAGGCGGAGTATTTCGTCGCGCTCCTGGTAGCGCTGCTCATCGGCGCCGCCGCCTGGTCGATTCTCGAGCGTGCCTGGGAGGCCTGGAACGAGGCTGCGCCCGTTGCACCGCCGGCGTCGGCCTATGTCGCAAACATCGCAGCAGGCCTGCTCAATGGCGCCTGGTGCCATGTGCTGGTCACGCGGGGCCGGGCGCTGCATTCTGCGGCACTTGAATCCGATGGCTGGCATCTGTTTTCCGACGTCATGTCATCGGCCGGGGTGCTGGCCGGCGTCTTCCTGGCGCAGATGACAGGGCTCTACTGGTTCGATCCGCTGCTTGCCGGGCTTGTTGCGATCAACATCCTGTGGTCGGGCTACAAGCTGCTCAAGATGTCCGTGGCGGGATTGATGGACATGGCCCCCGACAAGGAAACACAGGAGGCGATTGCGCGGGCAATAGCTGAATCCGGAGCCGGTGCCTTGCAGGCGCACGACATTCGTTCGCGCCGATCGGCGCAAACGACGTTCATAGAATTTCACCTGGTTGTTTCAGGCGACATGACTGTGGATACCGCCCACGTCCTGTGCGACCGGATCGAAAATGCGCTGCGACGCGACATCCCCGGCGCGCGGATATCCATCCATGTGGAACCGGAACACAAGGCGCATGCCAAGGGCGGCATTGACCTCTGAAAAAGGCGGCGAATCATGCCCGTCCGGTATCCCGGAAAAGTCATTGCAAAGCAGCGAGACACCGGGCGGATTGTAGCAAAAAATACATAAGCTTTTGAAAAAATAGCGTTTCACCTAGATTGAACGCGCCTTTTCCGGTAGTCGGATATTTACAAATACAACCTATGGTTATATATGTTGAGCAATACACGGAACTGACGCCGTGTCCCGAAACACATTGTGCCGTACCCCCCTGCATAAACGGCACGACGTGTACCAGTCATCAGCGTCCCTGCGGCTGGTTCAGGGAAAGGGGAGATCCGGACCAAACCGCCCGGTCCGGATCTCTCCCTACCACCGCCAATGTCACCCGCGAGCGGGCACTTGCGCCCCGCGCCTTCCCCGTCTAAGAATTGCCGCATGAAGATCAAATGCGCGCGCAATTGGTGGTGGCAGGTTCGCTGAGGCGGCCTAGCGACCATTCGCGCGCGTATGGAAGTCAAGCCGCCAGGGAACGCCCGGCGGCTTTTTTTGTTGCCGGTTCGGTCCGTGCGGCAAGCGGGAAAGAAGGGCCATGACGTCGCAGACCATCGAGTTCACTACAAAGGGCGGCATTACCGTTTTGCGGCAAAGCACGCCGGACGAGTACAAGACGGCGATCGCCCGTACGCTCGACCGGGTGGATGTGCGGCGCGGCGCGATCTTTTCGTCCAACTACGAGTATCCCGGCAGATACACACGCTGGGACACAGCGATCGTCGATCCGCCGCTCGGGATCGAAGCCAATGGCAGGGACGTAGCCATCATCGCCTATAACAGCCGGGGCGAAATCCTGCTGGCGGCCGTGGCTGCCCAGCTTGCGGGACATGAGCATATCGCGTCGATGGTGGTTTCAACATCACGCATCGACTTGAGGGTCGCCGAAGCCGGAAAGGTCCTGGCGGAAGAAAACCGGTCGCGATCGCCGACCGTCTTTTCGGTCGTACGGGCTATCGTCGACCTTTTCTTCAGCGAGGAGGATGCAAATCTCGGCCTTTATGGCGCGTTCGGCTACGATCTTGCTTTCCAGTTCGACCACATCGAAAAGAAGCTCGACAGGCCGCAAGGCCAGCGCGATCTCGTGCTGTACCTGCCCGATGAAATCCTTGTGGTGGATCACCATCAAGCGATCGCCTGGCACGACCATTACGAATATTCCTTCGGCGGCAAGACGACGCGCGGCCTGCCGCACGGCACTGCAGACCAGCCCTTCACGGCGGCGGAAATCGACCCGCCGCGCGGCGACCACCAGCCGGGCGAATATTCCGAAGCTGGTTGAAAGGGCGAAGGAGAAGTTCAAGCGCGGCGACCTTTTCGAGGTGGTGCCAGGCCAGACCTTTTATGAACGCTGCACTACCCAGCCTTCGGCGATTTCGCGGCGGCTGAAGGAGATCAACCCTTCGCCCTATTCCTTCTTCATCAACCTTGGCGACAACGAGTTCCTGGTAGGCGCATCGCCGGAAATGTTCGTGCGGGTTGTCGGCCGGCGGATCGAGACCTGCCCGATCTCGGGCACGATCAAGCGGGGCCGCGACGCGATCGAGGATTCCGAGCAGATCCTCAAGCTGCTGAATTCAAAGAAGGACGAGTCCGAACTCACGATGTGCTCCGATGTCGACCGCAACGACAAGAGCCGCGTGTGCGAGCCCGGCAGCGTTCGCGTCATCGGCCGGCGGCAGATCGAGATGTATTCGCGGCTCATCCATACCGTGGACCATATCGAGGGACGCCTTCGCGCCGACATGGACGCCTTCGACGGGTTCCTGTCGCATGCCTGGGCCGTGACGGTGACCGGTGCGCCGAAGCTGTGGGCCATGCGATACATCGAGGAAGTCGAGAAGAGCCCGCGCGCCTGGTATGGCGGCGCGGTCGGCATGGTGCATTTCAACGGCAACATGAATACCGGGCTGACGCTGCGCACGGTGCGGCTCAAACACGGCATTGCCGAGGTCCGCGCCGGCGCGACGCTGCTTTACGACAGCGATCCGGTCGAGGAAGAACACGAGACGGAGCTCAAGGCATCGGCCATGCTGGCAGCGGTGCGCGAGGCGGGCAAGTCGAACGAGGCGGGCGCCAAGCGTGCTGTCGCGCGGGTGGGCGAGGGGGTGAACATCCTGCTGGTCGATCACGAGGACAGTTTTGTGCACACTCTGGCGAACTATTTCCGTCAGACCGGCGCCAACGGTGACGACGGTGCGCTCGCCGCGTGCCGGCGGAACTTTTCGACGCGCTCAAGCCCGATCTGGTGGTGCTGTCGCCAGGTCCCGGCACACCGAAGGATTTCGACTGCGCCGCGACCATCAAGGCTGCGCGCCAGCGCGGGCTGCCGATCTTCGGCGTCTGCCTGGGCTTGCAGGCGCTGGCCGAAGCCTATGGCGGCCAGTTGCGGCAGCTGGCGATACCGATGCACGGCAAGCCTTCGCGCATCAAGATCATGAAACCGGGCGTCATCTTCTCCGGCCTCGACAAGGAAGTGACGGTCGGCCGCTACCACTCGATCTTTGCCGATCCGGTACGCCTGCCCAAGCGACTTCACCATCACGGCGCAGACCATCGGATGGCATCGTCATGGCGATCGAACATCGAAGCGAGCCGGTAGCGGCGGTGCAGTTCCACCCGGAATCGATCATGAGCCTTGGCGGCGATGCCGGCATGCGGATGATCGAGAATGTCGTGGCGCACCTGACGAAGCGCCGCAATAGCCGCGAGGCGGGCGAGCGCGTCGCGTGAACCTTATGTAGCAATTCGAAGAATGGGCGCTATGGCGCCCGTTCTTGCAGGTGGCGCGATTCAGTTGCGACTAATTCGCATCTGACTTGACAAGGAAACAGTGCAGCCTACTTTTGCAGTTGCAACTTAGTCGCAACAAAGACAATGTAGGCGCATGAGTATCCGGATCGTTCGCGTGTTTTCCGCAAGAGTGCTGCTGGCGGCCATGGTCACCGCCAGCTTGCTCATGCCGCATGGTGCTATCGCGACCGAGCGGCTGAAAGTTGTAACCACCTTCACGGTGATTGCCGACATGGCCCGCAACGTCGCGGGCGAGGCGGCAGATGTTGAATCGATCACCAAGCCCGGCGCCGAGATCCACAATTACCAGCCGACGCCGCGCGACATCGTAAAGGCGCAGGGCGCGGATCTCGTATTGTGGAACGGGCTCAATCTTGAGGCCTGGTTCGAGAAGTTCTTTGCCAATCTGCGCGATGTTCCGTCGGCAGTGGTCAGCGACGGTGTCACGCCGATCGGGATCGGCGAGGGGCCATACAAGGACAAGCCCAATCCGCATGCCTGGATGTCGATCGAAAACGCGCTGATCTATGTCGAGAACATCCGAAAGGCGATGAGCGAGGCCGATCCGGTCAATGCGAATACCTATGCCGACAACGCGGCCCGATACGGCGCAGAATTGAAGGCGCTCGCCGAACCGATCCGCGCGGCGATCGCCACCATCCCCGAAGGCCAGCGCTGGCTTGCGACCTCGGAAGGGGCGTTCAGCTATCTTGCCCGCGACTTGGGCTTGAACGAACTATACATCTGGCCGATCAATGCCGACCAGCAGGGTACGCCGCAGCAAGTGCGCCGGGTCATCGATCAGATCCGCGAGCACAAAGTGCCTGTGATCTTTTCGGAAAGCACCGTTCCGCCCGATCCGGCCCAGCAGGTGGCGCGTGAAACCGGCATTGCCTATGGCGGCGTGCTCTACGTGGATTCGCTCAGCGATGCGGGGGGTCCGGTTCCGACCTATGCCGATCTTCTGAAGGTCACCACGCAAACCATCGTGGACGGACTTTCCGGCGCAGTGGTGCAGTAACCATGCTGGAACGCGTCACCCCGGCGAAATTGCAATCAGGTCCCGGCCTCGATGTGGAGGACGTGACCGTTACCTATCGAAACGGACTGACCGCGCTTTCGCATGCGACGTTCTCGATCCCGCGCGGGACGATCACGGCGCTGGTCGGTGTCAACGGTTCGGGCAAGTCGACGCTGTTCAAGGCCATCATGGGTTTCGTGCCCGTGGCTGGCGGGAGGGTGCAAATACTGGGCATGCCCGGCGCGCAGGCGTTGCGCAACAACCTCGTCGCCTATGTTCCGCAGGCGGAGGAAGTCGACTGGAACTTCCCGGTTCTCGTCGAGGATGTGGTGCTGATGGGCCGCTACGGCCACATGAACTGGCTGCGCACGACGCGCCCGATCGACCGGCAGAAGGTGGACGAGGCATTGGCGCGCGTCGGCATGGAAGCCTATCGCAAGCGCCAGATCGGCGAACTTTCCGGAGGCCAGCGCAAACGGGTGTTCCTGGCCCGCGCGCTCGCACAGGAGGGGCAGGTGATCCTGCTCGACGAGCCCTTCACCGGTGTCGATGTCACGACGGAAGAGCAGATCACGCAATTGCTGCGGGAGTTGCGCGACGAAGGCCGGGTCATGCTCGTCTCGACGCATAATCTGGGAAGCGTGCCGGAGTATTGCGACCGGGCAGTGCTGATCAACCGGCGCATCCTCGCATCGGGACCGACGGACGAAGTATTCACCCAGGCCAATCTGCAGACCGCCTTTGGCGGGACGCTGCGCCACTACGTGCTCAGCGGGGCGCAACTGCATGATGACGAGGACGCGCGGCAGGTCACTGTCCTGTCCGACGATGAGCGGCCTTTCGTCATCTATGGCGAGAAGGACGGGAACTAGGCCATGACCGCCTATTTGCTGGAGCCATTTGCCTATTCCTACATGGTCAACGCCATGTGGGTCAGCGCGCTCACCGGTGGGGTGTGCGCCTTCCTGTCCGCTTATCTGATGCTCAAGGGCTGGTCGCTGATCGGCGATGCGCTGTCCCATTCCATCGTTCCGGGCGTTGCCGGCGCCTACATGCTGGGCCTGCCGTTTTCGATCGGGGCATTCCTATCCGGCGGGCTCGCAGCGGGCGCCATGCTGTTCATCAACCAACGCACCAAGCTGCGCGAGGATGCGATCATCGGCCTCATCTTCACCGGCTTTTTCGGGCTGGGGCTGTTCATGGTGTCGCTGTCGCCGACACCGATCAACGTGCAGACCATCGTGTTTGGAAATGTACTGGCGATTGCGCCGGGCGACATTGTCCAACTTGCGATCATCGGCGGCGTTTCGCTGACGATCCTCACGCTCAAGTGGAAGGATTTGATGGTGGCGTTCTTCGATGCGAACCATGCGCGGTCCATCGGCATCAATCCCGACCACATGCGGGTTTTGTTCTTCACGCTGTTGGCCGCGTCCACTGTTGCGGCGATGCAAACGGTTGGCGCGTTTCTGGTCGTGGCGCTGGTCGTGACACCCGGCGCGACAGCCTATCTCCTCTCCGACAGGTTCCCGCGGGTGATCCTCATTTCCGTTGCCGTCGGCACGCTCACCAGCTTCGCCGGCGCCTATGCCAGCTATTTCCTAGATGGCGCGACGGGCGGCATCATTGTCGTGCTGCAGACGCTGATCTTTCTTGCCGCCTTCCTTTTCGCGCCCAAGCATGGCTGGCTGGCCGCCCGTGCCCGGGCGAAGGAAGCGCTGGCCGGCGGAGGGGCCGCATGATGGAAATGCTGCTTGAGCCGTTCCAGTACCCGTTCATGCTCAATGCTTTCGCGACCACGCTGCTCATCGCAGTGCCGATGGCGATGCTGTCGTGCTACCTCGTGTTGAAGGGCTGGTCGCTGATGGGCGATGCCGTCAGCCACGCGGTGTTGCCCGGCATCGTGATCGCCTACATCCTCAACCTGCCGCTGGCGCTGGGCGCATTCACCGCCGGAATGATCTGCGCGCTGGCGACAGGTTTCCTCAAGGAGAACAGCCGCGTGAAAGAGGACACCGTCATGGGGGTCGTCTTTTCGGGCATGTTCGGCCTCGGCATCGTGCTTTATGCCGCGGTGCCCACCAATCTTCATCTCGATCACATCCTGTTCGGCGACATGCTGGGCGTGTCGCGGGCCGACATGATCGAAACCGCGGCGATTGCGCTGGCTGTGACCGGATTCCTGGCGATAAAGTGGCGCGACCTGCTGGCCGCCAGCTTCGATGCGCAGCACGCGCGCGCAATCGGCCTGCCGGTGCAGGTGATGCACTACGCCATGCTCGCGACGATCTCGCTGGTGGTGGTCGGCGCGCTCAAGGCCGTCGGCATCATCTTGGCGGTCGCATTTCTTGTCGCGCCGGGTGCGATTGCATTCCTCCTGACGCGGCGTTTTTCGTCGATGCTGGCGGTCGCCGTCTCGATCGCGGCCGGCAGCAGCCTTGCCGGGATATGGCTCAGCTTCATCATTGACAGCGCACCGGCGCCGACCATCGTCGTCATCATGACGGGGCTTTTCGTGATTGCCTTCGTTGGGACACTGGTGGTCCAGAACCGCATGAGTGAGAAGCCCGCCTAAAGCGCTTGCAGCAGCCGGCGCCTGCCATTATGGTTACGGCCATGAACTTTACCGGAAAATTGCGCACGCTTGCGCTGCTTCGCCTTACCGGCGGCCGTCGGGCCCGTTTCTAGCGGGGCGCCCGGCGGTCGATTTCGCCGCCACGCGGCCTGCCCCCCTCTTCACACATCCTGAAACTGAATGGCGAACGCATCCTGTCGGATCGCGCTCCGAAGAAACGGACTAAGCCCATGCCCGACACGGCAACCAAGACGATGCACAATGCTGCACGAAAATACCAACCCTACCCGCAGATACCGATCACGGACCGGACTTGGCCCGACAAGGTCATCACCACGCCGCCGGTCTGGTGCTCGGTAGACCTTCGCGACGGCAACCAGGCGCTGATCGACCCCATGGGGCAGGACCGCAAGGAGCGGATGTTCAACCTCCTGCTTGACATGGGCTTCAAGGAAATCGAGATCGGCTTTCCGTCTGCCTCGCAAACCGATTTCGATTTTGCGCGCTGGTGCGTGGAAGAGGGCAACGTGCCCGCCGACGTTTCGCTGCAGGTATTGGTACAGTGCCGGCCGGAACTGATCACCCGGACGTTCGAGGCGTTGCAGGGCGCGCACCGACCGATCATCCATTTCTACAACTCGACCTCGGAACTGCAGCGGCGCGTGGTCTTCGGCATGGACCGCGCAGGCATCCGCACAATCGCCACAGATGCAGCCAAGATGATCCGCGACATGGCGGAGAAAGCCGGTGGCGGCTACCGCTTCGAATATTCGCCGGAAAGCTTTACCGGAACCGAACTCGATTTCGCGCTGGAGATCTGCAACGCGGTGAGCGAAATCATGCGGCCCACCGCCGACAACAAGCTAATCCTCAACCTGCCGGCGACGGTGGAAATGTCGACGCCGAACATCTATGCCGACATGATCGAGTGGATGTGCCGCAACCTCGATAATCGCGAGAATATCATCGTGTCGCTGCATCCGCACAATGATCGCGGCACGGGTGTCGCAGCGACGGAACTCGGCCTGATGGCGGGGGCGGACCGTGTCGAGGGAACGCTGTTCGGCAATGGCGAGCGTACCGGCAATGTCGATATCGTCAACCTCGCGCTGAACATGTTCACGCAAGGCGTCGATCCGCAGCTCGACTGCTCCGACATCAACCGGATCAAGAGGGTCTACGAGTATTCGAACCAGCTCGCCATTCCGGAGCGCTACCCTTATGTGGGCGAACTCGTCTACACGGCGTTTTCCGGCTCGCACCAGGATGCGATCAACAAGGGCATGAAAGCCTATCGCAAGGCCAACAAGGAGCTCTGGGAAGTGCCCTACCTGCCGATTGATCCGCAGGATGTCGGGCGGACCTACGAGGCGATCATCCGCATTAATTCGCAGTCGGGCAAGGGCGGCATTGCCTACATCTTGCAGGAGGACTACGGCATCAACCTGCCGCGCGGGCTGCAGGTCGAATTTCGGGAAGTCATCCAGGCGATCACCGACCGTGAAGGCAAGGAACTGCCCGGCCGCCGCATCCATCAGGAGTTCCTCAAGACCTATGTCGAACAGCCGGATGCGCGCATCCGCTTCGTCGACCACCAGACCTTTTCGGACCCCGAGGCGAAGGGTGTTCGCAGGCTCGAAGCCGAGATCATCGACAATGGCGTGCCAATGAAGATCACGGGGCGCGGAACCGGGCCGATCGACGGCTTCGTCGATGCGCTGTCGCGCCATCTCGACCTGCCGCTGAGCGTCGCTGATTACTCGGAACACTCGCTGCAGCGTGGTTCGGACGCGGCGGCGATCTGCTACATGGAAGTTGAAAGCGGCGGACGGAAAATCTTCGGCGCGGGTATCAACAAGAACATCGTCGCCGCATCGCTGGAAGCAATCGTGTCGGCGGCGAACCGGCTGCTGGCCACGCCGGACAAGATTGAGGCGTGATGCTCCAGGCCGCCGCCGGCTTCAGTCGGCGGTTGGCAGCCTTCGCATCGTGAATTCGATGATGTCGCCTTCCAGCACGCGCCAGCTTTCGACCTCGCTCCAATAGGCCGCGCGCGGGTATTTCTTCAGGAAAGCCCGCGCCTGCTTGCGGGCTTCTTCTCGCGGCAAGGTCCAGCTTTCGCGCTTCCACAAAGTCGAGGGGGGAGGGCCTTCGCGTGTTGGCGCCCTGGCCTTCCAATCGCGGTTCGCCTCACGCATTTTCTCGACGCGAGCATGATTGCGCTGCGCTTGGCCGGTGAAGTTTTGTTTTCTGTCATCGCCCGACATCAGACAGTTCCTCGCATTTCTGGTGGAAATGCTGCGCCTCCAAAGGTGTTTGCGTCAAGTAGAATGCGGACAAGTGGCGGTGGTTGCTTGCAATCTGCGCAATCCACCTGATAATGCCTTGGAAAGGCTTACTGTCATGCGGCGGTGAAGCTCAAGGAATGACGCGTCAATGCGTCGATACAAGGATGGTACAAGCAAGCATGTCCGGTTTTCGTCCCAACGTGCCGCAGGGGCTGCCGGCGGATATCGAGGCAAAAAAACTCGCCGCCCGTACCTGGTTCGAAAGCCTGCGCGACCAGATCTGCGCAAAGTTCGAGGATATTGAAGGCGAGCTTTCCGGACCCGGCAGCGAGCTTGAGGCAGGCCGCTTCGAGCGTTCCGAATGGCACCGCGACGGCGAGGGCGGCGGCGGCGTCATGTCCTTGATGCGCGGCCGCGTTTTCGAGAAGGTCGGGGTACATACCTCGACCGTCTATGGCGAGTTCAGCGACGAGTTTCGCGGCCAGATCCCCGGTGCGAAGGACGATCCCCGTTTTTGGGCGTCCGGCATTTCGCTGATCGCCCATCCATGGAACCCGCATGTTCCGACCGTCCACATGAACACGCGCATGGTGGTAACGACTGGCCACTGGTTCGGGGGCGGTGCCGACCTGACGCCGATGCTGGCCGAGCGGCGCACGCAGGAACACCCCGATACGCAGGCATTCCACAAGGCGATGAAGTTCGTCTGCGACCGGCATGGCGCCGTGGCGTCGCATGACGACTTCAAGAAGTGGTGCGACGAGTATTTCTATCTCAAGCATCGCGGCGAGATGCGCGGCGTCGGCGGCATTTTCTACGATTATCTGCATTCCGCCGAAGACAAGGGCGGATGGACGGCGGATTTCGCCTTCACGCAGGACGTCGGCCGGGCGTTCAACGTGGTCTATCCGGTGATCGCGCGGCGAAACATGAATCTGGAATGGACCGAGGCAGAGCGGGAGGCGCAACTCGTCCAGCGCGGCCGGTATGTCGAGTTCAACCTTCTTTATGACCGCGGCACGGTATTTGGCCTGAAGACGGGTGGAAATGTGGATTCCATTCTCTCTTCGATGCCGCCGTTGGTCCGCTGGCCTTGAACTGCCTCTTGACTGCCCCATTCCTTATGTAAACTGTCTGCTATTCAACTCGGGGGGAAACCGGGAGAAAGGCCATGAAGGAATTTCAGTGCGGAACCCTGGTGCCGGGATGCGACTGGCACACCCGCAACGATGATGAGGCTGAAATCGTCAAGAGCGCCGTAGATCACATGCGCGGCGTGCATGGCGAGCAGATCATCCGCGAAAGCATGGTGGAGGCGATCAAGAAGCGCATCCGCCCCGCGCATGACGAAGCTGCCTGATAATCAGTAGCCGGCAGCAATCTCCAGCAGTTGCGCCTTGTCCAGCTTGAAACCGCTCTCGACCCAACGGTCCTCGAGCAGAGCAAGCTGCTTGCCCATTTGCGGGCCGGGGGTCATTCCGGCTGCGATGAGATCCTTGCCGGTGACGGGGAATAAGGGCGCCTGAAAGTTCCCGGCAGCGCCGATCATTGCCTCGCGCTCCTGCCGCTCGGCTTCATCCTTCTTGCCGGGCGATTCCTGCAAGCGCGCGCGCTCCAGCCGCAAGCGGTCTAAAATCGCCATGCGGTCGCCGCGATAGAGAAGTTTTTCCAGTTCACCAGCAGCCGTGCCCGCCTTGGGCAGGCTTGCGCCGGTCCAGGCACGCAGGCGCGCATTTTCCGCGTTTGAAAGCTTGAGCCGTTCCGCCAGCGCTTTCACCGTTTCTGCGTGCGGCGGGATCATCGCCATCAGGCGCAACAGCGGGTCGGGTTTCCAACCGAGCGCCTTTTCTGTTGCTGCCAGACGCGGAATGAGATCAGCACCCCAGTTGCGGCTCTCGGCAAGCACAATGTCGAGGACGCCGGCGGTTCGAATCCACAAAATGGCGCGGACCGGATCGGGCGCCGCCAGCAATCGCCGCAATTCGTGCCAGACGCGCTCCGCCGACAACCCTTTGAGTCCATCCTTTTCGCGCACGCAGGCCTTGAGCCCTTCGGCGTCAGGCCGCCCATGGCCGTACCAGGCGAAGAAGCGAAAGAAGCGCAGAATACGCAGTCGGTCCTCCGCGATGCGCTGGGCGGGGTCGCCGATGAAGCGGATACGGCGGGCCATCAAGTCGCCAAAGCCGCCAAGCGGATCGAATATCTTGCCGTTGCGGTCGCAGTAGAGTGCGTTCAGCGTGAAATCTCGGCGTTGCGCATCCGACACCCAGTCGGTGCCGAACCGGACGACCGCATGGCGGCCGTCGGTCTCGATATCCTCGCGCAGCGTGGTGATCTCGAAACCTTTCACGCCTGAAACCGCCGTCACCGTGCCATGTTCGATGCCGGTCGGCACCACCTTGATCCCGGCTCTGAGCAGCACTTCCATGACATGCGATGGAACGAGCGTCGTCGAAAGATCGACATCTGTGATTTCCTCGCCCAGGAGCGCGTTGCGGATCGCCCCGCCATTGACGCGGACTTCGCCGCCCGCTTCCTCGATTGCGGTCATGACGGCAATCAACGCCGGGTCGCGCAAAAAGCCGGATTGTTCCGGGGAAAGGCTGCCAGGAGCTTTCAAGCGAACAGCCTGTCGTGCAGCAGGCGCAAGATGCCGGCCGTCACGCCCCAGATGTAATGCTCGCCGTAAGGCATCTCGATGAATTGCCGCTCGGCGCCCTGGAACATGCGGCTGCCACGGTGGTGGTTCGACGGCTCCATCAGGAACGCCAGCGGCACTTCGAAGATGTAGTCGACCTCCTGGGGGTTTGCCGCCATTTGCGCAACGGGATCGATCATTCCCAAGATCGGTGCAATTCTGTAGCCGGAACCCGTCAAATAATCGGGCAGCCGGCCCAGAACCTCGACCAGCGCCGGGTCGAGGGCGATTTCCTCTTGCGCTTCACGCAGGGCAGCCGCTTCCGGGCTCGGGTCCTCCGGATCGATCTTGCCACCGGGAAAGGCGACCTGACCCGAGTGCGAGCGCAAATTGTCGAGCCGTTTTGTCAGGATGATGTTCAGCCCGCTCGCACGCTGGGCGAACGGGATCAAGACCGCAGCCGGCGTTACCGCGCGCGGCACCACCCAGTCTGCATAGCCGGGGCTGTGGATGTGATCGCCCTGCGTGTCCGCGAGTTCGACAGCCAACCGCTTACGCGCAAGCCGGCGCAGATCGTCGGAGGCGAAGCGGGCAAGGTCCGGGCGTAATCTTGTTTCCAGCATTCTGGCGGGGCTTTCAGGCTTCCGACAAGCGGCGCGACAATTCGTCTGCCGGCATGATCGGGAACACCTCTCCTTTGCTCCTGACCGCATACATCAGTCTGCCGCCGATTTCCATTTCCTCGCCGAGGCCGACAAGTTCATACATCACCGGGCGGGATATGAGCGCGTCGAGCCGTCCCCGTACGCGAAGATAAGGCTTCACCCCGTCATTTTCCCTCGCGGTCTCGAAACGCAATGGATGATCGGGACCCGCCTCGACCAGATCGCCGGTCTGGGTGCGGAAGGTAAGGACCTGCTCGCCTTCTTCGGCGTGCGCGTTCATCTCCACGGCAAGGAAATGCGCATCCTCGACACGGATGCCGATCTTTTCCACAGGCGTCACGAGGTAGGTCTTGCCGTCCTCGTCCTTGCGCAGGACGCTCGAGAAAAGCTTGACCAGTGGCATGCGACCGATTGGCGTGCCCATGTAGAACCAGGTGCCGTCGCGCCGGATTTCCATGTCGATGTCGCCGCAAAACGGCGGATTCCATCTCTCGACGGGCGGAATGCCCTTGCCGGACGCTCCGGCCCGCTCAATTAGTGCAGCAAGGCCCGACGCGCCGGCTTTTTCGCCCGCTGATGATCGTGTTTCATTTTCCATGTTTGGAAAGATACCCCCGCACGCATGAATGGCAAGTTGAACAACTTGTAATTGGGAGGCTTGCGCCTACCATGATAATGCCTTGGCCAATGCCACAATTGTCTCCCTTTCCGGTCTTAAGCCTGAACGGAAGGCTAAAAGCCAGTCCGGTCCAATATGGAGCAAAGCATGAGCGCGATCGACCGCACCCTTTCCAAGACGGAAGAGAAAGAGATCATCGCAGCGGCTGAAAAAGCAGTCACGGATGTCGCCCGGGTGCGCGAAGCCATCGCGAAGGTCATCTTCGGGCAGGAAGACGTGGTTGAACGGGCGCTGATCACCATTCTTTCCGGCGGCCATGGCCTTCTTGTCGGCCTGCCGGGCCTGGCCAAGACAAAGCTGGTCGAGACGCTCGGCACGGTACTCGGCCTTACCGAACAGCGTATCCAGTTCACGCCCGACCTGATGCCATCCGACATTCTGGGAACGGAAATCCTGCGCACCGAACCGGATGGGAGCCGTTCGTTCCATTTCGTCAAGGGTCCGATTTTCGCCCAGCTGCTCATGGCGGACGAAATCAACCGCGCCAGCCCGCGCACGCAGGCCGCGCTGCTGCAATCGATGCAGGAGTACCACGTCACCATTGCGGGCCAGCGCTACGACCTGCCCGCGCCGTTCCATGTGCTCGCGACCCAGAACCCGCTGGAGCAGGAAGGCACTTATCCGCTGCCGGAAGCGCAGCTAGACCGGTTCATGATGCAGATCGACGTGAACTATCCGAGCCTTCAGGCCGAGCGGCAGATCCTGTTCGAGACAACTGGCATCAGCGAATCGCGGGCGTCGGAAGTCCTGACCGCCAAGAATCTCCAAGAAATCCAGGCGCTGGTGCGCCGCATTCCCGCCGGCGACAGTGTCGTCGAAGCCATTCTCGAGCTCGTGCGTTCAGCGCGGCCCGGCGGCGTCAAGGACGAATATGACGCCTATATCGACTGGGGTCCAGGACCGCGCGCCAGTCAGGCGCTGATGTTGACCGTGCGCGCCCGCGCCATGTTGCAGGGCCGCCTGGCGCCTTCGGTGGACGACGTTCTGGCGCTGGCCGAGCCGGTACTGCAGCACCGCATGCAACTTTCATTCGCCGCCAGGGCGGCGGAAAACCGGGTAACCGTCAGGGACGTGATCTCGGAACGAAAGAAGCGGATCGGTTGATGGCGGCGGGCAGACTGGAGCATCGCGCTTGAGCCCGGCTATCGGCAGCGCAGCACCGCGCGAGACCAGCCGCGAGACAATGGCGCGCGCCCGCGCCCGGGCAGCGCTCATTCCAGATCTGCTGGTCGAAGCGCGCAAGGTCGCAAGCAATGTCTTTGCCGGCTGGCACGGGCGGCGCAAGCGCGGCATCGGCGAGGATTTCTGGCAGTTCCGGCCCTATGTGCCCGGCGAGAACATGGCCGCCATCGACTGGCGCCGCTCCGCGCGCGATGACCATGTCTATGTCCGCGACCGCGAATGGCAGGCCGCGCACATGGTTTGGCTGTGGGTGGATGAATCGCCTTCGATGCTGTTCAAGTCGCAGACCGCGCGGGTTCCCAAGCAATCCCGTTCTCTGGTCATTGCGTTCGCGCTCGCCGAATTGCTGGCGCGCAGCGGCGAAAGGCTCGGTTGGCTTGGCGTTTCGCGGCCAATTACCAGCCGCCACGCCGCTGAAAGGCTCGGGGAAGCCTTGATCGCAACGCCGCCACAAACGCGTTTTCCGGCCGGTACCGAGGTTCGGAACCACAGCGACGTCGTGCTTGTTTCCGACTTCCTGCAACCCTTGGACGAGATTTCCGACCGAATCCGCTCGATGGCGCGCAATGGCGCGCGGGGCCATCTGGTGCAGGTGATCGATCCGGCCGAGGAGGATTTTCCCTATGCGGGCCGCGTCGAATTCACCGATCCCGAGACCGGCGAGAGGCTGACTGCCGGAAATGCGCAGGCGCTTAAATCGGGCTACGGCGCGCTGTTTTCGAACCATATCGACGAAGTGCGCTCACTCGCCCGTTCCTTCTCGTGGAGCCACACGTTGCACCACACCGACAAGCTGGCATCGCAGGCGCTTGCATCGCTGCATGTCCACATGACGCAGGGCAGGGGAACGCGCTGATGCTTGGCCTGCCGCTCGCTTTCGCCGCCCCGATGATCCTGACCGCGCTGGTCCTGCTGCCTGTCATCTGGTGGCTGCTGCGCCTGACGCCGCCGCGTCCGCAGGCCGAGCTTTTCCCGCCGCTTGCCATTCTGGCGCGGCTGGTGCGCAAGGAGGAGACGCCTGCGAAGAGCCCCTGGTGGCTGACGCTGCTACGCCTGCTGATGGCCGCTCTGGTGATCATCGCAATGGCAGGCCCCGTGCTCAATCCGCGCGCCGCCAAACTGGCCGGGGAGGGTCCGGTCGCCATCATCCTCGACAATGGCTGGGCTTCCGCGCCCGACTGGGAGGACAGGCGCGACGCGGCGCTCGCCCTAGTGGGCGAGGCCGAAACTGCAAGCCGTACGGTCGCATTCGTAGAGACGGCGGGCCTCGATCCGACAACGATGCAGCCGATGGACGCTGCTGCGGCGCGGGCGATCCTCTCCGGTATGGAGCCGAAGCCGCTCAAGCCGGACCATGCTGCCGCAGCCGGAGCGCTTTCGCGCCTGATTTCGCAAACATCGCCAGGCTCCGTGTTCCTGCTTTCCGACGGACTTTCCCGAACGGGGACCGACAGCCTGGCTGCAGCCATGGCGAATGCAGGCGGGCAGCGATCGGTGATAGCCGCGCGGACCGACCGCATCGTTGCCCTCGATACGGTGCGCAACGACCCTGACGCCATGACCGGAATGGTATTGCGGACCCCGTCGGCCGAAGCCTCCGCCGTGACCGTCGAGGCATTCGACCTGAAGGGCCTGCCGCTGGCCCGGCGGACTGTTGCATTCGAGCCGGGCGCCGACAACGCGCAGTTCCGGCTGGACGAGCCCGTCGAGTTGCGTAACCAGATCGTGCGCATCTCCGTCACCGAAATGAAGAGCGCCGGGGCGGTGCAGCTTCTCGACGACCGCTTCCGGCGCAGACTGGTCGGTCTCATTTCCGGCGAGGCAGCAGATGTTTCGCAGCCACTGCTTGCGCCGCTCTACTACATCGGCAAGGCGCTTTCGCCCTTTGGCGACGTGCGAGAGGCATCTACGCCGAACCTTGCCACCGCCGTGCCGGAACTGATCGGGCAGGGGGTATCGGCGCTGGTGCTTGCCGATGTCGGTACCATTCCGGAAGAAACCGAAAGAACGCTTTCCGACTGGATCGCGAAGGGCGGCATGCTCATCCGCTTCGCGGGGCCAAGGCTGGCGGCTGCCGGAAATTCTGCGCTGCTGCCGGTGCGCCTGCGGGAAGGTGATCGCAGTCTGGGCGGCGCGCTATCCTGGGAATTGCCCAAGCCAGTCGCGCCTTTCGAGCGCGGCTCGCCATTCTTTGGGCTCGAGCCGCCGAAGGAAGTGACTGTCGAACGTCAGGTTCTGGCGCTGCAGGATTTTAATCTCGAGGAAAAGACCTGGGCGGCCCTCGACGACGGAACGCCGCTGGTGACCGCAGAGCGGCGCGATTTGGGCTGGATCGTGCTGTTCCATGTCAGTTCCGACGCCACATGGTCGAACCTGCCGATCTCAGGCACTTTCGTCGACATGTTGCGCCGCGTCGTCAGCCAGTCGAATTCGACAGGCATTCGCGGCGATAGTGGCGCCGGCGACGTGCGCCTGCCGCCGCTCAACATCCTCAACGGGCGCGGCGAACTGATGCCGCCCGACGTTGCGGTCAAGCCCGTGGTGCTTCGCCAGAACGAAACCCCGAAAGTGAGCATCGACAACCCGCCGGGCTTCTACGGCACGGAAGACGGGTTCCTGTCGCTGAACCTTTTCGAGGGCGGCGAGAAACTTACGCCGCTCGACAGGTCGATCTTCGGCGGTGGCGTTGAGGTCTCATCGTTCGCACGCGATGCTGCGGTGGACCTGAAGCCCTGGCTTCTGGCGCTGGCAGCTTTGCTTCTGGTTCTCGATTGCCTTGCAGTGCTGTGGATTGCCGGTTCGCTGCGCCCCGCAAACCTGCGCCGACCAACCGCACGTGGAGCCGCCGCCGGTGCGGTGGCGACGCTCGGTTTGGCGCTTGCATTCGCAGCCAATCCGCCGCGCGCTGCGGCACAGGATAGCGATACCGATTTCGCCGCTGCGCTGACGACACGGCTTGCCTATGTCGTCACCGGCGACAGCACTGTCGATGAAATCAGCCGCGCCGGACTGACGGGGCTTACGCAATTCGTTGCAAGCCGTACCGCGTTGGAGCCGGGCGAACCGGTCGGCCTTGATCTAGCGACCGACGAACTTGCCTTCTATCCGCTCATCTACTGGCCGATCAGCCTCAACGCGCCGCTGCCTGATGCCGCCACAATGGCGCGAGTCGACACCTTCATGAAGCAAGGCGGCACCATTTTGTTCGACACGCGCGACCAGGGTGGAGGGGTGCTTGGCGGCACGGCGAATTCGCCGGAGGCGCAAAGGCTGCAGTTGATGCTGGCGAGCCTCGACATTCCCCCGCTTGAAGCTGTACCCAGTGATCACGTTCTCACCAAGGCCTTCTATCTGCTGACCGGCTTCCCAGGCCGTTATACCGGAGGGGATCTTTGGGTGGAGCAATCGGTGGTGCGCAATGTCGACGATGCCGACCGCCCTGCGCGTGCGGGCGACGGCGTCTCGACGATCCTCATCACCTCCAACGACCTTGCGGCGGCGTGGGCAATCGATTCGGGCGGACAGGCAATGTTCCCGACCGCGTCCGCCGACATAACCCAGCGTGAAATGGCTTTCCGCTCGGGGGTCAACATCGTCATGTATGCAATGACCGGCAACTACAAGGCAGACCAGGTGCATATTCCCGCGCTTCTAGAGCGGCTTGGCCAGTGAGGGTTCGATGAACTTCAACATTGCCTTCGCCCCGCAATTGCCGATCTGGCTGATCATCCTGCTCGCCGTCGCGTCCGGCCTGCTGGTGCTTTGGGGTCTGTGGTCCGGCGTGCGCGGTTCTTTGGTCCGCGCCATGGCCTGGGCGATCATCGTGCTGGCGCTGACCAATCCATCGGCGCAATTCGAGGAGCGCGAGCCGCTGAAGAGTGTCGCCGTCATCGTCACGGATGCGAGCGGCAGCCAGAAGCTTGATGGGCGCACCGCGCAATCGGAAGCCATAAGGGCGGCGCTCGCCGAACGGTTCGGCAGGCTCGACGCGTTCGAAATTCGCGAAGTCACGGTCGAAGACCTGGTTTCGGCGACCACGGATGTATCGACGGCGCTGTTCCGCGCGCTCAGTGGCGCGCTGCAGGACGTGCCGCCCGACAGGATCGCCGGCGCGGTGATGATCACCGACGGGCAGGTGCACGACATTCCGCAGTCTTTGGCGCAGATCGGCATCAACGCCCCGGTACACGCACTCATCACTGGCCGTGACGACGAGCGCGACCGCCGCGTGGTGATTGACCAGGCACCGCGCTTCGGCGTGGTCGGTGAAAGCTACGAGGTGGACTACCGCGTGCTGCAGGCGGGGTTCCCCGAGGCAAGCGGGCCTGTGACGGTGACCGTGTTGCTCGACGGAGAGCCTGTGGCAACCGACGAGGTTTCGCCCGGCATGCCGTCCCGCTTCGTCGCCGAAGTGGCGCATGGCGGCAAGAACATCATCGAGTTCCGTGTCGAGGCGGATCCGCAAGAAATCACCGACGTGAACAACAGGGCGTTCGTCACGCTCAACGGTATCCGCGAGAACCTTCGGGTGCTTCTGGTTTCGGGCGAGCCGCATCCGGGCGAGCGCACTTGGCGAAACCTGCTGAAGTCGGACCCCTCTGTCGATCTCGTGCACTTCACGATCCTTCGTCCGCCGGACAAGCAGGACGGCACGCCGATCAACCAGCTCTCGCTGATCGCATTTCCGACGCGCGAACTGTTCATCGAGAAGATCGACGAATTCGACCTGATCATATTTGACCGTTACCGGCACCGGGGAATCCTTCCGCTGGTCTATTACGACAATATCGCGCGATATGTGCGTGATGGCGGCGCCATGCTGATTGCCAGCGGGCCGGAGATCGGCGAGGGCGACAGTATTGCCGGACCGCTGGGCGATGTGATGCCGGCGACGCCAAGCGGCCAGACGATCGAGGCCAAGTTCAAGCCGATGATCGCGGAAACCGGGCTCAAGCATCCCGTTACGCGCGGCCTCGACGGCTGGATGGACGGCAAACCCGGTTGGGGTAGCTGGTTCCGTTCGGTCGGCGCCACCGGCATCGAGGGCAGCACCGTGATGACCGGAAAGGACGATTCGCCGTTGCTGGTCCTCAGTCGCGCCGACGAGGGGCGCGTGGCGCTGTTCCTGTCCGACCATCCCTGGCTTTGGGCGCGAGGCTATGAAGGCGGAGGCCCGCATGTGCAATTGCTGCGGCGCACGGCGCACTGGCTGATGAAGGAGCCCGAACTCGACGAGGAGCGACTGACCGCCGTTTCGGACGGCCGCAAGGTGCTGATCCAGCGACAGACGCTGGGCGATGCACCGGGCGATGCCATCGTGCGCTCGCCCTCGGGCGCGGAGGTTGCCATCAAGCTTGCCGCCGGCGATCCCGGGCTGTTCTCCGGCGAAGCGGAAGTCGGCGAGTTCGGCCTCTACAGCGTTGCCAATGGCGATCTCACGGCGCTGGTCCATGTCGGACCACCCAATCCGCGCGAATATTCGGAGGTGACCAGCACCCCCAAATTGCTCGCGCCGGTGCTGGAAGAAGCGCGCGGTTCCGTGCGCCGCGCATCGATCGGGGACATGCCCCGGCTTGTTCCGGTACGCCAGGGCGCGGCTGCGTCAGGTCAGAACTGGATCGGGCTGGAGAACACGCAAGCCAGTGTGTTGAAGGGCATCAATCGCATTCCGTTGTTCTCTGGGCTGCTGGGCCTTTGCCTGCTGATGCTGGCGCTGGCAGGAATGTGGGCTCGCGAGGGGCGCTGACGCAGCTCCACCAGAAAAAGAAAAGGCCGGCGCGAGGCCGGCCTTTTCTTTCTTGGAAACAGACGGGAGTTCAGAGCACTACGACTTCCGCACCGACGCCGACCCGCTTGTAAAGGTCGATAACGTGTTCGTTGATCATGCGGAAGCAGCCGTTCGACGAGGCGGTTCCGATGGACTGCGGCTGGTTGGTACCGTGAATGCGCAGGTAGGTGTCCTGCTTGCCCTGGTACAGATAGATGGCGCGCGCACCCAGCGGATTGTCCGGACCACCGTCCATTCCCTCGGCATATTTGCCGTACTTCTTCGGATCGCGGGCGATCATTTCCTTGGTCGGGGTCCAGCGCGGCCATGGCTGCTTTGCGCCGACCGTCGTCCTGCCCGTGAAAAGCAGGCCTTCCTTGCCTACCGCTACGGCATAGCGCAGCGCCGTTGCTGGTGACTCGACGAAGTAGAGGTACTTCGACTGCGTGTCGATGACGATCGTGCCGGGCTTGTATCCCTTGAAGGGTACGGTCACGGGAATGAATTCTTCCTTGACCTTGAACTTCTTCTTTTCCGGAACGGTGGCAAGTTTCTGGTCATATGCTGACTGCTCGGGCGAGAGGGTTTCGTCCTCTGGCTTGGGCGCATCGAAAAGGCCGAAGAAGAACTTCGGGCGTGTGCGGGCAACCACCTCGCCCGGCGCGAGCTTTGCGGAGACCTCTACAGGCTGCTCCTTCTTCTTGAACAGGCCGACCTTCCTGGCCGGTTCATTTGCCTTCTCGTTGGCCCTCTTGTTGGCCGCTGTCTTCTTGTCCGCCTGCTTCTTGGATGCAGTTTTCTTCTCGGGCTTCTTGCCTGGTTCGTCAGCAGCGATCTTGCCGGCCGGCTGCTCTTCCTTGGCGCCAATAGGCTTTTTCAGCACGACTGCTGTACTGGCCGGCATGGCCGGTGCGGCTGTTGCGGATGGGGTTGCTGCGGGGGCGGCCTTGGCCGCTGCGGGGGCTGCGGCGGGCGCTGCATTCGCCACGGCAGGCGGCGTTGAAGGCAGCGTCAGTTTCGGCGCCGGAAGGCGGATATCTGCGGTTGCCGCCGGTGCGGCAGGCGCCGGCGCCTTTGGCGCGCTGAGCGCAGGCGGTGTCGATGCAATTGTCGATGACATTGCCGGCGCAGTCAGCACCGCTGCGGGCTTTGGAACGGTAGCGGTAGCGACGCTTGGCGCCTGCTGCGAAAATGCAGGCGAGGCCGCTATCGTCAATGCAATGGCGAATGCGAATGTTGAGCTGTTTTTCATGTGTCAATCCGGCGCGAAGTTTTCCGGCGGCTAGCCGACGGCAACAAGTCAGCGAAGATTTCGGAACTGGTCGACAAGGCCCCGCTGCCTAGCCCAACGTGTAAATCCTTAATTTTCCATGTCAACGCGTCCTGGACGTCGCGCAAAAAGTTTCGCCGGTGCGTTGCATTATTGCCAATGCCTGACGGCCCGGCCCTTATACCGGGCGAGTGCGCCGTCCTCGAGCTCGCGATAGAGCGTACGCACCGGATCCGCCGGGCCGGGCAGGAGAATTTGCCCGTGCGGCACGACTTTAAAGCCGAATTTGCCGTAGTATGGCTCGTCGCCGACCAGAATGACGAACTTGTCGCCACGCTCGCGTGCCGCGTAAAGCGACCGGTTCATCAATTCCCGACCGATTCCCATGCTCTTGTATTGCGGCGAGACGATCAGCGGCCCGAGTACCAGGGCTGGTTCGGCGCCGATGCATATGCGGGTGAGCCGAATTGATCCGGCAAGGACTTCCCTGCCGTCCGCGTCCTGCATCAGTGCGACGAAACTCAGATCGGGCTCAGGGCAAACGCCCTCGCGCAGCCGGAATGCGGCCCGCGCAAAGCGCCCCGGCCCAAAGGCCTTGGCGGACAGATTCTCGATCTCATGGTCGAGATCGGGCGTTTCGGGACGAATCCGAAGGGTGAAATAGATCATTGGCGTGTTCCGGCAGAAGAGGGCCTTGGCCCGGCCGGAACGCGCTGCGGGGTGTCAGCGCTCCAGCCGGATCGACATGCACGAACCGGATGCGGCAGGCACCGGCCGGGCATTCATTCGTCGTCGCAAACTGGACATCGCTTTGATCTCGCGTGGGTCGGCGGATTCCTTCGCGGGGTATCTGCCGAAAACGGTTGCGCGAATAGCACAGGCGAACGGCTGCGTCCAATGGAATTGAGAGTTGGCAACTGCGGGGGTCTACGCAGCGTTCACCTCAAGGGCCGGTTGCATGCGCGGAGCAGCGCATAGATAAGCGGTACATTCGAGAACAACCCGAGAGCGAGGCATAAAGATGGGATTGCTGGTTGATGGCATATGGCGCGACCAATGGTACGACACGTCGAAATCCGGCGGGAAATTCGTTCGCTCTGCTGCGGCGTTCCGCAACTGGGTGACGGCAGACGGAGAAGCCGGCCCTTCAGGCGTTGGCGGTTTCAAGGCAGAGGCCGGCCGCTATCATCTTTATGTTTCGCTGGCCTGTCCCTGGGCGCATCGCACGCTCATTTTCCGCACGCTCAAGAAGCTGGAGGACGCGATTTCGCTCTCCGTCGTCGACTGGTTCATGGGCAAGGATGGCTGGACCTTTCACGAGCGCGACGGCGTCGTGCCCGACACCGTCAACGGCGCGCAATTCCTGTGGCAGGTCTACAAGAAGGCGCAGGACGACTACTCGGGCCGCGTGACGGTGCCTGTGCTGTGGGACAAGCAACGCCAGACGATCGTCAGCAACGAATCTTCCGAAATCATCCGGATGCTGAACAGCGCCTTTGACGGGCCGGGAGATGAGAGTATCGATTTCTACCCCGAGCCGCTTCGCGGGCGTATCGATGAAAGCAACGACCGCGTTTACGCGACACTCAACAACGGCGTCTACCGCTGCGGGTTTGCGACAAGCCAGGAAGCCTATGAGGAAGCCTATGGCGACCTGTTCGACACGCTGGACTGGCTGGAGGAAATCCTCGGCGGGAATCGGTATCTGGCAGGAGGACGGATCACCGAGGCGGACTGGCGGTTGTTCACTACGCTGATCCGGTTCGACGCCGTCTACTACAGCCATTTCAAGTGCAACCGGCAGCGGATCGAGGATTTTCCGAACCTTTCCAATTATTTGCGCGAATTGTTCCAGGTGCCGGGCGTTGAAGAGACGGTGAATTTCGAGCACATCAAAGGGCACTATTACGCCAGCCACGAAATGATCAATCCGACCCGGATCGTTCCGCTGGGTCCCCGGCTGGATTTCTCGCGGCCGCATGATCGCGGGCGATTGCCTTCTCACCAGTAAGGCGAGGCGGTTTCGCCGGCGATTTCGGCGAGGCGGCGGGCGGTGCCCCTCGAAACATTGTCGGGGAGCATCGATGGCGCGAAGAACCGCGCCTCGGCGATTTCGAAGTTTGGTTTGAAGTCGCGCACCCGTTTCCATTGCGGACAACGGTAGACAAGCACGTGATCACGTGCGCCGAGGCTGCGGTTGAGATAGACGCCGAAGAGCCCCGCATCGCCGGTCAGGCGCAGTCCTGCTTCCTCGCCGAGTTCCCGGTCGACGGCCTCGATCGCGGTTTCACCCGGCGAAACGCCGCCGCCGGGAAAGTGCCAGCCGGGCATGTAGGTGTGTCGCACCAGCAGGATCGCACCTTCGCCATCCTCCACGAATGCGCGAACCCCGATCGAAAGCGGTGCGGCGTAGAGGCCGGCGCGGTGACGCAGCCAGCGGGCGATTCCGGTCACGCGCATGACGACATCAGCCGGCGTGACCTTGTGCGAAGCCGGTGTCTGCATTATTCGCGACTGTCATGTTCAGGCTGGCCCATCTTTCGGACATTCACTTGTCGCCAATGCCGGTCTTGCGGCGGCGGCAGCTCATGTCCAAGCGCATTACCGGTTATGTAAACTGGCAGCGCAACCGCGTCCACACCCATCAGCCGGAGGTGTTGACGAAGCTTCTTGCCGATCTTGCCACACGCAATACCGACCACATTGCCGTCACGGGCGACCTCATCAATCTGGGCCTTGAGGCCGAGATACACAATGCGCGCGAATGGCTGGAGCTGTTGGCGCCGCCGGAAAAGGTCACGGTGGTTTGCGGCAACCACGACGCCTATGTGCCGGGTGCGCTGGCAAAGGCGCTGGAGCAGTGGCAACCCTTTGTGACCGGCGATGACAGGCGGCCAATCCGCGGCGAGCAGGATTTCCCCACGCTGCGACGGCGCGGCATGGTGTCGATCATTGGCTGCAATTCGGCGCGGGCCACTCTGCCCTTCCTGGCGACAGGCTTCTTTCGCGCGGGCCAGGCACGGCGGCTTTCGAAGATCCTGGCAAACGAGGGCAAGGAAGGGCGGTTCCGCGTCGTGCTGATCCACCATCCGCCGGTTCGCGGGGCCACGAACCCGTCCAAGCGCCTCAACGGGCAGTCGCTTTTTCGCAAGGTGATCGCCGAACACGGCGCGGAACTCGTGCTGCACGGGCATACCCATTTGAACACGATTCACACCATTGCAGGACCCGGCGGGCCGGTGCCGGTGGTCGGCGTTCCCTCCGGCGCGCAGGCGCCGCTGGCCGCGATGCGCAAGCCGGCGGCGCGCTACAACATCTTCGATATTGCCCAAAACGGAACGGGCTGGTCCGTGGCCATGGAGGAACATGGCTATGGCGGGCCGGGGTCGGCGGTCGAACTGGTTGCCAAACTGCAGCTTCGCTAGCGGAACCGCGACAGCAATTGCCAAGCCGGCGCCAATTCCCTAACGGTGGCTGGTCTTCAACGTTTACACGGATGGTCTCTATGGACAGCAGCCACGGTTCCCTGCCGCGCGCCTGCCGCGCCGTTGCCGGTGCCGCCGGTGCGGCCGGGCTTGAGATCGACATCCGTATCATGGACGCCAGCACGCGCACGGCCGATGAGGCCGCGGCGGCCTGCGGTTGCGAGGTCGGCCAGATCGTGAAGTCGCTGGTGTTCCAGGGCAGGGATAGCGGCCGGCCAATACTTCTCCTCGTCAGCGGGGCGAACCGGGTGAAGGAAAACGCCGTGGCGCGGGCCATCGGCGAAAAGATCGTGCGTCCGGACGCCGATTTCGTGCGCGAGAAGACCGGCTTTGCCATAGGCGGCATTCCGCCGTTCGGTCATGCGGAACCGCTCGAAACCTGGTTCGACAACGCGCTGCTGCAGTATACGGTTGTCCATGCGGCGGCGGGGACGCCGAATGCCGTATTCGCCGTCGATCCGCAAAAGCTGCTGGCGGCCTGCGGCGGTAGGGCGATCACCGTTCACGAATGAGGTTGCTGCGGCCATGCGCCCGTCTGGCGCAAGGCTTCGCCGAGGACGATCGCACCCGACAGGGCTAGGTTGATCGAGCGCGCGCCCGCTGCCATGGGAATGAGCAGGCGGGCATCTACTGCTGCATGAACCTCCTGCGGAACGCCAGCCGACTCGCGCCCGAGCACGATGAGATCGCCGCCGCCAAAGCCGAATTCATGATAGGGCAGCGTTGCTCCCGTAGTAAGGAGCACGAGGCGGCGGCCTTGGCCGCGACGCCACTTCTCGAAAGCTTCCCAGCTGGAATGCCGCCTTGTCGCCGCGATTTCGAGATAGTCCATGCCCGCCCGGCGCAAGGCGGCGTCATCCATCCGGAACCCTGCCGGCCCGATGACGTTCAACACCGTGCCCGAGCAGGCAGCCAGCCGCAGCAAGGTTCCGGTGTTGCCGGGAATATCGGGCTGGTATAGCGCGAGTTCCGGTGTCGGGATGGGGCTGGGGGCATCCGGTTCGCCCTTACGTTGCGTCATGTGGTCTCCCCAGGTGAAATACCGGCAACAGGTTACAGGATGTTCATGCGCTTGTTGTTGCCCGCGAGGGACAAAGCGCCATAAAGAGATTGGCGGAGCGCTACAATGTTTGACTGGTTTGAAAAACGCATAAACCCCTTTCCTTCCGAGGAGCCCGTCCGCCCGCCGAAGGGGCTGGTTGCGTTCTGCTGGCATTATTCGAAGGACGTATGGCCATGGCTGGTCGCCATGTCGGTGCTGTCGGCGCTCGTGGCCATTGCCGAGGTTGTGGTTTTCGGTTTCCTCGGCAGCATCGTCGACTGGCTTTCAGGAGCTGACCGCACGACATTCCTCGAGACCGAGTTCTGGCGTCTCGCTGGCATGGGCCTGTTTGTACTGGTCGTTCTGCCGGTACTGGTCTTCCTGCACTCGATGATCATCCACCAGACGCTGCTTGGAAATTATCCGATGATCGCGCGCTGGCAGATGCACCGCTATCTGCTGCGCCAGTCGATGAACTTCTTTGCCAACGAGTTCGCGGGCCGCGTCGCGACGCGTGTGATGCAGACCTCGCTCGCCATCCGCGAGGCGGTGATGAAACTGATGGACATCCTCGTGTTTGTCGGCGTCTATTTCATTTCCGTCCTTTTTCTCGTCGGTTCGGCGGACTGGCGGCTTATGTTGCCGCTGCTGCTTTGGCTGGTCGTCTACAGCGGCCTTATCGCCTACTTCGTTCCCAAAATGCGCGATGTTTCGGAAAAACAGGCCGATGCCCGCTCGATGATGACCGGACGAGTGGTCGACAGCTACACCAACATCAACACGGTCAAGCTGTTCAGCCATGCCGGCCGCGAGGCGGACTATGCCCGCGACAGCATGTGGGGCTTCCTCGTGACGGTATACCGGCAGATGCGGCTCGTGACGCTTTTCCAGGCGCTCATCTATTTCAACAATTGCCTGGTCGTGTTCCTCGTCGCGGCAACGGCGATCTGGCTCTGGCTTGGCGCGGCGGTGACCGTCGGCGCAATCGCTGCGGCGACCGCGCTGGCACTTCGCCTCAACGGCATGTCACAATGGATCATGTGGGAAGTGTCGGGCCTGTTCGAGAATATCGGCGTCGTCCACGACGGCATGTCGATGATGACGATCCCGCACGACGTCAACGACAAATCCGGCGCAAAGCCGATCGCCGTTGCGCGCGGCGGCATCGAATTCGACCATGTCCGCTTCCATTACGGCAAGGAAAAGGGCGTGATCGAGGATTTGTCGCTGACGATCCAGCCGGGCGAAAAGATCGGCCTGGTCGGCCGTTCGGGCGCGGGCAAGACCACGTTGGCGAACCTGCTGCTGCGCTTTTACGATCTTGAAGGCGGGGCGATCCGCATCGACGGCATCGATGTTTCGACCATCACGCAGGACAGCCTGCGCGCGCAGATCGGCGTGGTGACGCAGGACACATCGCTGCTGCACCGCTCAATCCGCGACAATATCGGCTACAGCAAGCCGTCGGCGAGCGACGAAGAGATCATCGAGGCGGCCAAGCGCGCCAAGGCGTGGGACTTCATCCAGACGCTTGAGGACCAGAAGGGCCGCAAGGGCCTCGACGCGCATGTCGGCGAGCGGGGCGTGAAGCTTTCGGGCGGACAGCGCCAGCGTATCGCGATTGCGCGCGTTTTCCTGAAGGACGCGCCCGTTCTGGTACTGGACGAGGCGACATCGGCGCTTGATTCGGAAGTGGAGGCGGCAATCCAGGAAAACTTGTTCGAACTGATGGAGGGCAAGACCGTCATCGCCATAGCGCACCGGCTTTCCACCATCGCGCAGCTCGACCGGCTTGTGGTGCTGGACAAGGGCCGCATCATCGAGACAGGCACGCATTCGGAACTCGTTGCGGGGGGCAAGCTTTATTCCGAGCTTTGGGCGAGGCAGTCTGGCGGCTTCATCGCCGACGACCTGCCCGAGGCGGCGGAACTCAAGGGAGCGGCCGAGTAGATGGCCGTTTTCGATCCGGTTTTCCGGCTGTTCGAAAGCTGGATCGACCCCTTCAAGCCGCGCCAGAACTACCAGCCGCCCGACCGGCTCGCCGCGTTCATATGGCACTACGTTGGCCAGGCCCGCTGGGCCTTCGCGGCAATGCTGCTCTACGGCTTCCTCAACGCGATCGTGGAGGCGTCGCTCTTTACCTTTGTCGGCAGGCTGGTCGACATCATGACCTCTGTCGATTCCGCCGGTACGCGGGCGCAGGGGTGGGGTGGTCTCATTGCAGGCCACGGCCGTGAGTTGCTGTTCATGGCGGGTGTTATCGCCATAGGCCGCGCGATCGTCATCGCATGGGGCGCGCTGATCGAAGAGCAGGTGATCGTGCCGGGCTTCTTCACCATGATGCGCTGGCAGAGCCACAAGCACGTGGTGCGCCAGTCGCTCGGTTTTTTCCAGAACGATCTTTCGGGGCGGATCAGCCAGAAAGTTGTCCAATCCGGCCAGGCGACCGGCGACATGATGATCTCGGCCCTGCAGATCATCTGGTTCATCGCTGTATATGCGTTCACGACGCTGGGGCTTCTGGCCGCTCTCGACTGGCGGCTGGGCGCCATCGTGGTGCTGTGGATCGCCTGCTTCACCGTGATCGCAAGGTACTACGTTCCAAGGATCCGTTCACACGGCAAACAGGTTGCCGAGGCGCTTTCAGTGCTGACAGGAAGGCTGGTCGACGGCTATTCCAACATCGCCACCGTCAAGCTCAACGCAGGCACGCAGCAGGAAGAGGGCTTCATAGACGAAGCCATGCGCGGGCAGAGGGAGCAATTGAAACTCTTCACGCGTCAGCTCTCCGGCGTGCGTATCACGCTTTCATCGGTAAGCGGGGTGATCATGGCACTGATCGGCTTCATGAGCGTCGATCTGTGGCTGAAGGGACAGGTGACATCGGGCGAGGTGGCTTTTGCGCTCGCACTGACGCTGAGGCTCAATCTGCTGCTTGGCCGGTTGATGGGCAATCTCAACGGCTTTTTCCGCGCGCTCGGCACCACGCAGAACTCGATGGAGACGATTGCGCAGCCGCTTGGCCTCACCGACCGGCCCGGCGCCACGCCGCTCGTCTACAAGCGCGGTGAGATCAGGCTTGACCATGTCGGCTTCCATTACGGCAAGGGCAACGGTGTGTTCGACGATTTGTCGCTCACGATCAAGCCGGGTGAAAAGCTGGGGCTGATCGGGCCGTCAGGCGCCGGAAAATCTACGCTGGTCAGCCTGATCCTGCGCTTCTTCGATGTGGAGAAGGGCCGGATCCTGTTCGACGGTCAGGATGTGCGCGACGTAACACAGGATAGCCTGCGCTCCGCGTTCTCAATGGTGCAGCAGGACACATCGCTTTTCCACCGTTCGGTGTTCGAAAACATCGCCTACGGCAAGCCGGGCGCGACCATGGAAGAGGTGATCGCCGCCGCACGAAAAGCGCGGGCGCATGAGTTCATCACCGGTCTTTCCGATGGCAAGGGCCGGCGCGGCTATGACGCCCGGGTTGGTGAACGCGGGGTGAAACTTTCGGGCGGCCAGCGCCAGCGCATAGCGATCGCGCGGGTCTTCCTCAAGGACGCGCCTATCCTGATCCTCGACGAGGCGACGAGCCAGCTTGACTCCGAAATCGAGGCGGCGATCCAGGAAAACCTGCTCGACCTCATGCGCGGCAAGACGGTGATCGCCATCGCGCACCGCCTGTCGACCGTCGCCGCGCTCGACCGCCTCGTGGTGCTGGACAAGGGTGCGATCGTGGAAGAAGGCAGCCACGAAGCGCTGTTGCGAAAGGGCGGTCTCTACGCAGCCTTGTGGGCGCGCCAGTCGGGCGGGTTTCTCGCCGACCGGCTGGAGGATGTCGACTGAGGCAACCCTTGTTAATTCTGCTGCACTGTTGATCAGTATCGTGTTGCAAAGCTGCGTTTTCAGGCATAACGCCGCAGTTCAGGTGCGCCCTGATGTGCGCCTGTCCAACTCCCCGGCGGCAAATCTTGGCCTTCCACGTCCGACACCCCGTCCTGCTCTCGGTCGAACCCGGCCATGCACCCTGGGCTTTCGCGACCCTGTTTTTCATCGAATCGATGGCGCGCGCCTCGCTCGTCACCGTGATGCCGCTCCACGCCTATTCGCTGTTCGGCAACAAGGAGACGGTGAGCCTTGCCTATACCAGCGTCGCAAGCGTCGCGCTTTTCGCGTCATTCCTAATTCCGTTCATGATCCGGGCGTTCTCGCGGCGCTGGAGCTATACGATTGGCGCGCTGTTCGTGGCGATCTCGGGCGTGCTGCTTGCCACGGATACGGTGCCGGGCCAGCTTGGCGCGATGTTCGCGCGTACTTTCGGGGCGGCGACGCTCAACATCACGCTCAACCTCTACATCATGGACTACATCCACAAGACGCAGCTCGTTCATTCCGAGCCGCTGCGCTATGCGGTGTCGACCGTTGCCTGGATCGTGTCGCCGCTGATCGGCGTGTATTTCTATGAAAGCTTCGGTATCTGGGCCGCGGCCATCGTCCCCGCGCTGGGCGCCGCTTCGCTGATCGCGGCCTTCTGGTACCTTCGCATGAGCGAGAAGAGCCCGATAAGGCCGGGCCGGTCGCAGGCGATCAACCCGTTCGCCTCGATCCGCCGTTTCACCGCGCAGCCAAGATTGCGGCTCGCATGGCTGATCGCCTTTGCCCGCTCGGCCTTCTGGGTGACGTTCTTCATCTATGTCCCGATACTGATGATCGAGGGAAAGCTGGGGCCGCTCAGCGCTGGCATCGCCATCGCGGTCGGAAACGCCATGCTCTTCAACAACCTTCTGGTCACACGTTGGGCGCATCGCTATACGGTGCGGCGCATGCTGGCCCTGGCGCTGGGCGGCGGTGCGTTTTTCACCTTGCTGTGCGGCCTTGCCGGCGTGCCGAACGCGCTGGTCGCGGGTGTGATGATCGTGACGGCGGCCTTTTTCATTTCCATGCTCGACGGGCTTGGCCCGATACCGTTCATGCGGGCAGTGCATTCGCATGAGCGCGCACAGATGACGACGGTCTACCGGACCTATCTCGATGCATCCGAACTGGTGCCGCCCGCAATCTACATATTCGCGTTCATGGCGTTCGGATTTTCCGGGGCATTCTATGCCCTTGCCCTGATGCTGGCGCTCACCGCCTGCCTGGTCTGGGTCTATATACCGAAGAGCCTTTGACCATGAGCCTTTACGAAATCGCGGCGCTGGCCGCCGCCTTCTGCTGGGCGATCACCGGCGTCATCACCGCCGGCCCGGCGCAATTTCTGGGCGCGCTGGCATTCACGCGCATCCGCATGACCATGGTGATGGCAATGTTGGCGGCATTCGTCGCGTTCACGGGCACATGGCGCAGCATCGGGACCGAAACGCTGCTGCCGCTGATGGCCTCCGGCGTTATCGGCATCTTCCTCGGCGATTCGATGCTGTTCGCGACGATGAACCGGATGGGTCCGCGCCGCACGTCGATCCTGTTTTCACTCAACGCGCCGCTGGCGGTGGTGCTTGGCTGGCTTGTGCTGGGCGAGCGCCTCTCGGGCCGCGAACTTACCGGTATTGCACTGGCGTTCGCGGGGGTGTTGCTGGCCATCGTCTTCGGCAAGCGCAAGTCGCAGTTGCACCAGTGGGAGGAGATCAAGGGCCCACTGTGGATCGGCCTTGCGCTTGGCGGACTTGCCGCGCTGGCGCAGGCGGCCGGCTCGCTGATTGCAAGACCGGTTATGGAAACAGGCATCGACCCGGCCGCAGGATCGCTGGTGCGGGTCGCCACATCGATCGTGTGCTTCTACCTTGCGATGCTCATTCCAGGCGGGCACTTGAAGGTGCAGAACCCGATGACGTTGAGAATTGCCGCCGTGACTGCATTCTCGGGATTCCTTGCAATGGCGGTAGGCATGACGCTCGTGCTTTTTGCGCTACGCGGCGGCGAGGTCGGCATCGTCTCGACACTGTCGGCGACTACGCCTGCGCTCATCCTGCCGCTCTTGTGGCTGAAGACCGGCGAGGCGCCCGCGCCCGCCGCCTGGGTCGGTGCGGCGCTCGTCATTGCAGGCAGCGCCATGCTTTTTTCCAGCTAGTTCGCAGATTCGCGCAAGATCTCGAGCTCCAGCCAGGCCTCCTCTTTTTGCGCGATCAGCCGTTCGCGCTCTGCCAGGGCGGCCGTGGCGGCGTCGAACTTCTTTCGGTCGCGGGCGTAAAGGCCGGGATCTTCGAGGATACGGCGCAGCTTGGCGATCTCGCCCTCAAGTTTTGCGATTTCTCCGGGAAGTGTCTCGAGCGCGTGCTTCTGCTTGAAGGTGAGTTTTTGCGGCTTTCTATCACTGGCCGGGCGCGATGTAGGCGTTGCCTTGTCTCTTGAGGCAGACGCAGCGGCGGCCTCGCGCGCGGCAACCCCGGATTCCTTCTGGGCCACCATGTCGGAGTAGCCGCCGGCATACTCGTGCCATATGCCGTCGCCGTCGCGGGCGATCACCGTGGTGCAGATCCGGTCGATGAAGTCGCGGTCATGGCTGACGAAGATCACCGTGCCCGGATAGTCGGCGATGAATTCCTGCAGCAGGTCCAGCGTTTCAAGGTCGAGGTCGTTGGTCGGTTCGTCCAGCACCAAAAGGTTCGAGGGCTGGGCAAGGCCGCGCGCCAGCATCAGGCGACCGCGCTCGCCACCCGAAAGCACAGCGACGGGGGTTCCGGCCTGCTCCGGCAGAACAGGAAATCCTTCATATAGCTCATTACATGCTTGTTTTCGGTGCCGACCTTGACCGTGTCGCCGCGCCCGCCCGTCAGCGCCTCGCGGAGTGTCCATTCCGGCTTCAGCGTGTCGCGCTTCTGGTCGATGACAAGCGGCTCCAGCCCGATACCGAGGCGCACCGTCGCCGCTGTCCGGCGCCAGCCTGCCCAGATGTGCCGACCAGCGTTGTCTTGCCTGCACCATTGGGACCGACAATGCCGACCCGGTCGCCGCGATGGATGATGGTCGAGAAATCGTGACCATCGCGCGCTCGCCAAATCCCTTCGAGACATTGGTCGAGCTTGGCGACGAGCTTGCCGGACGCCTCGCTTTCATTGCCGGTGATCTTGACCGTGCCCTCGACGGCATGTGCGGTCGAAAGCTTGCTTTCGCAATTCCGCCAGTTCATCGACGCGGCGCATGTTGCGCTTGCGGCGGCCGGACACGCCATGGATGATCCAGTGCTGCTCGCGCTCGATCTTGCGGCCCAGCTTGTGAGATCGGCCTCCTCCTGCTCAAGAATATCGTCGCGCCAGTCCTCGAACTGCCAAAGCCCTAATCGAGACGGCGTGCTGTCCCGCGATCCATCCAGAGCGTTTGGCGCGACAGACCGGTCGAGGAAGCGCCGGTCATGGCTGATCAGCACGATCGCCGAACGCGAGCGGGACGAGTTCGTCTTTCCAGCCATTCGATCGCAGGCAAGTCGAGATGGTTGGTCGGCTCGTCGAGCAGCAGGATGTCCGGCTCCGGCGCCAGCGTTCGGGCGAGCGCGGCGCGGCGTGTCTCGCCGCCTGAGATCTTTGTCGGATTTTCATCGCCCGTCATGCCCAGTGCCTCCAGCAGTCGCCGTGCGCGATACGGATCATCTCCCGGTGCAAGTCCCGGCATCGATGTAGGAGAGGACATCGGCGTGCCCGGCAAGATCCGGCTCCTGTGGCAGATATCGGAATGTGACGCCGGGCTGGACGAACCGCGCACCCGAGTCAGGTTCGATCATGCCCGGCTGCGATCTTGAGCAAGGTCGACTTGCCCGAACCGTTTCGACCGACCAAGGCAACGCGATCGCGCGCCTCGAGCGACATCGATGCGCCCTCGATCAGCGGCGTGCCGCCGAAGGTCAGGTGGATGTTCTCGAGAAAGAGAATCGGAGGGGCCATGGAGACTGTTCCAGGTTCTGCTGCGGAGCGAATGTCTTGCCCGACGCGGCCTGCTATTTCAATGCCGGTGCAACTGCCGACGCTTGCAGAGGCCGCGACATTGTGCGCAAAACGTGGCCCGGCGCTGGAAATGGGCATTGCCGCGGAAAATGACACCATAAATCCATTGCCGTGATCCGGTATGGTTTCCCTTTGATTCGCCATCCGACCGGATGGCGTTCTGGATTGATGCGAAAGGACTGTCCCGTGAGCGCAAATCCGACCGCCAATGAGAGCGAGCCAACACGCCGCGACTTCTTGTACATTGCCACAGGCGCGATGGGTGCCGTGGGCGCGGCAGCGGCAGCATGGCCATTCATTTCGCAGATGAACCCCGACGCGTCTACACGGGCGCTTGCCTCCATCGAAGTCGATGTCTCGGCCATCGAGGAAGGTCAGGCGATCACCGTCAAGTGGCGTGGCAAGCCGGTATTCATCCGCAACCGCACCGCCAAGGAAATCGAGGAAGCGCAGGCCGTTCCGCTGGAAGAACTCAAGGACCCGACGCCGAGAACGCCAATCTGGAGGCCGGAGCGCCTGCAACCGCGAAAACCGTTCGGCAGGCGAAGGCAAGGAAAACTGGATCGTGATGATCGGCTCGTGCACGCATCTGGGCTGCGTCCCGGTCGGAACCGCGGGCGATTTCGGCGGGTGGTTCTGCCCCTGCCACGGCTCGCACTACGACACCGCCGGACGCATCCGCAAAGGCCCCGCGCCGAGCAACCTTGACATTCCGGTGTTCGCGTTCACTACCGACACCAACATCAGAATCGGCTAAGGCCCGGGAGAGAGAAAAATGAGCGCTGGTCATTCCACCTATACTCCCAAGTCGGGCTTCATGAAGTGGCTCGACGAGCGCCTGCCGCTGCCGCGCCTCGTGTATGACAGCTTTGTCGCCTATCCGGTGCCGAAGAACCTCAACAGCTGGTACACATTCGGTGGCATCCTTTCGGTGATGCTGATCGTACAGATACTCACCGGCGTGGTTCTGGCGATGCACTATGTCGCCAACTCGGCGCTCGCTTTCCAGAGCATCGAACACATCATGCGCGACGTGAATTTCGGCTGGCTGCTGCGCCGCCTGCACGCCAACGGCGCGTCGATGTTCTTCATCGCCGTCTACATCCACATGTTCCGCGGCATGTATTATGGCTCCTACAAGAACGCCGCGCGAAGTGCTGTGGATCCTGGGCGTGATCATCTTCTTCCTGATGATGGCTACCGCCTTCATGGGATACGTTTTGCCGTGGGGCCAAATGAGCTTCTGGGGCGCGACCGTCATTACCGGCTTCTTCTCGGCCATTCCGTGGGTCGGCGACAGCATCCAGCAATTGCTGCTTGGCGGTTTCGCGGTCGAGAACCCGACACTCAACCGCTTCTTCTCGCTGCATTACCTGCTGCCGTTCATGATCGCAGGCGTCGTCATCCTGCACGTCTGGGCGCTGCATGTGACCGGCCAGACCAACCCCACGGGCGTCGAGGTCAAGGACATCCGCAAGGAGACAGTGCCGTTCACGCCATATGCGACCGTAAAGGACGCGCTGGCGCTGGTGCTGTTCTTCATGCTCTTCGCGTGGTTCGTCTTCTTCCTGCCGGACTACCTGGGACACGCGGACAACTACATTCCTGCCGATCCGCTGAAGACGCCGGCCCACATCGTTCCCGAATGGTACTTCCTGCCGTTCTACGCGATCCTGCGCGCTATCACGTTCAACATCTCGATCCCTTTCACCGACATCGTGCTGATCGACAGCAAGCTCGGCGGCGTGATTGCGATGTTTGCCTCGATCGCGGTGCTTTTCGTGCTGCCTTGGCTCGACACGTCCAAGGTCCGGTCGGCGAATTACCGTCCGCTCTATCGCCAGTTCTTCTGGATATTCGCGATCGTGTGCGTTGGCCTCGGCTATCTTGGCTCGCGCCCGGCAGAGGGCATCTACCCGCTGCTGTCGTTGATCCTGACGATCTACTACTTCGCGCATTTCTTCATCATCCTGCCCTTGCTTGGATGGTTCGAGACGCCGAAAGAGCGGCCCGCGAGCATTGCGGATGCCGTGCTTGAAAAGCAGGGCGCCAAGACGCTCAGCGCCCAGCCGGCAGAATGACCGGGAACCGGGGAAACAGGACCATGAAACTGAAAACGCTCATCTCCGGAATTGCCCTTGCGGCGGTTATGTCCCTCTCCGCCGGCTCGTCCTTCGCGGCCGAGGAGGGTGAGACGCATACGCCCCACTACCCGATCAACAAGCCGCGCCATGTCGAATGGAGCTTTGCCGGCCCGTTCGGCCACTGGGATATCGGTCAGTTGCAGCGCGGCCTGAAAGTATACAAGGAGGTCTGTTCGGCCTGCCATTCGATGCAATATGTGGCTTTTCGCAATCTCGAGGCGCTCGGCTATACGCCCGAGCAGGTGAAGGCTTTCGCAGCCGAATACACCGTGACCGACGGCCCAAACCAGGATGGCGAAATGTTCGAGCGGCCGGCGGTGGCGGCCGACCGCTTCCCCTCGCCATTTCCCAATGTCGAAGCCGCCGCCGCCGCCAACAATGGCGCCGCGCCCCCGGACATGTCACTGATCGCCAAGGCGCGCGCGCCGGAACGCGGTTTCCCGAATTTCGTCTTCGACGTTTTCACACTGTATGCGGAGAACGGCCCAGACTACATCTACTCGCTGCTCACCGGATACGATCAGGAGGTACCGGAGGGCGTCGATGTTCCGGAAGGGGCGCACTACAACCCCTACTTCATTGCCGGCCCAGCCTTGGCCATGGCGAATCCTTTGTCCGATGGCGTCGTTACCTATGACGACGGTTCGCCAGAGACGGTGGATCAGTATGCCAGGGACATTTCGGCTTTCCTGATGTGGGCTGCCGAACCGCATCTGGTTGAGCGCAAGTCGCTCGGTTTCCAGGTTTTCGTGTTCCTGGCGATCTTTGCCGCACTGCTCTATCTCGTGCGCCAGCAGGTATGGGCTGACGTCAAGAAGCCGAAGGCAGCCTGACGATTTATGCCACTGTAGAATTGCAAAGGCCCCGCAAGGGGCCTTTTTCATGCGATTGCCTTCGCTAATTGGCGTTCGGCCAGCATTCGATCAAGGGCATCAAGTCTGCCCAGTTTCCGAACAAACATGTCATTCGGCAAGGTCTGAAGGCGGAAGCGGACAATGCTGGGTACCGAAAGGCCTGTTGAACCCCGTTCTGATATCACGAAGTCGGACTGCCATGAGGTTTTCTTCGCGGTCGTGATCATCGCAACTACAGTCCAGCCATTGGTCCTGTTGAACTCAGCTGAAGAAATCACCAGCACTGGCCTTCGCTTTTTCACGTCGATTTCATGAAATGGAAACGGCACGACAACCACATCATGCCTCTCACAAATCACGCCAAGCTTCCTCGTCTTCAGGGCTGGACCACTCAGCGAAAAGGGCGGACCCTGACGCAAGAAATTCGTCAGCCAGGTGAACTACGGCCACGCCAATCCTTTCGCCCTTTCGTTTCTCGAACCATTCGTTCCATATGGATTTCATCGCGCCTTCCGGCTTGATGCCCATGACAAGCCTGCCATCCTTTCCAACCCGCATCCGTCGCCACTTGCCTATCACGCCGTCTGTAGCCAAGGTGATTGCCTCATCCGGGCTCAAGCTCTCCAATCGCTTTCTTAAATCGGGGTCTGAAACATGCTTGAACCAGATTGTGTGGTCTTCAATTCTGACTTCGTCCATCATGGCCGGACTCCACAGTATGGGGTGTGCGGCTAATTATAGCCACCCCCCACTGAAATACAAGGACCCCCCCCATCCTGCAGAGGTAAACTCCATTGCTCGAACAGACCCTACGCGATGCCATTCGCACCATTCCCGATTATCCGAAGCCCGGAATCATGTTCCGCGACATCACCACGCTGCTCAACCAGCCGCGCGCATTTCGTCGGGCCGTGGACGAATTGGTCCATCCCTATGCCGGTACCGGCATCGAGCAGGTGGCGGGAATCGAGGCGCGCGGGTTCATTCTTGGCGGGGCGATTGCCCACCAGCTTTCGGCCGGGTTCGTTCCGATCCGCAAAAAGGGCAAGCTGCCGCACGAGACCGTGCGCATCGCATACAGCCTAGAATACGGCGTCGATGAAATGGAGATGCATCGCGATGCGGTGCGTCCGGGGCAGAAGGTGATCCTGGTCGACGATTTGATCGCGACCGGAGGCACGGCGGAGGGTGCGGTCAAGCTGTTGCAGCAGATCGGGGCGGATGTCGTTGCCGCGTGTTTCGTGATCGATTTACCCGAACTTGGCGGGCGCAGGAAGATCGAAGCCCTCGGCGTGTCAGTGCGCACGCTGATTGCGTTCGACGGTCATTGAACCGACCGTTTCCAGTTTCGCGAGGCGTGGCTTGACCTTGATCAAGCGGATTGGCTGATCTGGCGATATATTGTATTTTATGAATTCAAAGCCAAGGAGGCAATCATGTTCACAAACAATGTCGGTATGATCGATCGCGTTCTGAGGATTCTGGTAGGCGCAGTCCTGCTGGTGGCCTTCTTCATCTATCCCAACGCGTCTTGGCGCTACTGGACGCTGATTGGCATCGTGCCGCTGCTGACCGGCGCGCTCGGCACCTGCCCGCTCTACTCCATGCTGGGTCTTTCCACCTGTCCGACAAGGACAGTGTGACGCGCGGGCGCGCTGCTAGGTATTGAATTTGAAGAGCATGACGTCGCCGTCCTGCACGACATATTCCTTGCCTTCGTCGCGCGCCTTGCCCGCTTCCTTTGCCGGCACTTCGCCACCAAGTCGGACATAATCGTCGAAGGCGATGGTCTGGGCGCGGATGAAGCCACGTTCGAAATCGGTGTGGATGACGCCCGCCGCACCCGGGGCCTTCGTGCCCTTGGTGATCGTCCATGCGCGTGTTTCCTTCGGGCCTGCCGTGAAATAGGTGATGAGATGCAGCAGGTCGTAGCCGGCGCGGATGAGCCGGTCGAGGCCCGGCTCCTTCAGGCCCATCGCCTCCATGTACTCCGCGGCTTCCGCATCGGGCAATTGCGCAAGTTCCGCCTCGATGGCGGCTGAAATCACCACAGTGGATGCGCCCTGTTCCCGCGCCATCGCCTCGACCCGGCGCGTGTGTTCGTTGCCGGTTGCGGCATCTGCTTCAGCAACATTGCACACATAAAGGACAGGGTGGGACGTCAACAGGTTCAAGCTGTCGAGGATGGCGACATCGCCCGCGTCTAACTGCGTGCGCAACAGCCGTGCCGGCCTGCCTTCCTGCAGGAGCGCGAGCGCCTTCTCCATGATCGGTAGCATTGCCTGCGCTTCCTTGTCCTGCTTGCGCTTGCGCATCTGTTCGGTGCGCCGTTCCAGGCTTTCAAGGTCGGCGAGCATCAGTTCGGTTTCCACCGTCTCGGCATCGGCAACGGGATCGATCCTGCCCTCGACATGGGTGATGTCGTCGTCCTCGAAGCAGCGCAGCACGTGCACGATCGCATCGACCTCGCGGATGTTGGCGAGGAACTGGTTGCCGAGGCCTTCGCCCTTGGACGCGCCGCGCACCAGTCCGGCAATGTCGACGAAGGATATCCGCGTCGGGATGATTTCCTTCGAGCCGGCGATGGCGGCGATCTGCTTCAGGCGCGGATCGGGCACCGCCACCTCGCCGGTGTTCGGTTCAATCGTGCAGAACGGATAGTTCGCGGCCTGCGCCGCGGCCGTGCGCGTCAGCGCGTTGAAGAGCGTCGATTTGCCGACATTCGGCAGTCCGACGATGCCGCACTTGAAGCCCATGATCAGATCTCTTTGGCCGGATGAACCGGCGAACCGGTGAAAGGAATTGGCGCGTTTCGCGCAGCGATGCGCCGGTTTACTGCCTCGGCAGGCAAATGGCCATAGTCCGATACACTAGCTGTCGCCGCCGAACAGCTTTTTCAGCATCGCAGCCATCGGCCCCGTTTCGGGGATCTTCGGCGCGGGCTTGCCGGGCCGGGCTTGTCGTATGTGGCTCTGCTCCTTGCCTGCCTTTGGCGGTTTTTCTTCCTTGCCTCCGGTGGCGAGCGCGACCTTGTTCATGAAGGTGGAATCATCGCCCTTCACCAACAGGGCAAAATGCTCGGCAACCGCGTCCAACAGTGCTTCGAGCCATTGCGCATCGGCCTTGGCGAAATCGCCCAGAACATGGCGCTGAACCAGCTCCTTGTGGCCCGGATGGCCTATGCCGAGCCTCACGCGGCGATAGGCATTGCCGCAATGGCTGTCGATAGAACGGATGCCGTTGTGTCCGCCTGCGCCGCCGCCGGTTTTCACCCGCAGCCTGCCGGGCGGCAGGTCCAACTCGTCATAGAGCACGATGAGGTCGGAAGGCTGAAGCTTGTGGAAACGCAAGGCTTCCCCGACCGCCTCGCCCGAGACATTCATGAAGGTCTGGGGCTTGATGACCAGCACCTTTTCGCCCGCGATTTCACCCTCGGCAATCAGCGACTTGAACTTGTTGCGCCATGGGGAAAAGGAATGGCGGCGGACAATCGCGTCCGCCGCCATGAAACCGATATTGTGCCGGTTGCCCGCGTAGGAAGCTCCGGGATTGCCAAGACCTGCAACGACAAGCATGGGCGTGCTCCGGAGCGGATGCGGCCCGCATGTGTGCGGGCGCGCGGTTTACGCGGCGGGTTCTGCCTTGTCGTCCTCGGACCGTGAGGCCGACGAACCTGCGATGGTTGCGATCGTGAAGTCGCGGTCGGTGATCGTCGGCCGCGTGTTGGCCGGCAATGACACATGCGAAATATGGACGGATGCACCGATATCAAGCCCTGCGAGGTCAACCTCGATGAACTCCGGAATCGCCATTGCGGGACATTCCAGTTCAATTTCGTGGCGCACGACGTTCAGCACGCCACCGCGCTTGATGCCGGGGCGAGGACTTCTTCGTTGAGGAAGTGAACCGGAACTTCCACGACCACCTTCGAATCCTTGGAAATGCGCAGGAAATCGACATGCGTGATGAAATCGCGCACCGGATCGGTCTGGTAGTCCTTTGGCAGGACCTGGTGCTTCGTGCCATCGACATCAATCGTCGCGATGGTTGTCAGGAAGCCGCCAGCATGGATGCGCATCGTCAGTTCCTTGGAGGGAAGCGCGATTGCAACGGGGTCTTTCTTGTCGCCGTAAATAACGGCTGGCACCATGGAATTGCGACGCAGTTCGCGGGCGGCCCCCTTGCCGGTCCGGTTGCGCAGCTGTGCCGGGAGCTCGTAGGTATCGTGGCTCATGGGTCTGCCTTTCGAGGTTGTTGGGGCATCCGGCAGCCTTGGCTCGCCGGACTTGCCGATTTGCATGTTGCAAAAAGCGACAAACCCGCGCTGCCTCCAAGGGTGTCCGCGCGGGCGGGTGCGTTATAGGGGAGGGGGCAGCGAAGCGCAAGCGGGCTGTCCGCTTGTCATCGCGATGTCATATGGACATGGTTCAGCCCGCCATCTGGAGCCGAAGCAATGCCTGCCGTGCCGTTTCGAGAGTTGTTTGCCGTCTTCGGGCGGATAGGGCTGCTGTCATTCGGCGGACCTGCAGGCCAGATCGCGCTCATGCATACGGTGCTGGTGGACGAGCGTAAATGGCTCGATGAAAAGCGGTTCCTGCATGCGCTGAATTTCTGCATGCTTCTGCCAGGACCCGAAGCGATGCAGCTTGCCACCTATGCCGGTTGGCTGAAGCGCGGCGTGTGGGGCGGCATCCTTGCCGGCATGCTGTTCGTGCTGCCCGGCTTTGCGGTGCTGCTGGCGCTTTCGATAATATATGCCCGGTTCGGCAATGTGCCTGCGGTCGAGGGCCTGCTGTTCGGCCTCAAGGCGGCTGTGCTGGCCATTGTGTTCCAGGCGCTTTTGCGGGTGGCGAAACGCGCGCTGAAAGGCTGGGAAAGCGTTGCGACAGCCATTGCCGCCTTCGTCGCGCTCGCGGCTTTGCACGTTCCGTTCCCGCTGGTGATTGCGATGGCCGGGCTGACTGGATTGGCGCTGACGAGCCGCAACGGGCAAGCGGGCGAGGTTGAGCCGAACGCCCCCCAAGAAAGCAAGCCGTTCGGGCATGTCGCCAGTGTTGTTGTTTGGGCGGTCGTGCTGTGGCTGGCGCCGCTGGTGGCGTTGATACTCGCGGACACAGGCGTTTTCGCGGAGCTGGCGTTGTATTTTTCCAAAGCTGCGGTCGTCACCTTCGGCGGCGCGTATGCGGTCCTTGCCTATGTCAGCCAGCAGGCGGTGGAAGTTCATGGCTGGCTTGCGCCGGGCGAAATGGCGACCGGCCTTGGCCTTGCCGAGACGACGCCCGGACCGCTGATTCTGGTGCTGGTGTTTGTCGGCTTTCTGGGGGCGTTTCGCGATGCGGGCGGGTTCGATCCCGTTTTCGCCGGCACGCTCGGCGCAATCGTGACCGCCTGGTTCACCTTCGTGCCGTGTTTCATCTGGGTGTTTCTCGGCGCGCCCTTCATGGAAAGGCTGAGGGGCAACCGGGCGCTATCGGGCGCGCTTGCGGCCATCACTGCCGCAGTGGTCGGCGTCATTGCGAACCTGTCGCTCTGGTTCGCAATGCATGTGCTGTTCGGAGAAGTTGCGCTTGAGCAAATTGGCCCTGTCAGGATCGATGTGCCGGTGCTTTCGAGCTTCGACTGGCGCGCGGGGTTGATAGCGCTGGCCGCCGGGCTGGCGGCGTGGCGTGGAATTGGACTGGTAATCCTGGTCCCTGCCTCGGCGCTCGCCGGGCTCGTGATAATGCAGGTTGGGTAACCGATTATGCAGGTGGGGTAACTGCCTAGTCGAACAGGCTTGAAACCGACTTTTCCAGTGCGGTGCGCTGGATTGCCTCACCCATCAGTTCGGCGACGGAAACCACGCGGATATTGTGCGCCGTCTCGGTTGCCGCGGTGGGCTGGATCGTATTGGTGATGACAAGTTCCTTCAGCTTCGACGCGGTGATGCGTGCCACTGCCCCGCCGGAAAGCACGCCGTGGGTGATGTAGGCAGTAACCGATGAAGCGCCCATGTTCATCAATGCGTCCGCCGCATTGCACAGCGTGCCGCCCGAATCGATGATGTCATCGACCAGGATGCAGTCGCGGCCACGAACGTCGCCGATGACGTTCATGACTTCCGATTCGCCGGGCCTGTCGCGGCGCTTGTCGACGATGGCGAGCGGGGCCTCGATGCGCTTGGCCAGCGCGCGGGCGCGCACGACGCCGCCGACATCGGGCGAGACCACGGTCACGTTTTCGAGGCTGTAGTTCTCGCGCACATCTGAGGCCAGAACCGGTACGGAGAACAGGTTGTCGGTGGGGATGTCGAAGAAGCCCTGGATCTGCGCGGCATGCAGATCGAGTGTCAGGATGCGGTCTGCGCCCGCCTTGGTGATCATGTTCGCGACTAGCTTGGCCGAGATCGGCGTGCGCGGGCCGGGTTTGCGGTCCTGGCGGGCATAGCCGAAATAGGGCAGCACCGCAGTGATTCGCCGTGCCGACGCGCGCATCAGCGCGTCGATCATGATGAGCAATTCCATCAAATTGTCGTTGGCGGGATAGGATGTGGACTGCAGGATGAAGCAGTCCTCGCCGCGCACATTCTCGAGAATCTCGACAAAGATTTCCTGGTCGGCGAAGCGCCGGACACTCGCCTTGCCGAGGGGAATTTCGAGGTATTTCGTAATCTGCTCTGCAAGGACGCGGTTGGAGTTGCCTGCAAAGAGTTTCATGTGCCGTCAGCCTGCCGGTGGGAGCGTGCGGGCTGTATAGGGGAAGCTTCGCCGGCTATCAATGGCGCAAGGCCGATTTCAACATATGGCGAAATTTGCGAATCAGCCCGGATTGCCGCGGGTCGTCATCCAGGTCCGCAGGCTGCTCATGGTGATGTCGGCCACGCGGGTGTAGACATCGGGTTTGATGCCGACCCATGGATCGCCGGTGCTGCCACCGCTGCGTTCCTGGCCGGAAATGCGGTGAACCCGCGCGCCGCTGCTGTCGAGCACGTCCCAGACATAGACCAGGATCGTTCCGTTGCCGTCGTTGAGGGCCGAGAAATAGCCCTTGATCTGGAATTTCGCGCCCTGCTCGATCGATACGACCACGGGAACCTTTTCGTTCTTGGCAGCCTGCCGCATCGAGGTCGCAAGGCTGGTCACGGCCGATTGCGGTGCGCCGGTAACCGGCAGAAAAGACACAGGTTCCACCGCCGAGCCGAGCGAAGCTTGCCGGGCGGCGGCGGGTTTGTCACCAGCCGGCGCAGCAGTCCCTCCCGTCGCCAGCGCGGCATCGGGACCGGCCGGTGCGGCAATCTGGGGGGCAAGAGCGGTCTCGCCCTGGATGTCGGCGGGCGGAACCTGCCGCATCTGTGCGGTAGGCGTCAGACCGTCTGTCACTGAGCCGGTATTGCATCCTGCCAGAACGAACGCCGCGGCCAACGCAACAATGGCGCTGCGACCGGAGCGGATCGCCGAAAACACCCGCGAAGCGACCATGGCAACCTCTTGTTCGGCGCAGGAACGCGCCATGAAAACGACAACCAGATACCGCCAACTCCCCCCGGCGGTCAAATCCTGAGATCGACTATCGCACGATCAGGTCGATTTCGTGTCTTGAAAGTGACTGTGGGCCGGCTTTCCTGGTTACATAGCTCTGGCCGAGTGTCATCGCCGTTTCCGTGTCGCTGTCCGCGATGATCATGTGCAGGAACAGCACCATGTTCTCCTCGATGATCGTCGAATTGTCGGCATAGATCATCGGTGCGTCCATCCATGACGGCGCGAAGCTGGCGCCCAGCGAATAGCCGCAGGCGTTCAGCCGGTGGCGGGCCATGCCGGCGGCGTCGAGAACCTTGGCGTGGGCGTCGAAGATCGCCGATATCGGATTGCCGACTTGGGTCGCCTCGCGGCACTGGACAAGCGCCTCGCGGCAGGCCTCGTAGAGTTCGAGATGGCGGGGCGAGGGCTTTCCGATGATGATCGTGCGCATCATGGCTGCGTGGTAGTGCGCCCAGGTTCCGGCCCATTCCAGCGTCAGCTGGTCGTTCTTGTTCAGCTTGCGCCGCCCGGACTTGTAGCGGCACAGAAGCGCGTCCTTGCCGGATCCGATGATGAATTCGTTTCCGGGATAGTCGCCGCCGGCCTCGAATATGGCCGAATGCATGGCTGCGAGGATTTTGCCCTCGTCCGCGCCCGCCTTGGTCTCCGCGATCGCCGCATCCAGCGCAGCATCGGCGAGGTCGCCGGCCTTTTTCACATAGGCGAGTTCGGCCTTCGACTTGACCATTCTCAGGCGGGGGATGAGGTCGGTCGCATCGCGCAATTCGCCGAAACCCTTCAGCCGGGTCTCCAGCGCCACGCCGTTCCTCGCGGTCAGTCCGACGGTGCCGTATTCGATGCCGATACTGGCGCCGACCAGATCCATTTCCGACATCAGGCTGTGAAGGTCCGAGGTTGGATCATGTCCGGCCCGGTCGGTCCAGATGACGATGTTCTCGATTGTTGATGTGTGCCGCGCCTGCCGAAGGTCCGGCGCGCGGGTCAGCAGCGTCATCTCGCCATTGCGCTTCACCACAAGGCACTGGAAGAAACAAAACCCGAAAGTGTCATAGCCGGTGAGCCAGTACATGCTTTCCTGCGCGAAAAGCAGCATGCAGTCGAGCTTTCGCTCGGTCATGGCCGCCACGAGCCTTTCCATCCTGCCTTCATATTCGGCCTTGGAAAACTGAAGCGCCATGACTTACTCCCTGATCAAAATCGACGATATCTGGCGACCGTAGTCAGGTTCGCCCCTGTGTGTTGTGCGCCGGTACGAGAAAAACCGTTCCGGATTGGCATAGGTGCACTCGCCTGTCCATCTGGCATCGACGCCGGCGGCTGCAAGCCGGGACAGGATATAGGCGGGCAAGTCGAAAAGGGCATGACCCGGTCTTGGCGCAGGTTCGAGAAAACGCTCGTTTCGCGAATCAAGCGCCAACACCCTTTCGACGAACTCAGGTCCGACTTCATAGTTTCGCTGGCTGATCGTCGGTCCGAGCGAGGCAGTGATCGAGCCACGCCGCGCCCCGAGGCTTTCCATTGTCTCGACGGTGTTTTCCACGATGCCGCCGGTCGCGCCTTTCCAGCCGGCATGGGCAGCGCCGATTATGCCTGCCCTATGGTCTGCGAAGAGCACCGGGCCGCAATCGGCTGTCAGTATGCCAAGGGCAAGGCCTTGAACATCCGTAACGACGGCGTCGGCCACGGGGCGCTCGCCTTCCCATGGCTCGCGCACCACCAGCACATCGCTCGAATGCGTCTGGTGCGGCGTAGCGATGAATTCTCCCCGCGCGCCCAGATGTTGCGCCACCAGCGCGCGGTTGGCGAGAACCGTATTCCGGTCGTCCGAGGAACCGAGGCCGGCATTGAGGCCTGCGTAAAGGCCGGAGGACATACCGCCCTGGCGGGTGAAAAAGCCGTGCGCCACACGGTCTGAAAAGGCATCCAGGCCTTTGCAGGTTACCGGGTCGAGCGCCCTCATCGTCGATGTATTCCGAATATGCCGCATTTCATGGGCGGGAGAGTGCTGCGGCGAAAACGGCGTGTCAATTGCCGGAAGGTGCACCAACCGCACTTGCGGCAGCCGGGTAAGGCGGCAGGCCGTTCATTGCGGATGCGTTACGTTTTGCGCAAAGAGCGATCACCTTGAAGAGATCGCCCATTTCATCGGGTAGCACGAGCCGTTCGGCCGCAACACGAATGTCTTCCCGTTCGCACGAAGGCCGGCCAGAACCCAGTGTTCCGGCACGCTCGGCAATGCCCATGGCGAGCAGGAAATCCCCTTGCGTCATGACAGGCGAAACCCATGCGTCGCCACTTCTTGGCGGCATTGGCGATAGCGGCGAAATCGACATGGCTTGTCATGTCCGCCAGGCCTGGGTCCGCAAACGGATCGGCCGGCGCATGGGCGCGCATTGCCTGGAAAGTGTCGCCAAATCCCGATTTGCGAATGACCGTAGTCGACAAGCAAGGCAGCGCCACCGCCTGCCGCAAGCCGCTCCGCAAGTGTCTCGATCCAGGCCTCGCGCGCCGGGGCATACTCGAAAACCGATCCGTCAGGCTCGGATTGGTACCCGGCCGGCAACAGCGAAATATCCGCAAGCGCCGGGCCGAGGACGGATGCGAGGGTCGTCCCGTCTTCCGACAAGGCGATGCAGCGCTCGCGCCAGATGCCGCCGGCCTTGACGAATTGCCGGATCGGCAGGACGTCGAGGAACTCGTTCGCCACGAGGACCAGCGGCCCGTCCTCAAGTGTTTCCAGCCTTTCAGTCCAGCCGATGTCGAATGACAGACCGGCCAATCTTGCGCGCTGTTCTTCAATCATCGCCGGGCTTGTCTCGACGAGACGAACCATTGCCGCCTCGCGAAACCCCGGCACGGTCGCTGCCGCGCGCAAGAGGTCGTGCATCATGGTTCCAAGGCCGGGACCCGCTTCTGCGAGCACGAAGCGGGCGGGGCTGCCGATCGCCTGCCATGCGGCGGCGCACCAGATGCCGATGAGTTCGCCGAACATCTGGCTCACCTGCGGCGATGTGATGAAATCGCCGCCGGCGCCGATGGCTGTCCGGCTGGCGTAGTATCCATGCAGCGGGTCGGCCATGCACACATGCATGTATTGCGCGAGGCTGATCGGGCCGTTCGCTTCGATCAGGCGGACGATTTTCTGCCGAAGCGGCGAATCAGACAACGGGCGCTTGCTCCCCCTTGCGCATGGCGTGGACCATCGCCCAGACGCCGATCGCCAGCATGGGCAGCGACAGCATCATGCCCATGGTCAGCCAGCCGCCATAAAGATAGCCGATCTGTGCGTCCGGAAGCCGGAAGAACTCGACGAAGATGCGCGCAAGCGCATACCAGGAAATGAATGCGCCTGCGACGAAGCCGGGCGTCTTCAACTTGAGAAACCCGTGGGTCAGCAGCGCGCAGGAGGTGACCAGCAGCACGAGGCCTTCAAGCAATGCCTCATATAGCTGGCTCGGATGGCGCGGCTCGGGTCCGGCTGCAGGAAAGATGACCGCCCAGGGCATCTCGGAGATCCGCCCCCAAAGTTCCTGGTTGATGAAATTGGCGACCCTGCCGAAGAAGATGCCGAAGCCGACGCTGGCGGCGACGACGTCGAACAGGGACAGCGCGTTGAAATTACGGCTTCTGGCGAACAGCATCATTGCGATGATGGTGCCCAGAAGCCCGCCATGGAAACTCATGCCGCCTTCCCAAAGCATGAAGATCCGCATCGGCTCGGCGATGAATTGAGGCAGGTCGTAGAACAGTACATATCCGGTTCGCCCGCCCAGGATGATGCCGGCGACTGCCCACATCAGGAAATCGTCGAGATCGAGCACCCCGAACGGCGCCTTGCCGCCCCAAAGCCTTTCATTGGAGACCAGCGCGCGGGCATAGAGCCAGCCGAGCAAGATGCCCGCGACATAGGCGAGGCCATACCAGTGGATGGACACCGGTCCGAACTGGATCAGCACCGGGTCGATTTGCGGAAAGGGAATGGCAAGGAGCGGCATGGCTGGCCCGTTGGTTGCTTTGTCGCGGACTATTGGCACATGGCGGCAAGGGCCGAAAGGGCTTGCAGGCGCATTGAAAGAACCCGCGCGCGGGACTAGGTGTTTGTCTCAAACAGGAGTGATGCACATGTCCCAGGGTCCAAACAAGCTGTTCGACGACTTTGCCAAGCTGATGACGGATGCGGCGGGCGCCGCCCAGGGTTTGCGCCGGGAAGCGGAGACCGCTTTCAAGACGCAGGCCGAGCGATTCCTGAACGAAATGGACATCGTTCGGCGCGACGAGCTCGAGGCTGGTGCGCGAGATGGCAGCCAAGGCGAGGGCCGAAAACGAGGCGCTGAAAGCCCGGATCGAAGCGCTCGAAGCGCAATTTGGCCTATCCGGCGGGTCGACGGCCTCCAAGACTCCTGATCGTGCGCTGAAATATTTTTCCACAACCTGTCGCGGCGAAAACCGGAGTCGGCTGAATCACTTGGGCGCGAATCATGAATCCCGCATGGCAAGCGTTTGCGGTGTCTGGAGCGGCCAACTCCGCGCATGCGAGGCTGGCGCCCGAGTCATGCGCCTATACACTGAAATTACAGAATGATTCGCGACGGGGTATTTGCAGGGCCGTTGCGGAGACGCATGCTCTCCGCTTGTGCGTCGCGCAGGCGGGCGCGCAGACCGATTTCTGGTGAAAAGTGCATTCGCGTGGTTGCTAGCGTTGCATCGATTCAGCGAGACAGGCAGTGCCGGGCTGCGGCGGAAGCGAGGAAGAATGAGTCTTCTGGAAATCGAACTGGAACGGGAAATCAATCCGGTCGACATGATCGAACATGTCGCCGCGACGAATGAATGGGAGTTCGAGCGCTCCGGCGACAACGAAATCAACATCACCGTGTCCGGGCTTTGGGCGGACTACGATGTTTCCTTGTCGTGGATGGAGGATTTCGAGGCCCTTGCACCTTGCTTGCGCCTTCGATCTGAAGGTGCCGCAGCGCCGCATGCAGGAGACGATGCGAGCTGCTGTCGCTGGTCAACGAACAGTTGCTGATCGGCCATTTCGACCTGTGGATGAAGGAAGGCGCGATCATGTATCGCCAGGCACTGCTGCTCAATGGCGGCGCGGAACCGACCGGCGAGCAGCTCGAATGCCTGCTGATGAGCGCGCTTGAGGCGTGCGAGCGCTATTATCCAGGCGTTCCAGTTCGTGGTCTGGGCCGGCAAGTGCGCGCAGGAAGCGCTGGACGCCTCCCTGTTCGAAACCATGGGCAATGCCTGAACTTCCGTCTTGCCTGCGCCTGCTTGAGCGCGGCACGATTTCCGTGGCAAGCAGGCGGAATGAGCGACAATGGCGAATTTAGGTGGTGCTGGTCGGCGCCGGCAACATGGGCGGCGCAATGCTGGGCGGCTGGCTGGCCCGAGGGCTTCAATCCGCAATCAATCACGGTCATCGATCCGGCGCAGCCGCAATCCTTCAAGGACAAGGGCGTTCGCGTCGAACCAGGCGCCGCCGGCAGGGACTGGTCGCCGACGTGCTGATCCTGGCGGTCAAGCCGCAGGTCATGGCCGCCGTGCTTCCCGCGGTCGCGTAGCGTTGACCGGACCGGACACGGTCGTCGGTTTCAGTGGCGGCAGGCCAGACGATCGCGACGATGCGCAGGGCGAACTTGGCAACGCGGCAGCGGCGGTGGTGCGCACCATGCCGAACACGCCGGCGCTGGTCGCGCCGCGGCATTACGGTTGCCTGCCCGAACGCTGCGGTGACGCCGTTGCAGCGAAGCCGCGTCGATGGATTGCTGAGGGCGGTCGGCAAGGTCGAGTGGGTCGAGACGAGAAGCTGATCGACGCCGTCACGGCCGTTTCGGGCAGTGGGCCGGCCTATGTGTTCCACCTCGTCGAAGCGATGGCGGCTGCGGGCGAACGAGCCGGTCTGCCGTCGGAACTTGCCGCGGTGCTGGCGCGCGAAACCGTCACCGGCGCGGGCGAATTGCTGGCGCAATCGGAACTGCCGCCATCGAGGCTGCGCGAGAACGTCACCTCCCCAAGGGTACCACAGCTGCCGCGCTGGAAGTGCTGATGGGCGAGGGCGGGCTGACGCCCCTGATGGAAAAGGCGGTTGCCGCCGCGCACAAGCGCGCGAAGGAACTGGGAGCGAAGTGACGTGGACTAACCCGAGACGATATCGATCGACGATTTCCTGAAGGTCGACATACGCATCGGCACCGATCATCAAGGCCGAGCCGTTTCCCGAGGCGCGCAAACCCGCCTTCAAGCTCACCATCGATTTCGGCGAGCGGATCGGCGTGAAGAAAACGCTCGGCGCAGATCACCGTACACTACGGTCCGGAAGAACTGGTCGGGCCGGCAGGTGCTGGCGGTGGTGAATTTTCCGCCGCGCCAGATCGGCCCGATGCTTTCCGAAGTGCTGACGCTCGGCTTTGCCGACGAAAACGGTGCCGTCGTACTCGCCAATCTCGACAAGACGGTGCCGAACGGATCGAGGCTGCATTGAGACAGTTCGGCCACACCGGATTTTGGCAACCCGTCCTTTCGCCAATGGCTAACGCGGCATACTTCATCATGGCGGCATATACATTGCCGCCTCGCTCGGCTGGCTGGCGATCGTTGTGAAGATACTGCCCGACTGGTGGGACATTGCCGGCGCTACACCGCGGCGCCGCGCTGAAGCTGAACGGACCTAAACTGGCAATCGCACCACGGCCCGCAGGCCGCCTTGCGGGCTGGTGTGAAGATTGATGTCGCCGCCATGGTTGCGGGCGATGTCGCGCGCGATCGAAAGGCCCAGTCCAGTGCCGCCTTCGTCCTGGTTGCGTGCCTCGTCCAGCCGCAGGAAAGGCTTGAACACCTCCTCGCGCTGGTCATCGGGAATGCCCGGCCCGTCATCGTCGAACGGCAATGGTGACGAAGCCGCTGCCTTCGGTAACGCGGATCAGCAGGCTGTCGGCGTGCCGGAATGCGTTGGAGACGAGGTTGGCGATCAGCCGGGCCATGGCATTGCGCCGGACGCGGACGACGAGGCCATCGGGGCAGCGTATGTCGAGTGACTTGTGCTTGACCGCGGCTTCGCTCTCATGGCGCTTCAGCAGTTCGCACAGTTCGACCGGCTCCACCGGCTCGCTGGCCTCGCCGCGGGCGAAATCGAGATAGCCTTGCAGCATGCGCTGCATCTCGTCGACATCGGCTTGCAATTCCTCGACGTCGCGGTCCTCGCCGACCAGCGCCAGTTGCAGCTTGAAGCGGGTCAGGATGGTGCGCAAGTCGTGGCTGACGCCGGTCAGCATGGCGGTGCGCTGCTGGATCTGGCGCTCGATGCGGTCGCGCATCTGCAGGAAGGCGAGCGACGCCTGGCGCACCTCGCGTGCGCCGCGGATACGAAAATCACCGGGTAAATAGCGTCCCTTGCCAAAGCTTTCCGCAGCTTCGGCCAGTTGCTGGATCGGCCGTATCTGGTTGCGCAGGAAAGCGACGGAGACGATGATCAGGAACAGCGACGTACCGACCATCCACACGAGGAAGATGTGGCTGTTGGATGCATAGGCCGAACTGCGCTTGGCGAAGACCCGCAGGACCGCATCCGGTTTGTCGAGCCGAATGCGGATTTCCAGAAGGTTCGAATCGCCGACCGTGTCGATCCAGAACGGCCGGTCTATCTGCTTGGCGACTTCCTCGCGCAGAACGTCGTCGAGAATGGAGAAAAACGGCTTGGGTCCGGCATCGGGAAACGGTTCGGGCGGCAGGATGGAGATGTTCAGGCGCAGCCGGTCGCGCGCGATGCGCTCCACCACCTCGAAATTTCCGGATTGAGGATAGCTTTCGATGACGTCGATGACCGCGGCGATGTCGGCGGTGACCGCCTTGGACAGGCGCTGTGTCACCGTTTGCCAATGCCGCTCCATGAAAACGAAGGCAACGACGCCCTGCAGCAGGACCATCGGCGCGATGATGATGATCAGCGAGCGGGCAAACAGGCCCTTCGGCATGCGCCGAGACACGGCCCGGGCGAAAACCCGCCATGGATTGCGCCGCAGGCGCACGCTCGGAAAATCGCTGGTCTCTACCGCCAATGGCCTGTTTCCGTGGATTCAGCGACCCTTGCCGAAGCAGGGCTGCCTCAATCTACACAAAGCCTGTAGCCGATGCCACGGACCGTCTGGAGCCATTTGGGATTTGCAGGATCTTCCTCGATCTTGCGCCGCAGCCGGTTGATCTGCACATCGATCTTGCGTTCGCCCGATGCGCCGGTATCCCCGCCCAGCAATTCGTGGCGCGCGACCGTGTCGCCGGGGCGCGCCGCAAATGCCAGCATGATCTCCTGCTCGCGGTCGGTCAGCCGCACATCCTCCCCGTTCTGGCGCAGTTCGCGCTTCTTGACCGAGAACATGAACGGCCCGAACGTCACCTGCTCGAATGCCGGCGCGGACGGCTTGGTCACGCGCTTGAGGATCGAGTTGATGCGCAGCAGCAGTTCGCGCGGTTCGAACGGCTTCGACAGATAGTCGTCGGCGCCTGCCTCAAGGCCGGTGATCCTGTTTTCGGTCTCGGCGAGCGCCGTCAGCATCAGTACGGGCACCGAGTTCTTCTCGCGGAGCGAGCGGGTGAAAAGCACGCCTGTCTCGCCCGGCATCATGACGTCGACAATGAGGAGGTCGAATTCGAGCGACTGAAGCTTGCGGCGCGCTTCGGCTGCGTCTGGAGCCACCGAAACGCGAAAGCCGTGATCGGCGAGGTAGCGCGAAAGCAGTTCGCGAATGCGGCGGTCATCATCGACGACCAGCAGATGCGCCGCGTCGTCGGGGACGGGCTTCAATCGGCTTGATCCGCCCGGAAGACGGTGCGATTGATGGCGTTGCGGTCATTGAAACGCTCCCGCGTTGGTGTGCCCTTGGCCTTCAAAAACAGCCCGGCGGATCATACTCACTTGGGGTTTATCATTTCGCGCATAAATCGCGAAATGATCAAATCGTCGCCGAGCCCGCTGTTCTTAAGTGCCTTGGCGATGCGGCGGGACTGTGGCCGCGACAGTTCGAGAATGAGTTCGCGCCCGGCCCTGGTCGGGAAAAGCAGGCGTTGCCGGCGGTCCGACTGGCCTTCCACCTGGCGGATGTGGCCCGCTTCGATCAGTTGCCGCAGCACCCGCGAGAGGCTCTGCTTGGTGATGCCAAGGATCGTCAAGAGCTCGGCAACGGTCATGCCCGGCCTGCGGTTGACGAAATAGAGCGCACGGTGATGTGCCCGCCCGAAACCGAAACCGTTCAGGATCCGGTCCGGGTCGGCGGTGAAATCGCGATATGCGAAGAAGAGCAGTTCGATGTTGGCGAGCTGCGGAATTTCTTCCGGCGAAATGGGATCCATCACCAACTCGTCGGAATTCGCACCGGCGGCCAGGGCCTTTTGTTTCATTCCCGTCGCTTCCTTCTTGGGGCGTTTTCGCGCGCCAACGGCATTGCGAAATATGTCAGTAGTATTGACATAAATTTCCATTGCTCCTAGGATTTTGTCAACAGCGGACCGACTGCGCGGCCGAACGCAAGAAAATCGGGCTTATCGACGGGAGAGAGAGATGGCAGGCGTTACCTATGACCAGCTTGGAGGCGAAATCTGGTTCAACGGCGAGTTCATTCCGTGGGAGGACGCAAAGGTCCATGTGCTGACCCACGGGCTGCACTATGCAAGCTCGGTGTTCGAGGGCGAGCGCGCCTATGGCGGCAAGATCTTCAAGCTCGAGGAGCACACTGACAGGCTGTTCTTCTCGGCCCAGGTGCTCGGCTTCGAGATTCCCTATTCCAAGGATGAGATCAACGCCGCATGCGACGAGGAAGTGCGCCGCAAGGGTTTCGCCGACGCCTATGTCCGGCCGGTTGCTTGGCGCGGCAGCGAAATGATGGGCGTTTCGGCCCAGAACAATCGCATCAACGTTGCAATCGCGGCATGGGAGTGGCCGAGCTATTTCAAGCCCGAGGAGAAGCTGAAGGGCATCCGGCTCGATCTTGCCGAGTGGCGCAGGCCCGATCCCCGCACCATTCCCTCTTCAGCCGAAGGCAGCCGGCCTCTACATGATCTGCACGCTGTCCAAGCATGCGGCCGAACGCAAGGGATATGCCGACGCAATGATGCTCGACTGGCGCGGGCAGGTTGCCGAGGCGACCGGCGCGAACATCTTCTTCACCAAGGACGGCGTCATCCACACGCCGACGCCCGACTGCTTCCTGAACGGCATCACGCGGCAAACGGTCATCGAACTTGCCAAGCGCCGCGGCTTCGAAGTGGTCGAACGCGCGATCATGCCCGAGGAACTCCCGGGTTTCCAGGAATGTTTCCTCACCGGAACCGCCGCGGAAGTGACGCCGGTTTCGGAAATCGCGCAGTACAAGTTCACTCCGGGCGAGACGTGCAAGATCTTGATGGCGGACTATGAAGCGGAAGTTCACAAGCACCAGGCCGTGAAGGCGGCTTGAGCTGTCTTATTGCTGAAACACGAAGTTTTGTAAAAAGCGGTGCATGGAGTACTCCATGTGCCGCTTTCGTTTTGTACGAAAGTCTTATTCGGGTTAACGCTACATAGCTCCGGGGGACCGGTAGGATTTGTCCGCGCATTGTGGAACACACGGGAGAAATAAAATGGAAATGCTTGCACCTATCATCATTCAGGCGATCTCCGGAATGGTCGGCGGCGGTGTCGTTGGCGCGGTCGTTAAGCAGGCCGCAGTAGCACTGGTTCCACGCCTTCTCGCAGGCGCGGTCGGCGGCGTCGGCGGCGGCATGGCACTGGGCCCGTTGATTGGCGGACTGCTTGGAGCTGGCGCGGGTGACCCGGCAGCAGCGGCAAGCGGCATGGACACCGGCGCGCTTGTCAGCCAGATCGTCGGCGGTCTCGTCGGCGGCGGCGCGTTGACCGGCATTGCCGGCGCGTTGATGGGCAAGAAGGCGGCGTAGTTACAACGCCAGTTTGGCGAGGGGCGGCGGGGCGAATGCCCTTGGCCGCCCTTTTATTTTTCAGCGCCTGCGGTATCTAATCGGCCTCGCAAATCGATCCGGGAAGTATGAATGCCACAGGAACCAGGGCTGCAGGCCGCGATACTGCCCGTGACGCCTTTCCAGCAGAACTGCACGCTCATCTGGGACCGGGCGACGGGCAAGGGCGCCGTTATCGATCCGGGCGGGGATGTCGATGACATACTCGATGCAATCCACCAGGCGGGCATCACGGTGGAAACGATTTTCCTGACGCACGGCCATATCGACCATGTCGGTGGCGCCGAGGCACTGAAGACGGCACTTGGCGGCGTTGAAATTCACGGGCCGCACATCGCGGACAAACAGCTTTGCGAGGGCATCGAGCGGCAGGCACAAATGTTCGGCGTACCCGGCCAGTTCCATAATGTGCATCCAGACAAATGGCTTGCGGAAGGCGATATAATCCATATCGGCGGCCATCCCTTCGAGGTATTCCACTGTCCCGGCCATGCGCCAGGCCATGTCGTGTTCTTCAGTCGGGAGGCGCGGCTTGCGCATGTGGGCGATGTACTGTTTTCAGGTTCGGTGGGGCGCACGGACCTGCCCGGCGGCGATCATGAAGCGCTCATTTCGTCGATCAGGAACAAGCTGCTGCCGCTGGGCGACGATGTCGCCTTCATCTGCGGACACGGTCCGGGAAGCACCTTCGGGCGCGAGCGCCAAACCAATCCGTATCTTCGTTGAATGATGGGGTGTGAGGGATCGGTATGCTGCCAAGAGGCGTCTCACGCCAGGAAGCATACCGGCCAGGGTCTGGTGGGGTCGCGGCCGGCACTCCGGGTTTGGGATGAGCGCCGATCCCTCACAACCCGAAACATAAAGAAACATCGTTTCCGGGCAGTTAACCGGAAAACCAAGTTTGATCGATCTTGACCCGGCCGGCAAAGCCAAGGCGTATGCCGGCCGAAAAGCGTCAGCCAGCCCGAAGGTTTACCGCCTTTGGTCCCTTGCCGCGCTTGTCCGGCTCGGTGTCGTAGCTGACCTTCTGGTTTTCGGCGAGCCCGGTCAAACCCGATGCCTGCACGGCGGAAATGTGGACGAAAATGTCCGGTCCGCCATTGTCCGGCTTGATGAAGCCGAAACCCTTGTCTGTATTGAAGAACTTTACGGTGCCAGTCTGGCTCATGCGATGCTTTCCGTCACTGTCGGCCTTCGGCCGGACCACCAAAAAGCCTGACCATTGGCGAAGCGATTTCGCTGTGCGCCGCCGGAGGCAGGTTATGACCCTCATCCTCAGGGAATCCGGTCTGGGCAGGCACATTTTGACGTCGAGAAAGCAGCGTTTTTATCGCACTCTTACTGAAGCTTGCCATTTTCGGAAAAGCCCCAGAAAGCGTACCCGGGATTTTTTCGGCGTTCCCGGTTCGCCGTTTCTGCCGTATCCCCGTCCGCCATTGTTGCCCTGCATGGCAGGCCGGCAACCGCAGAAATGCAGTCTTTCAGTCGAGTTCGCAAAATGCCCGAACGTTAAAAAGTTTGATGTCTTTTGCAGGGAAAGACAAGCAAAACTTTTATTACCCGACAGGCGGGCAGGATCGGAGCGTGCGCCCTCATCCGAACATACGATCACCCTGTTCCTTGATCACCAGTTTTGCCTTGCGCACAGATGCCTCCGCCGCTTCGTCGCGGGAGGCAAACATGTCGGCGCGAACCAGTCGGTGTTCCTTTACGGCGCCGTCGAACTCGCGCGAAATCACAGCGCAAAGCCGGAACTGGCCGCCCTCCGCAATCGGGGCAGGGCGGATCACGAAACCCTCATGCTCTATGGATTGTTCTTGCGGGCTTGCGGTTTCGCCAGACAGGCCGAACAGCTTTCGCAGGAAAGACATCACTTTGCTCCACTCGAAAAGAGCGTCAGTCTTGCACGAAGCGGCGGCCAGCGCCTAGCTTCATTTGCCGCCGGCCATCACAGCCAGCTTCAGCACCGCTACGATGAATGGCGCGGCATGCATCAGGAAATCGAAGATGTCGATCGGCCGGTGAAGGGTTCCGGAGCCAAGCATCTTGAGTTTTTCCCAGACATGAGGCTCGGGAAAGAATGGAGCGAGGCCAAGCGTCAGGCAGGCGACGATGACAAGGCTCCAGGGTAACTTGTCGAGCATTTCGGCGGCAGCGGCCACGGCATGTCTTTCTATATATTCGAATTTTCTAATATATAGACGTGGCAGACGTGTTGCGCAACCGCACTTTGCGCAACGCAATTCGGTTAACGCCATCTGATTTTGAAAGCCGGCCAGCCGGGCCCTATTGCAGCATTTGCAGGCACTTGCCTGCCGAAAGGGCGCTCGTCCTGGCCGTCGTCATGCCGACCTCGCCGGCCTTGACCATGGCCGTGACCTTTTCCCGCACCAGCGCACGCAAATCGATGCCGGGTGTCACCGACGGGCTCACATTTGCGTAGATTGATTTCGCCTCGGCAGGAAGAATGGCCGCGCAACTGTCGGCTTCCGGCTTGGCGGCAAGCGCCGTTGCCGGAAACAGCAGGGCAAATGCCACCAAAACCACGCTTCTCATGCTTCGCCTGTTCTAGCTGTCGAGGAAGCTTCGCAGCTTGCGCGAGCGGCTCGGATGCTTGAGCTTGCGCAGCGCCTTCGCCTCGATCTGGCGGATACGCTCGCGCGTGACCGAGAACTGCTGGCCGACTTCTTCCAGCGTGTGGTCGGTGTTCATGCCGATGCCGAAGCGCATGCGCAGCACGCGCTCCTCGCGCGGCGTCAGCGAGGCCAGCACGCGGGTCGTCGTTTCGCGCAGGTTTGCCTGGATCGCCGCGTCGATCGGCAGGATCGCGTTCTTGTCCTCGATGAAATCGCCGAGATGCGAATCTTCCTCGTCGCCGATCGGCGTTTCGAGCGAGATCGGCTCCTTGGCGATCTTGAGAACCTTGCGGACCTTCTCGAGCGGCATCGCCAGCTTCTCGGCCAGTTCCTCCGGTGTCGGCTCGCGGCCGATCTCATGCAGCATCTGGCGCGAGGTTCGCACGATCTTGTTGATCGTCTCGATCATGTGCACCGGGATGCGGATGGTGCGCGCCTGGTCGGCGATCGAGCGGGTGATCGCCTGCCGGATCCACCAGGTGGCGTAGGTCGAGAACTTGTAGCCGCGGCGGTACTCGAACTTGTCGACCGCCTTCATCAGGCCGATATTGCCTTCCTGGATCAGGTCCAGGAACTGCAGGCCGCGATTGGTGTATTTCTTGGCGATCGAAATGACGAGGCGAAGGTTCGCCTCCACCATTTCCTTCTTGGCCTGGCGCGCTTCGCGCTCCCCCTTTTGCACCTTTTGAACGATCCGGCGGAATTCCGCCGGTTCAAGGCCGGTCTCGGCGGCGAGATTCTGAATCTCGCTGCGGATGGCCTTGATGTTCTTCTGCTCTGACTTGTTGAATTCCTTCCAGCCGCGGCTGGCCAGGTTCGAAATGCGGCGGATCCAGTTGGGATCGAGTTCGGAGCCGAAATATTCCTTGAGGAAATCCTCGCGCGACACGCCATAGGATTCGGCAAGGCGCAACAGCTTGCCCTCGAAGCCGACCAGCCGCTTGTTGATGTCGTAGATCTGCTCGACCAGCGCATCGATGCGGTTCTGGTTGAGCGACAGCGACTTGACCGACCGGATGATCGTGTCGCGCAGTTCCTTGTAGCGCTGTTCCTGGGCCGGCGAGAGCGACTTGTTGTCCATCGCCTTTTCCACGAGCTGGTCCTGCAGCTTGCGCAGTTTCTTGTAGCTGTCCGCGATCGTGTCGAAAGTCGACAGAACCTGCGGCTTCAGCTCGGCTTCCATCGCAGCAAGCGAAAGGGAATTCTCGAGATCGTCCTCGTCGTCTTCTTCCTCGGGCGGGCGCGGTGCGTCCTCGGCCTCATCCTCGCCATCGGCGCCACGAACGCGCGGCGCAGGCTCTTCCTTGCGGACAACGATTTCCTCGTCGATCCGGGGCATGGGCGGCGCGGCTTTCGCTTCCGGCCCGGCATAGGTCGCCTCAAGGTCGATGATGTCGCGCAGCAGGATGCTGCCTTCGTTGAGTTCGTCGCGCCAGATGATGATGGCCTGGAAGGTCAGCGGGCTTTCGCAAAGCCCGGCGATCATCGTCTCGCGGCCGGCCTCGATGCGCTTGGCGATCGCGATTTCGCCCTCGCGCGACAGCAGTTCGACCGTGCCCATCTCGCGCAGATACATGCGCACCGGATCGTCGGTGCGGTCGGCCGGCTCGCGCTTCTTGGCGGTGACAAGCGCCTTTTCGCCGGTTTCGGCGACTTCCGTGCCGGTCTCTTCCTCGATCTCGTCTTCCTCGACGACATTGATGCCCATGTCGGACAGCATCGCCATCGTGTCTTCGATCTGCTCGGAGGACACCTCGTCGGAAGGAAGGACGGCGTTGAGTTCGTCGACGGTCACATAGCCGCGCTTCTTGGCGGCCTTGATCATCTTCTTGACGGCGTCGTCCGAAAGGTCGAGCAGCGGGCTATCCTGGGTTTCAGGCGCGCCTTCCTTGTCTTCGGTCTCTTCCTTGGTCGGTGTCGCCATCTGCTGACCTGGTGTTTTTGCCATGGGCAATTGTGTTCCTCTGGTCACTTCGGGACCGGGCAGGGGTGTTTCCATTTCGGCCAAATTCGAGGCCGGGCCATGTAATGTGCCGCAATCGCGAACCGGACCGCGTCGAGCGCCTGCTCTCAATGCGCTGATTCGCGACGCCTGCCGAATCACCCGCCCTGCAATGCGCCTATCCGTTAGCGCCAGCCGGGTTAAGCTCCGCTTAACCATCGGCCGGCGGGAAACGGGGAAAGGTGCGTTTCAGGCTTTGCTTGCCGCCAGTTTCATATCCGTTTGCGGAAAATATGGTGATTCCGGCAAATTGAAGTCCCGTCAAGCAAAAAAAGCCTAGAAGCTGCGAGCAGGCCTGCCAGACGGGACGCCAAAGCCTTCGATCAGTGCCTCGGTACCTGCTTCTTTTTCGATTTCGTTGCGGATTTCCACGAGGCGGGCGAGATTTTCCTCGCTGTCGTCCATGGCAAGCGCGCCTTCGGCCGCCTTGAGTTCCATAAATAGGGTGTGAGAACGCAGGTGCAAGAGATGCGCTTGCCGCCATCCGTCCACGGCGTCCTCGAAGGCGGCATCGGGAAGCGCCTGCCAAACCCTGTTTTCGGCCAGAAGCGAATCCATGCGGGCCAGGATTTCGCCATGCCCGCCGCTTTCAAGATAGGCGCGCAGCGAGGCAGCGTCGGGCCAGGGCTGCACGCCTTCCCAGTGGGCAGCCATGTCGACGACGCCCTGGTGGACCTTGCGTGCGTCGGGGCTGACAAGCGGCAAGGCCGCGAATTCGTCAAACCAACGGCCAAGGATCGCCGGGTGATGGATCACGCCCACGACCAGCACGGCCTCGCGCAGCGGGATGCGCGCCGATCCGCGCTTGACGAGCGATGAATTGAGGAGCGAGGGACTGGCAGCTATCCGCCCGGACGAGGCCGCACGCCTTCCGCCCCCGGAAAACCCGCCGCCGCGCCTGTCCTCGCCGCGCCCGCGCCAATTGCCGCGAACGGACTGGCCCGGACCGGCAAAAAACGCAGAAAGGCGGTTCGCCATGTCTTGCTGGTAGTGCCGGCGCACGTTCTCGTCGCTGATCTGGGCAACCACTTCCTTCAGTCGCGCCTCCAGCGTTGCGCGCTTTTCCGGCGTGTCGAAGGTTTGCGCGGCGGTTTCGCGGCTCCAGACCATGTCTGCAAGGCCCACGGCCTCGTCCAGTACCGAAGAGAATGCCCCCGGGCCGCCCTCACGTACCAGGTCGTCGGGATCCTTGCCTTCCGGCAGCAGCGCGAAACTGACGCTGCGCCCGGGCTTCAGGCCCGCTAGCGCCAGATCGGCGGCGCGCCATGCAGCTTTCAGACCGGCCTTGTCGCCGTCGAAGCACAGCAACGGCGTTTCGGCCATACGCCAAAGCAGTTCAAGCTGCGCCTGCGTCAGCGCCGTGCCAAGCGGGGCGACGGCGTTGTCGAAACCGGCCTGGTGCAGCGCGATGACGTCCATGTAGCCTTCGGCGGCAATCACCGCGCCACGCGCATGCGCCGGCTGGCGGGCACGGGCGAAATTGTAGAGGACGTTGGATTTGTGGAAGAGATCCGTCTCCGGAGAGTTCATGTATTTTGCGGGCACGTCGGCGCGCAGGGCCCGTCCGCCAAAAGCGATGATCTGCCCGCGCGAATCGGGAATCGGAAACATCACCCGGTCGCGGAACCAGTCGTAGGAGACGGGGATGTCCGGGCCGTGCCGCACCAGACCGCACGCTTCCATCTGCTCCTTGGCGACACCCTTTGACGCAAGATGCTCCTTCAGCCCGTTGCGGCTGTCCGGCGCGTAAGCCCAGCCGGAAGGTTTGCTGCGTGCGCAAGCTCAGGCCCCGGTCGCGCAGATAGGCGCGCGCCTTCGCGCCCGCGGCACCCTGCAACTGTTCCTCGAACCAGCGTGTCGCCATTTCCATGACTTCATGCAGCGTCGCTCGCTTTTCCTCCCGCTCGCGCTCCTCGGGCGTGAAGACCGGCATGGCAAGGCCGGCCTGCGAGGCCAGCCGTTCCACCGCCTCGGGAAAGGAAATGCCGTCCAGTTCGACAAGGAAACGGAAATGGTCGCCGGAAACGCCGCAGCCGAAACAGTGATAGCGGCCCTTGCGGTTCTCGGCATGGAAGCTTGGCGATTTCTCGCCGTGGAACGGACAGCAGGCCCAGTAGTCGCCGCGCGACGCATTCGTCTTGCGCTTGTCCCAAGTCACGCGCGAACCCACGACATCCGAAATGGGAAGCCGGTTCCTTATCTCATCGAGAAAGGATGGTGGGAAACGCATGTCTGAATAGTACCTGAGCCTGATTTCTTCGGCCCTACGGGCTTCTCAAAATTAGGTTCCGGACCGAAAATTGCAAGGACGGGGTGAGGCTGATCACAGAAATCGGAAAAGTGCGGAACTTACAAAATTTACGTTAGGGAAAGCTGTTCTTGCTTTTTGCTCGATAAGTGCCGAAATGATAGGTGGTTTGGGTCAATTGGGGGCTGTTCACGTCTTCCCGTCTTGCTGTCTTTCAAAGCGGCAGGTTTGCCGTGCGTGAGTGCGGACGAATTGACGTGTCCGGTTTGGTGCAGATGAACAAAATGGGCGACGACGCCCTCGCCGCGCTTACGATGAGCCTGGCGAGTGGCAAGGACTTCCAGAACTCGCTGGAAGAAATCAAAAGCGTGCTCGGAGTGGAGCATGCGATCTATCACCTTGCGCCGACGGCGACGCCGGGCATGGACATTCCCTTCGTGCGAACGACCTACCGGCCGGATTGGGTGATGCGCTACATCATGGCCAATTACATGGTGACGGATCCCGTGATGCTGCGCGGCCTTTCCGACGCGATGCCGTTTTTCTGGTCCGACCTGCCTCGCGACGGGGCGGGGGTGGATGCTTTCTTTCTCGATGCAGAAAAGCATGGCGTCGGCAATTGTGGCTATACCCACCCGATAGCCGACCGCGGCGGCAAGCGGGCGATGTTCACGGTCAATGCAACCGCCGATCCGCAGGCGTTCAAGGAGTGGATCGGCCCGCTGGAGACGTCACATCCGGGACATTGCGCTGATATTGCACAAGCGGGCCCTTGCGGAGACGGGAGCGAGCGAACCGGTGCCGCAGCTCAGCCGCCGGGAAATCGAGTGCCTGAACTGGACGGCACAGGGCAAGGACGCCACGAGTATCGCCGAAATCCTGCAGATCTCCGAGCATACGGTGCGCGACTACCTCAAGTTCGCGCGCACCAAGCTTGGCTGCGCCACGATCGCCCAGGCGGTGTACGAGGCGACACGGCTCAATCTCATCAAGCCGTGATAGCTGAACGCAGGCTTAACGACCGGTTCCTGCCGCGTTCAACCGCCAGGACCCATGATCACTCCTGTTGATGCCAAAGCCGCCGATAACTTGGCGGCGATCCAGCAAAGGAGAGTGAAATGGCAAACATCCTCGCATCCACCGGCAAGAAATTCGCGATTACAGCGGCGCTGGCGCTCGGCCTTGCCGCGAATGCACAAGCTGCGGGAATTTCCGGCGAGATAACCATCCAGCACAGCGGCGGCTACCTTGGCGGGCATGGCGGCGGGTGGCAGGGCCGTCCAGGTGGCTGGCATGGCGGTCACCGTGCACAATGCCGTCCGAGTGAAGCGATCGAAAGGGCCTGGCGCCAAGGCATGCGCCGGCCGGGCATTGAACGGGTCGGACGGCGCGACATCGTCGTTGCCGGCTGGTTCCGAGGACATCGCGCGGTTCTGGTTTTCGACCGCCACAGCCCGCGCTGCCGCGTCATCGGCTCCCGCGGTATCTGACGCCTGACACGTGCAGGCACAAAGGCCGGCCCGCAAAGAGGGCCGGCCTGCCCATGCCCAACACCGGTTTTCGGAAAGTCTTCCGGCCTTGCCGCTGGCGGCCAAAGCGGCTATCTCTCGCCTTGCGTGTCGCCAAGGGCGAACATCGGCAGGGCCTGTAGCTCAATGGTCAGAGCCGGCGGCTCATAACCGCTTGGTTGGGGGTTCGAGTCCCTCCGGGCCCACCAAAAACACTTTAAAAACAGAGACTTAGCGAAATGCACAAACCCGCAACCAAGCTTGCATCGGCAGAATCCTTGCGATCGTTTGACTAGCAGTCTCTTCCAAGTCTCGAGAATTCAGCCACTTCCGGCCACCTTTCCGTCTCTGTGCCCTAGTCGTCCGGAATAGCGGCGACATATCCGTGGGTTAGAATAGGGGATTGGTTGAAGGTTCGTGTAGCTGTCCGCCCACCATTCAGTTCTGCGACAACCGCGGTCCGCCCTGTCTCTGCAAATGTCTTAAACACTTCAAACGCTTGTCTCTGCTCAGCGATGCAGAGACCGGAGTTTGGCGTCCAGTGTGGCGGCGTTTGGGCCGTTTTGCGGGGCGCCGTCTCTGTGGCTGGTTTTCCTGCCCAAGTGTTGAGAACCGCGATCATGGTCATGATCGGGAAAGATCGTCAGGAAGTTGCTTTGGCTGGCGACCAGGTGACAGGCGCGGTGGGATTCGAAGGTCCAGCGGCTGTCATTCAAGCAAGAACGGTGTTCAGCGTGTCCGAAGCTTGTCTTCGATCGGTCTTCCCGGATAGCAGGATCGCTTCCTGTTCATCCCAGCCAAGGGGCAGGGGGTTGAGACGCGAAAGTCGCAGTGGCGTCAGGTGATCGGGCTGGCTGCCGGCAAGAATTGCCTCGACGATGCGCGGCGACAGGAATGCAAGCGGCAGCAGCCGGCTGACCTCGGAGGGATCGGTGCCGTTCAGCGCGGCGACCTCCGCAAGTGTTCTGCCGCTGCCGTCCGTCAGATCCGCCAAATAGACCTGCGCACGGATCAGCAGGTCGATCAGTGCTTCATCCGGTTCAGCCTGCGGTGCGGCTGCCGTCCGTGACGATCAGTCTGGTCTCGACGCCGCGCCGCCGGATGCTCAACGGCCGCTCGACAACAATCGGTGGCTCTGAAGTGCCAGGACCTGTCTTGCTGCTTCCTGTACTTGCAGGATCAATCCAGCGCATCAGGCCGATGCGGCTGAACTCGATGCGGATGCCGGATGGCCGCAGTTCCACGCGGCGGATCAGTTGCGCAGCAATCTCCTTCTTCTCCGCCGGCGGCATGGCTGACCATTCCTCGGCCCGCCGCAGCGCGCTTGCTGCCGCTTCACCAGCGGCAATTGCGCCCGAACCTGTTCCGATCATCTCCGTGATCCTGCCGCCATTGCGCAGCAACGTCAACAGTTCCTGCTCCACCAGCCCGTCCAGCCGTTCGGCCCGGATCCGCCATCCCGACGCCTTGGAAGCTTCATTGCTTCCGCGCCCGATCGCTCTTTGCGAGATGTAGTATCGGTAGCGCCGTCCGCCCTTGACGGTGTGGGAAGGCGCAAGCCGGTCACCCTTCTCGTCAAAGGCAATGCCTGTGAGCAGATGAATGTCCGGATGGCTGGTTGGATGACTTCTCGCAGGCGCCTTTGAAGCGAGCAGTTCCTGAACCTTGCTGAAGGTGTCTGCGTCGATGATCGCCTCGTGCTCTCCCTCGTGCAGTTCGGTGCGGTGGCGGATCTTGCCGATGTAGATCGGGTTCGACAGCAGGTGGAACAGATTGCCCCTGGCGAACGGTCTTGCCTTGTAGCTGCCGTTGCTGGACTTGCGTGGTGTTGGTCGCCGCACTTCCAGTTCCTTACGACTGCAACTCATCCGCCAGCCTTTGGACGGATCCGAGTTCGAGGTAGCGGGCAAAGATCTGCCGGACGAGTTCAGCCTCCTTCTCCTCGATCAGCAGCTTGCGGTTCTCGACCCGGTAGCCGAGCGACACGACGCCGCCCATCCACATGCCCTTGCGCTTGGAAGCGGCGATCTTGTCGCGGATGCGCTCGGCCGTCACCTCGCGCTCGAACTGGGCAAAGGACAGCAGCACGTTCAGCGTCAGCCGGCCCATCGACGTGGTGGTGTTGAATGCCTGCGTCACCGAGACGAAGGAAGCGCTGGCAGCATCGAGCACATCCATGATCTTGGCAAAATCACCGAGCGAGCGGGTGAGGCGGTCGATCTTGTAGACCACCACAATGTCGATCCGTCTCTCCTGGATGTCCGCCAGCAGGGCTCGAAGGGCAGGGCGCTCCATCGTGCCGCCGGAGATGCCGCCATCATCATACCGCCCCGGCGCCAGCCGCCAGCCGAGCCCGGCCTGCGAGGCGATGTAGGCCTCGCAGGCCTCGCGCTGGGCGTCGAGCGAGTTGAACTCCTGGTCCAGCCCTTCCTCGGTCGACTTGCGGGTATAGACCGCACAACGCAATGTTTGCTGCATGGTCACAACCCGAAGAACCGCGGACCGGACCAGTGGGCGCCGGTGATGCGCCGCGCGATCGCAGACAGCGACTTCCACTTTTTGCCGTCGAAGATGAAGCCGCCTTCGACCACCTCGACAACATGGTTCCTGCCGTTCCACTCGCGCAGCAGCCGGTCTCCGGGATGCAGCCTGCGCCGGATCGCTGGTGGCTGCGCCTGCCCGCCCAATGGTGACTCACGTCCCTCAGCTGCCGCCGGTTCGAGCAGATCAGGTGGCAGGCGTCGGCCCTTGCGCCTGGCGGCTACAAGAGCCGCGAGCCGTCGCCTCGCTTCCGGGCTCAAGCCGCCGAGCTTCTTCGTCTGCAGCGACCAAGCTGCCGAATGCTCCAGCAGCGGTCGCTTGACGCCTTTCGGCGGCGGACAACCATGGGCAGCCTGCCAGCGCCCGGCAAGTTCGGTGCGGGTCAACTCGCCCAGGGCAGCGAGCTGTTCAGCGATTGTGATTGATCGGTTGGACATCGCGCGCCTCATTCTGGCTTGTCGCTGCGCTCGATGCGGTAGCGCCGCATGCCGTCCTTGCCGATCTCCGAGACCAGCGGCAGGCCAAGCTTCTTCCTGACAGTGCCGGACAGAAAACCCCGGACCGAGTGTTTCTGCCAGCCACTCGCCTCGACCAACTGTTCCCCGTCAGCACCTATGGCACAAATTTGGAGTTGTGATTTGAGGAGTGTTTTGGTCTCGTCGCGATCGGGAAGGATCGAAGATGAGAACGAAGCATTTGAATGCCAAGAAGCCTGCCGAGCAGGTGGTGAAGGACATTCGCCGGGCGACCCGGCGGCACTTCTCGGCGGAAGACAAGATCAGGATCGTGCTGGAAGGTCTGCGCGGTGACGACAGCATCGCCGAGCTGTGCCGCAAGGAAGGCATCGCCCAGAGCCTGTATTACACTTGGTCGAAGGAGTTCATGGAGGCCGGCAAGCGCCGCCTGGCGGGGGATACCGCCCGGGCCGCCACAACCGATGAAGTCAAGGATCTGCGCCGCGAGGCCAGCGCCCTAAAGGAATGCGTCGCCGATCTGACGCTTGAGAACCGTCTGCTCAAAAAAAGCATGATAGCGGATGGGGGCGACGACGAATGAGATATCGCGCATCCGAGAAGCTCGAGATCATCTCGATCGTCGAACAGTCGCACCTGCCTGCAGGCCGGACGCTGGAGCAATTGGGCATCCCGCGCCGGACGTTCTGCCGCTGGTACGATCGCTACCTTGATGGCGGCCCCGAAGCGCTGGCCGATCGGTCTTCGGCACCGAGCCGGGTGTGGAACCGCATCCCGGTCGATATCCATGACCAGATCGTCGAGATGGCCCTGGAAGAGACCGACCTCTCGCCCCGGGAACTGGCGGTGCGCTTCACCGACGACAAACGCTACTTCGTGTCGGAAGCCACGGTCTACCGGCTGCTCAAGGCTCATGACCTGATTACCAGCCCGGCCTTCATGGTGATCAAGGCTGCCGATGCGTTCCATACCAGGACTACGCGTCCGAACGAGATGTGGCAGACCGACTTTACCTACTTCAAGATCATCGGCTGGGGCTGGATGTATCTGTCGACCGTGCTCGACGATTACTCGCGCTACATCATCGCATGGAAGCTGTGCGGCACGATGCGGGCCGAGGACGTCACCGACACGCTGGATATGGCGCTTGCGGCCTCAGGCTGTGACCAGGCCCAGGTGCACCACAGACCCCGCCTGCTCAGTGATAACGGCCCGAGCTACATCGCTGCCGAGCTGGCACAATACATCGTGGCCCAGAACATGAGCCATGTGCGCGGCGCGCCCCTCCATCCCCAGACCCAGGGCAAGATCGAGCGCTGGCACCAGACCCTGAAGAACCGCATCCTGCTGGAAAACTACTTCCTGCCCGGTGACCTCGAGGCCAAGATCGAAGCGTTCGTCGATTACTACAATCACCAGCGCTATCACGAGAGCCTGAACAATGTGACGCCCGCAGACGCCTACTTCGGCAGGGCTGAAGCCATCATCCAACAGCGCGAAAGGATCAAACGGCAAACCATCGAACATCGGCGCTTGCAGCACCGCAAGATCGCCGCTTAACATCAACCCATAGACGAGGCCGATGCTCCGCTAATTTACGCCGCGATCTGCGCCAAATGTTCTGACGACGGACATCCAGGCCATCAAGCTGGCAGCGGAGCGGGCCGGCAGCGTCGATTCAGACGCAATGAAGGTGGAGTTCGAGAAGTTCAAGGACGAGAAGCTCCTTGTCGGCCCGACCAGCTTTGATGCGAAAACCCACATCAACTTCATGCGTCCAATGGTGATCATGCAGGTGCAGGACGGCAAGCACAGCTTTGTCGAAATGCGCACGCCTGAGAAAATTCCGGGCCGCTAGCCAAAGATCGGAATTGACGTGAACATGTCCGCCGGCCCCGTTACAAGCACCCTTTCGGCGCGAGGGGTCGGCGTGAAATTTGAGGGCCTCAGAGCTCTCGAAAGTGTGGACCTGGAACTGGCGCGTGGCGAGATCCTAGGTCTGATCGGACCCAACGGCGCCGGCAAGACCACACTAGTCAACGTGCTCAGCGGATTCCAACAGCCAACCGAGGGCAAGTTGCTGTTCGAAGGTGCCGACGCATCGAACTGGCCTCCACATGTTTTTCCGCGCAACGGGATAGCGCGGACATTCCAAGCCGCGCGCCTCTTCCCCGAACTGACAGTCTTTGAAAATGTTGAAATGCCTGCCGTCTCTATGCCTTGTTCTCGAATTGGACCCCGATTACCGGCGGGCAGGGGTCGCTCTACGGGCTGCCGATCTTCACGAACCTTCCCGTCTCCGCTGCATTCGCGGCAGGGGCCATACTGATTGCCGCTGCCTATCAGGCGAGCGCCTCTGGATTCCGCCTGCGCGGATCGCGTGAGGACCTTGTCGCAGCAAAGGCCGCGGGGATTGATGTACGCAGGGAACGCCTGATCTCCTTCGTCTTGAGCGCGTTCGTGGTTGGCGTGGCGGGAGCGCTTTACGCCAGCCATCTGCAGGTAGTCATTGCGGGGGAATTCTATCTCAAGCTGACATTCATCACGGTGGCCATGCTGGTGATTGGCGGCATGCGTTCACTGACCGGCGCTGTGACCGGAACGGCGTTCGTGGCCCTGCTTTCGGAACTTCTGCGGCAGGCGGAGAAAGGCATTGACCTCGGCGGCTTCACGCTCGGGGGACGGCTCGGTCTGCAGGAAGTGGGCCTGGCCGCAGTGATGCTCATCGCGCTGATTTACCGGCCGCGCGGGATAACAAACGGTCGTGAGATCCGACTACCTTCGCTGAATAAGACACAAGCAATACCAGTTAGTGGAGACTTGAGATGAAATTGGTTGGCGTGGACGTCGGAGGGACATTCACTGACGTCATCTATTCGGACAGTGATGCGCGCAAGGTGCTGATTCACAAGGTGCCGACCACGGGTGACAATCCTGCCCGCGGCGTGATGAACGGCATCCTCGAGCTTTGCATGCGAAACGGCATCAAAGCCGCGGATATCGACTATGTGTTCCATGGAACCACCATCGCCACCAATGCAATCCTGGAGTATCGAGGCGCCGAAGCCGGCATGATCACGACCAAGGGTTTTCGTGACATCATTCACATCGGAAGGCACCAGCGCCCGCAGCACTATTCCATCATGCAGGAGATACCCTGGCAGAACCGGCCGCTGGTAAAGCGACGCTTCCGCAAGGTGGTGGAGGAGCGTCTTGTTCCACCTCATGGCGACGTACTGGTGCCGCTGAACGAGAATGAGGTCAGGCAAGCTGCTCGAGAACTGAAGCAGGCCGCAGTTCAATCGATCGCCATCTGCTTCCTGTTCTCATATCTCAATTCGAGTCACGAAAACCGTGCCCGTGAAATCGTGCTGGAGGAGTATCCGGAGGCGTTCGTGACGACTTCCAGCTCCGTCGTCTCTCAGTTCCGCGAGTTCGAGCGCTTCACCACTGCAGCCATGAACGCCTATATCGGCCCGCCGGTGCGAAACTACATCCGCCAGCTCGAGAGCGCGATCCGCGACGCAGGCATGAAAGCGGAACTGCGCGTTATGCGATCGAATGGGGGTGTCGCGACCCCTGCCACGATTTCGGAGTTCCCGGTGTTGACGCTTTTGTCCGGCCCAGCCGCCGGGGTGCTGGGCGGCGCGGTATGCGGCGAGCTTTCGGGTCGCAGCAATTTTATCACCTTCGATGTCGGCGGCACCAGTGCCGACATCGGCGTCACTAATGAGGGCCGGTTCAGCGAAGCGTCGGCTCGCGATACCAGCATAGCGGGCTATCCGGTCCTGGTGCCCATGATCGACATCCATACCATCGGGGCGGGGGGCGGCAGCGTCGCACACATCGACACCGGAGGCTCGTTCCATGTCGGACCGCGCAGTGCCGGTTCCGTTCCCGGCCCTGCGGCCTATTCCCGTGGCGGCGTCGAGCCGACCGTCACTGATGCTAACGTAGTGCTCGGCCGCCTCGACAAGGACAACTTCCTCGGCGGCGCGATGAGCCTCGATGTCGAAGCGGCGAGAAAGGTTGTTGGTGAAATCGCTGAACGGCTCGACCTGAGCCTCGATGAGGCGGCCGCCGGCATCGTTACAATCCTCAACAGCAACATGGCCAATGCAATTCGTTCACGGACGGTGCAGAAAGGTATCGATCCGCGTGATTTTACCCTGGTTGCCTTTGGCGGCGCCGGTCCCCTTCATGGGGCCGAGGTGGCCGACATGCTCGGTATCCCGGAAGTCATCGTGCCGGCCTATCCAGGAATCACATCTGCGCTCGGTCTGCTGACCAGCGACCTGAAGTATGATTCCATCCGGACGCAGTTCCAGGTGTCTACCGGTCTCGACCTCTATCGCCTCAACAATGATTTTCTGCAGATGCAGGAGGAGCTTCTGCAACAGTTCGAAGCGGACCACGTGAAACTGCAGGACGTGACACTCAACCGCCATGCGGATGCTCGATATGTCGGGCAGGGCTATGAACTGCGGATGGAAATCCCGGAGGGGATGATCGACGCCGACGGGATGTTAAAGGCATTCGAACAGTTCCACCGGATCCATGAGGCCGAGTACGGACATGCGTTCCCCAACAGTCCGATCGAGATCGTCAACGTGCGTCTCACTGGCACCGCGCCAAATCCGCAGATCGAGTGGCCCAAGCTGGGCGGGGGCGGTTCAAGGGACAAGGCCTTGGTCAAGAAGGGGCCTACGAAATTCCGGGTCGACGGCGAACTCAGAGATTTCGAGACGGCGTTCTACCGCCGGGCTGAACTGCCGATCGACATCAAGCTGAGTGGCCCTGCCATTGTGCTGCAGCTCGACACGACAACGGTAGTGCCACCAAACTGGTCTTTTGTTGCGGACTCACATGGCAATCTCATCCTGAGCGCAGGAGCAAACCAATGAATAAGCCCGGAAGCGCAACGCGCATCGATCCCATCACAGCCAATGTGATCCAGGGTGGCCTGGAAAACATCGCCATCGAGATGGGCTACAAGCTCATGCGGATGAGCTATTCCAGTATCATCCGAGAGTCGGAAGATTTCGGCGCTGCTCTGATCGATGCGCAGTGCAGACAGCTGGCAGAGGCGAAGCAGAGCACCCCACTGCAATCGGGACCAATTCCTGGCTATATCCGGGGTGCTTGAAAATGATGGAAGAACGCGGCGAAAGCATTCGCCCGGGCGATGTCATCATGCATAACGATCCGTATGGCGGGGCGACACACGGACCGGACGTGGCCTTTATCGTGCCTGTATTTCACAAGGGCGCCTTGGCCGGTTACGCCGCTACCACTGCCCACCATCTCGATATCGGCGCCCACACGCCCGGCAGTGGCGGCATCGTTGACGCCATGGATTGTTACGCTGAAGGCCTGCGTTTTCAGGCGATCAAGGTTTATGAGGAAGGTCGGCGGAACCATCAGATCTGGAACATGCTGCGCACGAACATCAGGCTGCCGGACCTGGTGCTTGGCGACATGGAAGCACAGATTGCAGCCTCGAGAATCGGGGCGCAGCGTTTCCTTGAGTTGATCGAGCGCTATTCCCTACCGACCGTCACTGCTGCCACGGAGGACATGTTCGACGCTTCCGAACGTCGTCTGCGCGCTGCAATCGCGAAGCTGCCCGACGGCGAGTATACGGCTACTACCCACCTCGATGGATTCCTCGATGATCCCGATCCGGCCCGAAAGGATCTGCCCATCAAGGTCACGATCAGGGTGAAGGGTGACGAGTTGACGGTCGACCTAACAGGCACGGCGCCTCAGGTCTCCGACAGGCCGATAAACATGCCTTTCGAAGGAACTGTCGATTGCGCAATCTGGCTGTCCGTTCGCTCGGTTCTGCTGGATTCAGCTGTTCATGGAGAGATACAACAAAATGCAGGTTTGACCCGTCCCATCAAGATATTCGCGCCCAAAGGCAGCCTTGCAAACCCGATCTTTCCAGCACCTGTCATTGCCCGCTTCTGCCCGGGCATCGAGCTTTCCAACGCAATTGTGCAGGCGCTGAGCCAAGTGGTGCCTCGTCAGGTTTGCGGCGGCTGCGGCAATGGCGGCGGGCTTCTGCTGGCAGGACAACAGGGCAACAATTTCTGGCTTCAGGTGGAACTTTTCTCAGGGAGCTATGGCGGCCGGTACGAGATGGACGGCATGGACTCGGTTGATGTTCTATATGCAAACACCCGGAACAACCCAATCGAGGACATTGAATCCCATGTGCCTTTGCGCATCGAAAGATACGAACTGCGCGAAAACGTTGCCGCTGCTGGCAAATGGCGGGGCGGCGTTGGATCGATCCGGCACCTGCGTTTCCTTGCCCCGGGCGCGGCGTCCGTGGAAAGCGAAGGTCACAAATACCCGCCCAAGGGATTGTTCGGCGGCTCCGACGGAACCCCATCGCAACTGATCAAGGTCACAAACGACGGTCAGGAAATCCAGCTGCCGTCGAAAGTACCGCATCATCCGTTTGCGACGAACGAGTCGATTATCGCGGTGCGGGCTTGCGCCGGTGGCTATGGAAATCCGTACGAGCGGGAGCCATTGGATGTGCTGGACGACGTGCTCGACGAGTACATCACCGAGGAACAGGCTCTTCAGCAGTACGGAGTGAAGATTTCGGATGGAAAAATAGACGAGGGCGCGACCGATGCCCTGCGTGAATCGGCTCGATAAAGGAGAAAACCAATGCCAAGATATTTGAACATCGCAGGAGCGCAGCTGGGCGGAATTGCACGCGACGAGCCGCGTCAACGGGTCGTTGCACGCATGATAGAGCTATTGAGGGATGCCCATTCGCGCGGGGCGCAGGTTGTGGTGTTTCCTGAACTGGCTTTGACCAGCTTCTTTCCGCGCTGGTGGATGGAGGATCAAGCCGAGATCGATTCCTTTTTCGAGACGGAGATGCCCAATGCGGCAACGCAACCGCTTTTCGATGAAGCCAAGCGGCTAGGTGTAAGTTTCTATCTCGGCTATGCTGAACTCGCGATCGAGGACGGCAAGCGCAAGCACTACAACACCGCGATCCTCGTCGATGACTCCGGTAACATAGTTGGCAAATATCGGAAGGTGCATTTGCCCGGCCACGCGGATCATCGCCCCCACATGCCTTATCAACACCTCGAAAAACTCTATTTCGATGTTGGAAACATTGGTTTCGGCACTTGGGACATGAACGGCGGCAAGTTTGGGATGGCGATCTGCAATGATCGCCGCTGGCCTGAAACCTACCGTGTCATGGCGTTGCAGGGTGCCGAGGTGGTGGTTCTAGGCTACAACACGCCGACCCACATTCCTTGGGAGCCTGTCTACGATCATCTCAGCGCCTTCCACAATCACTTGTGCATGCAGGCATCTGCCTATCAAAACAGCATGTACGTTGTAGGTGTTGCCAAGGCAGGCAAGGAAGAGGGTTCGAACCTTTTGGCCGGCAGCTGCATCATCGCCCCGTCCGGAGAGATCATAGCAATGGCAAACACAGCCGGCGACGAGGCCTTTGTCGCGAAGTGCGATCTGGACATCTGCCAGTATAATCGCAAGGCAATGTTCAATTTCGCCCAACACCGGCAGGTCCAGCACTACAAGATCATTACCGAGTGAATGCCGTGGGCACGGTTGCCTTGTGTATCGTGCCCGCAAAGCCGGAGTAGCGCAGCTTGGAAAAACCTCCTGAAAACCTCGTCGTTGCACTGGGCGACCGTCGGTACCGGGTGGAGCGGCCTTTCTTCGCACATTCCGAACCTGGAGGTGTAATCAGCGATGTTGCGGTCGGACCCGACGGCAACATTCACGTGCTTATAAGGTTCGATCCGGTGGTTACGGCGGACGGTCACGCCGTGGCCACGCTCAACCCCGAGGGTCGGATGCTGTCGCGGTGGGGCGGCGACCTGATCCTCGATGCGCACATGCTCTCCGTTGCTCCGAACGGAAGGATCTATATCGTGGACAGGGACAGCCACGAGGTGGTGATTTGCCACGATGAAAAGCGCATGGGTGGCTTGGGAAAAAGGCATCATCCGTATGAGCCGTTCAATCATCCGACCTGCGTTGCCTTCTGCCCGTCGGGCACGGTCTATATTTCCGATGGCTATGCAAACCATCGAATCCATCGATTTTCTCCCGATGGCAATAAGCTGCAATCTTGGGGAGAACTTGGTGACGGCCCCGGTCAGTTCATGAACCCGCATGCGGTGTGGGTATTACCGGACGGGCGTGTAGTGGTGGTTGACCGAGAGAACGACCGGTTACAGGCATTTTCGCCCGAAGGTGAACTACTTGCCATTTGGCGGGGGTTTGTGAAGCCACTAGACATTTGGGGTGATACGGAAGGTAACCTCTTCGTCACCGACCTCGTTCCATCGCTGACACTGCTGGATTCATCCGGTCAACGTATCGGACGATGCCGGCCAGTCTTGAACGGCGCCCATGGAATTTCCGGTGACAATGCCGGAAACCTGTATTTAGCGGAGCCGTCACCAAGTCGGGTCACGCGATTGGTCCCAATCGCTATGCACTAGAGCAGATTCGACTTACTCCGGGTCATATCCGGCCGCCTCGAAATAGTGTCTGCAATCTGCGGGGGTGAACGCTGCAAGGGAGTTGGCTACGACGGTCCAGAGGTCGTCGACGGTTCTGGCCGCTGCTTTTCTCAGAAGGGCCTTGAGCTTTGAGAAGGCCATCTCGATGGGGTTGAAGTCCGGCGAATATGGCGGCAGAAACAAAAGCCGTGCGCTAGGTAAAGTCGCACAAGCCTCGTGCAAGCGAAGCGTTGTAGTTCCTTAATTCATGCTTTTACATTGTTATGATTCTGTTTCCCTGATCCGTCGGAAAAATTCCCTGATACTGCCCTGTAAATTCCCTGTTATGAAATCAGGGGATTCGACGAAAAAGTTAATCACTGCAGTAGCTTGGCGTAATTCAGCGGTGACGGAAGGGATAAAAAAGTAGAAATTTCCCTGTATTTTCCCTGTTTATCAGGGAATTCGGGGCCGAGACTTCCTGTAGCAGGACTGTCCACACCACCATTTTCAGAAACGGGGCAGCATATTTGTGCCGGAAAGTGCGGCGACCGCCGGTCGTCGAAGCGCCTCCTTGCTGGATGGCGGGTGGTTGCCACCGCACGGCGTTTAGCCGTCCCGGGAGTCGAAACTTGCCGAACAACCCTGGGCGAGCGCCTTCTCGGCCACCTTGTAGGCCGGTTCCCGCCGCATAGGCCTCGCCGGAAAGCTGGATCATCAGCTCCGTTTGCGCCTGCTCGACGCGGGTCTCGATGGCAGGACCAAATCCCTCGTAACCAATCATGCCCGCTTCAGCCTCTCCGCCGGATGGAGCCCGAACGACGGATGAAATGAGGCAGTACTCCGGGAACTACACGATTTTCATGGGTTCGCCGGGCCATACAAGAATTTGACCGCGCTCCTTGGAAACCCGATGCAGTTGCGGCGCTGCAACGTCGGCGGTCCAAGTTTCGGTAGAAGAAGGTTTGGTGTGAAAGCTGCATTTGCCATGGCGCTCTCTAAATCCTGGATGAGCACCTAAGTTGCTCGTAATTTGAGCTGCGTGTGATTTTCGTTGCATTCCAACCGGCCTGGAACCACGCGGGCCTGACCGGGTTGGTCGCGACAAGAGAAACCAGCCGCGAATATCCGCACCCGAACTGCCGCTCAAAGGGCAATAGATCTTCAGCTGGGGACCGAGCGCGGATTGCGCTTCCTCGCGGCTATTCCCCGCGTTCTTCTTTTTCAAGATAGTCCTTGCCATACACCTCGCGCGTGAAAGTCATCAGCGCTGTGGTCACCGGCGTTGCCAATGCCAGGCCTGACAAGCCGAACAGCACTCCCATCAAGATTTGCGCCGAGATGACCAGCGCCGGAGGCAGCGAAACTTTTTCCTGCTGTATCAGGGGCGTGATCACGTAGCTTTCCAGCGTTTGAACCACGAGATACACGCCCGCCACCACTAGGGCGTTGGTAAGTCCGCTCGTCAATGTCAGGAGAATGGCAGGGACTGCTGCAATGATCGGGCCGATGTTGGGAATGAAACCGAACAGCGCGGCAATCAAACCGAGCAGGAAGGCAAGCGGGGTGCCAACAAGCCAAAGGCCAAGCGACGTCAGGACACCCACGATCGTCATCGATATGAGCTTTGCCGAAAGCCATTCTCCAAGCGTATCTCCAACCTTTTTGAGCACTTCGATGGCGCGAGGCCGGATCGAGGGCGCAAGTAGCTGGACAGCGCCATTCACGTATATCGATGGCGCAAGCGCGCCATACAATCCGATGAACACGATGATGACGAAGTTGCCCAGCAGCCCGAAGGAATAGGAAATGGCCGTCGTGGCCGCGCTTCCGCTGGTATCCGAAAACATCCCCGGCAATGCCCTGTCGATCAGCCGTTCTCCCCAGCTGTAGGCGAGCAGTTCCTCGCGTATTTCCTTAACGGCCATCGGGATGCGCGTTGCCAGTTCTTCAGTTTGATCAGCGACTGCAGGCCAGAAGAAGATGCCGGCCAAGGCAATGGCCACGATCAATGCCAGCGAGAATACACCGATGCCGGCCGCAACCGGTATTCCGGTGTGCCGAGCCAGAAAGCTGCCGCCACCACGCAAGAAAACGGCGAACAAGATCCCGGCAAAGATCAGCAGCAGGACATCGGCTGCAAAGACGACGAGGACGGCAAAGACGACTGCCTGGGCCGTCAGCGATACTGCCCGGCGGGTCATGTGGGCATTTTCCGCGAAACGTGTCGCGAAGAAGGCTCAGCCACGCTCAGCCCCGGGGGCAGCGCAACAGCGCGCCATGCGGTACGGAGCCCGCCTGGCACAAGGCGATGAAAGTGCGATCATCGTCGCGCCTTTCTCTGGCGCTCCGCACGCACCTTGGGATCCATGTTTGCGAAGCTTTCAATCACATCTTCCGGCTCGCGCCTGGCGTCGGGAACTGCGTGCCGCTGATTGCGTACGTCCTCCTGATCATTACCCTGCAACTGGTTGTTGCCCATTTTCTCATTCGCCAGATCCGTTTCCAGCAAGCCGGTTTCCCGTTCGCTATCACGCGTGCGTTTCTTCTCGGTCTCCATGTTCGGAACCTCCTTACCGATTTTAACCGGTGTGGCATCGTCAGGTTCCATTTGCAGCCAATTTTAGCAGCCCAGGATCGGCAGGTTGATTTGCCTCGCCAAACTGGCGGGCTGTCCGATCAGAAATGAAACCTGATCGACACAGGCGGCTTGCAAGCCGCAATGCGAACCGGCTCGCCTGCAGCTGCGCCGATTTCGTTGCAGGTTCCGTCCGAGCACAGGCGCCATCCGCCAACGGTTGCGCCGGAAGCTGCCAGCAACACTTCCTTCATCGGAAGCGGCAGCCGGTTTCCAGACCCACCATCCGTCAACGAGCTCGGCTCCCTCGCCAGGCTCCATGCCGGCGCCCGAGCCGCGAACGCGCGCTTCTTCCAGCTGCAAGGTCTCGCCCGCGATGCGCCATTGTTCCTCCCACCCGGTCTTCTCAACCGAATGGGTCCAGCCAAGGGTGAAAATTGTTGACGCCATGATTGTCGCCTTGCCGGCGATCATCAGGCATGGGCTCATGATTGGCCCCCGTCGATCCGCGCCTCTGCCGGCTCGATGTCCGCAGCCTGCTTGCGGCGCCAGACAATGAAAGTGAACAGCGCGACAAGCGCAAACCCGATTTCATCGGTAATCGGTAGTGCCGCCACAAGGGACAACGCTGCCATCAGCGCCAGAAAACGTTCGTGCGCGCGTAGCGTGATCGTCATGAAGCCGGTCACGCATGCGCCCCACAGGCCGATGGCCAATACGGCCTTTGCCGCGATGAAGGCGACAGCGGGTACATAGCCGATCGAGGTCGCGAGCGGGCCGCCGTCCTGCAGCATCAGAGCCGGCGAATAGACCGCCATGAACGGGATGACGAAGCCTGCTGCGGCTATCTTGATCGCCTCCAGTGATATCTTCAGCCCGCTCTCGCGCGCGATCGGCGCGGCGGCAAAGCAGGCGAGGGCCACCGGCGGGGTAAGATCCGCCATGATGCCGAAATAGAAAACGAACATATGGCTGACGATCAGCGGCACGCCCAGTTCCAGCAAGGCCGGCCCGGCGATGGATGCGGTGATGATGTAGTTCGGAATGGTGGGAATGCCCATGCCGAGCACGAGGCATGTCAGCATGGTCAGCAACAGCGAAAGTAGCAGGCTGTTTTCACCCACCGCAACGATGTACTGGCCGAAAGTGTTGGCGACTCCGGTCAGCGTCATCGTGCCGATGATGATGCCGACGATCGCGCAGGCAATGCCGACAGGGATAGCCGATCTTGCGCCTTCGGCCAGCGAGTCGCGGCAAAGGATCAATGTATCGCGGCCGCCCCTCGAGAATACGTTGAGCGCAATGAGCGCCACGACCGCAGCTGCGACGATCATGATTCCGAAACGGAAGAAGGAGGCCGCCACAAGGCCAAGGCCGATCCAGAAAATGACGCGCACCACGCCCGATGGCAGCCCGAGCGCAATGGATCCGCCCAGGATCAGCATGACGGTCATGGCCAGACCGACCGTGCCGGCGAATAGCGGCGTATAGCCGGAGAACAGCAAGTAGATGAGCACCATCAGCGGCAGCAGCAGGTACCAGTCCAGCTTGATGGCCTGCAGCGGAGAGGGCAAGTCCTTCCTCGGCAATCCAGAAAGACCGCGCCTGCCCGCCTCAAGATGCACCATCCAGAAAGCCGATGCGAAGTAGAGCATCGCCGGAAGGATCGCCGCCTTGACGATCTCGTAGTACTCGACGCCCAGCGTCTCGGCCATGATGAAGGCCACCGCGCCCATGACAGGCGGCATGATCTGGCCGCCCATGGAAGCCGTGGCTTCCACGCCGCCCGCGAAGGCGGGGCGGTAGCCGAACTTCTTCATCAGCGGAATCGTGAACTGTCCCGTGGTCACGACATTGGCGACGCCGGACCCCGAAATGGTTCCCATGAGTGCCGAAGAAATGACCGCAACCTTGGCGGGGCCGCCTTGCTTGTGCCCGACCAGTCCCAGTGCGATATCCGTGAAAAGGCGGATCATCCCGGCCCGCTCGAGAAAAGCGCCGAACAGGATGAACAGGAAGATGTAGGTCGAAGAGACATAGATCGGAATGCCGTAGATGCCTTCCGTGCCGAAAGCCATGTGGTCGATCACTTGCGAAAAATCATATCCGCGGTGGTTGAGCGGCGACGGCAGGTACTGGCCGAAAAGGCAATAGGCCAGGAACGCGCCGGCTATCAGCGGCAAGGCAGGTCCCATGGTCAGCCAGGCGGCAGCGAAGACAGTTGCCAGCGCAACGACGCCAATCACGATGTCGACCGTGAGCGGATCGCCGGCCCGCATCAGCAGCGGGGCATATTCCCACCACTGGTAAAGCGCCACCACGACCGAGGCAGCCGCCAGCAGCCAGGTAAGCACCCGCGTCGGCGTTTGCCATCCAAGTGCTGCTGAAATGAGCGGAAAGCCGAGCAACAGAAGAAAGCCGACGTGAATTGCACGCACCACCTGGCTTGGCATGTCGATCAGATGGGCCGCGGTTGCTACCTGAAAAGCGGAAAACGCTACCGCTACCCAATAGAGCAACCGTCCCTCGAACGTCTTCGGAAAACCGTCGGCAGGGAGTCCCGGCGGCAGGCGTGTTCCGTACAGACTCCACGTCCGACGATCTTTCACTTTGCGGGGGTGGGTTCAACAAGGGAACTCTCCCGGGCCGGTTGCGCGATGGTCAACCGGCCCTTTGGCTGCCGTCAAAGCAGTCCCTTTTCCTTGTAGAAACGCTCCGCGCCCGGATGCAACGGTATGGGCATGCCGGTAAGGGCGTTTTCAAGCTTGATCTGCTTGGCCGCGGCATGAGCCGATTCCAGATCGCCGAGATTCTCGAACAGAAGCTTCGTCATCTGGTAGGCGGTCTCGTCGGATACCTCCGAGTTCGTCACGAGGAAGTTGACGACAGCGGCTGTCGGCACGTCTGTATCCTGTCCGGCATAGGTACCCGCCGGAATGGTGGCGGCAACGTAGGGCGAGCCGATCTTGGCGACGATGTCGGCCGGTACCGCGACCATGGTAATCTCCTGCGTGGTGGCGAGATCCTTGATCGAAGCGACGCCGAGGCCCGCCGATTGCAGCGTTGCGTCAAGCTGCCGGTTCTTGATCAGTTCCACCGATTCGGCGAAAGGCAGGTATTCCGTCTTAGCGAGGTCGTCATAGGTCATGCCCGCGGCAGCAAAGATCGCGCGTGCGTTCAATTCGGTACCTGATTTGGGCGCTCCCACGGACAGGCTCTTGCCCTTGAGGCCTTCGAGCGAATTGATGCCGGAATCCTTCGAAGCAACGATCTGGATGTAGTTGGGATAGACGGCAGCGATGCCGCGCAGCTTGTCGAGCGGCACCTTGAATCCCGCATCGGCATTGCCTTCCCATGCCAGCTTGACGCTATCGCCCAAGGCGAGGCCGATTTCGCCCTTGCCCTGCTGCAGAAGGTTAAGGTTTTCGACCGATGCCTTGGTCGCCTGCACCTGCACCTTGGAGCCGGGGATCTTCTCGCCATAGATTTTCGACAGGCCGACGCCCAGAGGGTAATAGACGCCCGAAGTGCCGCCGGTGAGAATATTGATGAATTCTTCCGCCTTCGCCGAAACTGCGGTCATTGCGACCATGGACATGGCGGCGCAAACGGCCATCGCCTTGAATTTATTCTTCATGATTTTTCCTCCTCCTGATTGGCGAAATTCATCCGAACCTCACAAGGGAAGTTAGGTTGCGGGCCTCGCATTGTAAACGCTGTAAACAATTGGCCGACGACGTATTCCTGGATCTTGCGCCAATATCGCCGCCAAAGCCGGTTGCCACGATGCTTGCCCATCGCGACCAACTGGAAATGGCCATTGCGCGGCCTGAACTCTTTGCTTCGGCTGTCGACGAGTGCCTTCGCTATGAAAGCCCGGGCCAGCACCAGGGCCGGATCGCAAGCGCGACGATGGAAATCGGAGGCGTGACGATCAGGGCCATTCCGTCGTGCTGCTCGTGCTCGCATCCGCAAATCGCGATCCGCGCGCCTTCCCCGATCCGGACAGCTTCCGGATCGAGCGCAAGGGGCGGCGTCACCTCGCATTTGGCGCCGGGCGCCATGCCTGCATCGGTGGTTCGCTGGTGACCATGGAGTTCACCGCTTTCTTCGAGGCCTATGCACAAATGTGGGATCGAACCAGCGTGGCGGATGGCGAGATTGCCTGGACTTCCCGCGCCGGTCATCGTTGGCCCTTGGCCTTGCCGTTGAAAATCGCACCGCGGTAGCCGTGTTTCGCATAACATTTTTGATATGAAATCCGCCTGATAATTTATTTTTCAATCCAGTTCTTTCCTGCGAGAGTAACCGGGGAGGTAGATCCCGGCTCTCGCCTGGCCGGCGGCGCCTCCCTTGAACGAGCCAAGAGGGATCGCATGACGAGCCGCCACGATTCCGGAATGAAGACGCGCCGCAAGGTCCTGGGCGAGGCACATGTGGCGCGGGCCGAGCGCGCCAAGACCGATTTCGACGCGCCGTTCCAGGAATTGATCACCGAGGCTGCGTGGGGGCATGTCTGGTCGCGCCCGAACATCACACTGCGCGAACGGTCGATGATCACGATCGCGCTGCTTGCGGCGCTCGGGCAGGATGAGGAGATCGTCATGCACGCGAAGGCCATCGCCAATACCGGCGCATCGCTGGAAGACATCCGCGAGGCGTTGCTGCACGTGGCGATCTATGCCGGTGTTCCGGCGGCAAACCATGCCTTCCGGCTGATCAAGGAGACCTTGGCCGCCGAGGCAGGGCAGGGGGCGGCATGAGCAATCTCCCGCCCGAGACAGGCGCTTTTTTCCCGCGCGATCGCACACGGCACCCGATGCCGCTCGATCCGGCCTACAAGTCATCCGTGCTGCGGGCGCCGCAACGCGCGCTGATCTCGTTCGGCAACACGCTCGGCGAGATTACCGGTCCGGCATTCGGCCAGTCCATGCTGGGCGAGCTCGACAACGACCTGCTGACCAACTTTGCCCGGCCCGGCCAGACCGCAATCGGCGAGCGCATCGTCGTTCATGGCCGCGTGCTCGACGAGCGCGGCAAGCCGGTTCCCAATGTGCTGGTCGAAGTTTGGCAGGCCAATGCCGGCGGGCGGTACCGGCACAAGCGGGAAGGCTATGTCGCGGCGCTCGATCCCGATTTCGGCGGCTGCGGGCGATGCCTCTCCGACGGCGATGGGCGACTACATGTTTCGCACCGTCAAGCCCGGTCCCTATCCCTGGCCGAATGGCGTCAATGACTGGCGGCCATCCCACATCCATTTCTCGGTGTTTGGCAGCGGTTTTGCCCAAAGGCTGATCACCCAGATGTATTTCGAGGGCGATCCGCTGATCCCGCTTTGCCCGATCGTGCGCACCATCAAGGACGAGGCGGCGATCGCCGGCCTCGTCGCGGCGCTCGACATGGCCAACACCATTCCGATGGACGCGCGCGCGTACAAGTTCGACATCGTGCTGCGCGGACGCCGTTCGACGCTTTTCGAGAACCGGCTGGAGGGCAACTGAGATGGTCCAGCAACTCGACCGGCTCAAGGAAACGGCATCGCAGACCGCGGGGCCTTACGTCCATATCGGCCTTGCACCGAACTTCATCGGCATTGCCGGCGTCTACGCGTCCGACCTCGGTTCGGCGATGGTCAACGACAAGACGCGGGGCGAGCGCATCACCATCACGGGCCGGGTATTCGACGGCTCGGATACGCCGGTCAAGGACGCTGTCATCGAGATATGGCAGGCCGATGCAGCTGGGCCTCTTCAACAGCCCGTCCGAAGACGCGCGGCAAGGCCGATCCGGAGTTTTCCGGATGGGGCCGGCAGCCGGTGGATATCGACAACGGCACATTCGTCTTCCACACGATCAAGCCGGGTCGCGGTGCCATGGCCCGACGGGCGGATGCAGGCACCGCACATCTCGTTCTGGATCGTGGCGCGCGGCATCAATATCGGGCTCCACACGCGCATGTATTTTTCCGACGAGGAAGAGGCAAACGGCCAGGACCCGCTGCTGTTGCGGATCGACAGCCAGAGCCGTGCAAATACGCTGATCGCAGCCCGCAACGGCGACACATGCACCTTCGACATTCGCCTTCAAGGTGATGCTGAAACCGTTTTCTTCGACATTTGAGGAGCGGTGATGTCCTACACGCTTCCCAATTCAACATTGCTCGATCCCGTCGTTGGCGACAGCGCGACCGGCAATCTTTTTACGGTCGAAGCCGACCTGCAGGCGATGCTCGATTTCGAGGCAGGGCTGCGGCGACACAAGCGGAGTTCGGGCTTTTGCCGGAAACTTCCGCGCAGGCCATCGCGGCTGCTGCGTCAGCGTCCACCATCGATGCGGATATGATCAGCGCGGGAATAGCGCGCGACGGAGTGGCGGTGCCGACACTGGCAGGCATGTTGCGGGAACGCCTGCCGGAACCGGTCAAGCCGCATCTGCACATGGGCGCCACCAGCCAGGATGTGATCGACACCTCGCTGATGATACGGATGAAGGCTGCGTTCAGCCTCCTGGCGGACAGGCTCGACGAGATTTCGCGCCTTGTCGACCACTTGACGGAAAAGTTCGGGACCCGGCAGCTCATGGGCCGTACCCGGATGCAGCGGGCCTTGCCGGTCATTGTTGCCGAACCGTCTGCGTGCATGGCGCGTGCTCGCGACAGAGGCGCGTGAACTGCATCGCGCGGCAGGAATTCCCGGTGCAGCTTGGTGGCGCGGTAGGCACGCTTTCCTATCCGGGCACGGACATGGAGGCGCTGCGGCCGGCGCTCGCAGCTCGGCTCGGCCTTTCCTCGCGCGGAGTATGGCATTCGATACGCACGCCGGTCATCCGGCTTGGCGAAGCGGCTTGCGCGGTTTCTGGCGCGCTTGGCAAGATCGGCGCCGATGTGAGCGTGATGGCTCAGAACGAGATCGCAGAGATCAGGCTTTCGGGCACCGGCAGTTCTTCGGCAATGCCGCACAAGCAAAATCCGGTGAAGGCGGAAACACTCGTGGCTCTGGCGCGCTTCAATGCCGTCCAATTGTCCGGTGCTGCACCAGGGGATGGTTCACGAAACCGAGCGTTCCGGCGCCGCTTGGACGCTGGAATGGCTGGTGCTGCCGCAGATGTTCGTCACCGCAGGCGCGTCCACGCGCGTGACGATCGAGCTTTTGAAGTCGGTGGAGGAACTGGGCGGATGAGGACGCAGGTCGCGATCATCGGCGGCGGTCCCGCCGGCATGCTGCTTTCGCGGATACTCAATCTTGCCGGCATCGAAACGGTCGTTGATCGAGCGGCAGTCGAAAGACCATGTGCTGAAGCGCATCCGCGCCGGCGTGCTGGAATGGGGCACGACACAGCTGTTTCGCGATGCCGGGCTTGGCGCGCGCATGGACGCCGAAGGCCTTGTGCATGAAGGCTGTTTCCTCGCGTCGCAGAACCGGCAGTTCCGCGTCGATTTCGTCAAGTCCTGCGGCAAGGCGGTAATGGTCTACGGCCAGACGGAGGTGACGAAGGATCTCTACGACGCACAGGAAAAGGCCGGCACGGAGTTGATCGAGAATGTCGATGGCGTTGAACTGCACGGCCTCGACACCGCCGCGCCCCATGTCACCTGCGCTCAAGGACGGGGTCACGCATCGCCTCGACTGCGACTACATCGCCGGATGCGACGGGTTTCATGGTGTCAGCCGCCAGTCGATACCTGCAGCAAGCCGCAAGGAATTCGAACGTGTCTATCCCTTCGGGTGGCTGGGCGTGCTGTCGCGCACCCGCCCGGTATCGCATGAACTTATCTATGCGAACCATGAACGGGGTTTCGCGCTTGCATCGATGCGCAGCCACACCCTCTCGCGCTATTACATCCAGGTTCCTGCCGGCGAGAAGGTTGAAGCCTGGAGCGACGGCACGTTCTGGGACGAGTTGCGCCGCAGGCTTCCGCACGAGGCGGCGGAGGCGATCGAGACTGGCCCGTCAATCGAGAAATCGATCGCGCCGCTGCGAAGCTTCGTAAACGAACCGATGCGTTGGGGCCGGCTGTTTCCTATGTGGCGATGCGGCGCATATCGTGCCGCCGACCGGCGCGAAAGGGCTCAACCTTGCCGCATCCGATGTCCACTACCTGTCGCAGGCGCTGATTGCGCATTATCGCGGCGAGGGTGACGAAGGCTCGAGAGTTACAGCGCAACAGCGCTGTCGCGCGTGTGGAAGGCCATCCGGTTCTCATGGTGGATGACGACATTGATGCACCGCTTTCCCGAGCAATCGGATTTCGAGCAGCGGATCCAGGAAAGCGAGATCGACTACATCGCGTCGTCGGACGCGGCGCGAATGGCAATGGCCGAAAACTACACGGGCCTTGCGTTCTGAAGAACATGGCCGCGGCGACAACCACGGCGCGAATTTGAAGCGAAGGAGGAGAAAATGGAAAGCGATGAAGATCATCAAGACCGGTCTGGCCGGAGCAACGTTGCTCGCGCTTGCAGCGGCAGGTGCACAGGCCCAGGAAGTCGTATTGAAGCTGCACCAGTTCCTGCCCGCGCAGGCGCCTGTTCCGGCTGGCGTGCTGGTGCCTTGGATGCAGAAGATCGAAGCCGAGTCGGGCGGACGCATCAAGTTCGAGCATTACCCGGCGATGCAGCTTGGCGGCAAGCCGGGCGAACTCATCGACCAGGTTACGGAAGGCGTTGCCGACGTTGTCTGGACGCTTCCGGGCTACACTCCGGGCCGCTTCCCGCGCACGGAGGTGATCGAACTGCCCTTCATGATCACAGGATGCCGCGGGTGCATCGCGCACGCTCTGGCAGCTTGGCGAAAAGTACATGTTCGACACCGAATACAAGGACGTGAAGATCATCGGCATGTGGACCCATGGCCCGGGTCTCATCCACTCGAAGAACCCGATCAAGTCGATCGAAGACCTCAAGGGCGTGAAGGTCCGTGCGCCGAGCCGCGTTACCAACATGATGGTGACATCGCTGGGCGCGACCGCGGTCGGCATGCCGGTTCCGGCAGTGCCTGAAGCGCTTTCGAAGGGCGTGATCGATGCAACGATCCTGCCATGGGAAGTCACGGCCTCGATCAAGTCATCGGAACTCGTCAAGAACCACACCGAGTTTCCCGGTGCGCCGCTATACACCGCCGCTTTCGTGCTCGCCATGAACAAGGGCGTCTACGACAAGCTGCCGGACGACCTGAAAGCGGTGATCGACGCCAATTCGGGAGCCGACTTCTCGGCCAATGCCGGCAAGGTGAGCCAGGATGCCGACGCGGCCGCGCGCAAGATCGCGACCGACCTCGGCAACAACATCATTGAGCTTTCGCAGGCCGAGATCGAGACCTGGAAAGCGGCGGCGCAGCCGACAATCGATGCCTGGGTCAAGGAGATGGACGCCGCCGGCATAGACGGCAAGGCGCTGCTTGCCGAAGCGCAAGCGGCTATCGCCGCAAATACCGAAGTAGCATGGGGCGCATCCGGCCCGCCGTCCCCCGGCGGGCCGGAGGATTTGCACGATGGAAAAATTCATCAGGAAGCTTGCGCTCACATGCGCCTATGCAGGCGGGACCATTCTTGTCGTACTGGTCCTCATGACCTGCATCAGCATTGTGGGGCGGGCATTTGCCTTTGCCGGACTTGGCCCGGTGAAGGGCGACTTCGAATTGCTTGAGGCGGGCATCGCCTTTTGCATTTTCGCCTTCCTGCCGATCTGCCAGCTCAAGGCGGCGCACGCCACTGTGGACGTGTTCACCTCGCCGCTGCCCGAGGGCGTCAATCGCCTGCTGATCGCGTTCTGGGAAGTCGTCTACGCCGCCGTCATGGCCTTCATTGCATGGCGCCTTTATGAGGGCATGCTAACCAAGATGCAGAACGGGGAAACCACGTTCCTCATCCAGTTTCCCATTTGGTGGGCCTATGCAGCCAGCCTCGTTCCTGCGTTCATAGCGGTCGCGGTAGCCTTGTGGTCGGCGTTTGACCGGTGCCGTGCGGTTGCCACCGGCCGCGACACGCGCCCGCTTGGCGGGGAGGCATCGCATTGAGCAATGTCGAGATCGGCCTCTGGTCCTTCCCGGTGCTCCTCGGGATGATTTTCCTGCGCGCGCCAATCGGCCTTGCCATGCTCATCTGCGGCCTTGGCGGCATGTGGCTGGTGACCGGCAGCCCCAACATGATCCTGTCGAAACTGAAATACGAGACCTACACGACGTTCTCGAGCTACTCCCTGTCGATCGTGCCGATCTTCCTGCTGATGGGCCATTTCGCCGGCATAGGCGGCATGAGCCGGTCGCTTTTCAAGGCTGCGGAAAGCTGGCTTGGCCATCACAAGGGCGGCACTGCGATGGCCGCCATCGGGGCTTGCGCCGGCTTTGGCGCAATCTGCGGGTCGTCGCTTGCAACTGCCGCCACCATGGGTCAGGTCGCGCTGCCGGAACTTCGGCGTGCCGGCTACGCCGGCGGGCTGTCCACTGCCACGCTTGCGGCAGGCGGCACGCTCGGCATTCTCATTCCGCCATCCGTCGTGCTCGTGGTCTACGCGACACTGACAGAGCAGAACATCGCCAAGCTGTTCCTGGCTGCGTTCATTCCTGGAATCCTGGCGGCAATCGGCTACCTGAATCGTCATTGCGCTTTACGTGCGCGTCTACCCGGAATCGGCCGGACGCCAGCCCCGCGCATCGTATGATGAGCGCCTGCGCGCGCTGATATCGGTTTGGCCGGTCCTGCTTATCTTCATGGCAGTGGTCGGCGGCATTTATTGGGGCATCTTCACGCCCACGGAAGGCGCGTCGGTCGGCGCGCTGGGAACCGGCCTCATCGCCTGGACTTCCGGAGGGATGAGTTTCGCCAAGTTCCGGGAGGCATTGATCGCGACCGCTAGCGGCACGGCGATGATCTTCTTCATCGTGCTGGGCGCCGCATTCTTCAATTCGTTCCTGGCGCTGACGCAGGCGCCGCAGATGATCTCGTCCTTCGTCGTCGAACAGGGTTACGGGCCGTGGACCGTTCTGGCGGTGATCCTCATCATCTATCTCATTCTCGGCTGCGTGATGGACAGCCTTTCGATGATCCTGCTGACCATTCCGATCTTCTTCCCGATGATGACAAGCCTCGATTTCGGCCTAAGCCAGGAGCACATGGCGATCTGGTTCGGCATCCTCGTGCTGATCGCGGTCGAGGTCGGCCTGATCACGCCTCCGGTGGGGCTGAACCTTTTCGTCATCAACGCGATGGACCGCACCACGCCCATCGTGGAAACCTATCGCGCCGTGATCTGGTTCGTTGCTTCCGACATCATCCGCATCGTCATACTGGCGGCATTCCCGGCGATCACGCTTTTCCTGCTGACCTGAGTTCGGCCCGGGGAATCTTGCTGCGGCCGGGAAGAAACGGTATTACTAATAATGATTACAAACCATAACGATATTGGTGCGGCATGAATGCTTCCGACAGCCTGTTGGTGGAGATCGAAGGACCGGTAGCGGTACTGACGATGAACCGCCCGGACAAGCGCAATGCCATGTCGGACGGACTGCTTGCGGCGATCGACAGGTTCTTCAGCGCGCCGCCAGCCGGCATCAAGGCGGCGGTGCTGACCGGAACGGCCGGGCATTTCTGCTCCGGCCTCGACCTTTCCGAACATGTCTCGCGCGATGCGGAGGCGACGATGCGCCATTCGCGCGGCTGGCATGGCGTGATGGACCGCGTGCAGTTTGGCGGCCTGCCGGTCGTGTCGGCCATGTTCGGCGCGGTGATCGGCGGTGGCCTGGAACTCGCCGCCGCGACGCATGTGCGCATCGCCGAACCTTCCACGATCTTCCAATTGCCCGAGGGGCGGCGCGGCATCTTCGTCGGCGGCGGCGCCAGTGTCCGCGTAGGGCGGATACTGGGCGCGGACCGGATGATCGAAATGATGCTGACGGGCCGCAAATACGGCGCGGAGGAAGGTGTGCGACTTGGCCTTGCGCACTACCTCGCAAAGGAAGGCGGGGCCTTGCAGATGGCAAGGGAACTGGCGGCGCGGATCGCATCCAATGCGCCGCTTTCCAACTACATCATGATCCAGGCACTGTCGCGGATCGAGGACATGTCCAAGCAGGACGGGCTGTTCACCGAGAGCCTGTGTGCGGCAATCACGCAGACCAGCTCCGATGCGCAGGAGGGGTTGGCCGCCTTTCTCGAGAAACGTGCGCCCCGGTTCCGTTGAGGCGATCATGCAAGGTGACGATACGCTTCGCGAGTTTGCCGGTTATGCGATGAAGCGGGCGTTCAATGTCGTGCAAGCGGATTTGAACGCGGTGCTTGCCCGCTTCGAATTGCGGATGGTCACCTTTTCGATCCTGTCGGTGGTCGCCTGCAAATCGCGGCCTTAGCCAGTCGCAGCTTGCGGCAATCCTTGACATCGAGCGGCCCAATCTTGTCCTGCTGCTCGACGAACTCGAGGAGCGCAAGCTCTTGTCACGGGGGCGTTCGCTCGCGGACAGGCGTACGGTTGCGCTGACCGCGACCGCGAAGGGAATGCGGCTTGCGCGAGAAGGCGGCACGGGCGGTGCGTAACCATGAGGCGCAAATGACCGCCGGCCTTTCGGCTGCGCAATTGCATACGCTGCTTGCCATGCTGCGCCGTATCGAAAGCAATGGGAGGACAGCGGATGAACCCGCCGAAATATCGCGGGCATAGCGTCGTCCGCGAGGACCGTCCGCGATGGAACCTTGCTTCTTTCCAGCACGGTTGAACTCGGCCCTGTCGCGCGATGCGCCACGGACTGGCTGGCGCATTGGGCGCAGGCAACGCCTGATGCGGTGTTCATCGCCGAGCGATCTGGCGCGGGCTGGCGCGAGGTCAGCTATCTCGCGGCATTCGAACAGGTTCGCGCGCTCGCCAACGGACTGATTGGCCGCGGACTAGGTCCGGACAAGCCCCTGATGGTGATTTCCGGCAATGGCGTCGATCACGGATTGCTGGCGCTGGCCGCGCAATATGCCGGCATTCCCGTGGTGCCGGTGGCGGAGCAATATGCCCTTATACCGGCGGCAAATGTTCAACTGGCGCATGTCGCCGGATTGGTCAAACCCGGCATGGTCTTTGCAGGCGATGGCGAACCGTTTCGGCCCGGCGCTAGGCCTCGACTTCCTTGCAGGTATTCACCGCGTGAGCAGTGCCGGTGGCAGCGGCGTCACGGCTTTGCCGGAACTGCTGAAGGACGGCCCGGACGCGGACGCGGCCAATGCCGGCGTCGGCCCGGATACGGTCGCCAAGATCCTGATGACATCTGGCTCGACCGCGCATGCCCAAGGGCGTGCTGACAACGCAACGCATGATGTGCACCAACCAGGCGCAGCTTGCTCGCGGCGCTGCCGTTCCTGGGGCAGCGCCGACCGCGCATCGTCGACTGGCTGCCCTGGAACCATGTCTTCGGCGGATCGCACAACTTCAACATGATGCTCGCCAATGGCGGCTCCCTTTACATCGATGGCGGCAAGCCCGTTGCCGGACTGGTCGACAAGACCATTGAAAACCTGCGAATGGTGGCGGGCACGCTCGCCTTCAACGTGCCGATCGGCTTTGCCATGGTTCGCGATGCGATGCGCAGTGACGAAGAACTGCGCCGCCGTTATTTCGAGGACCTCGACATGCTGTTCTACGCGGGCGCCTCGCTGCCGCAGGATGTGTGGTCCGACCTCGAGGCGATGGCGCGCGAAGTGCGCGGCGACGTGCCGCTTTTCACCACGTCATGGGGAATGACGGAAACCGCCCCGGCCTGCATCATCCAGCATGAGCTGACGGCGATGTCCGGCGTCATCGGCGTTCCGGTGCCCGGCGTGACGATAAAACTGGTGCCGGACGAAGGCGAGCGTTTCGAGCTTCGCGCGAAGGGCCCGAACGTGACACCCGGCTATTTCGACAATCCGGCCGCTACGGCGCAAGCCTTCGACGAGGAGGGGTTCCTGCGCACGGGCGATGCTGTCAAGTTCGTCGATCCTGCCGACATGGCGAAGGGAATGCGCTTCGACGGGCGCATATCCGAGGACTTCAAGCTGATGACCGGGATCTGGGTTCGTGCTGCCAACTTGCGGCTCGAACTGATGGGCGCGCTGAAAGACATAGCGGCGGACGTCATCGTTACTGGCGCCGACCGGCGCGAGGTCGGCGTGATGATTTTTCCATCGCCCGGCGCCCGATCACGCACGGACGTTCGCGAAATCGACGGCGCGCTTTTCTCCGCTTCGCTTGCCGCGGAAATATCGGCCGCCTTGCGGAACTTGCCTGCGCATGGCTCGTCGGGGAAAATCGCGCGGGCGTTGATCCTCTCCGATCCGCCTTCCATCGCCGATGGCGAAATCACCGCCAAGGGCAATCTCAACTTCCGCAAGCTGCTCGACCGGCGGGCAAACCTGCTGGCCCGGCTCTACGACAACGCGGATCCCGCAACCATTCTGGTGTGAACGACATGGTGGACATCTCCAAAGTCAGGGCAATCGACATCCACACGCATGCGGAAGAGCCATGCGGCTGCCACGCAGACGATGGCTATGACGATCTGCAGGCGACCATGGCGAAATACTTCCGCGCGCCATGGAGCCATCCTCCAACGGTTCCTCGAAACCGCGCAGCACTACCGCGAGCAGAACATCGCGGCGGTGATCTTTCCCGTCGATGCCGAGCGCGAGACCGGCTACCGGCGTTACCGCAACGAGGAGGTTGCCGAGATCGCGGCGCAAAACGACGACGTCCTCATTCCGTTCGCTTCGATCGATCCGCACAAGGGAAAGCTCGGCGCGCGCGAGGCGCGTCGGCTGATGGCCGATTTCGGCATCAAGGGCTTCAAGTTTCATCCCACGATGCAGGGCTTCTTTCCCAATGACCGGATGGCCTACGATCTCTACGAGGCGATTGCCGAAAATGGCGCAATCGCGCTGTTCCACACCGGCCAAACCGGTGTCGGTTCGGGCATGCGCGGCGGCAACGGCATGCGCCTCAAATACTCGAACCCCATGTACATGGACGATGTCGCGGTGGATTTTCCCGACATGAAGATCATCCTCGCGCACCCGTCCTTCCCGTGGCAGGAGGAGGCGCTGGCGGTCGCCCAGCACAAGCCGAACGTCTATATCGACCTCTCCGGCTGGAGCCCGAAATACTTCCCCGAAATCCTGGTGCGCTATGCCAATTCGATCCTGCGCAAGAAGGTGCTGTTCGGTTCCGACTGGCCGATGATCACGCCGGAACGCTGGCTCGCGGATTTCGAGCATATCGCCATCAAGGACGAAGTGCGCCCTGACATCCTGAAGAACAACGCTGCGCGGCTGCTCGGTCTGATGTGACCTGGTGCGATTCGCCTTCTAGTTCCCCTCGGCCTTCGCCTTGCGCCGGCTTTCCGGCAACAGGCCGGCATGGTTGCGCACTTCGTCGCGCAGGAGATCGGCGAAAATCGCGACCGCTGGATCGACTTCCTGTTCCGAACGAAAGCTGAGGCCCACCGCGCCGAGCGTCGATCGCGTATCGAAAGGCAGTGCGACGAACTCGCCGGTTTCCAGTTCGTCGGCCACAACGCCGCGCGAGATGATCCAGATTGCCCCGTGGTGGCGGGTGAATGCCCGTCCGAAGGAGTCCGAGACGGTCTCGATCATATGGCGCGGTTCGGAAAGGCCCTGTTCGATGAAGAGCTGGCGCACCATGGGGCCGATGATCGAGACCGATGTCGGCATGACGATCGGGTGGTCGAGTAGTTCGGCCGCCTTGACCGACTTGCGCCCGGCAAGCGGATGCAGCCTGTGGACGACAAAAACGACCACGTCGCGGTAGAGTGGCTCGAAGCTCAATCCGACCATGCTTTCGGGCGCTGGCAGGCGGCCCATCACCAGGTCAAGTTCGCCATTGCGCAACTGGTCCAGCAATACCCGGTTCTCCCCCGTCGTAATACGAAGCGGATTGCGAAGGTCTTCCGCCAGGTATTTCCGTACTGCGCCGGGCATTACCAACGCCGACACGGTCGGCAGCGCGCCGATGCGGATGGCGGGGCGATCCGCGAGCTTGAGGTCGGAAACCGCCTTCAGGCCGTTCCTCACCGCCGACAGACTTGTTCCCGCATGACGCAGAAACGCCTCGCCCTGCCGCGTGATCCTGATGCCGCGGCCTTCCTTCACCACGAGGCTGGCGCCACAGACCGCCTCCAGTTCGCGCAAGGTCCGCGACACCGCAGGCTGGGTGAGGTTCAGGCTTCTCGCGGCCTGCGTCACGCTCTTGTGGCGGGCAACCTCAATGAAGGTCTCAAGCTGGTGAAGCTTGATGAAGCGGCTTTTATCCATATCGGTACTGCTATCGTTACAACGAAAAACCAGGTCTTCGAATACATCACTTCTGGACCGGATTGTCCGAAAAAGATTCACTGAAAGGCCAGCCGGCAGTCGACGAGGGCCGTGCATCCTCTTGTCGAGATTCATGTCCTTCAAGCGGTGTGGCAAGCAGCAAGGCGGGCGTTCGAAAACTCAATGGTGTCAGGCATTTGGGGTAGTGAGCGCAAATTCGGATTCACCTGCACTTTTTGTAAAGAATCCGGCAACCTCATCTTCAAGACGAGATTCAAGTCGGTGGGTTTTGCAGGTTCAGTCGCCGGCGAACGCGATCCACCTGCCGCAGGCGAGCGCGCCGGTCCACGCGACGATCGAGATGGCGCCGTGGATGGCCATCGAGGTTCGGGGGGTTCCCGACCGAAAGACATGGCGGGCATGGGCGATCGCGGCGCCGAAAAGGCCCGCGAGGACCAGCAGCATCTTGGCCTGGAAGACGCCAAGCCCGGCATATTCGCCCGCCCGTACCGAGAACAGCAAAGCGCCGGTCAGTACCGCAAGGCACAGACCGTCGCGGCAATGGGCGACAGGACCCGTCTGAACATAGCGGCGGGGATATCGCGCCAGAAGCCGAGCAGGCGCATCGCCAGCGGAGTTGCGGAACCGACAAGCAAAGCGATTCCCAATACATGCGCGCCGTTAAGCGCGGCATAGGGCATGCGTGAGAAGCGGAAATACTGCGCCGGTCCACTTGCCTCCAGTGCGGCCAGCCATGGCTTCCACGGCTGGCTCAGTCGCGCTCGGGATACAGCGGGAACTCGCGCCCGCGCAGATAGATCTTCTCGGCCTTGAGCAGCCGTTGCGAGGCGTCGGCCGCCGGTTCGCCGACGATCCGCACTTCCACGCCGGGGGCGAGATCGCCGTCCTTCAGCCCGGCCCGTTCGTTGCGCCATGGCTGCCCAACTTCGACGCTCCAGGTTTCACCCTCGACGTCCACCGTCAGCACGCCGTGCGGATTGCCGAGTTTCGCGGATTTGATGATGCCGGTCAGGTCGATGTTGCCGCCGGTGGTCCAGGACCAACCGTGATGCGCAAGCGCGGCTGCGCTCGACATTGCCAGCAGGAGTGCGGCCAGGATAATTCTCGAAAATTTCGCCATCGTCACGATCCGTATCTGTCGATGCAACGGATATAGGCCGGCGTCATCGCGCGGCAATGGTCGTGTTTCCAGCATTGCCCGAACCGCCATGTTCGTGGCATCAGGGCGTTCGCCCGTTACCGTTTACTCGCCAAGGAGCACTTCGAATGGCCGATCCCGCATTGAGAACAGCCCTGCGAGACAAGGATTTCATCCTCGCGCCGGGCGTGTTCGACCTGATATCGGCGCTGATCGCCGACCGGATCGGCTTCAAGGCGCTCTACGTGACCGGCTACGGCACGGTTGCGTCCTATCTCGGACTGCCGGATGCCGGCCTGGCGACCTACCGCGACATGGTCGAGCGCATCGGGCAGATCGTGAAGATGACGAAGACGCCGGTCATCGCCGATGCCGATACCGGCTATGGCGGGCCGCTGAACGTGCGCCACACCGTGCGCGGCTACGAGGATGCCGGGGTGACCGCGATCCAGATCGAGGACCAGGAATTCCCGAAGAAGTGCGGGCACACGCCCAACCGCCGCGTGGTTCCGCTGGAAGACATGCTGCGCAAGATCGAAGTTGCCGCGAACAGCCGCAGGAGCGATGACTTCCTGATCATCGCGCGCACGGATTCGCGCACTTCGCTGGGCATCGAGGAAGCAATCCGCCGCGGCAAGGCTTTCGCCAGACGCGGGGGCGGACGTCGTATTCGTGGAATCGCCGGAAAGCGCGGCGGAGATGGAACTGGTCGCATCGCAGGTCGATGCGCCGCTGTTTGCCAACATGGTGCCGGGCGGGCGCACGCCGATCCTTTCGGCCGAGCGACTCAAGGCCATGGGCTATGCCATCGCCATCCATCCGGCGCTCGGGTTTCTGTCCGCGGGGGCGGCGCTCGACAAGGCGTACCGCGATCTTGCAAGCAACGGGATCAACACCGGCGCGGTCGATCTCTACTCTTTCGACGAGTTCAACAAGCTGGTAGGCTTCGAGGACATCTGGGCCTTCGAGGAGAAATACGGCCAGAACTGATCTTCCCGAACGGCTAGCGGTCGGGAAGCGCCTTCAGCGCAGCGGTTGCGGCCGCGAGGATGTGCGAGGCCATGACGCTCGCCGCCCAATCCGGCGAGCGGGCGGCGATTGCATGCGTGATCTCCTGGTGATGGCGCGCGCTGCGGATGAGGTCCTCCTTCGAATAGAGGTCGTAGGTGCGGGCCACCACGCCGACATCCACCGCCATCGATAGCAACGCCTTCAATCTCGGCGACTTCGCCGCATCCATGATGGTGGCGTGAAATCGCTCGTTCGCCTGCGAAATGATCCGGAAGTCATCCTCTGTTGAAGGCGGCGTGTGCGCTGCCATGGTGTCGCACAAGGATTGTAGAAGAGCGATCTGTTCTTCGCTGGCGAGTTCCGCCGCGCGCCTCGCGCCATAGCTTTCGAGCAGCCGCCTGATCTGGAATATCTGGTCGAGTTCGTCATTGGGAAAGCGCGAGACGCGGGTATCGTATCCGCCGCGGCGTTCCAGAAAGCCCTCGTGGATCAGGCGTCCGATTGCCTCGCGCACCGGCGTGCGGCTGAGGCCCAGCCGCTCCGCCAGCCGCTGTTCGGTCAGGCGTTCGCCTTCCGGCAAAATCCCGGAAAGAATTTCCGCTCGTATCGTGAGATAGGCCTGATCCTTCGCGGCGGCCGCGCGCGGTTCGGGTGCGTTCATGCGGCGGTCCTCGCCTCCGCCGGTTTTGGAAATCCGCCGGCTTTCATCACCTGTCCGGGCAGGGTCTTTTCCAGTTGCGCTTCCAGCCAATGCGCCGCCTCGATGGCGGCATCGAGCGAAACATTGGTGCGCACGCCTGAGCGCTCGAGCATGTAGACAAGGTCTTCCGTGGCGATGTTGCCGGTCGCGCGGGGGGCGAACGGACAACCGCCGACGCCGCCAAGGCTCGCATCGAGTGCCGATACCCCTGCCTCGATTCCCGCCCAGGCATTCGCCAGGCCGGTGTTGCGGGTGTTGTGGAGATGCAGGCGCAGCTTCATGCCGGGCAACAGGCGGCGCACCGCCCCGATCCGTTCGGCAATGTCGCGGGGGGTGGCGACGCCGATCGTGTCGGCCAACGCAATCTCATGCGGCTCGTGCCGGGCGCAGGCCTCGACGATTTCCAGCAGGCGCTTCAGCGGCACTTCGCCTTCGAAGGGGCAACCGAAGGAAGCGCCGATGGTAATGCCGAGGCGCATGTCCGCCGGGCCTGGCCGCCGTCATCTCGCCAAGCCCGGCGATGTTTTCCATCGTGCCGGCGCCCTGGTTCCTTTGGCTGAAGGTTTCGCTGGCGACAATCACGACATTGGCCTCGCCAAGCCCGGCGGCGACCGCGCGCTCGAAACCGCGCTGGTTCAGCACCAGTCCGATGGAGCGCGGCAGCAATTCCTTGGGCAAGCCAGCCACCACGGCATCTGCATCGGCCATTTGCGGCACTCGCCTGGGATTGACGAAACTGGTGACCTCCGCCCTGTCCGCGCCTGCGGCGAAAGCGCGCTTGATCAGTTCGATTTTTGTCACGGTTTCAAGGAGCTTCGGATCGTTTTGTATCCCGTCTCGCGGCGAGACTTCAACAATCTCAACGAAATTTGCAGACACCATCTTCACTCCGGGCGAATTTTGTGTCCATTCTAAGCGACGATGGCTGCAAATAACAATGCCAATGAAGCACAAGCGCACTTTGTACCGGAAGAGAGGGAAATGAACGCGCCGAAAACAAGACAGGGACCGCTCACCGATCTGCGTGTGATCGAAATGGGCCAGTTGCTTGCCGGACCATTCTGCGGGCAGTTGCTTGGCGATTTCGGCGCTGAAGTCATCAAGTGCGAGCAGCCCGGCGAAGGCGACCCAATGCGCGAGTGGGGTCGCGAGAAGGCGAACGGAAAATCGCTCTGGTGGCCGGTTGTGGCGCGCAACAAGAAGTCGATCACGCTCAACCTGCGCGAAGCGGAAGGCCAGGAAATCGTTCGCGACCTCGTACGCAAGAGCGACATCCTCATCGAGAATTTCCGGCCAGGCACGATGGAGCGCTGGAACCTTGGCTATGAGCAGTTGAGCGCGATCAATCCGCGCCTCGTCATGGTCCGCGTCACCGGATTTCGGCCAGACAGGCCCCTACGCCTCGCGCGCCGGCTATGGCGCGATCGGCGAGGCAATGGGCGGGCTGCGCTATGTGGTCGGCGATCCGTCCACCCAGCCGAGCCGCATGGGCATCTCAATCGGCGACGAACTCGCGGCGGTGCATGCCTGCATGGGCGCGCTCATGGCTATCCATGCGCGGGAGCGCACCGGGCGGGGGCAGGTGGTCGACAGCGCCATCTACGAGGCCGTGCTGAACATGATGGAGAGCCTCGTAACCGAATACGACGCCGCCGGCTATGTCCGTGAACGGACGGGGCCGATCCTGCCCAATGTCTCGCCGTCCAATGTCTTCGAGACCGCCGACGGCAAGCTGTTGCTGATTGCCGCCAACCAGGACACGGTTTTCAAGCGCCTCGCCGAAGCGATGAAGCGGCCGGAGCTGGCAAGCGATCCGCGCTACGCAACGCACACGGCACGTGGTGCGCACCAAAGCGAGCTCGATGGCCTGATCAACGACTGGACAAAAACCATCCCGCTCGATGCGCTGGAGGCGCTCCTCAATGACAAGGGTGTGCCGTGTGGCCTAATCTACAAGGCGGAGGACATGCTACGCGACCCGCACTTCAAGGCGCGCGAGGCGATCGTGGAAGTGCCGCATCCCGATTTCGGCAAGCTGAAAATGCAAAACGTTGCGCCGCGGCTGTCGGAAACGCCGGGCGCGATCCTCCATGCGGGACCGGCTCTGGGCGAACACAATGATTACGTCTACGGTGAATTGTTGAAGATCCCGCTGCAGGAGCAACAAAGGCTCCGGCAGGGCGGGGTGATCTAGTCCGGCCGGAAAACATCGATGGGTATGAGGCGCGCCGCAGACGGATACCAGTTCCTCCCCATCGGGGAAGCGGCGAGCATTCTGGGCGTCAACCGGCTGCGGCTTCGCGAAGCGGTTGCCAAGGGTCTGGTGAAGTCGCAGCGCGACAATGAGGGACGGTGCCGCGTGGACCTGACCTCCGCGCCCGAGGATCTGGAAAAGGCGATGGCCGCCACTGCGACCGAGCCTGCAGCGCTGATCGACGCGCTGTTCGATGAAGTCGAGGAAATGCAGCTGCTGCTCGACGAGCGCGACGGCTTCATCGACCGTATGCAGGACCTGATCGAACGACAGGACGAAACACTGCATCGCGCCATCGAGCTGGTGGACAAGCACCGCACGGAGCTTGCCGGCAACAGCGGCCCGGCGGCCACTCCCGAGGCGCTCGCGGGCCTGTCCGAGCGGGCGATGTCGATGCTCGATGAAGTCACGGGCAAGCTTGAATCGACGCTCGCCGAAAACGAGCGCTATCGCCAGCTTGTGGCGCGCGCCGTCAGTTTCTCGGAGGAGTGGTCGACAGCCACCGATGCAAGGGCCGAAAAGCTGGCAGAAGCGGCCGAGCGCGTGATGGGCCTGCTGGAGCGCGCACTTGACGAGGGAGAATCGAAGTTCCAGGCGGTCCAGAGGCTGGGCGGACTGATGGACCGTGCATTGGCTGCGGGACAGATGCTTGATCGCGAAGTGGGCGAGGCGCAAGGCAAACTGCACCGCCAGGATGAGGTTGTTGCAAAGGCATTGGAAATTTCGGAGCGGGCGGTCGAAGCCGCCGGCCAGCGCCAAACAAGGCGCGGCTGGCTTGCCCGGCTGTTCGGCCGGCAATGAGAATGGTTGCCAACAAGAAATGCGCCGAACCGGGCGCTGGACAGGGTTTCTAGAGGGGAAGTTCAGGGTAATGAGCAGCAATACGGATGAACTCATCAGGAAATACGAAGACCGGCTTGCCGCGCTTGAAGAGCGCTTGCGACGGATGGAGGCGGGCGGATCCGAGGTCGCGCCAGCTTCACTCGCGGCCACGTTCGCGCTCGGGCTCGGCTTGCGGCTTGGCGTCGATGTCGGCGGCACGTTTACCGACCTGCTGCTGCTCGACGAGAAGAACGGCAAGACCTTTTCGGCCAAGGTTCCCTCAACCCCAGCCGACAGTTCCATCGGCGTGCTGAACGGCATCGAGAAGATCTGCCGCGAGGCCGGCATCGACCCTTCGGCAATCGCCGAAGTGATGCACGGCACCACGGTGGCGACCAACACCGTGCTTGACCAATGCGGGCGCGCTGGTGGGGCTGGTGACCACCAAGGGCTATCGCGACGTCCTGCAGATTGCGCGTTCCTATGTCCCCGGCGGTCTCGGCGGCTGGGTGATCTGGAACAAGACGCCGCCGCTGGCGCCGCTGGAACTGACCATCGAAGCCGACGAGCGCATCGGCGCCAAGGGCGACATCATCGTGCCGCTCGACGAGCGCGCGGTGCGCGACGGCCTCAAGCAGCTTCTCGACAGCGGCATCGAGGCGCTGACCATCGCGCTCTTCAACTCCTACGCCAACGATGTGCACGAGAAGCGCATCGCGCAGATCGCGCAGGAAATCGCGCCGCACATTCCGGTCTCGACCTCGGCCTCGATCATGCCGGAAATGTACGAGTACGAGCGGGCCGAGACGACGGTCGTGAATTCCTATGTCCGGCCGGTCGTGTCGAAATACATCGCCAATCTGCAGCGTGAGATAAAGCGCCGGCTCGGCGATGGCGCGAACCTGCAGATCCTGCGTTCCGATGGCGGCCTTGCGTCCGCGCAGGCGGCAATGGACCAGCCGGTGAACCTGCTTGATGTCCGGTCCGGCGGGCGGCGTATCGGGCGCGCTGTGGATCGCCAAGCAGGCGAATTTCCAGAACCTGTTGACCTTCGACATGGGCGGCACCTCCACCGACGTCGCGCTTGATCGAGAACTCCGTCGCGCGCACCCGGCGCGAAACGCGCGTCGGCGACGTCACCGTGCGCGCGCCTTCCATCGACGTGCGCACCGTGGGCGCCGGCGGCGGCTCGATCGCCTATGTGCCGGAACTCACCAAGGCGCTGCGCGTCGGGCCCAAATCGGCCGGCGCGGTGCCGGACCCGCGGCTTACAAGAAGGGCGGCGAGTTGCCGACCGTCACGGACGCCAACGTGGTGCTCGGCTACCTGCCTTCGCGACGCAAGGCTCGGCGGCGACATGGAAATCAGCCGCGAACTTGCCGTCCGGGCGGTGTCGACGATTGCGGAGGCCCTGTCCATCTCGCGTTGAAAAGGCGGCCGAGGGCATCATCCAGATCGTCAACGAGAACATGTGCGGCGCGCTGCGCCTGGTATCGGTCGAACAGGGCTACGATCCGCGCGATTTCGCGCTGATCGGCTTTGGCGGCGCAGGGCCGCTGCATGCCAACGCGCTTTCGCGGCTGATCAATGCCTGGCCGACGATCATCCCGCCGGGTCCCGGGCGTCTTGTGCGCCTATGGCGATGCGACGACGCGCATGCGCAACGAGGCCAGCCAGACCTTCGTGACGCGCGTTGCCGACACTTCCGACAAGGAAGTCGGCAAGAATGCTGGAGGAGTTGCGGCGCACGGCGGCCGAAACGCTCAAGGGCGAAGGCGTCGCCGAGGCCGAGCACGAGGTCTTCTACCAGATCGACATCCGCTATCGCGGCCAGGGCATGAAGCTCACGATCAACATGACGCCGGAAGAGTTCGCGCGCGACGGCATCAAGGGCGTCGAGCAGCGCTTCGATGCCGAGCACGAGCAGCTCTTCACCTTCGCGCTCGACGCCGAACACGAACTCGTCGGCCTGCGCACGGTGGTGCAGGGCGCCGAGAAGAGCTTCACGCCGAGCATCGCCAGGGCGGCGGCGCGGACGCCTCGTCGGCGCGCGCGCAGAAGACCAGGGTCTACGCCGACGGCGAATGGCGCGAAGCATGGATCTATGACCGCTCGAAGCTGAAGCCCGGCAACAAGATCGAGGGCCCGGCGATCGTGACCGAGATGGACTCCACCTCGCTGATCCTTCCCGGCCATGTCGGCCATGTCGATACCGTCGGCAACATCCTTATCTGGCCTGACGGCCACAAGAACGCGCGTTGAGGGGAACGAACATGCCAGCCAAGATCATCGAATCCAGCAACATTCCCTTCACCCGGGTCACGGTCGATCCGATCACGCTCGACATCGTCGAGAACGCGCTGCGCAATGCGCGCGCCGAAATGGACGCGGTGCTGTTTCGCACCGCCATGTCGCCGGGCATTCGCGAGCAGCACGACGCCTTCCCGATGATCGCCAACCAGGAAGGCAAGATGGTCGTCGGCCAGTTCGGCTCGTTCCTCTACGGCTTCATCAACGGCTATGGCGGAACCATCGAGGATGGCGACATCTTCATCACCAACGATCCCTATTCGTGCAACGGCGCGGTCAGCCATCTCAACGACTGGCTGCTGATGATGCCGATCTTCCACGCCGGAAAGCTGGTCAGCTGGGCGGCGATGTTCGGCCACATGACCGATGTCGGCGGCAAGGTTCCAGGTTCGCTGCCGACCGACGCGAAGATGATCTACGAAGAGGGAATGGTGATCCCGCCGACGAAGATCTACCGCAAGGGGATGCTGGTCGAACGAAATCCTCAACATCATGCTGCACAACTGCCGCATGCCGGAGTGGAACCAGCTCGGACTTCTTCGCCATCATCGCGGCACTGCGCCTTGCCGAGCGCCGGGTCCGCGAGAACATCGACCGTTTCGGCGTCGACACCTACATCTCGGCGATGTGGGACATGCTCGACCGCAACAAGGTGGCGATGGGCGCGATCATCCGCATGATCATTCCCGAAGGCGACCACAAGGCGTATTTCGAGGACTGGATCGACGACGACGGCATGGGCAACGGGCCCTACAAGATCGCCTGCAAGCTTTGGCGCGACGGCGATGTCGCCCATTTCGACTTCTCCGGACTCCGATCCGCAGAGCTTTTCCTCGATCAATTTCCTCCTCAACGAGGAAATGTTCAAAATGTTCTTCGGCGCCTTCACCATCAACCTGTTCGACCCGCAGATCCTGTTCAACGACGGCTTCTACGACCTCGTCGCATGTGAATATCCCGGAAGGCTGCATCCTCAAGCCGAAGAAGCCCGCGGCGCTTTCGTGCCGCACACACATGCTGGGGCGCATCTTCGACCTGATGGGCGGACTGCTGGGCCAGGGCGCGCCCGACGCGCTCAACGCCGCCGGCTTCTCCGACAGCCCGCACTTCATGTATTCGGGCTTCAACCAGCAGGGCGAATGGTACCAGCTCTTCCAGATCGGCTTCGGCGGCGTGCCGGGCAGGCCTGCGGGCGACGGTCCGGACGGACACTCCATGTGGCCGGCCTTCACCAACGTGCCGAACGAGTTCCTGGAGGCCTATTTCCCGCTGCGCATCCGCGAATACGCAACGATCGCCGGATTCGGGCGGGGCCGGGCTGCATCGCGGCGGCAACGGCATCACCATTGCCTACGAGATGCTGGAGACGGGCGAAATCTCCATCCATGACGACCGCTGGCTGACCTATCCCTGGGGCGTCAATGGCGGCGAACCCGGTACGCGCTCGACCAAGAAACTGGTGCGCAAGGACGGGACGGTCGAAAACATTCCGTCCAAATGCGACCGCGTCGCGGTGTCGCCGGGCGACATCCTCTACTTCAACACCTGGGGCGGCGGCGGCTGGGGCGATCCGCTGAAGCGCGATCCGCTACTGGTGCTCACCGACATGCGGCGCGGCCTCGTGACCGAGGAAGGGCGCAAAGCGCTACGGCGTCGTGATCAGGGGCGGCAAGGTGGACGGCGAGGCGACCGCGCGCCTGCGCGACGACATGGCATCGCGGCGCAAGCAGGACGGCTTGTTCAACCGCGGCTTCAGCTCGATCGAGGAGCTCAAGGCCCGCTGCAAGGCTGAAACCGGATTTGCACCGCCCGCCGCTCCGGTGTTCCGCCAGTACCTGCGCGCGGCGGAATAGGAGGGCGCGATGTCTGCCGCCGGCACACCGGGCGATCTTGATGCGAACTACGCGCGTGCCGGCTATCACGCGCGCCAGAAATGGGGCAGCCGGCCAGCGATCGTCCTGATCGACTTCGCCAATGCCTATTTCGACCCGGCCTCGCCGCTTTATGGCGGGGAGGGGTGCCGGACCGCGCTCGACAACGCCATCAAGCTTGCCCCGGCGGCGCGCGCTGCCGGCGTGCCGGTGATCTTTACGGAAGTGAAGTACCAGGCGGGCGGGGCCGATGGCGGGGCGTTCTTTGCGAAGGTGCCGGCGCTTGTCATGCTTCGAGGCCGGCAAGGATACGCAAAGGCTGGCCGACGGGCTGGCGGTCGGGCCAGCGCGATGCGCTCGTCACCAAGCAATATCCCAGCGCCTTCTTCGGAACCTCGCTCGACGCGATGCTGCGCTGGATGAAGGTCGACACGCTGATGCTGGCCGGCGTCACGACGTCGGGCTGCGTAAGAGCGACCTGCATCGACAGCATCTCGTACGGTTTCGTGACGCTGGTGATATCCGACGCGGTAGGGGATCGCGCTCCCGAGCCGCACGCGGCAAACCTCTACGACATGAGCGCGAAATATGCCGACCTTCTCAGCACGGTCGAGGCAATCGAATACATGCAGGCAGTCCAACAAACCGAAACAGGGAGAACACAGTCATGAAGAAAACGGCATTGAGCTTGCTCGGTCTTGCAGCGTCCGTGGCGCTGGCCGGCCCCGCATCCGCGGGCATGGAGGAGGCGAAAGCGCTCATCGAGAAGCACAGCAAGCTTCCGACCTTCGAGGCGCCCGGGCCGGCATTCGACGCCAAGGCGTGCATGGCCGACAAGAAGATGTTCGTCATTCCGTTGACGAATGCCAACCCGTTCAACGTGGCCATCGCCGAGGGCTTCGCGGAAGCCGCGAAGATGGTCGGCTTCGAATTGCGCAACTGGGAAACCCAGCTTGACCCGGCCGGCTGGATCCAGGGCGTCAACACCGCGGTCGCCGAGAAGTATCACCCTCATCGACCTGCAGGGTGGCCTTCCGCGCGGAAGCGCTCGTCCCGCAGATCACCGAAGCCCGCGCGGCCGGCCTGAAGGTCACCGCGACGCATCTCTATGACGCGACCACGCAGACAATCCCGGACTTCCTGGACAGCGCGGCCAACACCGACTACGTCACCGTCGGCCAGATCATCGCGGCCTGGGCGATCGTGCAGACCGGCGGCAAGGTGAACGCGCTCGTGCTCGGGCCGGATGAAATCACCCCGACCGCGCCGCTGCGCGACGCAATCCTCGGTTACCTCAAGGACAACTGCCCGGACTGCAAGGCGACCTACATCAACGTTCCGGTGACGGAATGGGCGACGAAGACGCAGCCGGCAGTGCAGAACGCCCTGCTTGCCGACCCGTCGATCAACTATGTCCTGCCGGTCTACGACTCGATGTCGCAGTTCATCGTGCCCGGCCATCCAGATCGCCAACTCCACCGCCAAGATCGCTTCCTACAACGGCACGCCCTTCGTGCTCGACATGATGCGTGACGGCGACATCGTCGAGATGAATGTCGGCGAGAGCCTCGGCTGGGTCGGCATGGCGGGAACCGACGCGAACATGCGCCTGCTGTGCGGCCTCGACAAGGTCCAGAAGCTCAACACGCCGGCCTTCATCTTCACTGACGCCAATGTCGCGACGGCCGGAAACCCCGCGACCTTCAACGACGGCTATGGCGACGTCCACAAGGAAGGCTTCGCCAAGCTCTGGGGCATTCAGTGAACTTCCACGAGACGGGGCGCGTCGGCAATGCCGACGCGCTCCAAATTTCGCATCTGAGCAAGCGCTTCGGCGGTGCCGTGGCGCTTGACGATGTTTCGCTTGCGGTGAGGCGGGGCGAGGTCCACGGGCTGCTCGGCTCCAACGGCTCGGGCAAGTCGACACTCATCAAGATCCTTTCGGGTTTCCACGCGCCGGAGCCCGGCGCGGAGATCAAACTCTACGGCGAAACCCTGGCATTGCCGATCGCCGGCGCGCAGGCCCGCGACCTTGGCCTTGCCTTCGTTCACCAGCACCTCGGCCTGATCCCCTCGTTGACGGTCACCGAAAACCTCAACCTCGGCGCACTTTCCACAACGGACAACTGGGTGATCGACTGGGGCGCAGAGCATCGAAAGGCCGCGCAGGTCTTTTCGCGAGTTCGGCCTGGCGCTCGATCCCCGCGCCCCGGTGGGCGACCTTTCCGCGGTCCAGCAGGCATTGCTGGCCATCGTTCGCGCCTATGTCGACCTGCGACGCGCCAGCTGGCAGCCATGCGGACCGTCCGGGCGTGCTGGTGCTCGACGAGCCCACGCCCTTCCTTCCGCGCGCCGGCGTCGAGCAGCTTTTCAAGCTGGTGCGGCAATGCACGAAATCGGGCGCCAGCGTGCATCTTCGTCAGCCATGACGTCGATGAGGTGCGCGAGATCACCGACCGGGCGACGATCCTGCGCGACGGCCATCTGATCGACACGGTCGTAACGCGCGACACTTCCCACGAGGCATTCGTGGAACGCATCATCGGGCGCAATCTCGACGCCTATCAGGGCGCCCGCAAGAGCATGCCGAAGGGCGCGCCGCAAGCGATCGTGTCGTGATCTCGCCGGCTGGGGCGTGGGTCCCGTTTCCTTCTCCGTGGCTCGCGGCGAAATCCTCGGCCTGACCGGGCTGATCGGCTCGGGCTGCGACACGGTTCCGGCGCTGCTTTACGGTGCGCGCAAGGGAACGTCCGGAACGCTCGTCCTCGAAGGGCGCGAGACCAGCCTCGCGATGCTGACGCCTGAGGCGGCGATTTCTCGCGGCATGGCCTATCTGCCGGCGGACCGCCTGCGCGAAGCGGGCGTCGGCTCGCTTTCGGTCGGCGACAACGTATCGCTCCCGGTCTATGACCGGATCAAGGGTACGCTCGGCCTTACAAACACGGCAATCGAAAGGCATGCCGCGGCGCTGGGTGCGGCATCAGGGGTCAAGCCCAATGTGCCGGCACTGCCCTTGTCCGCCCTGTCCGGCGGCAACGCGCAAAAGGCGCTGATGGCCAAGTGGCTGCAGACCAAGCCCAGACTTCTCCTGCTCGACGAGCCCACGCAAGGCGTGGATGTCGGCGCGCGCCAGCAGATCTGGGATGCGCTGGACGGCGCCGCCGGTTCGGGCGCATCGATCATCATCGGCTCCACCGACTACGAACAGCTTGCGCAATTGTGCCATCGCGTGCTGATCTTCTCGCGCGGGGTCGTCGTTGCCGAACTCACGGGTTCGCAGCTTACAAAGGAACAGATCGCCGAGTACTGCTATCGATCGCTTCCACAGGCGGTCTGAGGGGCGCAAGGACATGAACGCAATGCAACCGGTGGATTCCATCAAGGCCTATGAGGAGCGCATCGCGACGCTCGAAGCAAAACTGCACGGCCTCGAGCAGGCCATGGAAAGCCGCGAATGCGCCGAAGACCACCGACTGGAAGCTTTTCGCGGAGCGTTTCGGCCTGATCGGCGCCTGGATACTGATCATCCTGTTCCTCGGCTACTACAAGCCGGAGCAGATGTTCGCCTGGAACTCCTATGCGACGATGTTCGGCTCGAACGCCATGGTCGTGGTTCTTACCCTGGCGCTGATGATTCCGCTGACGACCGGCGATTTCGACCTTTCGGTCGCCAGCGTGATGGGCCTCACCTCGATGCTGATCGCCGTGCTCAACGTACGGATGGGCGTCGATATCGTTCCCGCGATCATGCTTGCGCTTGATGGCGGGCGCAATCATCGGTGCGATCAACGCTTTCTTCATCCTGTATTTCGGCGTGCATTCCCTGATCGTCACGTTGGGAACAGGCTACTTCATCAATGGCGTGATCCTTTGGGTGTCCAACTCGGCGACCATTTCGGGCGTGTCGATGGAATTGGTGAAGGCGGTCATCCTGACGCGGGTCTTCGGCATCCCGATCGGCTTCTACTACGCGCTCGCTCTCACCATCATCGTCTGGTACGTGTTCCAGCATACCAGCCTGGGGCGGCGCCTGCTATTCGTGGGACGCGGCAGGGAAGTGGCGCGGCTTTCCGGCGTCAATGTCGATCGCGTGCGGACCGCATCGCTGATCGCATCGGGCATCATCGCCGCCTTCGCAGGCGTGCTCTACACCGGCATGCGCGGCTCTGCCGACCCGTCATCGGCGCTGGCGTTTCTCCTGCCGGCATTCGCTGCTGCATTCCTCGGCTCCACCGCCATCTATCCCGGGACGTTTCAATGCGCCTGGCGCCTTCGTGGCGGTGTTCTTCCTCTCCACCGGCATCATGGGGCTCAACTTTTTGGGCGTCGACAGCTTCGTGCAGAACCTCTTCTACGGGGGCGGACTGGTGATCGCCGTGGCGATCTCGCAGCTTATCCGCGGCCGCAAACCGATGGAATAGACTCAGGCCCGGTCGGTGACCGCCTCGATCACGGCCCCGGGTTCAAGCCCGGGGAAATGGTCGCGAAGCAGCCTGTCGACCTCTGCCGGCCTCGAGGGAAAATACCGCCACCGTTTCCACGCGCTCATTGGCGTGTCGCTGGTGTCGGTCTTCGAGCGCAGCCACAGGCGCCCCTTGGCGTAGATTGTCGGAATGCCCTTGTCGGTAAACTTGTTCTGGTTGCCGAGTGCATAGATCGACAATGGCTGCGGACCGCGCGTAAAGACGCCAAGCCCCGCCGAAACGAACGGGATCGTCTCCTTGCGGATGGAAACGCTGTTCCATGCCGGCCTGATCATGTAGCCTTCGTCGAGCGACATCGCCGTACCGGGGGTACAGCCGGCATTCTTCAAGACGGTGTCGACGAACGCGGCCGGTGAAAGCGCGTCATCGTCGTCGATGCGGAAGACATAGACGGGGTCGTCCTCGGCAATTCGGGCCAGCACGGGATTCATGGCTGCAAAGTCGCCCTTGTCGTCTACCGCCACAAGGCGCATCCATGGCCGGGTGACGGCCAGCGCATCGAGCGGCGCGCGATGAACCTCAGGCAAATCCTCAGAAACAAGCACGATATGGGTGTAGTGCGGATAGATCCGGGCGATCTCGCCGAAGGACGGCAAGGCGATGGCATTGAAAAGCTTTGCCCTGTGTGCCATCCGCCCGGACTGCCAGATGCGTGACCGCGCTGTGGCGCCGTCCATGCCGCGCGTGGCAAGGAAACTCTTTCGCGAAATCACCGAGTAACGCGTTATGCCGACGATTTTTACCGGCATCAGTCGTCCCTGTCATTGTTTGCGAGCGGATAGTCGTAAAGGCGCGAATTGCCGCCAAACATCGCCTGCGTGCGTCCGACAGCCCAACCCATGGACCGCAATCCGATTACCAAAGATGCCTTGCCATATACCGGAAAGACGAGAAGCAATGCGCCTGAAACGGCCTTGATCAGCGCGCTGGCAGTGGTGGCCAGCACCATAGGAATGGTCAGGCGCCGGGTCTTCATGCGGAAGTGGTTCATCGACTGCGATGCGCCACGCCAGAACTGGTATCGCGCGGACAGCCTCTCGCGCTCGATCGTTTCAAAGACAACCGCTTCCGGGCACCAATGGGTGAGGCAGCCAACTTTCCTTGCCTCGCGAAAGAAAGCCGTGTCCGATCCGCCGGTTACCAACAGCCTCTCGTCGAAGCGCAGTCCCGGTGCGTTTCAGCCAGGCGATGTCACACATCCAGTTGTTCGTCACGATCGTGTATTTGCCGCCCCTTGCGGCAGCATCAGCCGTCCGCCGGCTCTTGCGGCTTTGCCGGCCCTGCAGGCTGGCGTTGACGAAGCCCTGCCAAGCCGTCGATCCCGCAGGAGGCGGCGCGACTTCTACCGGCCCGCCGAGCAGTTGAGCGCCGGTCTGGCGCCAGCATGCGTGGAGGTTCGATAGCCAGCGCCTGTCGGGATATTCGTCGTCATCGATGAAGCACAGTGCATCGGCTGATATCGCCAGCGCCTCGTCGATGCCCCGGTTGCGCGCCACAGGAATGCCGCGCCGGTCTTCGATGACGTATCGCAGGCCGTGGATGCGATCCGCGAATTTTTCCACGAAAGGCCTGGCTGATCCGCTGGCGTCATTGTCGATGACAATGAGCGCCATCTTTGCGCTTCGCGGAATTTCGATCGCCTCAAATTCCTCGAGCAGCTTTTCAAGGAGCGCGCCGCGCTTGTAGGTGAGCACTGCGACGGCGATCGACAATCGCTCTAAGGCCGGCAGTCCGCCTTCTTCGCTGGTTGCCATGTCCGGACCGCGGTTCACGGTTTTTGCGACTGGGTCTTTGGCGATTGCGTGCTTGCCGCCGCTTCCGCGTGGCCGGATGCAAATGCATTCCAAAGAGAGGCATAGACCCGGTTGATCGCCTCGGCCTCGGTATCGATCCCGAAATTTCGCCACAACCCGCTCGCGGCCTGCATCGCCCATGCGCCGGCGCAACGCCGGATCGCGTATCAACCTTTCGATCCGCTCCACCATTGCCGGCACATCGCCCGGCGCGAGCAGGAATCCCGTTTCGCCCTCCACGATTTGTGCGCGGAAGGCGCCGACCGTGGTTGCCACCACCGGCACGCCGCTTGCCATCGCCTCAAGCGGAGTGACGCCGAACCCTTCCCAACGCTGCGGCGCGACATAGATGTCCATGCAGCGATATAGTTCGGGAACGGTTTGCGCCTCTACCTCGCCAAGCCAGAAAACCCGGTTTGACAGGCCCTCGCGCTCGACCCTTGCGCGGATCGTGTCCACGAAGCTTGAGTAGCCCGACTTGGCCAACCCGGTCACCACGGCGCAGGCATCGGGGTAATTTCGGGCGACTTCGCAGAAGGCATCGATGAACAGATCCGTGCCCTTGTCCGGGCGTATCCTCCCGAAGCAGCCGATCAGCAGCTTGTCGGGCAGTCCATGCCGTGCGCGCAAGGCGGCGCGGTCTTCAGGCGGCCGGAACGTTTGCGTGTCCATGCCGTGCGGGATCACAACGCTGGGCCGCGTGAGGTAGGACGCCGATTCAGGCGAAGTGGCGATGATCGCGTCCATCCGCGCGATGAGGAACCGGGTCCAAGCCGTATGCGATCGCTGGGCTGCCGAGGTGAACACCAGCTTCAGCGGCATGCGCAGGACATCGCGCAGGATGATGCCGGCCAACATGTCGTCGTTGCGGCGTGCATGCCAGATGCGGAACGGCAGGCCAGGCGGACACCGCCAGAGCTTCCAGATATCTGCAAGCCGCAGTCGCGGGGTGTTTGCGGAAACGGTAGGGCCAAGCGCGGCAATGCCCAGCGTTGCCGCCTGACGGGGTACGACCCGCTCAAGCGTGCTGTTTATGCCGGAATACCGCAGTCCAAGCAGCGGCGCTATTGCCGCAACATCGTCCGGGGAGACAAAATCCATCGTTCACTGTCTTGCGTGAGGTTGGCCTCTCCTACGGACTTGGCTTCTGCAAGTCAACGCAAGCCGGCCATGCGCCACTGGACAGAATGCACGCTGATCCGTTACTCAGTCGTCCCGGAACATTAACAAATTCGTTAAAAGACGGTACGTAACGGGCGGGAAGCGTTTGACCAGGACCGTGATATCGCTGACGACCATCCCGCCCCGGATGGAGAAGATCGGTCCGACGCTAGAATCGCTGTTGCGCCAATCTGCGCATATAGACGAGGTGATCTTTGGATTCCGAATTCTTACCGGAGGCCGGAATTCAGCGACTTCACACTCGCAAGATTCCCCGACGGGATCACCATCCGCCGCTCGGCGACAGATTACGGCCCGGCGACGAAAATACTTCCGGCGCTGAAGCATTTTGCCGGCCAGGACGTCCGGATCATCTATTGCGACGACGACCGCGTCTACAATCGCGACTGGGCACAGCGGATCATCGAGGGCAGCGAAAGGCATCCTGGCGAGTGCATGGCGGAGGCCGGCGAGGTCGTTGAAAGCCTTTACCGAAAATACCTGGCCTCGTTTCCGCGATACCACCTGCTGAAATACCTGACCCTTGGGATCACCAGTCACCTGCACCGCAAGAAGATTCGCGAACTCAATCCGGGCCTGGGTCCGGCCGATATCTGCAAGGGCTATGGCGGAGTTCTGGTGCGGCCGGAGTTCTTCACCCCCGCCGTGTTCGACATTCCGGAGATCATGTGGACCGTAGACGACATATGGCTGTCAGGGAATTTGCGTCTAAACAACGTCCCGATACGGCAGATTGCCCGGGTCGAGAACTCCGAAAAGAGCGACGCGGCCTTCATCGATCCGCTTGTTTCCTATGTCTACATGGATCACGGGCGCGAGCGCGCCAACATGCTTTGCATCCGCTATTTCCAGGAAAGGCACGGTATCTGGCTGCAGAACGGCGAGGCCTACAAGGTTTCGTAGCCACGCCGTTGCATAATCCACGGATCGGCCTCTGCGCCGATAAACGCGATTTGCGCTTTTGTGAGCTTTTCCAAATACTTTTGGCCGACATAGTAGTCGCGGTCGAAGGCCGTCGCGGTCTGGTACTCGTCGATCGTGAACCTGGAGTTGGGGCCAAGGCGCCGCATCTGGTTCTCCGGAGCAACGATTTCTTCGCCGCGCCGGGCGAAATTTCCAAGGCGCTCCACCTCGCGGATGCGGCCAGGATCTGCGACCAGATCCTCATAGTTGAACCCGGCGCAGGAGTAATGCTCCCTGTCGAGGCTCTCAAGGTTCCAATACACGAAGTTCCAATACTGGACGGGATTGGAAAAGCGCAATTGCGGTGAGGCTTCCAACTGGCTGTCGAAAAGTACCAGGGGACGGATCAGGAAATCGGCGAAATCCATTTCCGCAATCATGCCCTTGCGGTTCTCGACGAAATGCTTGTGCAGCGAAAGCACGAAAGCATAGGGATTCTTGACGATGAAAACAGCCGGCATCTTCGGATATTCAAAGCCTGAACCGCCGGAGAAGATCGGCACGCCGGCATGTTTCCAGCCGAAGGCGGAGAAATGCGCCGTCACCTCATAGTTTCGTTCCAGCAGGTATTTGACGAAATTGGTGCCGCAGCGAAATGCGCCAAGCACGGCGATGCCCGCGAGGGTGTCGTTCCGCTTGCGCCACTGGGGAAAACGCAGTCGCGACATGCCTCAGCTTCGGCCTTCATGGCGGTCAACTACCGCATCGGCCATTCGCACGTCATCCTCAAGGTGCAGGCGGATCTTTTCGCGGTCCGCCGGATCGAGCTTCTTGCCTGCGGCAAGCTTGGCCATGATGTCGAGGTCGTAATATCGGATGGCGTTGCCCAGCACGAACAGTTCGTCCATCAGGTCAGCGGTACCCATCGGCGAGGTGATGTCGCAAATGTTGTCCGAGCCAAGCCGCACCTGGACGCCCGCTACAAGCAGTTCGAGAACGCGCGCAACCGAATTGAATGTGGGGGACATGAACCGGCGGTACTGGCGCATGCTGATTGCCGCGGACGGGCAGCAGATCACGCCAATATTGAGTTCCGCCATATCGGCTGCAAGGCGGGCAAACCGCGCCTCGTCATAGGTCGAGGGCGAAATGACATGGACAAGCCAGATGAAAGGCTCGTCGCCAGTGGCAACCGTACCCAACCGGCGCACGACGTCCGCAACGGTTTCCGAGCCGTTTTCGTACTTGTGGTTGGCCTGGTCGGTATGGATGTGGATCTTCTTGCCGAGATCATGGGCGAGCGAAATCGCCCGCCGGCAGGATTCCTTGAAGCCGATATGCTCGGGATAGGTCTCCTGGTCGTCGCGTTCGGGCAAGAGGCCGATGAAATTCGCGCGCGCCGCGGCTTCCGTCAGCAGCTCCCAACGATGCGGCTCATCATCGCGAAAACCCAGGGGCGAATAGGCGCCGGCGTTGAAATCGATCCGCCCGGCATAGCGTTCGCGAAGCTTGAGAAAGATGTCGAGTGCACTCGTTCCAACCCCGTCCGGGGTCGTATCAACCAGCGTGTCTGCCCGCGAGGTGCCGGCCGCAACCATCATGTCGAGGTAACCGGCGACGCGCTCCTCAAGCATGTCCGGGTGGTAGAGTTCGCTCGCATGCACCATCGGTATGAGGGCGTGCTTTCCGGCTAGCGAAAACGAGGCGCCGTCCTGCACTCCCTTGCGCGCAAGCATTGCCTCGGTTGCGTGGAAAGTGCCTGCGCGGTCGAGATGCAGATGCGCGTTGAACAAGCCGCCCAGATCCGCAATGCGTTGCGTAAGATCTTGAAAGTATGGTGTAATTACATTCCGGTGCATGGCTGACCAAAGCTGGCAATTGGGGAAGGTGGCATTTTGCGTATGAGGTTGTCGCGGCGGGCGCACTATAGCGAGACAGGCGGCGTGTGCAAATGTCGACTGTCTCTGCCTTCGTATGGACTTCCGAAGCCGCAGCCGCTAAACCGGCGAAAACTTAGGATATCCGGTAATTTTCATGCACAGCATCAAGATCATAGGTGCCGGCTCCATCGGCAATCATCTTGCGCATGCGGCCCGTACACGAGGCTGGAGCGTTACGCTTGACCGATATCGACCAGTGCGGCGCTGGAAAGGGCGCGCGACGATATCTATCCGGCAAGATATGGCAGCTGGGACCAGGCCATCTGCTCAAGGATTCCCGCGAGGCGGTGGGCGATCCGGCCGACGTTGTCTTCATCGGTACGCCGCCCGATACACATGTTGCCTTGGCGATGGAAGCGCTCAAGCACGCCGCTCCAAAGGTTCTCTTGATCGAAAAGCCGCTCGCCGGTCCCGACCTTGCCGGCTGCGCCGAACTGGCGTTGTCTGCAAGCAGGGCCGGCGTGTTTCGCGGCCGTCGGCTACAACCACTGCCTGGGCAAGAACACGGCTGTTGGCGGAAAAGTACGTCCGCGACGGGGTGCTGGGGCGGCTTCAGACGATATCGGCTCGCACCCGCGAACATTGGCAGGGCATTTTCAACGCGCATCCCTGGCTTTCAGGCCCTGCGGCCTCCTATCTTGGCTTTTCGAACCGGGGCGGGGGTGCCACAGGCGAGCACTCGCATGGCATCAACATCTGGCAGCATTTCGCGCATTTGGCTGGCGCCGGACGAGTGGTCGAGGTGTCGGCGACACTCGACATGGTTCGGGCCGGCGACGCTGAATACGACCAGTCGGCTTTCATCACGCTGGCGACCGAAACCGGATTGATCGGCGACGTGATACAGGATGTCGTCACTTTGCCGGCCGAGAAATCGGCGCGGCTGCAGGGCGACAATGGCTATGTCGAGTGGCGCGTTAACGCGGCCCCCGGAAAGGACAGCGCCGGGTTTGGCATCCAGGGTGAAAAGCCCGTGGATACGTTGATCGAGAAGACGCGACCCGACGACTTCACCGCAGAGATCGACCATCTCGCGGCAGTCATGGCAGGGAAGGTCTCGAACTCGCCGATCTCCCTGGCGCGCGGACTCGATACGATGATGGTAATTGCCGCGGCCTTTCGCTCGAATGAACTTGGACGCCGCGTCCGTATCGACTGGAGCCGCGGATATGTACCGGAAGCGATTGTGTAGGGGTTGACCATGGCAAAGCCGTTTTCCTTCGAAAACCTGTTCGTCTATGACCTCGCCAACAATCACCAGGGCGATTTCGAACACGCGGCGCGGATCATCGAAGAGGTTGGCGCGGCCAACCGGGCAGGCGGCGTGCGCGGCGCGCTGAAGTTTCAGTTTCGCCAACTCGACAGCTTTATCCACCCCGATTTCCAGAACCGGACCGACCACAAATACGTCAAGCGTTTCTCCGAAACCCGTCTTTCGATGGATGATTTTGCCAGGCTGGTGCCGCTGGTGAAGCAGGCCGGCATGCTGACGATGAGCACGCCCTTCGACGAGGAATCCGTCGATGTTATTTGCGACATGGGCCTCGATATCATCAAGGTGGCGAGTTGCTCGGCAGACGACCGCCCGCTGATCGAGAAGATCGCCCGGGTGAACAAGCCTGTGGTGGTATCGACAGCCGGCCTTCGCATGGACGAGATGGACTGGCTGGTCAACTTTCTCGAATCCGAGCGGGTCAATTTTGCGTTGATGCATTGCGTAGCACTGTACCCGACGCCCGACAACCTGCTGCAACTCGACCAGATCCGGCAGTTGCGCGAGCGGTATCGCGGCACCGACATTGGATGGTCGACGCATGAGGACCCGGAAAATCTAAGCGCCGTGCAGGTGGCCTATGCGTTGGGCGCCCGCTTGTTCGAGCGGCATGTCGGCATCAATACCGACAAGTACAAGCTCAACGCCTATTCATCGACACCTGAGCAGGTTTACCCGTTGGATCGGCGCATTCAACAATGCCCGCGCCATGATCGGTGCGCGCGAGCGGGCGCCGGCCAGGGAGGACGAGCGCAAGACCCTTCAGGAACTCAAGCGGGGTACTTTTGCCCGGCGCGACATCGCAAAGGGCGACACGCTGGATAGCGGCGACGTGTTTTTCGCCATGCCCTGTGCCGATGACGGGATGACCTCCGGCGGGTTCCGGCCCGGAATGGTGGCGGACCGCGACTACAACGCGAAAGAGGCCCTTTCCGCTGCGATGATGCCATCGAGCGTTTCCGACGAGCAGATCGTCTACCAGATCATGCTGCAGGTGCGGGCGCTTGCTGAACACGGCCGGGCATCTACATCAACGAAGACGCGACGATCGAGATTTCGCATCATTTTGGCCTGCGGCGGTTCCGCGAATTCGGCGCGGTTCTGGTCACCTGCATCAACCGTGACTACGCCAAGAAACTCGTCATCCAGCTTCCACGGCAAAAGCACCCCTATCATTACCACAAGCGCAAGGAAGAGACCTTCCAGCTTTTGGCGGGCGATCTTGAGATCGTGAAGGAGGGACACCGTTTCCTGCTGCAGCCGGGCGATACGTTGCTGGTGCAGCCGGGCGAGTGGCACAAGTTCCATACGCTGGAGGGGTGTGTCTTCGAGGAAATTTCGTCCACCAGCTATGCCGACGATTCCTTCTATGAGGATCCGAGCATCGCCCGGATGACACGCGAAGCGCGCAAGACCAAGGTCGACCACTGGCTGTCCTACTTCCGTGAACGCCACGCCATTTGACCTTGTCGTCTTCGATTTCGACGGCACCCTGGTGCAGTCGGCGGACGGCAAGCGCCGCGCCTTCTTCGAGATATTTCCAGCGCACTGCGCGCCTGCCGTAGAGGCCGTGCTGGCGCGCGACCCGGACGGTTCGCGCCACGCCGTCATTCCCGCCATGATTGCGGAAGCGCAGGCGCAGGGCATGGATGTGAACGGTCTTGATCAGTACGCCTTGGTCGAAGCGTTTGCCTCGCAAGTGGCGAACTGCGTTGCTTCCGCGCCCGAAGTGCCGCACGCCCTGGATGCCCTGCGGCTGGCGGGTCAAAATGCGGCCGTGTACATCTTCTCCATGACACCGCATGACGAACTTGTGTCCCAGATCGAGCGCCGCGGATGGTCGGCAATGGTTCGTGAAGCCTGGGGTTTTCCCAACCGAAAGGCGGAAGTCCTTTCGATGCTGATGGCCCGGCACGAGTGCAAGCGCGAGCGTGCGCTTGTCGTAGGCGACGGGATCAGCGACGAGGCGGCAGCGCGCGAAAACGGGTGCCGGTTCTTGCATGCCGGGCCGGGGTGGCCGCGCAAACTGATTGGAGAATTTCAGCCATGATCGATGAGCGGCGGGTGCTTGCGGTCGTTCCCGCAAGGGGTGGCAGCAAGGGCATTAGGCTGAAGAACCTGCGCACCGTTGGCGGCATCTCTTTGGTGGCCCGTGCTGCCGTGGTGGCGTCGCAGGTGGCGCATGATCGACCGGGCCGTGGTTTCCACCGATCACGAGGAGATCGCCAGTGCGGCGCAAGCAGCCGGACTTGACGCGCCGTTCCGCCGTCCCGAAACGCTATCGGGCGACCGGATCGCCGATTGGGACGTACTGGAGCATGCCTTGCGCGAGATGGAGGCGCAAGACGGCGTGACCTACGATATCGTGCTCATGCTTCAGCCGACATCACCCGGACGCACGGCTGTCCATGTCGAGCAGACGCTGCGAAAGCTCGTCGACGGGGAATTTCGATGCGGTCTGGACGGTGAGCGAAACCGACAGCAAGGCGCATCCGCTGAAGCAGCTTGTCGTCGGGCCGGACGGCGTCCTCGACTATTACGATCCGCGCGGCGCCGCGATCGTGGCTCGCCAGCAGCTTGTACCCGGTCTTTCATCGCAACGGACTTGCATATGCGATCACGCGCCAGTGCCTGGTCGAGCAGGGAACGATCAAGGGCGCCCGCACCGGGGCAGTCATTGCCGAAGGCAACCTTCCCAACATCGACACCGAGCTTGACCTTGAATGGGCCGAATTCCTGCTCGCCCGCGAAAAGCGCTGACCAGGCTCTCACGCCTGCAGTTCAGTCAGAAAGCGGTCAAGCTCTCCGGCATGGAAAAGCTTGTCGATCAGGTTGTGGTTGGTAAAGCGCTTGTCGGGCCGCAGCACCGCTTCAGGCAGAATTCCCTTGATCTGCGTTGCGGCGTCACTGTCGCGTGCGTTTCCCTCTGAATAAGCAAGAACGATCTCGGTCACGTCTGGCTTGTGGCGCGGCGCGATCTCGCGCAACATGGCAGCCATGTCGGACGTGGCGCGAGGGAGTTGCGGCGCCGACCGCCAGTAACCCGCTTCAGCGACATTGCGACAGCCGCATGTATGGCGGCAATTGCCGCCGCCGCTGGTCCCAAGGGCAACGACCGACTGGTAGGCGTTCTCCGTTCAAGAAATCTTCCAGCCAGTCTTCGATTGCTTCAACGCCGGATCCGAGCCCTTCGAGACCTTGCATGAATCCGGCCCGTTTCGGATCGCTCAGCAGCAGCAGGTCTGTCCTTTCAGGATCGAGATTGCAAAGTACCCGGTAGGTCGGCACCATCAGGCGCATGTAGTTGCCGCTGAAACCGACGATCAGGGTTTTCTGGATTTCTGTTCGCCTCCGCACTTCCATAAACAAATGATGTGGGGATAACACCTGCCGTCGCCGCCAAGTGTCGGCAGCGGGCGATGAATCGAGCTGTTTTTTCAGGGCATTGCGCCAGCGCCAGCGCAACATGCCGGTACGTATCTTGCCGGGGAGCGGGCCTTCGCCGGCAAATGAGAATACCCGGCAATGCGGTCACCACTTTTCGCAGTTCGGCGGGCGTCCGGTACAGCGTCATGATGTCGGCGGCAGCCTGGAATTCGCGCCGCGTCGCGCTGGTTGCCATCTTGCGCAGCGATTCGTCGAAATCGTCTTGCGATCCTGCCGAACCGACGCCGGTACTGTCCAAGGCGCCGCCGATATCGGCTTCCGACACCGGAGTGGTTCCATCTCCGAAGCTTGTGGCATCGGGATCGACACCCTCCCTCGCAAGCCGTGCCGATAAGCGCGACACTGGCGAAAAATCATCGAGGATGTCGTCCGGCATCGCGATGCCAAGAATTTTCTCGACCGCGGCGATTGCGCGCAGGCGGGAGAGTGAATCGCCTCCCAGTTCCGCAAAATCGTCATGAATGCCGATGTCCGAAACGTCGAGCTCCTTTTCCCAGAGCCTGGTGAGAAACTCCTCGAGCTTGTTGCGGGGCGGCACCTGCCTGCCGCCACTGGCAACCCTCGAAGCGGCGGCCTCGGCGAGCGCAAGCCGGTCGACCTTGCCCACCGGATTGCGGGGCAGGGCTTCCATGATGGCGATCTGGTGCGGAACCTTGAAGGCGGCGAGGCGCTGAAGCAGGTAGGAGCGTAGCTCCTCCGGCGAAACCGGTTCGCGCAACACTGCCGCGGCAGATATGTCCTCGCCCAACGTCTTGTGCGCAACGGCGAAGCAGGCCGCTTCCGATACTCGCCGGGTGGGTCAGCAAGGCATCATCCACTTCCTGCGGGTTGATCTTCTCGCCGCCGCGGTTGATGAGCTGCTTGATGCGGCCGGTCAGGAAAAGGTCGCCATCGGCATCGAGATAGCCGATGTCGCCAGTGTGGAACCAGCCATCGCGAAACTGCCGTGCATTGGTTTGCGGATCGCCTTCATAGCCGCGGAAGACATTGGCGCCGCGGATTGCCGACTTCGCCGGTCTCGCCCGGCGGCAGGCTTTCGCCGGCCGGTCCGACGATCCTGATTTCGGTACCGCAGGAACGTCCAACGGAGCCGGGCTTGCGAACCGCCGGCGGCAGCGCGGTCGAACTGATCAAGGGCCCGGCCTCGGTCATTCCCGAAGGTCTGGATTACGGGCACGCCGAAGAGCGCTTCGATTTCGCCCATAAGCTTGGGATGCAGGGCGGCCGCGACCGAGCGCACGAGGCGCAGCGAACTCGGCTTCGCAGCGATACCATGCCGCGAGGCATGGATCGCCAATTCGTTCAGCGTGGTTGGAACGCCCTGATACCAGGTCGGCTTCGCCTTGTTGAGAAGCTCGAAGAAAAGCGGGGCATTGAAGCCGGGTGTAGCGATGATGCATCCGCCGGACGCAATCGGAGCCATCAGAAGGTCGACGAGGCCGCCAATATGGTGCTGCTCCCACATGGTCAGGCAGCGATCGTCCGGACCCAGATTCATCGAACGGCTGACATCGCCTGCCGAGGTGCAGACATTGCGATGGGAAAGCGGCACGATCTTCGGCCTTCCGGTGGATCCGGACGTCATCAGGACAAGGGCGATGTCGTCGGGGTCGGGCGCTGGCAGCGAATTGCCGGATGGCGTGATGCCCAGAAGTCCGCCGCCTGGTTGGAGCCGCAAAAGCCGCAGCCCGGACTTTTCCGCAATGGTGACCGCCGGGCCGTTATAGTCTTCCGGCACGATCAAGGCATCCAGCCGGCAGCTGCGGAAATAGGCGTCCAACTCCGCCGCCTTGCTGGCGGGATTGAAAGGGGCGGCTTCACCGGCGATTGCCGAAGCCAGCAAGGCAATCGCGATCTCGCTGCCATTGTGGAAAACCAGGCCGATGCGCGGACGGCCGCCTCCGGGTTTTCGAACATTTTCCGCGATGCTCGACGCGATCAATCCGACCCGGTCGCGCAAAGCACCATAGGTCAATATCGCGCCACGCTCTGTCTCTATCGCGGGCGCATCCGGGCGCAATTCACCTTGTTGGCGCACAAGCGTCTGAATGTCGGCCGGTCGGGTGGGACATGAAAGGACCAATCGATGGGGTGAGCGCAATGTTGCGCGATATATGACAGTCTCCAGGTATCCACAACACCAGCCGTAGCCACCGATTTCATGCAATGGTGACCAGGTTTTCCCCTGTCACGACCGGACGCATTCCCTTGAAGCGGCCGAATGCCTTCGAAAACCGGTCTATCCGTTCCTGCAAGTCACCGGTTTGCATCGGGGGAAACTGGCGCATGAAAAGATCGAACTGTTGGGGTGAGAAAGCGAGTTGGCCGGAATCCAGCTTGCCAATCTTAAGGTCGGGGTAATTTTCGCGCAGATGGCGGAGTTTGCGCCGCCCGCTACGCTTTGCATACAGGCGCCAGTAATTGTCGAGCCACCGGATCGTGGACTCCAGTTGCACCCGTGCACGCTCCACCGACCCGGCCCGCAACGGATCCGTCGCCGACGGAACCCCTGCGACTTCGATCACGTCAAGGATGCGCTCGCAACTGAAGCTGCCACTGACGCTGGCTATGTGCCGCTCCAACCGCCTCTGCTGGCCGGCATCCAGTACGCCCGCCTTTTTGCCGACAATGTCGGCGATGGCTCGCGCCAAGTTCGTCCGCGTCAGCGCAGTCGCGTCCGAACGCCATTGAAAGTTCGTTGTCGTAGTCTGACGCCCATGGCCGGAAATTCAGGACTGGCGTGCCGAGAACCGCCAATTCAACCGCAGTGGTGCAATTGTTGTGTACCAGCGCCTTGGCGCCGATGATCCACGGGACCACGCCGCCTTCGAAAACCACCTTGGCATTGGCGATTCCCCTTGCCGCCGCATGCCAGGGTTCGTGATCCTCGTTGGGATGCGGGCGGATGATGAGGTTCAGCGGCGCGATAGCCTTCGCAAGCTTCGGGGCGATCTCGAGCATCTTCTCGTACATCGCCCGTTTGTTGCCGAGAAAAGCCTGTTCGACTTCCTGCCCGCGGCTGTCGAGCGCCCAACTCGCAAGCCGCACGCCACCGCCCTGCGGCGTCAGGTTGTTGACCGTTGGAAAGTTGGTGTTGAGCAATACGTAATCGCCATGCGCCTGCCGGATCGCGTCGACAAGCGGCTGATGAAAGGGCAGGGCTTCGCGGCGCATCGTGTCGATCCGCGGATTGCCGGTCACGAAAAGACGGCCATCAAGATCAAAGTCCGAGCGCTTCCACAAATCGAGGTCGTCCTCGCCCCACGTCAGCACGGTGTTGACGTATGTGAACGCGTCCTGAAGATGCTTCTTCAGGAAGATTTCGTCGCTCTGGCGCACCAGTGCTTCCTCGTCGAGCACCAGCACGCGGTGGCCGAACTTGCGCAGCTTCAGTGTCGAGTCGGTATTCCGGACGGCGCGGGCATTGTGCGCCAGGAAATATCCGGGAGGCAATTTGCCCAAGCGCGGAGTGAAAGGCGGATTTATAGCCAAGAACCGGGTTATGCCCGCGCTCACGCGCGAAAAGGGCCAGCAGAAGCTTGGAATCGAGTTCGCGGGGCTGACTGGTAATCGGCAGGTAAAGATTGGCTTTCATGCATGTTCACCCGGTCTTTGGCGGGTCCGGCCTGCCGATCGTAATGTTCTATGTGAATGGCTTCGACAGATCCGGCGCCGGAGGCAGCAGCCGCCTCGAGATAGTCAAGGCAGGCCTGTGAGACCTGGTCCTCGTGCGGCATCAGGAATTCGGCCGGCATATGCCGTGTTTTCCCCGAAACCGCATCGAGCGGCACCCTTACCGCCATTGTCCCCTTTCCGTCAAACTGCAGCGCGACCGAACATGAACCGCCTTCAACCTGCGCAACCGCGAAACGCCCCGCGTCATATGCCTCCAGTCTGTCCGTCTCATTGAGCACGCCGGCATGGCTGCGCGGCAAATAGCCGAAGGTGTCGACGCGCGAGCGGGCATTGGGCAAATCCTCCGCCAGGATGCGCTCGATCGCCTGGCCAAGGTCGGTGCCGGAAAGGCGGACATTTCCGTGCGGGTCCCTTTCCAGCATCTCGGGCGGCACCAGCGTTTCCACCATCGACCGGCCGCTGCCGTCCGACACGCCTTCAGACATCGCGACGATACAGCGGTGGTGGCGGCGCATCACCAGTCGCACCGAATTCGACGAAGCGTTCGCGGTCGAAGGCACGCTCGGGCACATAGACGAGGTGCGGCGCGCTGTCGGCGTCCATCCGCCATGCGGCGGATGCCGCGGTGAGGAAGCCCGCATGCCGGCCCATGACGATGCCGACATAGACGCCGGGCAGCGAACGGAAATCGAGGTCGGCCCCGGCGAAGGCGCCTGCCACGAACTGCGCGGCAGTGATGAAGCCGGGCGTGTGGTCGTTTTCCACAAGGTCGTTGTCGATCGTCTTGGGCGCATGGATGCAGGTCATGCGCCGCCGGAAGCTTGCGAAATGATGTGCTGGGTGCCCGCGGTGTCGTTGCCGCCGATATAGATGAAAGCATCGGCTCCCGCCTGCTGCAGGCCCTGCAGCACCAACTCGCAATAAGCATTGTCCGGCTTGTCGCGGGTGCTTCCCAGTGCCGCGCCGGGCGTCCTGCCCAGCCGGTCGAGATCTGCCGGGGAAAGGTTCGACAGATCGGCCAAGATTGCCGTCGCGCAGGCCGCGCACGCCATGGCGGGCGCCGAGGATGCGGGCGCCCTTGTGCCGCTTGCGGATTTCCGCAACGCAGCCCGCAAGCGTGCTGTTGATGACAGCCGTAGGCCCGCCGCCCTGGGCGATGACGAAGGTTGCGGCCATGGCGCTCTCCTGTTTTGCAATGAGGGGGAAACTGTCACGGCGCAATCGACGATGCAACCTTGCTCGTTGCCAGGTTGGCAGGGTTTGCCCGCGGCAGGCTTTGCGCATAGATTGGCGAAAACATGCGGAGGAAATGATGTTCGAAACAAGCATTGCCGGAAGCCTGCCGAAGCCATCATGGCTGGCCGAGCCGGAAAAGCTTTGGGCGCCCTGGAAACTGGAAGGTGCAGAGCTTGAACAGGCAAAGCGCGATGCAGCGCTCGTCTGGATCAAGGAGCAGGAAGACGCCGGCATAGACATCGTCACCGAGGGCGAGCAGTTCCGCATCCATTTCGTCCACGGTTTTGTCGAGCATGTCGAGGGCATCGACTGGCAGACGAAGACCAAGATGGGCATCCGCAACAACCGATATGTCGTGGACGTGCCCACCGTTACCGGGCCGCTGAGCAGGCCGCATCCGGTGCACCTTGCGGAGGCGGAGTTTGCCCGGGCGCATACGAAGCGCAAACTGAAGTTCACCCTGCCGGGGCCGATGACGATCTGCGACACGGTCGCGGATGCGCATTACGGCACGACGGGCCGACATGGCGATGGCGTTCGCCGACCTGCTGAACCAGGAAGCGCGCGAACTGGAGGCGGCCGGGGCCGATGTCATCCAGTTCGACGAGCCGGCCTTCAACGCCTTCATGGACGATGTCAACGAATGGGGCGTGGCCGCGCTGGAGCGGGCCGCTGCTGGCCTCAAATGCACCACTGCCGTTCATATCTGCTATGGCTACGGCATCAAGGCGAACATCGACTGGAAGGAATCGCTCGGCTCGCAATGGCGGCAATACGAGGAGATCTTTCCGGCGATCAACGCCAGCCGGATCGACCAGGTATCGCTGGAATGCGCCAATTCGCGCGTGCCGCCCTCGCTGATGAGCCTGCTGAAGGACAAGCAGGTCATGGTCGGCGTCATCGACGTAGCCACGACCACAGTCGAGACTGCCGAACAGGTTGCCGCGACGATCGCCACGCGCACTGCAATTTGTCGACGCCGAGCGGCTGCTGCCCTGCACCAATTGCGGCATGGCGCCCCTGCCGCGCGATGTCGCGGTCGGAAAGCTGCAAGGCATTGGGTGCAGGGGCGGCGCTTGGCGCGAAAGCGGCTTTGACGCCTGGACCGAAGAAGCCTAGATCGAGCCGGCCTCGACCATGAAATTGCTGGCCGTGCACATCTTCGCGTCGTCCGAGGCGAGGAACAGCACCATTCGCGCCACGTAGACCGGCTCGATCAGGTCCGGCAGGCACTGGCGCTTGCGATGGGCTTCCAGCGCCTCGGGCTTCGCCCACAGCGTCTTCTGGCGTTCGGTCATGATCCAGCCCGGAACGACCGCGTTGACGCGGATGCGGTGCTTGCCGAGGTCGCGGGCCATGGTGCGGGTCAGGCCGTGCACGGCGGACTTGGCCGTCGCATAGGCCGGAAAACCGCCGCCTGCTTCCCACCAGCTGTTCGAACCCATGTTGATGATCGACCCGCCGCCGGCCTCGATCATGCCGGGCGCGACCGCCTGGATCGCGAAGAACTGGTGCCGCAGGTTCGTCGACATCCGCTCGTCCCAATATTGCGGCGTGACGTCCTGCCATTCGTGGCGGTCGTCGCGGGCGGCGTTGTTGACGAGGATCGTCGGCGCCCCGAGCCGCTGCGAAAGGGCGGCGATGGCCGCCTGCATCGCCTCGATGTCGCGCAGGTCGCAGATCTCGAAAGCGACGCCCTCGCCGAGTTCGCCCGCAAGGCTCGCGCTCCCGGCCCGGTCAAGGTCGAGAAAGCCGACGCGCGAACCCTGAGCAGCAAAGGCGCGCACGATTTCGGCGCCGATGCCGGATGCGCCGCCGGTCACGAGAACAGTCTTGCCTTCAAGGCTGGGATAGTGGGCGAATTGGTCGGTCATGACGAAAGCTCCAGTCGAGTGAATGGAACCGCAAATGCCCGCCCCGCGCGCCCGGCGCAAGGCTCAAACTTCACGACTCGAAGCGATCAGCCGGAAGCCGTGGCCTTGGCCGGTATCGAGGTTGCACCTGGCAATGCCGAAGCGCCAGCGGTGGTTCGTCGTCTGCACGCGGCTTTGGTAGAACAGCACCAGCTCGTTGTTGTCGATCAGCACGGTCGAGTGGCCGTTCTCGCCGTTCTCGGGCGGGTCCAGCACCGGGCCGAGCGTGCGATAGGGGCCTTCCACCTTGTCAGCCACCGCGAAGAAGACACGCTGGCGGCTACCGCGCTTGCCTGTCGGCAGGAAGCAGGTCGCGTTGAGAAGAACCCTGCCATCCGGCAGTTCCACAAGCTGCGCGCCCTCGATGCCCCACTCATAATCCTCGTGGTCGCGGGAATTGTGATGCGGAACTTCGCTGTGATCGAGAATCTTGCCGAGCCGCTCCCACGGTCCGAACCAGGTATTGGTCAGGCTGCGGGCAAGGTAGACGTCAGGCTGCGGCACGCGCTCGAATGGCGGCATTCCGGAATAGGCGATGTAGCAATTTCCGCCGATCACGGCCGGATGTGGATCGTAAATGCCGTCCTCGCCGGTGCCGGGCACCGCCCATAATGCCGTATCGAGCACGACCCATTCGAAACCGTCGTCCGATACGGCGTGTTCGCAGGTGCCGCCGGGCCGCATGAATTCGGTCTGGATGAACATGTGAAAGACGCCGCCCTGGAACACCACGCCGGGCGCGGCCACGCCCGAGCCGGCAATTCCCAAGTCGATAAGCGCGTGCTCTGTCCATGGACCTTCCCGCGATGGCGCCGTGGCGTGAAAGATTTTCCATGTTTCGGTGGTCACCGTTCCGCCGGAACCGAACATGTGCCACTGCGTGCCGTCGAACACTGGACAGGGGTCCTTCACGTCATCGAGGACGTTTGGCGTGAAAAGCGGAAATATGTTGTTCTCAAAACTTATCTTCATTGGATCCGCCGCGCATCGCGACTCGCATGGTCCGATGCAGCAAATATAATGTTCGCGGACTCCACTACACGCAAAAACTTTGTATTCAACATAATTTTTTAGTGACGAATTGGCAATAAGGATAGTGTTGCTCTTCGGTTTCATATCCCGTTGAGGAAGTTATACTTACGAAAGGTAAGTTCAGCCGACCTTGATAACAGGTCGGCCGCGCCGGTTTCGCCTGCATTCCAAATACGTGTAACAATTCCAACATATCAGTGCGCTAATCGCCGCTTGACGGGCGAAATCGCCAGGGCATGGGCCGGGAGTGTCACGCATGTTTTCAAGCGGATCCATCAAGCTGTTCGACGTCGGTGGAACGGCGGTCAAGACTCCACCCGACCTTCTTCCTTCTGCTTGCCTGGGTGGCGGTGATCCACTGGATTGACGGCGGCCCGCAATCGGCGCTGCGCGGCGTCCTTTTCGTCGCCATCCTGTTTGCCTGCGTGGTGTTGCACGAATTTGGCCACATCGTGATGGCGCGCCGTTTCGGCATCGCAACCCCCGATATCACGCTGTTGCCGATCGGCGGCGTGGCCGCGATGGAGCGCATGCCCGAAAAGCCCTTTGAGGAAATTCTCGTGGCGCTGGCTGGTCCGGCCGTAAACCTCGTGATCTTCGTGGTGCTTTTCCTTTTCCTCGGCAGGGTCGCCGATGTTGCGTCGATCGGCGAGCTTGAGGGCACGCGCGAAGGGTTCCTGGTCCAGGTGGCCATGGCCAATCTGGCGCTTGTCATCTTCAACCTGATCCCGGCCTTTCCCATGGATGGCGGACGGGTCTTGCGGGCGCTTTTGTCGATGCGCTTCGACCGGCCGCGCGCCACGCGTATCGCGGCAACGATCGGACAGGCGCTGGCGATCCTTATCGGTGTCGTCGGCCTGATGGGCAATCCGTTCCTGCTTCTGATTGCGGTGTTCATCTTCATCGCCGCGGGCGGAGAGGCCGGCTACACTGAAATGCAGGACGTCACGCGTGGCCTCAAGGCAGGCGAAGCGATGGTCAGTGTCTTTGAAACGCTCACCGTCGATGCAGACGCGGATGCCGCCGCCCGCCTGCTGCTTCGCACCACGCAGGGCGAATTTCCGGTTGTCGATGGCGGCGGAAAGCTTGCGCGGCTTCGTCACGCGCGACGGGCTGGTGGACACGCTTCGAAATGGCGGGGGCACAACGCCGGTGCTCGAGTTCATGCTGCGCGACATACCCTCGGTACGCGCAGATTCCCCGCTCGAGCCGGCATTCCAATTGCTCCAGCGCCGACAGTCGCCAGTTGTCGCGGTGACCGGCAATGACGGCAAGTTGGCCGGGTACATCGACATGCAGAACCTTGGTGAACTTTTCCTGCTGCGTTCCGGTCAACGCCGCGCCTGATCATTTATTTCCCGGCAGTGCGGCCCAGCGTGTCGGCGACCTGCGCGCCGCGTGCGCCCATCGGCTGCGGCATTCCGGTGGTCGAATCCTGCGGCGGTCTGGTGTTCCATCTCCGCATTGATCTCGGCACCCATGATGATGACGATCATGGAAATCCAGGTCCAGATGAGCAGGCCGATCACCGCACCCGAGGGATCCATAGGTGGCATTGAAGTCGGCAAAGTTCTGGAGGTACCAGGAAAAGGCCCATGACGCAGCAACCCAGACAATCGCGGCAAGACTCAGAACCCCAACTGAACCAGCGCCATCTTGCGTGTTCCCGGCTCGGGCCAAAACGGTAAAGCAAAGAAATTCCGAGCGCGATGACCACAAGCAGAAGTACCCAGCGGCCGTAGCGCAGAAGCGCATCCGCGACCGGTCCAAGTTCAAGAAAGGCGAGCGCGGCCGGTACCAACCGACCACGAGCAGCAGGAAAATTGCGGTTGCAATCGCGCAAAGCGTGAATGTCAGCGACACGAAATTGAGCAGGATAAAGCTGCGCTTCTCCCGCTCTTCGTAAGCGATGTTCATGGCGTCGAAAAGAGCCTTGATGCCGCTGTTCGCCCCCCACAGCGCTACGGCAAGACCGATCAGAAAGCCGAAACTCAGCGAGTTGCGGTCCTGTCGGGCCAGCGATTCAAGTTGCGCACGCACGATATCAAGCACGGTTGGCGGCACCACGCCGCCGATACTGGAAATCTGGTTGGCTATCGTTTGAGGGTCGGCGACCAGCCCATAGACGGAAACGAGAGCCGCCAGCGCGGGGAAAAGCGCCAAAAGCAGGTAGAAGGTGACGCCCGCAGCCACCAGCAAGACACGGTCCTCGTTCAACGAGCCCCACAACCTCCAGGCGATGTCTTTCCAGCCGACAGCAGGAATTTGCGAAGGCCAGTCGGCTTCGCGGCCACGGCCTTCCTGTTTTCTGCGCTCCGCTTCCAGTCTCTCGGTATATCGGCCCACTTTGGCACGCTCCCATTGCTATCTTGACCAATGGATAACTTTCGAAAGCCGCCGTTGTTTCGATCGTGTCCGATTTCCAGGTTTCGAAAGCGCCGGCATTGACGCTATAGGGATGGCCTTGGGGCCAAACCGAAAGCTGCCGATGCAACCGAATTCAGATCCCCGCGGGTTCCTAGTTTCGCTCTTCGACGCAGCGGTGAAGGCTGCCGATCCTCGCCAGGCGCTGAAGCCTTTCATGCCGGCGCGGCCAAAGGGCCGGACAGTCGTGGTCGGCGCAGGCAAGGGTGCGGCGCAACTGGCGCAGGCTTTCGAGGAAATGTGGAGTGGACCGCTCGAAGGCGTGGTTGTCACGCGATACGGCTACGGCGCACCATGCCAGCGTATAAAGGTGCTGGAAGCGGCTCACCCGGTGCCGGATGCTGCCGGGCTTGCCGGTTCCGCCGCCTTGCTGAAGGCCGTTGAAGGCTTGACGGCGGATGATCTTGTCGTGGCGCTCATCTGCGGTGGCGGTTCGGCGTTGCTGCCGGCGCCCGCCGGCGCGCTGACGCTGGACGACGAGATCGCGCTCAACAGGGCGCTGCTGGCGAGCGGCGCGCCAATTTCGGCAATGAATGCCTTGCGCATTCGAGTCTCGCGGATCAAGGGCGGCAGGCTGGCCGCCGCAGCGCATCCGGCAAAGGTTGTAAGCCTGATCGTGTCGGACATTCCGGGCGATGATCCAGCGCAGGTGGCATCCGGACCAACCGTGCCTTCTCCCGGCAGTGCGCAGGAGGCCATGGCGATCATCCGCCGATACCGGCTGGAATTGCCGCCGGAGTGCTTGCGCATGTCGCGAGGTTCGGCTGTACCGCCGCCATCGCCGTCCGATCCGGCGTTTGCGCGTAACGAGGTCCATGTCATCGCATCGGCGGCCCGCTCGCTGGAAAAAGCAGCCGACCTTGCAAGACAATCGGGTATCGAGGCCGCAATTCTCTCGGACGCAATCGAGGGTGAATCGCGTGAAGTTGCGAAGGTGCATTCCGCGCTGGCAAGGGAAGTATTCCCGGCGAAACCGTCCCTTTGCAGCGCCGGTCGTCCTGTTGTCCGGCGGGGAAACCACCGTCACGATCCGCGGCAAGGGCGGAAGGGGCGGGCGAAACAGCGAGTTTCTCCTGTCGCTCGCATTCGGTATCGACGGGCTCGACACAATTCATGCGCTTGCCGCCGACACCGACGGCATCGACGGCACGCAGGCCAATGCCGGTGCATTCGCCGACGGCGGCACGATCGGCCGGTTGCGGGAAGCCGGCCTCGATCCGGCGGCGCTTTTGGACGGCAACGATTCCTGGTCGGCCTTCGATACACTCGGGGACCTGTTCTCGCCGGGACCGACCGGCACCAATGTCAACGATTTTCGCGCGATCCTGATCGGCTGAAGCGATCGACTGTCAGTTGACCAGACGCACCGTCTTGATGCGCTGCGCGATGATACGGTAGGCCTCAACCAGTTCATCGCCGGTTTTTGCCGAATAGAAGTACTGCACGCCGCCCTGCGCGGGGGACGCACATTCCTTCAGCGTGTCGATTGCGTTCTTTTGCTTCAGGTCGAAACCGACGGTGAAGATCTCGATGCCCGCGTCCTTCATGTTCTTGCACAGCGCCTTGGCGTAAGTCATCGACTTCGTGCTCTGGCTGCGACACGCTCTGTTTTTGCGGCACATCTGCATAGGCGGTATTGAACTCGCCATCGGTCATGATGATCGCGTACTTGCGCAGGTCTTTTGCGTACGCGCCCGGCTTGGAATCCGCTGGGAAGATAGGGCGCCCATTGCGGAGAGAGCGTGTACCACGCCCACTGGATGCCGATCTGCCCCGATGTCGTTCCAGTGGCGCTGAACTGGTCGATTGCCGCCGAGAGCTTCGCGGCGTCGGCGGTCAGGGGTTCGATGGCAACGCCGGGCAATTGCTGACCCGCGGATCGCGGTTGACGACGGCCTGGTCGGGGCCGGCGCCGGTGTATTGCTGGGTTCCGGTGCGCTCGGAAGAGCAGCCGTCGGCTGGAATCGCGTAAATGTCGCCATATACCGGATTGGGTCCGGTGAAGCCGGGTGGCTGGTCGAACACAAACTGCTTCAGCGGACCTGCATTGACCGACGAGGCGTAGGGGATCATCGAGATGCGCAACCGCTCCCGCGTCGGCGTATTCACGTCAAGCAGGATAGAAATACCTTCCTTTGCGGCTTTCTTCAGGCTGGTGAGCTTGTTCCCCGCCATGGAACCGGTCACGTCGAAGGTCATCGCCACTTCGGAGAGGTTGGTTCCGAACTGCGTTGTCGAAGCCATTGCAACAGGCATGATCTTCCACCCCAGAACCCGCATGAGCGAAAGGGGTACATCGGCGCTGATGCGGGCGCTGACCTGTTGCTTGGTATAGTCGACATTGATGTCGGTCAGCTTGTACCCTTCCTTGACCGGATTGCCGGAATCCATGTTCGAACTTACGAAAGCATCGAGATAGGTCTCGATTTCCTCCTTGGTCATGTCCTTTTCGTTGAGTTCGGCGGCTACAGCCATCACGCCGGCATCAAGCGCGGTCGCCATGCCATTGCGCGCGAGATAAATGCGCGAATAGTCGATGGCGGAACCCGCCGCCCCGAGTGCCGCCACGATGGAAAGCGCGAAGGTCACGGTAAAATTGCCGGATCGGTTGCTTGCAAATGCCGGTATGCGGCGTGACAGGGTCGAACATGCGGCTATTGTTCCTGCGGGGGTCAATAGTCACCTTTCTTACAATTGATTCTTTGCCAGTTTGTTCCAGCTTAGTGTCTAATTTTATTTGCTTTTTACTCAGTTCCCGATCTTGTCCGGAACCTGCCGGAATACCCTTTCGGCGAACATCGCCCCGTCGTGTTGCGTTCCGTGACGCTTTTCGCCCTTCCAGCGCCCTGCAAGCTGCCTTATGTGTGGGAAATTCACCATTACAAAGGGCAGGAAAGTGGCAATCGACAACAAGGCCGTGCTTGAAACGCTGAAAGCCATCAATGCGCCTGACGGATCCGGCAACATTGTCGACAAGGGGCTCGTCTCCGACATCTTCAGCGCGGACGGAAAGGTTTACTTTTCAATAACGGTTCCGGCGGAGCAGGCGCAGCGCCTCGAGCCCTTGAGACTTGCGGCAGAGAAGGCGGTTTCCGCCATGCCTGGCGTCGCCAAGGCGGTAGTCGCCCTGACGGCAGCCAAAACCGCCTCGCGCGACGGTGCTCCCCAACCAAGGCCGGCTCCGGCAGCGCATTCGCATGCAGGCCACTCGCACGGCGCGCCGCAGGGCAAGGGCGCAATCCCGCAAAAGGCCGGGATTCCGGGCATCGGGGCGATCATTGCGGTTGCTTCCGGCAAGGGCGGCGTCGGCAAGTCGACGACTGCGGTTAACCTCGCGCTGGCGCTCAAGGCGAACGGGCTAAAGGTCGGCGTGCTCGATGCCGACATCTACGGCCCTTCGATGCCACGGCTGCTGGGCATAAAGGGCAAGCCGCAGCAGACAGCCGACAAGCGCATGATGCCGATGGACGGCTACGGCATGCCGGTCATGTCCATCGGCTTTCTCGTCGAGGAAGAAACCCCGATGATCTGGCGAGGGCCGATGGTGATGTCGGCGCTCACGCAAATGATGCGCGAAGTCGAATGGGGCAGCCTCGACGTGCTTGGTTGTCGATATGCCGCCTGGCACGGGCGACGCGCAGCTCACCATGGCGCAACAGGTGCCGCTGGCGGGCGCGGTGATCGTATCCACGCCGCAGGATCTGGCGCTGATCGACGCGCGCAAGGGCCTCAACATGTTCCGGCGGGTGGAGGTGCCGGTCCTGGGCATCGTCGAGAACATGAGCTATTTCATCGCGCCCGACACCGGCAAGCGCTACGACATTTTCGGCCATGGCGGGAGCGAAAGCGGAAGCAACGCGTCTTGGTGTTCCGTTCCTCGGCGAAGTGCCGCTCGACATGGCCATCCGCGAGACCTCTGACGCCGGGCTTCCGCTCACTGTTTCGGAGCCGGGCGGTGCCCATGCGAAAGCCTACCGGGAAATAGCTCGCAAGGTATGGGAAGGCGTCGAAGCCTCCCGGATGGATGCACCCGCCATTGTCTTCGACTAGAATGGCAGCGAAGGAGGGCGCTTGATCACTTCGGTTTCCCGCGAGAACGAAATCGCTGTCGTCACGGTTTCGAATCCGCCGGTCAACGCGCTTTCGCAGGGCGTGCGCAAGGCGCTGTGGGACGCCTTTGTTTCCCTATATAGCGATAATTCCGTCCGGGCCATCGTACTCCATTGCGCGGGAAGCACGTTTTTCGCCGGGGCTGACATCCGCGAGTTCGGCAAGCCGCCGCAACCGCCGTTCCTTCCCGATGTCATCGCCTTGATCGAAGCGTCCCCTGTTCCGGTGATCGCGGCAATCCATGGATCGGCACTTGGCGGCGGACTTGAGATCGCGCTGGGCTGCCATTTCCGCGTGGCGCTTGCGCAAGCAAGGCTCGGGCTGCCCGAAGTCAAGCTCGGGCTTCTGCCCGGCGCCGGCGGCACACAGCGCCTGCCAAGGCTCGTGGGTCCGGAACCGGCCTTGCGAATGATCCTCTCGGGCGATCCGGTTTCGGCTGCCAATGCCAAGGAAATGGGTCTGGTCGATGCGATCATCTATGGCGACCTGCCGGGTGCGGCGGTCGACTATGCGCGCACCTTGACCGAAGGCAATGCTCCGGTGCGTCCGGTCAGCGAGCGCGGGGAAAAACTCGTTGACGCCCGGCAAAATCCCGACGCTTTCGATGCTGCGGCGGCGTCGTTGATCGAAAGGAAGCGCGGCTTCGATGCTCCGGCCGCCTGCGCAAAGTCGGTGCGCAACGCCTTCACCATGCCGTTCGCAGAGGGAATGAAGCGCGAGCGCGAACTGTTTCTCGCCCTCGTCGAAGGGCCGCAATCGGCGGCCCAACGTTATCTGTTCTTCGCCGAACGCGCCGCGATGAAGGTGCCGGCAATCCCCGAAGGCACGCCGTCGCGGCTCGTGACGCGGGCCGCCGTCATCGGAGCCGGGACAATGGGAAGCGGCATCGCGCAATGTTTTGCCGAGGCAGGAATGCCCGTGACGCTGATCGATCCGGAGCCAAAGGCGCTGGAGCGTGCGATGGAATTGGTCCGGAACAACCTGGAGCGTTCGGCAGGACGTTCGCAGAAGCTTCCGGTCTGGGTTGCCGAACGACTGGCGCTGATCACCCCGGCCAGCGAAGTTGCCGCTGCCGGCGACGCTGATCTGGTCATCGAGGCAGCTTATGAGAACATGTCGCTGAAGCAGCGTATTTTCGGGCAGCTCGACAAGCTTGCAAAGCCGGCGGCGGTGCTGGCGACGAACACATCGACGCTCGATGTCGACAAGATCGCCGCCGCGACCAACCGGCCGCAGAGCGTTGTGGGTATGCATTTCTTCAGTCCCGCCAATGTGATGCGGCTGCTGGAGGTGGTCCGGGGCGAAAAGACCGCTCCCGATGCTCTCAAGACCGCCATCGATATCGGCCGAAAGCTGCGCAAGCTGCCGGTTACGGTGGGTGTTTGCTACGGCTTCGTTGGCAACCGTATGCTGCACGCCCGCTTCGGGCAGGTCGAGGCGCTGTTGCTGGAAGGCGCAACCCCTTCGCAGATCGACAAGGTGATGACCGATTTCGGCTTCGCGATGGGGCCATGCGCCGTTAGCGACCTGGCCGGTCTCGATGTCGGTTGGCGCGCGCGCGGTGAGGCGGGGCGCGTTGCGATTGTCGCCGACGCGATTTGCCGCCTCGGGCGGTTCGGCCAGAAGACGGGCGCCGGATACTACCGGTACCGGCCCGATTCGCGCCGGGGCGAAACCGATCCGGAAATCGAGGCGCTGATCGTGCAACTGGCGCAGGAAAACGGATATGTGCGAAGGCAAATAACGCCAGAGGAGATTTTCGAACGACTGGTGTTTTCGCTTGTCAATGAAGGTGCGGCAATCCTCGATGAGGGCATAGCCAGCCGGGCCTCCGACATCGATCTTATATGGGTGAACGGATATGGCTGGCCGGCATTCGAGGGCGGACCGATGTTTTTCGCGGATCGCTTCGGGATAAAGAAAATCGCCGAACGGCTCGAAAATTATTCGCTCGCCAGCGCCAACCAGGCATTGCGGCCAAAGCCGATGCTGCTGCGCCTTGCCGAGACGGACGGCAAGTTCACGTCCTAGCCTTGTGGCGTCATTACCTTTCGTGCCTGCGCGCGCTCGATGCCCAGGCGCCTTTCGCGATACAGGATGAAAAGTCCCGCTGCCACGATCAGGGCCGCGCCCGCCAGCATGGTGCGCGTGGGAATTTCGCCGAACACGAAATAGCCGGTCGCCAGCGCCAGCAGCATCGATGTGTATTCGAAGGGGGTGATCACGGCAGTTTCCGCGTGGCGGTAACTTTCGGTCAGCAGGATCTGCCCCAGCCCTCCCATGAGACCGCAAAGGACAAGCAATGCCGCCTCGGCCGGTTCCGGCACCACCCAGCCGAAGGGAAGCGTGATCAAAGACAGGCCCGACGCGCTGACGGAGAACCAGAAGACGATTGCGGCGGTGCGCTCCTGCATTACCAGCTTGCGGACGAATACCTGCGCCAGCGCGGTGAAGGTGGCGCCCATCAGCGCCACGACAGCGCCGACGGCCAGCGCCGGCGGGACATCTGTTGAATTCATCACCGTCAGGTTGGGATACAGAACGATCAGGACGCCGCACAACCCGACTGCGACGGCGGTCAGGCGGAAGGCGCGCAGATTCTCGCCCAGGAACATCGCCGCCAGGATGGTCGCGATGAGCGGAGCGGCATAGCCGATCGCCACGGCCTCGGGAAACGGCAGCAGCCCCAGCGCAGTGAAGCCGAAACCCATTGCGCAGACGCCGGTCAGGCCGCGCCAGAAATGGCCGAACGGATTATCCGTCTTCAGTCCGTCGCGCAATTCGCCCTTCATCGCCAGCCAGCCGACGATCAAGGGTATGGCGAACAAGGAGCGGAAAAACACCGCCTCGCCTGGCGGCACGTGGTCTGCGGTCGCCTTGATGATCGCCGCCATGGCGGTAAAAACGACCACCGACATTACCTTCAAGACTATGCCGGTGACCGGGTTGGCGCTTGCGTGGCGGGGATTGGACAAGCAATTTTCTTTCAGAACGCGTGGCTGGCCGGCATCGGGTATCACTGCCGGGCAGCGCCATCAACAAGGTTGGTTATGTGAAAAATTTTTACGCACGGGCAGGCGGCGCTTCCCAAATGCCATATTCCTTCGATAGGTTGTTCATAGGCGTCAAACTTCATTTCGGGAGCAATTCCATGCGGTCCTCCATTCGCGTTGCGCTGGCGCTTGTGACGATGCTCATGCCCGCGGCAATCCCGGAGGCTGGCGCTCAGGAAGTTACCCGTGAAATATTCGTCACGCAGGACGCCGATTATTCGGGCTTTGACCTGCGTGCCGAGAAGAACATCTCGCTTGATGACTGCAAGAAAATCTGCCTCGAGGATCCCGCCTGCAAGGCCTTCACCTACAACACCAAGGTAAGCTGGTGCTTTCTCAAGAGCGATTTTCGCGATGCCACCGACTACAAGGGCGCGATAGCAGGCCGCATCGTCGAGACGGCTACGGTAACGCAAGCGCCGCTTGAACCCGACCTTGGAGCGGCCCCGGCGCTGAGCATCTTGCCGAGGGGGGCGGACGACGAGGCGCGCCAGTTCGCGCGCAGGGCGGCCCAGTTCGCGGCGGCTGCCGACCAGTCTTCCGGCCAGGACCCGATGGCAGCGATGCGCACGGCCATGAATAACCGCTCCTATCCCGATTCGGAAACGCTGGCGCTTACGGCGCTGGGGCTTGATCCGCAGAACGTCGACAAATACCTCGAATTCACCCGCATGGCGCTGTCATTCGCCAGTTCCAACGCCGACAACAGCTGGCGGATGCGCGATCTTGCCGTGGCGGGCGCCGTCAACGCCTACCAGGTGTCGCGTACCGCGTCCAAGCGGGCTGAAGCACTCGCGCTGATGGGCAAGGCGTTCGAGGGGCGGTCGCAGTACCGGGCCGCAATCGATTCCTACAAGACCAGCCTTGAATTGGTGAACTCGCCCGAAACGGCGGGCCGCTATCGCAGCGCCCGCAGCAGCTATGGCTTCCGGATCACCGGTAATACCGTGGACGCCGACAACACCGCTCCTCGCGCCTGCATCCAGTTTTCCGAGGCGCTGGTGAAGTCCGGCGTCGACTACAACAATTTCGTCACGATCGACGGCAAACCGGGCGCTATCGAGGCGACGGGCAGCAACATTTGCGTCGAGGGCCTGGAGCACGGAAAGAGCTACACCATCGCGCTGAGGTCCGGCTTGCCTTCGTCGGTTGCCGAGGTGCTGGAAGAGCCGGCTGTCTTCAACATCTATGTCCGGGACCGCGCACCCGCAGTCCGCTTTACCGGCGAGAATTTCGTCCTGCCCGGCGCCGCGCGCCAGGGCATCCCTGTCATCGGCATCAATGCCGACAAGGCGAAGCTCGAGCTGTTCCGCATCGGCGACCGGTCGATCGCGCCGCTGCTGGCCCAGTCGCGATTCCTGCGGCAGCTCGAGGGGTATACGCTAGAGCAGATGCAGGGCGAGATGGGCACGCCGGTATGGAAGGGTGAGCTTGATCTCGAACGCACGCTGAACCGCGAAACGGTTACCAGCCTGCCTCTCGACAAGGTGATGCCGGAGCGCAAGCCGGGCATCTATGTGCTTGTCGCGCAGGCCGAGGGCGCAGAGACTGACAGCTGGGAGCCGCGCGCAACGCAGTGGTTCCTGATCTCCGACATCGGGCTTTCGACCTATTCGGGCATCGACGGCCTTTCAGTCTTCACCCGCTCGCTCGACACGGCGGGACCGATCGGTGGTGTCGAACTGACTCTGATCGCGCGCAACAACGAGGTGCTAGGCACCGCGACGAGCGATGCCAACGGGTTTGCACGCTTCGACGCCGGGCTTCTGCGCGGAACCGCGGGATCGGCGGCAGCGGTTGTTACCGCCAGGCATGCGGGAACGAAGGGCGAGGACTACGTGTTCCTCAACCTTGAACGCGCCGGGTTCGATCTTTCCGACCGCGGCGTAACCGGACGCGCCTCGCCGGGCCCGGTCGATGTCTATGCTTATCTCGACCGCGGAATTTACCGGCTTGGTGAAACGGTCAATGCCATGGCGCTGGCGCGCGACGACAGCGCCAATGCACAAGGTGGCCTGCCGCTGACCATCGTCTTCGAGCGTCCCGACGGCGTGGAGGCGACGCGTATTGTTTCGTCTTCGCCAAGCGAAAGCGGGCACCTTGCCCAATACACCCTGCCGGAAACGGGTATGCGCGGCGTGTGGAAATTGCTGGCATATACCGATCCTGATGCCGAGGCGGTGGTGGAGAAGCTGTTCCTTGTCGAGGACTTCATTCCCGATCGCATCGAGTTCGACATCAAGACGCAATCGGCGGCAATAGCACCGGGTTCGCCGGCCATGCTGGAGGTCGACGGACGGTTTCTGTACGGCGCGCCGGCCAACGACCTGGCGCTGGAAGGGGAAATCCGCCTGAAGGCAGGCCGCACGCTTGCTTCTGCGCCTGGATATGTCTTCGGCCTTGCCGAGGAAGAAGACCTCGGCGCGGAAGCCGTGACGCTGACCGATTTGCCGCGCACCGGCGCGGACGGCAAGGCGATGATCGAAGCCACGTTGCGCAGCTTGCCGGTTTCGAGCCGGCCGCTTTACGCCGATATGTCCCTGCGCATGCGCGAGGATGGCGGGCGTGCGGTGGAGCGCAAGTTGACACTTCCGGTAACGCCCGAGGGCGTGATGGTCGGCATCAAGCCCGAGTTCGCCGATGGCGTAGTGCGGGAAAATTCGCAGGCGGGCTTCAGTGTCATCGCAATCGATCCGCAGGGAGTCAAAGTCGACCAGTCCGGCCTGAAATGGACGCTGGCGCGCATTGAACGAAACTACCAATGGTATCGCGACGGATCCTATTGGCGATACGAAGCAGTTGAGATCCCCCGGTTAGAGCAGGAAGGCACGATCGATGTCGCGGCCGGCCAGCCTGGCGCGATCTCCGTGCCGGTCACCTGGGGCCAGTATCGCCTCGAGGTGTCGAGCCTCGATGCCGGTGGTCCGGCAACCAGCGTTGCTTTCGATGCAGGCTATTACGTCGCCAGCGAGTCGGCGCAAACGCCCGACGCGCTTGAAATAGCGCTCGACAAGGAAAGCTACGCCGCAGGCGAAACGGCAAAACTTCGCGTCTCCCCGCGCTTCGCAGGCGAGATGCTGGTTGCGGTCGGAACCGACCGGATTGTCGAGACGATCAATGTTACCGTCCCGGCGGGCGGAACCGAAATGGAAATCCCGGTCAAGGGAGAGTGGGGGGCTGGCGCCTATGTGACGGCGACGCTGTTCCGCCCCGGTTCGGCTCAGGAAAGCCGCATGCCCATGCGCGCCATCGGCACGTCATGGCTGCAGGTGACGCCTGGCGAGCGGGAACTCAAGGTGGCGATGGAACTGCCGCAAAAGACGACGCCGGAACAGCGCTTCTCCATTCCCCTGACGGTCATCGGCGCCAAGGCCGGCGAGGAGATCTTCGCGACACTCGCCATGGTGGATGTCGGCATCCTCAACCTCACCCGCTACGAGGCGCCCGATCCGGTGTCGTGGTATTTCGGTCAGCGCCAGCTTGGCCTTGAAATACGCGATATCTACGGCAATCTCATCGACGGGTCGCAAGGCGTGTTCGGCAATGTGCGAACGGGCGGCGACGGTCCCTCGCTTTCGGCGGAAGGAAGTCCGCCAACCGAAAAGCTGCTTTCGCTGTTTTCCGGCATCGTCAAACTCGATGATGAGGGCAAGGCCGTCATCGAGTTCGACATTCCCGAGTTCAACGGCACAGGCCGCGTAATGGCGGTTGCATGGACGAAATCCGCGGTCGGCCACGCGCAGGCCGATGTGATCATCCGCGATCCGGTTGTCATCACCGCCAGCCTGCCGAAGGTCATGGCGCCGGGAGACGAAGCGGAAACCATCGTCGAGATCGCGAATACCGACGGCCCTGCGGGGACGTACGAGTTGTCCGTCGCGGCCGCGGGCGGACTCGAGGCTGGTGATATTCCGGCATCGGTCGAGCTGGCGCCGGGCGAACGCAAGAGCCTGGCGCTGTTGCTCAAGGCTGTCGCGCCGGGTACCGGCCAGATCACGGTGACCGCCTCCAACGGCACGAATGCACTGGCCACCCGCACACAACTCGTGACGATCCGTCCCGATACGCTGCCGATTACGACGCGGATGGAAATTCCCGTCGCCGCCAACGGTTCGATCACCATCGACCAGGGACTGATCGCGCAGAATTTCATCGCCGGATCGAGCGTCAGCGTCAGTGTTTCACGTACCCCCGGCTTCGACGTTTCGGCACTGCTGACCAATCTCGACCGCTACCCCTATGGATGCGCCGAACAGACGACGAGCCGTGCGCTGCCGCTGCTCTATCTTTCCGACCTCGATGCACCGAAGGAACTGGTCGAAACGCCCGATCTCGACAAGCGTATCGACGGTGCGGTGGCGCGTGTACTTACATACCAGGCGGCAAGTGGCGCCTTCGGCCTTTGGGGGCCGGGCGACAGCGACATGTGGCTCGATGCCTATGTTACCGACTTCCTGACCCGGGCGCGGGAAAAGGGGTTCGATGTTCCCGAGCAGGCCATGCGCATCGCGCTGGCCAACCTGCAAAACAAGCTTGGCTATACCGACGACGTGGCGCGCGACGGCAATTCGATTGCCTATGCGCTTTATGTGCTGGCACGCAACCGCATGGCCTCGGCGGCGGACCTGCGTTATTTCGGCGACACAAAGATCGAGGAATTCTCCTCGCCCTTGGCGCGCGCCCATATCGCGGCGGCGCTGTCGCTCTACAACGAAGTGGAACGGTCGAGCCGCATTTACGGATCCGCGCTGCAGCTAGCCGGCACCAACCGCACGCACAGCTACACAAGCTATGATTATGGTTCGCGGCTGCGCGACGGCGCGGCGATACTGGCGCTTGCGAGCGAAACGCGGCCCGTGCCGGCCAATGTCGCTGACATGATGCGTTTCATGCAGGGCGAACTCCAGTCGAAGAAGTACACTTCGACGCAGGAGCAGGCATGGATGCTGCTGGCAGCGCGCGCCACGCAGGAAATGAACAAGGATCTGGCGCTGGAGATCAATGGCGAGCCGCACCAGGGAGCGTTCAATCTGACGGTTCCCGGCGCGTCGCTGGCGACCGACCCGGTTCAGATAAGCAATCCGGGCTCACAGGCACTGGTGGCGACGGTCACGACGCTGGCTTCGCCGCTGCAGCCTCTGCCGGCGGGCGGCGACGGCTTCGAGATAACGCGAGAATACTACACGCTTGACGGCGAACCGGCCGATATCACGCAGGCGAAGCAGAACGAGCGTTATGTCGTTGTCCTCACGGTCAATGAGAATACCGAAGACACAGCGCGCATCCTGGTCACCGACCTTCTGCCGGGCGGGTTCGAGATCGACAATCCCCGCCTTGTCCTCAGCGCCGATCTGGAGGAGTTTGGCTGGCTCGGCGAGACGGAAGTCGCCCACAGCGAGTTCCGCTCCGACCGGTTCGTCGCCGCGCTGAACCGGCAGGAGGGAAGCGACAAATCGTTCTCGTTGGCCTATGTCGTGCGGGCTGTGACGCCGGGCACCTATTCGCTGCCCGCCGCAACGGTCGAGGACATGTATCGGCCGGAGCTTTCGGCGCGCACGGCAACCGGCTTCATGCAGGTGCAGGCGGGACTTTGATGTTCGCGCCCGGCCAATGGCGCAAACTGGCGAGGCGCGGCCTGATCGCTGCGGGAGGATTGCTCGTTGTCGCTGCCGGGTCGCTGTTTGCGCTGGACCGGCTGGACAGGGCATATCCGCCGCCGCTCGGAGGGCCGCAAATGCTTTCGCGCGAAGTGCTCGACCGCAACGGTACGCCGCTGCGGCTTTACGCCAATGACGCCGGCCGCTGGCGGCTGGAAGTCGACATCGACCGGATCGATCCGAACTTCCTGGCAATGCTCGTCGCCTATGAAGACAAGCGTTTTCACGAGCATCGGGGCGTCGATCCGCTGGCGATTGCGCGGGCAGCGGGGCAGTTCCTGTGGAACGGGCGGATCGTCTCGGGCGGCTCCACCATCACCATGCAATTGGCGCGGTTGACCGAGCCGCGCCAGTCGAGATCGCTCTCGGCAAAGCTGCGGCAGGCGCTGCGGGCCTTGCAGATCGAGCGGCGGCTGACCAAGCGCGAAATCCTCGAGCGCTACCTGACCGTCGCGCCTTATGGCGGCAATATCGAGGGTATTCGCGCCGCGTCCCTTGCTTGGTTCGGACGCGAACCGGCAAAGCTCAGCCTTGCCGAGGCGGCGCTGCTCGTCGCGCTGCCGCAGTCGCCGGAAGCACGCCGTCCTGATCGCAATCCACAAAATGCAATGGCCGCACGTCAGCGGGTCATGGAGCGTGTCGCCGGCAGCGGGGCTGGCTGAATCCGGCGGAGATCGAGCGGGTTTCCCGGATCCCGGTGCCGCGCACACGCCTTGCCATGCCGGCGCTCGCACTGCACCTTGCCGACGCCGCGCTCGACCGTGATCCGCTCGCGCTGCAGCACCGCACCACGATCGACGCCGCCAGTGCAGCGAAGGCTGGAGCAGGCGGTGCGCGATGGTGCGCGGCGGACGGGACCGCGGGTATCTGCCGCGCTGATTGCCGCCGATGCGCGCACTGGCGAAATCCTTGCCCGTATCGGCTCATCCGACGCGCGCGACGACAGCCGTTTCGGCTGGATCGACATGACGACGGCGCTGCGTTCGCCGGGATCGACCCTGAAGCCATTCATTTTTGGTCTCGCCATCGAGGACGGGCTGGTGTTGCCGGAGACGATCATCTCCGATCGGCCCGAGGATTTTTCCGGCTACAAGCCAGCCAATTTCGACATGACCTACCAGGGCGACGTGACGATCCGCGAGGCGCTGCAAATGTCGCTCAACGTGCCTGCGATCAGGCTGCTCGACGCTCTCGGCACTGCGCGGCTGGTGGCGCGCATGCGGCGTGCGGGCGTTCGTTCCGGTCTTTCCCGAAGGTGAGCGAGCCGGCCTTTCGCTCGGCCTTGGCGGGGCCGGACTGATCGCTTGAAGGCCTCGTACAACTTTACGCCAATCTCGCCGGCGGCGGGGCCGATCCCGTCGGCATCGGCGACGGGGTGACGCGCAAGCCAGGGCCGCTCGGCGGTACGCCGATGCTGACGCCGGTGGCGGCCTGGCATGTAAGCGACATTCTTTCGGGCGTACCCAATCCCGCCGGTTCCCGGCCGGCCCGCATCGCCTGGAAAACCGGAACCAGCTATGGCTACCGCGACGCATGGGCCATCGGCTATGACGGACGACACGTCATCGGCGTGTGGGTCGGCCGCGCGGATAACGCTTCGGTTCCCGGGATTACCGGAGCGAACACGGCCGGCCCGATCCTTTTCGAGGCATTCGACCGATTGGGGTGCGAGATCGAGCCGCTGCCCAAGGCGCCTGCCGGGGCGGTCCGCATTGCCAAGGGCGACGTGCCTGCGCCGCTAATCCGGTTCGGAACGCGAGAGGAAAAGCTGGCCGAACGTCCGCTCGTGACGTCACAGGCGCTGCACATCGCCTTTCCTGTGGCAGGTTCCGAACTGGAACTTGCCTTGCGCGCCGATGGCGAACCAAGTCCGGTAGTGCTCAAACTGCAGGGGGGAACCCCGCCCTTCCGGCTGCTCGCAAATGGCAGGCCGGCGGGTCCCGCGTCCCGGACGCGACAGTTGCAATGGCACCCCGACAGCGCCGGGTTTTCCCGTCTGACGGTTCTGGACGGAACCGGCAGGGCGCAGAGCGTCGAGGTGGAAATACGTTAGCGCCCCGCGCCGGGCCGGAACAGCCGGCCTTTTTCGGTGATGAGGATGATCAGCAGCGTTGCAATGCCGCAAAGCGCAAATCCGGCGGAAAGCGGTGCGACCGTCCCGTCGTACTGGCGGCCGATCAGAAAGCCGAGGCCAGCGCCCATCGCCACCGTCACTGCGCCGGTGAAGGAAGATGCGACGCCCGCGAACCGTCCCTGCGGCTCCATCGCCAACGCGTTGAAATTGGAGAAGACAAGCCCGACCAGCATCATGTTGAAGCCGTGAATGGCGATGAACGCCCACAGGCCGAGAAGTCCGGATAGTGCAAGCGCGTACATCAACAGGCTGGTCAGGCTGAAGGCGACGACGGCCGTGTGCGACAGGATGCGCATGCCGAAGCGTTCGACCAGCTTCGAGTTGACGAAGGAGGATGCCGACAGCATGAGCGCCATTGCCGCGAACGCCAGCGGGAACCAGACGCCAAGGCCGAAGATCTCGACCATCACCTGCTGCGCCTGCCCGATGAAGCCGAAAAGCGCGCCGAAGAAGGCTCCCGCGGCCAGCGTGTATCCGACCGTTTGCCGCGACAGCGCCACCGAGCGCACGGCCTGCCAAACAGCGGAGACGCTGATCGCGCGCCGGTCTTCCACGGCAAGAGTTTCGGGAAATACGCGCCAGCACACCAGCAGCGTAACGAAGCCGTAGATCGCGATCGATCCCATCACCCAACGCCACGAGGATACGAGCAGGATCGCCTGACCCATCGCTGGTGCAAGAACGGGCGCGGCCATGAACACGGTCATCGTCAGCGACATGACCCGCGCCATGCGCCGCCGTCATAGCAGTCGCGAACCGAGGCGGTGGCGATCACGCGCGGTGCGCCGGAGCCGAGGCCCTGGATAAACCGCGCCGCCAAGCAGATGGGTGAAATCGCCCGCAATGGCGGTAAAGACCGATGCGATCGTGTAGATGACGACGCCGACCAGGAGAACTTTTCGGCGGCCATAGCGGTCCGACAGGAAGCCGGTGAATAGCTGGCTGAGGGCAAAACCCATCATGTAGGCGGTGATCACCGCCTGCACGTCGGTCACTTCCGTATCGAGGGCCGAGCCGATATCGCGGAAAGGCCGGAAGCATGATGTCGGTCGCCAGGGCGTTCATCGCCATCAGACCCGCCAGCAGAGCGACGAACCAGCCAAGCGAGAGCGGGCGCGTGCTTCTGCTCCCCGGTTTTCTGGATGGGCAGGTTCATCAGGTACTTTCGAAACGAGGAATTTCGCCCTTTATAGGCCGTGCTGGAAAGCGGGCTTCTGCAAATTTGCATGGCAGCCATGTAGCACGCGCCTGTCATGCAAGCCACACATCGACTTCCTCGGCCCTGCCCTTGAGCGCCAGCCCTTGCTGTCTGCGCATGGCCTGGCAAAAGCCCGCACGCGCCTCGGGTTCGGTGATTGCATCGATGACGCTCTGGCTGATGACAATGCCGCAGGAGAGTTCCCGCGTTGCTGCCTCCAGGCGCGAAGCCACGTTGACGGTATCGCCCAGGGTGGCGAATTCCATTCGCCGCTCGCTGCCGATGTCGCCCAGAATAACCGGGCCGTAGTGAACACCAACCGAAAGGCGCACCGGCTCCTTGCCCTCGGTGATCCTGCCCTCGTTCAGTTTCTGCACGCCATCCTGCATCGCAAAGGCCGCCGCGACCGCGTTTGCTGCGTCTTCGGGTGTGGGGGAGGGCGTGCCGAAACTCGCCATGATGCCGTCGCCCATGTATTTGTCGAGGGTCCCGCCATGGGCGAATACCGCCTCTTCGAGCGTCACATGCAGGCTGCGCAGCAGGCTAATGACTTCCTCTGGGGAGTGGCTCTCGGCGTACTTCGTGAAACCGACGATATCGGCAAAAAGCACCGCGACCTTTTGGGAGCGCACGCCGCCCATCGGCTCGTTTCGCTGTGCCAGTTCCTCGACCATGGACGGTGGGAAATAGCGCGAAAGGTTGGCCCGCTCGGCGGCGAGATGCGCCTGTCGCGTCAACAGCGCATTGGTGCGTTGCGACTTGAGACCGAGGATTACCGCGACAATCAGGAAGACCACCACTTCCTGGATACGCGACGGCAGTATCACGCTGTTCGGATTGATCAGGTCGAAGATGCGCTGGTCACCGCCCACGGCTTCCAGCAGTTTCGGCGACAGTTCCGGGAATTGCTTTCCGAACCATGCAACGAGCCCGACGGCAGTCATCCAGATCACCGCCGTCCACATACCGATGGTCTGGACGGTGCGCCAGCTATAGGCGAGCGTGGATCCCGCCAGAAAAATGAAGAAATAGACGAATCCCTCGAACTTGAACTGCAGTGCCGTTGGCCAATTATCGGGTGCAAACGGGTTCGGTACCGCTAGCGTAACGGCGAGAAGAGCGATATCCGCAAAGATCAATCCCAGTTCGACACGCGACTGGCCGACGCGCGCGGCGCGCAACTGGGCAATGCCTATCAAGACGAAAAGCAGCAGCAAAAAGAGGTAGTAAATCACCTCCGGACGCGGATTTATATAGACCAGGAGGACAGCCACGATAGCCAGTGCGATCGTTCTCGCCCAAGTCGCGATCCGCTGGCCCTCCGTTTTCTCTTCCTCGAGTGCACGCAGGAGATGTGGGTTTTTCCGCGCTGATTCCTCCTCCGCGCGCCGGGTTGCGCCCGGCAAGATGAAAAGTTTGAAAAAGCTGCCCGGCAGGCCGGGGCGCCGATGTCATGTCGCCGCTCGTCACGAGTTTTCCTTAGGTGTTCGCAATCATTGATTTGGCCGTAGTTTGACGGGGATTTCCGTCAAGCTGGCAAATGTGCCTTGACTTGGCCCGGCGGTTTCGTGTGACGATATGTGCGATTGATCGGGATCAAGGGCTGTTTACTAACCTGAATGTAGTAATAATTCTGATGGCTTATGGACCTGTCCAAAAGTGTGAATAGTCGGTGTTTTGGCCGGCCGGTTTGGGATTGTCGGCAGGCGCAGGAGGAAAAAGATGGGGCAATGTACAAACCAGCCGGAAAAGCCGGCACTCGTCACGGCTGTCAACGGCAATGCCCCGGCACGCTGCCCGGCCACAAGCGGTCATGATGGATTTTTCGAGCAAAAGCTTTCCGGGCTTCGCGAAGAAGGCCGTTATCGCGTTTTTGCCGACTTGGAGCGTCATGCAGGCAGTTTTCCGCGTGCCACGCGCCATCGCGAGGACGGCAGCCGCCAGGATGTGACGGTCTGGTGCTCCAACGACTATCTCGGCATGGGGCAAAATCCCAAGGTGATGGCCGCCATGCACGAGGCAATCGAGAAATGCGGCACGGGGGCCGGCGGCACCCGCAACATTTCCGGAACCAACCACTACCACGTGCTGCTGGAGAACGAGCTTGCCGACCTGCACGGCAAGCAATCGGCGCTGATCTTCACTTCGGGCTATGTTTCCAACTGGGCGACGCTCGGCACGCTGGGCGCGAACATTCCCGGTCTCGTCATTTTGTCCGACGAGAAGAACCATGCCTCGATGATCGAGGGCATTCGCCATTCGCGCGCCGAAAAGCGCATCTGGAAGCACAATGACGTTGCCGATCTCGACCGGCAGCTTTCCGCGCTCGGCCGGGACGTTCCCAAGCTGGTCGCCTTCGAGAGCGTCTATTCGATGGACGGCGACATTTCGCCGATTCGCGAGATCTGCGATGTGGCCGACAGGCATGGCGCGATGACCTATCTCGACGAGGTACATGCAGTTGGCCTCTATGGTCCGCGCGGCGGCGGCATTGCCGAGCGTGAAGGGCTGATGGACCGGCTCACCATCATCGAGGGCACGCTGGGCAAGGCATTCGGCGTGATGGGCGGCTACATCACCGGTTCGAAGGCGGTCTGCGACTTCGTTCGGTCCTATGCTTCCGGTTTCATCTTCACCACCGCGCTGCCGCCGGCGATCGCCGCGGGCGCAATCGCCTCGATCAGCCATCTCAAGGAAAGCCAGGAAGAGCGGCGCGCCCACCAGGCGGCAGTTGCAAAGGTTCGCGACGGGACTGGACCGGCGCGGCATTCCGCACATGCCCAATCCCAGCCATATCGTGCCGGTGGTCGTGGGCAATGCAGCCAAGTGCAAGTGGATCAGCGATCTGCTGCTCGACAATTACGGGATCTATGTGCAGCCGATCAATTATCCGACTGTGCCGCGCAAGACCGAGCGCCTGCGGATCACGCCCTCGCCGCTGCACAGCGATGCGGACATCGCGCACCTTACCGACGCGCTCAGCGATCTGTGGAGCCAGTGCGCGCTAGCAAGGGCCGTCGCCTGATCATTCCGCGGGCAACGATGCTAGCCTAGCATCTCACCGGCCAGCCTTCTTGCCTCGGCGTCCGCGGCAAAGACATCTTCCATTGTTGAGGGCGAGGGGAGTCCGGCCAGCGCATCCATCGCGCGTTCGGCGATCTCGGCTATTTTCAGGAAGCCCAGGCGTCCGGCAATGAAGGCCTCACAGGCAGTTTCTTCAGCAGCATTCATCACCGCCGACTGCGATCCGCCGCGCTGCATGGCCGTGCGGGCAAGGCGCAATGCCGGGAAGCGATCCTCGTCCGGCGCCTCGAAGTCGAGCCGCGCAAGCCTGGCGAAATCCAGCCGCTCCACGTTTAGCGCTTCGCGGCGTGGCCAAGACAATGCGAAACCAATGGCGGTTCGCATGTCCGGGCTGCCAAGCTGCGCCAGTACCGAGCCGTCGCTGTAGCCGACCATGGAATGGATGATCGATTGTGGATGGACGATGACCTCGACCTGCTCCGGGCGCACGTCGAAAAGATGCATGGCCTCGATCATTTCCAGCGCCTTGTTGAACATGGTGGCGCTGCCGATCGAGATCTTCATGCCCATTGACCAGTTGGGATGGTATGCGTGCAATTTCGGGCGTAACGCCTGCCATTTCTTCCTTAGACCAGGTGCGGAACGGCCCGCCTGAAGCAGTAAGGATGATTCGCTCCACCGCGTGGCGCTGGTTCGATTCCAGCGTCTGGAAAACGGCGCTGTGCTCGCTGTCGACGGGCAGCAGACGCCCGCCGCCCTGGCGTACGGCATCCATGAACAGACTGCCTGCGGTGACGAGGCATTCCTTGTTGGCAAGCGCGATGTCCATGCCCTTGTGCGCGGCAGCAAGAGTCGGTTCGAGACCCGCCGTGCCGACAATTGCAGCCATCGCGCAGTCGGCCTCCATGCTCGCCGCCTCGATCAGCCCGGAACGGCCCGCAGCGGCGCCAATGCCGGTGCCGGAAAGTGCCTCTTTCAAATCGATATAGGTCTTTTCGCTGGCCGTTACCGCCAGCTTTGCCCCCGTCTCAACGGCTTGGCGGGCCAAAAGCGGCACATTGGCATTGCCCGTCAGCGCTATGACCTCGAATGCTTCGCGCCCTCCCAGTTGCTCGATGACATCGAGCGTATTGACCCCGATCGACCCGGTCGAGCCAAGGACGGTAATGCGCCTGCCTTGCTGCGCCATCAGGTCGCCGCCATCGGGTGGGGCGATTTTGCGACCTCGTCCGGAGTGCAAGGACTGTTGTTTTGCATGCGAGCCGTCTCCTCCTTTGGCGCCGCCAAGCTATTTCGGTCAGTTGCGTTTGCCAATGGGCGTCAATCCGCCGCTGCGGCAATCCGGCAATTGAAAAGGCCGGTTACAACTACGACAATTTCGCCGTTACCGCCGGGAGTGGATCATGAAGCCAGGACTTGCATCCGCCGCCTTTGCCGCTGCTCTCTTGACCACCGCCGCAGCCTTGGCCGCGGCGGGGTGGTCCATTAACCCTGATGGCGTGAAACCCGCGGAGCCAGCCTACGCCGGAGGGTTTGCGCGAGACGTTGGGGCGCATCCGGTTTCTCCGGTCTCCACATGGAAGTAGCTGTTTTCGCCGCTGTTCGCGGTTGACCCGGCATGGCAACTCTCCCTTCAATTATTACATGAAGCGGTGTATGGAACGGTCAAGCAGTGCGCGGCAGGTGCCGTGCGCGCGTGCAGCGCCCCGGCGGCGCGTATGACGAGGGGACCAACAAGATGAAACCAACCCTGATCCTGGTGGGCGCAGACAAGGGCGGCGTGGGCAAGACAACTACCTCGCGGGCGTTGCTGGATTATTTCGCGCGAAAGAACATTCTGGCCCGCGCATTCGATACCGAAAATCCGCGCGGCACGCTTAAGCGTTTCTATCCCGGCATCACGGAAATCATCGATCTAGAAAACGTCGCCGACCAGATGAAGGTGCTCGACACCATGTCCACGGCCGCGCAGAAGGTAACGGTCGTCGACCTCAAGGCGGGCGCGCTCTCCCACGCGCTGGACGTGTTCGACCGCATCGGCGTGCTTGATGCAGCCCGCTCCGGCCAGTTTCAGCTCGGCCTGATGCACGTGATCGGCTCGTCCATCGCCTCGCTTGACGAGATGGGCGAGGTGGCCAAGTACACCAAGGGCATCGCCTACATCATCGCGCGCAATTTCATAAACGAGACGAACTTTTTCGAGTGGGACGAAAAGACCTACAAGAAGTATTTCGCCGGCCTGTCGGACGCGCGCGAAATCGAGATTCCCAAGCTCAACGAGATGGCCTTTGAAGCGGTCGACCTTGCTGGTGTCACTTTCTCCGATTTCATCGCCAACAAGCTGCCAAATGGAGCAGACGCCAATTTCTCCTTCGTCCTGCGCGGTTATGTGCGCAAATGGCGCAGCGATCTCGATGCGCAACTCGACCGGCTCGACCTCATCAAGTCGATCCTCGACGCTGGCCGCGAAGGCGCAGAGAAAACGGCGGCCCAGTAAGGCCGCCGGCTGCGGGAGGCTGAGATAAACTCCCACGTCTACATCGTCTGCTCGGACCAGGCGCGCAACGGGAAGACCCTGTTTGCGCGCCTCTATGCCGATTGCCTGTCACTGAACGATCCGGAACGGGTGCGGGTTTTCGATACCGACCATCCCAATGGCGGGCTGGCGCAACATTTTCCATACAACAGCGAGATCATCGATCTTACGCGCACCGTCGACCAGGTGCGCCTTTTCGACACGATCATCGCGGAACCACAGTTTCACTACATAATTGACCTTCAGTCCGAGTTCCTGAACAAGTTCTTCAAGATCTTCAGTGACATACGTTTCGACGAAGGGGCCCGCGAAGTAGGCATCGGGGTTGCGGTGTTCTTCATCGTCGACCGGTCGATGAGCTCTATCCATGCTGCCGAGTGGCTTCGCGGCCAGCTTACGTGCAGCGAGTTCATCCTAGTGCGCAACGACGCCATCGGCACCCTGCTGCACATGCCGGTCGCGGCGGCAAATTATCTGCGCATCAACAAGGATCGCGATCTTGTGCTGCCAAAGCTGAGCGCCAATGCGCTTTCTTTCATCGAACAGCGGGGCTTCACCTTCTCCGATTTCATCGCAGGTGAAATGTCGCCGCCGCCCGACGCGGTTCGCCTTGAGTTGTGGAAGTTCCTCGAGACGATCTACAACCAACGCGGCGCCAGCGGTTCCGGCACGACGCTGCTGATCTGACCTATTCGAGACAAGAATCGATCACCTGGCGCAACGGATCGCCTACCACAGTGGCGATCCCGCCTGAATTTCCTTCCTCGCCGGTGACGCGGAAGGTCACGGTGGCGGCACTGGCCAACCTTGAAAAAAACGCATCCCCAGCTGGCGCGCGGGCAATCAAGCCGGGCGTTCCAGCGGGATCAGGCGCCGCCGTCAGTCGCAACTCCCCTGTTTCAATGGCCAAGGCAAGTTCCGTCTGGTTCACCGGCGGCTGCACCGCGCGAAAGATCACGATCTCGTTCGTCGCCGCATCACAGCCCACCGACACAAGAGGCGGACCGACCGGAGAGGCGAAGGTCGCAATCGGGGCTTCGTTGGCGGAAAGCGTCCAGACAGGCACACCGGTCTCCTGCGCCATTGAAGGCGAAGCGAAGACAAACAACAGCACGGCTGATCTTACATAACACATGGCTACCTCCAGAGGCTGGAAACGGCCTTGGCGACGCTTAGGTTCCCTTGTATTTTAGAATATGCTAATTTATATAGCCTCATGGCCGGCGGCGAACCGGCGAACACGCGACGTGAGGAGAACATCCATGATCCCGCCACTGCCCTTCACGCCTGATCTTTCGGTCAAGCCGGAAGTCATTGCTTTCTTCGAGCCGCAGACCAACACGATTTCCTACATCCTGCGCGACCCGAATTCGGACGCATGTGCGGTTATCGATTCGGTGATGGACATTGACTACGCCGCTGGCCGCATCACGCATGACAGCGCCGACAAGATCATCGATACCATCCGTGAAAAGGGATGGAAGGTCGAATGGCTGATTGAAACCCATGTCCATGCCGATCACCTTTCGGCGGCGCCATACATCCAGGAGAAGCTCGGCGGCAAACTCGGCATCGGCGAAAACATCACGATCGTGCAGGACACGTTCGGAAAGGTATTCAATGAGGGTACCGAGTTCCAGCGCGACGGATCGCAGTTTGACCGCCTGTTTACCGACGGCGACAGCTACAATGTCGGCGGCCTCACCGTGCATGTCATGCACACACCCGGGCATACGCCCGCCTGCATGACGCATGTGGCGGGCGATGCGGCTTTTGTCGGCGACACTCTGTTCATGCCAGATGGCGGCTCGGCCCGCGCGGATTTCCCGGGCGGAGATGCGCGCACACTATACCGTTCATCCAAGCGCGTGCTGCAATTGCCGCCGCAGACCCGGCTTTTCATGTGCCACGACTATGGTCCGAACGGGCGCGACATCCAGTGGGAGACAAGCGTCGAGGAAGAGCGCAAGCACAATATTCATCTGCGCGACGGCATAAGCGAAGACGAATTCGTTTCCATGCGCGAGGCTCGCGACAAGACGCTCGCCATGCCAAAGCTCATCATTCCATCCCTTCAGGTAAACATGCGCGCCGGGCAGCTGCCGCCCGAAGACTCGTCCGGCAGGGTGTTCCTCAAGGTTCCGGTCAACAGCCTCTAAGCAAGCGGGAAGTTTCATGGACTACAAGCAAGTCGACGGTACGGTCTCGGTCGCGGGCCAGATCAGCGCTTCGGATATCGGCAAGATCGCTGCTGCGGGCTTCAAGTCGGTCATTTGCAACCGGCCGGACAACGAGGGCTGGGACCAGCCGGCCTTTGCAGAAATCGAGGCGGCGGCAAATGTGGCGGGCATTGCGACACGCTACATTCCGGTGACGCCCGGCAAGACCGATCCGGCAGCCGCGGCAGCCGAGTTCAAGAGCGCGCTGGCGGAGTTGCCGAAGCCGGTTTTGGCCTATTGCCGTTCGGGTGCCCGCTCCACAATGCTGTGGCAGATGAGCCAGGCCTGAAAGCGTAGCCGCCGCTTTATTCCTTCTGCCCGTCATGGCAGGTTGTGTCTGCGTTACCGTGCGGAGGTTTACATGCGCCTGTTTCTTTCTTGCGTGTTTGCTGCCTGCCTCGCGCTTACGCCACTGGCACAGGCTGCCGAGCCCGGTTTTTACCGGGTTGCGGGCGTTGTTGCCGGCGATGTGCTGAACATTCGCCCCGAACCTGGACCGGGCGGCGAACCGATTGCCGGCCTGCAACCGGGGGCGTCGCCGGTGGAAGTGCTGGAAGTGCGCGACGTCAATGGCGCGCAATGGGGCAGGGTGCTTGCCGGCGACGGCAATGGCTGGGTGTCGATGAAGTTTCTGGAGCCTGCCGAAATTCCCATGTTCGAGGGCACTGAAATTCCGGATGGCCTTTTGTGCAGCGGAACGGAGCCATTCTGGGGCGCCAGGTTTACAAATGCCGCCGGGCTGCGCTTTTCCGACATAGACGGCAAGGACACGGTACTTCCAGTCAGCCGGGCGATGACCGCTACCGGCCGCAGGCACCGCTTCGCCGTCAAGGCCGACAACGGCACGACATTCGCAACGGCGATGCTTGGGCGCTACGAAAGCTGCACCGACGGCATGAGCGATCGCGATTTCGGCTGGCGCATCGACTTGCTCATGGAAAGGGAAAGCGACCCGGACTTCCCGTTGCTTTTCGAAGGCTGCTGCCACTTGCCCGTGGCGCGATAGAAGCCAAAAGCTTACCATTGGGAACTGATCCGCGTTTTTTGAGTTGCCCAAGTGGCAGCGGCGCGAGATTGCACGTCGTGTTTGCGGCTGGCGATTGAAACGGGAAACGACGGATGTTCGAAAACCTTGATGCAGTTTTGCTGGCTCGGATCCAGTTCGCATTCACGATCTCGTTCCACATCATCTTTCCCGCGTTCTCGATCGGGCTCGCAAGTTATCTGGCGGTGCTGGAAGGGTTGTGGCTGACCACGGGAAGCCGCACCTATCTCAATCTTTTCAACTACTGGAAGAAGATCTTCGCCATCGCATTCGCGATGGGCGTGGTTTCGGGAATCGTCATGTCTTACCAGTTCGGCACGAACTGGAGCGTATTTTCGGACAAGGCGGGTCCGGTCATTGGCCCCTTGATGGGCTACGAGGTCCTGACGGCGTTCTTCCTCGAGGCGGGGTTCCTCGGCATCATGCTTTTCGGCCTTGAGCGCGTCGGCAAGGGCCTGCATTTTCTCGCTACGCTGATGGTGGCGGCAGGTACGTTGATTTCGGCGACCTGGATCCTTTCGGTCAATTCCTGGATGCACACGCCGGCGGGTTTCGGCATGAACGAAGCCGGGCAGTTCATCCCGCTCGACTGGTGGGCGGTGATCTTCAATCCGTCCTTTCCGTACCGGCTTGCCCACATGGTGCTCGCGGCATACCTGACTACCGCGCTCGTCGTCGGCGCGGTGGGGGCTTGGCATTTGCTGCGTTTCGAGCGCGGCCATGCCGCGGCGCGCATGTTCTCGATGGCGATGTGGATGGCGACGATTGTCGCGCCAATACAGATCGTTGCCGGCGACATGCACGGCCTAAACACGCTCGAGTACCAGCCCGCCAAGATCGCAGCGATGGAGGGCCATTACGAAACGCAGCGCGGTGCCCCGCTGATCCTTTTCGGCATACCGGACGATGCCGCCGAAACCACGCGCTACAAAATTGAAATTCCCAAGCTTGGCTCGCTAATCCTGACGCATGAGTGGGACGGCGAGGTTCCCGGCCTCACGGCCTTCCCAAAGGAGGAACGCCCGCCCGCGCTGCTGATCTTCTGGACGTTCCGCGTCATGGTCGGAATCGGATTCCTGATCCTTGCGCTTGGTATCTGGAGTCTCATCGCGCGAGTTCGCGGCCGGCTCCATGACGACCGGCTGCTGCAAAAGGCTGCCGTTGCCATGGGCCCGATGGGGTTTGTCGCCGTACTTGCCGGCTGGATAACGACCGAAGTGGGCCGCCAGCCCTACACCGTATATGGCCATCTCACCACCGCGCAGTCGGTTGCGCCCATTGATGCGCCTGCAGTGGCGACTTCGCTTGTCGCGTTCATCATCGTCTATTTTGCCGTGTTCGGTGCAGGCACTTTCTACATCCTGCGCCTGATGCGGATGTCGCCCGAGGCAACATCCGAGGTCGAGGAAGAAAAGGCGAAGCGGCTTCGCACGTCGGGCATCGTGCCCGGACCGGCAATGCAGGAAGCGGGAGAAGGTTGATGGAAACCGATCTGGCATTCATCTGGGCCGGCCTCATCGCATTCGCCGTCCTCGCCTATGTCGTGATGGACGGTTTCGATCTCGGCATCGGCATTCTCTTTCCCTTCAACACGGACGCCGCCGATCGCGACACCATGGTCAACACGGTGGCGCCGGTTTGGGACGGCAATGAAACCTGGCTGGTGCTGGGCGGCGGCGGGCTGCTTGCAGCCTTTCCGCTGGCCTATGCCACGGTGCTTCCGGCGCTCTACATGCCCTTGATCGTGATGCTGCTGGCGCTGATCTTCCGCGGCGTTGCCTTCGAGTTCCGCTGGCGCACCGAACGCGGCAAGTTCGTGTGGGACTGGGCATTCACAGGCGGGTCGGCCATTGCAGCCTTTACGCAAGGCATAGCGCTCGGCGCTCTTGTCCAGGGCATCCACATCGAGAACCGCGCTTATGCCGGCGGCTGGTGGGACTGGCTCAGTCCGTTCAGCATGCTCACAGGCATTGCGCTGGTCATCGGCTATGGGCTGCTCGGCGCGACATGGTTGGTCATGAAGACGGAAGGTCCGTTGCAGGAACGGGCGAGGGGCCAGGCAAGGCTTGCCGGCGCGGCAACGCTGGTGCTTATTCTTGCCGTCAGCGCGTGGACGCCATTTCTCGATCCGGTCTATTTCGAGCGCTGGTTTACATTCCCGACGGTGATTTTCTCGTTTGTCGTGCCGTTCTTCGTCGCGCTGCTCGCCTATCTGCTCTTTAGCGGGCTGGCGCGCGGCAAGGACTACCAGCCGTTCTTTTCCGCGCTCGGCATCTTCGTGCTGTGCTTCGTCGGCATCGGAATCAGTTTCTACCCGCACATCGTGCCGCCGGCGCTAACGATCGCCGAGGCAGCCGCGCCCGATTCGAAGTCTCGGCTTCCTGCTGGTCGGGACGGCGGTGCTGGTGCCGGTCATCCTCATCTACACCGCCTATGCCTATTGGGTTTTCCGCGGCAAGGTCACCGCGGGCGAGGGTTATCATTGACTGACGGGCGCAAATGGGCCGGCCGGCTTGCCTGGTTCGTGGCGCTTTGGGCGGCTGGAGTTGCGGTACTGGCGGTCGTTGCGCTCGCGATCAGGGCCGCGCTGGGGCTTTAGTCTAGCGCTTGTCGCCCTTTGCGGCACGCGGATGCTCCATGCCAAGCGCATCGAAAACCTTGATGAGGATGCCTCGCGGGTCGAGGCCGGCATTGGCTATCATGACGCCGGGTGCTGCCTGATCGACAAAGGAATCGGGCATGAAGATCGAGCGGAATTTCAGGCCGCCGTCCAGCATGCCGTTCTCCGCAAGGAACTGCGCGACGTGGCTGCCGAAGCCGCCGATCGCCCCTTCCTCGACCGTCACCAGCACTGCATGCTCGCGCGCCAGCCGGGCAATGAGGTCGCAGTCCAGCGGCTTGGCGAAGCGCGCATCGGCGACCGTGGTCGACAGGCCGTAGCTGTCGAGTTCTTCCGCCGCCTTGAGACAATCGTCCAACCTTGTGCCCAGCGACAGCAGCGCGACCTTTGTTCCCTCGCGAACGATGCGGCCTTTGCCGATCTCCAGCACGCTGCCGCGTTGAGGCATGTCGATGCCGACGCCCTCGCCGCGCGGATAGCGAAATGCAATCGGGCCTTCGTCATAGGCGGCGGCGGTTCGCACCATGTGCTTGAGTTCCGCTTCGTCGCTAGCCGCCATCACCACGAATTCCGGAAGGCAGGCGAGGTAGGTGACGTCGAACGAACCGGCATGGGTCGGCCCGTCGGCTCCGACGAAACCGGCACGGTCGATGGGAAAGCGCACGGGCAGCTTCTGGATTGCGACGTCGTGCACGACTTGGTCGTAGGCGCGCTGCAGGAAGGTGGAGTAGATGGCGCAAAAAGGCTTCATGCCATCCGCGGCCATGCCCGCCGCGAATGTCACCGCATGCTGTTCGGCGATACCAACATCATAGGTGCGCTCGGGAAAAGCTTCGCCGAAAAGGTCGATGCCGGTGCCTGAAGGCATAGCGGCGGTGATCGCCACGACGCGCTCGTCATGCCGGCCTTCCTCGACCAGTGCCTGGCCGAACACCTTGGTATAGGCTGGCGCATTGGGGATGGCCGGCGCGAGTTGGCCGCTCACTACATCGAACTTGCCGACGCCGTGGTACTTGTCCGCCGACCTTTCCGCCGGCTCATATCCCTTGCCCTTCTGGGTAACGACATGGACAAGGATCGGGCCTTCATGCGCGTCGCGCACATTGCGCAGTACGGGCAGCAGATGGTTGAGATTGTGCCCGTCGATGGGGCCGACATAGTAAAAGCCCAGCTCCTCGAACAGCGTGCCGCCGGTCCAGAAGCCGCGGGCGTATTCCTCGGTGCGGCGGGCCTTGTCGTGAAAGAACTTCGGCAGCGCCTTGGCAAGCTGCTTGGCGGATTCGCGCAGCGAGAGGTAGGTCTTGCCGGAAACAAGACGCGCCAGATACGCGCTCATCGCGCCGGTTGGCGGGGCAATCGACATGTCGTTGTCGTTGAGGACAACGATGAGGCGGGCGTCCAGCGCACCGGCATTGTTCATGGCCTCGTACGCCATGCCGGCCGACATGGCGCCGTCGCCGATGACCGCGACGATGTTCCGCTTGATACCCTGCTGCTGCGCGGCAGCGGCCATGCCAAGGCCGGCGGAAATCGATGTCGACGAATGCGCGGCGCCGAAGGGGTCGTATTCGCTTTCCGCGCGCCTGGTAAATCCTGAGAGCCCGCCTTCCTGGCGCAGCGTGCGCATCATTTCGCGCCGTCCGGTGAGGATCTTGTGGGGATAGGCCTGATGCCCGACGTCCCAGATCAGGCGGTCATGCGGCGTGTCGAAGACATGGTGCAGCGCGATCGTCAGCTCGACGACCCCAAGGCCTGCGCCGAGATGGCCACCGGTCCGCGACACGCTTTCGACCATGTCGGCGCGCAATTCGGCGGCCAGTTGCGGCAGGTCGGCATCGGGCAGCCGGCGCAAATCGGCCGGGGTTCTGACTGTGTCGAGCAGTGGCGTGTCGGGTCTCATGCCTGTCGTCATTCCGTCGCTTTCCGGACCGGGATTACATGCGGATGTGGGAAAACCACCTTGTATACGCTGATTTCCCGCGCGCAAGCCTCAGCGGATCAGCGCCTTGAGATCGAAATCCGGATCGGCCGCCTGTTCCAGAGTCAGGTTTCGGCCCAATTCAAGTATACGCTTGCCGAACATATAGGTCTTTGAGTCGTTGATGGAATCAACCGCAATGAAATTCGGCCCGGCGAAATACCAGATGGAAACCGCTCCATCGCGCGGGCCGGGGCGCAAGACGGTACGGTCGTAGCCGATGTTGAGGCCGGCGATCTGCAGCTTGACGTCATACTGATCGGACCAGAACCAGGGAACCGGCCGGTAGTCGACGTCCTCGCCTGCGATTGCGCGCGCGGCGATTTCGCCTTGGTCTATGGCGTTCTGAACCGATTCCAGGCGGATGCGCTGGCCGCGGAATTCGAAGGAAGCGCAGTCGCCGGCGGCATGGATGTCCGGGTCGGACGTTTTGGTCGCGTGGTCGACGGCTATGCCGTTGGCGATTTCCAGTCCGGCGTCCCTCGCCAACTGGTCGTTCGGCGTCACGCCGATGCCGACCAGCACGAAATCCACGTCCAGCGCTGTTCCGTCCTTGAACCGGGCTTGGGTCGCCCGCCCGTTCGCTCCAACCAGATGGTCCAGCGCTTTTTCCTCCATGATCATGACACCATGGCTTTGGTGCAGTTGGCGGAAATAGTCGGAAGTCTGTGGCGCGGCGACGCGCTGCAGGATGCGGCTCGCCATTTCGGCGACATGAACCTCAAGCCCAAGCGTGGCAGCCACGGCAGCGGCTTCAAGACCGATATAGCCGCCGCCGACGACAAGCACCCGCTTGCCGGGCTTCATCTCCAACAGCCAGCCGGTTTGCGTCGGCGAGGTTGCGCAGGATGTAGACGCCAGCCAGATCGCCGCCGGCGGCCGAAGGCAGACGCCGCGGTGTCGATCCGGTAGCAAAGACAAGCTTGTCGTATGGCAGCAGGCCGCCCTGCGACAGGGTTACCGTCTTTTCCTTCCGGGATACGGCCATGGCCGCTGCCGAAAGCATGCAGGTGACGCCAGCTTCCGTGTACCATTCCTGCGGGCGCAGCAGCAACCGGTCGGCTGTCATCTCGCCGGTCATGTATTTCTTGGACAGAGGCGGGCGCTGGTACGGGCAGTGATTGCTCATCGCCGACAATTGTGATGGCGCAGGCGGGATCGAGCGCGCGCATCTTCGCCGCGAAGGATGCCGCGGCTTGCCCAGCGCCAATGACGACTATGTTCAACGCCACCCAATCCTCCCGTGCGAAAGCCGTGCCGACGTTGACACGGGCCGCCTGCCGTTCAATTGATCGCCATATGCCCAGAATGGATTTCGAAAGCCAGTGCAATGCCTGAAATATCGACAAGCCCCAGGCCCACGGAACTGCGCGTTTCCGCCGACAAACGCCAACTGACGGTCAGTTTCAGCAATGGCGAGCGTTTCGAACTGCCGGCAGAGATGCTTCGCGTGCTTTCGCCTTCGGCGGAAGTGCAGGGACACTCGGCCGCGCAACGCAAGCTGGTTCCGGGAAAACGCAATGTCGCCATCGCGCGGCTGGTGCCGACCGGGAATTACGCGGTGCGAATCGCATTCGACGATGGCCACGACACGGGCATATTCACCTGGTCGTTCTTTCAGGAACTTGGCCGTCACCTTCCTGATAAGATTGCCTCCTATGAGGCGGAACTGAAGGAAAAGGGATTGTCGCGCGATCGCTGACCGCGCGCATCGGGAGGAATGAATGCCTGCGAACAACAGCCGGCCCGTACTCGGCGCGGCGCTGACCATCGGCGAACTCGAACGCCTGCACAATTGGGTGATGGAGCGCGATCGTGACCTCGAATTGCAGGAATTCGGCTATGCGCAAGTGCTGGAGGGAGACTGGCGTCCGCTGGTCGACCGCTACAAGCACCTTCTGTCCGGCCATCAGGGCCGCGTCGGCATACACGGCCCGTTCTGGGGCTTCGACATAGCACCGCATGATCCGGACATCCGGGTGATCGTGCGCAAGCGCCTGTTACAGGGGCTTGAGGTATGCGAGGCGCTTGGCGCCACGCATATGGTTGTCCACAGCCCGTTCACGACCTGGGACTACAACAATCTCGATGGCGCGCCCGGCGAGCGCGACGCGCTTTTCCTGCGTTGCCACAAGGCCATGGCCGATGCGGTCAAGCGCGCCGAGGACATCGGCTGCGAACTCGTGATCGAAAACATCGAAGACATCGATCCCAAGGACCGGATCGCGCTCGCGAAGTCCTTCAACAGCGCCAATGTGAGCATTTCCGTCGATACCGGCCATGCGCATTACGCCCATGTCAGCAACGGCGCGCCGCCCGTGGATTATTTCATCACCGCGGCCGGCCGGCAGCTTTCGCACGTCCATCTGCAGGACGCGGACGGCCATGCCGACCGGCACTGGGCACCGGGCGAGGGCACGATCCTGTGGCGGTCGGTTTTCGATGCGGTTGCGCGCCATTGCGACAACCCGCGGCTGATCCTCGAACTCAACGACAAGGGCAAGCTGGTGCAGGCCGCAAGCTACCTCGAGGAACTCGGCGTCGCGCTGTGATGGTTGTCAGTCGAGCGTGATGACGCCGTAGCGGGCATAGTCGCGGTAGAGGCTGGCGAACTCGAACCGCGCGAAATGGCGGATTGCGGCATCGCGCATGACAAATTCGAGCTCGGCGCGCGGCGAAACATCGAAATGTGCCAGCCAGGTGTGCAAGGAGCGCCGGGTCCAGGCCGGAAGCCGGTGCTGCTGGCCAAAGTCGATGACATGCAGGCTGCCGCCGCGGGCTAATACTGAAAGACTCGCCTCGATCACCTCTTCCCAGCCTGGAATGATCGACAGGCTGTAGCTGACGAAAATGCGGTCGAAGCGATTTTTGCCGAACAGCAGATAAGGTTCGAAATCGGTCGCGTCGCCATAGGCGAGATCGATGCGGTCCAGCAGGACCGCCTTGGCAACCTTGCGCTGCGCGGTCTTCAGCATTTCGCCGGAAAGGTCGAGGCCGTAGAAATGCGCATCAGGATATTTGCTGGCTGCACGAACGAGGTTTCGGGCCGTTCCACAGCCCAGCTCAAGCACCGAGCCGCCGCGAGGCACGTTGAGCCGGTCGATCAGGTGGTCGCGCCCCAGCAGAAAATGTTTCCGGGTCATGTCGTATATAATGCGCTGATTTTTGTACAACGCATCCATGCGCTCGCGCGACTGGAGTTTCTTTAAGTGTTTTATCGTCCGAAAGTGGGTTTCGGTGTTTGCCAGTTCTTCAGTATAATGTTTCATTCTTAGCAATTCTCAAAATTCTGCTTTTTCTAAGGACGTATTTCATTAGCGTCGCATTGAAATTTGACAAGCACATGAACGGGCGCTTCTGCAAACCGGCTTTTTTGTGCTTTAGGCGGCATTGGATAGAACCAGATGGCGATTTTGTGGCGCACGCGCTCACGATTTGTTGCAGTGCAGCATAGAGGCCGGGAAAAATCTTTCGCGACGCAGCACATCGCGCGATTGTCACTTCCCGTGCCGGCGCGGTAATCGACTGCAAAGCAGGAGGCTGAATGGCGCGCGCGTTGATGCTCCAAGGGACCGGTTCGGATGTCGGCAAGACCGTGCTGGTCGCGGGTTTGTGCCGGGCGGCCCGCCTGCGTGGCCTGAGCGTCCTGCCGTTCAAGCCGCAGAACATGTCCAACAACGCCGCTGTCGCCGATCCGGGCGAGGACGGGGTGGGCGGCGAGATCGGGCGTGCGCAATGGCTGCAGGCGCTTGCCTGTGGTGCCGCGCCTTCGGTTCACATGAACCCGGTATTGCTGAAGCCGCAGTCCGAATTCGGAAGCCAAGTGGTCGTCCAGGGCAAGGTCGCGGGCACGGCAAGGGGTCGCGACTACCAGGAATTGAAGCCCAGGCTTTTGCAAGCGGTGCTGGACAGCTTCGGCCATCTGGCCGCTCGCGCAGATCTTGTCATCGTGGAAGGCGCCGGTTCGCCTGCCGAAATCAACCTGCGCGCCGGCGACATCGCCAACATGGGCTTTGCAACGCGCGCCGGCGTGCCGGTGGTGCTGGTCGGCGACATCGACCGCGGCGGCGTCATCGCATCGCTGGTCGGCACGCACACCATTCTTTCGCCGGAGGACCGGTCGATGATCGCCGGCTTCCTTATCAACAAGTTTCGCGGCGACCAGAGCCTCTTCGACGAGGGCCTGCGGCTCATAACGCAATTCACGGGCTGGCGCAGCTATGGCGTGCTGCCCTTTCTTGATGCAGTGCGCCGGCTGCCTGCGGAAGATTCGGTTGCGCTGGAGCAGGTCGTGCGCGACCGGCAGGGCGGGCGCATCAAGATTGCTGTGCCGGTGACGGCGCGGATCGCCAATTTCGACGATCTCGATCCGCTGCGGGCAGAGCCCAATGTCGAACTGGTCTTCGTTCGCAAGGGCGAGACCATTCCCGCCGACGCGGCGCTCATCGTGCTGCCTGGTTCGAAATCGACCATCGCCGACATGGCCGAACTGCGCGCCAATGGCTGGGAAGAAGACATTCTTCGCCACCATCGCGCGCGGCGGCATGATCATCGGCATTTGCGGTGGTTATCAGATGCTGGGGCGCACAATCACGGACCCTGACGGCATCGAGGGTTCGGCACGCGAAATCGCCGGGCTCGGGCTGCTCGATGTCGAAACGGCGATCGAGGGAGAGAAGATCGTGCGAAACACAGGCGCGGTGCTTGTTTCGGACGGCCTGCCGCTCGAAGGCTATGAAATCCACATGGGCCGCACCACGGGGCCGGGATGTTCGCGTCCCATGATCCGCATTGACGGCAGGTCGGATGGCGCGGTATCGGACGAGGGGCGCGTCATGGGCTGCTATCTGCACGGCCTTTTCGGTGCGGATGCCTATCGGGCGCGGCTTCTCGCGGAATTGGGGGCCGAGGCAGGCGGCGGTTCGCACCGGGCGATGGTCGAACAGTGCGCTGGATGAATTGGCCGGACGGATCGAGGAGTGCCTCGACGTCGATGCCCTGCTTTCCGCATCGGCAAGTGTATGAAAAGCGCGATGCATCGGGCGCGCTGACGTTTTTGGCGCGTTACGGTGACGCTAAGCGCCATTGACGGGCCATGCCGCGCGCCGTAATCGTGGTCGTCATAGATGGTTCCCGATTGGCGTCTGAGACTCCAGGGATGAAAAGGGAACAGGTAGGGCCGACCCAATCAGGGGGCTTCTAACCTGGCCGACCCCGCGACTGTATTGCGGTGAGGAAATGCCCGATAGACCACTGGCGCGTTGCGCCGGGAAGGGGGGCAAATCCGCCTGAACCGCGAGCCAGGAGACCTGCCAGCTATAGCGGACGAAACGGACGGGAGGTTCCGTGTGCCGGCAGAGACCGCAAGGGTTCGGCGGTTCCAGCCAGCATGACTCTCCCGCCCACCAACGGACACGGGAGTGGTCTAGTGAAACGGATTGCCTTGCTTCTTGCCGCTGTTATCAGCGGCTTTTCCCCAATTTGCATTCGCCCATCACCCGATGGGAGGCGCAACGCCCTCGACGCTGATGGAAGGGTTTCTGTCCGGCGTCGGGCATCCGGTGATCGGGCTCGATCATCTGGCATTCATCGTGGCCGTCGGCATCGCCGCCGCGTTCACGGCGCAGCGCTACACCCTGCCGCTGGTCTTCATCCTGGCGACGATCGCAGGCACCTATCCTTCACATCAATGCGGTTGACCTGCCGATCGTGGAAACCGTCATTGCCGGCTCGGTAGTGCTTGCCGGCGGGCTCATCCTGTCCGGACAGAAGATTCCGGCGGGCGTGCTGGCGCTTCTATTTGCCGTTGGCGGCATTTTCCATGGCTATGCCTATGGCGAGGCGATCATCGGCGCTGAAACCACGCCGCTCGTCGCCTATCTGGCAGCCTTCGCGCTGGTCCAGTATGTGATCGCGGTCGCTGCGGGCCGTCTGGTGGTCGAGACCATCGGCGCGGGACGCAAGGCGCTAGAGAACATGCCCTACCGCATCACCGGCGGCATGATCGCCGGGGCAGGGCTTTTCGTCCTCGGCAGCCAGGCGCTTCAATTGCTGGGGCTCGCAGCCTGATCGCTGACATTCCACTCCTTGCCCGGGGCGCAACGCTGGTTCTCGGTGGCGCGCGCTCGGGCAAGAGCACCTTTGCCGAACAACTGGTCGAGGATAGCGGGCTTGCGCCAGTCTACCTTGCCACCGGGCAGGCCTTTGATGGCGAGATGGAAGATCGCATCGCCATACACAAGGACCGGCGCGGACCGCAATGGCGGACGGTCGAGGAGCCCTTGGCGCTTCGCGATTCCTTGCTGCGCGAATGCGCGCACGGACCGTGCGGTGCTGGTCGATTGCCTGACGTTGTGGGTAACGAACCTGATGATGGCCGAGCTGACGTTGAGGCACAATGCGCCGGACTTGTCGAAGCGATGCCTATGCTTGGCGGGCCGGTTGTGTTCGTCTCCAATGAAGTCGGCCTCGGCATCGTGCCGGACAACGCAATGGCGCGGGCGTTTCGCGACCATGCCGGCCGCGTCAACCAGGCGCGTGGCTGCAGCCGCGCACGAACGTGTTTTTCGTGGCGGCGGGGCTTCCAATGACCTTGAAGTCAACGACCCAATCCTGATCGGAGCATCAAATGAGCGAGATCTCGACGGCGAAGATCCCGGCAACGGTGATCACCGGCTTTCTTGGCGCGGGCAAGACGACACTCATCCGCAACCTGCTCGCCAATGCCAATGGGCGGCGCATCGCGCTGATCATCAACGAGTTCGGCGACCTCGGCGTCGATGGCGACATCCTCAAGGGCTGCGGCGACGAGACCTGCAGCGAGGACGACGTCATCGAACTCACCAATGGCTGCATCTGCTGCACGGTTGCCGATGATTTCCTGCCCGCGATGACCGCGATCCTCGACAAGGACCGGCGCATCGACCACATCGTCATCGAGACATCCGGCCTTGCGCTGCCGCAGCCGCTGGTCAGCGCGTTCAACTGGCCGGCAATCCGCGAGCGCGTGACCGTGGACGGCGTCGTGACCGTGGTCGACAGCCGCGCGGTGGCGGAAGGCCGGTTCGCCGAAGACGAGGACGCGGTCGATGCGCAGCGCGCGGCCGACACGGCGCTCGATCATGAAAGCCCGCTGGAGGAATTGTTCGAGGACCAGCTCACCGCAGCCGACATGATCATCCTCAACAAGTCCGATCTGCTGGACGGCGCGGCGATGGAAAAGGTCGAGCGGGAAGTCTCGGGCCATCTCGGCCGCGCGGTAAAGCTTGTGCGCGCCGCCAACGGCGTACTGCCCGCCGACGTGTTGCTGGGGCTTGCCAGCGCGACCGAGAACGAGATCGCCAACCGCAAGTCGCATCACGAGATCGAGCATGAAGCGGGCGAGGATCACGACCACGACGATTTCGAAAGTTTCGTCGTCGAAGGCGGCGCGGCAAGCGACCCGCAGATGCTCGCCGGAAAGGCTGAAGGGCGTGATCGAGCGGCACGACATCTTGCGGCTCAAGGGCTTCGTCGCGGTCAGCAGGCAAGCCGATGCGCCTGCTGGTGCAGGCGGTGGGTTCGCGCGTCGACACGCATTACGACCGCGAATGGCGGACGGATGAAACCGCAGGCACGCGCCTCGTCGTCATCGGCCTTGACGGCATGGACCGCGACCAGATCCTCGACGAGATCAACGCCGCGCTGGTGTGATGCACCTCCTCCTTGCCCAGAAAGGTTCGATCAGCGAGGGCGGGGAGGCGATAGACCTTGGCCAGCAACCGGCGGACATCGTGTTCCTGTCGGCCGCCGATACCGAACTTGCGGCGCTGGCCGATGCGCTCGGCACGCTATGGCCGATCCGCCAACGCTGCGCCTGGCAAACCTGATGCAGCTTGCGCATCCGATGTCGGTCGACGTTTATGCCGCAAAAGACCATTGCCGGATCGAAGCTCGTCGTCGTGCGGGTGCTGGGGGGCGAAAGCTACTGGCCCTACGGGCTGGAAAAGCTGCATGTGACGGCGGTCGCCAATGGCGTGCGCCTTGCCGTGCTGCCGGGCGATGACCGGCCCGATCCGGGACTTGACCGGTTCTCGACCGTCGGGCCGCAAGACCGGGCCTTGCTGCATGCCTATCTCAACGAAGGCGGGCCGCAGAACGCCGCGAATTTCCTGCGCTATTGCGCCTTCCTGACGGGCAAGGGCGAAGCCCCGCCTGAACCAGCTCCCTTGCTCAAGGCCGGGCTCTGGTATCCGGGCCTCGGTATTTGCGGGGCCGAAGCGGTGGCTCGAAAATTTCGTGCCTGGACGCACCGGTGGCGGCAATCTGTTTCTACCGGGCGCTGGTGCAGTCGGGCGGCTCTGCAGCCGATCGAGGCCATGGTTGCCGCGCTCGCGAAAGCGGGGCTCAATGCGCTGCCGGTCTTCGTTTCCAGCCTCAAGGATGCGGTCAGCGTCGAAACGGTGCGGGCGGTGTTTTCGCGCCATCGCCCCGATGTCGTGCTGAACACCACCGGCTTTGCGGTCGGTTCACTGACCGGCGCGCATGAAGGCACGGTGCTGGACGAGAACGGCGCGATGGTGCTGCAGGTCATCCTTTCCGGCGGCACGCGCGAGGCGTGGGAAGCATCGTCGCAAGGGCTGGCGACGCGCGATCTGGCGATGAACGTGGCGTTGCCGGAAGTGGACGGCCGGGTGCTTTCGCGCGCCGTCGCCTTCAAGCATGCGGGAGCATACGACGAGCGGGTGCAGGCGACGATCGTCTCACACCGCGCCGACGACGAACGGTGCGAATTCGTCGCCCGGCTTGCCGCAAACTGGGCGCGGCTGGGCGCACGCCGATCCCCAGCGATCGCAGCGTCGCGCTGGTGCTGGCAAATTACCCCAACCGCGACGGTCGCCTTGCGAACGGCGTCGGCCTCGACACGCCGGCCGGCACGATCGAGGTGCTGAAGGCGCTGCGGGCAGCAGGCATATGGCGTTAGCGGTTTTCCCGAGACCGGTGATGGCCTGATCGAACATTTGCAGGCCGGGCCGACCAATTCCGGATGGCGCGGCAGGGAAGTTCGCGAGAGGCTTGCGCTCGCGGATTATCTTGAGCTTTTCAATGACTTGCCGGACGACGCGCGCGAAAGTGATTCAAGCCCGCTGGGGCGCGCCGCAGGACGATCCGTTTTTCGATTCCGGCGGCCAATGACTTCGCGCTGGCGTTGGCGCGATTCGGCAATGTCCTTGTCGGGGTGCAGCCGGCGCGCGGCTACAACATCGATCCGAAGGAGACGTACCACTCGCCGGACCTCGTGCCGCCGCATGGCTATCTCGCCTTCTATTTCCACTTGCGCAATGCCGCCCATGCGATCGTGCACATGGGCAAGCACGGCAATCTGGAATGGCTGCCCGGCAAGGCGCTGGCGCTTTCAAGCGCCTGCTTTCCCGAGGCCGTGCTCGGGCCGATGCCGCATCTCTACCCGTTCATCGTCAACGATCCGGGCGAGGGCAGCCAGGCCAAGCGGCGCAGCGCGGCGGTCATCATCGACCATCTGACGCCGCCGCTGACGCGCGCCGAAAGCCATGGGCCGCTGCGCGAACTGGAAGCGCTGGTCGATGAATATTACGAAGCTTCCGGCTCCGATCCGCGACGCCTGAAGCTGCTCGCCAAACAGATCTTTCGAACGGGTGGAGCTTTCCGGCCTTGGCGAGGATATCGGTCTTTCGCCGAAGGATGGCGAGGACGACCGCCTCGCCAAGCTCGATGCCTGGCTGTGCGATCTGAAGGAAATGCAGATCCGCGACGGGCTGCATATCTTCGGCAGGCCGCCGGAGGGCCGGCTGGCTGTCGACCTCGCCGCCGCGCTGGTCCGCGTGCCGCGTGGCCGGGGCGAGGGTGCGGACGCCAGCCTGCAAAGGGCGATCGCGGGGGATGTTCGCGGATACGGTCTTTCGACCCGCTCGACTGCGACATGGCCGCGCCGTGGACGGGACCGCGGCCGGAAATCCTTGCAGACGTTTCGGACGATGCCATGGCGCAGCAATGGCGACACGGTCGAGCGCATCGAATTGCTGGCAGTGAGCTTGATCTGCGGGGAAGTCGACTGCCCCGCCGAACTGGGACCGTACAAGCGTCGGTGCTTGCCCATGTGCGCAATCACGTATTGCCGATGCTGCAATCTTGCGGGACGGCCGAGATATCACGGCCTGCTGACCGGGCTGTCCGGCCGGTTCGTCGCCGCCCGGACCATCCGGTGCGCCGACGCGCGGGCGGATGGACGTGCTGCCGACCGGGCGCAATTTCTTTTCCGTCGACAGCCGCGCCGTGCCAACGCCCGCGGCGTGGGAACTGGGCGCCAAGTCGGCGGAGCTGCTGGTCACGCGCTACCGGCAGGATCACGGCGAATGGCCGCAGGCTTTCGGACTTTCGGTCTGGGGCACGTCGAACATGCGCACCGGCGGCGACGACATTGCGCAGGCGCTGGCGCTGATCGGCGCAAGGCCGGTCTGGGAGCCGCAGTCGCGCCGCGTCACCGGCTACGAGATCATCACGCTGGCGGAACTTGGCCGGCCGCGCATCGATGTGACGCTGCGCATTTCCGGCTTTTTCCGCGATGCCTTTCCGGCGCAGATCGAGCTTTACGACCTCGCCATCCGCGCGGTCGGCGCGCTGGACGAGCCGGCGCGCGACAATCCGGTCGCGGCGCGCATGAAGGCGGAGCGGGCTCGGCTGGCCGCATCGGGCGCAAGCGAAGCCGATGCGGCGCTTGCCGCCGGACACCGGATATTCGGCTCCAAGCCCGGCGCCTATGGGGCGGGCCTGCAGGCGCTGATCGATGAAAAGGGCTGGGACAACCGCGCCGACCTTGCGCAGGCCTATCTCGCCTGGGGCAGCTATGCCTATGGCGCCAAAAGCGAAGGCGCGGCGGAGCCGGAGCGGTTTTCCGAGCGGCTTGCCGCGATCGACGCCGTGATCCACAACCAGGACAACCGCGAGCACGACCTGCTCGACAGCGACGACTATTACCAGTTCGAGGGCGGCATGAGCGCCGCCGCCGAAGCAGCTTTCCGGCAAGCGGCCGGCCATCTACCACAATGACCATTCGCGGCCGGAAAAGCCCGTCGTGCGGGCGCTGGAAGAAGAGATCGCGCGCGTGGTGCGCGGTCGCGCGGCCAATCCGAAATGGATCGCCGGGGTGATGCGCCACGGCTACAAGGGCGCGTTCGAGATGGCGGCGACGCTCGACTACCTGTTCGCATTCTCGGCCACCACCGGCGCGGTGCGCGGGCACCATTTCGACCTTGTCCACGATGCATGGCTGGGGGACGACGAGGTGCGCCAGTTCATTGAAAGGCACAACCCTGCCGCCCTCAAGGAGATGGCCGAGCGCTTCCTCGAGGCGATGGAACGGGGGATGTGGACGCCGCGTTCCAACTCCGCGAAATTCGCGCTGGAAAAACTGGCGAAGGTCGAGCCCGCATGATCTCGAAAACCGGAAGATGCCTTTGCGGCAACATCCGCTACTCCTACACGGGAGCAGTGGTGTGGACGGCGCATTGCCATTGCGAAAGCTGCCGCCGCGCCACATCATCGCCAATGACGACGTTCTTCGCGGTGCCGGTCGAAGGTTTTGCTTTCGAAGGCGAACCGGCCGCATATCGAGTCCTCGCCCGGCGTGACCCGGCGGTTCTGCCCCAAATGCGGCGCGCCGGTCGCTACGAGAATGTTGATCTTCCAGGCGAGATTCACCTCTATGCCGCAAGCCTCGACAATCATTCGGATTTCATTGCCGAACGGCACGATTTCTGGAATGAACGGGTGAACTGGCTTTCCATCCACGACGACCTTGCGAAAGACTGACCATGTCCGAGAAATCCGAGCGCCTCCAGAACATGAGCGAAGAGGAGCTGAACGCGCGCCACGCCGACAAGATGCGCAAGAAGAAGGCGGCGCGCGACAAGATCATCGCCACCAAGACGATCGAGAAGGGGCTGGTGATCGTCCACACCGGCAAGGGCAAGGGCAAGTCGACCGCCGCCTTCGGCATGGTGTTCCGGGCCATCGGCAACGGCATGCGGGTCGGCGTCGTGCAGTTCGTCAAGGGCAAATGGGGCACCGGCGAGCGCCAGGTGCTGGACGCAGTTCCCGGACCAGGTGGAACTTGCCACCATGGGCGAGGGCTTCACCTGGGAGACGCAGGACCGCGAGCGCGACATTTCCGCGGCTCGGGCCGCCTGGGAAAAGGGCAAGGCGATGATCGCCGACCCGAAGCCTCGACATGGTGCTGCTGGACGAGCTCAACATCGTGCTGCGCTACGACTACCTTGCCGATCGAGGAAGTGCTGGAGACGCTGAAAGGCAAGCCGGAGATGAAGCATGTCATCATCACCGGGCGCAACGCGCGCGACGAACTGATCGAGGCCGCCGATCTGGTGACCGAGATGGAGGTCATCAAGCACCCCTTCCGCTCCGGCGTGAAGGCGCAGAAGGGGATAGAGTTCTAGGGTGGCGGAGCAATTCGACGTCGCGGTACTTGGTGCGGGCATCGTCGGCGTTTCCACCGCGATCCATCTGCGGCGGCGCGGATTGTCGGTCGCGCTGGTCGACAGGCGGGAACCGGGCGAGGAGACGAGCCACGGCAATGCCGGCATCATACAGCGCGAGGGGGTGCACCCCTATGTCTTCCCGCGCTCGCTGCCGAAAATCCTGTCCTACGCGCTCAATCGCAGCGTCGACGCGCACTATCAGCTTTCCTCGCTGATGCATGTCGCGCCGTTTCTTTGGCGCTACTTCAAGGACTCGGCTCCCGCCAAGGCGCGCGAGACGCTGGCGGCGAACATTCCGCTCTTTGCCCGCTGCCTCGACACCCACGGCGAATTGATCGAAGCATCGGGCGCGGATCATCTCATCGCGCGCAATGGCTGGATCGCCGGATACCGCACGGATGCAGCCTTGCGGGCGGCCGAGGATCGCCGGGCGGAACTGTCCGCCCTCGGCATCGATGCGGCAATGCTTGTCTCCAGGCGAGATCATCGGCGCTGGAGCCGCATCTTGAAGCCGCCAATTTTCTGGGTGCGGTGCATTTTCGCGATCCGTGGACGGTCAACGATCCCGGCGCGCTGACCAAGGCCTATGCCGCGCAGTTCGAGAAAGAAGGCGGCGTTATCGTTATCGGCGACGCGTCGCAGATCCGGCGCACGGGCGGAAACTGGCAACTGCCCGGCATCATCGCCAGCGAAATCGTCGTCGCGATGGGACCGTGGTCGAAGCCGTTCCTCGATCGGCTCGGGCTCAGCCTGCCGATGGGCGTGAAGCGCGGTTATCACCGCCACTATCACGGCGAAGGGCAATGCCGTGCTGACGCGGCCGGTGGTCGACGACCATTACGGCTTCGTGCTCGCGCCGATGGCGCGCGGCATTCGCCTGACAAGCGGCGCGGAGTTTGCCCGTCACAATGCAAGATCGACGCCGGTACAGCTTGCCCGCGCCGAACCGCATGCCCGCGGGCTGTTTCCGCTTGGCGAGAGCGTCGAGAAGGAGGCCTGGATCGGCGCACGGCCGGTACTCCCCGATCTGCGGCCGGTCATCGGCAAGGCGCCGGGGCTGGACGGTGTCTGGCTCAATTTCGGCCACGCCCATCACGGGCTCACGCTTGGTCCCGCGACCGGCCTGCTGCTTGCCCAGATGATGACCGGGGCCGAGCCGTTCACCGATCCTGCTCCTTATTCGGCCGCACGGTTCGCGCGAATTGACGCTTCGCGCCATGCGGCATTGAGTTTTCGCCAGGGCTTGGGCATCCTTGTTGCGCAATCGTGCGGCGAGTCGGGATCATGGCAAGCAATTTCATCAAGTCGATCCGGGATTTCATCGAAGGCAACCGCTCGGTCCGCAGGGTCGCCGACGATCCGGTGCTGACCAGCGAACTCATCTTGCTCACGCGCATGATGCTGGCCGATGGCGAATTGCGGCCGGAGGAAATGCAGAATTTCAAGCGGATCTGCCGCACGGCATTCGGTATTCCCGAGGACGACATCGACAAGGTGCTGCAATACCTGAAGGATTTCGGCTACGGCACTTCCGCGTCGGATGCGGCGGCGATGTTTTCCGAGTTCGATCCGGAGCGCAAGCGGGCGCTGCTCGTCCACATGCTCTCCATCGCCAAGGCGGATGAGCAGCTCGACGCAGGCGAGGCGGACCTTATTCGCCGCACCGCGCAGGCGCTGGGACTGACTGGCGCCGATATCGATGCAGCGCGCTCGGAAATGTGACCATCGCCGGTGATGTCGCTTCAAGACCCGAATGCGACGCCATTCCGTTTGACGCAAGTGTGGTCCGTGTCTAAGAAAACATTCCAATAGCGACGGTGCCTTCATCCCGTATACGGGGCAAGGGGCTGAAACCGATTTCGGTGCGGCGGACCCAATCAGGGAGCCAAGTCCGAAGCTGTCCGAGACTGCGGACCGGCTTGCCGGTCCGGCCACGCGTTTTGCGGGCAGTTTCGTTCCGGTTCGGCAGGCCACCCCGCTTGATGAAGCAACCGGAGCCGAACATGCGCTACGCATTTCCAATTTCCGCCTTCGCATTGATCGCTGCGGCGCCAGTACCGGCGCTCGCGCATCTTGGCCATGTCGGCGAGGCCGCGGGCCACAGCCACTGGATCGGCCTTGCCGCGCTCGGCCTGGCCGCCGGAATCCTGGCATTGCTGCCACGGCGCAAGCGCAAGGACAGATGAAGCGTCAGGCGAGACCGCGGAAGCCGAAGGCGACGCGCAGGACGCCGGGGCGGAGGCATGACCGCCGCGTTTCTCTCCGGCGGCAAGACCGGGATCATGGTCTGCGGCCATGGCAGCCGCAACCGCAACGCCGCCGAGGAATTCGAGCAGCTGGCCCTGGCGATGCGCGCGCGTCATCCCGGCGTTCCGGTCGAACACGGCTATCTCGAATTCTGCAATCCGGTCATCCATTCCGGCCTCGACAAGCTCAAGGAAGCGGGCGTCACGCGCATTTTGGCGGTGCCTGGAATGCTGTTTGCCGCCGGCCACGCCAAGAACGACATTCCTTCCGTGCTCAACGCCTGGGGCGCGATGAACCCCGGCGTCTCCGTGCAGTATGGACGGGAACTCGGCATCGACCTCAAGATGATCCGCGCCGCAGGCGAGCGCATCGCGGAGGCGCTGGAAGCGGCGGGCGGCGATGTGCCGAGACACGAAACGCTGCTGGTCGTGGTCGGGCGCGGCTCGTCCGATCCCGACGCCAATTCGAACGTCTCCAAGGTCGCCCGCATGCTTTGGGAAGGCATGGGCTTTGGCTGGGCGGAGACCGCCTATTCCGGCGTGACCTTTCCGCTGGTCGAGCCGGGATTGGAACACGCCGCGCGGCTCGGCTACCGGCGCATCGTGGTCTTTCCCTATTTCCTGTTTACCGGGGTCCTGGTGAAGCGGATCTATTCGGCGACCGACGAGGTTGCGGCGAAGCATCCGGAAATCGAGTTTCTCAAGGCCGGCTATCTCAACGACCATAAACTCGTGCTCGATACCCTGGACGAGCGCATTGGCGAGATCGTCGAAGGCCGTGCGCTGATGAACTGCCAGATGTGCAAATACCGCGAACAGGTGCTTGGCTTCGAGGCCGAGGTCGGCCTGCCGCAGGCGAGCCACCACCACCATGTCGAGGGCGTCGGCGGCGCGCCGGAAAACTGCCCCTGCAAGGGCGACTGCGACGGTTCCTGCCGCGACGAGGATTTCTGCCGCAAGCACGGCCTCGTCTTCACGCCAGTGCACAGCCATGCCGTGCCTGGCCCGCTGGAGCCGGCCGCAAGCATCGCATCAGACATGACCACGGCATGATCACGATCATCACCACCATCATGATCATGACCACGACGCACCACCACCATGATCATCATCATGATGCATGCACGCCATGATCATGACCATGCCACGCATGACCACGGCATCACACGCATCAGCCCTATCCGCATGCCGATCATCCGCTCGGGCCAAAATCGCTGAAGAAGCCGCACTGAGATGGCGCGGCTCGACTACATCCGCGATCCGCAGGAAATCTACCGCCGCTCCTTTCGACGGCATCGCGCGCGGAAGCCGATCTTGAAGCGCTGCCGCCCGCGATGCGCGGCGTTGCCGTGCGGCTGATCCATGCCTGCGGCATGACAGACCTTGCCGGCGATCTGCGTTTCTCGCCGGGCGCCGCCGAAGCAGGCCGGGCGGCGATCGCCAGAGGCGCGCCGGTCATTTGCGACGTGGAGATGGTTCGCTCGGGGATCATCCGCAACCGGTTCGGGGCGGGCAACGAGATCGTCTGCACGCTCAACGATGCCGGGGTTGCCGAGCGTGCGAGCGCCAGCGGCCAGACCCGCAGCGCGGCGGCAGTCGAGTTCTGGGGCGAAAGGCTCGCCGGCGCGGTCGTCGCCATCGGCAATGCGCCGACGGCGCTGTTCAGGCTGCTCGAGCTTCTCGACGATGGCGCGCCGCGGCCGGCGTTGATCGTCGGGATGCCGGTCGGATTTGTCGGCGCAGCGGAATCCAAGGCGGAACTCGCCGCAAACCCGCGCGGCTGCGAATTCATCGCCATTCGCGGCCGGCGCGGCGGCAGCGCCCTTGCCGCCGCTGCGGTCAACGCGCTGGCGATGGCTGAAAACTGATGCCCGCGCCCTGGCTCCACATCATCGGCATCGGCGAGGACGGCATGGCCGGCCTTTCCCCGGCTGCGCGAGCGCTGGTCGAGACGGCGCCGAGGTCATCGTCGGCGGCGACCGGCATCACCAACTTGCGCCGAATGTGACGGCAAAGCGCATTGCCTGGCCCTCGCCCTTCGACGCGATGATCGCGACCCTCAAGGGTCTCAAGGGCCGCCGCGCCGTGGTTCTCGTGACCGGCGACCCGCTCTGGTACTCGGTCGGCGCGCGGATCGCGAGGGGCATTCCTCGGACGAGATCGCCTGGCATCCGCAGCTTTCCGCATTCCAGTTCGCGGCCTGCCGCATGGGCTGGTCGCTCGCCGATGTCGAGACGCTGACGGTGCATGGCCGCCCGGCCGAGCAGATCATTCCGTATTTCTCGCCCGGTGCGCGCCTTCTGGTGCTGACCAAGGACCGGACGTCTCCCGCGACCATTGCAGGGCTGCTTGACGAGCGCGGCTATGGCGGATCGAAGCTCACCGTGCTTGCCGCGCTCGGCGGTCCCAACGAGCAGCGCATTGATGGTCTTGCGCGCGAATGGAGCCTGGACGTTCCGGACTTCCACACGCTGGCGGTCGAATGCATCGCCGGCGAGGGCGCGCAGGTGCTGCCGCTCACCGGCCTGCCGGACAGCGCATTTCACCATGACGGCAAGATGACCAAGCGCGCCGTGCGGGCGCTGACCCTTGCCCGGCTGGTTCCGCATCGCGGCGCGTTGCTGTGGGACATCGGCGCGGGGTGCGGATCGGTCGGCATCGAATGGATGCGCGGCGCGCGCGAGGCGAGGGCGATCGGCATCGAGCCGCGCGCGGACCGGCGCGCAATCGCCGCGCAGAACGCATTGGTGCTCGGCGCGCCCGCACTGCAATTGATCGAAGGCGAAGCCCCCGCCGCGCTTGCGGGCCTTCCCGCGCCGGATGCGGTGTTCATCGGCGGCGGCGTGTCGATGGAATCCATCGAAACTTGCATTGCGGCGTTGAAGCCGTTCGGACGGCTGGTCGCCAACGCCGTGACGCTGGAAAGCGAAGCCGTGCTGCTTGCCGCATTCGCCAGATATGGCGGCGAACTGGAGCGGATCGGCTACCAGAGCGCCGAGCCGGTCGGGCCTTTTCATGGCTGGCGCGCTTCGATGCCGGTAACGCAATGGTCGCTGACGAAAGGTGCGGGCGCATGAGCGGCACGCTCTACGGCATTGGCGTCGGGCCGGGCGATCCGGAATTGCTGACGCTGAAGGCGCACCGCATCCTGACGGCTTCGCCGGTCATCGCCTATCCCGCGCCCGACACCGGCGAAAGTTTCGCGCGCTCGATCGTTGCCGCGCATATCAGGTCCGGACAGGTTGAAATTCCGATCGTCATTCCGATGCGGGTGGAACGTTTCCCGGCCAAGGCGATCTACGACAAGGCTGCAGCGGAAATCTCCGGGACATCTTTCCGCGGGCCGCGACGTCTGCGTGCTGTGCGAGGGCGATCCGTTCTTCTACGGCTCGTTCATGTATCTGTTCGAGCGGCTGGCGGACGATCATCCGGTCGAGATCGTGCCGGGCGTTTCGTCGCTGATGGCCTCGGCAGCGGCGCTTGCGCGCCCGCTAGCCGCGCGCAACGACATGCTGACGGTCATTCCCGCGCCGCTTCCCGACGACGCCATCAGCGCGGCGCTGGAGCGCAGCGACGCCATTGCGTTCATGAAGGTCGGCCGCCACCTGCCGCGCATCCGTGCGCTGATCGACGCAGCGGGCCTGACATCCGCCGCCGGCTATCTGGAGCGCGTGGGCCTGCCAAACGAGCGCATCCTGCCGCTGGCGGAAGTCGAGGGCGAGGACGCGCCGTATTTCTCGATCATCCTCATCTACAAGGGCGCCGAAGGCTGGATCGCGAAACGCGCCATTGCCGGCAATGGCAGGAAAGTATCGGCATGAAGTATCCCGCAATCATCGTCCTGTCGCCCGAGGAACTGCCGCTGGCCCGGCGCATCGCCATGGCCACGGGCGCGGCCGTGCACGGCCTTTCACCGCGGGTTTGCGGGGGCAGCGAGACTTTCCGGGACACGCGCGCGCATCTGCAGTCGCTGTTCAAGGCCGGCACGCCGATCATCGCGATCATGGCGAGCGGGGCGGTCGTCCGGCTGCTCGCGCCGGTTGCTCGAGGACAAGCATTCGGAGCCGCCCGTCGTTTGCGTCGCTGCCGACGGCTCTGTGGTGGTGCCGCTCCTCGGTGGGCATCACGGCGCCAACGACCTGGCGCGCAAGATCGCAGACGCAATCGGCGCCGTCGCGGCGGTAACGACTGCTGGCGACGTGAAATTCGGTGTCGCGCTCGACGCTCCGCCGCCGGGCTACAAGCTTGGAAATCCGGCATGCGGCGAAGGAAGTCATGGCGGCGCTGAACAATGGCGCGACGGCTCGTATTGTTGGCGATGCGCCGTGGCTGAGGCAGTCGGGTCTGCCATTGTCCGACGACGGGCAGGTGACGCTAACCGTCACCGACCGGGCAATGGACCCTGCGCCGCTGAACCTTGTCTTTCATCCGGCGACGCTGGTTCTGGGCATCGGCTGCGAACGCGGCGCGGATGGCGCGGAAGCGATCGAACTGGCGGAAGGCCTTCTGGCGCAATCGGGCCTTTCTCGCCACTCGCTGGCGGCGGTCGCCTCGATCGAACTCAAGGCGGACGAGGCGGCCATCCACGCCGTTGCGCTGCATTTCTCGGTACCCGCGCGCTTCTTCCCGGCTACAGGTGCTGGAGGCGCAAACACCGCGCCTCGCCAATCCTTCCGACATCGTCTTTGCGGAAACCGGCTGCCATGGCGTCGCCGAAGGCGCGGCGCTGGCGCTTGCCGGACCGCAATCAACCTTGGCCGTTCCGAAGCAGAAATCGAAACGCGTGACGGTCGCAATTGCCCGGGCGTCCCACCCGGTCATCGAACTTGCGGGCCGAAGCAGGGGCAGGCTCTTCGTCGTCGGCATTGGTCCGGGATCGGATGGCTGGCGCAGCCCGGAAGTGACGGCGATGATCGCAGAGGCGACCGACCTTGTCGGCTATTCGCTCTATCTCGATCTCGTTGCCGAAATTTCCGGCGGCAAGATCCGCCACGATTTCGATCTTGGCCGGGAGGAAGACCGCGTCCGCCACGCCATGGAACTTGCCGGGCAGGGGCGCGACGTGGCGCTGGTCTGTTCGGGCGACGCCGGCATCTATGCCATGGCGACGCTGGTCTTCGAGCTCATCGAAAAGGGCGGGCTTACCGATGCGGCAAGGCGCATCGACATTGCCGTTTCGCCGGGCATTTCCGCGTTGCAGGCTGCTGCTGCCCGCGCCGGCGCGCCGCTTGGGACATGATTTCTGCACGATTTCGCTGTCCGACCTGCTGACGCCATGGCCCGATATCGTTCGGCGCGTGAAAGCCGCGGCGGAAGCCGATTTCGTCATCGCCTTCTACAATCCGGTGTCGAAGCGCCGCCGCACGCAGCTTGCCCACGCCAAGGATGTGCTCTTGTCCCACCGGCCTGCGGATACGCCGGTAATCCTCGCCGCCAATCTCGGCCGGCCGGGCGAAACGGTGCGCGTGATTCCGCTATCGCAACTCAACATCGACGATGTCGACATGCTTACGGTCGTGTTGGTCGGATCCTCGCAGTCACGAACCGTGCGCACCGGCGACGGGCGGCTGTGGGTCGTATACGCCGCGCGGCTACGCGGCCAAGGAAGGTACCGGCATTGCGGACACCGAAAGGGTAGCCACATGACAGTCTTTTTTATCGGAGCGGGGCCGGGCGCACCCGATCTCATCACAGTGCGCGGGCTAAAGCTGATCGAGCGCTGCAAGGTCTGCCTTTACGCGGGATCGCTCGTGCCGGCTGAAATCGTCGCAGCAGCGCCGAAGGATGCGCGCGTGCTCGATACGGCGCCAATGCATCTCGACGCGATCATCGAGGAAATGCGGATTGCCCATGAGGCAGGGGAGGACGTAGCGCGCGTGCATTCGGGCGACCCTTCGATTTATGGCGCGACGGCGGAACAGATGCGCCGGCTCGATGCGCTGGGCATCGGTTACGAAGTGGTGCCGGGCGTGCCCGCCTTCGCGGCTGCGGCCGCCCGGCTTGCCACTGAACTGACGCTGCCGGAAATTGCCCAGACGGTGATCGTCACGCGGACCGGCATGAAGGCATCAAGCATGCCCGAGCACGAGACGCTGGAGGTGCTTGGCCGCTCGCGGGCGACGCTGGCGATCCACCTGTCCATCCGCAATCTCGACTATATCCGCCGAGCACTGGAGCCCTATTACGGCGATGATTGCCCGGTGGTGATTGCCTATCGCGCGACCTGGCCGGACGAGCTGTATATCCACACGACGCTTGCGGAAATGAAGGAGCGCGTGCGCGAGGCGAAGATTACCCGGACCGCGCTGGTGCTGGTCGGACGCGTCTTCGGAAACGAACATTTCAGGGACAGCGACCTCTACAATGCGAATTATTCCCATGTGCTGCGAAACAAAGGAAAAAAGAAGGTGGAAGCCTAGGGCTCAAGGATTATCACAGGCAACCCGAGTATCCGGGCGGCCTCGATCTTTGCATGGGAACGCGCGCCGCCGGAATTGCGGCAGACGAGATGGGTGATGGCGTACCGTTTCAACAACAGGGCTTCGTCCGCGGCGGTATCGCCGGGCTTGCCGATGACGAGTTCGTGGTCAGGCAAATCAAGCGGCGCGATGGGCGCATCCACCATGCGCACCACGAAATGCACGTCGGCGCGGCTTGCGAAGGTCGCAATGTGTTGCGATCCGAGCGCCAGCAATACGCGTGCGCCCGGCGGAATGACATCGCGCCCCTCTTCAAGCGTTGCGACCTCTGTCCAGTTGTCGCCTTGCTCGCGCCGCCACGGTTCGCGGGTTCGCACTTCGAGCGGCACGCCTGAAATGGCGGCAGCCTCCATCGCATTGGCGGAAATGCGCCGGGCGAACGGATGCGTTGCGTCGATCAGCCTCGCGAAGCCATTGTCGCGCAAATATTGCGCAAGCCCTTCTGCGCCACCAAAACCGCCGGTTCGGACATTGCCGGCAACCGGTTCGGGCTCGCGCGTGCGCCCCGCCAACGATGTCGTCACGTCATGGCCATCCGCCACGAGCTTCGAGGCAAGTTCCGCTGCCTCGCGCGTGCCTCCGAGAATCAGGACTTCTTCTGCGGCCCGTCACCCATTGAAAGCGCCCGCGCGCGCAATGACCTTGCCGTCGCGGTTGACGACAAGCACCTCTACCTCCACCGAAGCGCCGCGCAGCACGTCGAGCGCCGTTTGCCGTGCACCATCGGCAATGCGTTGCGGCAGGCTCGGAGGCATCGCCGGCAATCGCCAGCGCATCGAGCGCCGAATTGGCCTCGCGGATTTGGTCGGCAACGTTCCTGCGCCACCCCGGTTGCCGTCGCCTCCTGGGCCAGCCAATCCATGTCGACCTGGCTGCGGCCGGAGTGAAGGTCGAGCGCGCCCTTGGCGAGCTTGGCGAACTTGGCGAAGCCTCCGGCAAGCGTCAGGCGCGGTATCGGGTTCGTCGCGCAGATATTTGAGCAGGCCGCCGGCGAAAGTCGCCCATGTCGAGCAAGGCATGGTCGGGGAAGCCGTACATGGCTCTTGCAGCGTCCTCGGAGGTGGTTCCGGTCGCGCCGAGAACATGGGTCACGCCAGCCGCGCGCGACACATCGATGCCGCGGTGGATCGAGTGTATCCAGGCGGAGCAGGAGAACGGCACGACCACGCCAGTCGTGCCGAGAATGGAAATGCCGCCGAGAATGCCGAGGCGCGGGTTCCAGGTTCGTTCGGCGATCTTTTCGCCGCCCGGCACGGAGATCGTGATCTCGATGTCCGGTGCGATGCCGGCAGCGGCGCATATTTCCTCGACAACGCTGCGCATCATGGCTCGTGGCACAGGGTTGATGGCGGGTTCGCCCACTGCAATCGGCAGACCGGGCCGCGTGACCATGCCGACGCCTTCGCCGGCATGGAAGGTGACGCCGCTTCCCGGTTCGCCCGGGCAGACCATGGCGATGATCGTGGCGCCATGCGTGACATCCGGGTCGTCGCCGGCGTCCTTGACGATGCCGGCGCTGGCATAGCCCTCGCCAAGCGCTTCATAGGCGAGCGGGAAGGCAGGCGTCTCGCCCTTCGGCAGGGTGATCGTCACCGGGTCCGGGAACTCGCCGCTGACAAGCGCGGTGAGCGCAGCCTTCACCGCGGCGGTGGCGCAGGCGCCGGTGGTCCAGCCGCGGCGCAACTCGCCCTCGGGCTTCTCGATCCGGCCATTCGCGTCCAAACTCGTCATTCGTCCCTTATATGCGACGCAAATGAACTGGCAATGCGCGCGCAACCTGCACTAATCTTCGCCGCGCGGAGGATGACACATGCATGATGCCGGTTTGCGCCTTGAAGGCGCGGAGTTCAAGCCGGGAACCGTCTGGCTGGTTGGCGCGGGACCGGGCGATCCCGGCCTGCTGACGCTGCTCGCCGTCGAGGCGCTGCGCCAGGCCGACGTCATCGTCTACGATGCGCTCGTCAACGATGCGGCGCTGAAATTCGCCAAGCCGGGCGCCGTCCTGAAATTCGCCGGAAAGCGTGGCGGCAAGCCGTCGCCCAAGCAGCGCGACATATCGCTGTCGCTCGTCGAATTTGCCCGCGCGGGAAATCGCGTGCTGCGGCTGAAGGGCGGCGATCCCGTTCGTGTTCGGCCGTGGCGGCGAGGAAGCGCTGACGCTGCTCGACCACGGCATTCCGTTTCGAATCGTGCCGGGCATTTCCGCCGGCATTGGCGGGCTGGCCTATGCCGGCATTCCGATGACGCATCGCGATCTCAACCACGCCGTGACCTTTCTCACCGGACATGATTCGGGCGGCGTCGTTCCCGACAGCATCGACTGGGAAGGCGTCGCGCGCGGCTCGCCGGTCATCGTCATGTACATGGCAATGAAGCACTGGGACGCGATCCGCGACAAGCTCATGGTTCATGGCCGGGATGGTTCGACGCCCGTCGCCTTTGTCTGCAACGCCACGACGGACGAACAGCAGGTGCTGGAGACGACACTGGAAGCATCGCTCGCCGATCTTGCGGCAAGCGGGCTGAAGCCGCCCGCGATCATCGTGGTCGGCGAGGTCGTTCGGCTGCGCAGCGCACTCGACTGGCGCGGTGCGTTGGAAGGCAAGGTGCTGACGCCGGATCCCTTCGCCACGCGCATGAAGCGGGACGCCGGCTGATGTACCGCCCTGCGATGCAGGCGCGCGCGGCATGCTGCTTGCCGCGCCGGCGTCGGGCAGCGGCAAGACCGTGCTGACGCTTGGCGCTGCTGCGTGCGCTCAAGGATCGCGGCCTCGCCGTCCGGGCCGCCAAGGCGGGGCCCGATTTCATCGATCCGGGCTTTCATGCCGCGGCCTGCGGCGCGCCATCGGTCAATCTCGATCCCTGGGCGATGACGCCTGAGAGGCTGCGCGGGCTGGCATCGGCGCAGGGCGGCAGCCATCTACTCGTCGAGGCGATGATGGGCCTTTTCGACGGCGCGGCGGATGGTTCCGGCAGCGCCGCCGATCTGGCGACCATCGCTCGGCACTCCGGTCGTGCTCGTCGTGGATGCCGCGAAACAATCGCATTCCGTGGCGGCGCTGGTGCGCGGCTTTCGCGACCACCGGCCCGGTCTGCGCTTGGCGGGCGTCATCTTCAACAAGACCGGCGGCGCGCGGCACGAGGCGATGCTGAAGGCGGCGCTATCGCAAATCGGCGTCCATGTATTCGGCTGCGTTCCGCGCCTGCCGCAGCTCGCGCTGCCGGAAAGGCATCTGGGGCTGGTGCTGGCCAGCGAACATGAAGCGATGGATGAATTTGTAAAAAATGCAGCTGAGATCAATCGCTTCGTGTGTCGATATTGACGGACTGATTCAGGCCTTTGACGTTCTGATTCAAGATGAACTTGCCCATGCGTCGCCTGCCGCCGCCCGGCCAGCGCGTGGGGATCGCGCGCGATGCGGCATTCAGCTTTGCCTATCCGCACCAGCTTGACGACTGGCGGGCGCAGGGCGCGGAACTGAAATTCTTTTCGCCATTGGCCGACGAAAGCCCGCCCGAAGACGCCGATGCGATCTATCTGCCCGGCGGCTATCCGGAACTCCATGCCGGACGCCTGGCCGCCGCTGCGGGGTTTCGCGATGGGCTTGCGCTCGGCGGCCGCGCGCGGCGTGTTCGTCTATGGCGAGTGCGGCGGCTACATGGTGCTGGGCGAGGGCCTGGAGGATGCGTCCGGCGCGCGCCACGCCATGGCCGGGCTGTTGAAACTCGAAACCAGCTTTGCCCGCCGCAAGCTGCATCTGGGTTATCGCCGCGCGGTGGCTGGGACAGGGCTTCCCCTTCGGCCAGAAGATGGCCGCGCATGAATTTCACTATTCGTCGGTGCTGCGCGAAGAGGGCGATCCACTGTTCTCTGCCAGCGATGCGCTGGGTGCCGACCTTGGCCCGCAAGGCCTTCGCAGCGGCAATGTCATGGGCTCCTATCTTCACGTGATCGACGCGGCATGAGTTTCCTTGAGACCTCAGGTCCGGTGTTTCACGGCGGCGGTCTTGACCGCGCCATGGCGATCCATGGCGGAAACCGCAGCGAATGGCTCGACCTTTCCACCGGCATCAATCCGCGGCCCTGGCCCCTTCGGGCCGTCTCGGCCGATGCGTGGCAGCGCCTGCCCGATGCCGCGGCGCATGCCTGGCTTTTGTCCGTTGCCCGCAATTACTACAAGGTGCCGGAAGCCTTCGCCGTGGTTGCCGCGCCCGGAACGCAGGCGCTGATCGAAGCCCTGCCGCGACTGCTGGAAGGCTCGACCGCCACGATCATTGCGCCGCAAGCAGGCACCTATCGCGAGCATGCCCATTGTGCCGCCAAAGCGGGACGAACCGTCAGGCGAAGTGCTGGAGCCGGCGGCTGTTGCGGAGGACGAGACTTTCGCGGTCGCGGTCCATCCGAACAATCCGGACGCGATGTTCCACGACAAGGCGCAAATCGAAAAACTTGCCGACCGGATGCGTCGCAAGGATGGCCGCCTGATCATCGACGAGGCGTTCTGCGACACCGATCCCGACAAGAGCTTCGTGCCGCACATGGTGCGCAACATGGTCATCCTCAAATCCTTCGGCAAGTTCTTCGGCCTTGCGGGGGTGCGGCTCGGCTTCGCGATCTGCGACCGCCAACTAGCGGCAAGGATCGCGGACTGGTTCGGACCTTGGGCGGTGAGCGGGCCGGCGCTGGAAATCGGCGCGGCGGCGCTGGCGGACAGGGAATGGACGGCTACGACGCGGCTTGTGGCTCGCTGCCCGCTCGCGTGCCCTTGCCGAGATGTTGCAGGACCAAGGGCTGGAGATCGTGGGCGTCAATGGCCTGTTCGTGCTCGCCCGCCACGAAAGGGCGGCGGGGCTATGCGAGTCGCTGCAGCGCTCGCGCATATTGGCGCGGCCGTTCCCTGACCGCGACGGGCTGGTCCGGTTCGGCCTGTGCGCCGAAGACGCCCAGCTTCGGCGCTTGCGCTCGGCCATCCAGCAATTCCTGAGGCGCTGAAGCCATGCATCTTGCCGATCCTTCTTGGCCGCGCTGGTGCTCGACTGGTTCGTCGGCGATCCCGATCAGGATCTGGCGGCGCTGGCCGCATCCGGTGGTATGGTTTGGGCAGGTCGTCGGATTTCTCGACAAGCGGCTGAACCATGCCGGCGAAGCGGCGCGGCGGCAAGTGCGCGCCGGAGCGCTGGCCTTTTTCGCGATGCTTGCCGCTCGCGGTGATCGCGGGCATGGTGCTGCACGGCTTCTTGCGCATGTTCGGTCCGCTCGGCTGGTTGCTGGAGATCGTCATCGTTTCGGTGTTTACTGGCGCAAAAGAGCCTTGCCGATCATGTACGGGCAGTCGCGACGGGCTTGCGCGCGGGCGGGCTTGACGGCGGCAGGCGCGCGGTCTCGATGATTGTCGGGCGCGATCCGAACTCGCTCGACAGGGCAGGGGTCAGCCGCGCGGCGATCGAAAGCCTGGCGGAGAATTTCTCCGACGGCGTGGTCGCGCCGGCCTTCTGGTATGCGCTGCTCGGCCTGCCGGGGCTGTTCGCCTACAAGATGATCAACACCGCCGACTCGATGATCGGACACCGGACGGAGAAATATCTGCACTTTCGGCCGCTGGTCCGCGCGTGCCGATGATTTCGCCAATTATGTTCCGGCGCGCTTGTCGGCGGCGATCATTGCGCTCGGCGCGTTCAGCCTCGGCGGCATTGGCATGGCGCGCGAAAGCTTCAACGGTGCGCTGCGCGATGCCGGACTGCACCGTTCGCCCAATGCCGGCTGGCCGGAATCGGCCTTCGCCTGGGCGCTGGGTATTTCGCTCGCGGGCCCGCGCGTCTATGCCGGGGAAAGCGTCCAGCAGGTCTGGCTCAACGGTTCGGGGACGCACGAGACCTCGATGCGCCCGACATCGATGCGGCGCTGCAGCTCTTCGCGCGGTCGTGTTTCGCGCTGTGGGCCGTTGTTGCCGTCATTCTTGTCGCCGGATGATCTCGATCGGCTCGGCATAGGGCGGGGTGGAGGCGAAGGCCTCGGCGAAGGTCAAGCCCGTCCAGGCCATCTGCACGGCCCTGATCGGCCCGGCATGGCAAACGACGACGGTATCCTCGCCATGGTTCTCCAATGCCTGCGTCACGCGAAGCTGCACCTCCTTGAAGGACTCGCCGTTCGGGCAGGCGAGGTTGAAGGGATCCTTCAGCCATGGTTCGCTCAGATGACGCGGGAATGTCCTTCCAGGGCAGGCCCTCCCAGTCGCCCATGTTCATTTCCCACAGCCGCTCGTCGAAGCGGATCTCAAGGCCGTGCCTGAACGCGATCGCCTCCGCCAGCTTTCGGCAACGCAATGCGGGGCTCGCAAGCAGCAGCCTTGCGGGTGGCGCGAGTTCCACCGCGCGCTCGATCTGGCCGTGGCCTTCCTCGTGGATGTCGAGGTCGAGCCGGCCATAGCAGATGCCGGGTTCGACGCCCGGGCGTGGATGGCGCAGGAAGATCATGAAACGCTCCACATCGCCGAGAGGGCAAGCATGACGGCAATCTCGCAAACCTGTTCCATCGCGCCGAGCGTGTCGCCGGTATAGCCGCCGATCCGCCTTTCGACGCGCAGGTGCAGAAGCGCCGCTACGCTGCCGCCGATGATCGCGGCGATCAATCCGGCGCCACCAACCGAACAGTAGCGCCAGCGCAGCGGCGATTGCGAGCGTGCGCCACAGTTCGGCGTCCGGCACGCCGCGCGAAACGAGTTCGCCCGTTCCCTTGGTGCGGGCATAGGTCGACCGGTTGAGCGCCATGGCAATTGAAGCGCGGCCTGCTGCATGTGCGATGACGAGCGCCGCGGCCCCGGCTGCGGGGGCGAGCGTCGCCAAGTGCTACCCAGCGCAGGCCGATCGAGAAGATCAACGCTGCCGCGCCATAGGTCCCGATGGTGCTGTCGCGCATGATCTCGAGCGCCCGCTCGCGCGCATGGCCGCCGCCAAGGCCATCGGCGGTATCGGCCAATCCATCCTCGTGCAGCGCGCCGGTCAGCGCAATGCCCGAAGCGATTGCAAGGCCCGCCGCCGCGAGCGGCGCCAGCCAGTTTGCGGCGATGACGAAAACCAATGCAGGAACGAGGCCGATCAGCAGTCCCGCAATCGGGAAACCAGCGCGCGCACTCGTCGAGCCGCCATGGCGCGGCCTGCCGCCAGATCCGGTCGGGCAAGGTGATGCGCGTGAAGAAGCCGATGGCCTGCGCCAACTTGCCGAGTTCGGCCTGCATCAGCTCTCCTTGCCCGAGATTCCGGCGCTTTCGAAGGTCGCCATCTCATTGAGCATGGCGCAGGCAGCGCGAAGCATGGGGTAGGCGAGCAGTGCCCCCGTGCCCTCGCCGAGACGCAGGTCAAGATCGACCAGCGGTTCCACCCCAAGCGCCTCCAGCATCAGACGGTGTCCAGGTTCCTTCGAGCGGTGGGCGAAGATGGCATATGGCGCGGCATCCGGCCGGGCGCGCAGGGCGCACAGAGCGGCGGCAGTGGCGATGAAGCCATCGACAAGCACGATGCCGCCGCGCGAAGCAGCGCCGATCAGCGCGCCCGCCATGCAGGCGATCTCGAGGCCGCCAAATGCGCCCAGCGCTTGTTCCGGCGAAAGCCGCCCGGGCCGCCGCGCCGCGATCCTCTTGAGAATTTCGGTCTTGCGCGCAACGCCGGGCGCGTCGAGGCCGGCGCCGGGACCGGCGAGAAACGCGAGGTCGATGCCTTCGACCGAATGTGCGAGCAGGGCGGCAGACGACGTATTGCCGATTCCCATTTCGCCAAGCAGGATCACCCTGTCGCCCTTCTCGATGCAATCCGCCGCGAGATCAGCGCCGAATTCGAGCGCGCGCGCCAGATCCTTTGCGCTGATCGCGTCCTCGCGCATGGCATTGCGCGTGCCTTTGGCGATGTTCGCGCGGACGAGGGCAGGGGAATCGGCCACATCGCTGGCAACGCCAGCATCGACGATGGTGATGTCGATGCCGTTGGCGCGGGCGAACACATTGGCTGCGGCGCCGCCGGCAAGAAAGTTGGCGACCATCTGTGCCGTTACTTCGCTCGGCCAGGCGGAAACTCCTTCGGCGACCATGCCATGATCGCCCGCGAAACAGCAGCAGGCGGGCCGGGCTGACAGATGGTATCAGGCTCTGCTGCGCGCCCGCGATCTGGAGCGCGAGCTTTTCGATGCGGCCAAGCGAGCCGGGCGGTTTTGTCTTGATATCGATCGCGGCCTGCACGACTTGCTGATGGGCGGCGTCGAAAGGCGATATCGAATATTCTTGCAGCACCGCGGGCATTCTCCTTGCGCTTCGTCGCAGCCGGTTTATCAGCGGGCCTCGCTTGCGGCTTTGTCCTGAGCGCCTTATGACGGCGTTCCGAAATCCGAGCAACCCCGGTGAAGCCATGCCGTCAGGCAACGTGCAGGCGTTCTGGCCAAGGCCGCGCCTTCAATATTCGTGCTGCTGTGGTCGACCGGCTTTATCGGCGCCAAGCTCGGGCTGCCGCATGCCGAGCCGTTCACGTTCCTGGCAATCCGCGTCGTGCTGACGCTCGCCATTCTCATTCCGGTCGCGTTCATCTTCGTGCGCAAATGGCCGGGCTGGCGGCCCTTCGCCCATTCCATGGTTACGGGGGTGCTCGTTCATGGCGTCTATCTCGGCGGCGTGTTCTTCGCGATCAGCCGTGGCATGCCCGCGGGCGTGGCGGCGCTGGTGGTGGCTTTGCAACCGCTGGCTACGGCGTTCATCGCCAGGGCAATGCTCGGCGAAAAGCTGTCGGCGCTGCAGCTTTCGGGACTTGTCGCAGGCTTGTTCGGTGTGGCGCTGGTCGTCGCGCCCCGGCTGCTCGGCGGCATTGATGTTGGCGGCATCACGCCGGTGACGCTGGCTTCCACCTTTGCCGCGGTGGTCGGTATCAGCGTCGGAGCGGTCTACCAGAAGCGCTTCGTCACCGGCCTCGACCTTCGGCTGGCGACGGTCGGGCAGTATGTCGGCGCGCTGGCGCCTTTCGCGCTACTGTCCTTTTTAACCGAAACTCGGCAGGTGGAGTGGACAGGCGAATTCATCTTCGCGATGGCTTGGCTCGTGCTGGTGCTTTCCATCGGCGCGGTGGGCCTGCTGATGCTGCTTATACGCCTCAACACGGCGTCCGGCACCGCATCGCTTTTCTACCTGGTGCCCGCAGTGACATCGGTAATCGCGTGGCTGCTTTTCGGCGAACAGCTCGCGCCGGTCCAGCTTCTGGGCATGGCAATTGTCATGGGCGCCGTGGCGGTGGCGACGCGGGCTCCTGGAAAAAAACAGGGCCCGGCGCAAGCACCGGGCCGCTGACACAGGCGCCGCCGGGGGGCAACAGGCAGCGTTCTGTATGTACTATATTTGACATCAATTTGTTTACGAGCAGTAAATCCCCAACATTACTCCTGCTTGGCATGGCGCGGACTTCCAACACCAAGTTAACCACAAGCACAGTTTTTTAACTGAATTACGCTCATGGTCGGCTTTAGTCATGGGGGGTTCATGATGCGATCAAACTGGGCGCCAATACCGGCGCTTGCAGTCGGCTTTCTGCTTGCCGGCTGCCAAGCCACATCCGTTCCGGATGCAATCAGGCTACCGTCCACGCTGGCTGCAGGCAAGAACGGAGCACAGGCTGTTGACGGATCTGCGGAAGTCGATACCGCTGCCCGTACGGCTTCGGTCAACGCAGCTTCCAACGTTGTCGAGCGCTATGAACCGCCGAGGGAAGGCACGGTCTTCACGTGGCGCAACAACTGGTCAACGCTGCCGCCCGTGATCAGTTACAAGGTCGCGGGCGTCGTGAATGCTGGCGGCGTGGAATACCTCAAGCTGACCTCGGTGGCTGGCTTCAAGGAGACGGTCGATGCCTATTACGATATGTCCGGGTTCGCCTTGAAGGGCTATCGCGACGCGAGGGGCAAGGCGATGGTCACCTTCAAGCCGGTCGAGGAGCGCTACCGCTTTCCGATGAAGCCCGGCGACAAGTGGTTGACCCAATGGAAATCGCTGGATCACCGCAAGAAGATCGAGAGGTCAGGCGGCGGAGTTGTGGAGGTCGTCGGCTTCGAAATGCTGCAGCTACCCGCCGGAACATTCCGCACAATCAAGGTGAAGATGCCGATGCCCCGGGAAATGCCAGCGGGTATGCGGCACCATGTCTGGTTTTCGCCGGAGCTTGGCGTAACGGTCAAGGAGCAGATCAGCAACGGCTCGATGAACTGGACACAGATCCTCGAAAAGGTCGAACTGCCGGCAAGCTGATCACTCGCATCTCACCGTCGTGATCGCCGTGTAACTTCCGCTAGGAAAGCTATCCGGTCGGTCGGCAACGAGATGGATGTTCACTCGTGTAATCGAAAACCCTGCATTCAGGCGAACCTGCTGGCTTCCAGGCTGTTCGGGGAATGTAATACCCCTGAAAATGTTCGAGCCCGAAAAAGTCGTTGTGAAGGCGACGCCATTGTTGCCGCCCGCCGGCGCCGTCATGAAGAATGAGGGGCCATCGACGGAAATCTGGTATCCGATCAGCGAATAGATATCCGCGACGCCCGACACGCCGCCGGAAATCTTTGAACTCAATTGCCGCAGGTCGGGGCTAACGCCCAACTGGCCTTGCCGTCCAAGTATCACGACGCAAGGATTGTTGGTGGTGATGTTGCCCCAGAACTGTACGTTGTCCTGCGCGGCATTTGACGTGGACGGCCAGGCTGCGGTCGACATCAATACAAATGCCAAAGCAGTATTTTTTGCAATGTTGATCATCATTCGCACCTCAAGATGATTTCCGCGCGGTATTGTCCCGGCGGGAACAGGCTGATTGTCTTGGTGGCTACCAGGTTGGCCGAGACAGTCGTCGATCCCTGCTTCAGCCGCACCGGGATGCTCCCTGGCGTTGACGAGAAACTGGTTGCGCCAAAACCGGAAAAAGACGTTTTGATGATCACGGAATCGTTCGCACCGATTGGCGCCAGCGAAAATCCGAGCGGCCGATCGATCGAGAGCGTGTAGGAGTTGTTCGAGGCGACCACCTCGGCCTGTCCTGCCCGCCCGCCATAATTGATCGAACTGAGCTCGTTAGCCTCGGGAGAAGCTGCAAGCTGGCCGTCACTGCCGACGATGACGGCACAGAACTGATTGCCGCCCTTTGCAGATTGCGACCTCGAAAGTTCCTTGATCAATTCCTTGACGGCTTCCTCATTTTCCATTTGCCCTTCGAGGGGCGCCGTTTTGGCTTCGTCATCTAGGCTTTCCTGCGCCAAGACCGCGGATCCGGGAACAGCGGCCCAGCACAGGACTGCGGTCACAGCCAAGTCGCGAAATACCTTGAAAGTCCGGCGGCGCGCCAAAAGCGGTTTCATTTCTTCAGCCCGTCCGTGGACCAGCCTTCGTCCTCCCAACCCGCAGCCTTTGTTTCGGCCTGCGCAACCTTGACCGGCTTTGCCGGCTGCTTTTGAACGGGTTCGGCGGGGGCGGCTGCCGTTGCGGCTTGTTCGAAGGCTGCGTCTTCAGGCCCGGCGGCGGCAGGGACTTCGGCTGCGGCGCCGTCGTCGCCTTCGTCGGTAACGGGCGAAATTCCGCTGCCAAGGCCCATCTGTGCCAGCTTGAGTTCCAGCTCGAGCCGGGTGACTTCCAGATCGTAAAGCTTGCTGCAATCGACGCGTTTCGGCATCCTGCCCAGCGGCACAACTATGCGGCCATAAGCCGACATGCTGGAATTGCCCTTGGAATCCTGTTCAGGATTGCCAATCACGCCGACATCCATGTAGGCGCCTGAGCCGCCGACAGCGGAACGGCACGTTGTGCCGTCCGCCGCGCGGACCTCGTCGTGACCTTGTGAAAGGGTCACGCCCGGCAGGTTAAAGCCCGATATGTTCTGGTTGATGAAGTTGTCCTGCGCGGTGGCATTTTCACCCGCAAGCAGCAAGGCAGCGAATGAAAGTGCCGCTACTGCACGCGCTCTCCCAAGAACTTTCCACATATCTGCGCCTTGATTGTTGTTGTTGTTTTGTTTTGGCCAGGAAACGGAATGGATTCGGTGCAAATGCGAACCTTGCGGGTTGCCTGGCCGGTTTCGAAGGGAACGATCACGCTCACCGGTCGTGAATTGCGGCCGGCCAGAGTGAAGTTCGCGGGCGAAACCATCGCGGCTACCTCGTTGAAGTTCTGGTCGTAGACCTTCACCTCGACACGTATGCGATGCTCGTAGGGATTTGCGGGAAACACCCTCAATGCGAAGGAGTCCGAAAAGCTCTTCACTTCCCCGCGCATCGGCGACATTGCCTGCGCTGCTGCCTGTGAGGGCAGCAGCGCGAGTGCAAAGGCGCAGCCAAGAAACGAAGTCATCGCAAGAGTTTTTGTAGAAATCGAATTCATGTCTTGTCTGTGCCTTTCCTGGTTTTGGGTTTATTCGCAGCGCAGTACGACGGTACCGGTATAGGTGCCTGCCGCGAACACGTCGGAGCCGGATTTCACAGCGGCCATGTGGACCGAAACGTTGGTCGTGCCGTTGTTCAGGTCGTTGGCCGCGTCGGTGTCCGCGCCCGACACGGTGGTGGCGCCGGTCGTGATGTACGATGCGGACAGGGATTCCGAGGTTGTGTCCGCTGCCGGCTTCGACAGGTTCGGTGCATCGACGCTGACGTCGAAGCCGTTGCCCGAGGCTGCGATCGTGGCCGAACCGGCCGCGCCGCCAGCCTGGAGCGACGACAACGTGCCGAAGTCCGTGCTGACGCCAAGCGTACCGGCAGAGTTGACGGTGATCGTGCAGGTATGCGTTACAGTGGCGTTGAACTGGACGTTTCCGGTTGCGGCGAATGCCTGGGCCGGGATAACAGCGATCGACGCGACTACTGCGAGTTTGACGAACTTCTTCATGACTAGCTCCTGTTAGCCTCTTCGTTTCTTTTTTTGTGACGCAACAGGTTTTTTTTGCAGGCCGTGCGCTTCTGTCTTGCGCCGTGCCAACCCCCCTGACCGTCCCGAAAAGGTATAGCTGCCGGGACTTAAAGTTCCGGTAGCAGGGTAGGTTTATAATCGGTAAAGTTGTAAAATATCCGACATGTTGCTGCATATTCTTCAAGAAAATCAGGGCCTTGCATTAAGTTTTTCGTAAGGTTTCGCTCATGGCGCGAGAGTGGGTCGCAGCTACACGCGCCTTGGCACGGGATTTGCAATATTATCCGCATGACTCCACGCGCTTGCTCAACTGAAACTTGCATGTCCGCCTTTGCCACCATGCTGGCTATTGCGTCGCTGCACGCAGGGGCGGGCAATGCATTCGCGCAGTCCCTTGAATTTTCGGCGTCGGTGCCTGCGGTCACGAGTGCGGCCGCCCGTCAATGGCCGCACCCGATCGTAACCTTTACGAACAAAGTACTGATTCCGGTTGCGGCAATCTGCAATGCGGATTGCAACGTCCTCGTTTTCCGGCAAGAGCAGGAGGCGCGGCGACATCGGCTCGTGAGGGTCGAAGGGCAAGGCCCGATGGCCATCGTTCCGGTAGAGGGCGAAAGCATGGTGCTGACCGCCTGCGTGCGTGGCGCTTGCATGGATTACCATGTGATGGTGGCGCACAAGGCCCAGGTTCAGGGCACCAGTGTAACGGACGCAGACCCAAAAACAGAAAGACGCTGACTTGCGCCAGCGCCTCCCCGTTCGGTTCCGTCTGCTTTCCGGACCGTGCAACCCGGCAGGATTTCACATCCTACGTGCTGCGGGAACCGGATGCAGGCTTTTCCGATTAAGTGCTGAAGGTCCCGTCTGCGCGCCGGCTGCATCTTTCGACACCGTCTGCGCTGCAATCGCTTCCAACCGCCTTCCCCGGCAGTCAAGCCCCGGCTTTCGCCAAGAACCTTCATCGCCAGATCGATCGAACGGTTTGTCCGCCGTTCACCGTCTCATCGGAGGTGGTTTGCGCGTTCGCTTCCGCGCATTCCACCGACCGTGTGCCTTCCGCCTCCGGTGCTGCCTGCGACCTGTTGCGCGCTGGTCGCTGACCGCTGCGGCACGGTATGAGTTTTTCGTTCTTCGCCTGCCCTTTGGCTATCGGGCCGTTCCGAACCTCATGAATGTAAGATTTGCGCCAAACCGGCGCTCGCGCAAGGACGGTTTATCCACCGGCTGTGAATACCGTGGACCACAAAAGGAAAGGGCGCGGCGGTTGCCCGCTGCGCCCTCGGCCGATGTCTTTGCGTGTTGCCGGTCAGCTTTCGCGGACCTGTGCCAGTAGGTGCAAATTGCCCTCCACCTCTTCGATGCCGGGATCCCTGGCTTGCGCCTTGTCGAACCATGACTGCGCCTTGGCATAGTCACCACGCAACAGGTAGGAATAGCCACGGTTATTCATGATACGGGCGTCGTTCTTCTTCAGCTTCAAGAGCTGGTCGTAAGCGCGATCGGCGAGGTCGAAGCGGCCGATCTGGTCGTAGCTTGCAGCCAGGCCCGCCCAGGCCTCGTAGCTGTCAGGCTTCAGTTCGACGGCCTTGCGGAAGTTGCGCTCGGCATTGCCGAAATTGTCACCGCGAAAATCTTCGCGGGCCCGTTCGAGGAACGGCCGGGCGCTATCGCCCTTGATGCTGGCCTGGTTCGAAGCGGGAATGCTGGGCCAGGAGACGCCGATGATTTCGCCATGGCTGTCGACGCCAAGGTTCGGGATAGCCGATGGATTGGAGACTCCCGCATCTCCATGTGTGGAAATGGCGGTGGTGTTGCATCCGGTAAGGGCAATCCCCGAAATTGCCACGAACACAATGGCGCAGATTGCGCGTTTCATTGCAGACCCCATGATTTTCTTGTTGTTATTGCCTGCGATACTAGCGTCGCGCGCTTAACGGGTCTTTGCGACGGCAAGACCGATCTGCCGCCATGCCTAAGGCAAGGTAAAGGGGGCTGCCAAAATTCTACTGGTTCATCAGGCGGACAACAGTCGGCAGTACCGCGATGCCGATGACGACTGGAAGGATGAAAGCGGTGACCGGCACGGAGAGTTTGGCGGGCAGTGCGTAGGCGCGCTCCTCAGCCACCATCATGCGCTTGTGGCGCATCTCATCGCTGTAGACCCGCAGCGCGTCGGAAACCGAGGTTCCCAGTTCCTTGGACTGCTGGATCATGGTTGCGAAGCCTTGCACCTCGTCGATGCCGAGGCGCTCGCCGAACGCGCGCAGCGCCTGGTCGAGCGGCCTGCCTGCGCGCATTTCGATCGCGGCAAGGGACAACTGCCGCGACAGGGCAGGATAGGTCTTCTCGATCTCGCGCGCGATCCGGTCGATCGACGCCTCAAGCGTCAACCCGGCCTCGGCGGCGACGATCATCAGGTCGAGGACATCGGGAAATCCGCCGCGATTTTCCTGCTGCAGCTTGTTGATGCGCCGCTGCAGCACGATGTTCGGCAGGAAGTATCCGAGCGAAGCAGCGCCGAGGAGCAATCCCGCCTTGTTGGTGGTGGACAAGTCGACCAGACAGGATCATGACGACAGCCAAAACGCCGCCAGGACCGCCGCCAGGATGACGCGCGAAGCGAGGAAAATGCCAAGCGCGTTCTCGTTCAGGAAGCCCGCCTGGATGAGCCGCATCTGGATCTTGCGGATGCTCTTGGGATCGTTCGCGCAGTAGAAGTCATTGGTGCGCCGGGCGATCTTGCGCGCCGTGGATTTGGGCGCGGCCTGCGTTGCGGCATCCGCCTCGTGCGCCTTCCGTGACATGGTTGAAGTCGAGGCGCTTGCGCACTTCCGAACGGGCGCGGTTTTCGTCATGGCCCTGCATGAAGAAGTACATCAGGCCGAACAGCAACAGGCCGGCCAGGCCCGAGCCGAGTGCGATCGGATCGAAACTCTGCAGGATTGCACCCATGGTCACACCTTGAAGCTGACCATCTTCATGATCATGGCATTGCCCGCCACGAGCCAGAAGATCAGGCCGCTGAAGCCCCACCAGGTCTCGCTGTATTCCCACACGCCGCTGTAGTAGTCCGGCATCAGCGTCAGCAGCACGATGAAAAGGATCACCGGCATTGCCGACAGGAAGACCGCCGAAATGCGGCCTTCGGCCGAAATGGCGCGGATCTTTGCTTTCATCTTGAGACGCGCCCGCACGACCTTCGAAAGGCCGTCGAGAATTTCGCGCAGATTGCCGCCGGTGGCGGACTGGATCGAAACCGACGAAACCAGCAAAGGCAGGTCGGGATGGCCGACCCGTGAATGCATGTTGGCAAGCGCCGTAACGAGGTCCGAGCCGAAGGTGACCTCGTCGGCAACCATGCCGAATTCGGAACCGATCGGGTCGGGCATTTCGCGCGCGACCATCGCGATGGCCACAGGTACCGGATGCCCCGCCTTGAGCGACCGGGTGATGAGATCGACCGCTTCGGGAAGCTGCTTTCCGAACAGCGTCATCTTCTTCGCTCGCAGCCGCACCAGATAGAACCACGGCAGCAGCAAGCCGGTGACCGGCGAGGCCAGGAGCGCCATGCGCGGGCGAGCCGGACATGAAAAGGATCACCAGGGATCGACACAAGGAAAAAGCCGCCCCAGTACATCATCACGCGCGGCATGCCGACCGTAATGCCTGCCTGCACGACCAATTGGTTGAGCCATTTCATCGGCAGGACGAAATTCCCGTCGGCGTCGAGGCCGCGCTCCTTGCGCAATTGCACAAGGATGTCCTTCTGGCTGATCTTCTTCTTGCCGCTCGCCGTCATGCGCCGGTTGATGTGCTTGCGCGCCGAATTGTCGGGCGCAAGCAGCAGATATCCGGCCTCGACGAAAAGCACTGCCGAGACGACCAGCGAAACATAGAAGATATGGACGGCTTCAAGTTCGAAACTCATTTGAGCTCGACCCCGGGCTCGAATATTGCAGCGGGAAGCTTGATGCCCATCGCCACCAGATGCTCGAGGAAGCGCGGGCGAACGCCGGTCGCCTCGAAATGGCCGAGGACCTCGTTGTTCGGCCCCATGCCGGTCCGCCTGAAGCGGAAGATCTCCTGCATCTGGACGATGTCGCCTTCCATGCCGGTGACTTCGGTGATGGAGGTGATCTTGCGCTTGCCGTCCGACAGGCGCGTCAGCTGCACGATGAGATGGATGGCGCCGGAAATCTGGCTGCGGATCGATGCGACCGTCATCGGCATGCCGGTCATGCCCAGCATCTGCTCGAGGCGCGAAATCGCATCGCGCGGCGTGTTGGCGTGGATCGTCGCCATGGAGCCTTCATGGCCGGTGTTCATGGCCTGAAGCATGTCGAAGGCTTCCTCGCCGCGGCACTCGCCGAGGATCACCCGGTCGGGCCGCATGCGCAGGGCGTTCTTGACGAGGTCGCGCTGGCGCACTTCGCCGGTCCCCTCGTTGGATGCCGGGCGCGTTTCCATGCGGCCGACATGCGGGATCTGCAGGGCAAGTTCGGCCGCGTCCTCGATCGTGATGACGCGTTCCTTGTCGCTGATGAACGCCGACAGCGCATTGAGCATCGTCGTCTTGCCGGTGCCGGTGCCGCCCGAAATGATCGTCGTCATGCGTGCCGCGACCGCGTGGCGCAGAACTTCCGCCATCTGCGGCGCGAGCGCGCCGAAATCGACAAGCCGTTCAAGCGAAAGCTTGTTCTTGGAAAACTTGCGGATCGAGACCAGCGGGCCGTCGATGGCGATGGGGCGGATCGCGGCGTTGAAGCGCGAGCCGTCCGCCATGCGCGCGTCGCACATCGGATTGGATTCATCGATCCGCCGCCCGACCGCGGCGACGATCTTGTTGACGACGCGCAGCAGATGCGCCTCGTCCTTGAACGGAATGACCACCGGCTGCAGCACGCCCTTGATTTCGGCGTAGCAGTTCTTGTGCCCGTTGATCAGGATGTCGGAAATCTCGGGATTGCGCATCAAGGGCTCGAGCGGCCCAAGTCCCGTCATCTCGTCGACGATGGTTCCGACGAACTCCTCCAGCTCGGCATTGTTGAGCGCAAGGCGCTCCTTCGTCACGTAGTCGATGACGAATTTGCGGATCTCGTTGCACCAACGCATCGCGCGGCAGCTTTTCCAGCGCAACGAGGTTGAATTCCTCGATCAGGCGGCGGTGCAGCGTGACCTTCGCCTCGATGATCTTCTCCAGCGCGGGGGAGGGCTGGGCGGCCGGCTGCTGTGCGCGGCTGATGCTGGCGGAGCGGCGACAACAGCCGGCGCCTCCTGCACGCCGGAACTCCTGGCAGGGGCCGGCGCGAAAATCTCGTCGTCGAAATCGACCTGGATGCAGCGTCGAAAATCGGTTGCGCACGGTCAGCCAGCCTTTCGTGCGAACAGCTTCATGCCGGTCCAGAAACCGCCGCCGCGTTGCTCCTTGACGGCTTCCGATCTCCGACGCATCATTGATGATGATGCGCTTGAGATGCTCCGTGACATTGTTGGCCGGATCGACATCGCACGAGCGGGACACCGCGATCGACCGCATCGCGCACCAGCCTGTAGTTGTTCGGAATGCCGCCGGCGAAGGACTGGCCAAGAGCCTGCTCCACATCCTTGGCATTCAGTCCTGCCGCATTGGCGCGCCAGTCCATGCGGTTGACGAGAACCTTGGCGTTGACCTGCGCACCGGTCTTCTCCTGCACCGCCTCGATCAGGCGCCGTGCCGTGGCGGATCGAAGGCACGGTCATGTCGGAGACGATGAACAGCCGGTTGGAGCCCAGGATCACTGTTTCCGTCCATGGAAACCAGATGCGCGGCAGGTCGATGACCACATAGTCGAAGTAGGCCGAGACGAGATCGAGCAGGCGCACGACCAGCGCCGCCTTGAAGGTGCGCATCTCGCTCGGCTGGTTCGGCGCGGCGATGACCGACAGTCCGCTCGCATGCTTCGACAGCATCACGTCGAGCAACTGCCGGTCCAGCCGTTCGGGCGAGTTCTCGATCTCGGTGATGTCGAAACGCGGCTCGATGTCCAGATATTCAGCGCAGGAACCATGCTGGAAATTGAGGTCCACACGCAGGTCGTGTGGCCGAACTTCCTGCCGTAACGGTTCAGGATGTGGGCGGTCTCCAGCGTCATCACCGTGTTGCCGACGCCGCCGGATGCCGGCATGAAGGCAAGGAATTGCGGCTCGACCTGATGGTCTTCGCCGGGCATCTTCATCGCATTGTTGCAGGCCCGCACGAGGTCGGATGTCTGCAGCGGCTTCACGAGGAAATCCGAAACCTTGAGCTGGATGAGTATGCGCGCGGCGGCCGGCGAGAAGTTGGAGGTCACGACGACCACGGCGCAGGCCGGGCCCACCATGCGCTTCAGTTTCTGCAATTGCTCGAAGTCGGCAACATTGCCGGCATCCATGTCGAGGATCAGCGCATCGAAGGAGGCTTCGCGCACTTCCGCGCCGACATCCTTGATGTTCTTTTGAAAGAGGACGAATTCCTGGGCGTCGCCGGAAGCGATCGCTCCCTTCGCCATGGCTACGAAAGCGGCGTCATCCGACACCATTCCCAATCTGCGTTTCGACTTGTCCGTGCTTGCCGCCATCTATTTTCCCCCGATCCCGCTTGCGTGCGATCACTGCTGCTCCGGCACGACGAGCTGGAGCGGCGTGACCTGCGACTTCGCATCCTCGTTCTTGTTGGCCGAGGCGTATTTGCGATACGCGCCGGCTTGTCTTTCGCCATTGGTGGCGATGTTGGTGTCGTAGGCGTGGCGCGGCCACGGATCGATCATCTGCAATGCCTGGTTCTGTGCCACGGCATTGCCGGCCCACGGGGCTATCGTGTCCTGGCGGGCGGTGTACTCGCATCCGGCCAGCGATGCCGGTGCGGCGATTGCCAGGACGATCATCAAAGTACGGTGCATGTTTCGTCTCCTTGCCAGCGCTCGCGCTGCATGTTCGCTCAGAAGTCGATGATGTGGCCGGTGCGCAGGATGCCTGCCCGGCTGTCTGCCACCTTGCGCAGGTTCGCCCGGTTCATCTCGGTACGGCCGTTGACGAAAAGGTCGACATCGTTGGGCGCTGTCCCACCATCGAGCGGCGTCGCAATTTGCGCACCGGGTGCGAGCGGGCGGACAAGGCGCGGCGTCACGATGATGACGAGATCGGTTTCCTGTTTGCGGAAGGAGGACGAGCGGAACAGCGCGCCGAGGATGGGCAGGTCGCCCAGCCACGGGAACTTGCGCACGTCGTAGTTTCCGGCGGTCTGGATCAGGCCCGCAAGCACGAAGCTCTGGCCGTCGCGCAGTTCAACGGTGGTATTGGCGCGGCGCACGATGAGGCCCGGGATTTCGGTGTCGTTGAACTTCACCGAGGAATTGGGGTCGATCTGGCTGACTTCCGGCGCAATTCGCAGGTTGATCATTCCGTTGTCGAGAACGGTCGGCGTGAAGTCCAGGCCGACGCCGAACTTCTTGAATTCGACCGTTACCTGGCCATCGGCCGAAGACACCGGGAAGGGGAACTCCCCGCCGGCGAGGAAGCTCGCCGTGTCGCCGGACAGGGCGGTAAGGTTCGGCTCGGCAAGGCGGCGCGCGATGCCGCGCTGCTCCAGCGCCTGCACCAGCGCATCGACCTTCATGCCGTGGTCGAGCAGGCGGCCGAGCACCTGGCCGAAAGGCAGGACGCCGGACACCAGCGAATTGATCACGCCAATGCCTCCCTGCACCGCCACCCAGTGGCTGGTAGAGCGGGTTGGCGATAAGGCCGTTGTCGGCCATCGTGAAGTTGCCGCCCTTCTTGTTGGCGAAAAGGCTGACGCCCAGTTCCTTGTTGTGGCGGCGCGATGCCTCGATGAAACGGACTTCCAGCGTCACCTGCGTCGAGGGCGCGACGGAAGTGGAATCGATCGGATCCTCGTCGAAACGCTTGGCGATCTCGCGTGCCTTCGCAGCGGCTGCCGGGCTCTTTGCCTTGCCGGAAATGATGACGCGTCCGTTGGCAGTGGAGGCCTTGACGCCGCCATCGTTCAGTGCGGCGTTGAGCGTACGATTGATTTCGCCTGCGTCCGGCCCGACCTCGATGTCCAGCATGCCGACCAGTTCGCGCGCCTCGTTGTAGAGCGCGACACCGGTGGAGCCGGCCTTGCTGCCGACCACGTAGAAAGTGCGATCGGTAAGCGGCGTGACAACGGCGACATCGGGGTCGCCTACGACGATTTCGCTGAACACCTGGTCGGCGCGCATGGTGCGCGGTTTGCCCTGGGCGACACGCACGACCTGTGTTCCGCTGGTGTTCAGTTGCACGACGCCGTTTTCCTCGGCGTATGCGGGGCGCAGTTCCAACCCCGCCCCGAATGCCAGCACGGCTACGAATGCGGCTGTCGCCGCCAGTCTGGAAAGGAGACCTGCCCTTCCGTACGTTGCATTTTCAGTTTTCATCCCCGCAAGACCGGCGTCCCTTCCGGCCTCTCCCAGGTTGTTGTTGTTATTGCCCGCTGATTGTTTTGCCGTCCGCACCGGTCACGGGTACCGTGTGCTGGATTACCTGTTCACGTTTCACGACCGAGATGGTCGCGAATTGCTTCTTAGTCTTTGCGTTGAGAAAGCCGAAAATATTGTCGTCGTCCGGTTTCGCTGCGCCCTCCGGCTCGGCGTCGTCGAACACGTCCGCCGAGAAGGTCGATGTGTCAGATTTGTTCTCGTCTCCAGCGCTGCGCAGCAGCAGCGAAAGCTGGCCGACGGAATTGGCCAGAGCAAGCTTCTGCGCGCCTGGTGCATTGGTTTCCAGGGTCACCGACTTGGCGACACGCGCCGACTGGTTGGTGCGGTCCGCATCCTGGTCGATTGAAAGGACCTTGACGTTCTCCAGGATGATCTTTGCTTCCTGGTTGCCGTCATTCTGGTCGCGGCGGGTGAGCACTATGTCGACCCGGTCGCCGGGCATGACGAAGCCGCCGACGCCATTGACAAGGTCGACGGGAATGGTCACCGCCCGCATGCCTTCGGAAATGATGCCCGAAAGGCCGGTGCGGCCGTTCTCGCCCGTGATCTTCACAGCAAGGAGAGGCTCGCCGGGCTCGATCGTCTTGATCGCCTTGCGCTCGCCTTTTTCCGTGATCTCCGGTGATTCTTCGAAACGCGCCTTCAGGCACGGCATCGGCCGGCCATGGCACTTCCTTCAGGTTCTCGGCGGTAAGCTGCTCGCCGAAGCGGACTTGCACGGAAGCGACGACGACACTGGCCATTTCCACCGTCGATTTCGTGCTCTCAATCTCGCTTAGGCGCGCCTGGGCTTGACCTTCGAGCCAGGAATTCCCGGCAAAATAGGAGACCGCGCCAAACGCAACGGCCAATCCCGCCATTATGAAAACCTTGGTGTTCAAAAGCCCTGATCCCTGTCCAGTTTTTGCTGGTTATTGAGATCAGCCTAACGTGCATACCTTAAGTTTCTTCGTAACTTGCCCGGCAATTCGCCTTAAAACTGTCGAAAATTGAATAGTTTAGCGTTAGCAAAGCGTGAATCGGACCGCTTGGTAAACAGGGCGTTTCCGTTTCAGCGCGCCGGAAAGCGGCTGTCCAGCCAATCGGCGAAGTCGGCCATCACCACGTCCCGATTCACCTCGTTGAGGCTTTCGTGCCGTGTCTGCGGATAGACTTTCGCCGACACATCCATCACGCCGGCAGCCTTCAGCCGGGCAGAAAGGCGAAGCATGGCATCGCCCTTCAGGCTGGATGGGTCCATCGCGCCCGCGACGATGTTCACCGGCAAGGATTTGGGAATGCGCGCGATCCGCGCGTTGTCGGCGGAGGCGCGGATGCTTGCGATTACATCGAGCCACAATCCGACCGAAACCGGGAAGCCGCATAGCGGATCGGCGACGTATTTGTCTACTTCGTCCACATCGCGTGACAGCCAGTCGAAAGCGGTGCGGTTCGGCGCGAAATCCTTGTTCCAGGCTTCGAAGGTCGCCTTCACGGCAAAGCTGCTCGGCACATCCGATCCCTTTAGCAAGCGTTCCGTCTTCAGGACGCCGACAAGTACGCCAAGCAGGAAAGGCGTGTCGAAACTCGTGTTCCACAACGCCGCGGCATCGCTCATGCCGGGATTTTCGTGCGTGTGGTTGAGAGCTATGATCGTCCCCATCGAGTGACCGAAAATCACGAGCGGGGTTCCGGGCGAACGGGTGCGGGCGTTTGCTATTACGGCGCTCACATCGTCGAGCACCTTGGCCATGCCATTGCTGGCAGCAAAGATTCCGAGTGGCGCGTCAGGCGCCTTGGTATAGCCGTGGCCGCGATGGTCATGGGCAATGGTCGCATAGCCTCGCGAAGCCAGAAACTGCGCGAAGCGGGCGTAGCGGGCAGAATGCTCAGCCATGCCGTGGTTGATTTGGACGATCGCCCGGGGCGGCGTCGATGGCGCCAGCCAATGGCAGTTAAGCAAAGCGCCTGTCGGACTTTGCAGGGTCTCGCGTGGCCAGTCTGTCATCGTCACACCCCGGCCATTGCAATCTGGTCGTCGATTTCACTCGTTGAAAAACCGAGCGCCTTTCCGATCTCGTGAACCTTGCCGAGTTCCTTGCGCGACTGGGAGAGGTCGCTCATCATCACGAGATAACTGCCCTTGACCATCATCTGGCGCATGGCCGGCGATATGCGTTCCCTTTCTGCCGCCAGGCGCTGTGCAACAGCGGGGCCCTTCAGCTTGGCTACCGTTGCGGCAATCTCTTCATCGGGAATGCGACTGCCGGTCAGGCGCTCGCAAATGCGCGACACTGTCGCCAGTTCGTCAGGCGACACCGTGCCGTCGGCAGCGGCGACCGCGCCCAGGCACTGGATCAACAGGTGAACCTGCCATTCCTCATGCCGGACCCTGGGAATGGAAGTGATGGCGGCCGGTTTGTCTTTGAAAAGGCCCGAGGCGCCGAACATCAGCACTATGGCGCCGACAATGACAGAAGCGAAGGACAAGGCCGCTATGACCGGCGCCTGGGAACCATAGCCGAAATAAAGGCCGATTCCGCCAGCTGCCACGAGCAGGAGTCCCACCAAGGTCAACAAGACTGCGCGCATGAATCACCCCGGTTTCCAGCAGCGGAATGAAGCCCCAATGCATGACGAATGTCCAGCACGCACGAAAACGGCTGCCGCAAAGACCGGCAGGTTTAAGCTGCTCCCAAAGGCATTTGCGTTGAAAATAAGCAGGATGTGACAAAGGCCACGAATTGGGCAATTTTTGCTTGCGCTGATCCGGAAGCCAATGTTGAAGTTGCGCCAACGCTCATGGTTTTCAGGGAGACCCAAATGATCGCAAGACGGATTTTCACGGCGGCGGTAGTATCGCTCGGCCTCGCCAGTGCGGGATTTGTCGTGCCGGCGCAGGCACAAACGCCAATCAAGTTCACGCTGGACTGGAAGTTCGAGGGGCCGGCCGCGCCGTTCCTGCTGGCGATCGACAAGGGCTACTTCAAGAAAGAAGGGCTGGACGTGACGATCGACACTGGCGCGGGTTCGCGCGAATCGATCCCCCGGGTCGCCACGGGCGCCTATGAAATGGGCTTCGGCGACATCAACGCGTTGGCGAAATTCCTGGACGATGATCCGGCGCAGAAGGTGCGCGCCATCATGATAGCCTATGACATTCCGCCCTTTGCGGTGATCGGCCGAAAGAGCCTCGGTATTACCGAAGACCCCAAGTCGCTCGAGGGCAAGAAGCTTGGCGCGCCGCCACCGGATGCGGCGTTTGGCCAGTGGCCGGCGTTCAAGCAGGCGGCGGGAATCGATGATTCCAAGATCGTCATCGAGAATGTCGGCTTCCCCGTACGCGAGCCCATGCTGGCGCAGGGCGCGGTGGATGCCATTTTCGGTTTCTCGTTTTCGTCCGTGCTGAACCTCAAGGCGCAGGGCATTGCCGAGGATGAAATCGTGACCATCCTGATGGCGAACAACGGTCTTGCACTCTATGGCAACACCGTGCTGGTCAACACGGACTTCGCGACAGCCAATCCCGACGCCGTCAAGGGTTTCCTCAGGGCGCTCGCCAAGGGCTTCAAGGCCGCGGTTGCCGATCCGGCGGCTGGCGTCGACTCCGTTATTTCGCGCAACGAGATCCTCAAGAAGGAGATAGAGATCGAGCGTCTCAACATGGCGATCAGCCAGAACATCAAGACGCCATGGGTCGAGGCGAACGGTATCGGCGGCGTCGATCCGGCCCGCCTTGCCAAAAGCCTTGAACAGCTCAAGACATCCATGGGACTGACCGGCAAGGCAACGCCCGAAATCATCTTCGACGGCAGCTATCTGCCGGCCAAGGAAGACCGGATGCTTTGAGGCATCAGGGCGGCGCATTTCATTCCAACGGGGTTGCGGGGACAATGGACAAGCTCGTCGAGATCGACGGCGTGGAGATGCGCTATGGCGGCGCTGGCGGCACGCTTGCCGTGAGCGACCTGTCGCTCGACATCCGCAAGGGCGAGTTCGTTGCCGTGGTGGGACCGTCGGGGTGCGGCAAGTCCACCTTGATGAAACTCGTGACCGGCCTGCAACTGCCGCAGCAAGGAACCGTAGCGGTGGCGGGTAAGCGGGTCACGCGCCCGGTCTCGATCGTCGGCATGGCGTTCCAGAACCCGACCATGCTGCCATGGCGTACCACGCTCGACAACATCCTGTTGCCTCTGGAGATCGTCCAGCCGCACCGCAGCCGGCTTCGCGCCCACAAGGCTGAATATGTCAAGCGCGTCGAGGACCTGCTGGCGACCGTCGGCCTCAAGGGCTTCGGACAGAAATTCCCCTGGCAATTGTCCGGCGGCATGCAGCAGCGGGCGAGCCTTTGCCGCGCGCTGGTACACGAACCGGAACTGCTGATGCTCGACGAGCCTTTCGGGGCGCTCGATGCCTTCACGCGCGAGGAATTGTGGTGCGTGATCCGTGACCTGCACGCAGCCCGGCAAGTCACCGTCTGCCTGGTCACGCACGACCTGCGCGAGGCGGTTTTCCTTGCCGACCGCATTTTCGTGATGAGCGCCCGTCCCGGCAAGGTGATCGCCACGCGTTCGGTGGATTTTGCCCGCCCGCGCGACACCGAGATCATGTACGATCGCGCCTTCACAGATGTCGTTCATGAATTGCGCGAACACATCGCCAGCGCGAGGGCGGCGGCATGAGCAACAGTCTCGTGCTGAAAGCGATGCCTTGGTTGTTCACCGTGGGCTTGCTCCTGCTGTGGGAAGGGGCAGCGCGGCTTTTCGCGATTCCCGTGTACATCCTGCCGCCACCGACGACCATAACCGGCGCCATCATCGAGTACTGGCCGGCGATCTGGAAAAACTCGCTGCAAACGCTCTACACCACGCTGCTCGGCTTCCTGCTGGCAGTTGTCAGCGGGCTGGCGCTTGGTCTGGCCGTCGGCTGGTCGCGCTTCATCTATGCCGGCTTGTACCCGCTGATGATCGGCTTCAACGCCATTCCCAAGGTAGCGGTCGTTCCGGTGCTGGTGATCTGGTTCGGCATTGGCACCGTGCCTGCGGTGCTGACGGCTTTCCTTATCGCCTTCTTCCCGATCGTCGTGAATGTCGCGACCGGCCTTGCCACCATCGAACCGGAGGCGGAGGACGTGCTGCGCGCGCTCGGCGCAAAGAAAATGGACATCATGCTGAAAGTAGGCATTCCGCGCTCGATGCCGTATTTCTTCGGCTCGCTGAAGGTTGCGATCACGCTGGCATTCGTCGGCTCGGTGATCTCGGAAACCGTGGCAGCCAATTCCGGCCTCGGCCACCTGATGCTGGCGGCGCAATCGCAGTTCAACGTGCCGCTGGTATTCGCCGGCCTTGTCATGCTGGCCATCGAAGGCATCGTCATGTACGCGCTGATGGCGTGGCTTGAAATGCGCATGACCGGCTGGGCGCACCGTTCGGGGCAAAATCCGGCCTGATTGCGCCGTTGCCGCCGGGCGCGAAACACCCTAAAAGCACCGCCAACAATTTCCCCGGATTTTTGCGGAGCATCAACGCCATGGCGCGTCAGTTCATTTATCACATGGCCGGCCTCAACAAGGCGTACGGCACCAAGAAGGTTCTGGAGAACATCCACCTTTCCTTCTACCCGGACGCCAAGATCGGCATTCTTGGGCCCCAATGGCGCGGGCAAGTCGACGGTACTGCGCATCATGGCGGGCCTCGACACCGAATTCACCGGCGAAGCGTGGCTCGCCGACGGCGCGACTTGCGGCTACCTGCCGCAGGAGCCGCAGCTCGATCCGCAGCTTGACGTGCTGGGCAATGTCAACGAGGGCGTTGCCGGCAAGCGGGCCGTGCTCGAGCGCTACAACGAACTGATGATGAACTACTCCGACGAAACCGCCGACGAGGCGGCGAAGCTGCAGGACGTCATCGACAGCCAGAACCTGTGGGACCTCGACAGCCAGGTCGAGATGGCGATGGAGGCCCTGCGCTGCCCGCCCGCCGACTGGCCGGTCGACCGGCTTTCCGGCGGCGAGGCGCGCCGCGTGGCGCTGTGCCGCCTGCTGCTGCAACAGCCTGACCTGCTGCTGCTCGACGAGCCGACCAACCACCTGGACGCGGAGACCATCGCCTGGCTCGAAAAGCACCTGCGCGAATATCCCGGCGCCGTGATGATGATCACCCACGACCGCTACTTCCTCGACAATGTCACCGGCTGGATTCTCGAACTCGACCGTGGCCGCGGCATTCCCTATGAGGGCAATTACAGCGCCTACCTTGCCGCCAAGCGCAAGCGCATGGAGCAGGAAGGCCGCGAGGAAGCCTCGCGCCAGCGCGCCATCGCCGCGCGAATCGGAATGGATGGCCGCCTCGCCCAAGGCGCGGCAGGCAAAGTCCAAGGCCCGCATCAAGGCCTATGACGAACTGGTCAAGGCAGCCAACGACCGCACGCCGCAGAACGCGCAGATCATCATTCCGGCGGGCGAGCGCCTCGGCCAGATTGTGATCGAGGCGGACAGACCTTTCCAAGGGCTATGGCGACACGCTGCTGATCGACAAGCTCGAATTCGCGCTGCCGCCGGGCGGCATTGTCGGCGTGATCGGTCCCAACGGCGCGGGCAAGACGACGCTGTTCCGCATGATCACCGGACAGGAAAAGCCGGACGGCGGCGAAATCCGCATCGGCGAAACCGTGCGCCTTGGCTATGTCGACCAGAGCCGCGACTCGCTCAACCCGGACAAGAGCGTATGGGAGGAAATCTCCGGCGGTTCGGAAGTCATCAAGCTCGGCAAGCACGAGGTGAACTCGCGCGCCTATTGCTCGTCGTTCAACTTCAAGGGCGGCGACCAGCAGCAGAAGGTCGGCACGCTTTCGGGCGGCCAGCGCAACCGCGTGCACATGGCCAAGCTCCTGAAGGAGGGCGGCAACGTCATCCTGCTCGACGAACCGACCAACGACCTCGACACCGAAACGCTGGCGGCGCTGGAAGACGCGCTCGAAAACTTCGCCGGCTGCGCGGTCATCATCAGCCACGACCGCATGTTCCTCGACCGGCTGGCGACGCACATCCTCGCCTTCGAGGGCGACAGCCATGTCGAATGGTTCGAGGGCAATTTCGAGGACTACGAGAAGGACAAGATCCGCCGCCTCGGCGCCGACAGCGTCAACCCGAAACGGGTGACGTACAAGCGGCTGACGCGGTAGGCGAAGCCGGTCGCGCCTATACCGCCAGCACGCCCTCCAGATGCTTTGGCAAGTTCGTTGGCCGGGGTCCTGGTCAGGTCCTTGTCCAGCGTCGCGGTGAGGCGGTCGGCGAGCGCCTTCGGCATGGACTTGCGCATTTCGCCGAGCGTTTTTGGCGCGGCGACGAGTATGAGCTTCTCGGCCTCGCCGGCATTCATCAGTTCTTCCGTCCGCTCCAGCACGCCGCTTGCGAATTTCGCCTCCTCCAGATCGTGCGGATCGGTTTTGGGCTCCATCGCGCTGCGGTGCGGTCGCGGAGCAATCAAGCTGCGGCCGGGCCGGTCGCTGGTCAAATCCCGGCTCGGCGGCACTCCTGCGTCATCTTGTGCTGGTCCAGCGCGACGAGGCCCTTTCCGGGGCCGTCATTGCGGTAGAATATTGCCTTTGCGCCGTCGGTGATGACAACAAGCGTGCGAACGGGTTTCATGCCGGTTCTCCTTCGGAACGATCCGTGCAATCTAGCAGTGCGTGGCGAAACACGCCTTGCGCGGGATCAATCCACAGGGAAACGGATCGGGGAAACGGCACGGTTCCCCAGCGGTCAGCGCGCCAGCGCGTGGTATTCGTCGTTTGGCCGCATGTCGGTGGCCGCGCTCAGCCGGTTCGACATGTTGAAGAAGGCCGCCACGGCTGCGATGTCCCAGATGTCGCGGTCGCTCCAGCCGGCGGCGCGCAGTGCCTCGCGGTCGGGCTCGTCAACGGCTTCGGGCTGCTTCGTCAGCTTCCAGGCGAAGTCGAGCATGGCGCGCTGGCGCGCGTCCAGCGGCGCAGTGCGGTAATTGCTGACAAGCTGTTCGCCAAGCGCCGGATCGCCCGACAATTGCCGCACTGCCGCGCCATGCGCCACCAGGCAGTAGTGGCAGTGATTGGCCGAAGAAACGGTCACCGCGATCATCTCGCGCTCCAGCTTGGAAAGGCCGGAATCGCCCATCATCAGATCGTTGTACATGGCGGTAAACGCAGCGAACTTCGTCGAATGCCACGCATAGGCCTTGAGCACGTTGGGCACGAAGCCGATCTTCTCGTCGCACACGGCGAGGTACTTCTTCTGCCGCTCGTCCAGCGGCATTTCCTCCTTCGGCAGGTCGAGCGCGACGATGCGGGTGTTCTTCTCGCGGGCCATGGTGTCCTCCCCGGCTGCTTCCCATGCTGGACTTCAGCGGCTAGCATCGCGGCCAGACAGGCAGGATGCAAGCGGGGAACGGGAAAATGCGTCACCATGTCGGCGGTCCTGCTTGTCGGGCATGGCGGACCCGAACAGCTTGTCTGGCGCGACGGACTTGCCAGTGCCGGAGCCTGCGGCCGGGCTTCGTGCGCATCCGCGTCAGGGCGGCGGGCGTCAACAATACCGACATCAACACGCGCATCGGCTGGTATGCGTCCAGCGACGATCCGCAGGAAGGCGCGTCGTGGACAGGCGAGGGGCTCTCCTTCCCCCGCATCCAGGGCGCGGATGTCTGCGGCTTCATCGATGCCGTGGGCGAGGGCGTCGATCCGGCGCGGATCGGCGAGCGCGTCATCGTGCAGGGCTGCCTTGTCTCGCTGCGCAAAGGCGATGTCACGCCCTGGCTCGGCTCGGAATTCGATGGCGGCTTCGCGCAATATTGCTGCGCGCCGGCAGCCGATACGCACGCGCGTCGGCGGCCCGCTTTCGGAAGCGGAACTGGCCGCGATACCCTGCGGCTTCGGCACGGCGGAAAACCTGCTGTCGCGCGCCGGCGTGAAGGAGGGCGACAGCGTGCTGGTGACCGGCGCATCGGGCAATGTCGGGCTTGCCGCCGTGCAACTCGCGAAACTGCGCGGCGCGAGGGTCATCGCCATCGCTTCGCCGGACAAGTTTGGCGCGGTCGAAGAGGCGGGCGCGGCGCAATGCCTGCCGCGCGGCGCGTCGATTGTGGACGCGCTCGGGGCGAACACCGTCGACGCCGTCATCGATCTCGTCGGCGGCCCGCAATGGCCGGAGCTTGTGGATGTGTTGCGCCCGGGCGGAAACTACGCCGTGTCGGGCGCGATTGCGGGGCCGCTGGTTTCGCTCGATTTGCGCAAGCTCTACCTCAAGGACCTGACCTTTCACGGATGCACCACGCAGCGCCGCGAGGATTTCCTGCGCCTCGTGCAGCCTTGCGGAAAGCGGCAAGGCTGAAGCCCGCTGTTTCCATGGTGCTGCCGCTTGCCGATATCGCCCATGCGCAGGACGAGTTCCTGTCGAAGCGGCATGCCGGCAAGATCGTGCTCGTGCCGCCCGATTGAACGCTGCGGCAAGAAGAATTGATCGCCGCACGGCTTCCGGTGCGCATGCATTGCCGGGTTAAGTGGACTTCAAGGGAGACGCCGCATGAACAAGCCGGAATTGGGCCTCGACGCCAGCCAGTCGCGCAAGATCATTCCAGGAAGGAAATTGAAGGGGCGCGTGGCGCAGGCGCTGAAAGCGGCCGGTCGCGATTTCGTTTCCGCGCCGGTGGCCGGCGCTCGAACTCACCATGGAAGGCATTGCCGGCGATGTTCACGCCGGCACGACCCGCAAATCCGGCGGGCGCGAGCCGTGGTACCCGCGCGGCACGCTCATGCGCAACGAGCGGCAGGTCTCGATCCTGTCGGCGGAAGAGTTGGCGCTGATCGCCGAAAACATGGGCCTGCCGAAGGTCGAGGGCGGTTGGATCGGCGCCAATCTGGTGCTTGAAGGCATACCCGACCTCTCCTTCCTGCCGCCGCGCACGCTGCTCTTCTTCGAGGGCGGGGCGACGCTGCGCATCGACGGCTACAACGCGCCGTGCCGCATTGCCGGCGGCTCCATCGCCCGCCATGTCGGAGCATCGCGCAAGGGCGGCGCGCTTGCCGCAAGCCTTCGACGACACGCCGGCAGCCGAGATCGACTGGACCGCCACCGACATGGCGCTGGCCTTTTCAGGAAGCGGCGCACATGAAGCGCGGCCTCGTCGCATGGGTGGAGAAGGAAGGCACGATCACCCCCGGCGAGGAAGTCACCGTGCGCGTCTGGGAGCAGTGGGTGTATTAGCGCTATCGATACGGCACCACGGGCAGGCCGCGCCTGATCCAGCCCGGCGAAGACCAGTTGCCCTTCATGCCCTCGACGATGTCCACGGCGTCATCGGCGATGCCGAGCTTCGCCATCTGGCGCTGCACGCTGCCCGACCGGCCGCCGGAGGCGCAAATCAGCCCGACCCGTTTGCCGGGATTGGCCTCGACCACCGCCTTCAGCTTTTTCACGAAATCGCGATCGCCCATGGAGAGCGTAATGGCGCCCGGCGCAATGCCGGTAGCTTTCCACTCGGCTGGCGTGCGCACGTCGACAAGGATCATGCGCCCCGCGCCGATCTCGGAATAGGCAACGTCTGCAGCCATCTGCTCGCTGGCCCATGCGGGACCGGCAAGTGCGAAAAGGGTCAGGACGATAACAAGGAAATTTTTCATGCCGGTATTCTGGGGCGGGTTTTGGCAAAGGCAAGCCCCTCGGCGAGTCACCCCGGTATCTTCACCGCCCTTTCGCTCGCCGGGCGGGCGGCGCAGGCGGCGAGCCAGCGCGAGACTTCCGGGAAGTTTTCCATGCCCATGATTTCCGCCGCGCCATAAAAGCCGGTCATGGTGCGCAGCCACGGCCAGGTGGCGATGTCGGCGATGGTGTATTGCATCGCCCATGATGAACTGCCGGCCCGCAAGCCGCTTTTCGAGAACGCCGATCAGCCGGCGCGATTCATCGCGGTAGCGGTTCCAGGGCAGCTTGTCCTCCATGTCCTTGCCGCCGAACTTCTGGAAGAAGCCGAACTGGCCGAACATCGGGCCGATGCCGCCCATCTGGAACATCAGCCATTGCAGTGTTTCGTAGCGCGCGGCGGGGTCCTCCGGCAGCAGCTTGCCGGTCTTTTCCGCGAGGTAGACGAGGATCGCGCCCGATTCCCACAGCGGCAGCGGTTTGCCGCCCGGCCCGTCGGGATCGAGGATCGCCGGGATCTTGTTGTTCGGGTTGAGCGACAGGAATTCGCTGGTAAGCTGGTCGTTGGTCGAAAAGCTGACGAGGTGCGGCTCGTAAGGCAGGCCGGTCTCCTCCAGCGCCGCGGACACCTTGATGCCGTTGGGCGTCGGCAGCGAATAGAGCTGCAGGATCGAGGGGTTCTTGGCGGGCCATTTCTGCGTGATCGGGAAGGAAGCGAGAAGGGTCAAGGCGCAACTCCATTGGGTTTCCTGAAAGATCGGGCCAAGCGGCCGCAATTGCCAGCAATGGCTTTTTGACGCTGCGTTCACCGGCGGAAAATCATTCCGGCTCCCCGGCTTCGATGCGCCGCAGGCAGCCCCAGCGCGCCAGCACCGCGTTCATCGCCTCGACCACGAAGAACCGCGCCGCCTCGCGGTCATAGCCCTCGTCCAGCAGCGCATCATATTCGGTATGCTCGTGCCGCACGCGCGCGCCCAGCGCCTGCCACAGCGCGATCGAGGCGGGCAGGTGCCGCATGTGCTTGCCGCTCGCAGCTTCCACCACGGGCGTGAAATCGGCCAGCGGCATTTGCGGGCACAGGCGGCGCAGCAGCTTCGCCATTTCACGCTGGCGGGCGGTCATCATCGCGATTGTGCTCCCGCAGGCTTGCAAATCTGCCGAAATGATATAAAGATATCTTTATCTGATTTGGAGAAGTGCATGCTTACCCGTACCACCCTTGCCCTGGACGATGCCGTCGAACTGCTGCGCGCAGCCGGCGAGCACACGCGTCTGCGCCTGCTTGCACTGCTTTCCGACAGCGACCTGACGGTTACCGACCTTATCGAAATCCTCGGCCAGTCGCAGCCGCGCATTTCGCGTCATTTGCGCCTGCTGGGCGAAGCGGGCCTGCTGGAGCGCTACCAGGAGGGCGCATGGGCCTATTTCCGCGCGGTCGACGACGGGCGTTGCAGCGGGCATCATCGCCGATGTGCTTGCCAGCATGGATGCAGCCGACCCGCAGCTTGCCCGCGACCGCGAGCGGCTGGAAACGGTCCGGCGCAAGCGCTCCGAGCAGGCTGCCGACTATTTTGCCCGCAATGCCGGCGCGTGGGGCGAGCTTCGCTCGCTGCATGTGGAGGAAAGCCGTGTCGAGGCGGCGATGCTCGACCTTGCCGGCAAGAAGGCCGATCCAGTCTATGCTCGACCTTGGCACCGGCACGGGCCGGCTGCTTGAGCTTTTCGCGCCGCTCTATGCCCGCGCCACCGGCGTGGATGCCAGCCGCGAAATGCTTGCCGTGGCGCGCGCCAATCTCGACGCCGCCGGCCTTTCACGCGTACAGGTGCGCCAGGGCGATATCTACCTGCTGCCGACGCCAGCCAACCATTTCGACCTCGTGACGCTGCACCAGGTGCTGCACTTTCTCGACGATCCGGCTGCCGCGATCCGCGAGGCGGCGCGCGCGCTTGCCCCCGGCGGGCGGCTGCTGATCGCCGACTTCGCGCCGCACGAGCTCGAATTCCTGCGCGACGAGCATCAGCATCGCCGCCTCGGCTTCAGCCACGAGCAGATTTCCGGCTGGCTCGCCGATTGCGGCCTCGAGGTCGAGAAAATCGTCGATCTTGCGCCGGAAGCCGGCGGCAAGCTGACCGTCACGCTGTGGCTTGCCCGCGACCGGCGCATGCTGATGGCCGGCGGCAACGCAGAACGGAGGCGCCGCATGACCGCCCCGACTTTCGCGCCGTCCGCTCAACGAATCGTCCATCGACGTTTCATTCGAATTCTTCCCGCCTTCCTCCGATGCGATGGAGCAGGTGCTGTGGAAATCGGTCGAGCGCCTCGCGCCGCTGCGCCCGCAATTCGTCTCCGTCACCTATGGCGCGGGCGGCACCACGCGCGAGCGCACCGTGCGAACCATTGCGCAGATCATCGCCGACACGCGGCTCAACGTCGCCGGGCACCTGACCTGCGTCGACGCCAGCCGCGAGGAGGTCGACGGCGTCATCCGCCAGTACCGCGATGCGGGCGTGACCTCGATCGTGGCGCTGCGCGGCGACCCGGCTGCCGGCATCGGCGCGCGCTACGAGGCGCGGCCAGACGGCTATCGCAACGCCGCCGACCTTTGCGCCGGGCATCTCCGCGATCGGCGGCTTCGACATCGCCGTTTCCGCCTATCCGGAAAAGCACCCGGAAAGCCCGGATTTCGCCACCGACATCGACATGCTCAAGCGCAAGGTCGACAATGGCGCGACGCGGGCGATCACCCAGTTCTTCTTCGACAACGACACCTACGAAGCCTATGTCGAGCGCGTGCGCCGTGCCGGCATCTACATTCCGGTGATTCCCGGCATCCTGCCGGTGCATGACTTCGCCAAGGTGGCCGGATTTCGCCGCCCGCTGCGGCGCGCATGTGCCGTCCTGGCTCGCCGACCGGTTCTCGGGCCTCGAAAACGATCCGCAGACCCGCCAGCTCGTCGCCGCCGCCGTTGCCGCCGAGCAGGTCATCGACCTCATCGAGCGCGGCGTGAGCACCTTCCACTTCTACACGATGAACCGGGCAGACCTGTCCTTCGCGATCTGCCATCTGCTCGGCCTGCGCGCCCGCCCGGCCGATGCGCTGCGTCAGGCCACACCCGCCGCCGCCTGACGCAGGAAGAGCAGGAGGCAAAGGAAAAGGGCGGCCCCTCGCAGAGCCGCCCTTCGATCAATTTCTGGCGTTTCACGCCGTGCCCGCGGGCCCGGCGGAACGATGCGTCACGGCAGGACGCCGATGACGAGTGCGCCGACGAATACAAAGGCCGCGCAGACGAGCAGGATATTCACCTTGTGAGCAATTTCCATTTTCGCCTCCTGTTATTCGCGATAAGGCGCCGCGAATGGGTGGATGTTAGAGCCTCGGTGGCCCGCGTCAATCATCTTTCGGGGGACGATCGAGTTCCTGTCATTCATTCGTCATCAAAGCACGCGGGCAAGAATTTGAATTGTAACCTGTTTTCATGTTTCGTGATCGGGTTGAAATATTTTTCCAACGCCATGGCTTGATTCCGCCATATTCCGACTGGTCCGACCAGATTCAGGAATAATATAATATTTTGAATGTGTTTTTCCGTACGTTGTGGGTCAGCTACTTGTGTGGAGGGGTGAGGGGTGAGGGGTGAGGGTAAGGCTGTCCCTTGATTTCCCGCTCCCCTACAAGGGGGAGGGAGGCCTGAAGCGCCGCCCGCGCACCTTCACCTTCCGTATGGCGGAGACGGGCATTGGATCCCGGTTCGCGTGGCGACCGGGCTGACGCCGAGATTGTGGTAGCGCTCTCAAAAAAGCATGGAGCACTATCAACGCTTCCGGAATCACCCATCCTTAACCCCTCCGCCCTCACACTCCCCCGATGGAAACCTTCTTCGGCCTCATCTTCATGTTCGCCGTCCCTGCGGCCTGGATATGGCTGCAGGTGAAGGCGGTCAGGCTCGGGCAACTGTTCGGCGGGTGGTGGCTGGCGGCGTCGTGGGTGCCGGTCCCGGTGATGGCGCTGGCGATCCTCGTTGCCGTGCTGGGCGTAATGGCAGGCTCGAACCTTGCGCCCATCTACATTTTCCTCGCCGCGCCGCCATGCCTCTTCTGGGTGATGGCCTTCCACGCCATCTTGTGGTTCAAGTCGCCCTGAACGGCGGCCCTTTCCGCCCGGGGGTGGACCATGGACAGTCTCGAAAGCCTCATCGGCATGATCGTCCTGCTTGGCGGGCCGGTGCTTTACGGCTGGCTGCAGTGGCGCGCGATCAGGGGCGCAAAGCGGAGCGGGCGCTGGGTCGCCGCCTTCGCGCCAAGCCTTTTCCTTGCCGTAGCGGCGGGTCTCACAGCGGCCGGAAATGCCGCTGGCCAGAACCTCGCGCCGCTGGTCGTGGTGCTGAGCTTTCCGCTGGCGTTATTGTGGCTGTCGCTGCTGGCGGGGAGACGTGGTTCGTAATTCGTTGTTCGCGGTTCGATCCCGAACCACTACCAACGAACCACTATCTTCCCGGCCTGCCGGTCTTGCCGGGGCGGCGCTTGGCGCGGCGGGCTTCGGCGGGATCTTCGTATGAGCCCTTGCCGACCTTCTCGCGCCGCACCGGGCGGACATCCTCGCCCAGTGGCGTTTCGGTGCGGCCCACCGTCATCTCGTCGAGATGCGGCTTGCGGAAGAGGCCGGCGTTTTCCGATCGGCCGCCTTTCGAGGGCGATGCCGGCTCCTTGGCCAGCGGATCGTCGGCGATGGCCAGTTCCACTTCGCGCAGGCGCTTGATCTCGTCGCGCAGGCGCGCGGCGGTCTCGAAGTCGAGATCGGCTGCGGCGTCGCGCATGTGCTTTTCAAGGTCTTCCAGATGCGCCTTGAGATTGTTGCCGATCAGCGCGCCTTCCTTCGCCAGCCCGGCATCGACGCGGTACGTGGTCGCGCTCGTAGACGCTGTCCAGAATGTCGCCGATGTTCTTCTTGATGCTTTCGGGCGTGATGCCGTTGGCCTCGTTGTAGGCCCGCTGCTTTTCGCGGCGGCGGTTGGTCTCGGCCATCGCGCGCTCCATCGAGCCGGTGATCTGGTCGGCATAGAGGATGACCTTGCCGTCGACGTTGCGCGCGGCGCGGCCGATGGTCTGGATCAGCGAGGTTTCGGAGCGCAGGAAGCCCTCCTTGTCGGCATCGAGAATCGCGACCAGCGCGCATTCGGGAATGTCGAGGCCCTCGCGCAGCAGGTTGATGCCGACCAGCACGTCGAACGCGCCGAGGCGCAGATCGCGCAGGATCTCGATGCGCTCCAGCGTGTCGATGTCGGAATGCATGTAGCGCACGCGCACGCCGTTTTCGTGCAGATACTCGGTCAGGTCCTCGGCCATGCGCTTGGTCAGCACGGTGACGAGCGTGCGGTAGCCGGCTTTCGCGGTGGCCTTGACCTCGCCCAGCAGATCGTCGACCTGCGCCTTGGCCGGGCGGATTTCCACCGGCGGGTCGATGAGGCCGGTCGGGCGGATCACCTGCTCGGCGAACACGCCGCCGGCCTGTTCCATTTCCCAGTGGCCGGGCGTTGCGGAAACCGCGACGGTCTGCGGGCGCATCGCGTCCCATTCCTCGAAGCGCAGCGGCCGGTTGTCCATGCACGACGGCAGGCGGAAGCCGTATTCGGCCAGCGTCGCCTTGCGGCGGAAGTCGCCCCGGTACATCGCGCCGATCTGCGGAACGGTGACGTGGCTTTCGTCGACGAAGACGATGGCGTTGTCGGGGATGTATTCGAACAGCGTCGGCGGCGGCTCGCCCGGCCTGCGCCCGGTGAGGTAGCGCGAATAGTTCTCGATGCCGGCGCAAGAGCCGGTCGCCTCCAGCATTTCGAGGTCGAATTGGGTGCGCTGCGCGAGGCGCTGCGCTTCCAGCAGGCGGCCGGTGTTTTCCAGTTCGGCGAGGCGGAGCTGCAGCTCTTCCTTGATCGCCTTCATCGCCTGGTTCAGCGTCGGCTTGGGCGTGACATAGTGCGAATTGGCGTAGATCTTCACGGTCTTCAGCTCGCCCTGCTTCTTGCCGGTCAGCGGGTCGAATTCGGCGATGGACTCGATCTCGTCGCCGAACAGCGTGATGCGCCAGGCGCGGTCCTCAAGGTGGGCCGGGAAGATCTCGATCGTATCGCCGCGCACGCGGAAAGTGCCGCGCACGAAATTCGCGTCGGCGCGCTTGTACTGCTGCGCCACGAGATCGGCGAGCAGGCCGCGCTGGTCGATGCGGTCGCCAACGGTCATCGCGAAGGTCATCGCGGTATAGGTCTCGACCGAGCCGATACCGTAGATGCACGAAACGGAGGCGACGATGATGACGTCGTCGCGCTCCAGCAGCGAGCGCGTGGCCGAGTGGCGCATGCGGTCGATCTGCTCGTTTACGCTCGATTCCTTCTCGATATAGGTGTCCGAGCGCGGCACATAGGCTTCCGGCTGGTAGTAGTCGTAGTAGGAGACGAAATACTCCACCGCATTGTCCGGGAAGAAACTCTTCATCTCGCCGTAAAGCTGCGCGGCCAGCGTCTTGTTCGGCGCAAGGATCACGCGCCGGGCGCTGCGTGTCCTCGATCACCTTGGCCATGGTGAAGGTCTTGCCCGAGCCGGTGACGCCGAGCAGCACCTGCGTCTGCGACTTGATCGGCCAGCCCCTCGACAAGGTCGCGGATCGCCGTCGGCTGGTCGCCGCTGGGCTTGAAGTCGGTGACCATCTTCAGCTCAATGCCGCCTTCCGACTTTTCCGGTCGGGGCGGGCGGTGCGGCACCCATTCCCTGATGTTCGGATCGCCGGCGCGCATCAGGTCTTCCAGCGCGGTCAAGGTGGCGCTGACACCGGCAGCGGCAATGTTGCCGGCATCCTCCAGGCTGACATCGAGGCCGGAGACCGGCATCAACCCCGCCTCGGCCCGCCGCTTCGGATCGGAGGTTCCGCCGATCAGCGTGCCGCGCGAGGACTTCTTGTCGCCGACTTTGCTTGCGCCGGCGCCAGATGCTTGCGCGCCGGCTCCGCCCTTGGCCGCCTTCAGGCGGTGCTTGCCTGCCTCGGAGCGAATGCGGCGGGTCTCCTCCGCGCGGGCGGCACGGGCATTGATCTCGTCGTTCGAAACCGTACTCGCCTCGCCCTCGAGCTGCTCGATCCAGCTCGATACCGGACCCTTCAGATCGACGGGCGCGCCTTCGAACGAGGCCTGGGGGGTCTCCTCAAAGCCTCTTCTCTCGCTCACGCCGGGCGCTTGCGCTCCGGCTCCGCGGGGGCGGCCTGACTGGCCGGCGGGCCCTTCGCCCGCTGTACCTGCGCGCTTCACGCCCGCCATGCCTGCGGGCTTGCCTGTCTTTTTGTCGCGGGGTTTTGCCATCGCGGGAATATGGAGGGAATTGCCGGGCCGGAAAAGGGGAAGGCCCAAGTAAAAATGATAACCTCCTGACGGTACGCCGTCAGGAGGTTATCAGCATCAACTGCAATCGAACAATCAGACTCCGGTTGCCGAGCCGTCGCCGCTGTTGGCGAGCATGGCCGAGAGCTGGCTGACAACGCCCTGGAGGGACATCAGAATCTGCTGCATCTGGGCGCTGTTGTCTCCCGGCACTTCGGTAGCCGCTTCCGGCTGCGTTGATCCGAAGAGCGGCGTGATGGTGGGATCGGACTCAATGCTTTCGTCCATCATCGAAGGATCGAACGTCATCTGGTCCGCGGCATCAACACCGGCCGGATCGAGAACTTCCGGTTCCACCTCGGTGCCTTCTGCTGGCGGATCCATCAAAACCGGTTCTTCCGGCGCCGGTTCAATCGCCGCAGCATCCGTCTGGGGTGTGTTTGCTTCCAGCATTTTGCCGATGGAAGTGACAAGCTCCTTCAACACTGCAAGCAGTTCCTTCATTTCGGTCTTGCTGTCACCCTTGTCGCCACAGTCGGTCACAGGCTTTTCACACCTGACGCCATGATCCCGACGGCGCTTGGTCGAACAATGTCCGCTCCACGATTTGTCAGCCGGAGAGTGGTCGTGTCTTGCGTGTTTCACTGCCGAATTAAAGCTGGTGCTCGCGCCCTGGTCGGTGGTTCCGGATTCCGTCGCCGTGGGCATGCTCATGCCCTGCAGGCTGTTTGAAGTGTTTCCAATCGAAAGGCTCATGGTGACTTCTTTCCCCTTTTGCCCGGACCATTCCGGCATTGTTTCGCGTTAACGTTAATTCGCCGCTGGGTATTAATCTGTTCAAGAAATGCCCCGCAGGCAATTGTGGATAAACACCTAGGGGCTTTAGGTAGTCGCCGCCAATTTTGCCGGATTCAGTACGAAAGAGGGGCGCAGTTCGGGGGCTGACGGGCTGCACAAGCCCGCAAATGAAAACGGTCAAAGGCGCGTGGCAACTTCACAAAGACCTAGCCTGTACAGGCCGCCGGCTTGCCTTGCGCGAGCGCGTGGCCACAGACTGGCCACGGCATTCTCATCCGATTCGGACCCCGCCAATGTTTGTTGCCTCGCCCCTCGCCGAGCGGCTGCTGCCGATCGGCCTGCTGCTCATCTCCAACGTGTTCATGACCTTCGCCTGGTACGGGCACCTCAAGTTCAAGGCCGCGCCGCTGTGGCTGGTGGTGCTGGCAAGCTGGGGCATCGCGCTGATCGAATACTGTTTCGCCGTGCCGGCCAACCGCTACGGCCACGCGGTCTACAGCGCCGCGCAGCTCAAGACGATCCAGGAGGTGATCACGCTTGCCGTCTTCGTCGCCTTCTCGGTGCTGTACTTGAAAGAAGGCGTGAGCCTGACGACCATCGCCGGGTTTGCGTTTATAGCGGCGGGAGCTGCGCTGGTGTTCAGGGGGTAGGGGGTGGATAGTCGATCTTTCGAGGAATGGTTTCGGGGATGGAAAGTAGGCGATGCCAATGGACGTCCGCACTTAGTCCACAGAGGCGAACACGGTCTCCCAAATGGGGAGATTTTTCAGATCCGGTTAGGCTCATTGTCTTTCGGCAGCGTTCGGGCGGCGAAAATTTATGCCAGTCATCCGAACAGGTATGGCGAAACGGCTAACTCACCTCGGATCATTCCGGCGATACTGTCGATCTGTAGGCCGGTTATGGACAGACCCGATGATCCCTTTATCGAACTAACTGAGATTGGCGGAATTGTCGGCACGGATCGGGCTGTGCAGATCGCGCACGAATTGGCTGCGTACATCGAAAATACGTGCAATTGGATGGATAACTTTAGCAACGGTTTTGACTCCGTTGCGGATTTGCTCAGGCGCCAACCCTCCGCGCTTCACAAGCTATTTGTCGATGCCTATCCGGTCTTCGACAGCAGGACATATGTGTCTTGGTTTCGAGACGCTGGGTTTGACGGCGCCATCCACGCTGGTTCAGGCGAAACGGCGGAGGAGGTGGAATACAAGGTATTTTCGGAGAGGCAGGTGATGTTTGCGTTTAGCGCTGGAATACCTTTTCGCGGTGATACTCCAGAAAAAATGGATCAGGCTTAAACCTATGGGGCTGCGCGAACACACCACCATCGTTAAGCTTTTCCATCTTGGTGCGTGTGTCTGATCCAAGCTTAGGAGAATAGAGAATGTTATTGTCGTGATTGATCGCGATAAGGCCTACTTCGAAGGCTTTGTCATGCAAACGATTGAGACATAGTCCATTTCGAGGGTTCATCCGGTTGTCTTCATCAGCCGCCCACGTTTTGATGTGTCCTGCGACGAGCAAATCTGAGTGGGAAATACCAGTGATTGCGCACTTATAGTCGTAGCTGCTCAAAACCATCTTACGAAAAAAATCCTGGCCACGTCTCGCATTGGCCAGCCGGAGGATATTTTCGCCCCGAACATCAGGGATATACTCATCTTGAGGCTTTTCAGCCGCCCAAGTAAGCAAGGAATCCTGCTTAACATCTACCAGTGTTGCGTATTTTAATTCACGGAAAAATTCACCCCAAACGGCTTTGTCAAGTTTGCTATAGTTCGACATGCCCTTTCTATCTAGGGTTTCGTCAATGGAAGCCAAATTTGAAAGTTTTAAAGCAACAGCACTAGGTGTTCGATTTATCGCATTTGCTAGCTGTATAATATCCGGGTTGCGGCTGTGTATCTTGCCAAATGGGGTTACCAAATACAGTTCTACCGCCTGTCTTATTTGATTTTCTGTCCAGTCAACCCGAGCCATCTTCGACAGATAGCCCGAATTCTAAGACCAGACAATACAACTAACCACATCACCCCCCGACGGCCCCCTTGAACTCCTCTTCGCTCAGCACGCCGTTGGAATCGAGGTCGAAGCCGGCGACGGCATCCTCGGTCCATGGCAGGCCGGCGGCTACGCCTTCCTCCAGCGTCACGGCGCCGTCCTTGTTGGCGTCAACGGTCTTGAATTCGACCGACTGTGCGAAAGCGGGCGTTGCTGCGAGGCAGGCGGCCAGGGCGAGGGCTATGCGGGACATGCGGTTCTCCGGAGAACAGTGAATGGTGAATGGTGAATGGTGAATGGAGAAAAGGAAAGGGGCAAAAACCAACAGGGCATAACCCAATTGGCCAGCACCTTCTCCATTCCTTACGCGCTACTCGTCATTCACCATTCACCATTCACCATTCACTCTCATCACTCCGCCAGCCGCTGCTTGAGCAGGTTCAGATATTCCTGGTCGGTGCGGGCAGGTCCCGCCTGTGCCGCTGGAAGGGCTGCGGCCAGCGGCGCGCTGCATTCCAGCTTGTAGTTCCTGGCCATGCCCTGCTTCACGCAGTTGCTGACTTCCCAGCCGGGCGGCAACGCGGCCAGGTCGACATCCTTCCATTTCGGGTGGCCGGTCTCTTTCAACCGGTCGAGATTGGACAGCAGCAGGTTCGCCATGTCGGAGGCGGACTTGCAGCTGTTGCGGTGATATTCGCTCTTCTTCGGCGTGAAGTCATAGGTCATCAGCACCGCCTTCACCGCGATGGCGTCCACCGGATCGGGCTGGAACGGATAGGTGCCGGCCGGAATCTGCGAAGGCGTGTAGGTCGCCAGCAGCGGGGCCTCCTTCATGTCGAGAAGGTGGAACTTCGCCCCGTCGATGGAGGTGTCGGCGAAAAGCTTGGCCGGTGCGCCCGGCGACATAGAAGAACGCGTCGATCTCGCCGGCGATGAGCTTTGGCAGCGCCTCGTCGCTGGCGATCGGCAGGCGCTCGGCCTTGCCCACCTTCATGATGTCGAGGACCAGCGTCGCGGTCAGCCAGGTGCCGCTGTCGACCTTGCCGATGGCGACCTTCCTGCCGTTGAGATCCTTCAGGCTCTGGATGTCGGTGCGAGCCAGCACATGCACTTCCTCGTTGTAGAGGGGGAACATGATGCGCATGCCGTAAAGCGAGCGCTTGAGCTGCGGATCGTTGGCCGAATAGGTCTTCACATATTCCAGCACGTCGCTCTGCACGATGCCGAACTGGGTGTAGAGCTTGGTCTTGACGGCGACGAGGTTTTCGAGGCTTCCGGCGCTCTCGCTTACGTTCAGCGCCAGCCCGCATTCGCCCATCAGCCCGGCCAGATCACGCCCGATCTGGATGTAGGTGCCCTTGGGGCCGCCGGTCATCATGGTGCGCTGGAATTCCTGCGCCTGCGCCAGCGAGACGGCAAACAAGATCAGAAGCGCGGCGGCGATGCCCCGCAGGACTACAAAAGGCATTGCCATTTTTTCAGCACCCGTTTTCGAGATTGAGGACGAGGTCGCGTGTTGCCACGACCGGCGCGCGGCCAAGCAGCCCCGCCAGCGCGGTGGACGGGCACTCGCCGGCCACCAGTTGTTCCTTGAAGGCCGCGAGTTGGCCGGGCATCGAGCTCCGCAAGACCCAGCGCTGCGGCGGCCATGGCCGTTTCCACCGCGCCGGGATCGCGCGGCATGGACGCGGTCACGACCGGCAGTTCGGGCTCGGCCTCCGTTTTCGCTGGCGTGCCGGTTACCAAAGGTACGGGCGAGATGCTCGGCCGTCTTCACTTCCGGCGCCGCAGCGGCGGGCGCCGGAGCGGGATCGACAACGGGAGCGGGCGCCGTAGCGGGATCGACAACGGGCGCGGGCGCCGTTTCCACGGGCTTTGATGCGGCGCGCATGCGTTTCGATCAGCCGTTCCTTGATCTTGACCTCCTGCGCCGCGTTGTCCTGCGCATTCTCGGCAGGGGCCATGCGGTCCGCCAGCACCTCGGACGGGGGCGGCGTGCGCACCGGAAGAACCGACGCCGAAACGGTGGCGATCTCGCTGGCGAACCGGTTTCACGACAGGCGTCGTATCCACCGCGTGGGCTTCGGCCTTGCCGGTCACGGCCATGTCGCCGGCTGAAAGGCTGGTCGCGAAGGCAGGGAAATCGCCGCTGCGCAGCGTCCATCCGGCGGCAATGCACAGCGCCGTCACCGACACCGCCAGCGCCATCCTGCGCAGCGTCAGGGCATCTTTCAGGCTGCTGCTGGTGTGCACCGGCATGATGTCGGAATCGAATGGCGGTCCGTCATGGAGCGGCAGGGCGGGCGGCAAGCGGGGCCGGTTCGGGGCGCGCGGTTGCCGCGGTAGTGCGTGCGGCCTGCTGCTCCTCGGCCAGGATGGCGTCACGCGCCCTTACGATACGGCTCAGCAGCAATTGTCGGTCGATCGCCGCGGCGGCCTGCGGAATTTCCGGATCGGCGTCCGGGCCGAGTTCGGCCAGCAGGATGTCGTCAAGGCTGCCCGGCGGCGGCAGATCGCCATCGTCGGCGTCGACATCGTCGAGCGCCTGCAGCAGGTCGACCGAGGCCATGGCCTTCTTCAGCGGATTGTCGTCCACGCGGGCGTCTGCCCGCGTTTGTGGCGGCGGTGGCGGAAAAGGCTCATTTAAGTCCGGGCAATCGGACAGGGCAGGCGCACCATCGTGCTGCATGCCCCGGTCTTCAGGCTCGAAATAACGGCCATGCGTATGCGAATCCCCGCGCGGGTCCAGCATCTTGTGTCCTCCAGATGCGGCGCCCCTCAGTCCCCGATCCCCGACACTATTGGGAATGGTAACAATGCGGCAATATTGCGGCATTCAACAGAAATATTTTGTTTGCCACAATAAATACATAAAATTGCCATATTATTAAAATCGCAATTTACATGAATTGAAAGTAAATATTATTACGTAACGTAATTCTGTCAATACTATACAAAAAGCTCGCGATATGCGTAAATGCATACGCAGCGAATACGCAATGCCATGTATTGGTTGAATTCTCAACGGCGGGGGCCGGTTTCCCACAAAGTGCCGGACGCGGCGCGCTGATAGCCGTACTCGAAGGTCTCGCTCATATAGGCGGTGTCGAATTCCAGCGACGACACCGTGCGCCGGTCGGACGGCAAATAGGCGTATCGCACCTCCATGCCGGCATCGGCCGCGGTCGCGAAGCGTATTGTCGAGAAGCAGCCGCATGCCGCTGCGCGTTAGATTGGAAACCGAGACGCCGGCAAGTTCCAGCGTCTTTGGCTTCACCGCCTCCGGCTTGGCCTCGATCTGGTTGTGCAGAATGATGTCGATGCGCGGCGTTGCCGCGGTCTTGCGTGCCTTCTTGCCGGCCGGGCGGTAGGCCGGCGGCGCGAGCATCGGGTCGGCATAGAAATAGGCGATCACGCCGCCATCGCCGTGCAGTTCGCGGAACGTCTTCGCCGAGGCCGACGCGATTTCGACCGGAGGCAAGGCGCCGGGTATCGCGAAGGATGCGCGGACTACGTCGCGGAACAGTTCCAGCGCCTCCGGCGTGCCGATCTCGGCGATGCGGCCCATGTTCCATACGGTAAACTGGTTGGTGTCCAGGTTGGCGGTGCCGATCAGCAGGCGGCGGCCCTTTGCGTGCTCGGCAGCGACGCGGCGCATCAGGGCGGCATCGATGTGCTTGTTCACGAAGGGCACGATCTTCGTGTCAGAATAGAGCGAGGGGCCGGAAAGCGCGGCCAGGACATTGGGTTGGCCGACCAGCTTGCCCATCTCGCCAGTTGTGTAGAACCGTTCCAGCATCGCGTCGTTGTGCGCGCCGGTGAAAACGAAAGGCGCCATGATCGCGCCGGTCGATATGCCGGTGACGATCTCGTAGTCCGGCCGGTTGGCGGTCTTTGCCAGTCCCTTCAGCGCGCCGGCGCCGAATGCCCCATCCGGCCCGCCGCTTGAAAGCGCAAGGATGTCGAAGCGCCCGTCCGGTACGGGCGGCGGCGTTTCGCGTCCAGCCCAGCGCCAATTGCAGGTCCGGGCTGCGCGATGGAAAGAACCGCAAGTCATCCCGGCCGGAAACCTTTGCCGAATGGAGTTCGTCGACCGTGTAGCTTTCGCGCGTGGTCACGGCCACGCACCCCGCCAGTGCGAGGCACAGCATCGTAAACGCCAGGCCGTGTATCAGGCGAAAGGCCATGAACTGCGCGCTATCCCTCCGTTGGTCAGCGTGAACGTAGCGCATGCAATTGCGGCAAAACAAGCAGCGACGGCTTCAATGCGGCGGGATGGGCGCTGGTTTGCCATTCGGATCGAGCGCCACCATCACGAAACGTGCATGCGTCACGAGTTCGCGATGCTTGGTCAGGTAGCGCTGCGCCCAGGCCTCCACGTGCAAGGTCATCGACGTGCGCCCGACCCGCTCCACCGTGGTGTGGACCGCCAGCGTGTCGCCAACCTTCATCGGCTTGCGGAAGAACATCTCATTGACTGCCACCGTCACCACGCGACCGCCGGCCCTCTCGGCGGCGCGGATGCCGCAGGCAAGGTCCATCTGCGCCATGACCCAGCCGCCGAAAATGTCGCCGGCGGCATTCGCGTCGGCCGGCATTGCCAGTGTGCGCAGCGTCAGTTCGCCCTCTGGCGCCAGCGGTACCGCCTCGGGTTCCTGGTTGCTCTCACGGTCATTGGGATTCGCCAACTCCTGCCGGGGCCAAAAAATTGCTGTTGGCCGAACTTGCTTCGCGCAAGTTCCAATTGCAATCTCCAAGGGTTAGTCTAGTTTCACCTCGCAACCAAATCAGCCTGTCTCCTGGGGGAGCATTGATGAAGAAGTTTCTGGTCAATTCCATTTGCGCGATGACGCTTGCCATGGCGCCCATGGCGATTTCGACGGTCCCGGCGCAGGCTAACCACGAGTTTTGGCATGCTTTTGGTGGCGCGGTCGCAGGTGCTGTCGTTGGCGGCATCATTGCAGATGCGGTAGTCAACGGCCAGCGGCATTGCCATGAGGGCCTTGGCTGCCATGCCCATGGCAATGCCCGCGCCTACCATTCGCACGACCGTTACGGGAGCGTCATCTATGCCCGGCCGGTCCGCCAACAGCGTGTGTACCAGGAACCGGTCTACGAGGAAGAAATCTACGAGGAACAGCCCGTGGTCCGGCCGGTCGTGCGTCCCGGCCGTCTTCCGCGCGCCCATTACGACTGGTGCTTATTCACGCTACAAGTCCTATGACGCGGGCTCCAACTCGTACCAGCCTTTGAACAATGCTGGCCGCAGGCAGTGCCGCTCGCCTTATGCGGGCTGATCGGCTTCGGCACGTCGCGCGGCATCTACTCGCGCTATTGTGATCTGATGCGCACGGGCAAGTTGTTGGACGTGTGCTAGATTGGGCGCTGTGTTTCCGCTCGCGCATGCATCATTGAGAGCGCGGCCTTCCAATGGAGCCATTCATGCGAAATTTTGTAAGCAATACCCCTGTTTTCCTCGTAACCATGTTCATGGCCGGCGCCATGTCCGTGGGCGTTGCGCTCGCGGCAGGCGAGGGCGGAAGCTCGGACAGCTCCGACGGAACCGCCCCGGTGAAGCCGAAGTGCAAGCTGGGCGAAGTTCTGGACAAGGGCAAATGCGTCAAGGCTGCCGATATCAACAAACCGGACAAGCAGAAGCAGGGCCTGATCTACGACCATGGCAAGTCGCTGGCGAAGGCGGGCGATTACGAGCAGGCGATTGCGACGCTCAAGCTCGCGCCCGACCAGGACGATCCGCGGCTTCTCAACTATCTGGGATACTCGCACCGCAAGCTGGGCCGCATGGACGAAGCGTTGTCCTACTACAAGGCGGCAATCGCTCGCGATCCCGATTTCAGCCTGGTGCGCGAATATCTGGGCGAAGCCTACATCCAGCTCGGCATGCTTGAGCAGGCGCGCGAGCAGTTGACCCAGATCGAGCGCATCTGCGGCGGTCGCACCTGCGGTGAATACGGACAGCTTGCGGAGCTGATCGTCGAGGCGAACGGGAAGTAGTGCTAAGTGGTTCATGGTTCGGCGGAAGGATAGCGCCCCGCCTTTGACGAACAGCGATCCACGAACCGCCAACCACGAACTGCGCACTACATCCTTGCACCTCGCGCCGTTTGCCCCTAATCGTCGCGCGTTCAATTGCCGACCCATGGGGAGTTCCGAAAGATGGCATTTCTCGCCGACGCGCTTTCACGCGTGAAGCCCTCTGCAACCATCGCCGTCACGCAAATGGCGCGCGATCTCAAAGCCAAGGGCAAGGACGTGATTTCGCTTTCCGTGGGAGAGCCGGATTTCGACACGCCGCAGAACATCAAGGACGCGGCGATCGCGGCGATCAATCGGGGCGAGACCAAATATCCGCCGGTTTCGGGCATCATGCCGCTGCGCGAGGCGATTGCGGCGAAGTTCAAGCGCGAGAACGGGCTGGACTACAAGGCCTCGCAAACGATCGTCGGCACCGGCGGCAAGCAGGTTCTGTTCAACGCCTTCATGGCGACGCTGAACCCCGGCGACGAGGTCATCATCCCCGCGCCTTATTGGGTCAGCTATCCCGAGATGGTGGCGATTTGCGGCGGCGCTTCGGTATTCGCCAAGGCCGGCATGGAAACCAACTACAAGCTGACCGCCGAGAACCTGGAGCGCGCGATCACGCCACGCACCAAATGGCTGGTGTTCAACTCGCCGTCGAACCCCTCGGGCGCCGCCTATTCGCGCGCCGAACTGAAGGCGCTGACCGACGTGCTGGTGCGCCACCCGCATGTGTGGGTGTCTGACCGACGACATGTACGAGCATCTGGTCTTCGGCGATTTCGAGTTCACCACGCCGGCGCAGGTCGAGCCTTCGCTCTACGACCGCACGCTGACCATGAACGGCGTCTCGAAGGCCTATGCCATGACCGGCTGGCGCATCGGCTACGCGGCCGGACCGGAGCACCTGATCAAGGCGATGGACATGATCCAGGGCCAGCAGACATCCGGCGCGTGCACGATCGCGCAATGGGCGGCGGTGGAAGCGCTGAACGGTCCGCAGGATTTCATCGCCAAGAGCCGCAAGGCCTTCGAGGAACGGCGCGATCTCGTCGTGTCGATGCTGAACCAGGCAACGGGCATCAAGTGCCCCAAGCCGGAAGGCGCCTTCTACGTCTATCCGTCCTGCGAGGCGCTGATCGGCAAGACGCGCGCCGTCGGGCAATGTGATCTCCACCGACGAGGAATTCGTCATGGAATTGCTGGCGAACGGAAGGCGTTGCGACGGTGCATGGTTCGGCGTTCGGCCTTGGGCCGAATTTCCGCGTTTCCTACGCCACATCGAACGCCAATCTCGAAGAAGCCTGCAAGCGCATCCAGAAGTTCTGCGCCGAACTGCGCTAGACTCCGACATGACCGGCAACCGCATCGACCTGCTGCGGCCCGACGCACCGGAACTTGCCGCGCGCGGGCCGTTCGCTGCCGGCGTTCGGACGATGGAACTGGTCAATCGCGACCAGATCGACGCTGCCAATGTCGAAGCCGGAAAGCCGCATCCGCGCGGGGACCGCAAGCTCACGCTGGAAGTCTGGTATCCAGCCTCTGGCGCGGACCGCGAGGAGCATTACCATAATGTCGTGCTTCGCGACGGCCGCACGCGCGTCACGTTGAAGGGCAGGGCGATCCGCGACGGCGAGCCCGCGGCAGACGGCCCGTTTCCGCTGGTGGTGATCTCGCACGGCTACCCGGGCAACCGCTTTCTCCTCAGCCATCTCGGCGAGAACCTTGCCACCAAAGGCTATGTCGTCGTTTCGATCGATCATCCCGAATTCCACCTATGACGACAAGGGGCCGTTCGGCTCGACCTTGGTCAACCGACCGTTCGACCAGCTTTTCGTTGTGTCGGAAATCGACAGGCTTTCGCGCGATGGCGGGAACTTCCTCGCGGGTTTGGCGAATGCGCAAAACGCGGCGTTGATCGGCTACTCCATGGGCGGCTACGGCGCTGTCGTAGCCAGCGGGCGGCGGGGTCACGCAAGAAGCGGTCACGCATGACTGGAGCGCCGCCGACGGGCTGCTTGGCCTGCACCTTTCCGGCTCGGAGACGCACAAGGCGCTGTCCGATCCGCGCGTGAAGGCGGCAATCGTATTCGCGCCCTGGGGCATGCAGCGGGGCGTGTTCGACAGCGGCGGGTCTCAAGAATATATCGATCCCTTTCATGGTCGTCGCCGGCGATGCGGACGACGTGTGCGGATACGACGACGGGCCGAAAGCGCTTTTCGAGCAGATGGAAAATTCGGATCGCGCGCTGCTCACGTTCCGCCATGCCAACCACAATGTCGCCGCTCCGATACCGGCGCCGGTGGAATCGTGGAACCGCTGTCGAATGGCTCGATTTCGTGCCATTCGACCACTATGCCGATCCGGTCTGGGATAGTGTGCGGATGAACAACATCGCCCAGCACTTCGTCACTGCCTGGCTCGGCCTGCACCTCAAGGGCGAAGCGGCGATGGCGAAATATCTCGATCTGGTCGAAGAGTCCTCCGCTGGCGTCTGGTCGCTCGACGAGAACGGCATCAGGACCCCGGCTCACACCTACTGGAAGGGCTTCCAGAACCGCAACGCGGCGGGTCTTGCGTTTCAGCGCCGGCAGCCCGGTCGTTGAACCGGCAAGAAATTTTCGCAGCGATGTAAAAACGCCCGCTCCAACGGCGTCACTGGTTTGAAAGCGATGATGCTTTCGCACACGAACCAGGGAGTTCACCATGTTCCGTCCAGTCTTCGCGGCAGGCCTCGCCATTGCCGCATTCGCCGCAACGCCCACCCATGCAGGCGACAGCTTCGCCCCGGCATCAGAACTTTCGTCGCTGTCGGGAACCTATGGCAGCACCGCACCGGAGCCGTGGTACGGCGCCTTCGGCACGCGTGAATTCACCTTCGACGGCGGCAAGTGGACGCTGACCTTCGCCCACGCGCTCGACCCGGAAATGAAGATGAGAACCTTCGTATTCCGCACCGGCGGCGACTACCGGATCGAGGCGCCTTCGAAGGCGGTACCCGGCGCTTTCGAAACGGTTTTCGATGAGGACTGGAAGAAATTGACGAGCTTCATCGCCGATCCAAAGATGGCGCAACAGTTCGGCTTTGCGCCCTGCGGGCTGGAAACCGGCGTCGAAAAGGACATCTCGGCGGAAGGGTGTGCAGCATGGAAGCCGGTGTCCGTTTGTGGCGAGGATCATGACCTTCTCGCCATGGACGGCAAAGGTCTCTATTTTGGCGTGCGTCCGGCCGACAACGACATGTGCACGGCGGACAAGCGTCCGACGGCATTGCTGATGCCGGTCGTGCGGCGCTAACGGGGAGACTTGGCGATGCAATACCTCATGCTCATCTATTCAAAGCCGGAAAACACGGTGCAGCAGGACGATACACAGAACGACGCGATGGGTTCGGTGTGGGGCGCCTATACCAAGGCGCTGATCGATGCCGGAGTCATGCTTTCGGGAGAGGCGCTGCACGCACCTTCGACCGCCACGACAATGCGGATGCAGGGCGGCGATCGGATGCTGCATGACGGCCCCTACGCCGATACCAAGGAGCATCTGGGCGGCTTCTACATCCTGAACGTGCCCGACCTCGACGCGGCGCTGGAATGGGCGGCAAAGTGCCCGGCGGCACCCACGGGCGCGATCGAGTTGCGGCCAATAGTCGAGTTCACCATTGGCGGCTGAGGCCGCCATGGAAGACCGGGAGCCACGCCGGGCGGCGGAACTTGCCGCCCGGCTTTCCTATGGTCGCCTGCTGGCGATCCTGTCGGCACGCTCGCGCGATATCGCGGCCAGCGAAGATGCCTTGTCCGGTGCGTTCGTGAAGGCGCTCGAAACATGGCCGGTGCGCGGCGTGCCGGACAACCCGCAAGCCTGGCTCTTGACCGTTGCCAGGCGCGGCGAACTCGACCGCATGCGGGCCGACAAGCGCGCTGCTGCTGCGACTTCCCATATTGCCCTGCTTGAAGAGGAACGCACCATGCTTGGCGGCGCAGGAAATGGCCGACGAACGGCTGAAGCTGATTTTCGCCTGTGCTCACCCGGCCATCGACGAGGGCGTCCGCGCGCCGCTGATCCTGCAAACCGTGCTCGGCGTGGACGCAAGGCGCATCGCCGGGGCCTTCCTGATGCCGCCCAACACCATGGGCGTACGGCTTTCCCGGGCCAAGGAGAAGATCTCCAGGGCGGGCATTGCCTTCGCCATTCCCGAGACGGAGCAATTGACCGGGCGGGCGCAAAGCGTCCTGGAGGCGATCTACGGCGCCTACACTGTGGGGCGCGAAGCAGCCGATGCAGGCGGTCCTTCGCAGTCGGGGCTTGCGCTCGAGGCGTTGTGGCTCGCCAGCCTTTGCGCGCAATTGCTGCCGGACGTTGCCGAGGCGCATGGTCTTTTCGCGCTCATTCTCGCCGGCGAGGCGAGGCGCAAGGCGCGCAGCGATCCATCCGGAAGGTTCGTCCCCATCGGCGAGCAAGACACCGCGCTGTGGGACGGGCGCATGGTCGCCGACTGCAAGGTCGCGCTGCGCCGTGCGGCTTCGCTGAACGCGCCCGGGCGCTTCCAGATCGAGGCGGCCATCCAGTGCGTGCATCTTGACCGCGAGAAAACCGGCAAGACCGACTGGGGGGCCATCGCCATGTTGTACGAACAGCTTTGCCGCTTCACGCCAGCGATCGGAGCGCGGCTTGGTCTTGCGGCTGCCTTGTCTCAGGCCGGACGGGCGCAGGAGGGTGCGGCTGTCCTCGACGCTCTGCCGGTCGGGCGGGTCGAAACGCATCAGCCATACTGGGCGGTGTTGGCCGAGATAAATGCAAGGCTGGGCCGGAACAAAGCCTCGCAAACGGCCTTCAAGCGCGCCATCGAACTCAGCGATGATCCCGCTGTACGCGGCTTTCTCACCATCCGGATGGCAAGGCTTCCGCACTGAACCCCAGATCGTCGCGAAAAGCGCCCTTGCCACCACCCCGGTTTGGTGGAAACATTGACTTCACGCGGTGGGACCCCGCGTTCCTCCGCACCCGCCGCTGACAAGGTCAACGGCGCACCTCTGGACGACGGCCGGTGGCGCTTATCGCGCATCTGGCCGGCCGCCGCCCCTTGGTAAGGGCTGGCGCATGCGCAAGGAGGAGAGAAAAACATGACAGACAACAACGGGGAAAACCGCTTGGCCGGAAGGCGCACGGGACCGAAATGCATTGCCATTGTCGGTCCCTTCGGCAGCGGAAAGACCACGCTCATGGAAGCGATCCTGGAGCGAACCGGCGCAATATCGCGCCAGGCGCCTGCCGGATCGGGCAATACCGTGGGCGATCACGGCGCCGAGGCGCGCGCGCATGGAATGGGCATCGAGGCCACCGTCGCCACCACGCAGTTCATGGGCGAGAGCATTACCTTCATCGATTGTCCCGGCTCGGTCGAGTTCTGCGACGAGGCCAATGGCGCCCTTGCCGCCTGTGACGCGGCCATCGTCGTCGCGGAGGCGGATGCGCCGCAGAAACTGCCGGCGCTGCAGCTCGTTCTGCGAAAGCTTGACCAGATCAAGGTGCCGCGCATCCTCTTCCTCAACCAGATCGACAAGGCAAAGACCGGCATCCGCGAGATGCTGCAATTGCTCCAGCCGCTGTGCGAAACGCCATTGCTGTTGCGCCAGATCCCCCTGACCGAGAACGGCATCGTCGTCGGTGCGATCGATCTTGCGCTGGAGCGCGCCTATGTCTACCGCGAGCACGCCGCCAGCGAAGTCCGGGACATTCCCGACGAGGAAAAGGCGCGGGAACTGGAGGCGCGTTTCTCGATGCTGGAAAAACTCGCCGACCATGACGATTCGCTGATGGAGGAATTGCTCAGCGACATCGAACCGCCGCGCGACCAGATTTTCGATGATCTTTCGGCCGAACTGCGTGCCGGCCAGGTTGTGCCGGTGCTGCTGGGCTCGGCGGAAAACGGCAACGGCATCCTTCGCCTGCTCAAGACGATCCGGCACGATTGCCCCGGCGTCGAGGATACGAGGGCGCGGCTCGGCATCGAGGAGACCAAAGACGCCGTCTGCGCCGTGATGAAAACGATCCACACCACGCATGGCGGCAAGCTGTCGGTCGTCCGGGTGCTGTCCGGCTCGCTCAAGGACGGACTGGAACTGACCGGATCCAATGGCCAGACCGGGCGGATTTCCGGCATGTCCACCGTGTTCGGCAAGGAGATGAAGCAGGTCGCCTCCGCCGAGGCGGGCGACACGGTTGCGATTGGCAAGGTGGAGCCGGCGGTAACCGGCATGGTGCTGACATCGGGGCGCAAGCCGCTGCCGTCGCTTGAGCAGGAGACAGCGCCAGCCGGTCTATTCGATCGCGCTGCGGCCGAAGGCCCGCAAGGACGATGTCCGCCTTTCGACCGCGCTGAAGAAGCTCATCGAGGAAGACCCGTCGCTGTCGATCCGGCAGGACCCGGAAACGGGCGAGGTGGTGCTTTCGGGCCATGGCGAGATGCATCTGCGCGTTGCGGTGGAACGCCTCGAAGGCAAGTACCAGATCCCGGTCGAACGCGGTGCGCCGACGATCCCGTTCCGCGAGACGATCCGCAAGACCGCCAAGCAGCGCGGCCGGCACAAGAAGCAGTCCGGCGGTCATGGCCAGTTCGGCGACGTGTTGCTGGAGATCAAGCCGCTAGGCCGCGGAGAGGGTTTCGCATTCACCGACACAATCACCGGCGGCGTGGTGCCCAAGCAGTACATCCCCTCGGTGGAGACTGGCGTGCGCGATTTCCTCAGGGAAGGGCCGCTCGGCTTTCCGGTGGTCGATATCGCCGTAAACCTGTCCGACGGCTCGTACCACAATGTCGATTCGTCCGACATGGCGTTTCAGATGGCGGCAAAACTCGCCATGCGCGAAGCGATGGGCGAGCTGCGATCCGGTACTGCTGGAGCCTCACATGCGGGTGGAGATATCGACACCCATCGGAAGCCACGGCGCGGATCACGGCGCTCATTCCGCAGCGCCGCGGCCGCATCCTCGGCTATGATTCGCTGCCGGGCTGGAACGGGTGGGACCGGGTTGAAGTGATGTTGCCGCTGGCCGAAACCGGCGATCTCATCGTCGATCTGAGGTCCGCGACGGCCGGGGCGGCAAGCTACACGATGCAATTCGACCACATGGCCGAACTGACCGGCCGCGTGGCCGAGGATGTGCTTGCGAAGACGAAAGCCGCCCGCGCGGCCTGAACGGCCATGTCAACAAGGGCGACTGTGGCGATTTCGCCGCAGTCGCCTGAAAACGTTGTGTTTTGCCCGTCATTCCCCGACGCATTAATTGCTGTGGCGGATTTGCGATTGCCAGCGTGAAATCGCCTGAATACAAACACATTGCGGGAAACGGAATCAAATCGGGCTCGCGAGAAATCTCGGCATGGGGAAGAACATACCGCGCCATTGCGGCTTGGGCAGGCTAGCCCTTGCGATGCTGTTTGCGTCCGGCGTCGCCGGCGCGGCAAACGCGGCAGATGTGGTGGCTGGCGGTGCGGACGTGCTCAGCCCGGAGCCGATTTCGCAACAGCGGCCGGCGGTCGACGGCATCAATTTCCAGCTCAGCGGCGTAACCGGCGCGATCGGCGGATATGCCAACAGCATGTTCATCGCGACCATCGCGACGCCAATTCCGGTGTTTCGAGCAATTCGGTATCCAGGCCGACCTTGCCATCGGCAATTACGATTCGGACTATGTCAGTTCGGCTGCGGCCTTGCACATTTTCTGGCGCGACCCGTCCATCGGTCTGTTCGGCATCTATGGCGACTGGAGCTACATCAATCCCGAACATGCCGGTCGCGTGGCGTTCGAAGGTGCGATCTACAACGGGCGCTGGACGCTCGACGTCATGGCCGGCGTCCAGTTCGGCCAGCATGTCTACACGGATTTCATCGACGAAGTCGACCTCGCCTACTACTTCACCGACAATTTGCGCGGCTCCCTCGGGCACCGGCTGACCTCTCGCGGCAATGTCGGCAATCTCAGCTTTGAATGGATGCCCGAGAACGTGCCGGGCTGGAGCGTGTTCGGGCAGGCGGAAGCCGGCGAAGACGAATATCACGCAGCGTGGATCGGCTTGAAGTATGCCTTCGGCACCGGTTCGTCGTCCAGCCTGATCGAGCGCGACCGCAACGCCAACGCCTTCGTCCGCATTCCGCGCAACATCGCTTCGGTAACGCGCTGCGGCGAAGTGCCGGAACTCATTCCAGGCGACTGGTGGAGCCGGACGCTGAAGCACGAGCTATGCGCCGACGAGGCCGAGCTTGACCGGCTCGGCGCCGACACCGGTCAACAAGTGACAATTTCCTGACGGCAAAAAAGAAGCCGGGCGATTAACCCGGCTTTTGAGTTTGAAGGTACAAATAACAAACCTTCAAGAGGGGAACAGTTGACTGTCGCGGTCGCCGGGAGGAATTGGTCGACCGTTTCCTTCAACCACTGGAAATATGAGCGCGCAATTTCTGACCTGCAATGCCGCTTTATGCATCGCTGTAATGCATTATTTTGCAGCCATGCCAAGACACCTGCCTCGATATTGGAGGCATTGCGTGCAAACTGCTGAAAATCAAGGCAAATAGAACAATTGGCCTGCGTTGTTGCGCCAAACGCGCACTTCCGTTCAAGATTAGAGACAGATTTGCTGTTGCGACTATTGCGCAACATGTTTGCAGCATTCCCAAACGTCAGAAGTTGAAAGGAGGCCCAAATGTCCACCCTGGTTTCGAATCACTTCGACGGAAGCCCGGTCGAAACGGTCATTCCGCGGGCGCGAGCGAGACCTGGGCGGATTTTCAGTCAGGCGCATCCTGCCGTCGGCGCGCAAGCGCATGGTTGGCCCGTTCATCTTCCTGGACGAGATGGGTCCGGCGGAGTTCGTGACAGGGCAGGGCATCGATGTGCGCCCGCATCCGCATATCGGGCTGTCGACACTCACCTATCTGTTCGACGGCACGATGATGCATCGCGATTCCACCGGTATCGAGCTGGAAATCCGGCCCGGCGACGTCAACTGGATGACGGCCGGCAGCGGCGTCGTCCATTCCGAGCGGTCGTCCGCGGAAGCCCGCGCTGGAACACAAAATCTCTTCGGCCTGCAGGCCTGGGTGGCGCTGCCGGCCGACAAGGAAGAGATCGCAGCCTCGTTCGACGCATCACGGCAAGGGCGAACTTGCCGGTGATCGCTGGGGAGGGCAAGCAGATCCGCGTGGTGGCGGGATCGCTGTTCGGCACAGACCTCGCCGCTCGCTGTTTCCAGCCCGCTGATTTATGCCGATGTCTTGCTGGAGGCCGGGGCTGTTCTGCCGATCGATCCCATCCATCCGGAGCGTGCGCGTGCATGTGCTTGACCGGTGCGGTGGAAGTGGACGGCGAACGCTACGGCCCGCACGGCCTGATGCTGCTGCGCGAGGGCATGCCGGTGACGCTGCGCGCGCTGGAGCCATCGCGCCTGGTGCGTGATCGGCGGCGAGCCGCTCGAAGGACCCCGGCACATCTGGTGGAATTTCGTTTCCTCGTCGAAGGAGCGGATCGAGCAGGCCAAGGAAGACTGGCGCAACCAGCGCTTCGGCAAGGTCGTGAACGATGCCGAGGAATTCATTCCGCTGCCTGAGGCGTGAGTCTTCAAAGGACGATGATCGGCGTTCCGTTCGGCACGCGGTCGTAAAGGTCGATCACGTCCTGGTGCATCATGCGCACGCAACCCGACGAGACCGCCTTGCCGATGGTCCAGTATTCCGGCGTGCCGTGGATGCGGTAGAGCGTGTCGACGCCGTCCTTGAAGATGTAGAGCGCCCGCGCGCCTAGCGGGTTGTCGAGGCCGGGCGGCCTTGCCGCCATTTTCGGCAGAGTACTCGGCAAGTTCGGGCTGGCGAGCGATCATGGAATCGGGCGGCGTCCAGCGCGGCCATTTCTGTTTCCACTGGATGCGTGCACGCCCGCTCCACTCAAAGCCGTCCCTGCCGATGCCGACGCCGTAGCGTAGGGCGGTATCGTTCTCCTGAACGAGATACAAATACCGGTTGGCGGTATCGACGATGACGGTGCCGACCGGTTCGGGCGTCGGATAGGCAACGACCTGCCGCAGATATTGCGGTTGAACCTTTGTCAGGTCCACGGCGGGGACCATGAAGCCGTCGTCCTCGCGCGCCGCATACATTTCATCGTAATAGCCGAAGGAAGGCTGCGCGGGCTCGCCAAAGCGCGGATCGCGCGGACGGAAAAAGGCAACGCGCTCGTGGCGTCGCCGCGCAACCGCGAGACTGCAATGGCGCCGCAATCCGGCAAACGCGCCAAGTAAGGCGCGCCGTGAAACGCGAACATCTTTCATTTCTTCATGTGCCAAGCCGGGAACTCCGTCGTCCAAGGCGAATTATCCGCCCAACGTGGCGGAACATTGCCCTATACGCGGCGGAAACCAGGCTGGTTCCTCATCCGCATTGCCGAAACGTCGCAGGCGGCGAGCAACGAACCTTTCCGGTCAATACTGCCAGAGCCTTGCCTTGGAGATCAGGAAGTCGCGGAAGGCTTTCAGGCGGGCAGATGCGCGCATGGCCTCAGGATAGCAGAAATAAGTGTCGAAAGTCGGCACCTCGGCATCCTGGATCAGCTGCACGAGCTGGTGCCGTTCCTCAACGATATAGTCGGGCAGGACGGCAATGCCCGCGCCCGACTTGCATACCTTGCGCAACGCGATCAGATTGTTGACCGAGAACACCGGCACGCGCGGCTGTCCGGGCGGGCGGCCCGCGCGCTCCAGCCAGTTCATCTCGGCCAGATAGGGTGGCAGATTCTCGCCGAAGGTGAGAATGCGATGATTGTCGAGATCTTCGATGGATGCCGGCTGGCCATGGTGTTCGACATAGGCGGGCGAGGCGTAAATGTGGAAGTGCACCGTGAACAGGCGGCGCTGGATGAGATCGCTTTGCTGCGGCTGGCGAAAGCGGATGGCGCAGTCGGCCTGGCGCGTCGCCAGATCGAGTTCCTCGTTTTCAAGGATCAGTTCGAGCTGCACATCGGGGTAAAGCTCGAGGAACTCGTGGACGCGCGACGTCAGCCAGCCGGTGCCGAGGCCCGACCGTCGTCGTGACGCGCAACTTGCCTTCCGGGCGCTCGGTGGAGTTGGTCAGCTGTGCCTTCACCGCGTCGAGCTTCAGCAGCACGTCATGGGCGGTCTGGTACAGCGTCTCGCCCTGCTCGGTCATCACCAGGCCGCGGGCATGGCGGTGGAACAGGGGCACGCCAAGATCGTGCTCGAGTGAACTGACCTGCCGCGAGATTGCGGACTGGGAAAGGTTCAGCGAATTGGCGGCATGGGTGAAACTGCCTGCTTCCGCCACTGCATGGAAGATGCGCAGCTTGTCCCAATCCATGCTGTTTGTCAGAGACAATTGCGTGCCCTCATTCGGCGGCCGCCTGCATGGCCCCATGGCCGGCAAGGAACTTTTCGGCTTCCAGCGCGGCCATGCATCCCATGCCAGCCGCCGTCACCGCCTGGCGGTAGACGTCGTCGGTGATGTCGCCGGCGGCAAACACACCCGGCACTTCGGTGGCGGTGGAGTCGGGCGCGGTCCACAAGATAGCCCGATGGCTTCTTGCGCAACTTGCCCTCGAAGAGTTCGGTCTGCGGCGCATGGCCGATCGCGACAAACACGCCGTCGACCTTCAATTCGCTTCGGTGCGCCGGTCTTCGCATGGCGAAGTTTCAATCCGGTGACGATGGCCGGGAGGGTTTCGGTGCCGGTGATCTCGTCCACGACATGATCCCAGACGATTTCCACATTCAGCTTTGCGAACAGGCGTTCCTGCAGGATCTTCTCTGCCCGGAAAGAATCGCGGCGATGAACCACCGTCACCTTGCTGCAGATGTTCGACAGATAAAGCGCTTCCTCGACCGCGGAATTGCCGCCGCCGATCACCGCCACTTCCTTGCCGCGGTAGAAGAAGCCGTCGCAGGTCGCGCAGGCCGAAACGCCGCCGCCCATGTATTTCTGTTCACTGGGAATGCCGAGCCACTTGGCCTTGGCGCCGGTGCAGATGATCAGCGCATCGCAGGTGTAGATCTGGCCGCTGTCTCCCTTCAACTTGAAGGGTCGCTGGGAGATGTCCGCCTCGACGATATGGTCGTTGATGACTTCGGTGCCGACATTCACGGCCTGCTTGAGCATCTGCTCCATCAGCCAAGGCCCCATGATCGGGTCGGCGAAGCCCGGATAGTTCTCGACATCGGTGGTGATCATCAACTGCCCGCCTTGCTCAAGGCCGGCCACCAGCACTGGCTTGAGCATTGCGCGGGCAGCGTAGATCGCGGCGGTGTATCCGGCTGGACCGGAGCCGATGATGAGAACGGGAGCGTGCTTGACGGACATGGGCGTTTCCATAGCGAAGCGGCGTGCGGCACCCGCCGCCCGCCCGTTGCGTAAAGATAACTATCGATTGCCCGGCATTTCAACAAGTGTGCCCGGGTGAGGCGTGATGTCCGCAGGCAAGGCCGCGATCAGACGAACTTCACCTTGACGATCTCATAGGAGCGCGAGCCGCCGGGCGCCGTCACCTCGGCCGAATCGCCTGCCGACTTGCCGATCAGCGCACGGGCAATCGGCGAGGAAATCGAAATCTTGCCCGATTTAACATCGGCTTCCTGATCGCCGACGATCTGGTAGGTCTTCTCTTCCTCGGTATCCTCGTCGATGATCGTCACCGTGGCGCCGAACTTGATCGTGTTGCCCGACAGCTTTGAAATGTCGATGATCTCGGCGCGCGACAGCAGGTCCTCGAGCTCGGCGATGCGGCCCTCATTGTGGCTCTGCTGTTCCTTGGCGGCATGGTACTCGGCGTTTTCCGAAAGGTCCCCGTGCGAGCGGGCTTCCGCGATGGCGGCGATGATTGCCGGCCGGTCAACGCTCTGGCGGCGCTTCAGCTCCTCGGCAAGCATTGCCTGGCCCTGCGCCGTCATCGGTATCTTGTCCATTTCAATCCCTCTTACAGCCCGGCGCTTCCTGTGTGGCCGGGGCACAAAAGAAAACGGCCAGCCGGAGTGTATGCCGGGGCCGCGCAACTTACGAACTTGATACTATATAGCATGTTTCGGCGATTTTCACCTGTTTTTTATTTAGGCGGCGCGGATCGAAATATCGCCTCTTCGGCGCTGCTGAGGTCGGCGCGATCTCGTCTTGCGCATCAAATCAGCTGAAATAGGCCTGCAACGGGCGCACCTTCAGTTCGCCGCCCTTGAGCGCCTCGACCGCCTGCGCCGCTGCAAGTGCGCCGGAGACCGTGGTGAAGTAGGGGATCTTCATCAACAGCGCGGCGCGGCGCAGCGACTTGGAATCGGACAGCGCCTTCTGCCCTTCCGTCGTGTTGATCACGAGCTGGACCTCGCGGTTGCGGATCGCGTCCTCGATGTGCGGACGGCCCTCCAGCACCTTGTTGACCCGCTCGGCTTTCACGCCGTTTTCGTTGAGGTAGCGGCAGGTGCCGCCTGTCGCGATCACCTTGAAACCCGCCTTGCCGAGCGCCTGCAGTGCAGGAAGCACGCGCGGCTTGTCGTCGTCGCGCACCGACACGAAAACCGTTGCCCTTGCGCGGCAGTTCCGCGCCGGCCCCGAGCTGCGCCTTGGCGAATGCCATGGCGTAGTCGAAGTCGAGGCCCATCACTTCGCCCGTCGAGCGCATTTCCGGTCCCAGAAGCGTATCGACGCCGGGGAAGCGGGCGAAGGGGAACACGGCTTCCTTGACCGCGATATGAGACAGCTTGCGCGGATCAGGCAGCCCGCCATAGGCCGCGGCGGCATCCGCCAGCTTCTCGCCGGCCATGATGCGCGCCGCGATCTTGGCGATGGGCGTGCCGATGGTCTTGGCGACGAAGGGCACCGTACGCGAGGCGCGCGGATTGACCTCCAGGATGTGGATGATGCCGTCCATGATCGCGTATTGCACGTTCATCAGGCCAACCACGTTGAGTGCCTTGGCAAGCTGCCTCGTCTGGCGTTCGAGTTCGTCCAGGGTCTCGTCCGAAAGCGAATGAACCGGCAGCGAGCAGGCGCTGTCGCCAGAATGGATGCCGGCTTCCTCGATATGCTCCATGATCCCGGCGACCCAAGCGGTTTCGCCATCGCACAGGCAGTCGACATCGAGTTCGATGGCATTGGGCAGATAGGCGTCGAACAGCAGCGGGTTCTTGCCGAGCAGGGTGTTGATCTGGCCGGTCTTGTCGTTGGGGTACCTCGCCTTGATCTCCTCCGGCACGAGTTCCGGCACGGTACCGAGCAGGTAATCCGACAGCCCGGCCTCTTCGCGGATGATCTGCATCGCCCGGCCGCCAAGCACGTAGGAGGGGCGCACGACCAGCGGGAAGCCGAGTTCGCCGGCGACGATGCGCGCCTGCTCCACCGAGTAGGCGATGCCGTTGCGCGGCTGCACCAGCTTGAGGCGAGTGAGCAGCTTCTGGAACCGGTCGCGGTCCTCGGCGAGGTCGATGGCGTCGGGCGACGTGCCCAGGATGGGTATGCCGGCTGCCTCGAGACCTGCAGCAAGCTTCAGACGGGGTCTGCCCGCCGAACTGCACGATGACGCCTTCCAGCGTTCCGCGCGCCTGCTCGGTGCGCAGGATCTCCAGCACGTCCTCGACGGTGAGCGGTTCGAAATACAGCCGGTCGGACGTATCGTAGTCGGTCGATACCGTCTCCGGATTGCAGTTGATCATGATCGATTCGAAGCCCGCATCGGCGAGCGCGAAGGCCGCATGGCAGCAGCAATAGTCGAATTCGATGCCCTGGCCGATGCGGTTCGGGCCGCCGCCGAGGATCACCACCTTGCGGCGGTCCGAAACTTCCGCTTCGGAGCGCAGGGATCCCGCGAAGGGTACTTCATAAGTCGAGTACATGTAGGCTGTGGGCGAAGCGAATTCTGCCGCGCAGGTGTCGATCCGCTTGTAGACGGGGTGGACATCCAGCGTCTCGCGATGCGCCGCAACATCACTGGCGTCCTTGTCGGTCAGCGAACCGAGGCGCGCATCGGAAAAGCCCATGGCCTTCAGCATGCGCAGGTTCTGTTCATCGCCCGGCAGGCCGTGCTCGCGGACGCGCGCTTCCATCGAGACGATCTCGCTGATCTGCTCGAGGAACCAGGGGTCGATCTTGCAGTATTCGTGGACCTCGCCAACGCTCCAGCCCAGCCGGAATGCCTGCGCCACCATGCGCAGCCGGTCGGGAGTCGGGCGGCCAAGCGCGGCGCGCACCGCGTTGCGGTCATCGCCCTGGCCAAGTCCGGGGATCTCGATCTCGTCGAGACCGGTAAGTCCCGTCTCCAGGCCCCGCAGTGCCTTTTGCAGCGACTCGGCAAAGGTGCGCCCGATTGCCATGACCTCGCCGACCGATTTCATCGCGGTCGTGAGGGTGGGCTCGGCACCGGGAAACTTCTCGAAGGCGAAGCGCGGAATCTTCGTCACCACGTAGTCGATCGACGGTTCGAACGAAGCGGGCGTCGCGCCACCGGTGATGTCGTTGTCGAGTTCATCCAGCGTGTAGCCGACCGCAAGGCGCGCCGCGACCTTGGCGATGGGAAAACCGGTTGCCTTCGACGCAAGCGCCGAGGAACGCGAAACGCGCGGGTTCATCTCGATCACGATGAGACGGCCGTCTGCCGGATTTACCGCAAACTGCACGTTGGAGCCGCCAGTTTCCACGCCGATTTCGCGCAATACCGCGATCGAAGCGTCGCGCATGCGCTGGTATTCCTTGTCGGTCAGCGTCAGAGCCGGGGCGACGGTGATGGAATCTCCGGTATGGACACCCATCGGATCGATGTTCTCGATCGAGCAGACGATGATGCAATTGTCGGCGCGGTCGCGCACGACCTCCATCTCGTATTCCTTCCAGCCGAGCACCGATTCCTCGATCAGCACCTCGGTGGTGGGCGAAGCATCCAGTCCGCCCTCGACGATCTCGAAGAATTCGCTCTTGTTGTAGGCGATGCCGCCGCCGGTGCCGCCCAGCGTGAAGGACGGACGGATGACGGCCGGCAGCCCGACATGGGAAAGTGCGTCGGAGGCGATGGCAAGCGCATGTGCCTTGTAGCGCTCCTTGCGGTCGCTTTCGCCCGTAGCCCATTCGCTTTCGAATGCCTCGATGGCTGATTTAAGCGCCGTCTCGTCCGTGATTTCGGCCCTGATCCGCTCAAGTTCCGCCTTGTGGCGCGCCTTGTCTTCCTTCTTGATCGCGGTGGCGTTGGCGAGCGCCGAACGCGGCGTTTCAAGGCCGATGCGGTGCATCGCCTCGCGGAAAAGCATCCGGTCCTCGGCCATGTCGATCGCGGCCGAATCCGCGCCGATCATCTCGACATCCCATTTGTCGAGGACGCCCATCTGCTTGAGCGACAGGGCTGTGTTGAGCGCCGTCTGGCCGCCCATGGTGGGCAGCAGCACCAGCTTCTTGCCGGGATTCTCCGTCCGTTCCTTCTCGATGATTCGCGCGACTACATCGGGCGTGATCGGCTCGATATAGGTGGCGTGGGCGAGATCGGGGTCGGTCATGATCGTTGCCGGATTGGAATTCACCAGCACGATTCGGTAGCCCTCCGCCTTCAGAGCCTTGCAGGCCTGCGTGCCGGAATAGTCGAACTCGCAAGCCTGGCCGATGATGATCGGTCCGGCGCCGATGATGAGGACTGCGTCGATGTCGGTGCGCTTTGGCATTCATTCCATCCGGCATGTGCTTGCCGCGCACGAAAAAGGCGGTCGGTCATGACCGCCTGGCGCAGGCAGGATTCCTGTGGCTGAAGCGGCCTTATAGGGGAACTTTGCCGGGCATGTAACCCCCGCAAGACAACGTTCCCCTTAAATTGGAGCGACCGGAACATGTGCGTTCCCGATGGCGTTTCTCTTCGGGCGAGCAAATTCGTAAATGGAGACGACGATGAATCCCAAACACGATGCCAAGGCCAAAGGCGACAAGGCCGGCCAGATGCTTCACCGCGAGGCGAAGGAAGACGAAAACAAGCGCGAGACTGAAAAGGGTTCGCCGATGCGCAAGGGTGCGAAGCGGTTTGCCGAGCGATCCGAAAGTGCGGACGGAGAGCGGGGCGTTCCGCCGTCGGATGAGTAGGCGGGCTCGCGTCTAGTCCATTTCAGCGTCGGCCGGTTCACTTCGCTCCAAGTCCGGCAGCGGCGTGGTGTCACGCCCGTCAAATCCGCCGATTCCGGACGTAATTGCGTAGGCGGCAAGTTCGACTGCGCGCGGAATCTCGACTGGTTTGCCGTCGCGCCGGCCTTTCTCGTAGTACTGGATCACCCGCTTCTTGAGACCCAGAAGGTCCGCGACGTCCTTTTGCTTGAGGCCGAGGCCTTTTCGCCACGTCCTGAATTCACCCGGCGTCATGCACATTCCCCCGATACGCTTTCGCCAGTCACACTGTTGGGACTTTAGCGCGAATTTGTGACGGTCAAGTGCCCATGAAAAGGCAACGTTAGCAAAATGTTAACATAATCAATCCTCATCATGGTGAATGATGAGTGGCCGGATTCCCCGTCCATGAACCTGGAGGTGACCGAATGCTTTCGCAGGTTTATCTCGGAAAGGCGGCCCTTGGCCGCGAGGAAATGGATTTGCACCGTCATGCGACTTTCGCGTGCAACATGTCCCGGATCTATTCCCGCATTGCAAGATTGTGGCGTCGCTGATCGTTTTGCCATGATGGTTAGATGAAAGGGCGCCTGCGGGCGCCCTTTTCGATCCAGTGCAGATCATCGCAGCATCGGGCGCGACAGTTCACATCCAACCGCGTTTGTGCTTTTGTTCGCCGACAGTTGCTTTTGGCGGGAGCGGAAGAATGCGTTGGCAGGGCAGGCGGCAGAGCGGCAATGTCCGCGATATCCGGGGTCAGGGCGGCGGCGGGATGGGTTTTCCCGGCGGTGGCGGATTTGGCGGCGGCGGTCCGATCCGGATTCCGATGGGCGGCCCGCGCACGTCGTCGGGCGGTGGACTGGGCTGCGGCACGCTGATCGTGATCGGGCTGGTCTTGTGGGCGCTTGGCATCAATCCGCTTGCAATACTTTCCGGCGGCCAGATCCCGATGCCGTCGCCATCGCCCCAGTCCATGCCGCGCATCGACAGGGCGCCGTCGGGCGGGCAGACGGTGCGCAATGACGATGAGAAGAAACAATTCGTCAGCACGATCCTTGCCTCGACCGAGGAGGTCTGGAGCGGCATCTTCGAATCCTACGGGCGTCAATACACGCCACCGGAACTGGTGCTGTTCTCCCGAAGCGTGAATTCTGCGTGCGGGCTTGCCTCGGCGGCTTCGGGTCCGTTCTACTGCCCGGGCGACAAGAAGGTATACATAGACCTTTCCTTCTACGACCAATTGGAGCGCGAATTCCAGGCAGGCGGCGATTTTGCCCAAGCATATGTCCTCTCGCACGAGGTCGGCCACCACGTGCAGAACCTGATCGGCGTGCTGCCGCAGTTCAATCGCATGCGCCAGTCGATGGGCAAGCTCGAGGTGAACCAGATGTCGGTCCAGGTCGAGCTGCAGGCCGATTGCTTCGCCGGCGTCTGGGGGCACTATGTCGAGAAGGAAGGCTGGCTCGAGCGCGGCGATCTCGAGGAGGCGATCAACGCGGCGGAGCAGATCGGCGACGACACCATCCAGCGCCGCACGCAGGGCTATGTCGTTCCCGACGCGTTCAACCACGGCACATCCGAGCAGCGCAAGGCCTGGTTTGCGCGCGGCTTCGATGCCGGACGGATCGAGGCCTGCGACACATTCGGCAAGTGAACCCGTCGCGTCGGGAAGCGTTACGGCTTCATCTTCCCTGCGTTGAAGGAGCGCGCCTTTGGGCATGTTCGCCAAGGCCATCACTGCCATCAGCGCCGCCGCAGGATTGGCGGCGTTTTCGCAATTGCCGGAGTTTTCCCAGCAATATGCGCAAAGGCTCGGGGGCGCGATCTCCGAACTGCGCGTTGTTGTGGCCGATTTCGACCGGGACGCCGCCAATTCGCAACTGACGCGGGAAGACGCCCTGGACCAGATGCTCGGCTCGCCAACGCAGTTCGCGCGCGACCGCGGCGCCAGCATGAACCGGACGATCACGCGCTACTATCTTCTGTCCAACCAGAAAGCAGGGATTGAAACAGCCGATCCGCTGATGCGGCCGCTTTACGTGCTGCAAACACCCGATGCGGCGCTGGTGGAGGGTACGTGGGAGGATTTCCAGCCTGCGCTGCCGATCACCACTCCGGGCGCGGTGTATGGCGGCATCGGTGCCCTGTTGGGCCTGGCGCTGGCGCGCCTGTTGATCGGCGCCATGCGATCATTTGGGAGCGCAGCTTCATCGGCTGCGCGAATAATCAGGCAGACCAGAACCGTCGGGGGCGTGCGTGTCGATCGAGCGAATCGCACGCCGCGCGGTTGATCAGGTCAGTTCAAAGAGCAAGGTTCGGCTTGGCGGCGTAGACCGACGAGACGCCGGATGTCGCGCCCCCCTGCAGGGATTCCCCGACATCGGCTTCATTCGAGGCACGCAACGGCCTTCGTGCGATTGCGGCGAGCGCGGCGCCGATCTGCTCAGGCCGGGCCTCGGCCTGGTCGGCTCCCGAAATGCAGGGATTTTCAATGCAACATGTCATTTTGTTCAACCTATCGCGGCCGCGAAATCTTCGCCTTGCCGCCCATTGCGGTAAATTGATCACCGGAGCACTCCCTTAAATGGGAATCGTGAAACGGCTTTTAACCATCTCACACCGCCTTTTTGGTGACCGTGCGATGAATTTGCGGTGAACAGTGCGTTATCGCAACGTCAGCGTTCAGTGATCTTGGGCAGGCCCTTGCGTTCGCGGATCATATTGGCGAAGCGGCGGAAGAGATAGTGGCTGTCCTGCGGGCCGGGCGATGCCTCGGGGTGATGCTGTACCGAAAACACCGGCTTGTTCCGGAGCGCGATGCCGCAATTGCTGCCGTCGAAAAGCGAAACATGCGTCTCCTCGACTTCTGCCGGCAATGTCGAGGCATCTACCGCAAAGCCATGATTCATGGATACAATCTCGACCTTGCCGGTCGTGTGGTCCTTCACCGGATGGTTCGCGCCATGGTGGCCCTGGTGCATTTTCATGGTCCGCGCGCCAAGCGCCAGACCCAGCATCTGGTGTCCGAGACAAATACCGAATACCGGCACGTCCCTCTCGAGTACGCCGCGGATCGCATCGATCGCGTAGGCCTCGCCGGTGGCAGCCGGGTCGCCGGGGCCGTTGGACAGGAAGACGCCGTCAGGGTTGCGCGACAGTATCTCCTGCGCTGTCGCGGTGGCCGGCAGGACTGTCACCTTGGCGCCCAGGCCCGCGAGCAGGCGAAGGATGTTGCGCTTGATGCCGTAGTCGACCGCGACGATGTGGAAATCGGCAGCGGCGGGATCAAGTTTCTCCTGCACACCGCTCCAGTTCCACGGCAAGTCGTCCCAGGTCGAGCTTTGCCCTGATGTCACCTCGATCGCCAAATCCGCGCCTTCGAGGCCTTTCCACTGTGCCGCGAGTACTTTCATTGCGCCGATGTCGAAGTTGCCTGAAGGATCATGGGCGATCACGGCATTGGCCAGGCCCTTGTCGCGGATCAGCGCAGTCAGCGCGCGCGTGTCTATGCCGCTGACGGCGACGATGCCGCGCGCCTTGAGCCAGTCGTCGAAATGGCGCGTGGCCCGCCAGTTGGAAGGCGCTGTGATATCCGCCTTGAACACCGCGCCAGCCACACGGGCTTCCGCCGCCAGGTTCAGCGTCTCGATGTCGTCCTCGTTGACGCCGACATTGCCGACATGGGGGAAGGTGAAGGTGACGATCTGCCCGGCATAGGAAGGATCGGTGAGGATTTCCTGGTAGCCGGTGATCGCCGTGTTGAAGCAGATTTCCGCCTGGCGGATGCCGGTAGCGCCCGCGCCCTTTCCTTCGATGACGGTCCCGTCCGCCAGCACGATGACGCCGGTCGGCTTGGCGATGGTCCATGGATTGGTCGGCATGGCTGAAGTCCGATCGTTGCGCGCCTGATTGCCCGCGCGGTTTCGCGCGAAGTCCGTGACGCTGCTTGCTGGTTGGCTGAAGCGGCAAACTAGTTGAAGGCCGCATTGCCGTCAACCCGCGAGCGGGAGCAAATAAGCAAGCTGAATCAGTACATTAGCCGTTATCCCCGGGATTGCGGAGGCGTGGGCGCTCGTCTATGCTCCAAACCGACGCGGGAGGACGACAATGCGCGAGCAAATCACGGCTGCCCTGACCAGGGCCCAAAAGGAACAGGACAAGCTGCGGGTTGCGACGCTGCGAATGGTCAACGCGGCGATCCAGGAACGCGACATCGCCAATCGCGGCAAGGGAAAGGGGCCTGCGGACGAGGCCGAAATTTCCGAACTGCTCCAGAAGATGATCAAGCAGCGCGAGGAGAGCGCCCGGCTTTACCGAGATGGTGGTCGACCTGAGCTTGAAGCGAAGGAAAACGGCGAAATCGTCATAATCCGCGAATTCATGCCGAGCCAGCTATCCGATGCGGAACTTGCCGATGTGATCGCGAAGGGAATAGCCGAAACGGGTGCGGCCTCCGTCAAGGACATGGGCAAGGTCATGGGTTGGCTGAAGGAAAACTACCGCGGCCAGGTCGACATGGCCAAGGCCGGCCCAATGATCAAGACGAAGCTTTCCTGATCTAGTTCTCGCCGTCGTGGCCGTCGCCGATTGCGGCATGGGTTACGGGGGCCGGCTTGTACATCGAGAACATGATCCCGCCTGCCAGGATCGCCAGCGTTATGCCGAGCGACCATCCAGGCGACAAGTGCCCGAGATGAAAGAACTTCTCGATGAAGATCTTCGAGCCGATGAAAATCAGCACCAGCGCCAGAGCGTATTTCATGTAGTGGAACTTGTCGATCAAAGCCGACAGCGCAAAGAACAGCGCGCGCAGCCCGAGTACGGCAAAGATGTTCGACGTGAAGACGATGAACGGATCCTGCGTTATGGCAAAGATCGCAGGAATGGAATCGACGGCAAAAATGATGTCGGCCACGTCGATCACGACCAGCGCGACGAAAAGCGGCGTGACGAACCATACAATCTGCCCGGCGGGGTTCGCCTCGCGGACCATGAATTTGTCGCCGCGCAATCCGTTCGTGATGTTGAAATAGCGGCGCATCAGCTTGAGCGCGGGGTTCTGCGAAACGTCGTATTCCGAATCGCCGTCCATCATCATCTTCACGCCGGTGAACACTAGGAAGGCCGCGAAGAAGTACAAGATCCACTCGAACTCGGAAATCAAGGCAGCGCCAGCAAAGACAGCAGCACCGCGCATGACAATGACGCCGATAATGCCCCAGAACAGAACGCGGTGCTGGTATTCTCGCGGTATGGCGAAGTAGTTCATGATGATCGCCATCACGAAAACATTGTCCATCGACAGGCTTTGCTCGATGACGAAGCCGGTCAGGTACAGGAATGCGTCCTGCGAATTGCGGTACCACCAGATGAACAGCGAAAACAGCAGGCCAAGCGAGGCGTAGAAGGCGTAAAGACGCAGACTCTCGCGCATCCCGATGACGTGAGACTTGCGGTAGAATACCCCGAGGTCGAGAAACATCAAAAATGTAATGAGGGCGATGAACGCGGTCCAGAGCCAGACCGGCGTTCCCATCCATTGCGACCAGAGAATTTCCATTAAGGTTTCCGAGAACGGGCTTCGGGCGGGTCACCGCCGCGCATTAAGGTGTGGGTACGCGCGGCTAGCCATCGCGACCTTTGGGGCGATGTATGCCGAAAAGCCGCGCACTTCAAGCAGATCGGTTGGCAAACAGACAATTACCAATGGTCAAGTGAGCCAGAGCGGCCATGCCTTGCCTGTAGCAAGTGAATGAAAAATAAAGAGACTGCCCGGCCCCAACCCACGAGGAACCGGGCAGTCAGCAGAGCCTCAGAAACGGGTCGTTTGGGGCGCACCCGGCTCCGCCAACTATCAGTATTCGTTTCCCGCTGCCGTTCCACAATCCCCCTGATTTAGGGGGTATGTAGTCCAGAAAACTACAACCAGTGTGCGAGTAAGAATACAATTGGCGCTGCCATTGCCGGAAATCTGCCTTTATCGCGCTCGATAGCGTGGTCGCGGTTTGTTAAAGTTTGAACATCATTATGCCGCCCCATGGGGACAAAGGCGCGGAAATGGACTCGGTTTCAGGCATGAATGGCACGCGGCGTGATTTGCTGGTCAAGACCGGCGGTATTCTGGCACTCGGACTATTGGCAGGCTGCGGAACAAACACGCGCCGCGAAGCGGGATCGAGCCATGCCGCCATCCGGCCGCAACAGGTCCAGCCGCTCGACTTCGATCCGGCAACGGGTATGGCCGCGATCAACGCCACCCGGCGCAAGCATTTTCTCCAGCCGTTTGAAAAGGACCCGCGCTTGCAGCAGGCGGCGCAGAACCATGCGGACTGGATGGCGCGCACGGGCGAATTCGGCCATGAATTTGGCGGCGAGACGCTGTTTCCGCGCCGTATCGCCGCCGTCGGCTTCCAGGGCTCTGCCGGCGAAAACCTTGGCGTCAACTACGGCTCCATCGAAGCCGCGATCCAGGGCTGGCTCAATTCGCCCAAGCACCGGACGATCTTCATGCGCCGCAATTACGACCGCGGCGGCATAGCCTATGCCTTCAACACATCCGGCAAGAACCCGCACCGCACCCACTACTGGGTAATGATCGTCGGGGCAAAACCCGCCGCCCGGCATGCGCATGGGGCCGATGGTCCGCCGGATCTAGGCGGTTTCGACCACGCGCCGGAAGTCCGCGAAAGCGATGTTTCCGCCGGTGGCGTAGATGAGCACCGTCTTGCCGCGCACGGCTTCGCCGGCCTCCAGCACTGCGGCGACCGCCACCGCGCCGGACGGCTCCAGCACCAGCTTCAACGTCTCGAAAGCCATTAGCATGGCGCGTCGCACCGTTGCGTCGCTTACGCTCACATGACCGATGCCTGCCCGCCGGGCCGCCGCGAATGGCGCTTCGCCCGGCTGTGTCGCCTGCAGTGCGTCACAGATAGTTGCTTTTCCGGAAGTCACGCGCGTGATCATGGCATTGTCGAGGCTGCGGCCCATGCCGTCATAGCCCTCCGGCTCGACGGCGATTACCTGGGTGCCGGGCAGGCGGTAGTGGAACGCCAGCGACACGCCGCCGATCAGGCCGCCGCCGCCGACGCAGCAATAAACGAGGTCAGGGGAGGGCAGGCCCAGCCTTCCGAGCTGTTCTATCGCCTCCAGCCCCGCGCCGCCCTGGCCCGCGACGATGAGCGAATCATCGAACGGATGCAGCAGAACCCGCTTCTCATCGCCCGCGATCTGGCGGGCAAGCGCGCTTGCTGCCTCCTCGCGCGGGCGCTCGCCATGGTGCGACAGCACGACCTCTGCGCCCAGGTTCTCCGCGCCGCGCCGCTTTGCCTCCGGCGCGTCGGCCGGCATCACGATCTTTGCCGAGACGCCCGCAATCCGTGCCGCGGCGGCGAGCCCTTGCGCGAAATTGCCGGACGAATAGGCGACGACGCCGCGCTGCTTTTCTTCCGGCGAAAGCTGACTGACGCGCCAATAGGCGCCGCGAAACTTGAAAGAGCCGGTGCGCTGCAGGCTCTCCGCCTTGACAAAAACGCGCGCCGCGCCGCTCGCGGCGGCAAGCGAAGGCGCCTCGAGCAGTGGCGTTTCGACCGATGCCTTGCGGGTATGCGCAAAGGCTGTCTCAAGCTCGGCGATTTCGGGAACATGCACGGGCAGCATGGGTTCATCCTCCACGGGTTTTAGCCCGCAAGGCTTGGCCGCATCGCTGTCACTGTCAAGGATCGAGTTTGCGGGCCGCTCAGGTGGTTCGCTTTTGCACCCGAAGGATGTCGTTGAGAACATCGAGGTCGACCGGGCCAATCTCGGTAATGCTGCGATAAAGCTGCATTCCGGATATACCGAACTTTCGCAACTCCTCCACCACCCGCACAACATCGTCGCGGTGCGTCAGCCTCGGTTTGCTTGGATATTCGACCATGGCGGCCTCCTTCGATGCTCGAAGGTGGGCCGAACATGGTTAATGCGCCGTAAACGAATTAAGAAATCGTACTTTCTCGCCGCTCCCGCCGCCGGGCCTGCCAGCGCACGAAGGCGAGGTAGGCGATCTCGGCAAGCTGGCGAATGCCGGGCACCGAGAAAACCCAGGCAAGGTGGCGGAACACGGGCAGTTCGCGCCAGATGCGGGAGAAGGCGTCCACGCCGACATGCCAGTTGCCGTCCGCCGCGCCACGCTCGCGCACATGGAAGCGGCCGAGAAGTTCTGCGCGGCTCTTGCCAGGCGGAAGATCGGCTTCGCCCAGCGAAAGAATGTCGGTCCATGCGATCCGCGCGGCCTTGTCCACGCGCCGGTAGAAGGCAATTTCCACCCGGCACACCGGGCACCCGCCATCATGAAAGACTTCGATCTGCGCCATTCGAACCCCAAAAATTCACATCAGGGAAATAGCGCGGTGCGCACCCGCAACCAGTTGGATAACTTGTCGCGGTCAGCGGACGACTGGTGCGGGCGGGCTTATCGGGCTCTGCCCCTCACCCCTTCAAATATCCCCCGCCCGTTGGCGTCGTGACGATCACCGCCTCGCCCGCAACGACCGAGGTCTGGTCGGCGTGCTCGAGCATTTCGAGCGTGCCGTCGAGGCGGCGGATCTCGGTCTTGCCCACCTGGCCGTCGCCGCCGCCCGCAAGGCCCGATGGCGGGCGCTTGCGGTGCGAGGAGAGGATTGCGCAATCCATGTCCTCCAGGAAGCGCAGCACGCGGCGCGTCCCGCCGCCGCCATGGTAGCGGCCCTTGCCGCCCGAGCCCTTGCGGATGGCAAATTCCTCCAGCACCACGGGAAAGCGCATTTCGAGGATTTCCGGATCGGTCATGCGCGTGTTGGTCATATGGGTGTGTACGGCGTCCGCGCCGTTGAAGCCACGCCCGTCATTCATGCGTCCGGCCGGCGCACCGGAGCAAATAGTCTCGTAGTTCTGGTAGCGCTTGTTGCCATAGGTGAGGTTGTTCATCGTGCCTTGCGCATTGGCGAGCGCGCCCAGCGCCTGCAACAGGCAGTTGGTCACGTGCTGGCTCGTCTCGGTGTTGCCGGCAACGACGGCGGCGGGGTAGGCGGGCTTCAGCATGCAGCCATCGGGAATGACGATGCGGATGGGCTTCAGGCAGCCGGCATTCATCGGGATCGGCGCTTCCACCATCAGGCGGAAGACGTAGAGCACGGCGGCGCGCGTCACCGGTTCGGGCGCGTTGAAATTGTTCTTCTCCACCGCCGAAGTGCCGGTGAAATCGACGGTCGCCTCGCGCCTTGCCCTGTCCACGGTGATCTTCACCTTGATCACCTGACCAGTGTCGGTGGGGTACTGCGCCTCGCAGTCCGACAGCGCCTCGATCACGCGGCGCACGCTCTCCTCGGCATTGTCCTGCACATGCGCCATGTAGGCGCGCACGGTGGGCAGGCCGAAATGGGCGACCATCTTGCGAAGTTCTATCACGCCCTTCTCGTTCGCGGCGATCTGGGCGCGCATGTCGGCCATGTTCTGCGCCGGATTGCGCGCCGGCCATGGATGGGACGACAGCAGTTCGATCATCTGCGCCTCGCGGATGACGCCGCGGTCGACAAGATGGAAATTGTCGATCAGCACGCCTTCCTCGTCCACATGCGTGGCACGGGGAGTGGCGCTGCCCGGCGCCATGCCGCCGATATCGGCGTGGTGGCCGCGCGAGGCGGTCCAGAACAGGATCTCCGTCTCGCTGCCCTCCGCGAAGACCGGCGTCACCACCGTGAGGTCCGGCAAATGCGTGCCGCCATTATAGGGCGCGTTGAGCACATAGACGTCGCCGGGCCGGATGTTGCCCTTGTTCTTTTCGATCACGGTTTCAACGGAGCGGTCCATCGAGCCCAAATGCACCGGCATGTGCGGGGCGTTGGCGACCAGCGATCCGTCCGCCGCGAACACGGCGCAGGAGAAGTCGAGACGCTCCTTGATGTTCACCGAATAGGCGGTGTTCTGCAGCGTCACGCCCATCTGCTCGGCGATCGACATGAAGAGGTTGTTGAACACTTCCAGCATCACCGGGTCGGCGCCCGCGCCGGCCTTGCCGGTGCCGATGGCCGCTTCGCGCCGCATGGGCACGAGTCGCGTCAGCACGACATGGCCGGGCGCGTTGATCTGCGCCTGCCACTGCGGCTCGACCACGATGGTCTGGTGCGGCTCGATGATCAGCGCCGGGCCGGTAACGCGGTACCCCGGCTTCAGATCAGCGCGCATGTGGACGCCAGCCTTGCGCCACTCGCCCGCGGTGAAGATGTCGACACTGCTGCCGCCTTCCACGACGCGGTCGTCGAGGGAGGAAACCGGCTCCGCAATGCCGGCGCCGCCGCCGACCGATTCCACCTCGACCGCCTCGACGATCAGCCCCTTGTTTTCGAAGGTGAAGCCGAACTGGCGGCGATGCGTTTCCTCGAAGGCCTTTCGCATCGCGTCCACGGTGGAAAATGCCACCGGAATGGGCGTGTCGGTGCCGTCATAACGAATGTGGACGCGAAAGAAAGACGTGGTTTCAGAATCGCTTACGCCCTGCGACTGCAGTTCCGATTCCGATTCAGCCTGAAGTTTCGCAAGAGATTCAGCAACGACTTCATGTATTGATTCAGACAGCGGCTGGATCAGCGCCTGCGTTCGGTGTGCGCGGATGCTGGCAAGGCCCATGCCGTAGGCCGACAGAATTCCGGAAAAAGGATGCAGCAGAACGGTATGTCATGCCGAGTGCGTCGGCGACCGCGCAGGCATGCTGGCCGCCCGCCCCGCCGAAGCAGTTGAGCGCATAGCCGGTCACGTCATAGCCGCGGCTGACGGAGATCTTCTTGATGGCGTTCGCCATGTTCTCGACCGCAATGCGCAGGAAGCCGTCGGCGACTTCCTCCGGCGTGCTGCCGGTATCGTTCGCAAGCGCTGCGAACTTCTCGCGCACGGCAGTGTCGTCAAGGCGCTGGTCGCGGCCCGGGCCGAAGATCGCCGGAAAGAATTCCGGGCGCAGCTTGCCGACCATCACGTTGGCGTCGGTCACGGCGAGCGGGCCGCCACGGCGGTAGCAGGCGGGTCCGGGGTTTGCGCCGGCGCTGTCGGGCCCGGCCTGGAAGCGGCCATCCTTGTAGTGGAGGATCGAGCCGCCGCCAGCGGCGACGGTGTGGATGCGCATCATCGGCGCGCGCATGCGAACGCCCGCCACCTCGGTCTCGAAGGCGCGCTCGAGTTCGCCGTCATAATGGCACACATCGGTGGAGGTGCCGCCCATGTCGAAGCCGATGATCTTGTCGAACCCGGCAATGCGCGCCGTCTCAACCGCGCCGACAACCCCGCCCGCGGGACCGGAAAGAATTGCGTCCTTGCCCTGGAAAAGATCGGCGGCGGTCAGCCCGCCCGAGGACATCATGAACATGAGGCGTGGACTTTCCTGCCCCGTATCGGGGGACAGGGAAGAAATCCCCAACTCCTCCGCAACCTGCTGCACATAGCGCGACAGGATCGGCGACAGATAGGCATCGACAACCGTCGTGTCGCCGCGCCCGACGATCTTGACCAGCGGCGAGACCTCGTGGCTCACCGACACCTGCGAGAAACCGGCGGCGCGGGCGAGCCGGGCCGCGACCTGTTCGTGCGCCGGATATTTCCAAGAATGCAGGAAGACGATTGCCAGCGCGTCGAACCCTTCGGCCTTCAGCGATGAAAGGGCAGCGGTGATTTCGCCTTCATCGGCGGGCGCCTCGATCGTGCCGTCGGCCAGCACCCGCTCGTTGATCTCGATGACCCGCGAATAAAGCAGTTCCGGCTTGACGATTTCCTTGGCGAAGATGTCGGGCCGCGCCTGGTAGCCGATGGCCAGCGCATCGCCGAAACCGCGCGTGATCAGCAGCGCCGTGCGTTCGCCCTTGCGCTCCAGCAGCGCGTTGGTGGCGACGGTCGTTCCCATCTTCACCGCGCCGATGCGATGCGAAGGGACCGGCTCGCCCGATTTCACGCCGAGCAGGTCGCGAATGCCTTGCACGGCGGCGTCGCGCCAGGCCTCCGGATTTTCGGAAAGCAGCTTGTGGGCATGCAGCGCGCCATCGGGATCGCGCCCGACGATGTCGGTGAAGGTGCCGCCGCGATCGATCCAGAAATCCCACTTGCCGCTTGTTTTCACGATAGCCTTCCAATGCGCAAAGCCGGCCTTTTTGCCGACATGATCGGCGCACTATTGTACCGCCGCAAAATCATTCGCAAGGGCGTCACGCCCGCACACCCAGGATCGCCATGCTGAAATTCGTCTTGCCCTTCATTGCCTTCGCTTTCTTCGACATCGCCGCATTCGGATCCGTACCCGCGCTTGCCGCCGACCGGCTCGCAGGCAGCGAATGGGGTGTTGAGGGCGAGGACAAGCCCTTTATCCAGTTCGGATCGGACGGACGCGTGTCGGGCAATTCCGGCTGCAACCGATTTACCGGCGGCTACGAGGCCGCAGAGGACGGCTCGATTGCCATCGGTCCGCTGGCCGGCACCCGCATGGCCTGCCCCGAGCCTGCGATGTCGGCGGAGGCAAAATTTCTTTCGGCCCTCGACGCCACGCGCCGCTATGAACGCGACGGGCTCCGCCTTTCGCTGCGCGGTGAGGACGGTAGTGTGTTGCTGGAACTTGCCCAGCGTGACGCCGACTGACGCTCGTTTGCGGGCGTGACCAGGTAAAAAACCCGGTTCTGACGCCGGGAATGTAACGTCAAGTCACAAAAGTCAGAATTCGGCCACAAAGCGGTCCAAACATTACCGTTAACGGTGGGTATACAGGCACCATCGAATTGAGGGCAGGCCGGTCGAAACGGCGCCCGGAGGGAAAAAATGGAAAAGCTGATTTACGTCCTTGCCTGTGCAGCGCTCTACGCTTCGGCCGCCTTTGAAACCGTCATCGAAGACGAGGAAGCCGTATCCGAGCAAGCCGCCGTCTGATTTACCGCCATATCGGTGTTCGAAAGCCTGTTGCATCGCCGCAGGCTTTTTTCATTTCCAGTAGTTGGCTATTAAAGGCCAATGACCATCTGGAGCCGAATTTCCGTTTTCGTTGCTACCGCAACCACCGATGCCTTTTCGGCGGTCATCGAAAGCGTGCGCACCGTGCTTCGAGGGCGATCCGCAGACACGCCGGCAGGTTGCGTTCTCCATCGCCATCATCGCGCTTTCGGCCAAGATGGCAAAGGCGGACGGCGTGGTGACCAAGGTCGAGGTCGATGCCTTCCGCGACATCTTTTCAATTCCTCCGCCAGAGGCTGCCAATGTCGGGCGGCTCTTCAACCTTGCGAAGCAGGATGTGGCCGGCTTCGGCGCCTATGCCCGGCGCATCCGCGACCTGTTTCCCGGCAATGACGCCATTCTTGTCGATGTGATGGACGGGCTGTTCCACATCGCCAAGTCGGACGGCATGGTGCACGAAAAGGAGATGGAGTTCATCGACCGGGTCGCGCATGTCTTCGGCATCGAAGGGCCGGCATATGACCGGATCAGGCTGCGGCACATGCAGCCGGAGGGCGGCGACCCCTATGTGCTGATCGGCGCCTCGCCGGCCTGGGACAACGACACCTTGAAGGCCTTCCATCGCAAGCTGGTGCAGGAGAACCATCCCGACCGCTTGATCGCGCGCGGCGTGCCCGAGGAATTCGTCGCGATCGCCAATGGGCGCCTCGCCGTCATCAATATCGCCTGGGCCTCCATTCGCCAGGAGCGCGGCCTTTGACGCCGCGACACGAAGGTGCCGTGCCAATGGCGCGCGGCGGCGAATTTCGACGAGCGGGCGCACCCGATAGAACTGCTTGTGATGCACTATACCGGAATGCAGTCGGAGGAAGGCGCGCTCGACTGGCTTTGCCGCGAGGAAAGCCGCGTTTCGTGCCACTACTTTGTCTTCACCGATGGCCAGGTGGTTCAGTCCGTTCCGGAATCGCGGCGCGCCTGGCATGCGGGGTTTCGCAGCTGGCGCGGCATGGACGACCTCAATTCGCGGTCCATCGGCATCGAGATTGCCAATCCGGGGCATGAATTCGGCTATGTCCGCATTTCCCGCAGAAACAGATACGCGCTGTAATCGCGCTGGCGCGCGACATCGTTCTGCGTAACCGCATCGCTCCGCGCGATGTCGTCGCGCATTCCGACATCGCGCCGTTGCGAAAGCAGGATCCTGGAGAATTTTTCCCGTGGCGGCGGCTGGCTGCGGCCGGTGTCGGCGCATATGCGCCGCCTTCGCGCGCCTCGAACGGGCCTGTGCTCAAGCCGGGCGATAGCGGCGAGGGGGTTCTGGCGCTGCAGCGCGAACTCGTCCTTTACGGCTACGGAGTGGACACGACTGGCGAATACGACCGCCAGACCGAAGCAGCAATTGCTGCGTTCCAGCGCCATTTCCGGCCTGCCCGGATCGACGGTTTGGCTGATCCATCGACCCGAAAAACCTTGGCAAAGCTGCGCAAATCCTTGCTAAATGGTTAAGCTTGCTGCTGTAACAGGTTGCAACATCACTTGAATTCGTCGCCACATTCTCGCCCCGCATGGCTGCGATTGGCGAGTTGCCGGATCGCAAACAAACAACCGCGCCGGCAAAAGTGAAGACGCGACGCAGGCGCAGGTGCTGCATTCCAGAGGAAGCAGCCGGGGACGCAGGGCAGGGGTTTTGGATCCCGCGCGGCCGTTGCAGAACAGAAGGAAGCAATCATAAATGTCGACATACAATCGCGCGGCCATTGCCGCGGGCGCACTTTTTGTGCTCGTCGCGGCCGGTTCCACAGCCGCGTTCGCTGCCCCACCTAAAAGCGATGAAACTGTAAGGGCAGCCGCTGTCCAGCGCGCCAATGCGTTTTTTGGCAAACTGGAATTCTATGATCCGGCAGCTGTCAGCGAGAAGGCAAACGCGAGGCCTGGCGCAAAACCGGCCTTATATGCCGGCAAGCCAGCCGCCAAGGTGACAAAGGCGGCCGCAATCAAGGGCGCCAACAGCAGCTTGAACGCGCTGATCGCAAAATATGCGGCAGCTGAAGGCGTTCCGGTCGCACTCGCCCATGCCGTGATCCGGGTCGAGAGCAACTATCGCACCAACGCGCGCGGACGCGCCGGAGAGATCGGTCTTATGCAGATCAAGCCCGCGACGGCGCGCGGCATGGGCTTTTCCGGTTCAGCAAAAGCGCTCTACGATCCGGCCACGAATCTGCGCTGGGGCATGAAATATCTCGGCCGGGCGCACGAGCTTGGGCGTGGCGATACGTGCGGCACCATCCTTCGCTACAATGCCGGACATGGCGCCAAGCGCATGAACAAGATCAGCGCGGCCTATTGCGGCAAGGTCAAACGGCACCTTCGCCGCGCCTGACGCACCAAAAACAAAAAAGCCCCGCAGCGATGCGGGGCTTTTTTCATCAACCCAGCACGCCGGCCAGGAATTGCGTCACCGCCTGGTTCAGCGGATCACCCTGCCTTCCCACAGCCTTGCTGATGGACAGGTGATTGTATCGGCTGGACCCGTCAAAACGGGTCACGGGATGGCCGGCAGCCTCAAGCGCGCCGGCGAAGCGCTGGGAAATGGCATCGCGATCGCGTCCGCCAGACCAGGCGACCAGCACCGGAATTCCACCGCCGCCGCCGGCGTAGCTGATCGGCGACCATTGCTGCCACTTCGAACTGTCCCTGAACGGTGCCGCATACAGGATCGGTAGCCGACCGTTGTTGATCTGCGCCAGATAGGCAAGATCATAGGCCGCCGTGTCATTGGCGACGAGCGCTCGCACGCCGGGCGCCCTGCCGGAAAGCACTGCAAGGCTGGATAGATGGCATCCGGCTGAATGACCCATCACCGCGACGCGCGAACCATCGCCGCCGAAGTTGGTGGCGTTGGCGCGGACCCAGCTGATTGCCTGGCCTACCTGGCTTGCTTGCGTTCCCACATCGGCGCGCAGCGAGTAGCCGACCGAGATGAAGACATACCCGCGCTTGTTGAAATACTCGGGCATCGATCCGACCTGGCCGCGCGAACCGGCCCGCCAGGCGCCGCCATGGACGTATACCACGATCGGCGCCCCGGACGAGCCGGGCGAGTAGATGTCAAGTTTGCCCGCGCCATAGGATGCGGTCTGGGCTTTTGCCAGCGCCTCGGTGGAGATGGGCAATGCGGCGGTGAAGGCGCCTGAGGCCGCGAGCATGAGAAACCGTCGTCTGTCCATCAGCGGACCTCCATGAAGGAATGCGCACTATCTAACGCAACCAGGCTAACCGGTGGTTAACCATAGAGGCGAATGCGCCGAAATTCCGGCGCGGCGGGTTCGCTTGACGCGGGTCATCCCCATCCTTAAGTGACACGTGCCAGCCGGCCGGGTGGCCGCTGACGCGATCGCCGAAAGGCGGCGTCGGAGGAAAGTCCGGGCTCCATGGAAACACGATGCCGGATAACATCCGGCCAGGAAGGCTTATCTGCCGGACCTGAGGGACAGTGCCACAGAAAAGAAACCGCCGCGGCATGCCGCGGCAAGGGTGAAACGGTGGGGTAAGAGCCCACCGCGCGCGCCGGCAACGGCAGCGGCACGGTAAACCCCATCGGGAGCAAGACCGAATAGGGACGACGCGGCGGGTAACACCGCCAGCCTGTTTCCGGGCCAGTCGTCCGGGTAGGTCGCACCGAGGCATCCGGCAACGGATGTCCCAGAGGAATGGCCGCCACGTCCCTGCGGGCAACCGCGGGGGCCATACAGAACCCGGCTTACAGGCCGGCTGGCACAATCTCTCCCGCCATCCGCGACGGCATGAGTCAAATTGACTCATCCCGCTCGCGTTTATTTGCGGTTCATAGTCGGCTCCGAGAGCAGCTTGCGGCGGCCATCGAGCCGCAATTTATCCGTTCCGGTCCATGATCGTGGCAGGTTTTCCCAAATCAATCCCATTGATATCCAAAAATTCCCATGTTATCCCAAATCACGGGGGATGAACGGCGTTCGATTTGCAGCGTGAAGCAGGCGTTGGAAAGGGCAGTTTTTCCGGTCTTTTCAATCGTGTGACGATCGTGATGCGGCGCCCGGTCGTCCCGTCATCGCTTGACGCCCATCGGGCATTCGATCGGAAACAATGGACCGCTTCGCCTCCAACACGGTGAACAATATCGACCGGAAGGGACGGGTATCGATCCCGGCGGCGTTTCGTTCGGCCCTTGGCGGGCAATCGGTCTTGCGCGGCCTGCTTTCAGTCGAGCATCCGGTCGTGGAAGCAGGCGGGCAGGCGATGATGGACGCCTATGAGCGTCGGCTCGAAAAGCTCGATCCGTTCAGCCAGGCCTATGAGGACTGGTCCCATTACATTCTGGGCGACGCGTTGGATTTGAAGCTCGACGGCGAAGGCCGCATCCAGATCAACGACCGCCTGCGTGAGCACACCGGCATCAACGAGCAGGTGCTGTTCGAAGGGCGTGGAAATTCCTTCTGGCTTTGGGAGCCGGGCAGATACGAGGCATACCGGACGGCGGCGCGCGCCCGCGTTCGCGACATGCGCCGTGCGCTCGCCTCCGCAGGTTCCGATACCGGGGCCGGCGCCCGTGCGGACGGAGGAGCGGGATCATGACGGACCGCAGCGGACTTTCAGGCGAAAGCGTTGCTGGCGGACCGGTGCGTCATGTTCCGGTCTTGCTCGACGAGGTCCTTTCCGCACTTGCGCCGCGCCCCGGCTCCGCAATCGTCGACGGCACATTCGGCGCCGGCGGTTACAGCGAGGCGATACTCAAGGCCGGCGCCAATGTTGTCGCCATCGACCGCGATCCGTCGGCAATCGCGGCGGGCGAGGAAATGATGACGCGCTGGCGCGAACGCCTTGTGCTGGTGCGTGGCGAATTTGCCGATCTCGACGAAATCGCCCGCGAGAACGGCATCGATGCCGCCGACGGCGTCGTGCTCGACATCGGCGTATCCTCCATGCAGCTCGACGAGGCGGAGCGCGGCTTTTCCTTCCGCCAGGATGGCCCCCTCGACATGCGCATGAGCGGCGAAGGGCCAAGCGCCGCCGATGTCGTCAACCACGTCGCCCAGAATGACCTGCTGCGAATCATCGGCATCCTGGGCGAGGAAAAGCACGCGCCGAGGGTAGCCCGGGCGATCACCGAACGCCGGGCTTCGCAGCCCTTCGAGCGTACGCTCGACCTTGCCAGCGTGGTCGAAAAGGCCGTTGGCCGGGCCCATGGCGACCGCATCCATCCGGCGACCCGAACGTTCCAGGGCCTGCGCATCTTCGTCAATCGCGAGCTGGAACAACTTGCCGCCGCGCTTTCGGCCGCCGAACGCCTGTTCGAAGGAAGGCGGACGGCTCGTCGTCGTAACCTTCCATTCGCTGGAAGACCGGATCGTCAAGCGCTTCCTCGCCGACCGAAGCGGTTCCGCCAGCGGATCGCGGCATCTGCCGGAAGCCGGGCACCGGGCGGCCAGTTTCGCGCTCACCCAGCGCGGCGCGGTTGCAGCGAGCGAGGAAGAAGCGCAACGAAACCCTCGCGCCCGGTCGGCAAAGCTGCGCTACGGAATCCGCACCTCGGCGCCCGCTTATGCGGAGGACTGGTCTCCGTTCAAGCTGCCCAATCTCGTTTCGTTGTCCTCATTGGGAAAGGGCGGCCGTGATGGTTAGGACGATCGACATCGTCATGATCGCCATGCTCATCGCGGGCGCGGGCTACACCTTCAAGGTCAAGCACGACGCCGAGCAGGCGGTGGCACGGGTGGAATCGCTGGAAACGCGCATCCGGCTGGAGCGCGAGGCGATCGATATCCTGAAGGCCGACTGGAGCCTGCTGACCAGCCCGGACCGGCTTGAGGCGCTGATCGCCCGCCATCGCGAGGAACTGGGGCTGGAGCCGATATCGCCACGCCAGATCGTGACGCTTGACAAGATCCCGCAGAAGCAACCCGACCTCATGCCAATCGATGGCGAGGGCATGGCGGATGACGGCCGCGAGGCGCAGGTCGATCGATGCAGACGGCACGGTGACCGGTTCTGATTGCCAATGCGGGCGAGCCGGAAGAAATCCAGGAAGAACTGCCACAGATCACGGAAGAAGCGCAATGAGCGTTGCAGGCGCGTTCGAGGATAGCAGGCCGGGACCTTCATGGCAAGCCAGTTGCGCTTCCAGGGCGCTGGCATGGCGGCGCTCAACCAGTCCCGCTCGCGCATCGTCCTGGCAATGCTGGTCGTCGGCTGTCGTCTATCTCGTCATCGCGGCCCGCCTGGTCTATTTCGGCATTCTCGATACCGATTCAACCGCCGCGCAGATCAAGGCCGATGCGACGATCTCGGCCCGCCGGCCCGATCTCGTCGACCGCAACGGCGTGACGCTCGCGACCGACATCAACACCGCTTCGCTATTTGCCGAGCCGAACCGCATCGTCGATGTCGACGAAGCTGTCGAGCAGCTTGCCTCCGTGCTGCCGGACCTCGACGTGGAGAATGCCCACCGGCGGCTGACCTCCAAGGCCGGGTTCGTTTGGCTGAAGCGCGAACTGACACCTGCCCAGCAGGCGCAAATCCTGCAGCTCGGCATTCCCGGCATCGGCTTTCGCCGCGAGACGCGCCGCTTCTATCCCAAAGGCTCGATCGCCTCGCACGTTGTCGGCCATGTCAATATCGACAACAATGGCATTGCCGGCATCGAGAAGTATGTCGACGACCGCGGCTTGCGCGACTTGCGCGACGCGGGGCTGACGACCGGCAAGCCGATGGAGCCGGTGCGGCTTTCGATCGACCTGCGCGTGCAGCATTTCGTCCGCGACGAACTTGAAAAGGGCATGGAGCGCTACCAGGCCATCGCGGCGGGCGGCATCGTTCTGGACGCCAATACCGGCGAGGTGCTGGCGATGGTCTCCCTGCCGGACTACGATCCCAACCAGCCCGTGGACGCGCTCGACAAGGACCGGCTCAACCGCATGTCGGCGGGCCTGTTCGAAATGGGCTCGACCTTCAAGACCTTCACGACCGCCATGGCGCTCGACAGCGGCAAGGTCACGCTTGACGACAAGTTCGATGCGTCCCGCCCGCTGCGGATCGCTGGCTTCACCATCAACGACTTCCACGGCAAGAAGCGCGTGCTGAGCGTACCGGAAGTATTCATCTATTCGTCCAACATCGGCACTGCCAAAATGGCCGATGTCGTCGGCGTCGAGGGCCACAAGGAATTCCTCCATCGCATCGGGCTGCTCGACAAGATGCCGTTCGAACTGCCCGAGGTGGCAACCCCGGTCGAGCCGGCGGAGTGGAAGAAGATCAACTCCGTGACGATTTCCTACGGCCACGGCGTGACGACGACGCCGCTGCAGACGGCGGTTGCCGCGGCCGCGCTTGTCAATGGCGGGAAACTGATTGCGCCGACGCTTTTCGTGCGCAGCCAGGAGCAGGCTGACGGGGTCGCCAAGCAGGTGGTCCGCAAGGAAACCAGCGACGCCATGCGCTATCTGATGAAACTCAACGTGGAAGAGGGCTCCGGCAAGCGCGCCGAGGTTGAAGGCTACCGTGTCGGCGGAAAGACCGGAACCGCCGAAAAGGTCGTCGGCAAGCGCTATTCCAGCGAAAAGCGGTTCAACGCCTTCCTGGCGGCATTTCCCGATTGACGATCCGAAATATGTCGTGCTCGTCATCATCGACGAACCGAAGCCTGAACAAGGCAAGGGCGCGGCCACTGCCGGCCTTAATGCTGCGCCAATGGTAAGCAATATCGTGCGCCGCTCGGCGGCGGTTCTGGGCGTGAAGCCCGTGTTCGAAGATGGCGCAAATCCTGTTCTCGTGTCGCGCTGAATGGATTTCACGCTCCGGCAGCGCTAGGAAGTGCGCTTGGGGGTAGTGATTCGGGCTTCAAAGGCCCAAAAGGGAAGCGGCGAGAATGAAACTTGGCGATCTTGCCGGCAGCGATGCGGCGGTTCCGCAGGGCGCCGCGAGCATAGCCGTGACGGGGGTGACGGCCGATTCGCGCAAGGTTGAACCGGGGTTCGTGTTCGCGGCGCTTCCCGGCTCCAAGGCCGATGGCGCCCGCTTCATCGCCGACGCCGTCGCGCGCGGCGCAGTCGCGGTGCTCGCAAAGGCGGGGACGCCGGTCCCCGAGGGCGTGGCGCTAGCGGCAGCATTGGAGCCGCGCTCGGCGCTGGCGCGAATGGCCGCCCGGCTTTACCCGCGTCAGCCTGAAACCATTGCTGCCGTAACCGGCACAGCGGGCAAGACTTCCGTGGCTTCCTTCCTGCGCCAGATATGGGAAGCGGAAGGAAAAGCCGCGGCAAGCGTCGGCACCACCGGCGTCACCGCGCCGGGCCTTGAGGAACATGGCAGCCTGACGACGCCCGATCCGGTGGAGTTGCACCGGCTTTTCGACGAGCTGGCGGGCGATGGCGTCACGCACCTTTCCATGGAGGCCTCTTCGCACGGGCTTGACCAGCACCGGCTGGACGGCGTGCGGCTTTGCGCAGCCGCGTTCACCAATCTGGGCCGCGACCACATGGATTATCATCCGACGGTCGAGCATTATTTCAATGCCAAGATGCGTCTTTTCACCGAGCTTGCTGCCGGAAGGCGGGCCAGCGGTGATCTTTGCCGACGACGAATGGTCGGAAGCTGCGATCAATATTGCCGACCGCGCCGGACGGCGCGTTCTGACCGTTGGGCGGCATGGCGATTTCCTGGCGCTCAAGCGGGTCGAGCACGAGCGCTTCCGCCAGTCGGCGGAAATCCAGTACGCCGACGAAACCTATCGCATCGAGTTTCCGCTGGCCGGCGATTTCCAGATCGCCAACGGCCTGGTGGCGGCGGGATTGGCAATCGCGACCGGAACCGCGGCGGCAACGGCTCTTGAGGCGTTATCCCACATCAAGGGCGCCAAGGGCAGGCTGGAACTTGTCGGGGCGACGCCGAAGGGCTCTCCGGTCTATGTCGATTATGCGCACAAGCCCGACGCGATGGAACAGGTGCTGAAGTCGCTGCGCCCGTTCACCACCGGCAGGCTGATCATCGTTTTCGGCTGCGGCGGCGACCGCGATCCCGGCAAGCGACCGATCATGGGCGAAATCGCTGCAAGGCTTGCCGACACTGTCATTGTCACCGACGACAATCCGCGTACCGAGAAGCCCGCAGCCATTCGCGCTGCGATCATGGCGGGATGCCCCGGCGCGAGCGAGATCGCCGACCGGCGCGATGCGATCCACACTGCGATCGCGATGCTGGAATCGGGCGATGCGCTCGTCGTTGCGGGCAAGGGCCATGAGGAAGGCCAGATCGTCGGCGACGTGACGCTGGCCTTTTCCGACCATGCCGTCGCGCGTGAAGCGCTTGCCGCCGCCAATGAAGGCGCACCGGCATGAGCGTGCTGTGGACCCTCGCCGATATGCAGGAAGCGATGGACGCGCGCGACTTTCGGCAAGATGCCGGAGGCGGTGACCGGCATTTCCATCGACACGCGCACACTGCAGCCGGGCGAAGCGTTTTTCGCCATCAAGGGCGACCAGCTCGACGGCCATGATTTCGTGAACCAGGCGATGAAGGCCGGCGCCGCTGTCGCGGTGATCGCGCAAGCGCGGCTGGTTTCCTTCGGGGCAGTGCGTATTCCGCTGCTGGTTGTCCCTGACGTGCTCGAGGCGCTGGAGAAGCTGGGCGCGGCGGCGCGGGCGCGCAGCCGGGCGCAGATCATCGCGGTCACCGGAAGCGCCGGAAAGACCAGCGCAAAGGAAATGCTGCGCACCGCGCTTTCCTCCTCGGCGCTGGTCGGGCGCCTAAGGTGCATGCGTCCGCCGCCTCCTTCAACAATCACTGGGGCGTGCCGCTGACGCTGGCGCGCATGCCGGCGGATGCGCGTTACGGCGTATTCGAGATCGGCATGAACCATGCCGGCGAGATCACGCCGCTGGTGAAGATGGTGCGCCCGCACGTGGCGATCATCACGACGATCGCGCCGGCGCATCTGGGCAATTTCACGACGGTCGACGACATCGCACGGGCCAAGGCGGAAATCTTTGCCGGCCTCGAGCCCGGCGGTGCGGCATTGATCAACCGCGACATCAAGCAGTTTCGCGCTGCTCGAGAAACTGGCGGCAGAAGCCGGCGTCGAGCGCCTGTTCAGCTTCGGCGCCAAGAAGGGCGCGGACTTCCGGCTGGTATCGATCGACGCCGGACCTGACGGGTCGGCGATAGAGGCGTCAATCGGCGGCGAGCGGATCAGCTACAAGCTCCCGGTTCCCGGCGAGCATCAGGCGATGAACTCGCTGGCGGTGCTGGGCGCGGCCTCGCTCGCCGGGGCCGACGTCAATCGCTGCGCGGGCGCGCTCGCCAATGCCGTGCCGGAGAAGGGCCGCGGTCAGGCGCATGTCGTGGTCTTGCCGGCAGGCCGCCTGACCGTCATCGACGAAAGCTACAACGCCAATCCGGCCTCGATGGAGGCGGCACTCAAGGTGCTGGCCAGCCATCGTCCCAAGGGACGGCGCATTGCGGTGCTGGGCGACATGCTCGAACTCGGCGAGGCTTCCGCCCGGCTGCACAAGGCATTGCGCAGACCCGATCGAGGATGCCGGGACAGACCTCGTCTTTCTGGCCGGAAAGGAAATGACGGCGCTCGCAGGCGATCTGCCGCCTGCCTTGCTGGCCGGTCACTTCGCCGATCCGGCCATATTGGCCAAGGCGCTGTTGGCCGCCCTGCGCGACGGCGACGTCGTGATGATCAAGGCTTCCAATGGCGCCCGCTTTTCAGTGATCGTTCAAACTTTGCTTGGAACAAAGACAGCCGCTCCGGCAGGGGCGCGATAGGGGGGACATGCTCTTTTACCTTTCACAGGAACTGTCGGGGCAGTTCTCCTTCTTCAACATCTTCCGCTACATCACCTTCCGCACCGGCGGCTGCGCTCATAACCGCTGCGTTCTTCGTGTTCCTGTTCGGCAAGCCGATGATCTCGGCGCTGCGGATTCGGCAAGGCAAGGGCCAGCCGATCCGGGCCGACGGGCCGGAGACGCATTTCGCCAAGGCCGGCACGCCGACCATGGGCGGGCTGATGATCCTTTCCGGCGTGCTGTTCTCGTCGCTGCTTGTGGGCGAATCTCACCAGCGGCTATGTCTGGGTCGTGGTCCTGGTGACGGTCGGCTTTGGTGCGATCGGGCTTTATGACGACTATCTGAAAGTCTCGAAGGCCACGCACAAGGGATTTTCGGGCCGGGTGCGGCTGGTCATCGAGTTCGTGATCGCCGCCATCGCCTGCGTCGCAATCATGTATCTGAGCGACCCGCGGCTGTCAGGGCAATTGGCGTTCCCGTTCTTCAAGGACCTGCTGCTCAATCTCGGCTGGTTCTTCGTGCCGTTCGGGGCCTTCATCATTGTTGGCGCGGGCAATGCGGTAAACCTGACCGACGGCCTCGACGGCCTCGCGATCGTGCCGGTCATGATCGCCGCGGCATCCTTCGGGCTGATCGCCTATCTGTCGGGCAACTTCGTGTTCTCCGAATATCTGCAAATCCATTTCGTGCAGGGTACCGGCGAACTGGCGGTGATCTGCGGCGCGGTCATCGGCGCGGGCCTCGGCTTCCTGTGGTTCAACGCGCCGCCGGCGGCGATCTTCATGGGCGACACCGGTAGCCTGGCGCTTGGCGGCATGATCGGCGCCACCGCGGTCGCGACCAAGCACGAGATCGTGCTCGCCATCATCGGCGGCCTGTTCGTGATGGAAGCCGCTGTCGGTGATCATTCAGGTCGCTTCGTTCAAGCTCACCGGCAAGCGCGTGTTCCGCATGGCGCCGATCCACCATCACTTCGAAAAGAAGGGATGGACGGAAAGCCAGGTGGTCATCCGGTTCTGGATCATCGCCGTGATGCTGGCGCTCGTCGGACTTTCCACGCTGAAGCTGCGGTGAGCCGATGATCCCCGTCTCCACCCAGAACGGCAAGCGCACTGCGCTTTTCGGACTCGGCGGGTCCGGAATGGCGACGGCGCTTGCGCTGCTGGCAGGGCGGGGCCGATCTCATCGCCTTCGACGACAATCCCGAAAGGGTGGAGCAGGCGCGCTCGAAGGGGATAAGGACGGGCGATTTGCGCGAAGGCGGGCTCGCGCATTATTCCGCGCTGGTTCTGTCGCCCGGCGTGCCGCTTACCCATCCGCGGCCGCACTGGTCGGTGGAACTGGCCAGGGCCGGCGAATGTCCCGGTGATCGGCGACATCGAGCTGTTCGCGCGCGAGCGGCGGGCGCGGTCGCCAGGCTGTCCCTTCATCGCAATCACCGGCACCAACGGAAAATCGACCACGACCGCGCTGATCGCGCATGTTCTGAAGAGCGCCGGGCGCGACGTGCAGATGGGCGGCAATATCGGCACGGCGATCCTGTCGCTGGAGCCGCCCGCGCCGAACCGCCATTATGTCGTGGAGTGTTCCTCCTACCAGATCGACCTTGCGCCGACGCTCGATCCCTCGATCGGCATCCATCTCAACCTGACGCCGGACCATCTCGACCGGCACGGGTCGATGGAAAACTATGCCGCGATCAAGGAGCGGCTGGTGGCGGCAAGCGATGTCGCCATCATCGGAACGGATGACGACTATTCCGCCTCGATCGCCTCCTTCCTGCAGGCAAAGGGGAAGAAGGTCGTGCGGATCGCGTCAAGCTCCAAGCTCTCCGAAGGCGTGTGGCTCGACGGGCGCAAGCTCGTCAGCGGCAACGGTCGCATCGTACAGACCGTCGCCGACCTTTCGACAGCGCCGGCGCTGCGCGGTGAGCACAATGGCCAGAACGCTGCCGCGGCATATGCCGCCTGCCGCGCCGCGGGATTGACCGACAGGGAAATCCAGACCGGCTTCGACAGCTTCCCCGGCCTTGCCCATCGCATGGAGCAGGTAGCGCGCATCGGCAACGTACTCTTCGTCAACGATTCCAAGGCAACCAATGCCGATGCCGCGGCCAAGGCGCTGGCGAGTTTTCCACGAATCTACTGGATCGCCGGAGGTTTGGCCAAGGAAGGCGGCATCGCGCCGCTGGCAAAGTTCTTCCCGAAGATCGCCAAGGCCTATCTCATCGGAGAGGCCGCGCCGCAGTTCGCGGCGACGCTTGGCGACAAGGTGCCGTTCGTTATCTCGCAAACGCTCGACGCGGCCGTGCGGCACGCGAGCGTGCGATGCGGCGAAGGACGAAGCGGCCGAGGCCGTGGTGCTGCTTGTCGCCTGCCTGCGCCAGTTTCGACCAATTCCAGAATTTCGAGAAGCGCGGCGACGCGTTCCGCTCATCCGTGCTGGCGCTGGAAGGCGTAACGGCGCGGGGCGGAGGCGCAGCGATGAACCTGTCCAGCAAAGCCCAGGGAGGCGCCAATGGTTAGCCGCGTGGATCGTTCGGTGATGGCGGAGTGGTGGCGAACCGTCGACCGGCTTCTTCTGGGCGCAGTGCTCTTCCTGATGCTGTGCGGCGTGCTGCTTTCCTTCGCTGCGAGTCCGGCGGTCGCCGACCGGATCGGGGCGGACACTTTCCATTTCATAAAGCGCCACGCGATGTTCCTCGTTCCCGCAGCGGCGTTGTTCATCGGTGTATCGTTCTTGTCGCCACGTCAGGTCCGGCGCGCAAGCTTCGTGCTCCTCGGCATAGCGATCATGTTGATGATCGCGACGCTTTTCATCGGCGCGGAAGTCAAGGGATCGCGCCGCTGGATAACGCTCGCCGGCATTTCCATCCAACCTTCGGAACTGCTGAAACCAGCCTTCGTCGTCATCACCGCATGGCTGTTTGCGGAAAATGCGCGGCGGCCGGAAATTCCCGGCAATCTCTTCTCGATCATCCTCTTCGGCATTGTCGCCGCGCTGCTGCTTGCACAGCCGGATTTCGGCCAGACCATGCTGGTGGCGATCGTATGGGGGGCGCTGTTCTTCATGGCCGGAATGCCATGGCTTTGGATCGTCGGCCTGGGTGTGACCGCGATTGGCGGCCTTGCCGCGGCCTATTCCTTCTTCCCGCACGTGGCGGGCCGCATCGACCGTTTCATCACCGGCGAGGGCGACAATTTCCAGGTCGAGACGGCGCGCGAGGCGATCATCAATGGCGGCTGGCTGGGGCAGGGGCCGGGCGAAGGCACGGTCAAGCGCATCATCCCGGACAGCCATGCCGATTTCCCGTTCGCGGTGGCGGCGGAGGAATTCGGCATCATCGCCTGCATGCTCCTGGTGGCGCTGTTTGCCTTCATCGTGCTGCGCGGCCTCAACCATGCGCTGTCGCGAAAAGGATCCATACGTGCGGCTCGCGGTCTGCGGGTTGATCACGCTGTTCGCCAGCCAGTCGATGATCAACATGATGGTCAATCTTCAACTGATGCCGGCCAAGGGCATGACGCTGCCGTTCATATCCTATGGCGGTTCGTCGCTGCTTTCGATGGCCGTCGGCATGGGTTTCGTGCATCGCGCTTACACGAAGGCGGCCGGAGACCCGAGCGAGTGCACCTTATGGCTTTGCGCTGCGCCAGTACCGTCCGGCGCGGCGAGGGCGGCAACGCATGAAATCCAGGGGCGCGATGGTGCTTTGCGCCGGCGGGACCGGCGGGCACCTCTTTCCGGCGGAGGCGCTGGCGCACGAACTCGCCGCTCGCGGCTGGGAGGTCGCATCTGGCGACCGACGAGCGGGCGAGGCGATATGCCGCGCAATTTCCCGGCCCGCAAGATGCATGTGATCGCCTCCTCCACGCCATCGGGAAAGAACCCGCTTGCGGCTCGCGATGGCGGCGATCACGTTGCTGCGCGGATACCGTCAGGCGCGGAACATGATGACGGCTGTCAAGCCGGCGGCGGTCATCGGCTTTGGCGGTTATCCGACCGTGCCGCCCATGCTCGCAGCCACACGGCTTGGCATTCCGTCGATGATTCACGACGCCAATGCGGTGATGGGCCGGGCCAACAAGCTGCTTGCGCCGCGTGTCGATCTCGTCGCAATGGGATTTGCGCGGAGTTGGAGACCGGCGTACCAGATCGAAGTCACGGGCAATCCCGTGCGGCCGGCAGTGATCGAGGCGGCGAAGTCGGCCTATCCGGTTCGCACAGGCGGGCGAGCCGTTCAATCTGCTGGTCTTCGGCGGAAGCCAGGGTGCGCAATTCTTCTCGCAAGCGCTGCCGCAAGCGATTGACATTGATCGAGCTGCAGACAAGCGGGCGCTGCTTCGCATCGTGCAGCAAGCGCGGCGCGGAAGACGAGGGCGCCGTGAAGGCCGCATTATGCCCGGCATCGGGCATCCCGGCTGAGATCGCGCCTTTCTTCACGGACATGGCCGGGACGAATCGCGAATGCGCATTTCGTCGTCAGCCGCGCCGGGGCGTCGACCGTTTCGGAACTGGCGGTGATCGGCCGGCCTGCGCATTCTGGTGCCATACCCGCACGCGCTCGACCACGACCAGGCGCTGAATGCCGGCCATCCTGGAAGAGTGGCGGGGCGAGCATGCTCGCCCAATCGGCGCTGAGCCCCAGCGGCTTGCGGAAATCCTTGACGAAGCGGTTTGCAGACCCGCAAAGGCTTTGCGGAAATGGCGGCAAGGCGGGTCAAGCAGCGGCCATCCGGACGCGGCGGCGCGGCTGGCCGATTGCCTGGAGAAGCTCGCTGCGGGCCGGCGCGAGAAAGCTGTTCTGCAGGACAAGACGCATATGAAAATGCCTGAGACGATCGGCCTGGTGCACTTCGTCGGCATCGGCGGCATCGGCATGAGCGGCATCGCCGAAGTGCTGCACAATCTTGGCTACAAGGTGCAGGGCTCCGACCAGGCCGAGAGCGCCAATGTGCAGCGGCTGCGCGACAAGGGCATTCCGGTTTTCATCGGCCACGAGGCGGAAAATCTGGGCGATGCGGAAGTGGTTGTCGTATCCACCGCGATCAAGCAGGACAATCCGGAGCGTGTCGAGGCGCGCGAGCGCCACCTTGCCGATCGTGCGGCGGGCGGAAATGCTGGCCGAGCTGATGCGCTTTCGCAAGGCGATCGCAATTGGCGGCACGCACGGCAAGACCACGACGACCTCGATGGTGGGCACGCTGCTGGAAGCGGGCAGGCATGGACCCGACCGTCATCAATGGCGGCATCATCAACGCCTATGGCACCAATGCACGCATGGGCGCGGGCGACTGGATGGTGGTGGAAGCCGACGAATCGCGACGGCACCTTCCTCAAGCTGCCGGCCGATGTCGCGGTGGTCACCAATATCGATCCGGAGCATCTCGACCATTACGGCGAGCTTCGACAAGGTGCGCGCCGCGTTCCGCGATTTCGTGGAAAATGTGCCGTTCTACGGCTTCGGCGTGATGTGCCTCGATCACCCGGAAGTGCAGGCGCTGGTCGCGCAAGATCACCGACCGCAAGGTCGTGACCTACGGCGCCAATCCGCAGGCCGACGTGCGCTTCTTCGACGTCGTGGCCGATGGCGGCAAGAACCGCTTCAGCGTCGAAATCCGCAACCGCAAGACCGGCGCCTCGCGAAGTGATCGCCGACCTGATGCTGCCCATGCCGGGCCGGCACAATGTTTCCAATGCCACGGCGGCGATTGCGGTTGCCCACGAGCTTGGCATCGGCGCGGACGAAATCCGTTCACGGGCTTGCCGGCTTCGGCGGCGTGAAGCGGCGCTTCACCCATACCGGCACCTGGAACGGCGTCGAGATCTTCGACGACTACGGCCACCATCCGGTGGAAATCGCGCGCCGTGCTCAAGGCCGCGCGCGAGGCCGCGAAGGGGCAGCGTCATCGCCATCAAGCAGCCGCACCGCTACACCCGGCTTCATGATCTCTTCGACGATTTCTGCGCCTGCTTCAACGATGCCGACATGGTGCTTGATCGCGCCGGTCTATTCGGCGGGCGAAGCGCCGATCGAGGGTATTTCGCATCGAAGTCGCTGGTCGCAGGCCTGAAATCCGGCGGTCATCGCAATGCCCGGGCGATCTCCGGCGCACCGGACATCGCCCCGATCGTCGCGGAAGTGGCGCAGCCGGGCGACTATGTGATTTTCCTCGGCGCCGGCAACATCACGCAATGGGCCTATGCCTTGCCCGGCGAACTGGCGGCGCTGGCGGGCGAATGACGTGTCGGAAGATCCTGCCATGACCGGGAGCCAGGTCTTCGAGAGGCTCAAGCCGCTGGCCGGGCATTGCGCGGGCGCATGGCGGCGAACCAGCCGCATGTCGAAACTCACCTGGTTCCAGGCGGGCGGACCGGCGCAGGTGCTGTTCCAGCCGGCGGACGAGGACGATCTCGCAGCGTTCCTCAAGGCGCTGCCGCAAGATGTTCCGGTCACCATTGTCGGCGTTGGATCGAACCTCCTGGTTCGCGATGGCGGCCTCGACGGCGTGGTAATCCGGCTTTCGGCGAAGGGCTTCGGCGACATTGAGAATATCGGCGCAAACCGCTTGCGGGCGGGCGCGGCGGTGCTCGACAAGACGCTTGCCGCAGCCGCGCTCGAACATGGCATTGGCGGCTTCGAATTCTACCATGGCATTCCCGGCGGCATCGGCGGGGCGTTGTTCATGAATGCCGGCGCGAACGGTACCGAGACGACCAACCGTGTCGTCGAGGTTCATGGCGTGACGCGCGACGGGCGCAAGCTGACGCTCAGCCACTCCGACATGGGCTATACCTACCGGCACAGCAATGCGCCGGAAGGAATGATCTTCACCTCGGCTGTTTTCGAGGGCGAGGTAAAGGCCCGCGAAGAGATCCGCAAGGCGATGGACGCCGTCCAGAATCACCGCGAATCCGTCCAGCCGGTCAAGGAAAAGACCGGCGGATCGACCTTCAAGAACCCGCCCGGCCATTCGGCATGGAAGCTGATCGACGAGGCAGGCATGCGCGGGGCGCGAATCGGCGGCGCGCAGATGAGCCCAATGCACTGCAATTTCATGATCAATACGGGCGGAGCGAGCGCGCACGACCTTGAGAAACTTGGCGAAACGGTCCGCGCCAAGGTATTGGAAAAATCCGCGATTCAGTTAGAGTGGGAAATCAAGCGCATCGGCAAATTCGAACCGGGGCGCGAAGTGAAAGAGTTTTCGGACCCGAACGGGTAACCGAAACCGATGCGGCAAAGGCCGGTTCAACGGCCGGGCATCCAAAGACAGGGCAGGGTTGCAATCAATCGTCGCGGAAACCGTTCCGCCGGCGTGCTTGTTGATTCGGCTGTCCGCACCTTTGGGCCGCCAAAATGCCTGGGAAATGCCGGATGGCCTTTGATACGATCAACAAGGACAAGCATGTCGCGGTACTGCTGGGGGGATGGTCCTCGGAGCGGCCCGTTTCGCTGTCGTCGGGCGAATCATGTGCGGAAGGACCTTGAAAGCGCCGGCTATCGGGTAACGCGAGTCGATGTTCAGCGCGACATTGCGACCGTGCTGCAGGAACTGAACCCGGACGTCGCATTCAATGCGTTGCACGGCCCGTTCGGGGAAGACGGCACCATCCAGGGCATTCTCGAGGTGCTGCAGTTACCCTACACGCATTCGGGGGTCCTCGCTTCCGCGCTCGCAATGAACAAGGAGAAGGCGAAGATCATCGCCAAGGCTGCCGGCATCCCGCTGGCGCAGTCGCGGGTCATGCACAGGCTCGAAGCGGCGCAAAAGCATGCAATGACACCGCCTTACGTGATCAAACCTGTTGCGGAAGGTTCGTCATTCGGCGTCCTGATCGTGCGCGAGGACATGTCGCAGCCGCCGCAGGAACTATATTCGAAGGACTGGCCATACGGCGATATCGTGATGGTGGAGCGCTATGTCGCCGGCCGCGAACTGACCTGCGCCGTGATGGGCGATGTTGCGCTGGGCGTCACAGAGATCCTGCCGACAGGGCCTGCATTCTACGACTTTGATGCAAAGTACCGTCCGGGGGGATCAAAACACGAATGTCCAGCAAATCTTAAACGAAATATTTACCAAAAAGTAATGACACTGGCTCTCAAGGCGCATCAAGCCGTTGGATGCCGTGGGGTCAGCCGTTCGGATTTCCGGCTGGACGACGGCCCGATGGGAACCGGCGAGCTTGTGTGGCTGGAAATCAATACCCAGCCGGGCATGACTCCGACGTCCCTGGTGCCCGAACTGGCCCTCCATGCGGGCCACAGTTTTGAGGAATTGGTCACCTGGATGGTGGAGGACGCATCTTGCTCTCGCTAGGCCGCAAGGACAGCGCAAGCGCACCGGACCCGGCCAGCGTGGCCGATGCCGGCGGTCTCGTGCTGCCGCGTTTCCTGCGCAAGCCGGTCCGGCATTTCTCGCGCATATTCAGCCGCGAAGCGATGCTGCAGCCAAGGGTGCTCCTGGGCGCGGCGGCGATCGTTGCCGGGCTGGCCGGTTCGGGCTATGTGGTGCAGAGCGGCCTTGGCGAACTCGCGGTGGCAAAGGCCACGGCCTTCGCGGGATTCAAGATCGACGACGTCGAAATCAACGGCGTCAAGGAAGTCTCGCGCATCGACGTGCTGACCAATATCGACCTCGGCGTCGAGCGGTCGCTGTTTTCCTTCGATGTCGCATGCTGCGCGCAAGTCGCTGCGCAAGCTGCCCTGGGTGGCCGAGGCGCGCGTCGCCAAGGCCTATCCCGACAGGGTCATCATCAACATCGTCGAGAAGTCGGCCTTTGCCGTCTGGCAGAACAATGGCGAATTGTGGCTGATCGAGCGCGACGGCAAGAAGATCGTGCCGTTCGACGGAGCGTTTCGCGGGCCTGCCGCTGGTTGTTGGCGCCGGCGCCGCCGAAAAGTCCGCTGAATTCATCGCCATGATCGGGAGGCATCCCGTGCTTGCCGAACGCGTCACTGCCCATGTGCGCATCGGCGAGCGGCGCTGGAACCTCGTCATGGACACGGGCGTGACCGTGAAACTACCGGAAGGCGGCGAGGCCGCCGAGCTTGGCGAACTGGCCCGGATCGAGGCCGAAGGCGCGCTGATGTCGCGCGATATCGGCGAGATCGACATGCGCATAGCCGACAGGCTGGTGGTCCGCCTCACGCCTGAAGCCGCGGCGCGCCTCGAAAGCGAAAAGAAAGCCGCAAAAAAGAAGCCAGGGGAGGACACATGAGCCTCCTTTCCAACAATGGTTTCCTGCCGCGCATGAAGCCGCCGTCGGCCAAGCGCCCGACGGTCGTTTCGGTGCTGGACATCGGAAGTTCGAAGACCTGCTGCCTCATCGCCCGGCTCAAGCCGCGCGAGGAAAGCCGCGTGTTGCCGGGACGCACCCATACGATCGAGGTGATCGGAATCGGCCACCAGCGCTCGCGCGGCATCAAGTCGGGCGTTGTCATCGATCTGGAAGCCGCCGAGCAGGCGGTGCGGGCGGCAGTCGATTCGGCCGAGCGCATGGCCGGCGTCACGGTCGAATCACTGATCATTTCGATTTCAGCAGGCCGGCTCGTGTCCGAGGCATTCACCGCCGACATCAGCCTGGGCGGGCATCAGGTGGCGGACAGCGACATTGCCAAGGTGTTGCGCGCCGGGGCCGAGCACGCGCTGGCGATGGAGCGTTCGGTTGTCCATTCGATACCCGATCGGGTTTTCGCTGGACGGCGAGAACGGCATCAGCGATCCGCGCGGCATGGTCGGCGAGAAGCTGGGCGTGAACATGCATGTAGTGACGGCCGAGAACGCGCCGATCCGCAATCTCGAGCTTTGCATCAACCGCGCCCATCTGTCGGTCGATGCGGTGGTGGCGACACCCTATGCGGCGGGCCTTTCGGCGCTTGTCGACGACGAGGCGCAGATGGGTTGCGCCTGCATCGACATGGGTGGCGGCACGACGACGCTTTCTGTTTTCGCGGAAGGCCGGTTCGTCTTTGCCGATGCGGTCGCAATCGGCGGCAACCACGTGACCATGGACATCGCCCGCGGGCTTTCCACCCGGCTCGACGACGCCGAACGGCTGAAGATCCTGCAAGGTTCGGCGCTGGGCGGCGGCAATGGCGAGGACGACGTGATTTCGGTCCCGCCGATCGGCGAGGAAGAGCGCGACCTGCCCAACCAGGTCAATCGCTCGCAGTTGACGCGCATCATCCGTCCGCGCGTGGAAGAAACGCTCGAACTGGTGCGCGACCGTCTCGCCCGTTCCGGCTTTGCCGGCGTGGTCGGCAAGCGGATCGTGCTCACGGGCGGCGCCAGCCAGCTTACCGGCCTTGGCGAACTCGCGCGGCGCATACTGGCGCGCAATGTGCGGCTCGGCCGCCCGCTCGGCGTCTCGGGAATGCCGGAAGCCGGCAAGGGCCCCGCCTTTGCGGCTGCGGTTGGTCTGCTGATCTATCCCCAGATGGCGCATCTGGAGAACTATTCAACGCACGGCATGGCGCCGGCGATGATGAAGCTAACGGGTACCGGCGGTGCGTTTTCCCGCCTCGGAAATTGGTTGAGAGACAGCTTTTAGGTGCGGCATGGCCAGGCCCGGGGCGGGCAGGACCGGAACAGAACAATGGCAAGAAGGCAGGGCGGTAAACCGGACCTTTTGCCGAAATTGGAGACGAGGAAATGACCATCAACCTGCAGAAGCCCGACATCATGGAATTGAAGCCGAAGATCACCGTCTTCGGCGTTGGCGGCGGCGGCGGCAATGCCGTCAACAACATGATCAATGGCGGCCTGCAAGGCGTCGAGTTCGTGGTAGCGAACACGGACGCACAGGCGCTGACCATGTCAAAGGCACAGCGCGTCATCCAGCTTGGCGTCGACGTGACCCAGGGACTGGGTGCGGGGTCGCAGCCCGAAGTTGGCCGCGCGGCTGCCGAAGAGTGCATCGACGAGATCGCCGATCACCTGCAGGGCACGCACATGGCCTTCGTCACTGCCGGCATGGGCGGCGGCACGGGAACGGGAGCGGCCCCGGTGGTCGCCCGCGCGGCCCGGGAACTTGGCATTCTCACCGTTGGTGTCGTCACCAAGCCTTTCCACTTCGAAGGCGGGCGGCGCATGAAGACGGCGGATGCCGGCATTGCCGAACTGCAGAAGAATGTCGATACGCTCATCGTCATTCCGAACCAGAACCTTTTCCGGATCGCCAACGACAAGACCACTTTCGCCGACGCGTTCGGCATGGCCGACCAAGTGCTTTATTCGGGCGTCGCCTGCATTACCGACCTGATGGTCAAGGAAGGTCTCATCAATCTCGACTTCGCCGACGTGCGCTCGGTCATGCGCGAAATGGGCAAGGCGATGATGGGAACCGGCGAGGCTTCCGGCGAGGGCCGCGCCATGGCCGCAGCGGAGGCGGCGATCTCCAATCCGCTGCTCGACGAGACCACCATGCGCGGTGCACGGGGGCTTGCTGATTTCGATCACCGGCGGGCGCGACCTGACGCTGTTCGAAGTGGATGAGGCGGCGACCCGCATCCGCGAGGAAGTCGATTCGGAGGCCAACATCATTCTTGGCGCGACGTTCGAGGAATCGCTCGACGGCATCATCCGCGTGTCGGTCGTTGCGACCGGCATCGACCGTGCCGCGCAAACCGAAGCAGAGCGCTTTGAATCCGGACGCGTTTCAGCCGCGATCTCGCGTTCGACCGCCGCACAGCCGCAATCGCGCCCCGTCAATGTCGGTGCTGCCCCGCTGCGCCCTGCGCCGCAGCCGATGCAGCGTGCACCGCAGGCGCTCGCCGGACAGCCCGCGCGCCCGGCATCGGTACCTTCGATCGCCCCCGCCCCAGCACAGCCTGCGCGTTTTGAACGCGATGGCGTCAATATCGAGCCGATGCAGCCCGAAACGATGTTCACCGCCGATACCATCGAGGAGGAGTTCCGTGTGGCGCTCGAGGTGGAACTGGCACCAGCGTCCGATGATTTCATCCCGCCCGCGCCCGAGATGCCCGAGACCGGATTTGCGCCTGCGCGCATGCCGGAAGTGCAGGATTTCCCGCCAATGGTGCAGGCTGAAATCGAGAAGCGTTCAGCCGGCCGTCCGCAGCACGAAGAACGCGGCGGATCCATGGGCGGTCTGCTGAAAAAGCTCGCGCACAATTTCGGCGTGCGTGAGGAAGAGCCCGAGCAAACGCGCACCGCGCCGCGCGCCCAGACCCGCGTCGAGCCGCAAGCTCGCCCGGCCCAGCCTGCCCCCGCGGCAGGTCACGGCAGGGTTGACGACAACCCGTTCGCGCCAAAGCGCACGACGCTCGACCGGCACGGGCGAATCACTCCTGGCGAAAAAGCGGTGAGCGAAGACGACCAGTTGGAAATTCCGGCTTTCCTGAGGCGTCAATCGAGCTGAAAAAGCGCCTAATCGTGACCGCCAACGAGCGAATGTTACATCCGGGGCATGTGGGAAAACTTCCGCATGCCCCTGATTTTATTGCGAAATCCGACCACGGATTCGTTCCGTCAGGTAACAAAAGGTAAGAAACCGTGATTTGGTCATTGTGGCCCCAATTTGTATGTTCCAACCCGGTTCAAAGGGTAGAAAACAAAGGGACGCGCAAAGGTCGAAGGCATCCAGAAGGCAACGTCCTGTCGGATGCAGGTCACCCTCAAAGCGCGCTCCGCAAGCAAGGCGGATGAAATGGGGATCAACGTTCTGGGCTTCCAGACAACGCTACGCGAGCGCGTCGAATTGACAGGCGTTGGCGTTCACTCCGGCAAGCCGGTCTCGATGACCTTGTGCCCCGCCGAAGCAAATACCGGCATCGTCTTCAGCGTCTCCTGCCCCAAATCCGGGCGCACCCTCGATCTTCCCGGCAACATCTCGGCCGTCGGCGCAACCGACCTTTGCACCGTGCTCGGCAGCCCCTCGGGCGCACATATCGCAACCGTCGAACATTTGCTGGCGGCGTTGCGCGCACTCAATGTCGACAACGTCATCGTCGAGGTCGACTCCAACGAAGTTCCGGTCATGGATGGCAGCGCGGCAGAATTCGTCGATGCCATCGGCGCGGTGGGCCTCCAGTCGCTGGCGGCAATGCGCTGCTACATCCGGATCAACAAGCCGGTCCGTGTCGACATGGGCGCATCATGGGGCGAATTCGTTCCCTATGAAGGTACGCGCTACGAGATCGAAATCGATTTCGACAGCCCGGCGATCGGCCGCCAGAGCTTCCGCTCCGACCTCAACGAGGAAGTATTCCGCCGCGACTTGTCGCGCGCCCGCACCTTCGGCTTCATGAAGGACGTCGAGCGCCTTTGGGCCGCGGGCTTTGCGCTCGGCTCGAGCCTCGAAAATTCCGTCGTCATCGGCGACGACAACCGCATCGTCAATCCGGAAGGTCTGCGCTATCGCGACGAATTCGTGCGTCACAAGGCGCTCGACGCGGTCGGCGACCTGGCGCTGGCCGGTGCACCTTTCCTTGGCTGCTACCGCTCCTATCGCGGTGGCCACAAGCTCAATTCGCTCGTCTTGAAGGCGCTGCTGTCCGACCGCAGCGCCTTTGATTTTGTCGAGCCGGCCACCTATCAGCCACGCGTCCGCCATGCCGAACTCGTGGCGGTGCATGCGCCCGCCTATGCGGCTCAGCTGATCTGATCCGCCGCGCGCAATAATGCCCCGGGGCGCTGGCTTCGCCACAGTTTTGCGCCAATGCGGCGTTAACGCCCATGGCATGATGCAGGGCACTGGCGCAGTATGTCACTTTAGGGGATAAGATGCACGCCAGCCCTCGCAGGGCGTGCATTCACAAGCGGGTAGTTTGATGGAATTGAGCAGCAAAGCCATCCGGGAGCAAAAGCGAGGCCGCACAAGCGGATTTCTCCTTCGCGCGATGCCGGTTTGCGCACTGCTTGCGCTGGCCGCGTGCACGTCCAGCGAGACCAGCAGCAATGATTTCGTCGACAATATCGAGCCGGCTGATCGCCTCTACAACCAGGCGATCGCGGAACTCGACGATGGCGACATGGCAAATGCGCGCAAGAAGCTCGAGGAAATCGACAAGCAGCATCCGTATTCGGAATATTCGCGCCGCTCGCTCGTCCTCCAGACCTTCATCCACTACCGCAAGGGCCAGTTCGAGGACGCGATAAACACCGGAAAGCGGTATGTCTCGCTTTATCCCGGCGACTCCGAGGCTGCCTATGCGCAGTATCTGGTAGGAATGTCATATTTCCGACAGATGCCGGATATCAGCCGCGACCAGACCATCACGCAGCGGTCGTACAACGCCTTCAACGAAGTGATCGAGCGTTATCCCGAAAGCGAATATGTCGAGGATTCGCGCACAAAAATGCGCATATGCCTGGATCAGCTGGCCGGCAAGGAAATGCTGACCGGGCGCTATTATCTTGAAAGGCGCGAATTCCTGGCGGCAATCAACCGTTTCCGCAAGGTCGTCGAAAGCTACCAGACCACCCGCCATATCGAGGAGGCGCTCGCCCGCCTGACCGAGGCGTACTATTCGCTCGGCATGGTCGAGGAAGCCCAGGCAGCCGCTGCGGTTCTCGGGCACAACTATCCCGAAAGCCAGTGGTACAAGGATTCGGTCAAGCTGCTGCAGAGTGGCGGCTACGAGCCTCGGGAGAATGCCGGCTCCTGGATTTCCAAGCTGTTCGGCACAAACCCCAAGAGCTGATTGCGGGAGCTTCCGGCGCGATGCTCTCCAGCCTTTCCATCCGCGACATCGTGCTCATCGAGCGGCTAGACCTCGAATTTCCGGCCGGATTGTGCGTGCTTACCGGCGAGACCGGTGCGGGCAAGTCCATTCTGCTCGACTCGCTTTCATTGGCTCTGGGTGCGCGCGGCGACGGCGCCCTGGTTCGCAGCGGCGCATCGCAGGGCCAGGTGACGGCCGTGTTCGAGCCTGGACCGGAGCACCCTGCGCTCGCCATACTCGCTGGCAACGGCATTGCCGAAGAGGGGCAACTCATCCTGCGCCGCTCGCAAGGATCGGACGGGCGAACCCGCGCCTTCGTCAACGACCAGCCGGTTTCCGCTTCGCTTCTTCGCGATATCGGTCGCACGCTCGTCGAGATCCACGGACAGCATGACGAGCGCGCGCTGGTCGACCCGGGCGCGCACCGGGCTTTGCTCGACGCCTACGGGCTGCTTGATGCCGATGCCGCGCTGGTGTCCGCGGCGTGGACTTCGTGGCGCAAGGCGCTGGCCGAGCTTGCCGCGCTGCAGGCAAGGGTGGACGCCGGCGCGCGCGAAAGCGACTATTTGCGCGCGAGCCTCGATGAATTGACCGCGCTCGCGCCGGAGCCCGGAGAGGAAGAACGCCTTGCCGAGCAGCGCTCGCGAATGATGAAAATTGAAAAGATCGCCGGCGAACTGCACGAGGGAAGTGAGCAGCTTTCGGGGCAGGCTTCACCCATTCCGGGCCTTTCAAGCCTGTTGCGCCGGTTGGAGCGCAAGGCAACCGACATGCGCGACATTCTCGGCGGAGCGGTGGAGGCGCTGGAACTGGGCGTCAACTCTTTGCATGTGGCGGCGCAGGAACTTGATCGGGCACTGCGCGAAACGGAATTCGACCCCCATGCGCTGGAGCGCTCGGAGGAGAGGCTGTTTGCGCTGCGGGCCGCCGCACGGAAGTTTTCGGTGCCCGTAGATGACTTGCCGGCGCTTGCAGTCAAGTTCGCCGATGCGCTTTCCACCCTCGATGCTGGCGGGGAACGGCTGGCCGCGCTCACCCGGCAGGCGCAGGCCATGGAAGCGGAATATCAGCGGCTTGCCGGCGATTTGTCGCGCAAGCGGCGGGAGGCAGCCGAGGCGCTGACGGCTTCCGTTGCGCAGGAACTGCCGGCGCTGAAATTGGAACGGGCGCAGTTCATGGTCGAATTCACGCACTCGGAGCCGGGTCCCAACGGCTTCGACGGCATTGAGTTCTGGGTGCAGACCAATCCGGGAACCCGGCCGGGTCCGATGATGAAGGTGGCATCGGGCGGCGAACTCGCGCGCTTCCTGCTGGCGCTCAAGGTTTCACTGGCGGATCGCGGTTCTGCTCCGACCCTGGTTTTCGACGAGATCGATTCAGGCGTGGGTGGAGCCGTTGCGGACGCGATCGGCCGCCGGCTGGCCCGTCTGGCCTCGCGCGTGCAAGTGCTTTCGGTAACGCACGCGCCGCAAATCGCCGCGCGGGCGGGCGAGCATTACCTCATCAGCAAGGATAGCGTCGAGGGAACCTCCAGCCGTGTTGCGACTGCAGTCAGCCGCATCGAGGGCGGCGCGCGGCGCGAGGAGATCGCCCGCATGCTGGCAGGCGCAACCATTACCGAGGAAGCCCGGGCAGCGGCGGAGAAGCTCATCAGCCAGACCGCAGCCTGAGCAACTGTTTACGCTGCGGCCTGCCCGCATGGGTGGCAAACAGCGGCGGTAACGAAGTTTTCGATTTCAGGCGCAGGCATATGGGGTTATTCTGGTCCCTGAAAGCAGACGGACAGGTTCATGCGTAATAGTCGAATGCCTGCACTTGCCTTGGGAGCTGCGCTTTGCGCCATGGCTGGCCTTGCGCCCGCGGCCGCCTCAGCCAAGGTGGTGGTCAAGGAAAACGTCAAATACTACCCGGTGAAGGGGCGCAACGGCATTGAGGTCAGCAAGGCCATGCTGGTTGGCGGCGCACGCAACATCAACATGCGCCATGCCATAGCAGCGACGACGACGCGTTTTTCGATCAGCGATGCAAAGGTGGGCGTCAAGAATGGCCGGTGCGTGGTCGAGGACGTCAAGGTTACCCTCACCATAGAATATCTCTATCCCAAATGGTCCTCCGTGAATCAGGCAAAACCCGGGGTCCGCAAGGCGTGGAACTCATTCTACGCCGAATTGCTGAAGCATGAGCGCACGCATGGCGCCATCGCCAAGAAGGCGGCAGCGCGAATGGAGAAGGAACTCAAGGGCCTTTCGGGAACCGTGGCGCTTGGTTGCCGCGATTTCGGCCGCTTCGCCGACCAGCGCTTCGAAAAGATTTCCGAGGACCTGAGACGCCAGCAAATCGCCTTCGATGCGCGCGAGAACAAGGGTTCAAGCAAGATCACGAAGCTGCAGATTTCTCTCCTCAAGGCTGATTGAGCATCGCGCTTGAGCGCGCGGGGCAGGGCGCGTAAGGAAAGGCATTCCTTTCACCCGCCGCAGCCGCCGGTTTGACATGCAGAAAAATCCTCTTCCCGTAGATCAGCTGGACGAAGAGCACGCCGCCGCAGAGCTTGCATGGCTTGCGGCAGAAATCGCGCGCCACGACGAGCTTTACCACGCCAAGGACGCGCCGGAGATCACCGATGCGCAATACGACGCGCTGCGGGCGCGCAACCTTGCCATCGAGCAGCGTTTTCCGGCGCTGGTACGCGCCGATTCGCCATCCCGCCGGGTTGGTGCGCCAGTGGCCGAGACCTTCGCCAAGGTGACGCACAGCCGCCCGATGCTGTCGCTCGAAAACGCGTTCACCGACGAGGATGTGCGCGATTTCGCCGACCGTAACCGGCGGTTCCTCAAATTGGCTGAAGGGGCCGAGCTGGCCTTGACGGCGGAGCCGAAGATCGACGGTCTGTCGCTGTCGCTGCGCTACGAGAAGGGTCGGCTCGTAAGCGCGGCAACGCGCGGCGATGGCGCGGTCGGCGAAGACGTGACCGCCAATGCCAGGACCATTGCCGACATTCCCCACACGCTTTCGGGTGCGGATGTTCCGGACGTCGCGGAGGTTCGCGGCGAAGTGTACATGACGATCGAGGCGTTCCGTGCGCTGAACGAGCGCATGGAAGCGGAGGGCAAGCAGACCTATGTCAATCCGCGCAACACTGCCGCCGGATCGCTCCGCCAGAAGAACGCTGCCGTTACCGCCGCGCGCCCGCTGAAATTCTTCGCCTATGCCTGGGGCGAGATGAGCAGCATGCCGGCAGCCACGCAAATGGGCATGGTGGAGGCGATGCGCGGCTGGGGCTTCGTCACCAATCCGCTGATGCGGCTTTTCACCGATGTCGAGACGCTGATCGCGCATTACCATGCCATCGAGGAAGAGCGCGCGACGCTCGGCTACGACATCGACGGCGTCGTCTACAAGGTCAACGACCTTGCGCTGCAGGAGCGCCTCGGCCTGCGCTCGAACAGCCCGCGCTGGGCGCTGGCGCACAAGTTTTCCGCCGAGAAGGCCTGGACGGTGCTGAACGGCATCGACATCCAGGTCGGGCGCACCGGCGCGCTGACGCCGGTCGCGCGGCTGGCGCCGGTGACGGTCGGCGGCGTGGTCGTGGAAAATGCCACCCTGCACAATGAGGACTACATCAAGGGCGTCGGCAAGGATGGCGAACTCATCCGGGGCGGCAAGGATTTGCGCATCGGCGATACGGTGATGCTGCAGCGTGCCGGCGACGTCATCCCGCAGGTTCTCGATGTCGATCTCGACCGCCGCCCGCCAGATGCCGTTCCCTATGAATTCCCGAAGATCTGCCCGGCCTGCGGCAGCCATGCGGTGCGGGAGGTAAACCCGCGCACCGGCAGGCTCAGACTCGGTCACGCGCTGCACCGGCGGCCTTGTCTGTCCGGCGCAGGCGGTGGAGCGCCTCAAGTATTTCGTTGCCCGCGATGCATTCGACATCGAAGGGCTCGGCGCCAAGCAGATCGAAACCTTCTACCAGGACGGGCTGATCGCCAACGCGGCGGATATCTTCACGCTCGCAGAGCGCGACCGGCGGTCGCTCAAGAAGCTGAAGGATCGCGAAGGCTGGGGCGAGACAAGCGCGCGCAAGCTGTTCGATGCAATCGAGGCGCGCCGCGATATCGAGCTCAATCGCTTCATCCACGCGCTTGGCATTCGCCATGTCGGCGAGCAGACCGCGAAGGATCTCGCCCGCGCCTATGGCACTGTCGAGGCGTTCGCGGCGGCGGCCATCGCGCTCGACGGGCCGGACAGCGATGCGTGGCGCGACCTGGTCGCCATTGACGGGATCGGATCGACGGTGGCGGAAGCCCTGCAGGAATTCTTCGACGAGCCGCGCAATCTGGAGGTGTTCAACGCCCTGCTGCGCGAGGTGCGGCCGAAGGCCGATGGCGGCGGCGGCTTCCGACACGCCGGTCGCCGGCAAGACCGTCGTCTTCACCGGCACCCTGGAACAGATGACGCGCGACGAGGCCAAGGCGATGGCCGAGCGGCTGGGCGCCAAGGTGGCCGGTTCCGTCTCGAAAAAGACCGACCTCGTGGTCGCCGGTCCCGGCGCGGGCTCGAAGCTCGCCGATGCGCAGAAGCACGGTGTCGAGGTCATCGACGAAGCCGCCTGGCTTGCCCTGGTCGCAGGGCGCTGAGCATGCAAATCGAAGACAGCGTGAAGGCGGCGGCGCGGCCGTGAATTCATGGAAGGCGCGCGCGACACCCTGCCGATCCTGGTGGCGGCCGCGCCGTTCGGCATCGTTTTCGGCGCGGCGGCGGTGGCTGCGGGCTATTCCGTTCTACGAAACGGTCCTGACCAGCGCGGCGATGTTTGCCGGGGCAAGCCAGTTCGTCTTCATCGAGGTGAATGCGCAGGCGGTGCCGGCCTGGATGGTGGTGCTGGCGGTATTTGCGATCAACTTCCGGCACATCCTCTATTCGGCCTCGATCGGGCGGCGCATCGCTGCCATGACCTTCCTCCAGAAGGCCGCGGCCTTCTTCCTGCTCACCGACATCCAGTTCGCCGGCGCCGAGGCGCGCGCGGCCCGCGATCCGCAAGGGCGCATCAGCGCGGCCTATTATTTCGGCATGGGCATCCCGCTCTACGTCATGTGGGTGGTCACGGCGGTGCTGGGTGCGCTGTTCGGCAAGCTCATCGAGCATCCCGAGCAATGGGGCCTCGATTTCATCCTGCCGATCTATTTCCTCGCCGTGCTGATGGGTTTTCGAAAGCGCGAGCGGTTCGTCCTCATCGTGCTCGCCAGCGGCGTCGTTTCAATGCTGGCGTACAAGACGCTTGGCACGCCCTGGCACATTTCGCTTGGCGCTTTCGCCGGCATCGGCGCGGCAGCCTTCGCGGCACGGGGGCGGGCGGTTGTTTGAATCGCGGCATTCACGGCGACATCACCGCGCTCATCATCGTGATGGCGCTGGTGACCTATCTCACGCGCATCGGCGGGCATCTGCGTCCTGTCGCGGTTCAAGAAGCTCGATCCGCGTGTCGAGGCAGGACTGGAGGCAGTGCCGGTCGCGGTGATGACGCCGCTGATCGTGCCGCCGGCGCTGACGAACGGACCTGCGGAGGCAATCGCGATCCTGTTCGTATGCGTCGCCTCGCTGCGGCTCGGCGCCATCCCTACCGTCGCGCTTGGCGTCGCGGTGCTGGTGGTCGGGCGAAACCTCTTCTAGAAATCAGTCGCGCAGCGGCGCGCAAGCAGTCGCCAGCCATTGCCGGTCGGCTGCGTCAAGGTGCGGCGACAGCGCATCGAGTACCCGCGCGTGATAGGCGTCCAGCCAGACGAGTTCCTCGCGCGTCATGATCGACGTGTCGATCAAGCGGCGGTCGATGGGCGCCAGCGTCAGCGTCTCGAAGGAATGGGTATCGACATTCCCGTCTTCGATGGTTGCGCAGGCTCCACCAGCACGAGGTTCTCGATGCGGATGCCCCATTGCCCCTCGCGGTAGAAACCCGGCTCGTTGGAAATGATCATGCCCGCGACCAACGGTTCCATGCCGCGCTTCGAGATCGACTGCGGCCCTTCATGCACCGAGAGGTACGAGCCGATGCCGTGCCCGGTGCCGTGGCCATAGTCGCGGCCATTGCGCCACAGCGCGATGCGGGCCAAGCGCGTCGATGTCGACGCCGCGCGTTCCCTTCGGAAAGCGGGCGGTGGCGATGGCGATGTGGCCCTTCAGCACCAGCGTGAAATCGCGGCAGGCAAGCGCGGGCGGGTTGCCGATGGCAACCGTGCGGGTGATGTCAGTCGTCCCGTCGCGGTATTGAGCACCGGAATCGACGAGGTAGAGCGATCCATCCGCCAAGCGGGCATTGGTGCCCTCGTTCACCCGGTAGTGGACGATCGCGCCGTTCGGCCCGGCGCCCGAAATCGTGTCGAAGGAAATGTCGAGAAGCCTTGAATCCATCGCCTTTGCCGTATCGACGCGAAATTCCTCCAGCTTGCGCGCGGCGGCTATTTCGTCGAGCGAGCCGGCCGGTTGGCGGTCGATCCAGGCAAGGAACCGCGTAACCGCCACGCCATCGCGCAGATGCGCCGCGCGCGATCCATCGATTTCCGTCTCGTTCTTGATTGCGCGGGGCAGGGCCACCGGATCGCGTGCCTTGACGATTTCGCCGCTCCGAACGCTTCACGATTTCAGCCAGTGCTGAAGAAACCCGTTCGCGGTCGCACATCACCTTCGCGCCCTTGGCGAGGGCGGATAGTTCGGATTCCAGTGCCTGCGGGTCGCGCAAATCGGCAAGCTGGGTCAGATAGGCCTCGCATTCGCGGTTGAGCTTGCCGGCATCGACGAAGAGCAGCGGGTATCCCTCCTTCTTGACGATCGCGCGCGCCAGCGTCACCGGAATGTGCACCATGTCCGTGCCGCGAATGTTGAACGCCCATGCGACCGACACCGGATCGGTGAGGAGGCAGAAATCGGCGCCCGCGCCGGCGATTTCCTTCGAAAGCCGTGCCAGCTTGTCCCTTGCGCGCTCGCCGGCGAATTTCATCTTCTGGATCGAGGCCTTGCCCATGGGCGGGGCAGGGCGGTCATCCCAGATCTGCGTCGACCAGATTTTCCACCGAAACGAGTTCCGCGCCAGCCTTCTTCGCCTTGCGCTCGAAGACCTCTTTCTGCCCGATGGTCAGGAGGTGCGGGTCAAAGCCGATGCGCCAGCCCGGCGCGGCGTCCTGCGCCAGCCATTGCGAAGGCGGATGGTCGGTCAGGCTTTCGATCATGAAAACAGAAGTGTCCGTCTGGTCACGCGCCTGCAAGGTGTATCGGCCATCGACGAAAAGCACCGCCGCCTGCGCCGTGACAATTGCAAAGCCGGCCGAACCGGTGAAGCCGGTCAACCATGCAAGACGCTCGGCGCAGGCGGGAAGGTACTCGTTCTGGTATTCGTCCGAATGGGGAACGAGAAGGGCGTCGATTCGGGCAACCCGCATGGCTTCGCGCAATCGCAAAACGCGCGGCGCAACGGTGCGCGGTTCTGATTTCACGTCAAATGTCTGGAACATGCAGCTTCCCCGGAACGAACTCCCGCGGACTATAGGCCCGGCGCTTCCGCCTGCAAACAGCGCCTTGAAAAAGCACATGGCGAAGAATGCGGCAGCACTTGCCCGCTGCTTGCGCTACGTATGCACCCGGCGCACGGGGGTGATGCGTTTGCGTCCATTGCTGGATTCCGCAGCGCAACATAACTTGTGCGTGTGGAGGAGACCGGAAGCGAATCAATCAGGAGCGCACCCATGTCTTTCTTTGGCGATATCGCCTTTGCCACCCGGAACCGCTTCAACCGCGTCGTCGAAGCCCGCCAGCGCCAAGCGCAGCGTTATGTAAACGGCGTGCTGCTTGCGATGGATGACGAGAGCCTGGAAAGAGCCGGCTACGACCGCAAGGTTCTCGAGCGGCAGGAATCGGCCCTGTATCCGTTCTGATCCGTATTCATTACTGGCCCACAAAAAAGGCGGAGCCACGGCTCCGCCTTTTCATTTTCGAGTTGCCGGGACCTCAGCTCTGGGCGAAGGGCAGCGCCACGAAGTTCTGGCCATCCTTGCGCTGGACGAGCAGGAGGACGGACTTGCGCCCTTCCTTCTTGGCCTTCGCGATGGCGTCGCGCGCACCGATTGCGGAAGTCACCGGCTCCTGGTTCACGGAAACGATGATGTCGCCCTCGCTCATGCCGCGTTCTGCGGCAGCGCCTTCGCTGACTTCGGTGACGATCGCGCCCGTTGCATCGGCATCGAGGCCGAGGCTTTCGCGCATTTCGTCGGTGAGGTCGGTGAGCTTGATGCCCATGTCCGCGAGATCAACCGAACCATCCGCGGAGGACGGCGCGTCGCCGGTTTGCGCGGAAGCGACCTGCTGGTCCTTCATGTTGCCGACTGTCACGTCGAGGACAACTTCCTTGCCCTGCCGCCATACGGTGAGCTTCTCCCTGGTGCCCGGCTTCACGTCGGCAACGACGCGGGCGAGGGTCTTGGGGCTGTCGATCTGCGTCGCGCCGAACTTCGTCACGATGTCGCCCGACTTGACGCCTGCCTTGCCGGCCGGCGTGGTTTCATCGACCATGGCCACGATGGCGCCTTCGGCCTCGGCAAGGCCGACAGCTTCCGCCACGTCCTTGGTTACGGGCTGAATCTGCACGCCGATATAGCCGCGCTCGATCGATCCGTCTTCCATCAGGCGGGCGACGATCAACTGCGCCTGGTCGGATGGAATCGCGAACGCCACGCCTACATTGCCGCCATTGGGCGAGTAGATGGCCGTGTTGACGCCGATGACCTTGCCGTCGACCGAGAAGAGCGGGCCGCCGGAATTGCCGCGGTTGATCGGAGCATCCACCTGCAGGAAGTCGTCATACGGGCCGCTGCGAAGGTCGCGACCGCGGGCCGAGACGATGCCGGAGGTCACCGTTGTGCCAATGCCGAACGGGTTGCCGATCGCAAGAACCGGATCGCCCGGCTCGATGTTCTGCGAAACACCCCATGTCAGCGAGGGCAGGTCGCGCCCGGCGTCAACCTTGATGACTGCGAGGTCGGTCTTCGGGTCGGTACCGACAAGCGTCGCCTTCAATTCGGTATCGTCGTCGAGAACGACCGTGATTTCGCTGGCGCCGTCGATGACGTGGTTGTTGGTGACGATGGTGCCGTTTCCGTCAATGATGAAGCCCGAGCCGAGGCCGCTTGCGCGCGGCATGCCCTGCGGACCGCGTGGTCCCTGCCGCCGGTTGGGCTGACCCTGCATGCCCGGTCCGCCTTCTTCAAAGAAACGTTTGAAGAAATCGCCGAACGGCGTGTCTTCGCCGCCGAAACGGCGCTGCAGGTCGTTCATGGAGAACTGCTGGTTTTCGCTCTTGCCGGTCACCTTGATGGTGACGACGGCCGGGCGGTTGGCGTTCACGATGGGCGCATAGGAGACTGCGCCGTTCTGGACGATCTTCGGAGCCGATTCAGGTACCGGCTTGGCAAATGCGAGTGGATCCTGTGCGAGGCCGCCATAAGCAAGCGGTGCAGCGACGAGCGCCGCCGATGCAAGCGCGGCGATACGAAAGCGCCGTGTGATCGTGGGTTTTTGCATGTGCTATTCTCCTTGGTTTCTCGAATTGCCGGCCTGATCTCATCCGGCCAGGAATTGGCGTGAGGCTGTCCGCCTGCGTTCGACGGATTGCAATGTGGTGACAATTGTGGCGGCATTCACGCCGAAAAGCGCACCTTACGAAGATTTAATGCTGTTATTACAAAGATTTAATCTGGCGCAGCACTCCTGCATGCGCGCTTGCCGAAACATGCCGAAACACAAATTCAAGGGATTTTAAAGGCATCAAGTGTATGTTGTTGCAGTCTTTTGCCTGCGCTTGCGGCGACGGGCAAACTGCAGGGCAGAGACCGCCTGAACGCGGAAACAAGGCATTTCGGGGATGAATGAAGTTCTGGTTTTTGACGTCGACGGCACGCTTACGCCGCCTCGCCAGCCCATGGACGAGGCAATGGCGCGCGAATTGCGCCGAATCATCAGCGCACGGCAGGTGTATCTCGTTACCGGAAGCGACCGCGCCAAGATCGAGGCGCAGGCGCCCCGCGACATCCTGGAAAATGCGGCTGGCGTGTTTTGCTGTCTTGGCAACGAATTGTGGCATGGCCGCCGCCTCGTGATGGAGATGCGGCATGTTTTCCCGGGTGAACTCGTCGAATTCGCAACCGCGCTTCTGGATGGCTCGGCCTATCCGGTCCGTACCGGGCGGCATGTCGAGGAGCGCACCGGTTCGCTCAACATCTCGGTCGTCGGCCGCAATGCCAACCTGTTGCAGCGCCGCGACTATGTACGCCACGACCAATTGTCGGCTGCAGACGCGACCGGTTGATTGCTGAAATCGAGGCGCGCTTTCCCCAATACGAATGTAATCGCGGTGGCCAGATTTCAATCGACATCGCGCCGCGCGGCTGGAACAAGGCTCGAGTCTTCAAGGAAGTGCGCAACCGCGTGCCGGGAGCGGCCGTGCATTTCTTTGGCGACACGATAAGCGAGGGCGGCAATGATTTGCCGTTGGCACAGGCGCTCATCGCCAACAGCCCTGTGCATGTGATCAACGCGGTCAAGGATTGGCGCGAGACGCTGGCGGTTCTCAAGGCGCATTACGGTTCCACCGGGCAAGCGAGCGAAGTCGCCTGATCAGATTTCCATGACCAGGATCAGCCAGCCCGTCGCGGTGATGCGCCTTTACAAGGTGCAAGCCTTGCGCGCGGTAGGCAGCCACGATCCGCGACTGCTGGTGCGGCAGGAGCCCGGAAAGGATCACTGTCGCCGGCCTCGCCAGGTGGCGGGCACAGATCGCGGGCAAGCATCTCCAGCGGGCGGGCCAGAATGTTCGCCAGCACCAGGTCGAACGGACCTTTCTGTCCGAAGCGCTGATGGTTGAAGCCCGGCGCGGCAATGCATTCGACTTGCGCTGCCACGCCGTTGATCTGGGTGTTTCTCCGGGCGACCTCGACGGCGACCGGGTCGATGTCGCTGGCCAGTACCGTCAATGGCTGCGACTTCGCGGCCGCGATTGCCAGCACGCCGCTACCGGTTCCAAGGTCGAGCGCATTGAAGTAGCGGCGGCGCTTCAGGCACTCGCCCAGCATGTCGAGGCAGCCCGCCGTGGTGCCGTGATGGCCGGTGCCGAAGGCAAGGCCGGCATCGATCAGGACCGCGTGCTGATGGGGCCGCGGAACGTGCCGGTCATGACTACCGTGCACGATGAAGCGTCCGGAACGCACCGGTGTCAGTTCCGCAAGGGTCGCCGCTACCCAGTCGATATCTTGCAGCGGTTCATGACCGATGCCGGTGGGCAGGTTTTCCCTTTCCAGCACCTCGATCATGCGCCGCTCGAAATGCGGCGCCTCGTCGGCCGGCACATAGACCGAAACGCTCCATAGTCCGGCATTCTCGTCGATCTCGAAGGAGGCGACCGGCACGGCGTCGGCCTCGAATTCCGCTTCGAGGAGCCGGGCGATGCGCCCTGCCTTTGTGCCGGTACGTGGTAAGGAACAGGCGTGTCTGAGGCATCGATCAGTCCGCCTTTGCCGGTTTCCAGCCGGTGAGGCCTGACGCAATGCCGCGGAACATCTCGATCGTTTCGCCTTCGATCTTGCTGCCGAAAGCGCCGTCATCCATGAAAGCGCGATCGGCGGAAGTCTTGACGATCACGATCCGCGCCGGACGGTTCACATAGATGTACTGCCCGTAAATGCCGATGGCGTAGAACTCGTCGTCGGCATTGACCGGCACCCACCACTGGTAGCCATAGCCGAACGGGTCCTGTTCCGCTTTCGGCGCGGAGGACCTTACCGAATCGATGGTCCAGGCCAGCGGAACGAGCTGCTTTCCGTTGAAGCGTCCAAGGTCCAGCATCATCTGGCCGAAGCGGGCGTAGTCGCGGCTGGTGATGTTGAGACCGCCCAGCGCGAAAGCGATGCCGTTGCCATCGGTCAGGTAATAGGCATCGCTCTCGACCCCAAGGCCGGCCCATAGCGTTTCCTGCATCAATTCCGGCAGGTCCTTGCCAGTGACTGCGCGCAGCACCATCGCGAGGATATGGGTGTCGATGGAGGTGTACTGGCGGATCGTTCCCGGCTCGCGCTCGCGCGCTTCAAGCCCGGCCGCGAATGCGTCCATTGAGCCGCCGAGCGCCAGCACGCGGCCCATGCGATTGATGTCGGAATTGAAGTCGAGATAGTCCTCGTTGAACCGCACGCCGGACGCCATGTTGAGCACGTTCCTGACCGATACGCCTTCATAGACGGTTCCCTTGAGCGCCGGCACATATTTGTCGACCGGATCGGAAAGCGCGATCCGCCCGTCCGTGACCGCCTGGCCGAACATTGCCGACAGGAAGCTCTTGGCCATGGACCAGGAAATGCGCAGGTCTTCCGGCTTGGTGCCGAGGCGGTAATCCTCGTGGACCAGCTTGCCGTCGCGGATGACGACCAGCGAAGTCGTCGACGTCCGCTCGAGCCAATCGGAAACCGGTTTTTGCGCACCTTCGAATGCATAGGTGGCGGGCAGTTCCGCCTTTTCGGCACGGCCAGGGTACGATATCGCCGGAACGCTTGATCTCGCGCCAGAAGAAAAGGTCGCGCATGCCGGAGAAATTCGTGACGATATTGCCTTCGTCAAACAGCGTGTTGACGTTGTAGAGCCGTACCAACCGCTCGTAATTATAGGCCCCCGCGCCAATGGCGAGGACGAGCACGGCGACGAAAAGCCACAGAAGCAGGCGAAGAATGCGGCGCATGATGGAACCCCCTTGATTGGAGCGGGTTTAGCATGCCCGCAAGCGCGCCGCACAAACGGCTTGCATTGGCCGCGCGGGTGTTGAATATCCCGCGCGTTGGACGCGACCGGGGCAGGGAGGCGGGCATGAAGAGCGCAGCGCGCTGGGATGCCGATTTCAGGACGGGCAAGCTGGATTTCCTGCACCGGCCCGGCGAGCAGAAACGGCTTGCCGAGATCGCGGCCATGATCGTGCGCGCCGCCCGCCATCACGGTCCGGTGGAAGTGGTCGACCTTGGCTGCGGTGAGGGGCTGCTGCTGCGCCAACTCGATCCGGCATTGGTCAAGCGATATGTCGCGGTCGATATTTCCGGTGTGGCGCTGAAGTCCATCCGCGAGGGCAGGGTGCCCGTTGCGCCGCGTTCGCGCCAGCGTAGCAACCTGGGACGCCCGGCCCGATCCGGTGGCGCCGCGCGTCATCGTCGCCTCCGAGGTGCTCTATTACGATCCGCAAGGCGTCACGCATCTGCGCAAGGCGGCAGCCGCCATGCCGCGCACGGTGGAGGTGATCGTCTCCTGCGTCAGCGGGCGGCCCGACAAGCCGAACTGGACCTCGTCCTCGCAGCGGCTGTGGCGCGACATTGCGCCTGACCGGCTGGCGGCGGATCGAAGCCACCACCGCCCGCGACGAGCGCGCGGGCCTTGCCTGGGACATCGCGCGGTACGGCCTTTGACGCCCCTCGATCCGCAAGACCGGTTTCTCGATCCCGCGCCGCGCATCCATTCGACCGCGCAGACCAAGGGCTGCCGCCTCGGCCGCTACAGCGCCGTGGGCGAGCGCACGGTGCTGCGCGACGTGACCATGGGCGCCTTCTCCTATTTCGAGCGTCATGCCGAGGCGATCTATGCCGATATCGGCAAGTTCTGCTCGATCGCCGCCAACACGCGGATCAATGCGCTGGAGCATCCGGTGGAGCGCGTCACCAGCCACAAGATGAGCTACCGGCCGAACGAATATTTCCGCCACCAGGGCATCGACCAGGAATTCCGCGCGCGCCGGTCGGGCAAGCGCGTCACCATCGGGCACGACGTGTGGATCGGCCATGGCGCGGTGGTGATGCCGGGCGTCACAATCGGCACGGGCGCGGTGATCGGGGCCAACGCCGTCGTCACGCGCGACGTGCCGGCCTACATGATCTTCGCCGGCGTTCCCGCCCGCCCGCTGCGGCGGCGCTTCCCGCAGGAGATCGGCGATGCGCTGCATGCGAACTCGCCTTCTGGGACTGGGACGAGGGGAAAATCTTCGAGGCGATTCCCGACATCCAGTCAGCTTTCGCGCGGAGGAGTTTCCTGCGCAAATGGAGACAGTCGGGCCTAACCCTTCTTCACGAACTCCGTGCGAGCACCAGGCCCTTGATCTCCTTTCGAGCGCACCTCGATCAGGTCCGGGTCGTCGGTCAGGTGAATGCCCTTGAAGGTGCTGCCGCGCTTCACCACCGAAGATGAGCCCTTGACCTTCAGATCCTTGATCACCGAGACGGTATCGCCCTCGGCCAGCAGGGTTCCGTTTGCGTCGCGCACTTCCATTGTGTGGTTCCTTGTTGCTGCAGCCGCAATAACCGATGGCTCGCGAAAGGGGAAGGGCGCCAATTCTTCCGTGCAAGGTGGAGGGGCAGCGCTTTTTCCATCCCTTGCCAAGTGAGGAAAACCGGGCGCGGCCTGCCTCTCCCGTGAGGGGGTCCGAAGGACGGGCGAGACGCATGGCTCGCCCTGGCAGCAGGCGACACCAAGCGCAGCGAAGCAAAGCGGTGCCGGAACCGGGCATTGGATCCCGTTTTGCATGGCAACCGGGATGACGGTTGTGTTGGTGAAGCTAACCACCCCCCTCCACAAAACTGTCCAGCACGCGTTTCTGCCCGGCCTTGTCGAAGTCGATGGTCAGCTTGTTGCCGTCGATGGCGGCGATGTTGCCATAGCCGAATTTGAGGTGGAAGACGCGGTCGCCGACGTTGAAGGCGCGATGGCGTGCTTGGCGACCGAGGAGGCGACGAGTTCGCCCTCGATGGTGCGGGCCTTGGTTTGCGGGCCGGAGCGGGTGCCCCAGTTCTGCTTGCGCCGGCGTCCGGGTTGCGGGTCTGGGCGCGCTGCCAGCCGGGCGTTGAATAGGTGCTCGTGAACGGGTCGGACGTGTCGAAGCGGCTGGCGCCATAGGCTCCGCCCGCGCGCGCCGAGCCATAGCCGCCATAGGACGATGCCGGTTTCGAGCACCTCGACATGGGCTGGGCGGCAGTTCGTCGAGGAAGCGCGAGGGGATGGAGGACTGCCACAGGCCGTGGATGCGGCGGTTGGAGGCGAACCAGATGTGGCAGCCGCTCGCGTGGCGCGGGTGATGCCGACATAGGCGAGGCGGCGCTCTTCCTCGAGGCCGGAGCGGCCGCCCTCGTCGAGCGCGCGCTGGTGCGGGAACAGGCCTTCCTCCCAGCCGGGCAGGAAGACGGTCTCGAATTCCAGCCCCTTGGCCGAATGCAGCGTCATGAGCGACACGGCGTCGAGCGAGGCGTTGTTGTCGGTGTCCATGACCAGGCTGACATGCTCGAGGAAGCCGCGCAAGGCCTCGAAGTCCTCCATCGAGCGGATCAGTTCCTTCAGGTTTTCGAGCCGGCCCGGCGCTTCGGCGGAGCGGTCGGCCTGCCACATCTCGGTGTAGCCGGATTCCTCCAGGATCGTCTCGGCAAGCTCGGTGTGCGGCGTGGTGTCGAGCTGCGCCGGCCAGCGGGCGAAATCGGCGAGCAGCGCCTTCAGCGTGCGAGCGGACCTTGGGCTTCAGCTCCTCGGTCTCGGTGAGTTCGCGCGTGGCCTCCAGCAGCGGAATGCGGCGGGCGCGGGCGAGGTCGTGGATCTGGCGCACCGTCGCCTCGCCGATGCCGCGCTTGGGCGTGTTGACGATGCGCTCGAAGGCGAGATCGTCGGCCGGCTGGCACACGACGCGGAAATAGGCCATCGCGTCGCGGATCTCGAGCCGCTCGTAGAAGCGCGGGCCGCCGATGACGCGGTAGTTGAGGCCGAGCGTGACGAAGCGGTCTTCGAACTCGCGCATCTGGAACGAGGCGCGCACCAGGATGGCGATGTCGTTGAGGCGGTGGCCCTTGCGCTGCAGCGGCTCGATCTCCTCGCCGATGGCGCGGGCTTCCTCGTCGAATCCCAGGCGGCGGCGACGATGACGCTGGCCGCGTCCGGATCGTTCGCGCTCGGTGAACAGCGTCTTGCCGAGCCGGCCTTCATTGTGGGCGATGAGGTGCGAGGCGGCGCCGAGAATGTGGCCGGTGGAGCGGTAGTTGCGCTCCAGCCGGATCACCTTGGCGCCGGGAAAATCCTTCTCGAAGCGCAGGATGTTGTCGACCTCCGCGCCGCGCCAGCCATAGATCGACTGGTCGTCGTCGCCGACGCAGCAGATGTTCGGCGCAGTGTTCTCGCTCACGCCAGATCGCTTCGCGCATCGGCTCCGCGGGGGCGGTCTGCCCGGCCGGTCGCCTCGTTCGGCTGCTTGGTTGCCCGCGCTCACGCGTCAGCTTCGGCCGCCGGCTGCGTCCGCGACAGCAGGCGCAGCCACAGATACTGCGCGATGTTGGTGTCCTGGTACTCGTCGACCAGCATGTAGCGGAAGCGGCTGCTGATAGTCGGCCAGCACGTCGGGTTGCTCGCGGAACAGGCGGATCGATTCGGTCAGCAGGTCGCCGAAATCGACGGCGTTGAGCGTCTTCAGCCGCTCCTGGTAGTCGGCGTAGAGCTTGCGGCCCTTGCCCGTCGGCAAAGGCCGCGGCTGTCGCCCTCGGGAATGTTGTCGCGGCGCCAGGCCCTTGTTCTTCCAGCCGTCGATCATGCCGGCGAGCTGGCGCGCCGGCCAGCGCTTGTCGTCGATGCCCTCGGCGTGGATGAGCTGCTTGAGCAGCCGGATCTGGTCGTCGGTGTCGAGGATGGTGAAATTGGACTTCAGCCCGACGAGTTCGGCGTGGCGGCGCAGGATCTTGCGCCGATCGAGTGGAAGGTGCCGAGCCAGGGCATGCCCTCGACCTCCGGCCGCCATGCAGCGGCCGATGCGCTCCTTCATCTCGCGCGCCGCCTTGTTGGTGAAGGTCACGGCGAGGATCTGCGAGGGCCAGGCCTTGCCGGTGGCAAGGATGTGGGCGATGCGCGTGGTCAGCACGCGGGTCTTGCCGGTGCCCGCGCCCGCCAGCACCAGCACCGGGCCTTCGGTGGTCTCGACGGCGTCGCGCTGTTCGGGGTTGAGGCCGTCGAGCCAGGGCATTTCCGGCTCCGGCCCGCGCCTTGCGCCAAGTGCGCGCGCGGCAATTCCGCCCGCTGGCGGCGGCGCGGCATCGTTTGCATCCCGCGGGTCGCGGGCGGGGCATTGGTTTTTGTGGGTTCGACATCGAAGCGAATCTCAGTGATTCCGGCGCGAAAGGGAAGCGCCGCTTTGCAATGCCTTGCCTTGCACGGGTTTTGGCGCGATAAATCCCGCCCGCCCTTCCGCTTTCGGAGTACTCCCCGCCATGAAGAAGATCACGCTCGGCCGCACCGGCATCGAGGTTTCGCAAATATGCCTCGGAACCATGACCTGGGGCTCGCAAAACAGCGAGGCGGAGGCGCACGAGCAGCTCGATCATGCGATGGCGGCAGGCGTCAACTTCATCGACACGGCGGAGATGTACCCGACGACGCCGCGGCTGAAGGAGACCACCGGTCGCACCGAGGAACTCATCGGAACCTGGCTTCAAGGCCGCAAGGATCGCGACCGGCTCGTCGTCGCGACCAAGGTCACCGGCGAGGGCAATGGCGATGTTCGCGACGGCGCGCGGGTGACGGGCAAGATCCTGCGCGAGGCGCTGGAGGACAGCCTGAAGCGTCTGCGCACCGACTATGTCGACCTTTACCAGTTGCACTGGCCGAACCGGGGTTCCTACCATTTCCGCAAGATCTGGGATTTCGACCCGTCAAGCCATGATGTCCGCGACATGGAGGGCGAGGTCGAGGAAATTCTTGGCGCAGTGGCCGATGCTGATCAGCGCAGGGCAAGATGCGCGCCTTCGGCCTTTCCAACGAGACGGCCTGGGGCACGATGAAGTTCCTCGAGGCGTCGCAGCGCCACGGCCTGCCGCGCATCGCCACGCATGCAGAACGAGTACAGCCTGCTGTGCCGCCTCTACGATGCCGACATGGCCGAGCTCGGCGTTCGCGAGGACATCACGCTGCTGGCCTTTTCGCCGCTTGCTGCGGGGCTTTTGACGGGCAAATATTCGAACGGCATCATCGCGCCGGGCACGCGTCATTCGATCCAGCCGACCCTGAACGGGCGTGCGACCGAGCAGGCGGCCGCGGCGGTGAAGGAATATTGCGGCGTTGCGCGCAAGCACGGCCTCGATCCGGCGCGCGATGGCCATTGCCTTCTGCATGAGCCGGCCCTTCGCGGTGTCGCCGATCATCGGGGCGACGTCGATGGCGCAGCTCAAGACGAATCTTGTCGGCCGATGCGACTCGAGCTTTCCGCCGACGTGCTCGCCGATATCGAGGCGGTGCGGCGGCGCCATCCCGATGCCGATGTAGCGCTCAGCGCGCGATGCGAAGCTCGGAGATGACAGCGCCGATCGAGGCCATCGCCTCGGCGATCCCGGCGCCCTGCACGTCGTAGTAGAAGCGCTCGCCGCGTTTGCCGACCGAGGCGCATTCCTGCATCAAGGTCTTCACCGACGAGCCGTCGGCCACGTCATAGACGATGGTGAAGATGCGCACCGCGTCTTCCTGGTCGGCGTCCTGCACCGCCTTGATGTTGGCGCAGGTGCGGGCCGTCTGCTGGTTCATCGCGTCGACATCGGATGTCCAGTTCACCAGCCCGCCATAGAGCCGGTTGTGCCTGGCCATAACCCCATGGATAGTACTCGGTCTCGTTCTGCGTCGATTGCGAAGGATAGGTGTTGTTTCCGTCCGTCAGCAGGATGATGTACTTGTCGTTTTCCGCAACCGAGTAGCTTCTGCCTTCCGTGAAGGGCAGTCCTGCCGAAAGCAGCCGCCAGCCCCATGCAAGGCCCTCCTGGATATTGGTGTAGCCGCCCGGGCTCATCTGCGTGATTGCGGTCTGGATGTCGGAGAGCGGTTCCGCTGAGCGGCGTCACCGGCGTTGTTGTGCAGCCCTGGTTCGGTCCGTATGGCCCGAAATCGCGCGAGCGTTGCTTGCCTACAATGATTTTGTTGCTGCCGTCCTTCAGACGGGCGTCGAGATTGTATTTGCGCGCCCATGACTGGCGAAGCAACTGCTTCGAGTTGCTGCCGTAATTGGTGGTTGCTGCCGGGTAGTCCGGCCCTACCCGAATGTAGTCGCCGAGATATTTGTTGGCGTAGTCCCTGTCTTCGTTGGTGTTGTAGCGATCGGGCTCGTCCGGTGCGAACATCGGCACGAACAGGGTGTCCGGGGTCAGGTCGGTCGGGGCCTCATCAGTGCCGTTATACGGATCAGGCCGCATTTCCACGCAGCCGGCCCAGTCGACGCCGAGCGCATCGTAGAGGGTCCAGCGCGACAGCCAGGTGGTACCGATAGTTGGTGATGCCGGGGGGCAGCGGGTCGGGAGGGTTGGGCCCCGCGTTCAAGGTGGTCGTTGTCGCCGATTTCCAGCCGACACCGCTTTGCACTGCATCCGGCCAGGCATCGCCATTGGTTCCTGTTCCCGCCCAGTCGATGTTTTCGTGATGGACCGAGGACCATCCGCGCATGTCCAGCCAGTCTGCGCCGCGGTACTTGGCGCCCAGATTGACCGAACTTGCAAAAGGGACGAGTGCGATCTTCACCGGATCCGGCTTGTTGGACAGGCTGGCGACCGGTTCCCAAGCTGCGTGACGAGTTCGGAGGCGGCGTCGCGTGCAAGTTCCATGCGGGTCTGTCCCGTATCCCCGGACTCGGTGTCCATCGATCCGGAATTGTCGACGACGATCGCAACCTCGATCGTGCGGTTGCCGGTGGCGATGGAGGCGGTAACGTGCATGGGCACTTCGCGCACGCCGATGACGCCCGCCATGTATGTGTCGTAGACATGTTGCGCGGAAACATCGATGCGGCCGCCGCCGACTTCGCCCTGGGTGAAAGTCAGGCTGTATTCGATCTCCTGCGGGCAGGAACGTAGTTCGGGCAGGTTGGCGTCGAAGAAGTCCCGCCCGAATGCCTTGAGATAGGCCTCGTCATCGGTGAAGGCGAGTTCCTTGGCCGCTGCAAGCGCCGACGCATCGAGGGCCACCTGGATGGCATTGTAGGTCCGGTAGATGCTGGAATATTCAACAGCAGCAGAAACGGAGCCGAGGACCGGCAGCGAGACAATCGCGAAAAGTGGCGCATAAGCTCCGGCACTGTCGGCCAGAAATCGTCTCAATTTGTCGATCATGAATGCGGCCAGCACGAACCGGGAGCGGTTTTCGGTCCAACCGTATGTCAACAAAATTGCACAAGCCTTTTGGGGGAAGTGTGAATTTACATCAATATTTCTCCATCCCCACCGTCAAACGCACCCTTTGAAATACAGGCAGTCGCGGATAATCTGCCGGCAATGAGGAGGACGTCACATTGGCACTGGCAGACATCAGCAGTTCGCATCGCAACGAAGCCGGCATCGCAACCGCCATTGCGGTGCTGCAGCAGCGCTTCGGGGAAGCGCTCAAGACCTCGCAGGCGCTGCGCGAACAGCATGCGCACACCACGACCTACATCACTCCGCAATTGCCGGACGCGGTGCTTTTCGCCAAAAACGAAGCGGACGTGGCGCGAGGCCGTGCGCATTTGCGCCGCGCACAAGGTACCGGTGATCGCGTTCGGCACGGGAACTTCGCTGGAGGGTAACGTCAATGCGCCGGAAGGCGGGATATCGCATCGACCTGATGGGCATGAACCGGATCGTCTCGGTCAATGGCGGCGATCTGGACGCGACGGTTGAGCCCGGCGTCACCCGCGAGCAGTTGAACGCGCATTTGCGCGACATGGGCCTGTTCTTCCCCATTGATCCGGGAGCCAACGCGTCGCTGGGCGGGATGGCCGCAACGCGCGCCTCGGGCACCAACGCCGTTCGCTATGGCACGATGCGCGACAATGTGATCAGCCTGCGGGCGGTCCTGCCGGACGGGCGACGTGATCAAGACCGGCAACCGCGCGCGCAAGTCCTCGGCGGGCTATGACCTGACCCGGCTCATCGTCGGGTCGGAAGGCACGCTTGGCATCATCACCGAACTGACCCTGCGCCTGCAGGGCATGCCGGAGGCGATGTCGGCGGCGATCGCCTCGTTCCCCGATGTCGGCACCGCCTGCGAAGCGACCATCATGGCGATGCAGAGCGGGATTCCGATGGCGCGCATCGAACTTCTCGACGCCCAGTGCGTGGAGGCGATCAACGGCTATTCGAAGACCGATTTCCCGGTTTCGCCGCTCCTGCTGCTGGAATTCCACGGGAGCCTGGCTTCCGTCGCAGAGCAGGCGGAAATGTTCGGGGAAATCGCCAAGGATTGCGGCGGCACCGGCTTTGAGTGGGTAGCCAAGCCCGAGGAACGTACACGGCTTGTGGAAGGCTCGCCACGACGCCTACTGGGCGTTGCGGTCGGTCCACCCGGAAAAGCAGTCGCTTTCCACCGATGCCTGCGTGCCGATATCGCGGCTGGCCGAATGCGTCAGCGAAACCGCGCGCGACGTTGCCGAGGCCGGGTTGTACGGCCCGGTGCTGGGGCATGTTGGCGACGGTAATTTCCATGTGGCGCTGACATTCGATCCGAACGATCCGGCCGAACTCGCGCGTGCCGAAGGCGTGGTGGAGCGCCTTGCGCTGCGGGCGCTGGCGATGGAGGGTACCTGCACCGGCGAACATGGCATCGGGCAGGGCAAGCGGCGCTTTCTGCGCCGTGAGCATGGCGAGGGCGCCAATGTCATGGCCGCCATAAAAAAAGCGATCGATCCCGACAATATCATGAATCCCGGGCAAGGTGCTGGCGCTGGATTGATCCGGCGGGCGGTCCGGCATCGCGAACAGGCGGAGAGACAGACTGTACCGGATATTCATCACGATCGGCGGCCTGTTGGTGATCGCGCTCTTCACCGCGCTGCTTGCCCCGTTCTTTGTCGACTGGACATCGCACCGTGCGGCGTTCGAGGCGGAGGCTTCGCGCATCATCGGCCAGCCGGTAAAGGTTTCCGGCGCGGCCAGCATGCGCATATTGCCGCTGCCGAGGGTGACTTTCTCGGACATCTCTGTCGGGAATTACGAAGACGGCGCGCCGATGATGACGGCCGACGCGTTCACCATGGACGCGGAACTGATGCCGTTCCTTGCGCGGCGAGGTCAGGATCGTCGACATGCGCCTCGACCAGCCGCATGTGCTCATCCGGGTCAACGAAAGCGGCGCGATCGCCTGGACGCAGCGCAAGGAAGCGCTGGTCGAGCAGGTCAAGGTCAAGCTGGAGCGCCTCGTCGTCTCCGGCGGCAGTTTCGACCTTGAGGGACTGGCCGGTGGGCGGCGCATTCAGGGCGAGGGGTTCGATGCCGAAATTTCGGCAGAAGCGCTCGCCGGCCCTTGGCGCATTTCTGCTACGGGCGCGGTGGACGGTGTGCCGTCGGAGTTCTCGATAACGACCGGGCGGATACAGGAAGAAGGATCGCTGCGCGTGGCGATCGATGCGCGGCGGTTCGACCAGCCTTACCGCCTGACGGTGGATGGTCCGGTGGAGATGCGCGAGGGCGTGCTCGCCTGGAACGGCGCTTTCAGGATTTCGCCGGCCACCGGCGAAGGTGGCAAGCCTGAACCCGGCGCGCTGCCGATTGTGGCGAGCGGCGCCTTCTTCGCGACACCCAATGCTGTGGAGGCGCCGGAATACCGGCTGGAAATCGGGGATCGGGACGACCCGTACACAATTACCGGCAGGGGAATTGCACAAATCCGGGAGGAAATCTCCTTCCGCGTCGAGGCAGATGGCCGGCAGATCGATATCGACCAGTTGAACGCAGGAACCGGCGAAGGCGGCCAGCCGACCGCAGGCTTGGCCACGCGCCTTGCTGCGCTGCGTTCCATTGTCGACGCAATACCGGTACCGCAGGCGAAAGGCGAAATCGATTTCGAACTTCCGGCGATCGTCGCCGGCGATACCGTCATCCGCGAGGTGAGCGCCTTGATCAAGCCGGACGGCGACGGCTGGCAGGTGGCAAGGCTCAAATCCACCTTGCCCGGCAACACGACTTTCGAGGCGTCAGGGCGGATCGGCGTTCGAGACAATTTCGGCTTTAAGGGCGAACTGCTGCTGGCGTCGCGCCAACCGACCGGCTTTGCCAACTGGCTTTCGGGCGCAAGCGATGCATCGCTGCGCCGGCTCAAGAGCGCCGGCCTGTCGGCAACGACAAGCCTTGGGCCGCGAATGGCCGAGTTCAACAATCTCGAGCTGGTGCTCGACGGGGTATCGATCCGCGGTTCGCTGCGGCGCGAGGAACGACCCGGTGCAGCGCCGCTGCTGACTGCGATCCTCGAAGGCGAGGCGATCGATCTTGAGGATCTGAGGGCGATCCAGGCGCTTGACCGGCGAAGGATCCGGGAGCGTTGCGGGCCATGATATCGACTTGACGCTCAAGACCGGCGCTGCTGCGGGCGGACGGCATGGAAGCGGCCGATGTCGATGTGGAACTGCGCATGGAGCGGGGCTCGATTTCGGTCGATCGGCTCAATGCGGGCGAATTCTACGGCGCGCGGATCGAGAGTTCGGGAAAGATCGATGATCTGTTCGGGCGCGCGAGCGGCAGTATGAGCCTTGTGATCAAGGCGGAAAATGGCGGCGGCCTGGTGAACCTTGCCCGCGAACGGCTGGGCGAGAACCGCTTCCTCGACGCACTTTCGGTCGATCCGGCACTTACGAAAGGCCTCGCCGTTACGCTTGCGCTTGATGCACGCCCCGAAGGCGAGGGCGCGAGGGCATCGCTCAATGCAACGGGAACGATAGGTGGCGCACGGTTCGAACTGCATGACAATTTCGAGGGGCGCCCGGCGCAATGGGGCGAAGCGAGGCACGGCGTATCCGCCAAGATCAGCCATGACTGCGCCGGACATTTTGGCGCGGCAATTGTCGCTTCCCGCATTGCCGCTGCCGACGGACGGGCCGGTGACCTTGGATATCGAGCTTTCCGGCAGGCCGCTTGAAAAAATGGAGGGGCTCGTTGCGCTCGCTGCGCCGGGCAGCGATGTGTCGGCGAGTGGCAGCGTGTCCTTCCCGCCCGCCGTCGCCACGGGTGCGCCGGATCTTTTTCGGCCCGAATACGAAGCAAGCCTCACCGCCGGGATCAAGGATGCCGATCCATGGCTGTTCATGTTTGGCCTCGTGCTGCCTGGCGCCGGCGAGGGAACACCGCTTTCGCTGTCAGCCGATGCCAAGGGCTTTGACGGGACACATGCGTTCTCCAACATATCCGGGCAGGTTTCGGGCAATGGGTACAACGGGACGCTGACGCTCGTCGTGCCGCCTGCCGGCCGGGCGAAACTTGGCGGAAACCTCGCCTTCGACACCGTGTCGCTGCCCGTGCTGGCAGAGTTCGTTACTGGTCCGGGCACGTTCGGGCAGTCGTTCGATGGCCTGAGCGAGACCGAGTTCCAGGGGCCTCCGGTTCCTGGCATTGATGGCGAGCTATTGCTTTCGGCGAAGCGGCTGGAAACCGGCTTCAGTGAAGCGGCGGAGAGTTTCAGGGCACAGGCGACGATGATCGAGGGGGCGCTCTCGCTGTCACAAATCTCTGCCAATTGGCTGGGCGGGCAGTATTCCGGCTCGATCTCACTCAACAATCTGGCGGGTAGCGCCACGGCGGATTTGCGCGGCACGGTGGCCGGTTTCGACATGGCCCGCGCGCTCGCGGCCGCAGGCCATCGCGGCGCAATTGCGGGGACTGGCGAAGCCGCATTTTCGCTCGATGCCGAGGGGCGCAGCCTCAAGGGCTTGATCTCCGGGCTCGCGGGCAGCGGCAACATCTCGATGCGCGATCTTGTCATCGCGGGCGTCAGGTCGGGCAATCTGGCCGATCTGTTTCCCGTGACGGATGGAGAAGGATTCGTGGTGGACAACGCCAGCGTCGCGCCGCTCGCCGAACGGATCTGGACCGGTGGCGAACTCGCCGTGGGCGATGTCGCCGGTACCTTCACCGTCAGCGCGGGTAGGGCGGCGATCCGTAATCTTTCGGCTGTCGTTTCGGGATTGAAACTTGCGGGCGAGGCTTCCGGCGATCTCGGCACCGGTGAAACCTCCGCGACGATCACTCTGACGCCAGATGCCGGAAAGGAAGCGCTTGCGGGCGCGGAACCGGCGGTGACGTTCATTTTGGAGGGGGTGCCGGGCGACATGGGCCGGCGCACCGACACATCGGCGCTGGAAGGCTATCTGTCGCTTCGCGCGTTCGAGCAGGAGCAGCGAAGGGTCGAGATCCTGCAAGCGGCTGTGCTGGAAAAGCAGCGGCTGAGGCGGGAGATCATCGCGGCCAATGCACGCCAGGTGCGACGCGAGGAAGAGCGTTTGGCCGAACAGCGGCGGATCGAGGAACTGCAACGCCGGCAGGAAGCCGAAAAGCTGGCGCGGGAAGAAGCGGAAGCCCTGCGCAAGGCTGAGGAAGAAGCGGCGCGAAAGGCAGCGGAAGAAGAAGCTGCGCGCAAGGCTGCCGAGGAGGTAGCGGCACGCAAGGCGGCTGAGAAAAAGGCAGCGGAAGAAGAAGCTGCGCGCAAGGCTGCCGAGGAAGCGGCGGCACGAAAAGCCGAAGAAGCTCGCAAGAGCGCATCGCAGCCGCGGACATTGCCGCGCGCGAGCGGACCCAAGCCGGCAGCGGAGATTCCGGGCGGCGCTGAAATCGTGGTCGAGGAACTGCCGCCGCCAGCCGAAACTGCCGCCCCTGCCGCCAAGCCGGTCAGTCCCGGCAATCTGTTCGAAAACCTCGACCGGCTGTTCCAGTAATTACCTGCCGGCCCGCAACGCCTCGAGCACGTAGAGGCGGATCGCCGAGGAGAGGTTGGCGCCTTCCGGCCTGGTCGCATCAATGGTGGAAATCAGCTGTGCTACCGGCATTTCCCGTGCCTTCGCCAGACGGGAAAGTTCAAGCTGGAACTCGTCCTCGATGGAATAGCTGGTGCTGTGGCCGTTAATGGTGACGGAACGCTTTCGCAGCATGGCCTGGCGGTCATTTCCGGTCTGGTTCGGGCCGTTCGATGCGCTTGGCGTCAAGGCGGCTCTCTACTATCCGCCGGATCCCGGCTTCGCGTCTGCGCACCTTGCCGGGGATGGAGGATTTTGTCCTGTTCTCGGCAGCGGTGGCTTCCCGTGCCTTGCGGGCGGCCTGCTTGCGCGCGAGGCGCAAATTGACGATCTCGGACACCCTATTTCTTCTTGCGGAAGGAATCGAGCGATACCACCTCGGCGCCCGATTCTGCTGCCTTTGCCTCGTCCGGCTCATCTTGGTCGGGTTTGGAACGCGAGGACGACGGAACCGCTGCCGGCGACTTCTTCTGCGTTTCGGAGCGCGGCAAGGCCGCGGGAACCGGCGCAACCTCGGGCTGCAACTGCACCGGCGCCGCTTGAACGGGGACAGGCGCGACGTCGAACTGCAAGCCGAACTTCACCGAAGGGTCGAAGAAGCCGCGGATCGATTCGAACGGAATGCGCAGGCGCTCGCGGATATCGTCAAACGAAAGGTCAATTTCGAAAGCGGTATCGGTGACCTCGAGATTCCAGAAAGAATGCTGGATCACGATGGTCATCTCGTCGGGATAACGCTCCAGCATGCGGGTAGACAGGCGCACGCCCGGATATGCAGTCGAGAAGGTAATGAAGAAATGGTGCTCGCCCGGCAAGCCGGTGCGCTGCACTTCCTCCAGCACCTTGCGAATGACGCGGCGCAAGGCATCCTGTGTCAGAATGTCGTAACGGATCAGATCGTCGCTCATGGTGACCTATTGGGCCGCTGTTTCCCGGAACAAGATATAAGCCCAAAAGCATTCCGGGCAAAAGGGGCAACCGGTAACAGGAAGGCGAAGGGCGGCAATGTGTCCGCTTCCGGTTTCGTTCCACGCTAACGGCTAAAAAACGAGTGGAGGCTTCTGTTGCCAGGTGCCTCCGAACCCCGCCTGACCGTGCGAACAGTCAGGAGTTTAAGTTGAAGCTGTCACACCGCTTACGCAGCGAGACGTACTTCCGCATAGTTGTCGTTTGCAACTATTGAAACGGCCCGATATCGGCGGGTACCATACCGAACGAAAACACTGTCTTTACGCCCTCGTCGATCCTGTTTCGCCCCCGCCGAATTCCTTGTGAAGCCAAGGAATTTGGTGGAGGCGCCGGGTACCGCCCCCGGGTCCGATAGGTTTATTACACAGGCCATTTATCGTCATATCCGGCAAGCCGGCACGCCTTATATAGGCTTGAACCCCCGGCAGATAAAGGCCTAATGTTCGCCGAACATTGTCTGGAAAAAGACAATGAGAGGGTGCCGACATGAGTGTGAGCGACCATCTGGCCGACGTCCAGCGTTACGATTTGCACGCCACCTCCGACGCGGTTCAGGCAATCGTGCGCAGCATGGCGATCGGCATACACCCCGAGGCGACCCGGGTTCGCTGCGAGGATGCGGCGGAGTTGGCGGCAATCCGCGACAACTGGTGCGTGAAGAAGCTCAAGCTGCCTGACCCGCAAGCCTGCGACGATGCCATGAAGGCCGTCTGCGAACAGATGTCCGGCGACCGGACCAAGCTGCGGGTGACGTTTTGCTATCTCGTGGCGAAGAAGCTCGGCAGGCTGTCGGAATTGTGAATACTATCGAGCGTCCGCATTTTTCCCTTTGTAGACAACAGCCTGCAAAATTGTTTTAAAAGCGGCAATTCATGGGGGTCGGCCAGACGCAGGAGTAGGCCATGTTTCCGCTCGACAGGCTGCTAAAGGTTTTCATCAAATTCGGAGAACTGGATGTCATCGATGCCACGGGACAAAGGCATGTGTTTTCGGGGAAAAGCGCGCTCGGGCCAAGCGGGGAAACGCTCAATCCGGTAACTCTGAAGATCAACGACGACACGCTCTACCGCAAGATCGTGCTCAATCCGGAACTGCATGTGGGCGAAGCCTACATGGACGGGAAGATCACCTTCGAGGACGGTTCGACCGTCCGCGATTTCCTGACGCTGTTTTCTGCCAATCGATATTCGCTGTCCGACTTAAAGTCTCACCGGCTTATGAACGCTTTCAAGATGCTGGTGCGCAAGATCCAGCAATCCAACAAGCTGGGCGAGGCACAGAAGCATGTCGCGCACCACTATGATCTTGGAAACGAGCTCTACAAGCTCTTCCTCGACAAGAACATGCTCTATTCCTGCGCCTATTTTCGCGAGGACAACGACACGCTGGAGCAGGCCCAGCGCAACAAGCTGCGGCTGCTTGCAGCCAAGCTTGACCTGAAGCCCGGACAACGCGTGCTCGACATCGGATCGGGCTGGGGAGACCTTGCGCTTTATCTCGCCCAGTTGGAAAACGTGGAGGTGCTCGGCGTCACCTTGTCGAGGGAGCAGCACGAGCTTTCAACCAAACGCGCGGCGGATCTGGGTCTTTCCAACCGGGTGCGCTTCGAGCTTCGCGATTACCGGATGGTCAACGAGAAATTCGACCGGATCGTCTCCGTCGGCATGTTCGAGCATGTCGGCGTCGGCCATTATAACGAGTTCTTCAAGAAGGTGAACGCGCTGATGCCCGACGACGGGGTCATGGTGCTGCATTCGATCGGGCACATGAGCCCTCCTGGCATGGCCAGCCCCTGGTACCGCAAATACATATTCCCCGGCGCCTACTCACCGGCACTGTCAGAGGTTTTTGCCGTCATCGAGCAGGAACAATCTTTGGTGTCTCGATCTTGAATTCCTGCGCCTGCACTACGCCCTGACGCTTGCGCATTGGTGCCAGCGCTTCGAGGCGAACCGCGCCGAGGTGGTGAAGATGTATGACGAGCGTTTCGCCCGAATGTGGGAATTTTACCTGATCAGCGCCGAGATGATGTTTCGCACCGGCAGCCAGCTCGTTTTCCACATGCAACTCAGCCGCAAGCGCGATGCGGTCTCGATCCGTCGCGACTACATCGTGGACAAGCAGCGCGAATACATCGCCAAGGAAGCGGAAATCGGGATTGCCGTGTAAAATTCGTGCGATTCGCGTTCGAAACGGGAATCGCTAGGAAAAACCATGCGCGAGTATCACACCCTTCTGGAACATGTGCTGGAGCACGGCGTCGACCGGGGCGACCGTACCGGCACGGGCACGCGTTCGATCTTCGGACACCAGTCGCGCTATGACCTATCCGCCGGATTTCCGGTGCTGACGACCAAGAAGCTGCACCTGAAGTCGATCATCGTCGAACTGCTGTGGTTCCTGCGCGGCGACACGAACATCCGCTATCTGCACGAGCACGGCGTGTCCATCTGGGACGAATGGGCGGACGCACAAGGCGATCTCGGCCCCGTCTATGGCAAGCAGTGGCGCTCTTGGCCCGATGGCAAGGGCGGGGAGATCGACCAGATCGCACGGCTGGTCGAGGGGATCGGAAAAAATCCCAATTCGCGCCGGCATATCGTTTCGGCCTGGAACCCGGCCGAAGTCGACGAGATGGCGCTGCCGCCATGCCATTGCCTGTTCCAGTTCTACGTGTCGCGCGGCAGACTGTCGTGCCAGCTCTACCAACGTTCGGCCGACATCTTCCTGGGCGTGCCGTTCAACATCGCCTCCTATGCGCTGCTGACGATGATGGTGGCGCAGGTAACGGGCCTTGAAGCCCGGCGATTTCGTCCACACGCTGGGCGACGCGCATCTTTATCACAACCATTTCGAACAGGCGCGGCTGCAGCTCACGCGCCAACCCAGGCCACTTGCCGGCAATGCAGATCAATCCGGCGGTGACGCGACATTTTCGGCTTCACGCTCGGCGATTTCGAACTGGTGGGGTATGAGGCCGATCCGGCAATCAAGGCGCCGATCGCAGTTTGATCAGCGGGTGACCATGTACCAGCGCGGCGCGTTGCGGCGCGTTTCGCCGGGCCGGAAGAAGGGCACCTCAACCGGCTGCGGCGAAGCCTTCGATATCCGTCCCGGCAAGGTTTCCCAGTGCCGTCGCCGGATCTTGCGACCCGCTCGCAAACACGACGGCAACCGGACCCGATGGCAGCAAACCTGGTCTTTCTTGGTGCGCCGGTGGCGGTATCTGCAGCCAATATCGCAGATGGCCGGCGGCATACCAGCGGGTGATCGCATCCTCGGCAAGGATGACAACCGGCGTTGTTCCATCTGCAATGTCTGGCGCGAGGCGCATGATGGCGGCAGGGTCGGGCATCGCCGCATCGCGCTGAGCGCCCGAAAACAGCCGCTTGTGGGCGACAACGGCGACCGGAATGACGATCATCACAGCCGCAGTGGCGATCGCGAGGCGACGAAACGCGGTGTCATCGATGAAACGGGCAAAGAGGATGGCCAGCACGAGCGGGAAAAGCACGGATGCGGGTTGCAGCCAGTGGTCGCGGAAGTAGGTGGTGCCGCCGACAATAACCAGGCCGGCAAAGATCAGCATCAGGATCAGCCACAGGCGCAACAGGCGGCGGCAGGCAGGCAGTTTGTCATCCGGTATCAGCGCGACCTGTGGGCGCGGCGCGATTTTGCGGTCGGCATATCCAAGCGCCACAATCACAAGCCAAAGACCATGAACTCCCGCCAGCGCCAACACGAACGTAGAGATGCCTTCGATCCGCGTCGCGACGAAGCCGTGGCGGTTGAAGCCGAGATTGTCGATCTTTGCCGCACCGGTTGCCGGGATCGGCGGCGATGTAGAGATAATGCGGCCCTGCAATCGCCAGCGCGATCAGCAGCGACATCGCGAACCATGGCGTCAGGACGTAGCGGCGCGTCTGGCGGTCCATCGCGAATGCCAGAACGATTGCAATCAGGAACAGCAGGAAATTGTATTTGGCGAGCATGCCGAGGCCCATCGCCACGCCGAGCGCAACGTAAAGCCAGGCCGACGGGCGCGCTGCGATCTTGAAGAATACCAGCGCGGTGAGCACGCACAGGAAGGTGTTGGTCACCGTGTGCGTGTGGTCGATCTGCGATTCCCAGGCGAAATTGGCGGAAAACAGCAGGCCGAAGCAGGCGACAGCGGCAAGGCGGCGATTGCCGGTGACTTCCAGCGCCAGATGAAACAGCGTCGCATAGGCGGCGAAGAGGATTGCGTTCTTTACAACCGCGATCGCCATGAAATTGACCCCCAGCACGTTGAAGGCAGCGGTCTGCAGCCATTGATAGAGCGGCGGATGCGGGCCGTAGCCGAAGGCGAACCGGTCCGAAATGGCGAACTGCTCGGCCTCGTCGAGATTGGGCGGTGCGCCGAGCAAGGCACGGATGATCGCTTGCAGCAGGAAATAAGCGGCAAGCACCAGCACGGGATGATCGGTCAGCGCCGCCGCGATACGGCTCGCAGCGCCTTCATTCCCGATCTTCTGCAGTGATGGTTCCCATGCGTCTCCCTCGGCCGTTCTGGTCGTGCGGCGGACGCGGGAAGTCAACACAAAACTGCATGCCGGCGCACCTGCCTCGTTGCAAATGCCGTGCATGGGCCTAAACCCTGCAGCAACAACAGGGAGAATGCACTTGGCTCAAGAGGCAAGGCCGACAGATCGCGCTCGTGGCAGCTGTCGGCGCGAATGGCGTAATCGGCAATGCCGGCGGGCTTCCGTGGCGCCTGCCATCCGACCTCAAGCGCTTCAAGGAGGTTACGATGGGCAAGCCGGTGATCATGGGCCGCAAGACGCACGAATCGATCGGAAGGGCCGTTGCCTGGGCCGGCGCAACATCGTCGTCACGCGCTCGTCCGGATTTTCGGCTCGCCGGGGTCGAGCGGGCCGGATCGCTTGTGGCGGCAATCGACATGGCCTCGGAGGAAGGCGTTGCGGAAGTGTGCGTCATCGGCGGCGGGCAACTTTATGCCGAGGCATTGCCGCTCGCCGACCGGCTGTACATCACGCATGTCATGGCCGAGCCGCAGGGCGATACCTGCTTCCCGCCCATCGTCGAGGCGGAATGGCTGCCGGTTTCCAGCGGGCGACATTCCAGGCGGCGAACATGACAGCGCCAGGATGCGTTTTGTGGTATATGAGAGAAACAAAAGCGGCAGCAGCCGGGCCTGACCCCATCGCGTCCGGTCCGGCGGGTCAATCGACCGCAGCCTTTGCACGCCGCGACCGGCGGTTTTGCCCGGCAGGCGGGCAAAACCGACGTTGAAAGCGGCCATATTGATACCTATAACGGGTATTGACCGTTCACGACGGTTTTCTGAACGGGAGGACTGCCTCCCTCATTCCTGACAAGGACATTAAATGCCCTGGAGCAATCAATCCGGCGGAGGCTGGAACAACAATAATTCGGGGCCCGGGGGGCCTTGGGGACAAGGACCACAGGGACCAAGGGGTGGCGGAGGCGGAAACCCGCCCGATCTCGAGGAAATCATCCGCAGGGGCCAGGCGAGACTCAAGAATGCGCTGCCTGGAAACACCGGTATCGGCACGCCGCTTTTCTGGGGCATTGCCGCCGTTGTCGCGCTGCTGCTCTACGGCTTCCAGTCCGTCTACACCGTCCAGCCGGACCAGCGCGGCGTCGAACTTCGATTTGGCAAGCCGAAGGAAGAGATCGCCATGCCCGGCCTGCAGTTCGTGCTGTGGCCGATCGAGACGGTGGAAATCGCCAACATCCAGGAACGCCAGCTCGAGATCGGCAACACGCAGCGCGCGTCGAGCCAGACTTCTTCGGGCCTGATGCTTTCGGGCGACCAGAACATCGTCGATGTCACCTTCTCGGTGCTTTATTCGGTGGTCGATCCGAAGGCATTCCTGTTCAACGTCGCCAATCCCGACGAAACCGTACGCCAGGTCGCCGAAAGCGCCATGCGCGAAGTGGTCGGCCGGCGCCCGGCGCAGGACGTCTTCCGCGACGACCGCGGCGGCATTTCCGAAGCAGGTCAAGACAACGCTGCAGCAGACGCTGGACGAATATAATCTCGGTATTCAGGTCAACACCGTTTCGATCGAGGACGCGGCACCGCCCCGCCAGGTCGCGGATGCGTTCGACGAAGTGCAGCGCGCCGAGCAGGACGAAGACCGTTTCGTCGAGGAAGCCCAGCAATATTCCAACCAGAAGCTCGGCGCCGCGCGAGGCCAGGCGGCGCAGATCCGCGAAGTCGCGGCTGCCTACAAGAACCGCGTCGTGCAGGAAGCCCAGGGCGAGGCAGCCCGCTTCGTGTCGGTCTATGACGAGTATGCCAAGGCGCCCGACGTTACCCGCAAGCGGCTGTTCCTTGAAACCATGGAAAACGTGCTCCGGTCTTCGAACAAGATCATCATGGAGCCCGGCCAGGGCGGGCAGGGGGTCGTTCCGTACCTGCCGCTCAACGAGTTGATGAAGCGTCCGGGCACCAGCGGGCAGACGACCGGAGGAGTACAATGAGCCGCCTTTCGATCATCGGCATCGTTGTCGCGGTCATCGCGATAATTGCCTACAATTCGTTCTTCGTCGTCAATGAGCGCGAACAGGCGATCGTCGTGCGCTTCGGCGAAATCCAGGACGTGAAGACAGAACCGGGAATCTTCTTCAAGATGCCGCTTGGCGTTGTTCGAACTCGACAATGTCCAGATCATCGAGGACCGGCTTCTGCGGTTCGACCTCGACGACATTCGCGTCCAGGTTTCCGGCGGCAAGTTCTACGAGGTGGATGCATTCGTCGTCTACTCCATCGAAGACGCCCGCAAGTTCCGTTCCGCCGTCGGCGGCGACCTGACACAGGCGGAGTCGCGGCTGCGCACCCGTCTCGACTCGGCTTTGCGCCGGTCTTACGGCGTTCGCGGCTTCGAAGCGGCGCTTTCGGAAGAACGCGCGGCGATGATGCGCGAAGTGGCAGACCAGCTGCGCCCGATGCCGCAGCGCTTGGCCTTGCCATCGAGGATGTCCGCATCCGGCGCACGGACCTCACCAAGGAGGTTTCCGACCAGACCTATGAGCGCATGAAGGCCGAACGTCTTGCGGAAGCCGAACTCATCCGCGCCCGTGGTAATGAAGCGGCGCAGCGCATCCGCGCCATTGCCGACCGCCAGGTCGTCGAGATCGAGGCGGATGCCCAGCGCGAGTCGGAGATCCTTCGAGGCGAAGGCGATGCCGAACGCAACCGGGTATTCGCGGACGCGTTCACCAAGGATCCGGAATTCTTCGAGTTCTACCGCTCGATGCAGGCCTATTCGCAGGCGCTGCAGGATTCCGGCACGACCATGCTGCTGTCTCCCGATTCAGATTTCTTCCGCTATTTCCGGAACTCGGAAGGAACCGCGACCGGGCAGCCGGGGACCGCGCCTGCGCCGACCCAACAGGGCGAGCCCGGCGCACTTGCCCCTCAGGCTCAACAGCAGCAATAGGGACTGACAAAGGGGGGAGGGTCACATGAACGGCGAGTTCACTGCCGCCCTCCTCACTGGTGTGGGAATGATGCTCGTGCTTGAGGGCCTGATTTATGCCGGCTTTCCGGGCAGTTTGCGGAAGTTGGCGAGCCGGCTTCCCGAAATCGGCGACAGCACCCTTCGTATTTTCGGCATAATCGCCATGATGATCGGAATTGCGATCATCTGGCTGGTCAGGTGACAATGCGGCTATCGCCGCGTCCGTTTGGTTGAGGAAAAGGTCATGTCGATTGCTAGTGGCGGATTGATTGCAGGAAAAAGGTCCGCCGGGGCCTTGCGTGCGTTGGTCATGGCGGCGGCTTTGGCCGTGCCGGTTGCAACGTTCAGCCCGGTATTGGCAGTTCCTGCACGGGCGCAACAAGGTCCGGCCTCAGTTGCCGACCTTTCGGAGAAGCTGATCGGAGCGGTCGTCAACATTTCGACGTCGCAAAAAGTGACGCAGCCGCCCAATCTCCCGAAGCCGCGTGCGCCTGAAGGTAGCCCTTTCCAGGAATTCTTCGATGAACTCTTCCCGCAACGTGAAGGGGAAGGCGGCGGGGATTCGCCGAGCACGCGCCAGTCGCTCGGTTCGGGTTTCGTCATCGACGCATCCGGAATCATCGTCACCAACAACCATGTGATCGCCGATGCCGACGAAGTGATCGCGAACTTTTCCGACGGGACGCAGCTTGTCGCCGAAGCTTGTCGGAAAGGATCCAAAGACCGACCTTGCCGTGTTGCGGGTAAAGCCCGAAAAGCCGCTGGTTTTCGTCAACCTCGGCGACAGCGACGTGTCGCGCGTCGGCGACTGGGTGCTGGCGATCGGCAATCCGTTCGGCTTTGGCCGCACTGTTACGCTCGGCATCATCTCGGCGATCGGCCGCGACATCAATTCCGGCCCGTATGACAACTACATCCAGACCGATGCTTCGATAAACAAGGGCAATTCGGGCGGGCCGCTGTTCAACATGGACGGGCAGGTCGTCGGCATCAACACGGCGATCATTTCGCCTTCCGGCGGTTCGATCGGCCTTGGTTTCGCAATTCCGAGCAACATGGCGAAGAACGTCATCGACCAGTTGCTGAAGTATGGCGAAACCCGCCGCGGCTGGCTGGGCGTACAGATCCAGACTGTCACCGACGAAATCGCCGAGGCGCTTGGACTGGACAAGGCGCGCGGCGCGCTCATCGGCGATGTCGTCGCCAACGGCCCGGCTGCCAAAGCGGGCATCAAGTCGGGCGACGTCGTGCTGAGCTTCGACGGCAAGGAGGTCGCCGAGATGCGCGACCTGCCGAAGATCGTTGCCGACACGCCCGTGGAAAAGCAGGTGCCGGTGGTGATCTTGCGCAAGGGCAAGCAGGAAACGCTGACGGCGACGGTTGGCCGGCTCGAGGATGGCGAGAAGCAGATGGCGTCCGCCGAGGCCGGCGACCCGGTCGCGCCCGAGGAACGCGCCCGTTGCGGACAAGGTTTTCGGTCTTACCTTGAAGGAAATCACCGACGAAGCCCGCGAAAGCGAGGGCATCTCAGCCGATGTCAAAGGCGTGCTCGTGGCCGAAGTCGACGCGGGCAGCCCTGCCGCCGACAGGGGCATACAGGCCGGAGACATCATCGTTCAGGTCGGCCAGGAAGAGGTTTCCGCGCCAGGCGACGTCAGCGACCGGATCGAGGCGCTCAAGAAAGAGGGCCGCAAGAATGCGATGATGATGATCTCCTCGAAGACCGGGGACATCCGCTTCATTGCCGTCGGCATCGAGTGAACTGAACAGCAATACGGTGAGGCGGCCCGGAAGGAATTCCGGGCCGTTTTCGTTTCAGCGGACGAACTGCGAACTGCGATAGCCCTGCAGATAGAGCAGCGCCGTCAGGTCGCCGTGGTCGATGCGTATTCGGGCCTGCGCCGCGACGGCGGGCTTTGCGTGCAGCGCGACACCCGTGCCGGCCATTGCCAGCATCTGGAGATCGTTGGCGCCGTCGCCCACGGCAATGAAATCCTCCGGGGTCAGGCCGTAGCCTTTCCGCGATCGCGGTCAGTGCGTCCGCCTTGGCCTGCCGGCCCAAGATCGGCTCGCGGACAGTTCCGTCCAGCATGCCGCCGCTTTCCTGCAGAATGTTGGCCTGATGCTCGTCGAAGCCGAGCATGGCTGCGACGGGACCGGTGAAAGCGGTAAAGCCGCCGGAGACCAGCGCCGCCCAGCCGCCATTGGCCTTCATCGTGGCGACGAGCTCGCGGCCGCCCGGCGCGAGGCTGATGCGATTGGCGAGGACCTCGCCGATCACCGATGACGGCAGGCCCTTGAGCAGCGCAACGCGTTCGCGCAGCGCCTCTTCGAACTCGATCTCGCCATTCATGGAGCGGGCGGTGATGTCTGAAACAAGGTCGCGGAACCCAGCCATGTCGGCCAGTTCGTCGATGCATTCCTGCTCGATCATGGTGGAATCCATGTCGGCGATCAGCACCTTCTTGCGCCGCGTTGCGGATTGTTGCACAGCAAGATCGACTTCGCGGCCCGCCAGAAGCGCTCCGAGTTCGGCCTTGACGCTATCCGATGGAACATCGCCCGGCAAAATGAGGTCGCATGCGATGCCCGGCGCGAGCCAGTTGATTTCAGCGCCGCCCGCAAGCCTGGCAGCGGCCGTGGCGAGCGGTTCGTCAACAGCGGGATTTTCGGGATTGGCAATCAGCGTGGCCAGCAAGCTCATCATTTCGCCCGTTGCGTCTGTGGCGCCGCGCCATGACTGACCGGCCGGAGGCGATCCTGATAGCGGGGCCGACAGCGGGCGGCAAGAGCGCGCTGGCGCTCGAAATGGCGCGCCGCACTGGAGGCGTGATCATCAATGCCGATTCCATGCAGGTCTATTCAAGCCTGAATGTCCTGACGGCGCGACCCTCGGCAACCGAACTCAGTGAGCAAGAGCATCGCCTCTATGGCCATATCGCGCCGGATGCGACCTGGTCGGTGGCGCTTTGGCTGGCACAAGCGCGGGCCGAGTTCGAGGCGCTGCGCCAGCAAGGGCGCACCGCAATCTTTACCGGCGGGACAGGGCTCTACTTCAAGGCGCTCGATGAGGGCATATCGGCAATGCCGGAGCCGGACCCGCAAGTCCGCGCTTATTGGCGGGCGGTGGCGCTCGAGGATCCCGAACGCCTGCACGGCGAACTGGCAAAGCGCGATCCCCAGGGCGCTGCAAAATTGGTCCCGGCGGACCGGCAGCGTCTTGTGCGGGCGCTGGAGGTCTTCGACAGCACCGGAACGCCTATCGGAACCCATCAGGCACTGGGCGGACGCACCGCGCTGCTGGCAGGCGTCCATGTGGAGCGTTACCTGGTCGAGCCTGAACGCACCGTGCTGCATGCCCGCATCGGTCGGCGTTTCGACGCGATGGTCGAGGCCGGGGCGCTCGATGAAGTGCGCGACCTGCTGGCGCTCGGGCTCGATCCGGCCATGCCGGTCATGAAGGCGATCGGCGTGCCGCACCTTGCCGCGCACCTCAAGGGCCATTTCACGCTTGACGAAGCAATCGAGGCCGCAAAAGCCGCAACGCGCCAATATGCCAAGCGCCAGTCGACCTGGTTCCGCCACCAGAGCGGCGGCGGCTGGGTGCGGATGTAGCGGCGCGCGAAATTAACCCGAAGTTTACCATCCGCATTCACTGCAACTTCAGGCGTTGGCGGTACTTTGGACGCCAGTGCATTTGATTTGGATCTCGGCGGCAGGGACAATGCGCGGCAGCTTTTCGGCCCGTAACTTCGACATCGTGATGGTTATGGACGCCATCTTGATCTCGCTTGCTTGCCTGTTGGTGATCTTGGCTTATCGGGAGATCAACGGAGCCCCGCTCCGTCATAGCCAGGATTTGGCCGCGACTGTCATGGCTATGTCCGATGACCTTGCCCGCGAAGACGACTTCAGCGGCATGCGCCTTGATCCGGACGGAACGATGCATTTGCGGCGCCGCTTCGAGAACGCGAGGGCGCAGGTCGCGCGGGCGCGGGAAAACTCAAAGTTCGTCGTCTATTCCAACCATCCGAACCTCGCCGGGCTCTCCGAGACAAGCGATGAATTCCGCACGGCGGCCTTGGAGGCCATCCGGGCCGGCGAGCCGATGTACACCCAAAATGTCAAGATCGACGGTACGAACATGATTCGCATCGCGGCGCCGCTGCAGGCAGCCGGCGACTGCGTCTCCTGCGCTGCGGGGGGCGTTTCCGTCTACAAGCGCGGAGATGTGATCGGCATACGGGAAATCATCCTTCCCGTTGGCGACGGCTTTGCCAACACCATCCAGAAACTCCTGTTCGCATGCGGGATGCTTGCTTCTTCGCTGATGGTGTTCCTTGGAATCATCATTCCGATGATCAAGCGCAGCCGTCAGGAGAAAGTGCAGTTCCACAACCTTGCCGCCTCTCTGGAAGTCCAGGCGACGACCGATCCGCTGACGGGCCTTTACAACCGCCGTTACTTCGAACAGGCGCTGCAGGAGTATCTGACGCAGTTCAATACCAAGCGCATGCCTCTGGGCCTGCTGGTATTCGATCTCGATCACTTCAAGAAGGTCAATGATACGCATGGCCATGATGCCGGCGACATGGTGCTGCGGGAGGTCGCGCTTCGCCTGCGGGCCATCACCCGCGACAGTGACGTGGTTGCGCGTATCGGCGGCGAGGAATTCGCGGTCATCACGCCCTACGCCACCGAAGAGCAACTGATGGCCGTAGCGGAGCGCTACCGCACGATGATCAGCGCGCTGAACATTCCGGTTGGAAGGGTGGTGCTGAAGCCGACGATCTCGATCGGCGTCGCCACCAATTCAGACGGCACGGACAATGCGCAAGACCTGTTCAAGGCAGCCGACAACAAGCTGTATCAGGCCAAGCGCGAAGGCCGGAACCGGATAGCGGCCTAAAGTCGGGCAATTTTGCGTGCAAAGCCGGTTGACGGGCGGTTTGTGCGCCTCTAGTGTGCGGCGCATCCAAAGGGACAGGCAAATGCAGCATTGCATCATTCTTGTGGTAGGAAGGCGCACACGCGTGGTGGGGTAAACCCACCGGCTTCAAGCAGCGTGTGCGCAGACAAAGGCTCCGGAAGGGGCCTTTTTTATTGCCCCGATGCCTGCGGATGATTGCATTTTCAGGCAGGGGCGGCAGAGGAACGAGCGGTTGAACGGGACGGAATCTCAGACGATGAGCAAGAAACAGCAAATGACCGGCGCGGAAATGGTGATCCAGGCCCTCATCGAAAACGGGGTGGACACGATCTTCGGTTATCCTGGCGGCGCGGTGCTGCCGATCTATGACGAGATTTTCCAGCAGGAGAAAGTCCGGCACATTCTCGTGCGCCACGAACAGGGCGCGGGACACGCTGCCGAAGGCTATGCCCGCTCTACCGGCAGGCCGGGCGTGCTGCTGGTCACCTCCGGCCCCGGCGCGACGAACGCGGTGACGCCGCTGCAGGACGCGCTGATGGATTCGATCCCGATCATCTGCATTACCGGTCAGGTGCCGACACCGCTGATCGGCTCGGACGCCTTCCAGGAGGCAGACACGGTCGGCATCACCCGGCCTTGCACCAAGCATAACTGGCTGGTGCGCTCGATCGATGAACTGCCGTACGTCCTGCACGAGGCTTTCCACGTTGCCACGAACGGCAGGCCGGGCCCGGTTCTCATCGACATTCCGAAGGATGTCCAGTTCGCCACCGGCACTTATCTCCCGAAGGCGCAGTTCAAGCCCCGCAGCTACAAGCCGCAGGTCACGGGCGACCTGAAGCAGATCCAGGCTGCGGTCGAGCTCATGGCCAGCGCGAAGCGCCCGGTTTTCTACACCGGCGGCGGCGTCATCAATTCGGGCCGCGAGGCCAGCCATCTGCTGCGCGAACTCGTCGACCTGACCGGCTTCCCGATCACCTCGACCCTGATGGGGCTGGGCGCCTATCCGGCATCCGGGCCAGCACTGGCTCGGAATGCTGGGCATGCACGGCACTTATGAAGCCAACATGGCGATGCATGATTGCGACGTCATGATCTGCATCGGCGCGCGGTTCGACGACCGCATCACCGGGCGGCTCAACGCCTTCTCGCCGCACTCGCGCAAGATCCACATCGACATCGACCCGTCGTCGATCAACAAGAATGTCCGCGTCGACGTGCCGATCATCGGCGATGTCGCGCATGTGCTCGAGGACATGGTGCGGTTGTGGCGCGCGCATGCTTCCAAGCCGGACAAGGCCGCGCTGGCAAAATGGAGCGACCAGATCGTCTCCTGGCGCGCGCGCAACTGCCTTGCCTATCGCCCGTCCAAGGAAGTCATCATGCCGCAATATGCGGTGCAGCGGCTCTACGAACTGACCAAGGACCGCGATGCCTACATCACCACGGAAGTGGGCCAGCACCAGATGTGGGCGGCGCAGTTCTACCATTTCGAGAAGCCGAACCGCTGGATGACATCGGGCGGTCTCGGCACCATGGGCTACGGTCTGCCGGCGGCGCTGGGCGTGCAGATCGCCTATCCGGACGCGCTGGTCATCGACATCGCGGGCGATGCATCGATCCAGATGTGCATGCAGGAAATGTCGACCGCGATCCAGTACGACGCGCCGATCAAGATCTTCATTCTCAACAACCAGTACATGGGCATGGTGCGCCAGTGGCAGCAGCTGCTGCACGGCAACCGGCTGTCGCATTCCTATACCGAGGCGATGCCGGATTTCGTCAAGCTGGCCGATGCCTATGGCGGCGTCGGCATCCGCTGCGACAAGCCGGACGAGCTGGACGATGCGATCATGGAAATGATCAACGTCAAGCGGCCGGTGATCTTCGACTGCCGCGTCGCCGCGCTGGCCAACTGCTTCCCGATGATCCCTTCCGGCAAGGCGCACAACGAAATGCTGCTGCCGGACGAGGCCACCGACGAGGCGGTCGCGAACGCCATCGACGCCAAGGGCAAGCAGCTGGTGTGATTGCCAAGTTCATTATCAGGAAACACTCATGAACGCTTCAAAATCCCCGACCGGCTCGGCCTACTTCATCGTCAAGGAAACCGAGAAGCCGCGCACCCATGTGCTCTCGGTTCTGGTGAACAACGAGCCGGGCGTGCTAGCGCGCGTCATCGGCCTGTTCTCCGGCCGCGGCTACAATATCGAGAGCCTTACGGTCTCGGAGACGAGCCACGAAAGGCATCTGTCGCGCATCACCATCGTTTCGTCCGGTACGGCGCATGTACTCGAGCAGATCAAGAAGCTGCTGGAACGCTCGATTTCCGTGCACAAGGTCGTCGACCAGACGCTGGTTGCCGAGGAGAAGGGCTACGACAAGCCGCTCGAGCGCGAGCTTGCCCTCGTCAAGGTGGCCGGCAAGGGTGATAACCGGGTCGAGGCGATGCGGCTTGCCGATGCTTTCCGCGCTTCCGTCATCGATGCCTCGACCGAGCATTTCACCTTCGAGATCACGGGCCGTATTTCCAAGATCGAGCAGTTCATCGCGATCATGGAACCGCTGGGGCTGGTCGAGGTCTGCCGCACCGGCGTTGCAGCGATGAGCCGCGGCAAGGACGGGATGTAATCTATTCGCCGAGCGTTTGGAGGAAGGCGATCAATTCAGCCTTTTCCTTTGTGGTCAGGCCAATCGGAGTTAGTTCGCTGTGGCCCGACGGCGCGGCGGGGGCGAGCGAATAATGTTCGATCACCGCTTCCAGCGTCGCGATCTGGCCTGAATGCATGTAGGGAGGCCGCCCGGCAACGCCGCGCAGGGTCGGCGGCTTGAAGGCGCGCTCCATTTCATGGGCATCGCGCGACATGAATTTCAACTCGCCGCACTGGTCAGCATCGGCATCGGAATACGCGCCGAGGCAATTGAACGGATCTTCGTCGACAATCTTGATGGCTGCCGCGCGGCCCCGGTCCTGTGGGAGGCCGGGGGCCTGCGGCACGCCGGTATTGTGGAAATGATCGTCCGTCAATCGCGGGCCGTTGTGGCAGTTGATGCACTCGCCCTTGCCGATGAAAATGCGCAAGCCGGCGATTTCCTCCGGTGTCAGCCTTTCCTGTTCATCGGGGCGGCGATCCTGCGCAAGCGCGGCGGCAAAGGCGTCGAACCTTGTTGCGGGTATCTCGATCCTCCGTTGGAAGGCGGCCAGCGCCTTGCCGATATTGGCGAATACCGTATCAATTTCCTTGCGCCGGACCAGATCCAAAGCAGCCCAGGCACTTTGTTCCGCTTCGCTGCCGAACGGTCCGGCCGAACGCGGCGCGGATGACATGTCGGGCAGGGGGCCGAACAGGCTTTCATATTCTCCCCGGTAGTTTTCGGCGATCAGGCGCGCATAGAGCGTTCGCGTGCCGGCGTGTTCCACCTGGCTTTCGAGCGGGCCGAGCGCTTGAGACCACATCGAATCCTTGCGTCCGTCCCAAAATAGCCAAGGCGACCATGCTGCCCCGATCAGCGGCATTGTCCTGCGATCCGTCGTTCCGGCGCCTATGCCCAAAGGTGGTCCGTCCTGCATCTGCTTGTCGGGAAGATGGCAGGTGGCGCAGGCGACATTCCCGTCGCGCGACAGCGAGGCGTCGAAGAAGAGTTTCTCGCCAAATGCCGCTGCGGCGGCATTGTCGGCATGTTTGTTTGACGGGTCGGCAGGAAGCGGCTCAAGCGCGGATAGCGACAGCGACACAGCCGCCGACTTCTCCTCATCCGACAATTCGTCCCGATTGCAGGCGGTCAGCGCCAAGGCCAGAAGCCCAGCTATGATTGCCCTACAAAACAATATTGAACTCGACATGGTCCTGCTGTCCGGCAGCCTTGATTTCAAGGCGCATCACCCACCAGCCGCCCATGTTGAACCTCATTCCCTCGATCCGGTATTTTCCAGCTTCGGGAAGTTCCACTGCGACGGGCTCCGTGGGCAGGCCGTGGCCGTGCTGCGGCATGCCGCCGTCCACCTCGATCGTTGCGCCGGAAACCGGCGTTCCGTCCGGGCCTGCCATGGTTACAATCCAGGCGTGAAGCGGCCCGCGCTTGACGGTTCCCTCTTCCGGTTCGATCGATACCACGAAAGCATTGGCCGCACTCGGCTTGGAGCGCGACAGGTCGAGATCGTCCGGCGGTGGCTGCATCATACGGAACGCCATGAAGGCGACAATAGCTAGGGCGCCAATGGCCAGCACGACAATGGGGAGGCGAAAACGCTTCATGAGTTGTCCAATGTTGTCATTCACCCTGCTTGCCACGAAGACGCTCAAATCCATATGATCGAAATCATGTCGCCGGAACTATTCTCCCGCCTCGAAGGATTGGCAACTGCCCGCATTAATTCGAGCCGGAATTCAGCATTTTGTGGCTGGATCATCTATCGCGTTACGCCCAGCATTCGCGCGCCAGAGCCGAGATGCTGGCGATACGCAGCCTGGCGCGGAGGCTCGATGCCTGGTTGGAGCTCAACGATTTTTCGCTGCCGCCAAAGGGCAATTGGCAAACGCTGGCCAGGGAATTGGCGGTGAGTCCCGAGGCGCTCTACCGTGAACTCGCAAGGCGAAAGAAAACGGAATCCGGTTGACAGAAACGCCGGCTGGCGCGAGTATATGTCAATAATGTTGACCTATTGGTTTGAGCCGTGAGTCCCGAAATCCTGCTGGCGCTTGTCGGCTTCTCCATCGCATCCTCGGTCACGCCGGGGCCGAACAATCTGATGCTGCTTGCGTCAGGGGTGAATTTCGGCTTCCGCCGGACGATCCCGCACATGCTGGGCATCGGGATCGGCTTCGCCTTCCTGCTGCTGTGCGTGGGGCTTGGCCTTGGCCAGGTGCTTGAGCGAACGCCCTCGCTGCACATGGCTATCAAGGTCGCCGGTGTCGCCTATTTGCTTTATCTCGCCTGGAAAATCGCCACTTCGGGCCCGATCGAAAGTCGCGATGGTGAGGCAGCGCCATTCAGTTTCTTGCAGGCAGCCGCGTTCCAGTGGGTAAATCCAAAAGCCTGGTTCATGGCCGTGACTGCAATGTCCCTTTACACGGCGCCGGCGAACTACACGTTTTCCGTCGTTCTCATCGCGGTCGTTTTCGGGATCATCAACATACCCTGCGTTTCTGTGTGGGCCGGCATGGGGGTGGCGTTGCGCCAACTGCTTTCCGACCACCGCGTGCTGCGCTGGTTCAACATTGCCATGGCGCTGCTGCTCGTTGCCTCACTGTGGCCTATGCTGAGGATCTGAACCCGCCTTTTTTGCCGCCCCGGAATTGTGCATGGAGTGGCAATGGATTTCTCACCACAGCAAGATCGCGCCCTTGTCGAAGCCAATCGCTGGCTGAAGGCAGGCGACCGCCAGGTTTTCCGCCTTTTCGGCTATGCCGGCACCGGCAAGACCACGCTGGCCCGGCACTTGGCGGAGGGCGTTGACGGCGACGTGCTCTTCGCGGCGTTCACGGGCAAGGCGGCGCAAGTACTGCGCTCGCGCGGCGCACGCGGGGCCTCCACCATCCATTCGCTGATCTACCGGCCGCGCGGCGAGGAAGTCGTATCAAACGAGGAGACCGGCGCGCAATCCATGGCGCCGACATTCACGCTCAACCGGCAAAGTCCGGTCTCCAAGGCCAAGCTCATCATCATTGACGAATGTTCGATGGTCGACGAGGAACTGGGCCGCGACCTCTTGTCATTCGGCACGCCTGTGCTGGTGCTTGGCGATCCGGGCCAGCTTCCGCCGATCTCCGGCGGCGGCTTTTTCACCGAGCACGAGCCGGACATCTTGCTGGAGGAGGTTCACCGGCAGGCGCGCGACAACCCGATCATCGACTTGGCGCAAACGGTGCGCGAGGGCCGGGAGATCATGTTTGGCGACTATGGCTCCACGGCGCGCGTAATTGGCAAGTCCGACGTGAACGCGGAATTGGTGCTGGAAGCCGATCAGGTACTCGTCGGCACCAATCGGACGAGGCGCCGCTACAACAACCGCCTGCGCGAACTCAAGGGTTTCGAAGGGCTGCTGCCGGCCTCCGGCGACAAGCTGGTCTGCCTGCGCAACGATACTGCCAAGGGCCTGTTGAACGGCTCTCTATGGCATGTGACGAGCGCGCCGAGGACGGTCAAGGCGTCGATGACGCTGTTGATCCGCTCGGAGGATGATGGCATCGAGCGGGTTTCCGCAAAGGTGAAGGTACTCAAGCAGGTGTTCGAAGAGCCTGATGTCGAGGTGCCTTGGCAGTTGAAACGGCGTCATGACGACTTCGATTTCGGCTACGCGCTGACAGTGCACAAGGCGCAGGGCTCGCAATGGAACGAAATTGTTCTTTTTGATGAGAGTTTTGCTTTCCGCGAGCACCGGTCGCGCTGGCTTTACACTGCGATCACGCGCGCTGCCGAGAGATTGACCATCGTGAAGTGAGAAATGCGGTGTTTGTGCAGGCATCCGTGAGAATTGATTAACCCGGGCGGGCCATACTGTATTTTGCGACCGGGGGCGGGCCGGGACGCGGCCACGGAACCACGGATTTCCAAATGCGCCCCAGTACCGGCTTTCTGCTTCACGTTATACGAACGGTGTTGATCTGCGTTCTGCTGGCAGACCTCGTTGTGCTCGGCATTTTTTGGTTCGCCGATCCATCGCGTCTCGTCGATGAACTCACTATCACCACGCTGATCACTGCAGTGGTCGCAACGCCGGTAGTTGTCTGGTACGTCAAGCTGACGGTCAGGCTCGGTAATGCGCTGGCGGATCTGGAGCAGGCGCGGGCGGCGGCAATGCGAGCCGATCGCGCGAAGTCGGAATTCCTGGCAAATATGAGCCATGAAATCCGCACGCCCATGAACGGCGTGATGGGCATGGCCGAACTGCTCGCGAAATCGGAACTTGACCAGCGGCAGAGGACATTTGTCGATATCATCGTCAAATCCGGCGCCGCGCTCCTGACGATCATCAACGATATTCTCGACCACTCGAAAATAGACGCCGGCAAGCTTCAACTCGATCCGCAGCCTTTCTCAATCACGCGAAGCAGTCGAGGACGTGGTGACGCTGGTTTCGTCGCGCGTCGCGGAAAAGGACCTGGAACTTGTCGTCCGCATCGATCCTTCACTGCCGCCGACGTTCGTGGGTGACGTTGGCAGAATCAGGCAGATCGTCACCAACCTTGTCGGCAACGCGGTGAAGTTCACGGAACACGGTCACATCTTCGTGGAAGTCACAGGCGGGCCGGTCGGTGGATCGGATATCGCCGAATACGAACTGAAGATCCGGGTGGAGGATACAGGCATCGGCATTTCACCGGACAAGATCGAGCGCGTCTTCGACAAGTTCAGCCAGATAGACTACTCGACCACCCGAAAGCACGAGGGAACCGGCCTTGGCCTGGCGATTTCCCGATCGCTCGCCGAACTCATGGGCGGAAACATCACGGTCCAAAGCGAAGAAGGAAAGGGGTCGACATTCGAACTGTCGATCAAGTCGCGCGCGCATGACCACACGGCGCAGGGCCGGATAGCCCCAAGGCAGGTATGGGGTGCGCGGATTCTCATCGTCGAACACAGCGAATTGAGCCGCGCCGTGCTGGTTGAGCAGATGACGGCCTGGAAATTCGATGCAGCCGCGGCATCCAGTGGCCGCGAAGCGCTTGCGGTTCTTGATGCGGCAAGTGAACAGGGCGTCGGAATAGACTGTATCGTGATTGACAACCAGATGCCGGGGATGACCGGCGCGGCCCTTGTGGAGGCCATTCGCAGCCGGTCGCATGGCTGCGATATTCCAATGGTCATGTTGACTTCGGTGGGCGAGACGGAAGAAGGACGATCATTCCTTTCGCTAGGCGTCGCTGCACAACTAACGAAGCCTGTCCGGTCGATGTCGCTCCTTGGCGCTGTCTCGCGCGTTATCAAGGACGCCGCTGCGCAACGCGACGGCAGCTATGAAAAAAACGGCGGCATTGCCGCCGCGCGTATGATCGGCGAACTGGACACCGGAGCGCGGGAAACAATCACGGTCGTTCCATTTGTACAGGCGGCCAATGAAGTGGCCGAAGAAGCGGCAGACGGGCCGATCGACATCCTTGTCGCCGAGGACAACGAGGTCAACCAGATGCTGTTCAAGCAAATACTGCGGACGACCCCATGGCGTTTCGCAATCGTGGGCGACGGGTTCGAAGCGGTGCAAATGACACAAAAACACGCGCCGAGGCTTATCCTGATGGACGTGTCGATGCCGCGAATGAGCGGCTATGAGGCGGTGGAGGCAATTCGCAGGAACGAAGCCGGCAGCGGAACACACACACCCATTGTTGCAATAACGGCCCATGCGCTCAAAGGCGATCTCATCCGGTGCCTTTCGGCCGGGATGGATGACTATATCACCAAACCGATCTCCCCGGCGCGCCTGGAGGCGAAAATCAATACCTGGATGCAACCGGAAGGGCGGCGCGCGATAGCCGGCTGACCGCTTTGCGGCTTGCAATGGCTGGCGCGTGGCGGCATGCTTGCCAAGGATGCGCGAAGCTGCGAAGTCTGCCGCATTCTCCAGGAGCAGCAGCAAATGCCCGCCAAATTGTCGGTCAATCTCAACGCGGTCGCCATGTTGCGAAACCGGCGCAACCTGCCTTGGCCCAGTGTCACCGGCATGGGCGCCATTGCGCTGGAAGCGGGCGCCTCGGGCCTCACTGTCCATCCGCGGCCCGACCAGCGGCACATCCGTTTTTCGCGACGTTCCGGCAATCCGCGCCCTGATCGACGACCGATTCCCGGGCTGCGAATTCAACATCGAGGGATATCCCGACGCCAACTTTCTTGCGCTCGTCATTGCCAACGAGCCCGAGCAGGTGACGTTGGTGCCGGACGATCCGTCGCAGCCGACATCGGATCACGGCTGGGATTTCATTGCACATGGCGCGAGGCTGAAGGGGGCAGTGGCGCGCCTGCGCGATGCAGGACATCCGCGTTTCGCTGTTTGCCGACCCCGATTCAGGCGCAAGGCAGCTTGACGCGGCCCATGACACGGGAGCGCAACGGATCGAGCTCTATACGGGGCCATATGGTGGCTGCCATGGCGACCCGGCCAAGGCTGGCGCGGAACTCGCCAAGCTGGCCCACACCGCCACGCTCGCCGCCGAGCGCAATCTCGGCGTCAACGCCGGGCATGATTTGACTGTGGAAAACCTGCCGGCACTGGCAAAGGCGATTCCGCACCTTGCGGAGGTTTCCATAGGGCATGCGCTGACGGCGGATGCGCTGGTTCATGGCATGGCGGGCACGGTCAAGCGGTTTGTGGGCGCGCTGCGCTGAGCTGCCAGCGGTTGGTTCAGTGTAGTCCAAAGGCACTTGATTTTGCAGTGCAGCAAGCGATATATGCCGCGGCCTAGCAGGAGCAAGTCCTTGGACTCCAATCAGCCTTCAGGCGGCGCCGCAGCCAATGGCGCCGACGACACCGGCAGTGACGATTTAAATTCCGGTCACCATGCTGCGAACAACAGGGGTGTTCTTGCTCTTGCGCTCGGGGCCGTTGGAGTCGTTTACGGCGATATCGGCACCAGCCCGCTCTATGCGCTTCGCGAAGCGCTGCGAGCGGTAGCGCATGACCGCCCGCCCACGGAAGTGGAAGTGGTCGGCATCCTTTCGATCATCCTCTGGTCGCTGACACTGATCGTTACAGTGAAGTATATCGGTTTTGTCCTTCGCGCAGACAACAAGGGCGAGGGTGGAACCCTCACCATCATGACGCTGGCACGCGAAGCGGTGACATCGCGCTACAAGCCGTTGATGCTGGGCCTGGGCATCGTCGGTGCCTCGCTGTTCTACGGCGATGCGCTGATTACCCCTGCAATTTCCGTGCTTTCGGCGGTTGAGGGCCTGAAGGTCGTTTCGCCCGGCCTCGACAAGGCCGTGGTTCCGTTGACGCTGCTCATCCTGGTGGGGCTTTTCGCCATTCAAAGCTTTGGCACGGGCAAAGTCGCCTCGGTTTTCGGGCCGCTTACGGCAACGTGGTTCATTGCACTGGGTGTTACCGGCGCGGTGCACATTTTCGACCATCCGCACATTCTTGTTGCCCTCAACCCCTACTTGGCCGTTCACTTCCTGGCGACACATCCCGCCGTTGCGTTTGCCGTGATGGGCGCTGCATTTCTGGCGGTGACGGGCGCGGAGGCACTTTACGTCGATCTTGGCCATTTCGGCCGCAAGCCGATCCGCCTGGCGTGGTTCTTGCTGGTGTTTCCCTTGCCTCGTGGTCAACTATTTCGGGCAGGGCGCTTTCGTCATCGCCAGCAACAGCGTCATCGAACAGCCGCTTTTCGAAATGGTGCCCGGATGGGCGACGCTGCCAATGGTGATCCTGGCAACGCTTGCAACAATCATCGCCAGCCAGGCTGTGATTTCGGGCGCATTCTCCCTGACGCGCCAGGCGGTGCAGCTGCAATTGCTGCCCCGCTTCGAGGTGCGCCACACTTCCGAGCAACAGTCTGGCCAGATATTCCTGCCGCGCGTCAACACGCTGCTTCTGCTGGGCGTACTACTTCTTGTCGTTTCGTTCGGATCATCGGAGTCGCTGGCGGCGGCGTACGGTATCTCGGTGACGGGTGAGATGCTGGTCACCTCCGTGCTTCTTTTCGTGGTTGCCCGGCGGATGTGGAAGCGGCCTGTCTGGCTGGCCATTCTCATCGTCGTTCCGATTGCCCTTCTGGAAGTCGTTTTCCTGTCGGCCAACCTTGCCAAGTTCCTCGATGGCGGCTTCGTGTCCATCCTGGTCGCACTGGGCATGATCGTGATCATGTGGACCTGGGTGCGTGGCAGCGCATTCCTGGCGCAAAAGACCCGCAAGGCCGAGGTGCCTTTGCAATTGCTGGCTGACCAGCTCGCCAAGAAGCCGCCGCACCGGGTAGCCGGTTCGGCGGTGTTCCTGACTTCCGACGTGGAAAGCGCCCCCACGGCACTGCTCCACAGCCTGAAACACTACAAGGTGCTGCACGAGCAGAACGTAATTCTGTCGGTAAAGACCATGCCGACGCCGCGCGTGCCGGCAGACAACCGCGTGGTCATCGAGTCGATAAACGAACTGTTCTCGGTGGTGACCGTGAAATACGGCTACATGGAAGAGCCCAACCTGCCAAAGGCGCTTGGTATCGCACGCAAGCTTGGCTGGAAGTACGACATCATGTCGACTTCGTTCTTCCTGTCGCGGCGCTCGCTCAAGGCATCGGTCAGTTCGGGCATGCCTTTGTGGCAGGACAAGCTGTTCATCCGGCTTGCCCGCAGTGCGTCCGATGCGACGGAATATTTCCGCATTCCCACGGGCCGCGTGGTGGAAATCGGAACGCAGGTGGTAGTGTAGTTCAGACCAGCGACATCTCCAGAGTCTTGCCGATGGCATTGGCGGCCCGCAAGTGAGAAAGCAAACCCTAAGTCATGCGCTCCTTATGATGGCATCCCAAGAAAATGCAGCTTGGCTATCGGACTTGACACCGTACCGTACGGTACGGTACACGCCACGCCATGGGAGAGTCTGCCGCCAGCATCGACACGGTTGAGGCGCCGGAGGGCGAATTTTCGCCGCGCCAGCGCGAGGTGCTCGACCGCGCGCTGGAACTGATGGCGGAGGAGGGCGACGCCTTCTCGATGGCCTCGCTGGCGCGCCGCGCGAGCTGCTCCAAGGAAACGCTCTACAAATGGTTCGGCGACCGCGACGGGCTGCTGACGGCGACGGTGCGCTGGCAGGCGGGCAGGGTGCGGGCCGGCAATTTCGACGCCACGAAGCTGGACGCCGCAGCGCTGGAAAAGAGCCTTGCAGCCTTTGCCGCGAACTGGCTCACCGTGATTTCCAGCCGCACGTCGATCGCGCTCAACCGCGTGGCCATCGCGCATGCCGTTTCCGGAAAGGGCCGGCTGGGCAGGATCGTTCTCGACAATGGCCGGTTCGCCATTGCCGAGCGGCTGAAGCCGGTGCTCGAGGCGGGACAGGCAGCGGGCCTTGTCGATTTCGACGACAGCGAGACCGCGTTCCGCACCTTCTTCGGCCTGGCGGGGCGCGATGTGCAGATCCGCCTGCTGCTCGGCGACAGCCTGCAGATGACGCAAGACCAGATCACCCGGGAGGCATCGGAAGCCGCCCGGCAATTCCTCGCCCTTTACGGGGCAAGAACAACAACCGCAAACCGGACCACGAAAGGATAGTTCCATGCGCGTTTATTACGATCGCGACGCCGATCTCAACCTCATCAAGGGCAAGAAGGTCGCCATCATCGGCTATGGCAGCCAGGGCCGCGCGCATGCGCTGAACCTCAAGGATTCGGGCGTCAAGGACATCCGCGTCGGGCTGCGTCCGGGCTCGGCCACCGCCAAGCAAGGTGGAGGCCGACGGCCTCAAGGTGATGGAAGTCGCCGATATCGCCAAGTGGGCCGACCTGATGATGATGGCGACGCCGGACGAATTGCAGGCCGGCATCTACAAAAACGAGATCGCGCCGAATATCCGCGACGGCGCGGCGATCGCCTTTGCGCACGGCCTCAACGTGCATTTCGGCCTGATCGAGCCCAAGGCGACCGTCGATGTGCTGATGGTGGCGCCGAAGGGCCCCGGCCACACGGTGCGCGGCGAATACCAGAAGGGCGGCGGCGTACCGTGCCTCGTTGCGGTTCACCAGAACCCGTCCGGCAATGCGCTGGAACTGGCGCTTTCCTATGCCTGCGGCGTCGGCGGCGGCCGTTCGGGCATCATCGAGACCAATTTCCGCGAGGAATGCGAAACCGACCTCTTCGGCGAGCAGGTGGTGCTGTGCGGCGGTCTGGTGGAACTCATCCGCGCCGGCTTCGAAACGCTGGTCGAGGCAGGCTATGCGCCGGAAATGGCCTATTTCGAGTGCCTGCACGAGGTGAAGCTGATCGTCGACCTGATCTATGAAGGCGGCATCGCCAACATGAACTACTCGATCTCCAACACCGCCGAATGGGGCGAATATGTCTCGGGCCCGCGCATCATCACCGCCGAGACCAAGGCCGAGATGAAGCGCGTCCTGCACGACATCCAGTCCGGCAAGTTCACCTCGCAGTGGATGCAGGAATGGCATTCGGGCGCCGCGCGCTTCAAGGCGACCCGCCGCCTCAACGACAGCCACCCGATCGAGGAAGTCGGCGAAAAGCTGCGCGCCATGATGCCCTGGATCGCCAAGAACAAGCTGGTCGACAAGGCGAAGAACTGACGTTGCCTGAATAGTGGGTAGAAATAGTGAATAGTGAATAGTGAATATTGACTATTCAACGTAAGGGCGGCCGGCGAGTGTTATCGTCGGCCGTTTTGCTCTTATGGAAAATTCAACTGAGATTACGCCATTCACTGTTCACTACCCGCCTTGGCATTGCGCTTGCTTCGCCCTTCGCATCCACGATGGAAAGGCAGCAGACATGTTTCATATCAAGACGGACGTCCCGTCATCGGACAATTCGCCATCGCAGCCTGTTACCATCAGGACAGCCGGTGAACGGCGCGGCGAGCACCGCAGGCGCGTGCTGAAGGTGGCGCGGGTCGTAATGGCGGGCAATCTGGCGTCACTGGATGCGACGGTGCGCGATCTGAGTGGACTTGGTGCCCGCATCCGCGTGAACGGGTCTGTCCGGCTTCCCGAGTCTCGCGAATTCGAACTGCAGATCACGGACGAGAAGAGGCCCCGCAAGGCGCGCCTTTCATGGCGCTCGGGCGGCGAAGCCGGCGTGTCGTTTACTGCGTAGCCCTGCGCTGCGCATAGGGCACCTGCCAGGGCGGCGTGTAGTAGGGCGAGGCGCAATAGGTCACGCGCCCGTCGGAAGTGCGCCAGTTGTTCCACTGTGCGCGGTATCCGGGCTTGGACCGGGCGCACCACTCGGCATGGCCGGGCGTCGCCGCTGCCTGCTTGTTGGAACGCTTGATCGCCCAGTCGGCCAGCATGATGGGACCAAGTTGCGCCGATGCCTGTTGCGCCGAAATCGCCAGAAGGAGTGGGCCCACTAGCGTTGCACTCAATTTCGCCGGAACGAGCCGCATTCACTGTCTCCCTTCGTTTTGTCGGGCAAGTCTGTACCAAACGAGAGCGCCGGGCAACCTGCAAGTTGCCCGGCGCCGGCGTTTCGAACAGTGCCGTCAGTTATAGGGCGAATTGCACTGCCGGCGCGGGCCGTGATACGGTTTGAAGGTGTTATCCCAAGCCCTGTAGCTTCGATAGCGGTCTTCGCACCAGGCCAGGTGCGCTGCATTCAGGCTGATGCGTGGCGCGATCCGGTAGACTGGGTAGTTGTATACCCGTGGTGCCGCACCCAGTGCCAAGCCAAGGCTGAAGCCCGCCGCGGGGCCCCACCACCAATTATCGTTGCCGTGATGCCGGTGGTGCCTGCGGCCCCAGCGCCGGTTGTCACGGCCTCCGCGACTCCATCTTCCGTAACGGCCGTCCTTTTTCCAGATGCGGTGCCCCTTGCGATGGCGAACCTCGATCAGATTGTCGGACGCTTGCGAAATGACGGGCGAAGCGGGATAGACGGTAAGTGCGCTGGCGGGCGCCACAGGCACGGCCATCAGCGCAGCGGCAGCGATGCCGATACAAAAATTCTGCATGGATGCCTCCTTTGCTCGTGCGTTTTTCATGCTTGAACAAAGCCTGCGACCCGCAATGGTTCCACGCCCGCTTTGCTCGCCGCCAAGAACGCTGGTAACAATCGTGGCGTAACTTGAAAGGCAATCGATGGCGGTGCGGATAGCCACCTTCAACGCGGAAAACATCATCCAGCGTTTCGATTTTTCCGGCTACCGCAACGAGCTGGTGCGCGACCGCGCCCTGCAGATGCTGGCGGTCGAAAACGAAGCACATTTCCGGCAGTTGGAGCAGGCCCGGGTCGTCGCCCATACCGACGACAAGATGCAGCTTACCGCGCTTGCGATAGCCGATTGCCGCGCCGACATCCTTTGCCTGCAGGAGGTGGAAAGCATCGAAGCCATCAAGGCCTTCGAATACGGCTATCTGTTCAAGATGGTCGGAGAGGGTTACCGGCACAAATACATTGCGGAGGGCAATGACGGACGCGGTATCGACGTGGCGGTGTTGACGCGCGAGGAAACCGCTGACGGCGATCCGATCGAGTTCGTGCGGCTCAAGAGCCATGCGCACCTGACATACGGCGAGCTTGGCATTTTCGACGAAACCTTGAGCAGGATAGGCGAGAAGCCGCACGAAAAGGTATTCCGGCGCGACTGCCTGGAGATCGATTTCCGCATCGGCGGGCGCGAATTGACGATCTTCGTCGTTCACATGAAATCCATGGGACCGGGGCGCGAGGGCATCGATGGCCGGCAATGGACGATGCCGATCCGGCGGGCGGAATTGCGGGCGGTGCGCAAGATCATCGAGCAGCGTTTCGGCATTGACTATGCCGGGCGCAAGCGCTTCCTCGTCTGCGGCGACCTTAACGATTATCGCGAGCGGATCATCGTGGAGGGCGTGCATCCTGGCGAGCGGAACTTCATTCCCGCCGCCGAGAAAAGCGCCGGGTTCGACCCGCTGGTCCAAGACAGCTTCGCGGTCAATCTGGTGGAGCGAAGGCCGTTGCTGGACCGTTGGACGCTGTTCCACTCACGCGGGCCGCGCGAACAGCATTTGTGCCAGCTCGACTACATCCTGGCATCGCCGGCTTTGGCGAAAAGCAATCCCTCTGCTGTGCCGGATATCATCCGTAACGGACAGCCCTTCCGCACGCCGTTCCCGCCCGGCCAGGCGGTAGAACGATATCCGCGCACCGGTTGGGACCGGCCGAAATCCTCCGACCATTGCCCGGTCGCCGTGACGCTGCATCTGGCCTGAGGCGAAATGGACGAATTCATCCCGTTGCGGCAAGCCACCCTTGTGCTGGAGGAAGGGCGTCATCCGCTGGAAATCGTTGCGCGCGAGCGCATTGACGCGCAGTGGCAGGGGAGGGTGGCCGACAATCCACGCCTGTTCGATGGCGATGTGGTGCTCGCTACCAGCATGAAACTGGATGACGGGATTTTGTCGGCGACCTGCCGGGAGGTCCGCTATGCCGGACTGCTGCACTTCCTCGGCCTGCCGGAAGCTGATGCGAAAGCCTTGCCCTGGCGCCACATCTATTGCTGGGCGGCGATCATTTCGGGCGACGGCAAGGCGATCATGGGGCGCATGGCGGGGCACACTTCCAATGCCGGGCGCATCGTCTTTCCGTCCGGATCGCTGGAAGCCCTGGATTTTCCAGGCGGCGTGGCGGATATCGACGGCAACATGGCGCGCGAACTCTCCGAAGAGACCGGCATCGTGCTGGCGCGTGCGGCGCCCGACCCGCATTACCTCGTTTCCATTGGCGCGCGTACGGCGGCGATCATGCGCATCCACCGCTTTGAAGAGGGTGCGGCGGAGCTGGTCTCGTCGGCGCAGGCGCATATTGCGCAAGGCGCGGACGACGAACTGGAAACCGTGCTTGCCTTCGCGCCCGGCGAAACCGACCCGGCCATGCCGCCCATGGCGCGCCGCTTCATGGAATGGTTCAAGGGTTGACTATTCGCGCCGCTTCTCTTGCGTTTACCTCGCCCCAGAAAACTGCCGCGAGGGTGTTTTGAAGGCTTTACGCGGCGCACCGACATGACTATGTATGCCCGACTTGATCCGGGTGCGTAGCTCAGTTGGTAGAGCAGCTGACTCTTAATCAGCGGGTCACAGGTTCGATCCCTGTCGCACCCACCACTAAGTCTCTGTATTTACACAGTTATCTCAGATTTGATGCGGTGAGTCTTCTGCGAACTCGTGACCTGTAGTTCGATGCTAGCCGTTTGTCATACCCCGCTGTTTGCAAAAAATGCCCGAAAAGTCTCTGTTTGGATAAATGCCAATTTCAACCTGAAATTGCTGCGTCATTTCAAAGGGGTAAAATAAACAGCGGGTCAAGGGTTCGATACGGTCAATGACCACCAATCAGGTCCTCCAATTTTCGGCCTCTTTGGCACACCAAGAATTCATGGGCGATATCCGTGGCTTGTCCGCGCGGTCGCGGCATTTGTGGGCGCGGAGACGCGTATAACCTGCCAATTGGCTCCGGGATAGGGCCCGCGTCTCTGTCCGGCGGTTTCCGTGTCCCGTTGTTTAGACTAGTTGATCGGCCGGATGCTACATGGGTGGGCGCAGTTCCTGGCGAAACTCGCAGGTGAATGTAGCAAGGCATAAATTGGGCATGCGACTTGTGCACATTGCCTAAACGGCACCGAACCCCAGCAGCCTTCGCTGGTCTTCCCAAATGCTTGCATCATCCCTCATCCGCAATAGCCGGCGGGCGGTCAGATCCGCGGGCTGCGTTCCTGACAGGATTGCCTTGGTGATGTCCGGCGAGAGGAATGCCAGCTTTACGATGCGGCTGAGATCGGAGACATGCATCTGCTCGCGGTCTGCGAGTTCGGCGATCGTGATGCCCGAGCCATCGGTAAGGTTCCCCAGAAGCCGATGCGCCTTGTGGACGAGATCCGCGATCCCTGGCTCGGGCACTGATTGATTGATTGCACCACCACCGACGATAATGCGCATCTCGACGCCGCGACGTTTGAGACGCAATGCATGTTCCAGTTCATGAAGCACCGCGGGTCCGGCATGATCCGCCAGCTTGCCCGCGCCGCCGAGAATTGGCGAGAGGTCGACCACGATGACGATCCGATCGGCCTTGAGTGTGATGCGCTGAATCAGTTGACGAACTGCGTTGCTCGCAGTTGCCGGATCAGCCGATGAAAGGTCGACCTGCAGGGCGGCGGCGCGTTGCATCCTCATGGCGTGATGGGTTGGTTCGAGCCCGGCCTCTATTGCCTGGTCGAGGATCAGGACCTCGTCGCCAAGAAGCTCCCCAACCATCCCGACCACCATTGGCTCGATCTGTGCGGTCGGAATGCGCCAGGTTCGTTCAGCTGGCGGCGAGTTCTGATTTGGATCCCTTTGGATCTTTCAGCAGCGACCTGCTGACATAGTAACGGTACCGACGACCGTTCTTGGATGCATGTGTTGGACACAACGGTTCCCCTTCCGCATCGAACAGGAGCCCGCTGAGAAGGTGCATACCGTCGGCAGCGCCAGGCAGCACGTTAGCATTGCGGCGCCCGGCGAGGATGGATTGTGCTTCATCGAACAGGGACTGCTCAATGATCGGCGGATGCAATCCGTCGTGGATCAGCGCCCCATGCCTGATCTTGCCGACATAAACCGGGTTGGCGAGGAGCGATCTCATTGCGCCACAGGAGAACCCTCCGGATTTGTTCTCGCGTTTGCCGACTCGGGGTCCAATGCCAAGTTCGAGTGCGCGTCGGCGAACGGCCTCGACCGATTGGAGGTTGACATAGAGTGCAAACAATTGCCGCACCCTATCTGCCTCGTCGGGCTCGATCGCCAGTGTCCGCTTGTGCGGCCGGTAGCCGAGCGGCGGGTGGCCACCCATCCACATCCCCTTCTTCTTCGAAGCTGCGATCTTGTCGCGGATCCGCTCACCGGTGATCTCGCGTTCAAACTGGGCGAAGGAGAGCAGCATGTTGAGCGTCAGCCTTCCCATCGACGAGGTCGTGTTGAAGGACTGGGTTACCGAAACGAACGACACCGATCCGGCATCGAAGACATCCATGATCTTCGCGAAGTCGGTGAGCGACCGGGTGAGCCGGTCGATCTTGTAGACCACCACCACATCGATCAATCCCTGCACGAATGTCGTCGAGAAGTCTTTGCAGGGCAGGGCGGTCAAGGCTGCCGCCCGAATACCCTCCGTCATCATAGCTCCCGCGCGCAGGCCGCCATCCCAGCCCCTTCTGCGACGCGATGAAGGCTTCGCAGGCATTGCGCTGGGAATCGAGTGAATTGAAGTCCTGTTCGAGCCCTTCTTCGGAGGACTTGCGGGTGTAGATCGAGCATCGAAGTGCCATGGTCACAATCCGAAGAAGCGCGGGCCCGACCAGTGGGCACCGGTGATTGCCGTTGCGATCGCAGACAGTGATTTCCAGGACCTGCCCTGCCAGACGAAGCCGTGGGCAGTAACATCGACGACATGTGCAACCCCGTTCCATTCGCGAACAAGTCGCGCACCGGGTCTGGGCGCCGACCGTGACGGGGCCTTGTTGAAAACGCGATCGGTTTGTTGGTCAGACGTGCTTGCTGCCTGTTGATCCAGACACGTCGTGATCTTGCGAGTCGAAGCCCTTCTGAACGCCGAGCAGGCGATTTGCCAGGTACAGTTGCTTGCGGATCTGGGCCGAGTGCCCGCCAAACACTTTTGCCTGGATGTGCCAGGCGATGGCCCGCTCAAGCAGGATCCGACGCGCGCCCTTGGGTGGCGAGAAGCCGTAGATGGCCTCCCAACGCGTGGAAAGCACCGACCGAGGCAAGAGCCGCAGGTCAGCAATCTCGGATCGCCAGTCCGTACCGTTCTTCATGGACCGGCTCCGTCAGCCGGTGACCCGATACTTTCGAATGCCGTCCTTGCCGGTCCTCACCGGCGATCGACAGGCCAAGCTTCTTGTGGATGTGCCCCGACAGGAAACCCCGTACCGAATGCGCCTGCCAACCGGTTGCGTCCATCAACTGCTGCAGCGTCGCGCCGTTGCGTTTGCGCAGCATGGCCAAGACGGTGGCCGACTTTGATTGCGCGGTGGTGCTTCTCTTGTCAGTTGCTTTTGAACGTGTGGCTTCGGCTGAGGTCTTTTCCGGCTTTGTTGTGCAATTGTGCTTTGGCCCTTTCTTCAGGGCAGTGGCCACAGGGACAGCCTCTGTACTAACTGAGGCGCTACTGGCTAACCCTTCGTCCAGATTCGCTTTGATCGACGGTTCCGGTTCCGCGGGAATAACTGTTTGAATAATTCTTGAAAGGCGTGTCATGGCCTGCTCCTTGGGACCGAGAGGCAGCCGATCCGCCCCTGGTACCGAGACAAGCCCGGATCAAGGCCGGGCTCGCGCAGCGGGCAACAATGCCCCGCGTCGGAACAGCAATGCTTGCTTGGCGAGGGAAGTCGAGCCGAATTCGTCGAGATGATAAAAAGGTTTTCAGGGTCATAACCTGAAGGTCGCAGGTTCAAATCCTGCATGTGAATCTGCATCGAAATGTGGCCCCTTCGGATACGGCTTAAAGCATTGGAATCTTTGCGCTAACCAGCGATTCAGGGGGGTCACGATCGGCGCCGATCTTGACCCCACCCAAATTGAAAATTGATGAATGATTTCAATCTGTTGAGTTTCAACCAGCCGGGGTCATGTCTGGACGGCCCCTGATGCGCAAGCTGAGAATCTGACGAGCCTATGCCGAAAGCAGTCATGTCTACGGCCTTTATGCGCGGGAGTTCCCGCTGGCCCAGATGAAGTCCGCAGATCAGGTCCCAATCAAAATTGCGCGCTTCAATCAGCGCCTGCAGTCTTTTCCCAGATTGCCGAAACGTTGCAGGCACTGTCGAGGAAGTAAATGTCTGCCTCTCGACACCGGGCTGTGCAGGCCCTGTCAAGTTCGAGGTGCAAGCCTATGCTAGCTTGGCCGCGTGTCCGAAAAACCGGCAGCAGGCCTAGGGTTGATCTCCGTTCGACCTCAGCGCTGATCGGCCGCTTGCGCCCCAAGTTGGTCATTCGCCGGCCTTCAATCCAGAATTCAGCCGTTCGCCGAAATCTGGATAAAGGTCCGCAAAGGACGGGAAGTGTGAATTCGCCGCGGCTGCAAATCGGCTGAATCACCTCGCCGAGAGCTGACATCGGTAAAATATGAACAAACAGCCAATTGTGCAATGCCGCATGACAGCTTTGAGCCCTTAGCTGCCCATCTTGACCACTAGGAACTAAAACAATATTCTGTTATCTGAGCCAAAGGAATATTGGAGGTTGTTGTGAGATATATTCTTCTCGCCTGTTTCTATTTCTTGTTTTCCTCTCAAATGGCGAATTCTCACCCTGAGTTTGACAACAAATGGGCCTTCCTAGAATATGATGGAGAAGCCCTCATAAACTGTAGTGCAGATTTGGAAGCGGGCAATTGCAAATCACGCTTATATCCCTGCGAGGCTGCATTTAAACTCTCGGTTGACGCTGATCTAGCTGTATTTTCGCAAGAGATAAGGCATGATCTAACGGCATGCTTCATGGAACTTTTTGATCTTTACGAAGTGGCTCTTTGGAAAATAGCACCCGGCGCCGAACCTGATCCAGTTGTTGCCCGAAAGGCCAACTCAATGTTCAGCACTTCGATGTTCCGCCATCATCGCAACGCACCGGGTGAATGTCGAAGTGATCAATACGAAAAAACCGAAGATTGGCGCTGTGCTTCGCAGGCACTTCGGAATCGCCTTATCAAGGCAGAGAAGGATGCAAGGTAAAGATTGGATTGGGGTAACAGTGTCCGCTTAGGCGACCCTGGGCTACCCACCACTTCGCAAGCGCGGCGAATGTCAGCAATCGGATGTCGTGACTCGCAATAGCGAACTGCCGGTACGGGCCGAAAGCGCCAAGGCGTCTAACATGGGCGAATGTCTGCTTCGCCCAGTTTTCGCTCCCAACAACTGCCTTTCTCCTGCCGGCCCCGGTGCTCCCGAACAGTTTTGCGCCGAAAGCGACTTTGCTTGGCGTAAATCGTAGCCAACTGCACCGTCTGATGGTTTGCCCGACATTTCCTGCACCACTCGCCTGGAGACTGGCCTCATACGGGTCCGATATTGATCAGTTGAACGCGCCGGTTGATACCGTCATCCGGATTTTGGGTATCGAGTAGCTGTTCTTCACCGAGCCCCATGGTCAGCAGGCGCTGCGGCGGGATACGAAACACGTTGACGAGCATCTCGGCCACAGCAGCCGCGCGCCTTTCGCTCAGCTTCAGGTTCGCCTCGCGCTTGCCTCTGGCATCGGTGTTCCCGACGATCAGGAAACGGTCGCCTGCAAGTAACGGGTTGTACATGGCATCGGCTATTCGTCCGACAGTCGCCCACGATCCGGGGCTGATGACGTCGGAGTTCAGCTCGAACTGAATCTGCACGATGAAATTCGGCAGGTTTTTCAGGACCTGCGACACATCCGGCGCAACTTTGGCATTGTCGGTGCCCTCGGCACTGATGCGCGCTTCGATATCGCGCCTGACGGCATCCACATCGATACCGATCTTCTTCGCGCTCTCGGCCGTCTGGTTCAACTGGCGGGTTAATTCACCGACAGTGAGACGACTTTGCGCCTGCGAAGCGATCGGCGTCAGCATAGCCGTGGAAACGCCAACCCACACAAGCGAGCGAAGACTAAGCATGAGCAGTAACTTAACCGGGGCAGTAGATGTCATTGCGCGCCTCACTGCTTGTTCGAGATGTGTTCGAGCCAGCCAGCGTCGGTTATGGCTTTCTGGCATGGCAGGTCGATCTTGCGGAAGGTTTCCGGCCTTATCATGCAGCGCAGGATGCGAGCGCTCCCGGCTTTGAAGTTGGAGCAGAACCGTCCAATACTGCTCTTGCAAATCCCCGGGGCGGCTGCCTGTGCCGCGAAACGCTTGTCCATGTTGGCAATGAAGGCTGCGGTGGCCGTCTGGCATTGCGGCGAAGCCTTCTGCGCGAGGCAGGGCAGGAAACCACTTTCGCCCGGGCGAATGCCTTTGCAGACACTCGCGACTTCGGCACCGCAGCTTTGCTCCCAAGCTTCTACCGCATCACCAAAATTCAGAGTGGCGGCCATCGCCTCGCTTGCAAGGCACAATGTGAACACAAAAATTGAAGCCTTTAGTGTTTTCTTCATCGACCGCCCTCCTTGATGCAGCTACTGACCATCGATACAATATGATCGCGGCGAATTGATTTACCATTTGTTTATCCGATATTCCCCGTATACCCCTCACTCAAATCGGAGACAACCGTAGATCAACTCTGCAACGGTGGAAGGAATTTACGTCTGCGGCCATCCGACAGCCCTGATTTTATGATTTGAGCGAGCTCAGGCGCCTAATTGACGCTGAACATTGAAGGTGTTGTACACGGCGGCATTGGTTGAGAGAAATCTCTGTGTAGATCCAGCCGACTGAATAGCCCCGAGTTTTCTAGACACCCTCGGTTTTCATTTCCTGCTGCCGTTCGAAGTCGACGGGTGACAGCATCCCGTTCCTCGCATGCTTGCGAGTTGGGTTGTAGAACATCTCGATGTAGTCGAACACATCCTGCCTGGCATCGACACGGGTTTTGTAGGTGCGACGCCGTATCCGCTCCCGTTTGAGCAGGTTGAAGAAGCTCTCGGCAACTGCGTTGTCGTGGCAGTTCCCGCGCCGGCTCATGGAATGTTCCAGATTGTGAACCCTGAGGAATGACGCCCAGTCCATGCTGGTGAACTGGGAGCCTTGATCCGAGTGAATCAGCACCCGGTTCTTGGGCTTCCTGCGCCACACGGCCATCAGTAGTGCCTGCAAGACCACGTCCGTCGTTTGACGGCTCTGCATTGCCCAGCCGACCACACGGCGCGAGTAAAGATCGATGACGACTGCCAGATAGGCAAAGCCCTCCAGCGTCCGAATGTAGGTGATGTCGGTGACCCAGATACGGTCAGGCGCATCCACGTCAAACTGCCGGTTGAGGGTGTTGTCGACGACCAGTGACGGTTTGCCGCCATGGCTGCCGGGCCGGCGCTTGTAGCCGATCTCGGCCTTGATGCCTGCCAGGCTGGCCAGTCGCGCAACCCGGTTCGGACATGCGACCTCGCCCTGATCGAGAAGATCGTCGTGCAGCTTGCGATAGCCATAGACCTTGCCACTGTCCTTCCAGGATCTGCGGATGAGCTCGGTCTGACGAGCGTCTTCCTTCGCCCGCTGGCTCAGCGGGTTCTTCAGCCAGGCATAGAAGCCGCTGGGTTGGATGCGCAAACACCGGCACATCGCCCGCACCGAAAACAGCGGGCGATGGTCAGCGACGAAGGCGTACTTCACTTTGCATCCTTGGCGAAATACGCGGTGGCTTTTTTTAGGATGTCGCGCTCCTCGGTCACCCGTACCAGCTCGCGCTTCAGGCGGCGGATCTCGGCAGCCTGCCCGTCCTCGCTGGAGCCGGATGAGGACTTCGAAAACTTCTTCCTCCACTCATAAAGCGAATGCTGGCTGACGCCCAGGCGCTGGGAAACCTCCGCAACCGGATAGCCCCGCTCGGTGATCTGCGCCACCGCGTCCCGCTTGAACTCTTCGCTGAAATTGGCTTTGCCCATCATGGCCTCCTTGCCTCAAAATTAGGGAAGAAGGCGTCTACAAATCTAGGGGCTATTCATGTTCTGACCTCGGACAACAACGGAGAATGGAATTGGAACGACTTATATATCTTTTAGCCTCATCAGTGCTCGCCATTGCAATAGGCATGCCGGCATTGGCCGCCGATTACGATGTCGTGATCAACAATGGACGGGTAATGGACCCCGAGACCAACTTTGATGGCGTGCGCAACGTCGGGATAAAGGATGGGAAGATTGCTGCGATCACCGAGGACGCGATCGAGGGCAAAGAAACCATCGACGCCAGTGGTCACGTTGTTGCCCCGGGCTTTATCGAGGGGCACCAGCACGCCACAGATCCGTTCAGTCGCAAGGTTAATTTGCGGGATGGCTTGACCACCCAAATGGATTTCGAAGCAGGCGCCGGCGATATCGCTAAATGGTATGCAGAGGCCGAGGGTAAAACACAAGCCAACTACGGTATGGTCGTGCTCGCAACTCTTGCCCGTGGATTGGTGCTGGACGGTCCTGAAGTAGTGGCTGGTGCTAATGACATGGGCGGCCTGTTCCCTATGGTGGGTCGCGCCGCCACAAAGGCCCAGAGTGAAGGACGCAAGCCAGGCTGGACTGCCACCTTGCCCAACAAAGAGCAGATGACTGAGATCATGCGCCTGGTCGACGAAGGCCTTCGCCAAGGCGCCTTGGGCGTGGGCATTCCAGTCGGCTATATGACCACGGGCGTGACCCAGTACGAATTGTATAAATACCAGGAGTTGGCATCAAAATACGGTCGCGTTTCGAATGCGCATGTCCGCTTTGCGGGTGTCAGACCTCCCACCGCGGGACTATTGGGTGTTCAGGAAATGTTGGTCAATGCCATGGTTTTGGATGCACCTTTCCTGGCTTCACACCTGAACAGCAACATGGACTGGGAGTACACGATCCCGCTCATCAACGACGCAAGAGAAATGCGAGGGGCCAAAGTATGGGGTGAGGTTTACCCCTATGCAGCGGGCGGTACCGTTGCTTCGACAGATATTCTCACAGAGTTGAGCATGGCTCAGATGAATATAACCTATTCGGACGTCTCAAACCTTGACGGCACGCGTTGGGATAAGGCGATGTATGATGACGTTCGCAAGAATGATCCCGGCAGAACGATTCTGATTTTCAACAACTCCCCTGAGGACATCGCCAAATGGATGGCTATGCCTGGAGTTGTCGTCGTCTCGGACGGTATGGCCATCGTGGACGAAAATGGCGAATACTACCCTTGGGATTCCCCTTACGAAGGCAAGTCGGTTCACCCGCGTAGTGCAGGGACCCGCGCCAAGGTGCTGCGCATGGTGCGTGAAGACAAGAACATGCCTTTGATGGAAGCCATTTCCAAGATGAGCTACCTACACGCCAAGTACTTTGATGAGCTGGGCGGCATCAGCCAGTTCCGGACCAAGGGTCGGGTGCAGGTGGGTGCCGATGCAGACATCGTCGTCTTCAACCCGGACACGGTCACTGACAACAGCACTTACGAGCCAGGCATGGGCGCATTGCCCTCTACCGGCATTCCCTACGTGTTGGTGAACGGTGTCGTGGTGGTGAAAGATTCCGTGGTTCAAAAGGTCTTACCGGGTAAGCCTATTCGTTTCCCGGTGCAGGAGAAGGGTCGGTTGGACCAGATTACTATCGAACCCAGGGAATTTGACCCGAACCAGTGAGACCTGCAGAGGCGATTGGGGGCAGCCATGGCTAGTGGCTGCCCCCGCTGGTGCTGTCACAAGGATTTGAAACAATCTCAGTTTGTGGCCAAATGCTGGAACCTATGCGGAACAACGTGGGCGCCACTCGGCGAGAGCAGCCGCGCGGTTGGCCTTAAAACTGGCTCTGCTGCAGAGCGCGCACTCCAAGTCCAAATTTTTCGAGACGGAGGGGATGAGCCTGACGTCGAACTTTCTCCAACTCTGAAGATATTGATTTTATGTGTTTTTATGATGGGCTCCCTCAGTCAGTGGGTGTTTCGGACGCACTCGCCTGGCACCGCACGATGCCTTCTTGGGGGCAGTATCCGACCCATCTCGATCTGAGGTCTCGTGGACGCGACGCTGTCGCCAACACGTATAGCCCGCCATGCTGAGATACCGATCAGTCCCATGCACCAGCGTTCAGCCGCCGTACTTCTCGACCAGCACCGGCTGCATCAAATAGCTCACGGAGACCGGAGCCTGTCCGTCGACATACCCAACGTCCTGAACCGAACTCTGGGCGACCATGGTCCCGGTGATCCATACGGGAGTGAAGAGTCCGTTGACCTCTATCCCCTCCGGATACACGACATGGACGATCTGGTTGGCGGGGGGCGGCGGGGTGTGGATGCAGGCGCCGACGGTCGGCACGAGAAGGAACTCGACGGCCTTGCGATCCTTGAATTGCAAAGGCAGCACATATCCAGGCAGGCGCACACTGGTGCCGATAAGTGCCTCGTTCACTGCCGAGGCTGCCGCTTCGCGCTTTTCCATGATCGCGCGGCGCGCGGCGAACAACCCGTCGACATCGATGCCGTCCTTGGCCAGTTGTTTGCGTAACGCTTGCGCCTCGGTGGTGAACGAGGCTTCATAGCTCTGCTCGGCCAGGGCCTCGAATCGCAGAATATGGCGAAGGGTGTCCATCTGATCGTCGGTGAGGTTCTCGAACGGGTTCTCGATCACTGCGGCTGGAGGGGCGAGCATATTCCAGGAGATGTCCTGAGGGTCAGCCGCCATTGCGAGCCCTGGAGGAACGGCAAGCGAGAGTATCAAGACGAGACGGGCGAACATGGTCATGGAGAAGTCCCTTTGATTTGTCATAGCCGAACCGACAGCCCGTCGGCCAGCGTCATGCGATAGACCCGGACTGCCGGGATAAGCGAGGCGAAAAGTCCTGCGCAGAAGACGACCCCGAGGGTGGCCAGTTCGCGCGTCCCGAAGACATTCAGTCCCAATCGCAGGCCGAAGCGGGCGGACAGGATCGGGTCGGTCACGAACGTGGCCACCGTGAGCAGAACAAGGCCAAGGATCAGCCCCGCCGCGGTGAGGACGGCAGCTTCCGTGACGATAAGTGCAAAGATATGGGTCGGCGTCGCGCCGACAGAGCGCAGGATCGCAAATTCGCGGCGGCGGGTGTCCAGAGTTGCTGACAGCATGACCACCATCCCGATCATTCCTGCCAAAGCCACGGCCCACGCCATCAGCCGCATCGCGCGCTCGGCCGTCCCGGTGATCCCCCAGAGCTCGGCGAGCGCGACCGCCGGGAGGACGGCGCTCAGCGCGTCGGAGGGGCGTTCGTTGACGGCCCGCTGCAGGCCGAGGACATTCGTCCGATCGATCAGCCCGACATAGACGGCATTGATCCGGTCCGGTTCGTGACCGTGTCCAGCCTCCGTTCCTTCGTGGTCGCCATGTGCGTCATGCACGTCATGACTCTCGTGTTCGTCGCCGTCTTCATGATCGTCGTGCCTAGCGTGATCCTCGGGGTTGCCGTGCGCGTCATCATGGTCGTCGTGCCCATCGTGATCCTTGGGGTTATGGTGAGCGTCATCCTCACCATGACTGTCGGCGGACATCGCGGCCGGGTCGAGGGGGTCGGCCAGCGGCCCATCTTCTTGCGCATGCAGGGTGTCGAACCCCTCGAGCGTGACAAAGACCATACGGTCGACTGCGGTACCGGTCGGTGCGAGCACGCCCGAGATGGTGAAGGGCGCGTCGTCGTGGAGGTCGAAGGAGACCTCGCCGGAGCCATGGGCATTGACGATCACCGCACCTGGGGCGTAATCGAACCGGGCCGCAACCTCGGCCCCCACCACCGCAGCATCCGCCCCATCCCCGGTGAAGAACGTGCCCGCTTCCAGAGAGAGCGGCTGTCCGCCGGAGTGCCGGAAATGCTTGAAATACGACACATCGGTGCCGATCACCGGATAGCCGCGGTGATTGTCCCCCATCTGGATCGGCACCGCCCAGGCGACCTCGGGCCTGTCTTCCAACCATTCGAAGCTGTCCCATGTCATGCCAGTCCCGGTGCCCCCGACGCCGAAAACGGTGGCCATCAGGATCTGAACCGAATTGCCGCGCGGCGCCACGATCAAGTCGATCCCCGACGCGGAGTTGGCGAAACTGTCACGCGCGCCATCCCTGAGCCGTTCGACGCCAAGGATCAGCGCGACGCTCAGGCCTATCGCGAGCATCGTCAAACCGACAACGAACCGGCGGTTCCACAGGCTGCGCAGACTGAACCCCAGCATCAAGCGGCGCTCCGGTTCAGGTCCTGAAAATCGACACCGCGGTCGAAATGGCGCTCGAGGCCGCGGTCATGACTGACGAAGAGCAGCGCAGTGCCCGCCTCGGCGCATTCCCTTGCCAGCAGCTCGATGAAGGTGGCCTTGGCCGCCTCATCGAGAGCTGAGGTCGGCTCGTCCGCCAGGATCAGGTCCGGCTTGCCGATCAGCGCTCGTGCGGCAGCGACCCGTTGCTGTTGCCCGACACTGAGCTCATGGGCCTGCTTCGATGCCAGAGACGGATCGGACAGACCCAATTCGTCAAGCAGACGTCGGGCCGTTCCCGCAGGATCGTCGCCCGCACGCGTGCGGCGACGCTGCGAGAATCTGCAAGGCAGAAGGACGTTCTCAAGCGCGCTCAGCCACGGAACGAGATTGAACACCTGAAAGATCATGCCGATGTGATCCACCCGGAACCGGTCCCGCGCACCACCGCGCACGGCGCCGAGATCCTGATCCGCAACGTGTATGGCCCCCTTCGGCAGATCGACGACCCCCGCGATCGCCGACAGTAAGGTCGATTTTCCGCAGCCGCTCGGTCCATACAGGAACAGGCTCTCGCCGGACGCTAGAGACAGCGCGCCAATCCCCAGTGTGCTGCGCTCCGCGCCCGGCCACCGGTAGACAAGCCGTTCAATCCGCAATGGGTGCATACGTCGGTCTCCCAGCCTCCCGGCCATGAAGTCGCCCGCCGCGTATTCACGACGGGCGGCAGTCTTCATTGAAGCGTGTTCTTGTAGATGACGCCGTCCTTCATGATCAGGTCAAAGTTGGCTTCGGCATCGGCAACCAGGTCGATGCTTTCCAGCGGATTGCCGTCGACGAGGATCAGATCTGCATAGGCGCCTTCCACGATCACGCCGAGCGGCCCTGCGACACCAACACATCAACCTGCCGGAGCTTCGCGACCATCTCCTCCGGCTTGTGCTTCTTCTGGGACATTCCTTCGTCTTCCATCTGGCTCGAAAGCCTACTTCAGGGAGGACCTCTTTTCAGGGGGCAGGCCAATTGTACTAAAGACTTATTTCTAGGCTAAAGTTTAGCTGTTCAGAATTCGAGGTCCAGCCACAAAAAGCTCAGCGTCTTCAACTGCGTGCAGATAAGTTTAGAGGGCAAGACCATCAAACCTATTGCTCAAGACGGAAGATCCGGTGCTGCATGCTCAGGAAGGCCGGCTTTCCAGACTTGTCGCGCAGCAACTGACCAACCGTTCCCTGAAAGGCACTATCTGTCATGATGATCATGTCTTCACCCGCGCCACTCATCGAAATCGGCGGAGGGTTCTCATATATTTGCACGCCTGCCTGTAGTTTATACAGGCGCTCTGCCATGAGCTTGTCGTTGTCAAAATAGATTTTGTAATCTTCATTATCCCCCAACCAAAGGCCAACGAAAGGCTCAAGGGAACTACGATCCGCAGCGATTGCAACCATGGGCGTTCTCTCGATATCCAAATATTTTTTGAGAGCCAGTGCAATGACAGCATCATACACCTCGATACCCCGGTCGCTATTCGTCAGAACAACGATCCCAAATTGCTTGTCCGGCGCAAACAGCATCTTGGCGGTAGCCCCTGCCGAGCGACCGGCATGAAAAACGGTTCGCACACCGCCGATATCCTCAACAAACCACGTAATGCCGCTGTTTTCACTCAGCTCGCCTTCCACCAAGGGGCTGTGCGCCATATCCAGCAACTGTGCAGACAACAATTGATTGCCGTCTTTGTCTTTACCGTCAAACTGGAATTGCATCCATTTCATCATATCACTGACATTGCTGAGAATGCCGCCGGCCGGATAGACGCTGCGTGGAAAAGGCACAAAGCTGACCTTGGGTTCGGACGTTCCGTCATATACCCCGGCATGGCCCACGGCAAAGCGCTCTGCCATCAGTTCCGCCATGAAAAAGGAGGAATGCGTCATGCCCAGAGGCAGAAACAACTCCTCCTTGACTCTTTGTTCATAAGATTTTGCACGGCTTACGACTTGAATAAGGCGTCCTGCAATGATGAAATTGTTATTGTTATAGGCCCAGACCTCCCCATAAGGGGTGCGTTGCGGCAGGAAGCGAAAAGCCCGCACGGTCTTTTCCAAGGCATCTTCCCCCGAGCTAATATCATCAAAAAAGTCACCCTGCCAGCCAGTCCGGTGTTGGAAAAGGTCGATAACCTTCGCCTTTTGTGCAGCCTCACTATCCAAAACCATAAATTCCGGGAGATACGTGCGAACCGGGGCTTCAAGATCAAGCTCCCCGCGTTCTGCCATTTTTAGGGCGACGCTGGTGGTAAAAGTCTTCGAAATGGAGCCGATATAAAACACGCTGTCTTCAGTGACAGCCTGAGGATCGTCAACATTGGTAATGCCAAGGCCGGCCATCTGGACCTTGCCATCGTGAAGGATCCCAATCGCTATCCCTGGAACTTTGAGCTCATCCATGAGTCGCAGAGCTTCGCTCTTTATTTCCTCAAACCGCATGTCCATGCTTTCCTGGGCAGCTGCCGGCACTGGAACGGTCTGCATTGCGCCGATGACCAAACAAGTGAATAATGCTGTTATCTTTTTCATCTTTCTTATCCTCTCTGAACCTGGAGGTAATTCAACCGTCTTATCTCACGGCGGCATTGCGTTTTCGATATTTACCAGCGGGTTAGGTTGCAAACTCTACTCCATAGGAGGTTGAATTTGCCCTTTCCTGCCTTTTCTCTCCCTCAGTATGTGCAAGAAATCGCTGCAGGCGCTTCCGTAAAACGCCTGCAGCAAGAGGTTACTTGATGGTGTTCTTGTAGATGACGCCGTCCTTCATGATCAGGTCGAAGTTGGCTTCGGCATCGGCAACCAGGTCGATGTTTTCCAGCGGATTGCCGTCGACGAGGATCAGGTCGGCATAGGCACCTTCCTTGATCACGCCGAGCGGGCCTTCCTGGTAGGGGTGGCGCGGGCCGCTCAACATCAGCAGCTCGGCGTTGTCCGATGTCACCATCTTGAGCGCCTCGTAAGGAGTGAACCAGTTCTTCAGCTTGGTCACCATCTTGCCCTGCCTCGCTGCGGCCGCAGGATCGAACAGCATGTCGGTGCCGAAGGCGATCTTGACGCCCATCTTCTTGGCGGCCTCGTAGTTCCTGCCGGTTCCATCGGTGGCTACGATCCACTTCGCGTTCATTTCGGCAGTGGGGAACACCAGCCTGTCCTCGTCGTCGATGAGCGGCTGCGCGCTCAGCCAGACGCCGTTGTCCTTCATCATCTGGAGGGTCTCTTCCTCCATGATCAGATTGCCGTGTTCGATCGTCTTGATCCCGGCCTTGATCGCCCTCTGGATGGCCTTGTCCGTAAAGATGTGCGCAGCGACATAGGTGTTCCAGTTCTCCGCCACACCGACGATCGCCTCCATCTCTTCGAGAGAGTACTGGGTGACGTCCAACGGATCATAGACAGAACCCACACCGCCGCCGCCCGCGATCTTGATCTGGGTCGCGCCCATCCGCAGGATTTCGCGGGCCTTGCGCGTTACATCCGGAACACCGTCCGCAATGGCGACCACCCCGTTGCGCTCCAGGTAGGGCAGCGAGTCCGATGGCTGACGCGGCACATCATTATAGGGAGCAAAATCCATGTGGCCCCCGGTTTGACTCATCGGAGCACCGGCCACCAACATGCGCGGGCCGGGGAATTGCCCGGCATCGATGGCTTTGTGAACGCCAAACGGGTTTCCCCCCATGTCGCGGACGGTTGTGAAGCCGCGCATCAGCACCTTTTCGTTGCCCAGCAATCCGGCAATCGCAATGTCGGACATATCGGCGCTGTTCAGAAGCTGCCCTATTGGCATATTCGCGAGGTAGGTGTGCCAGTGCACGTCGATCATGCCCGGCATCATGGTTCGTCCGCCGCCGTCGATGACCGTGCCACCCGCGATGGACAACGGTTCGGTCGACACAGCGGTGATCAGGTTGTCCGTGACCACGACATTGGCGTTTTCGATCAGGGCTTCGTTCACCCCGTCAAAGATATTGACGTTCTTGAACAGGATCGGCCCGGATGCGTCCTGAGCCGCCGCTGGCAGGGCGAAGCTCACAGCGACGGCGAGCGCCGCCGTCAGATTTCCGAGGTTCAGTTTTCTCATCTAGTTCGTTTCCTGTCTTTGAGATGAAAGTTGATGGGTTCAAGCTTCCTTGTTTTCGTGTTGCATTTTCGATATTTGCCAGCGGGTTAGGTTGCAAACTCCACTCCAAAGGAGGTTGAATTTGCCCTTTCCCGCCTTTTCTCTCCCTCAGTATGTTCAAGAAATCGCTGCAGGCGCTTTTGGTAGAGGCCTGCAGCAATAAGTCAGTCGATGGTATTCTTGTAGATTACGCCGTCCTTCATGATAATGACGAAGTTCTTGTCCGGGTCGGCGATCAGGTCGATGTTCTCGAGCGGATTGCCGTCGACCAGAAGCAGGTCGGCATAGGCACCCTCCCGAACCACACCGTTGTCACCGGGATAGGGATCGCGCGGCCCGGACCGCTTGAAGATCTCGTAGTTCTGGCTGGTCGCAATCTTCAGCACTTCCCAGGGCTCGTAATAGCGGGCGAGCTTCGCCAACTGCGCCCCCTGACGCGCGGCAAGTGCGGGCATGCCCTGACTGTCAGTGCCGAAGCCGAAGAGAAGGTCGTATTTCTGCGCTAACGCGAAGGCTGTATCAGTTCCAGAGATCATGGCCTGGTACTTTTCTTCCTGAAACGAGCCGGCAGGGAGCGGGATCGCATCCTCGTCGTCATAGAAGGGCTGCAGGCAGATCGAAGTATTCGTCTCCTTCATCAGTTGGGCGGTTTCCTCGTCAATCATCTGGCCATGCTCGACATTCCGGACACCGCCGCGAATCGCGTTCTGGATCGCCTTTGCGGTGTAGGAGTGAACCGTCACGTAGGTGCCCCAGTTCTGCGCCACTTCGACCGCCGCCGCGATTTCCTCGACGGTGTATTGCGAGACGTCCAGCGGATCCGAGGGCGAGGCGACCCCGCCGCCACCCATCAGCTTAATGAAGGCCGCTCCCCGCATCAGGTTCTCGCGCACGCGCTGCAGGACTTGCGCCTTGCCATCTGCGATGGCGACCGACCCCATCCCTTCCTGCGGGGTAAGATCCCTTGAATAGCTCTGAGGTATATCAATCGGTTTACGGAAATCTGCATGGCCCGACGTTTGGGAGATCATCGCACCCGCAGCGTAAATCCGGGGACCAACGTACATACCCTCGTCGATCACCGACTTTAGATCGAAGACATTGCCGCCCATGTCCCTGATCGAGGTGAAGCCCCGCATAAGCGTCTTTTCCGCCCCAAGGGCCGCCACAAGGTTCAGCTTGCCCACATCAGCCGCGAACACGTCGCCACTTATATTGGCCGCCATGCTGTGCCAATGGCAGTCTGTCAGGCCAGGCATCAGCGTACGCCCGCCGCCGTCGATGACCGTGCCGCCCGCGATGGCCAACGGTTCGGTCGACACAGCGGTGATCAGGTTGTCCGTCACCACGACATAGGCGTTTTCGATTAGGGCTTCGTTCACGCCGTCAAAGACGTTGACGTTCGTGAACAGGATCGGCCCGGACGCGTCTTGAGCCGCCGCTGGCAGGCCAAAGCTCACAGCGACGGCAAGCGCCGCAGTCAAGTTTTTTGGGTTCAGTTTCCGCATTTGGTTCCTCTTATTGGCGTTACAGAGGGCATTTCTTGAAGAATTAAATCGTCGCCGTGCAGGATCGCCCCTCCACGGGACTCGTCCGTCTTGCGTGTCATCGATTGGTCCATAAGTTTCTGTCGGTGGGGGGCACCAGCAGAGCGTGCGCCCCCGACAGGTTTATCCACTTATTGCTTCGCCACCGGAGCCAAGTACAAAAAGTCGAAAAGCATGCGGGCGATCTCGGCAATTGCCCGTTCCCTGTCCGAAACGGAGGTCTCGCTGCTGTTCGTGAACACGGCGATGGCAAACCGCCGACCGTCGGGGAGCGTGACATAACCGACGTCATTGGCAATTCCGCCTGCGGTTCCGGTCTTGTGCGCGACGGGTGTTCCCCTCGGCAGCAGCCCCTTGATACGTTCAGCGCCGGTGCGCGTGCGCGACATGACTCCCAGCAGGAACTCGCGGCTTTCCGGGCTCATCGCCGTGCCACCGTCGATGGCAAGCAGCAGTTTCAGCATCGCAAGGGGTGTTGCGTGGTCGCGGGGATCCGCCTCGAAGTCCGGATTGGGATCAATCTGGGCCGGCACCAGTGCCGGATTGTTCCTGATGGCCTCAGCGACAGCTTCTGGCGTGGCCGCCGGCAAGCCGTAGAAATCCATGAGAATCTCGCGGGTTAGCCGATCGACCCTGAAATCGGTGATCCCGAGCCTGCGCAGGTTCTCGGTCACCGCCGCTGGTCCGCCTGCCAGCCCCATGGAGACGTCCGTCGCCGTGTTGTCGCTCTCTGTGATCATCACTTCGATCAGGTTCGCCACCGAGAGCTTGATCCCGGGGTGAGGGAATGTCTCGGCAAGCGCGATTTCGCCGGTGACGTACATGTCGGGCGGGACTTCGACCAGTTGGTCGAGACTGAGTTCCCCCTTGTCCACGCGATCCAGCACGGCCGTGGCGATTGCCACCTTGTAGGTGCTGGCCATGGCGAAGGACTCATCGCCATTGAACGCGATGACCTCGTCGCCGCCGATTTCCTGCGCCGCGAATCCTATGCGCCCGGCAAGCCCTGACGCGACCTGTTCGATCGCGGCACCAACAGATTGTCCTTCCGTTGTCTGGCCGTATGCCGGGCCGAAGGTGGCTGCAGTGGAAACTGCGAGGGCTACGATAACGTGACGATATTTCATATACAGTTTCTCTTTCTGTGAGGTGAGGTCTGGGAATGTCACGATCAGTTGCCGCCATCCGCCGGAAAGGCGGGCGTGATATTGGGCATCCAGCCCTAATTTCGTCATTGACGGGCTTCCTTGAAAAACATCCCCATCATAGTCAGGCTCGCGCCTGAACAAAGCATCTGGATTCCGAGCAGGCTCCCGAGCAGAACCAGCGTTGCACCCGGCGATGACAAGACAATTATTGCCAGGACGACAGACACTGACCCCGCCAACAAAAGGGGCCAAAAGAACCGTGTGCCTCTGACGCGGAAGGCGAACAGGATCTGGACGATGCCGCTTGCCATCAGGAGGATCAGCACGAACGTGGAAAGCGAAATCATGCCGGCAAGCGGGTTGGCCAAAAATGACCAGCCCAGAAATAGTGTCAGAGCGCCAAGGCACCAGGTCAGTATCCTGTTGCCCAGGCCTTCAGTCCAGAACCCAAGGGCAATTTGCAGAGCGCCGCCAAGCAAGAGAAACACGCCCGTGACCGTAACAATGGCCGCGGAAGCGGTCACTGCATTGAACAGCACAAAGAGGCCGAGTGCCATTATCAGCACCCCAAGCCAGAAATATTTCGTCGAAATTTTCATCGCCATAGCCGGTTCTTCCTTCTTCAAGTGTTTATCAGGGAGATGGAGATCACGCACCGCATGATCCCGCCTCCCCTTGCCTCAGCGCGTCACGCTCAGTTTTCGACTTTCTGGGGAAAGGCACCCGTGAAGTCAGATGGCAAAGGCATACCGGTCGAGAATTCGGCATTCCACGCCTCTTCCGAGATCGGCTCGAAGCGCGGCTTGTCTTCGGGGTCAAACCGGATCGGCTGACCAGCGAAGACAGGAAGCAGCTCGTCGTCACGCACTGCCACCTGACCGTTGACGATCACGGCTTTCATGCCCGTCGAAGGGATACTGCCCTTTTCATAGGTTGAATTGTCCGTGAAGAGTTCGGGGTCAAAGACCACGATATCGGCAACCATGCCCGTCTGGATGCGGCCGCGTTCTTGCATGGATTTCAGGCCGATAGCGCCCAGATGCTTGGCAGCGTTGTAGCTGAGGATCGACATCAGCTGCATCATCGGAATGTCGTTTTCCCGACCGAGTCTGATCGTAGCGCCTCGGGCACCAGCCGTGCGCGGATGCATGCCACCCAACTGCTCCAGCGGGTAATCCCACGGGGCGTCATACGGCGTGCCAGCAGTTGCATCGCTGGCCATGGTCACGCCTTTCAGCGTCAGCCACTTCGCCTGGTTTTCTTCGGGCTGCTTGAAGATGACGATTAGCCTGGACGGTTCGGATGCGACGGTTTCCTTGTAGGTCTCCAAGGTATAGAACTCACCCGTGACCGGATCGAGCATGGTATCTTCATAGCGTTTGCCAAATACGTCGATCCAGCTCTCAGGCTCCAGGAACTCGGCATTGATCGTGGTGGAACCCGCAGCGTAAGGATAGATTTCACCCCAGATGTTGTGGCCCTGTTCCTGAAGCTTGATAATCATCTCGTGTGCAAGCTGCCAGCCGTCGTTGTTGTAGTGCAGCACGATCGCCGGGGCGCCAAGCGCCAGTGCATTGGCGACGAGTTCCTGCGCGCCGTTATTCTCGGCCGTGTCGTTGCCGAGCGTATAGCGTGTATGGGCGCCGGTCGGGCGGTCATAGCGCGCCGCGACTTTCTGCACCTCGAACATCTCGCGTGAAGAGACGCCCTCTCTCATGTAGCCCACGGTGCTGCCGATGCCGGGGGCGCCAGCCTGCAGGCCCTTGTCAAGCTCTTCGAGAATCGCGTTGCCCTGTTCCAGGGTCGGGCGCGTTGCGCTCCAGCCCGTTTTCTTCCGGGTTGTTAAAGCGGAAATGGGGCCGTCTTTCATGTAGTCGCCGTCTGCCCCGTCGATCACCATCGCACGGGCAGATTCGTGGCTGACCGCGCAGCCATAGTTGGCCACTGTCACGCCGGCACGCGCTTCGTACCAATCCGCCATATAGGATCCCGCACAGCCCATCTCGAAATCCATGGCGGTGGTCAACCCGTCGCGCAACCCGAGGGAATAGCCGACCGGCATTTGAAAGTGGAAGTGCGTGTCGATGAAACCCGGCGCCACGATGTGGCCGGTGGCATCCACCGTCTCGGCACCCGTGAGTGCGTCTTTGCTAATTGCGGCAATGCGGCCATCCTTGATGCCGACATTGGCGACATCGTCATACAGAGTTTCGGGGTCGATGACCCTGCCGTTGTTGATCACAAGATCATAGTCTTGCGCCAAGGTCGGCACAGCCCACATGACACTCATCAAGAGGGTCCCAGTCAGTAGATGTCTTTGCTTCTTCATTGGTAGATCCTCTTTTAGTTTGGTGTTTATTTTAAAGCTACGGGGTAAAGGTCCGACCATTCCGGCCTCACCCTTCCGGGAAATCGACGGTTTCGGCATCCAAGGTCCAGCCACTCAGCATGCGCGTGTCCCCGTCGAGGACGAATATGGTCTCATCGCTTGGCTCGACGCGCAGCAGCCCTGACACCCGAACCGGTAGATACAAGGACTCGACCTGTTGATCCGCGCGCAGTCTGACCCTTACGAGTTGATTTGGCGGTGGCGGCGGAAGGTGGCTGCACATTCCGACCTGCGGGACCAGATAGCCGAAGCTGCTGCCATCCGCAGCCTGTGGCCCGGGAATGATGTAACCAGAAATCGAAACCTCAATCCCATCGAAAATCGGGTTTTGAGCCATGCGGGCATTCTGCCGCTTCTTGGCGACGTCCCAGCGTTGCTCCAGCAACACATCCACGTTGTGACCATTTGCTTCGAGCTTGTTCTGCGCAGCAGCGCGGCGGGCCTCCAGACGCGTCCGTGTCTCCTCATCAAGATCAGTGCCGGCGAGCTTCTCGTCCGACTGGACCAACAGCTTCAATTCGTTCAACATGTCGACCCCCATGGCTGCGTAGGGGTCTTCAAAGGCAACGGCCAAGGGGTCTGCAAGATCCGAAAACTCGATGGACTCGGGCTCTGCCTGCGCTTGCGTGGCGACCAACATGGCCGCCACAAAGACAGAGGTGAAAAACCGCATGATCCCGCCTCCTTGTTCAAGTTACTCACAATCAGTTTTCGACTTTCTGGGGAAAGGCACCCGTGAAGTCAGATGGCAAAGGCATACCGGTCGAGAATTCAGCATTCCACGCCTCTTCCGAGATCGGCTCGAAGCGCGGCTTGTCTTCGGGGTCAAACCGGATCGGCTGACCAGCGAAGACAGGAAGCAGCACATCGTCACGCACTGCCACCTGACCGTTGACGATCACGGCTTTCATGCCCGTCGAAGGGATACTGCCCTTTTCATAGGTTGAATTGTCCGTGAAGAGTTCGGGGTCAAAGACCACGATATCGGCAACCATGCCCGTCTGGATGCGGCCGCGTTCTTGCATGGATTTCAGGCCGATAGCGCCCAGATGCTTGGCAGCGTTGTAGCTGAGGATCGACATCAGCTGCATCATCGGAATGTCGTTTTCCCGACCGAGCCTGATCGTAGCGCCTCGGGCACCAGCCGTGCGCGGATGCGTGCCACCCAACTGCTCCAGAGGGTAATCCCACGGGGCGTCATACGGCGTGGCACCAACCCCATCGCTGGCCATGGTCACGCCTTTCAGTGTCAGCCACTTAGCCTGGTTTTCTGCGGGCTGCTTGAAGATGACGATCGGCCTGGTCGGTTCGGATGCGACGGTGGCCTTGTAGGTCTCCAAAGTATAGTACTCACCCGTGACCGGATCGAGCATGGTATCTTCATAGCGTTTGCCGAAATAATCGATCCAGCTCTCAGGCTCTAGAAACTCGGCATTGATCGTGGTGGAACCTGCAGCGTACGGATAGACTTCACCCCAGATGTTGTGGCCCTGTTCCTGAAGCTTGATAATCATCTCGTGTGCAAGCTGCCAGCCGTCGTTGTTGAAGTGCAGCACGATCGCCGGGGCGCCAAGCGCCAGGGCGTTGGCAACGAGTTCCTGCGCGCCGTTATTCTCGGCCGTGTCGGTGCCGAGCGTATAGCGTGTATGTGCACCGGTCGGGCGGCCATAGCGCGCCGCGACTTTCTGCACCTCGAACATCTCGCGTGAAGAGACGCCCTCTCGCATGTAGCCCACGGTGCTGCCGATGCCGGGGGCGCCAGCCTGCAGGCCCTTGTCAATCTCTTCGAGAATCGCGTTGCCCTGTTCCAGGGTCGGACGCGTCGCGCTCCAGCCTGTTTTCGCCCGGGTTGTTAAAGCGGCTATGGGACCGTCTTTCAGGTAATCGCCGTCTGACCCGTCGATCACCATCGCGCGGGCAAACTCGTGGCTGACCGCGCAGCCATAGTTGGGCCCGGTCACGCCGGCACGATCTTCGTACCATTGCGCCATATAGGATCCCGCACAGCCCATCTCGAAATCCATGCTGGTGGTCAACCCATCGCGCAACCCGAGGGAATAGCCGACCGGCATTTGAAAGTGGAAGTGCGTGTCGATGAAGCCCGGAGCTACGATGTGGCCGGTGGCATCCACCGTCTCGGTCCCTGTGAGTGCATCTTTGGTGATCGCAACAATCCGGCCGTCCTTGATGCCGACATTGGCGACATCGTCATACAGAGTTTCGGGGTCGATGACCCGGCCGTTGTTGATCACCAGATCATAGTCTTGCGCGAATGCCGTCGAAACCGCCAACAGCCCGACAATAATTGTCGCCGTTGTCAAATACACAGATTTGGCCATTATGGAGTTTCCTTTTCCCTGATGATTTTGTTTTGGACTAGAGGCGGTCAATTTGACCCGACTAATCGATCTGAGCGTTCCGGATCGGGCGATCGTTGGGCGCGTCCAACACCAGTTGACTATCACGCACGGAGAAGCCGCCGTTCACGATCACGGTTTGCACACCAATGGTGAGCTGATTGGCGTTCTCGAAAGTGGCGTCGAGACCGGTTTCGGGGTCGGTCACTCGACCACCCGAGATGACAATGTCATTTGCCAGCACGGTCGTGGTCGACAACAGCAGAGCCACTATCGTGGCGGCTCCCAGGGTTCTTGTTCGCAACATTTTCAGGCTCCAACGCGTTCCAAGATCGCCGGCACCGCGTGGCCGTCGCCCGTTTATCCTCATCTTCCGTCTGTTAACTAACACGCCCAAGGCGCAATTAGTTTGCGGCTCATGCCAGCCGTGTCATAATCCTGTCCCACAAGGTTAATCTGAGGGAGTTGAGGGGGCAGCACGAATGCGCAAGAAGTCTGACCCGAAATTCACGCGAGCAATGATGGTTTTGTTCCCGCTCGCAAAGGCGTTCACCTCGCGGGGCGGCGATATTGAAGCTGTCCTTTCCCGAAACGGTATTCCCCTCGGCGCACTGACCGAACCTGCTATGCTGGTTGACGCGTCCGCGTGTTATTCCGCCATGGAGGATATGGCGGAAACTCTCGGCGATCCATATTTTGGCGCAAAGGTGGCAATCGAAACAGCGAGGAAAGGAACGCCGGGGCTCCAGGAAGCGGCGACCCATGCTCTCAACTTGGGAGATTTTCTGTCCCGGGTAGTGGTGGAAGTCTCAAAGCAGGTTGATAACGTGCGGTACTCCGTTTCCATCACACCCGACGTTGCAAGCTTGGAGATAAAACGCACGCTTGGCCTGTCGAAGCCGACAAGACAGTTGGATGCAGTCGGCATCGCCTTCTACGTGACGGTGATCAAACAAGGTATCGGCAGGATTTTCGACCCCAACGACATCCTCGTCACTGTGCCGTCCACTTCAGGCCTTCCGCCGCGATTTCTACCGAAACGGGCGCTTATCAGGGCCGAGATCAACGGCTTGCGGATTTCGTTTCCGCCGAAATGGCTTTGGGCGCCGTTCTCGCTGGACTGGGACCTGGTGGCAGCGTCACGAGGGGAGTTTGCCCCAGATAGCGCCGGCGAAGCGACCGTTTCCTATTTTCGTGGCATACTGAAGGATAAAATCGCTCACCAGGATCTGCCGCTGAACAGTTTTGCCGAGATCTGCGGCCTGCATCCACGCCGCATCCAGCGCATCCTGTCGGCACAGGGCATCTCCTACAGTCAGATGAAGGATGACGTGCGCCAGAGCATCACCGAAGACCTCCTTTCGAACACGAGCCTGCCCATCGCGCAAATCGCCCTTCAGGTAGGCCTCTCTGGCCCGGCCGCCCTAGACCGGGCATTCAGGCGATGGACCGGCAAGACGCCGACGCGTTTTCGAGCCGAAGCTACACCATGTAAGCTGCGGGTGCTTTCGGGACATCTCGTATTATGATTATAGCTTTTCCCGGAGAGCCTCGTAAGGCGTCTTTCCGTTGAACGCGCCGTGTGGCCTGGCGAAGTTGTAGAAGCGTTCCCACTCATCGAGTTTCGCCTCCAGATCGACGTCGCCTTTGTAGGTGACAAGTTGGTAGAACTCTTGGCTGTCTGAGCGATGCGAGCGTTCGACCTTGCCATTCAGTTGCGGCGTACCGCGCTTGATGTAGGCGTGGCGTGTGAATTGGCGTCCAACATTGACCCCCTTCGTAATTTTGATAAGCCACTGATCTAATTGCATTCTTAAGCTCTGGGATGGGGTCATAATCGGCGCCGATGGCGACCCCCTTGAAATGTCGAAAAATACAATAGAAACAATGCGTTGCTGTGATCTTAGGCGGAGTCACTGATGGGCGCCGATTTACAGCTAACGGGCATCTTGGGGCTCACGAAGGGCGACGGACGCTCACACAAAGGCCCATCGCACTGCGGCCGGGCCATGGAAGGCCGCTTTCGGCCAAAAAATTGTTGCCAGGGTCCGCTACGGACGGCAACCTGACCCTCAACGGGGTTCACTTGGGAAAGACCGGTTCATATGATCTCTCTGGCGCTCAATATCTTTCGTTTGCTTGCCGCGATTGGCAGATCCTGGAAGAACCCGACGTTCCGCGCCGGCTTCACACTGGCCATGATCATCCTGTTGTCAGGGACGGTCTTTTACAGGACGGTCGAAGGGTGGTCTTGGGTCGACGCGCTCTATTTCAGCGTGACGACGATTTCGACCGTCGGTCTAGGCGACCTTTCACCGCAAACCGATTTCGGCAAACTTTTCACGGTGATCTATATATTTGTTGGCGTTGGCATATTCGTCGCGCTCTTCGCCCAGTTCGCCCGCGCCATGTTGCATCTTGAAATAAGCGATCAGCATAAGAGGAAGTCCAGCTAACACATTAGAATTCGACCGATTGGGGCCAGCATGTTTTCGTTTCTTGTCACCCTCTCCTCGCTCGTTTTAGGCTCAGGACTTCGGTAACGGGGCCGCTCCAGTCAAGCACTTTTGACCGAACAACAGCGGCCGCAGAAGTGCGGTAGGGTTGGCCCAATCATTTTTCTGTCGTCCGGTGTAGACGTGCCTTCGTCTGAGATCGACCCGGGTGCATGCTTCGGTCCGTGGTCAGCGCTGTGGCCGCCAACATGATGCTGGTTCAATGCAATTCCGATGTGCCCATCTCATTGGCGTGCTCGATACGATCGGCATCAGTCCTGAGCACGGCATCACCGGAACCGCGTCCCGTGGGGACCTCGAAGGCCCGCGATCAGGCGGACGGCAGTTCGGATCCTGTATCTTCAGCCAGCATGAAGCACCGGAGTATGGTAGCGGAAGTCTGCGTCATCCTTCCACATGCGGTGCAGGACCACGGCGATGCGCCGGGCCAGCGCAACCATCGCGCGCTTGGTACCACGACGGCGCGCGAGTTTCGCGGCCCATGTTCTTAGCCATGTCGAACGACCACGGTGCATCATGACGGTGGCCGCCTGGCACAGCGCGCGTCGAAGATTGACGTCGCCCGCCTTGGTGATCCCGCCCGAGATGTCGCGCTCTCCCGACTGGTTTCTACAGGGTGTCAGGCCGACCCACGGCCCGACTTTTTTCGAGGACGTAAACCGGGTGGGGTCGTCGACCGCAGATCGATAGGTCAGTGCGACCACCGCGCCGATCCCGGGCATCGACATCAACCGGCGACAGACCGGATCCTCCTGCGCGAGTTGGCGGACATTGCGTTCAAGGCCCGCCAGCTCTCCGATCTTCGCATGCAGGGTCTTCACGTCGATCGCCGGTTCCGGCTCGGGCTTCGCACCGTCGCCGAACACCCCGGTCGCGCCCTCGAGCAACTGGTCGCGCCACTGCTTGATCTGGTTGGGATGGACGTCGAACTCCTGCGCCAGTTCGATCAGGGTCTTCTCGCCCTTGATCGCGGCCACCGCCACTTTCGCCTTGAATGCCGGGCTGTGGTTCCGGCGCGGTCGTCTTGCCATGGTCTTCTCCTCGCTTGCAGCATCATGCTGCTGTTGCGCGGAAAATCCACTTATCCCGGCTGTTCAGATTTCCGGAGCCACCTCTTGTCGATTGGTTGCACGGCGACCGCGGCTATGACGCCGATTGGTTCAGAGAAGCGTTGAAAGACAAAGAGATACGTGCCTGCATCCCCGGTCGGAAGCAGCGCAAAACCCCGGTCAAATACGACAAGCCCGATACAAAAGGCGCAACCGGATCGAGATCATGTTCGGCAGGCTCAAGGACTGGCGACGGGTCGCAACCCGATACGACAGATGCCCAAAGGCCTTCCTCTCAGCCATCGCCCTCGCCGCAACCGTCATCTTCTGGCTATGAGATGCCGTAACGGGGCCTGCGTCGCGACCCGCCCGTTACCGTTGCAATATCGAGGGCAAGCTGGCGCCATTCCCGTATCGGATCCAAAGGGAGGACTGCGGGATGAAGCTTTTTGTCGGGCTGGATGTGTCGCTGGAGAAGACCGCGATCTGCGTGATCAGCGAACATGGAAAGATCTTGAAGGAGGCGCAGGTGGCCAGTGAGCCCGAGGCGCTGTTGCGTTGGATCGGCGATCAGAACGGCGCAATTGCTGCTGTCGGGCTTGAGGCTGGTCCCTTGTCGCAGTGGCTGCATCGCGGGTTGTCGGAGGCGGGACAACCTGTCGTGTTGATGGAAACGCGGCAGGTGAAGGGTGCTCTGAAGGCCATGCCGATCAAGACCGACCGCCGGGATGCCGAAGGGATCGCACGCCTGCTGCACCTCGGCTGGTTCCGGCCGGTTCACTGCAAATCGGTTTCTGCACAGGAAGTTCGGGCTGTGCTCAGTGCCCGCAAGTCCGTCCAACAGGGGTTTATCACGCTTGAAATGTCCTTGCGCGGGCTGTTGCGGAACTTCGGACTCAAGGTCGGCACCATATCGCGTGGCCGGTTTGAACAGCGGATCCGCGAGCTGGCGGCGGGCAATCCGATGCTGGAAGCGGCAACCGAGCCCATGCTTCGCGCGCGCTCGGCGCTGCGGCGAGAGCTGGCGGGCCTTGAACGCCATGTCCGCCAACTCGCGCAGGAGGATCCGGTCTGTCGCCGGCTGATGTCGATGCCCGGGATCGGCGCGGTGGTCGCACTGACCTATCGATCTGCGGTCGACGACCCCACCCGGTTTACGTCCTCGAAAAAAGTCGGGCCGTGGGTCGGCCTGACACCCTGTAGAAACCAGTCGGGAGAGCGCGACATCTCGGGCGGGATCACCAAGGCGGGCGACGTCAATCTTCGACGCGCGCTGTGCCAGGCGGCCACCGTCATGATGCACCGTGGTCGTTCGACATGGCTAAGAACATGGGCCGCGAAACTCGCGCGCCGTCGTGGTGCCAAGCGCGCGATGGTTGCGCTGGCCCGGCGCATCGCCGTGATCCTGCACCGCATGTGGAAGGATGACGCAGACTTCCGCTACCATACTCCGGTGCTTCATGCTGGCTGAAGATACAGGATCCGAACTGCCGTCCGCCTGATCGCGGGCCTTCGAGGTCCCCACGGGACGCGGTTCCGGTGATGCCGTGCTCAGGACTGATGCCGATCGTATCGAGCACGCCAATGAGATGGGCACATCGGAATTGCATTGAACCAGCATCATGTTGGCGGCCACAGCGCTGACCACGGACCGAAGCATGCACCCGGGTCGATCTCAGACGAAGGCACGTCTACACCGGACGACAGAAAAATGATTGGGCCAACCCTACCGCACTTCTGCGGCCGCTGTTGTTCGGTCAAAAGTGCTTGACTGGAGCGGCCCCGTTACCGAAGTCCTGACCCTAGAAATTGAGGACTTTGAACCCGACCTCGATCGAGAAATCCAAAGGCCGGTCAGCACCGGCATAGATACCGGGCTTGATGAAAACCTGGCTGTCCCCTCCGGCGAGTTTACCCGTCAGCATCCCGAGGGTAACCTGAAGGCTCGCGAACGCCTTATCAGTCTCCCAATCATAGTTCACATTGGGATCGAAGGTCATGTAAAACTTCGGGTTCGCCAGTTTCGGTACATAGTACACATCAAAGGTGGTCAGGTTGACGTCCTGACCGTTTGAGCCTCCACCATCCAGCCCGAATTTGTGAACCAAGGCCGGTGCAACAATACTCCCTCCGGGGAGGAATTTTGCGTAAAAAGCGTTTAACTCCAGGACTTCCTGACCGTTCCCCAAGTCTGGACGGTCAGCAGTATCCAGAAACAACTCTGCAGTATACGCGATCCCTCTGCTCGCATTGACATCAACCACATGCACGAACTTGAGGCTGGCATCCCCAAGACCAAAATCACTATCCAGCGCGCTGTCCGCGTAGGGTACGGTTAGCTTAAGTTGAAACTGCTTTTGGGAACCGAAGGGTAACTCGACAAATGCCTCCCAAAGGCCCGAGGACAGGCTCGAATTGGCAAAATCATTATACGTGTACTGAACGCCCGCTCCGGTCGACAGCAATACTGGGTTGGTCCCGTTGTTCACCTCTGCATCGTCGGCTCGTTTCTGAGGAAGCGTGCCGAGGTTCTCCTGCGCCCAAGCGGGAGTAACAAAAGCCAATGCTGTGGCGATCGCAATTATCGTGATTTTTTTCACTGTCGCGTCCTTTGTCTATCTGCGTGCGAAGCACGAGGTCGAACCGCTCCGTCACCTGCGCGTGCGCGCGTCCCACGCCGCTGAGCGCGACCGCCCCCGCCGCTGCACCGAACTCCCGGCGGGTCATCTCGCTGTCGCTCATGTCTTCGACCTCCCATGATGGCCCTCAGCTGCGCCGTTGCGCAGCCGCTGATGCTAAAGGGAGCAGTGCTTGATCCGAAGGTTAATCGATGTACAATTCTCCCACTCGAAACCGGCGTAGACTGATGCAGACAGATTCCATGGGGTCGCGTTGGCCGCCAGACAGAACGGGTGGCGTAGGGCAGGAAAGCGTCAGGCCGATGCAGGTGCCGACCCTTGCGGCGCTCGCGCAGGACGTACCGGTGCTCGAGCAGGAGATGGTCCAGCTTGGCCGCGGCGATGCTTCTTTCGAGTCGGTCATGGTCTGCGGCCGCGATTGTATCGTCCATGACTTGCAGTTCGCTCCGAGATACGCCGCGCATCTCGTGGTGGACCCGACATGGTGCATGTTTTTCGCGCCGTGTACGTGGCGCGGCGACTTTATCTTCAATGGGCGGGAAGTCCGCCAAAACGAGTTGATGATCTCCGGTCGGTTGGACGGGTACGCAACGGTCGGGCAGGAGCGCCACACGCTGGCGATAGGCTTGCGCAAGGCGCGGCTGCAGGCGGTATGCGAAGCTTTGTCTGGCTCCGCTCACGCCAATCCACGCGATCTCGATCACCGGGTGACCCTCGCAAGTCCCATGGGACGTGCGGTTCGGGCCGCCGCGCTCGGAATTCTTCGCGGCCCGACGGAATGCATTCTACCGAATGGCCGGCGCGTATTGCCCGAGGCCGCAGAGGCCGAACTGATCACCGCCATGGCGTTGCTGCTCATGGAGCAAGACGTCTGGACGACGTTTCGCGACCCCGGGACTGTCGATGCGATGGCGGTGGTGCGACGGGCGAAGCGTATGATCGACCCGAGGAACCCCCAACCGGCGAACCTCGCCGACCTGTGCGCTGCTGGCGGCGTCGGCAAGGCCTGGCTGCACAAGTGCTTCGTCGAGGTTCACGGAATATCGCCGATGGCCTACCTGCGCGCCCAACGGATCAGCTTTGCGCGGGAACGGCTGCTCGACACGGTCGATCCGCCGCGGTCTGTCAAGGACGTCTCGCTATCGCTCGGCTTCGTGAACGGGGGCCGGTTCGCCGCCGCCTATGCTGCGATCTATGGCGAACCGCCGGTCGCGACCCTGACGCGCAACTCGGCCGCACAGGCTTAGCAGCGCGCGCCGCGCCGCCAGCGGAAGGGCGATCAGCATGGCTCCACCCGTCCGTCGCTGGACGGCAGGACCGCGACCGGCCGCATGGACGGAATGCGCCCGAACGCGATGATGCAGACCGCGAAAACCCGCACGACGATCAGCGCGCCGACGATCCGTCACAAGGCGCCTCCGGCGAAGGCGGCGAGAAACAGTCTTCTTTCAATGAACGGCGCGCACGCGCTGAGCAACACGCCTGGACGATCCATGCGACTGGCGCTTGCACCGGCGGTCACCTATCAGGGCAGGTGATGCAGCTGGAACGCATGCCGCGCTTGCAACGATCTAATCCGACGGCACGCACTTCGTCACCACCCTATCTCCCCGGGCATTCGATTGAGCTGGACCATCTCCTGCTAGAGCACCGGCACGTCCCGCGCAAGCGCCGCAAGCGTCGACACCTGCATCGGCCTGGCGCATTCCTGCCCTAAGCCAACCGTTCTGTCAGGCGGCCAACGTCACCCCATGGCGTCCTCCTCAGTCTACGCCGGTTTCGAGTGGGAGAAATGTACATCGATTATCCTTTGGAGTCAGCACTGCTCCCTTTACCGTCACGTACGGAGCGGCGGCGCAGCTGGCGGGGCGGCCATTATCTTGACCTACAGGGAGCGGTCGATGGCTCGCATGCAGTCTTCTCCGTCGTGGCGGCAACCCGCCTCAGGGGCTTTTACCAACGTCGTCGTCATCCTGCACGGCCGCGTGATCGACCCTGAAGCTGGGCTCGACGACATACGCAACGTCGCCACCGAGGGCGACAAGAATCGTGGCGATATGTGGACCAATCCAAGAAGGGCGGAAGCAACATGGCAAATCTAGTCGTACCTAAAGAAGAACTCGTCAATTTCATAGGGAAGAAGGTTGAACCAACCGGATGGTATGAAGTTACGCAGGACCGCATCAACGAATTCGCCCACTGCACGGGCGATGACTACTTCATGCATGTTGATGTCGAAAAAGCGAAAAAAACCGATATGGGTGGAACCATTGCTCACGGTTTGCTGACGCTGGGGTTGACACCTTACATTATGGCTAACTTTCCAGTGCCTAAGAACATGCCACATGGGTTCAACTATGGTTATGACAAGATTCGCTTCCTGGCCCCGGTACACACTGGTAAGCGGGTACGCATACACGGCGAGGTTAAGGACGTTCAGTGGAAGGATGAGCACAACTGCAAGTTCATCACTGCTTTGACCGTTGAAATTGAAGGTGAGGAAAAGCCAGCACTGTACGCCGAATGGATCCTTTACTACGAAACCACCGACTAAGATTGCCGCTGAATTTGTTCGCTCGCCCGATATTACAGGGTGAGCGAACCATGAACTGAACTAGCATCGAAGGAGACGTACATGTCAGATACTTCCAATCTTCCGTTGGACGGAATTCGCATTATAGATTTCACGCAGGCCGAGCAGGGGCCCGTTGGCACTCTAATGCTCGCTGATTTCGGTGCCGATGTGATCAAAATCGAGCGCCCGGGCGTGGGTGATCTCAGTCGGCATACGGTTGGTGGGACTTCTATAGAGGCGACGAACAATCCAACCTATGTCGCCATGAATCGCAACAAGCGTTCGATGGAACTTGATACGAAAACCGAAGCCGGAAAGAAGGTTATTTATGAGCTCGTCAAAGTGTCAGATGTGGTCGTAAACAATTTTCGCCCCGGCGTGATGGATAAGCTCGGCTTCAGCTATGAGAAGCTTAAAGAGATCAATCCACGCATTGTTTTTGCGTCCGCAACTGGCTACGGACCTGAAGGACCAAATGTCAAAAAACCTGGGCAGGACATGGTGGCCCAAGCTGTAACGGGCTTTATGTATGAGACCGCGGACCCTTCAATTCCACAATCGATAGTTCCAACAGCTATCTGCGATTATACCGGCGGAATGCATCTCTGTCAGGGCATTATGGCCGCGTTGATTGGACGGCAAAAAACCGGCCTTGGTCGAAAAGTGGATGTGTGTCTTTATGATTCGATGATTCATACGCAACTGCAGGAAGCGGCCTACTGGAGCAAATACAAACAAGTGCTGAACTGGGCGGCAATGCCACTCGCTATTCACTCCGAGGCCAAGGATGGACCAATTGTGATGATTGGAGCGTTCATGCCCAACCCGCTACAGAATATGTGTGCTGCATTCGAAATAGATGATCTTACCGTACCTTATCCGGACATGGCTTCTCAGATCAAAAACAAGGCACTTATACAGGATACACTCCGCAAGGAGATTGCCAAATACACCATGGACGAAGCTTTGGCACGTCTTGAAGGGCAGGATGTACTTTGTTCCAAGGTCCGGAAATTGAGTGAAGTAATGGATGACCCACAAACGAAGATCAACAATATGGTGATGGATATAGATCACCCGATTCTTGGTAAAATTACGACCATCGGTTGCCCCGTTCATATCAGTGACGCCCCTTGTACTACGAGAATAATGGCGCCACAGCTCGGTGAACACACCGAAGAGATCCTTCGCGAATTAGGGTTGGCCGCGGGTGACGCTAAGTAAGAGCGCCGGATGAGTGTCCTGTTTGACACAAGTGACGGCGTACTCGGGTTGTGATTGATCGTCCAACGAGGATGAATGCAAATGATACCTCCAGCCGCAAACGCGGCTGGAGGAAATCCGGGATCAGATCAAGCTAGCAGAAACGCAAACAGCAAAAGAACGTGAGGAAGACATGAGCACTGGTTACGAAACAATCAATACGTTTGAAAAAGATAATATTTTCTATTTGGAAGTAAACAGGCCCGACAAGCTGAATGCATTGAATAAAATGGTGCTGGATGAGATGTTGGATGCGATAAAAAGCATCGATGTTTCAAAATATAAAGGCGTTATTCTGACAAGTGTTGGAGATAAGGCTTTTATGGCTGGTGCAGATATTGCTGCCATGTCTGCAATGACCCCGGAAGAAACAAAAGTCTTTGCCGAAACAGGACAGGCCGTCACCTTGGCCATGGAAGATCTGGCCCTGCCCATGATTGCCTGCGTTCAAGGCTTTGCACTTGGCGGTGGGTGTGAAATGGCAATGTCCTGCGATTTCATTTATGCTTCGAAGCAAGCAGTTTTTGGACAGCCTGAGGTCAAATGGGGTGTGTTGCCTGCTTTTGGTGGAACCCAAAGGCTTCCAAAGTACATTGGTCGGAACCGGGCAAAAGAGCTTATCTATTCGGGCACTTTCATAGATGTTGATAAAGCCTATGAGTGGGGATTGGTGAATAAAGTAACAGATGATAAAGCAAGCTGCTTGGAAGCAGCAGTTGAGTGTTTGAAAGTTATTGGAAGAAATGGTCCACTTGCCGTTGCAAGTGCAAAACAGGTCATGAATGCTGGAAATGACATGTCAAATAAAGATGGCATCCACCAGGAAGCATCAGTCTTTGGAGTAGTTGCTAACTCTAATGACAAGGCGGAAGGAACCAAAGCATTTGTTGAGAAAAGACACCCGGTCTTCACAAGAAGCTAAAATGATCAGCGTGTAACTCCGACCTGCCCCCCCCCAAACCTCCCTCGTTCTGATGTGGAGTTTGCTCCTTCGAAAGGTTGAGCAAACACTCCTTATGAATGAGGGAGCCTCGGAGGGCAGGTCGACTCACATACGAACCATAACTACTGGAGGAAAAAAATGAGCGACCCAAAAAAAGTACGCGTGGAGATCGATGGCGGCGTGGCGACCGTGTTCCTGGTTAACCCGCCGATGAACGTCATGACACTGGATATGAGGCGCGAGTTGGACGCGGCCCTGACCAGCCTGGAGGCTGATCCGGCGATAGGAGCGATTGTACTCACAGGCGACGGTGACCGCGCTTTCGGCACCGGCTCCGACATCAAGGAATTTCCCGGACTCCTGGCGGACGGTTCCGTCGTGTCTCGCAAGCTCGCTCCTGAGAACGAAACATTCACCAAATTCGCCAATTTCCCGAAACCCACAGTCGTGGCCATTGAAGGCTATGCGCTAGGCGGCGGCATGGAACTCGCAGCCGGCGCCGACATCATCGTGGTCGCCGAAAATTCAAAATTCGGCGTACCCGAAATAAACCTTGGCGCCATACCCGGCAGTGGAGGCACAGTACGTATAACACGGCGTATCGGTATTGGCCGCGCCAGTGAGTTGTTTTTGCTGGGCGATATGATAGATGCGCAGCAAGCGCTCGCGTGGGGCTACGCCAATCACATTAAGCCTAAGGGCGAGGTGCTCGCACACGCGCAAAAACTTGCTGCAAGGCTTGCAAGCGCTCCGAAGCAGGCCATTTGTGCCGCCAAGCAGGCGTTGCGGTATGGCATGTACTTGCCCGAGGAGCAGGCAATCGCGAAGCTGCTTAACGTGCTCGATGTGCTACAGCGTACGCAGGACCTCCGCGAGGGAGCCGACGCCTTCATGAATAAGCGCAAAGCGAATTTTCAAGACCCGCTGGACACCTCGAAATTCGTTGGCTGCATTTTTCCAAGATAAGCTCGCGCGCCGTACGAAGCGGGGGTCGATCACGCTGGAGACCGTTTTTTGCATAGAAGCGGTAGAGGAGGCATTGGCGCGTCACGGCAAGGGAGCCTGGCGCGTCAACGTCTTTATCGAACGGCTATGGAGAACCATCAAATATGAGGAGGTCTACCTCCACGGCTATGCCAACGTCCCGGATGCACGCGCGTCAATCGGGCGCTACATCGGCTTTGACAACGGGCGACGCCCACATTCATCGCTTGACGGCAAAACCCCCGATCAGGCCTACTTCAACTCGCTGACTCCGGTATCGGTGGCAGCGCAACCAAGGCGGAAAACCACTCAAGGAACTCCTGGAACCTGTTCAGACAAACCGAACCACATCTATAAGCTTTCGCTATGGCAAGTCAGCGGGCGATGGGAGAGGGCCCCGTTCCTGGGCTTGGCTCGCGAGCCTGCCTTGCAAGAGCCTGCCGGTCGGTTTTCCCGGTCGCCAAGAGCGGCATCTCGTCGATGAAGTAGATACGTCGCGGATGGGAATACGCGGGTCCGCGCGTCATGTAGTAGTCAATGAGTTCCTTCTCGCCGAGGTTCGACCCGACGCTGCGCACGACGAAGGCCACCGGAACCTGGCCCTTCACCTCGTGGGGGACAGGAACGACACTGACGTCCCGCACTTCCGGATGAGTGGCGAGGATGTTCTCGACTTCGGCCGGGAAGACGTTCTCGCCTCCCACGTTCATCTGGTCGTCGACGCGCCCCCTGAAAGTGAACCAGCCGTCTGGGTCGCACGCCACGATATCCCCGGTATACACCCAGCCGTCCCGGAAGCGCTCCGCCTGAGCGTCCGGCCGGTTGTAGTAGCCGAGGGCGTTGCACTCGCTCCGCACGACAAGTTCCCCCGCCTCTCCCTGTGGCAAAATGTTCCCGTCGGAGTCGATGACCTTGCACTCGAAGCCCGGAAGAGCGGGACCGATCGTGCCCAGCTTGTTTCGGCCGCGTGGGTTGAGGGTGATGATGGGCCCACACTCCGTCAGCCCGTACCCTTCGATCACATCGACACCAGGTAAGGTCAGGACCAGTTCGTCGAGAAGCGCGCGTGTCATGGGAGCAGACCCCACTGCGATGAACTCGAGGCTGGAGGCATCCACGTGCGTTCTTTGCCGCGCGGCAGCCAGAACCAGCTTGTACGTGGCCGGTACACCGGTGGTGTACGTGCAGCCGAGCGTCTCGATCGCATCGATCACGCGATCCGCGTCGAACTCCTCGAGAATGACCACCGAGCCGCCCTGGCTCAGGCACGGGAGGAGTCCCGAGGCCATGGCGTTCATGTGGAAGAGCGGCGTCGACAACAAGACCCGTGAGTTCTCGTCGATCCGGTTGGACTCCACCTGGAGCTGAACGTTACGCAGTAACCCACGGTGCGCGAGAAGAACCCCCTTGGGCCGTCCGGTCGAGCCCGAGGTGTACGCTTGGATGCAGACGTCGCTGCCGGCCGACCCATGATCGCAGCGTTCGGGCGAAGATGAGGCCAGCCAGTCCTCATAGCTTCGAAGCGGACCCTGGTCGGCATCGACGACGATACCGACCTCGGCAACCCCATCGGCCAGGCATGCGAGGACGGATTCGGCCGTCCCGGCGCTGCCGAAGACGATGCGACTCCCACAGTCTCGAGCCAGCTCGATGTGCTGCGGCGGCTGGAACTTGAAGTTGACCGGGACCGCTACGGCGCCGGCCCTGACGATACCGAGCAGGACTTCGGGGAAGCGGATGTCGTTCTCGAAGATGACGAGGACGCGCTCGAACCGCTCGACTCCGAGCGAGATCAGCCCATTGGCGACCCGATTGATGCGCTGCTCGAGCTCTGCATACGTCATCGACCGCTTGCCCTGGATGAGGGCAACTTGCTGCGAGTCTAGGGATAGGCCGGTGTCGCACAGCCGCCCGAGGCTGGACGCGTCGTCATCGAACATATTCGTCATCTCCATTTCACTCGCCCAAATCCACGCCGAGGCCTTCTGCGCCAAGTCGAGGCTAGGCAATGAGTGACAATAACGTCAACCCGTAGTGTCGCAAAGTTTGGGATTTCAGTTGCGTTACCTGGCGCGTCGAGCCAGACCCACACTTTCCCGAGACTCAGTCAGTATTGAAGAGCTGATCAGTTTCAAAGGCGCGCAGTACCCGAAATCGGTGATCCTATATGCCGTGTATTTCTACGTTCGCTTTCCCGTTTCGTATCGCGATCTCGAAGAGATGATGGCCGAACGTGGCGTCGATTTGGATCATGCAACGCTCAATCGTTGGGTCGAGAAATATGCGGGGGTACCGTAACCTGACGTCTGGAAATTCGGCTTTCGTGGGCGCTGCGCGCCTCTGCCGGGGCATGCCCCGGCAGAGGCGGCCCATCCTGATATCCCATGGAGTTGCGAAACCACCCATGTGACCCCATGGCGTCCTCCTCAGTCTACGCCAGTTTCGAGTGGGAGAATTGTACATCGATTGTCCTTCGGGGTCAGCACTGCTCCCTTTAGTGTCGATGGCGGCGCATCCGCGCAGCTGAAGGGGCGGACATCATCTTGACCTACAGGGAGCGGTCGATGGCTTGGCACGACGTTTTCTTCGTGGGGACGGCAAAGGAGCAAAGCCATGCCGAGCACTAAGTCGCGAGTGGTCTCCTCATCAGCGGCGACGCCGGGTGAGACGCATGCTTACTCGTGCCGTGAACTCGTCCTTTCACGCGGTTCCAGAACAGGATCCGGTCAGAAAGGATTGCCAGAGGAGCAAAGCCAGCCCGTTCGACAAGCATGGGCGGCGCCCGACCGTCCACCCGAACGGGCGCTTGTCGGCGGCAGCAACCCACCAGAGCCTCATCTGAGTCTTGCCGCCATGAAACGAGAGGCTCCATGGTCACGCAGTGCCCACCTAGGGTTGGTCGCTGCCCTCAGCACGATGCGCAGACGCCTCGACCAGGTCGGCTGTTGCTCTTGTCTGAGAGCCGAGCGAAACGCCCAGCACCTCCCTGCGCGCCTTTACTGTGCGGCAGACGCCCTGTTGTCACCAAGGCTGACAGTCGCGCCACTGGCTGTGCTCTCATTCTTTATGTGCTGGCAAACTGCCTTCGCGGAGAACGCAGAGCAGGGCGCCTCCCGCACCGGGGCGCCGGTGCGTAATGTTTTTGACTATGACCCTCTGAGCGGCCCCCGAGCGGTGAGTACTATCCTGCGCGATGATCGCGAGGAGAAGGCGGATCTACTCAATCTCAATGTCCTCGAAGCGTGGGAAGGATGGAAGGCCGGTATCGCCGAGAGCACAGGGCTCAGCTTCGGCGGCGATTACCTCGCAGTGGGTTTCGCCGCGACCGACAGCCTCGGCGACGACACCTCGGCCTCTGGGGTCGCGCGCTTCTTTGGCTCTTGGGAGTTGCTGAACCGCGGCGCGGCGAACACCGGCAGCGTTGAGTTCAAGATCGAAAACCGGCACGCCTACACCGACATCACGCCGTCTGCCTTCGGCTTCGAAGTCGGGTTCGTCGGTACGCCAGAACCCGTCTTCAACGACGACGGCTTTCGCGCGACCACTCTCTATTGGAAGCAGGACTTCGCCGACGACCGCGCTCTCTTTCGTGTCGGCTTTCTTGATATGAAGGAATATTTCGATGGTTACGCGTTGGCCAGTCCTTGGACCGGCTTTCACAATCTCGCCTTTACGGTCGGCTCAAACACGATGATCACGTTGCCGGACGCCGCGCTTGGCGCGATGGTCGGCGGCTATCTAACCGACAACATTTATGCGGCAGCCAGCATCATCGACGCCGGTTTCCAGCCGACATCCATGTTTGAGGGCTTCGAGACTTTCTTCGGTGACTTCAACACCTTCAAGACCGTGGAGATCGGGATCACCGGAGGTGGCGAGCGATTTTTGCTGGACAATGCGCATATCGCGGTCTGGCAGCAGGATGAGAGTTACGTTAGCGGCGTTCAGCGCGGATGGGGCGTCAATGCGTCTGTCTCCCATGTTGTGGACGGGCGCTGGTTGCCGTTCTTGCGTGCCGCTTGGGCCAATGAAGGCGGGGGCCTTTACGAGGCGTCGGTGAGCGGCGGTTTTGGATACCAGAACAAGCCCGGCGGCAACCTTCTCGGCGTCGGCCTCAACTGGGGCCGCCCTAATTCGGATACGTTTGGGGTCGACCTCGACTACCAGTGGACAAGCGAGGTCTTCTACAGGGTCCAGCTTACCGAGAACTTTCAGATCACGCCCAGCCTGCAAATCGTTGGGAATCCGGCTTTCAACCCCGACAGGGATGCTGTCGCCTTGTTCGGATTGCGAGCCCGAGCGACATTCTGATCCCGACAGAGGCACGGATGCGCCCAAATTCTCCCAGGGGCCGAGTGATGGCGCCGCGTGAGACGGGGCAATACCGACTTCCACCAAGTTTGATTGTCGAAGGCGGTGCCGCTGAAGATCGTAGCGTGACTAAACATGGCTAGAGCACATTCAGTTTATGTTGGATCATAACCGCATGCTGCGAAGTAGTTTGCGCATTCCTGTGGCTCGAACATTCCGATAAGGTTGCCAACCGTTTCCCACAGCGCATCGATGGTCCGCTCAGCCTTCGCGCGCAGCAAGGTCTTGAGTTTTGAGAACGCCATTTCAATTGGATTGAAGTCCGGTGAATAGGGTGGCAGGAAGCGCAATTGGGCGCCGACAGCTTCGATGGCTTCGCGTACTCCGGCTGCTCTATGAGCGGGCAGATTGTCCATGATAACAATGTCGCCGGGCGACAAGGTGGGCGCCAGCACTTGCTCGACATAGGCGTTGAACGCATCGCCGTTCATGGCTCCGTCGAGTACCATCGGCGCGGTCATGCCGCTCAGCCGCAGTGCTCCTGTGAAGGTTGTGGTCTTCCAGTGACCATGCGGAATACCCACGCGGCACCGTTCACCCTTTAAGGAACGACCGCGCAATCTGGCCATTTTGGTGTTCAGGCCCGTTTCGTTGTGAATTGGCGCCCATCAGTGACCCCGCCCAAGATCACAGCAACGCATTGTTTCTATTGTATTTTTCGACATTTTAAGGGGGGTCGCCATCGGCGCCGATTGTGACCCCATCCCAGAGCTTAAGAATGCAATTAGATCAGTGGCTTATCAAAATTTTGAAGGGGGTCAATGTTGGACGCCGATTTACAGTCAAGGGCGAATCTGGCGAAAATGACGGCACAGATGACGCGGTGCATGCAGTTCAGATACACAGAGTTCAGGACACTCCCAAGTGCAAGCCTCGCGTTGTAAATCCTTGGCGTTTCGCTAGGCATCGTGACAAGTTCGCGATGCAGAAGCATGAGCATGCAAATCGGGGGAAGAATGAGTAATCATCGCTTGGCCAAAATCATAGGACCGCTCTCAGTCCCCTGCCTTCTGCTTGGCCTGTTGTTCTTCGCAGCTTCGCTGACCCCATCGCTCCTCCCCCGTGGGCCGGCCGTGCAAGGCATCCTCGGTGGGCTGGTCATGGCGATTGGCTACCTGATCGGCCAGATCGTCGCACTGCTCTGGCGGGCGGCCGATCTTCCGCTTCTGTCAGGGCGACCCGCAAAAGTCCTGATCGCGCTTGTCTCGATCCCGCTTGTTGCATTCTTTCTCTGGGTATTCGGGTCCAGCCTGACCTGGCAAAACGACATCCGGCAGAAAATGGGCATGGACCCCGTAGACGCCCTCCATCTCGCGACTATCCTGCTACTCGCTGTCACGACATTCGCCATTGCTTTCGCATTGGGCCGACTTGCCGCCTCGCTGTTCCGCCTGATCCGAGCGTGGTTCTATCGCGTCATGCCGCCGCGACGCGCGAATGTCTTCGGTTTCGTCACGGTGGTTCTGATTCTTTTTGTCGTCACCCGCGACGGCATCTTCGACCGGGTGGTAACAGGCCTCGACGAAAGCTACGAGGCCGCGCAGGAGTTGTTCCAGGACGCTCCGCCGCCACCGTCCCAGCACCGCATGACCGGCAGCCTAGAGTCTCTGATAGACTGGGCGGCCGTGGGGAAATACGGTCGCGAATTCATCACCACCGGCCCCGATGCGGAAGATATCTCCGATTTCACCGGCCGGCCTGCGCTGGACCCGATCCGTGTGTATGTCGGGCGCGCCAATGGCGCCACGCCGCGGGAACGAGCGGAACTGGCACTGGCCGAGCTGATCCGCCAGGGGGCATTCGAGCGCGAGGTGCTGATCGTGGCAAGTCCCACGGGCACCGGCTGGATCGATCCCGGCTTGCAGGACCCGGTCGAATACATGCATGACGGGGACATTGCCACCGTTGTGGCCCAGTATTCCTACCTGCAATCGCCGCTTGCCCTGATACTGGAGACCCGCACCGGTCTGGAACAGGCGACCGCGCTTCAGGACGTGGTTCATGGCTACTGGAAGACCCTGCCCGAGGATGCCCGTCCGCGCTTTTACGTCAACGGGCTGAGCCTCGGGGCCTGGTCGTCGATGCACGCCACGAACATGTTCCGACTTCTCGACGATCCCATCGACGGTGCATACTGGGCCGGGCCGCCCTTTTCGTCGAACTTCTGGAACTACGTTCAAAATCACCGAAACCCGGGCACGCCATGGGTCTTGCCGACGATAGGGGACGGGTCGCTGATCCGCTATGCCTCTCACACGGCCGATGGTTCCGAAGGGGCCTCGGACTGGGGTAAAATGCGGATCATGTTTTTGCAGTATTCCAGCGATCCGGTCGTCTTCTACGACCCCTATTCGCTTTGGCGTGCACCACCCTGGATGAACGATCCGTCTGCTACGGAGGTCTCGGACGACCTCATCTTCATGCCGATCGTAACGCAATTCCAGTTGGCGCTCGACTTAGCGGTGTCCTTCGGTGCGCCGCCCGGCTACGGGCATGCCTACTACTCACAGGACTATATCGCTCCGTGGGTGCAGGTTACCGCGCCCGAGGGGTGGTCGGCGGAGGATACGGACCGACTGAAAGCGCATTGCAACGTGGGCTACCAATTAGGCTGCGCCAACGGCCAGCGCTGATTTAACCCCTCACAGTGGGGTCAGATTTCGATGGTTGTGTTCTGCCGGACTTGATTGGCGACGTCACAGGCGTTCCTCGCTATTTCGAAACAATGTCAGCGCATGGCTACGATGCGGCTCTTATCGCCAAGCTCGCCCGTGACAACTGGCTCGGCTGTCTTGCGAGGTGACTGAAGGAATAATCAACGGCAGCTACCCTTTTCTGGGACTGAAACCCGACAGGCAGAAGACGGCCCCACAAACGACATTCAAGGTGCAATCTGTTTGGAGGAGGCACTCTCCCGCTATTGTATTTTGGACCAACAACACATTCGAGATCTGGGTCTTTAGCCACAAATTCCCGCCATGTTACGGTTTAGGATAATAAACCTATCCACGCGGTCCCCGAGGCGAGGGGCCATAGAGATTATCAGGGGGGCGGGGTAGGGCAGGCCGTGGAAGCTGCGTGGCGCGTTTTGTGGGGGTCGGTTGGTATCCGAGCGAGGTAGCCGTCTGCTAGCGCCGCGCTGTGGCGGGCTTCCTAGCCATCCTGCCAATCATCAATGTTTCGCTTCCCATAGCCCTATCCCTTTTTCGTTTCCCCCACCGGCCACCATGGCGTGTCGGGTCAGTAAGTCCGGCTGCGTATCCTCGGACGGTCCGATGGGCGGCCAGATCGTAGATGCCACCATTGTGGCAGCGCCGAAGCAGCGCAATACCGACGCCGAGAAGGCTGACATCAAGGCGGGCAAGGTTCCGGACGCATGGAAGGACAAGCCGGCCAAGCTGCGGCAGAAGGATCGGGATGCGCGGTGGACGGTGAAGTTCTCGAAGGCCAAAGTGGCCGAAGATGGAAAGTCGCAGCAGCGCGACATCGCTATCCCGGCGTTCGGCTACAAGAACCATGCCTCGATCGATCGCCGGCACGGCTTCATCCGTGGCTGGAACGTCACCGGCGCCTCGGCCTATGACGGCGCGCAACTTCGCAATGTGCTCAATCGTTCCAACACCGGATCGACAGTGTGGGCCGACACTGCCTATCGCTCGAAGACGAAAGAGGCGTGGCTGGAGAAGAATGGCTTCGTCTCCGACATTCACCACAAGAAGCCGAAGGGCAGGCCGATGGGCGAGGCGACGTCGCGCGCTAACGGTCGACGCTCCAGGATCCGCGCCTTTGTCGAGCACGTCTTCGCGCAGCAGAAATCCCGCATGGGCCTCTTCATACGAACCATCGGAATGGCGCGCGCCAAGATCAAGATCGGCATGGCCAATCTTGCCTGCAATCTCACCCGCTTCGTCTGGCACCAGGGGCGCACTGCGCCCGCATGACGCCAAAGGCGCTCGAAAAAGCCGCCGCGATGCCCGGACAGGCAATAAGCGTTACCCCACAACCACGCCTGCCTCGCAGATAGGACCGCCTCGAGCTTCAATACCGCATGCCGGTTGCCAAAACGCCGGTAGTTCGAGGTGTCCGATTGCGCTTGGCAACGCCACCGCGGCTATAGCGAAACCGGCCGAGACATCGCGGGTCAGCGATGCAGCATTGCTGCCCTTCAAACTGTCGACCTAGGGAAGCTTGAAACGCATTACCAGTTCCCCGGCGGGCAAATTGCAGTGGTGGCAGGCACTCTATTCCGCCATCAGCTTCTCGCGGATCTCCGCGATTTCCTTGAGCCGCGCCTCGTCGACACGAGGAATTTCCAGGTCCAGTCCCTCAAGGGTGGAGGTAATGATCTGCGAAATCGCGAGCCGCGCGAACCACTTGTTGTCGGCCGGAATGACGAACCATGGCGCCCATTCGGTGCTGGTGTTTTCCAGCGTTTCTTCGAAGGCTCGCTGGTACTCGTCCCAGTGCGATCGCTCCTTGTAGTCTGCGACAGAGAATTTCCAATTCTTGTCCGGCTCGTTGATGCGGGCGAGGAAACGCTTCTTCTGCTCCTCCTTGGATATGTTGAGGAAGAATTTCAGGACCACGATGCCGTTCTGGACGAGGTACTTCTCGAAATTGTTGATTTCCTTGAAGCGGCGATTCCAGATGTCCTTGCCGACGGCCTTTTTCGGAAGTTTCTGTCCCGCAAGGATTTCCGGATGGACGCGGACAACGAGCGTCTCCTCGTAATAGGACCGGTTGAAGATGCCGATCATGCCGCGTGCCGGCATCGCCTTGTGCGCACGCCACAAATAGTCGTGGTCGAGTTCCTCTGCTGAGGGAGCCTTGAAGCTCGTCACATGGCAGCCCTGAGGATTGACGCCTGACATGACATGCTCGATCGCCCCGTCCTTGCCGGCAGCGTCCATGGCCTGGAAAATGATGAGCAAGGCGTACTTGTCCTGCGCATAGAGGATTTCCTGCAGCTCGGAAACACGTTCGACATTGCTCGCAAGTTTTTTCAGTCCACCGGCCTTGTCGTCGAAGCCGCCGGTGAAATCGGGATCGAAATCCTTTTGCAGCGAGACTTTGCTGCCAGGTTCGACAGCTATGTTCTTCAGCCGAAATTTGACGCTTCCCTCATCCGAGACGGTGAATTTTCGCTTGGTGTCGAAGTCGACATTGAGACGCGTCGTCATGATTTCTCCTCAAGGATGGGCGGCTTAGTGCCACAGATGCTCCGCATCCGATGTAACGAACATGTAAAAAGATAGCCAAATTCCTCGCGGGAGATAATGATGTGCGTCAATCTCATGACGCCTGGAAATCGATAAAATCGCCTCGGCAAAAGATCGCTTTTCAGCTCCGGCCGGCTCCGGTTGCGAGCCTGGTCGCGGCAAGAAGAGTGTTGCGTCTGAAAACGTGACGTACTTCCGCGACTTGCCCACATAGTCGAACAAAACTGTAAAGTTTTGACCTGCTTCACAAGTCAACTGGAGAATGCATGTTCGAGAACGTCAAATCCAGGATACTGGAAGGAAAGAAGGGACTTGTCGTGGGCATTGCCAACGACAAATCCATTGCCTGGGGTTGCGCCAAGGCCTTTCGTGCATTCGGCGCAGAGGTTGCGGTCACCTACCTCAACGACAAAGCCAGGCCGCATGTCGAGCCGCTGGCTCGCGAACTCGAAGCGCAGATTTTCATGCCGCTGGACATGCGCGTGGAAGGCCAGGCCGAAGCCGTGTTCGAGCGCATTGCGAGCGTATGGGGCAACCTTGATTTCCTCGTCCACTCCATAGCCTTCGCGCCGAAGGATGCGCTGCATGGCCGTGTTGTGGATGTGGGACGCGATGACTTCAACGCCACGATGGAAGTCTCGTGCTGGTCTTTCATCCGGATGGCGCATCTCGCCGAGCCGCTGATGAAGAGCGGCGGTTCGCTGTTCACGATGACCTATCATGGCAGCCAGGTGGTGGTCGACAACTACAACATCATGGGCGTGGCAAAGGCAGCTCTCGAGAGCTCGGTGCGCTATATCGCAGCCGAACTTGGCCCCAAGGGAATTCGCGTTCATGCGATTTCGGCGGGTCCGCTGGAAACGCGCGCAGCATCGGGCATAGCCGAATTCGACAGCCTGCTCGACAAGGCCAAGGCAAAGTCGCCGTTGCGAAAACTGGTCAGCATCGAGGACGTCGGGATCACGACGGCGTTTCTCGCGCACGACGCGGCCAGAAACATCACCGGCGACACGATCTATGTCGACGGCGGGTACCACATCATCGACTGATCAGCGCCGATCTTGCTTGATCGACGTCAATGCAAGGCAGCGCACAAAAGCAATAGATCAGACCAATTTTCATCAGGCAGGAAGAAATCAATGTCACCCGGATTTCAGATACCCGAAGCCAAGGCATATGCGGAAAAGGTCGCGCTGGCCGAAGCCGAAGACGCAGTCGCGGAGATGAAGCGGCAAAAGGAAGCGCAGGCGGAGAAGCAGAAGCTGCTCGACAGCTACATCAAGCCCTCGGGCATCAGCGACGACGAGCGCCTCAAGCGGGCCTTGGCGATCATCGAGCGCGGTGTCCGCAATCGCCTGACACAGGTTCAGTTCTACACCTTCCCGAGCGATCTGTGCACCGACAGCGGGCGCGCGATCAACCAGGGCGAAACCGGCTGGGAGCAGACACTGGTGGGCCTTCCCAAGGAACTCTACGAGTTCTGGAACAAGTACCTGCGCGAGAAAGGCTACAAGCTGAAAGTCGAGATTATCGACTTTCCCAATGGCATGCCCGGCGATGTCGGCATGACGCTGGCTTGGGACTAAGGCAGGCGCAAACAGGGGGCGCTTAGAGATGACAGGGATTTTCCGATGACCAAGCAAACGTCCGGCGCCGAAACGCGGCTGCCCGCATTTCCGGCTGTTTTCGCCGAGGCTCTCGATTACACGATAGACGGTTTCCAGCGGGGCGTCCTCTTCTGTGACGCGATGCGCCAGCGCGGCAACCAGTATCGCGAGCAAGTGCGCAAAGGCGGCGCCGCACGTCCTGTCCTACGAGGCCGAACTCGTCGCTGACGGTCGCGCGATGAATCCCGCGGCGAATTATCTTCTGGTGCGCATCGTGCCGCCGAAAGGCGTCGTGATCGATCCTGCGAAACGACCCTTCGTCATTGTCGATCCGCGTGCCGGACACGGGCCCGGTATCGGCGGGTTCAAGGCCGACAGCGAGATCGGCGTTGCCCTGGCTGCCGGGCATCCCTGCTACTTCGTGGGCTTTCCTGCCGGACCCGGTGCCGGGCCAGACGATCGCCGACATCGCGATGGTCGAGGCGGCGTTCCTGGAAAAGGTAGCGAGCCTGCACCCGCAAGGCCGACGGCAAGCCCTGCGTCATCGGGAACTGCCAGGCCGGCTGGGCCGTGATGATGCTGGCGGCGGTGCGTCCTGAACTCTTCGGCCCCATCATCCTCGCCGGCTCGCCGCTTTCATATTGGAACGGCGTCCACGGCAAATACCCGATGCGCTACAGCGGCGGCTTGCTGGGAGGCAGCTGGCTAACCCAGATGACGAGCGACATCGGCGGCGGAATTTTCGACGGCGCATGGCTGGTGCAGAACTTCGAAAACCAGAATCCGGCCAATACGCTGTGGAGCAAGCAGTACAACCTCTACAGCAAGATCGACACCGAGGTTGATCGATATCTCGGCTTCGAGCGGTGGTGGGGCGCGCATGTCAACCTGAACGGCGAGGAAATCCAGTTCATCGTCGACGAACTGTTCGTCGGAAACAAGCTGGCGGCCGGCATGGTGAAGATGCCGGACGGCACTGTCATCGATCTTCGCAACATCCGCTCGCCCATCGTCGTGTTTTGCTCGAAGGGCGACAACATCACCCCGCCGCAACAGGCGCTGGGCTGGATCCTCGACCTCTATGAAGATGTGAACGACATCCGCCGGTTCGGGCAGACCATCGTCTACACCGTCCACGAAGACGCGGGGCATCTTGGCATCTTCGTTTCGTCCGGCGTCGCGCGGAAGGAACATGACGAGTTCTCCAGCAACATCGATCTCATCGACACGCTTCCGCCAGGACTTTACGAGGCTGTTCTGACCCCTGCGAGCGATGACCGTTCCGGCCTGACCAGCGGCCGCTGGACGATGCGTTGCGAGGCGCGCTCGCTTGACGACATCCGTGCCATGGGCGGCAACGACGCGGCCGACGAGCGCCGCTTTGCCACGGCGGCACGCGTCTCGGAAAACAATCTTGCGCTGTACAGGACCTTCGTGCAGCCCTTCGTGAAGGCTTTCGCCGCTCCCCCGGCAACCGCGTTCATGGCGCAGATGCATCCGCTCCGGTTGCAGTTTTCGGCATTGTCGGACGCCAATCCGTTCGCGTTCCCGCTTCGGGTCGTGGCCGAGCATGTCCGCAGGGACCGCAAGTCCGCGGCCCCGGAAAATGCGTTCGTCGAGGCGCAGGAGAAATTCTCCGAAGCCGTGGTCGAGGGGCTCGAAACCTGGCGCAAGACCGCCGAGTACGTTTCCGAGCAACTGTTCCTGAACATCTACGGTTCGCCGTTATTGCAGCGGGCGATGGGCATCGATCCCGACAGCGACAAGCCGCTGCGCAAGGCGGAAAAGAACCCGCTGCACCGGCAGTTGCAGGAAACGCGCATAACCGAACTGCGCGCCGGCATTCCTGCCGGTGGCAGCCGCGAGGCGGTAATTCGCATCCTGCTGCATGCCGGCATGGCGCACGGCAATGTTGACGAGCGGGGCTTCGAGATGCTGCGCCGCATTCGAGAAGACCACACGGATATGTCGTTGACCCAGTTCAAGCAGATGGTTCGCGAGCAGTTCTACATGCTGCTGATCGACGAGGCGCAGGCGCTTGAGGCCCTGCCGGCGATGATACCGGACGCGGAAAAGCGTGCAGGGCGTGATGGCGATGGTCCGCAAGGTGGCAGCCGTCGGCGGCGAAGTTTCCGCCGAGGTGCGCGAGCGCCTGCAAAAGGTCGAGCGGCTGCTGGGCGTGGCCAGCGGACGATGGCGCAACCGTCACGCCGCTTTCGCCGCGGCGCAAGCAGGCTTCGTGAGCGGGTTGGAGACTGACATGGAACTCGACACGAAATCAGCCGCCGGCCGGCAGGTCGAACGCAAGCCGCACGAAAAATACGACCGCCTCATAGCCCGCGCGCAGGAACTGGAGCCGGTTGCAACGATCGTCGTGCATCCGTGCGACGAATCCTCGTTGCGCGGGGTCGTGGACGCAGCAAAGGCCGGCCTGATCACGCCGAAACTCGTGGGACCGGAAGCCCGGATCAACGCGGTTGCGCAAGAACACAAACTCGACATTGCCGGTTTCGAAATCTTCGATGCGCCGCACAGCGACGCCGCGGCCGCGAAAGGCGTCGAACTGATCCATCAGGGCGCTGGCGAAATCCTGATGAAGGGAAGCCTTCACACCGACGAACTGATGCGGGCGGTCACGGCCAGCGGTACGGGTCTGCGCACGTCACGGCGTATCAGCCATGTCTTCGTCATGGACGTGCCGACCTATGGCGATGCGTTGTTCATCACCGATGCGGCAATCAACATTTTTCCCGATCTCGACGCCAAGCGGGACATCGTCCAGAACGCCATCGACCTATACAACCAGGTCGGCCTCGGCACCCCGCGCGTGGCGATCCTGTCGGCGGTCGAAACGGTAACGACGAAAATTCCCTCGACCATCGAAGCGGCTGCCTTGTGCAAGATGGCAGATCGCGGACAGATCACCGGCGGGCTGCTGGATGGCCCGCTCGCTTTCGACAACGCCATCGACCCGGAGGCGGCGCGCATCAAGGGCATCAAGTCCGAGGTGGCCGGCAGGGCCCAGATCCTCGTGGTCCCGGACCTTGAGGCCGGCAATATGCTGGCGAAGAACCTGACGTTCCTCGCCAATGCGGACGCCGCCGGGATCGTTCTCGGCGCACGTGTTCCCATCGTCCTGACCTCGAGGGCGGATTCGCTTCGCGCCCGCATGGCATCGTGTGCGCTCGCTGCCCTGCTGGCATTTGCAAGGCGGAGCAACGCACCGCTGCCAAAGGCCTGACACGTGAATACGATCCTTGTCGTCAATGCAGGGTCATCCAGCGTCAAGTTCCAGTTGTTCGCCTTGGACGGCGCCGAACCGGTTCAACGCGTCAAGGGCCAGGTCGACGGCATCGGCGTCAAACCCCGGCTGAAAGGCAGCGCGGCGGGCGGCGCAAGCGTCGACACGATGCTCGATCCCGCCAGCGTGCCGGACGTTGCCGCGGCCATGGCCGTGGCGGGAAAATGGCTGCGCGACGATCTCGGGGTCAATCCCTCCGCTGTCGGGCACCGGGTCGTGCATGGCGGGCCGGACTTCGACCGGCCGGTGCGGATCGACGCGGCGGTCCTTGAAAAACTGTCGAGGTTCGAGTCGCTGGCGCCCTTGCACCAGCCCAACAACCTTGCACCCATCCGCAGCCTTCTGGAGCGCTTTCCCGAACTGCCGCAAATTGCCTGTTTCGACACATCATTCCATCGCGGGCGCAATCCAGTGGCTGATTGCTACGCCATCCCGCAGCGCTTTTATGATGCAGGTATCCGCCGCTACGGATTTCACGGGCTTTCCTACGAGTTCATCGCGACGCGGCTGAAGGACGTTGCCCCCGAAGTCGCGAGACGGCAAGGTGATCGTTGCGCATCTGGGCAGCGGCGCTTCCATGTGCGCCCTCAGCGAGGGTCGCAGCGTCGAATCGACCATGGGTTTCACTGCGCTTGACGGCCTGCCGATGGGCACGCGTCCCGGACAGATCGATCCGGGCGTCATCCTGCACCTGATCCTGCAGGAGAAGATGAGCGCCGGTGAAGTCCAGGAAATGCTCTACAAGGAATCCGGGTTGAAGGGCCTGTCGGGCATCAGCAATGACGTGCGGGCGCTCGAGGCTTCACCGGACCCGCGGGCCCGTTTTGCGCTCGACCATTTCGTCCATCGCATAGCCCTGAACACGGGAATGCTGGCGGCGGCGCTAGGCGGGCTCGACGCCTTTGTCTTCACGGCAGGCATTGGCGAAAACTCGGCCGGTTTGCGCGCCGCCATTGCTGCCCGCATGGATTGGCTGGGAGCGGTGCTCGATCCCGATGCAAATCGCTCGGCCTCGTTGGTGATTTCCGCGCCCGAAAGCCGCGTCAAGATGCTCGTTGTTCCGACAAACGAGGAACTGATGATCGCCCGCCATACCGCAAGGCTGCTGCATGGAGCCTGAGCTAAACCGGTTCGCGCAATTGCTGCACGCCTGCTGGTTGTGTTCATGGCGAAGTTTCGGGATCGGCGGGCATCTTACAGTGTTCGCGCAATCCGCAATCAGGAGATAGCCAATGCTCAAAGGCAAATCCGCCATCGTCACCGGCTCCACCAGCGGCATCGGACTTGGCATTGCGCGCTGTCTCGCCGGCGAAGGCGCCAACCTCATGTTGAACGGTTTCGGCGAGCCCGCGGAAATCGGGAAGCTGCGCGAAGCGTTGGCCGCCGAGTTCAAGGTAAAGGTCGGCTACAATAACGCGGACCTTTCAGAGCCCGCACTAATCCGGGAAATGGTCGAAGCGGCGACGGACGAGTTCGGTGCAGTCGATATCCTCGTAAACAACGCCGGCATTCAGCATACTGCACCGATTGAGGAATTCGACGACGCGCGATGGGATGCCGTGATCGCGATAAACATGTCGTCAAACTTCCATGCCATCAAGGCAGTTCTGCCGCAGATGAAGAAACGCAACTGGGGTCGTATCATCAATATCGCCTCGGCGCACGGACTGGTAGCCTCGGTGCAGAAATCCGCCTACGTCACTGCCAAGCACGGCGTGATTGGCCTGACAAAGGTGGTGGCGCTGGAGAATGCGACTACCGGCATCACCTGCAACGCGATCTGTCCAGGCTGGGTACTGACGCCACTGGTGCAGCAACAGATCGATGCGCGCGCCAAGAGCGAGGGCATTGCCGTTGAAAGTGCCAAGCAAGAACTGCTGGCGGAAAAGCAGCCGTCGCTCGAATTTGCAACGCCTGAGCAGATCGGCGCACTGACGGTTTTCTTGTGTTCGGAAGCAGCATCGCAGATCCGCGGCGCGGCGCTACCCGTCGATGGCGGCTGGCTGGCGCAGTGAAAGCAATTCAACCCCTAGGGAAGGAGCAGGCATGCAGACCATTACGTTGGAAAAGGCGGTGGCGCTAATTCCTGACGGCGCCACGATCATGATCGGCGGCTTTATGGCAGTCGGCACGCCGGAGCGCCTGATGGATGAGCTGGTGCGGCAGGGCAAGAAGGATCTGACAGTCATTGCCAATGACAACGCACTGCCAGGCAAGGGCATTGGCAAGCTGGTGGCCGCCGGTCTCGTAAAGCGCACCATAACAAGCCACATAGGTCTCAACCCGGAGACGCAGAGGAAAATGCTCGATGGTTCGATGGAGGTCGAGCTGGTGCCTCAGGGCACGTTGATAGAACGTATCCGCGCAGGAGGCTTCGGCCTCGGTGGCATCCTGACGCCGACCGGTGTGGGCACCAAGGTCGAAGAGGGCAAGCGCAAGATTGAAGTCGATGGCATTCAATATCTTCTGGAGACACCGCTGCGCGCCGATTTCGCGCTGGTCCAGGCGTTCCTGTGTGACTATTCAGGCAATCTGACCTACACCCTGACTGCTCGCAACTTCAATCCGGTGATGGCGATGGCTGCCGATACGGTGATTGTCGAGGCAGATCACATGGTGCCGGTAGGACTGATACCGCCCGACCAGGTGGGGACGTCGGCCCCGATTGTTGACTACGTTATTGCACACGGGTGAGTGCTATGGATCCACAGACCATTATTGCGAAACGCATTGCGCGTGAACTGCACTCAGGGATGCTTGTCAATCTCGGCATCGGCATACCGACGCTGGTGTCGAACTACCTTGCGGTGGGTGTCAGCGTGTTCTTCCAGTCGGAAAACGGCCTGATTGGCGCTGGTCCGGTGCCGGAAGAGGGCATGGTACAGTCGCGACTGACCGACGCCGGCGGCCGTCCGGTGAGCGCGCTGCCGGGCGCTAGTTCGTTCGACAGCGCGACGTCCTTCGGCCTGATCCGCGGCGGACACGTCGACATGACGGTGCTCGGCGGGCTGCAGGTTGACGAGGAAGGGCTCCTCGCCAATTGGATGATCCCCGGCAAGATGGTGCCGGGCATGGGCGGAGCGATGGATCTCGTAACCGGTGCCAAGCGCGTGGTGATCGCCATGCAACACACTGCAAAAGGCAAGCCAAAGATCGTGCAAAAGTGCAACCTGCCGCTGACCTCGATCCGTCCGGTTGACCTGGTCGTGACGGAAATGGCTGTAATCGCCTTTCCACACGGAAAGGCCACCCTGATGGAAACCGCGCCCGGCGTGTCGGCCGAGCAGGTGCTGACTGCAACCGAAGCCAGGCTGGTGGTGCCGGCCCACGTTCCCATCATGCAAATTTAGGTGAATGAATTGATTGTCAATGCGCTGTGACTTCACCTTTTAGCAAGTACTGATCGTCGCGCTGCTAATGACTATCGGAGGAAATCGATATACTAGAAAAAGTTACAGCTGAGAATAATTCTACCTCTGACGGAGATTTCCGAAGGCGAACACTTCTTCAAACCTAAGGATCTCCGCAATTATCGCAAGTGTGACTGCTGCAGAAACCTTGCCCGGCTTGGTCGCGTCGACCAAGGAGTAAGTCGTCGTCGAAAGTTGGCTCTGACTCACTTTTGATGAAATCGTGGCGCTGGCTCGTTGTTGGTTTAACGAGGAGAATCAACAGCATGGGCCAGATGCTCCGTACGTGCGAGTTCATACCGCGCAGCTTCGTCGTCGAGTTCGACCGCATGGGCCGAAGGGGGCTTGCTGATCTCGGCGCGTCCGCGGGCACAGACGGCGAATTGTCCGGATTGCGGAACTTCCACTGATCGGGTCGACAGTCGCTACGAGCGGCGTCCTAGCAACCTGCCGATTAGCGGACAGCGGGTTCGGATTGTGTTGACCGTTCGCCGCTTTCGCTGTGGCGTCGTGACATGCGCCCGCCAGATATTCGCCGAGCGCTTTGATCCCGATGTACTCGTACCTTGGTCCCGTCGGACCGGCAGACTTGATCATATCGTCCATCATGTGGCGTCGGCATTGGGCGGCCGACCGGCCGCAAGCTTTGCCCGTAGGTTGATGCTACCGTCAGCAACGACGCCTTGCTTCGCGTGGTCCGAAGGCGCGCCGGCGCAATCAGCGCTACGGCGCGATTATCTGCGATCTGGAGCGACGCCGGACAATCGCCTTGCTGGCGGACCGGGACCCTGCGACTGCCCAAGCTTGGCTCCTGGTTCATAGGCAGATCAAGATCGTCGCGCGGGACCGGGGCGGCGGCTACGCCCAAGCCGCCGCGAAGCCACTCCCGAAGGCGACCCAGGTCGCGGATCGCTGGCATCTGATGGAGAACGCCAGCCGCACAGAGTCTTGCGCAACTCCATCCAGTGCAATGAAAGAGCAAAATCGCGGAAATCAGCGTTCACCTACGATACCCTTGCTGGCGAGTTCTGACACGGTGATTGACATGTCATTTACACCCCTTCGCCAGTTGATTCGCTTGGAGGTATTTGCGGGCATGGGGCCTAATCGCCCTCGATATTTGTGAATTTGTTACATATGTTCGAATTATGCGCAGTTTTGGATTTGCAATGATAACAACCCAAGCCATTCAGGAACAGTTGAAACGCATCCTCGTATCGGCAGATTTCGATGCGTCGGAGCGAAACCGACGATTTCTGGCTTTTGTTGTCGAAATGGTGATCTCGGGCCGTGCTGACAGGATAAAGGCGTATACGATCGCAACAGATGTTTTCGGGCGCGCAAAGAATTTCGATCCCCAACTTGATTCTATTGTTCGAATTGAGGCTGGGCGTTTGCGACGTTCCCTGGAGCATTATTATCTGACGGCGGGAGTTGGAGATTCTATCAAAATCTTCATCCCGAAAGGCACGTACGCGCCGACATTTGAACACGCTTCCGAGGCTGCGCCATTGAGGTCTCGCGATGATGCGCGAAAACTGAATCTGTATGGACCAGTTGTTGCCGTTCACGCGTTCGAAAGCGCGGAACATCAGGGCGATAGTCGGGGCTTAACCAGCAGCTTGGTCCGCCAACTCGTTGTCGGACTTACCCGTTTTGGCGGCATTTATGTTGTCAAATCAGTGGACCACGGGCGCAGCATGACTACGAAAAATATTCATTCGGGCACTCGGCCAGACTTCGTTCTAAGCGGCAACGCAAACAGAAATCGGGAGGGCATTTATGTAGATGCGGTTCTGATGGACACAACCAGTATTGAATATATCTGGGCGGAGCAGTATGAACGCTTATGTAAAACCGAGGAAATTCTTTCAAATAGTGAAGAGATTGCCAACAAGATTGTCTATGCAATCGCCCAGCCACACGGAGCTATTTTTCGCCATTACGTGAGACATTTGGAAGGTAGGCTACCGAGTGAACTTTCTCCCTATGACAGCGTGATCCTGTTCCGCAAGTACACACAAAGCTATGCAAGGGAACTGGTTGTACCTGTATTCACGGCTCTCCAAGCAACGGTGACGAATAGTCCAGAATATGCCGAAGCGCATGCCTGTCTTTCCCGTCTGTATGTTGACATTCACCGTTTTCAGTTCGACGCGTTGGTTGCTGTGGATGATCCACTCTGCAACGCGCTTCGATATGGGCGGATGGCAGTGGGAATGGCGCCTGACGCGAGCAGCAGTCATCATGCACTTGCCGCCACCTATTGGTTCAGGGGAGAAGTACAAGCCTCCTTGGATGCATACCGAACTGCACTGGAACTTAATCCGAACGATGCAGAGCTTTTGGCCGAGACGGCAGTGCGGTATGCTGCGATCGCGCAATGGGACGAGGCACTTCGCTTGCTTGATAGTTCATATGAGCGAAATCCGATTCAGTCCAGCACCTTTAGAGTTGCACTTTCGTTCTGCCATCTAGCCCAAGGCCGATATGCTGAGGCGCTGGCGGAGGCGCGTAAGGCAATAGCGCCCGATGTACCTTACGGTCATATGCTCGTCGCAGTGGCGGCGATTAATCTTGGATACCGGGATGAAGCGCGTCTGGCAATTGAGGCCATTTTGAAGATTGATCCCAAATACGGTGAACGTGCTATCGCCGATCTGACACAACGCAATGTGCATCCTTCAATGATCAGGATCATTGCAAAAGGTCTTGCCAAGGCAGGCATTGCTGTCGATCTCTCCGGTCTGGGCCTTCATGAAGTCCAGGATAACGCGATCGCAAAAATCGCAGCAAATAGGCCGCTTTGATTTCAAGGTTGTTGATTTCCACGTAGAACTGACCCGGGTTTTCCATCGAGAACTGACCCTTTGGACTATGTTTTGTGGATCAGGCTGGGGTCAAGGCATGGTGACCTGATGTGGTGGACGGCCTCCGCTCCCGGCATCGCAATGTGCCAAAGTGTGGCTGTCAAAAGTCACATGAGGGAGAGCCGTCCATGGAGAATGTTAGCACGATTGGTCTGGATATCGCCAAGCACGTCTTTCAAGTGCACGGCATAGACGCGGGCGGCGCGGTCGTCATCCGTCGAAGGCTGCGTCGCGATGATGTCGCCACGTTCTTTGCATCTTTGCCGCCAAGTCTGATTGGCATTGAAGCGTGTGCAACAGGCCACCATTGGGCTCGTGTCCTGATGGCGCAGGGACATGAGGTCCGCCTTATGCCGGCGTCGTATGTAAAGCCCTATGTCAAGCGGCAGAAGAATGATGCCACGGATGCAGAGGCTATCTGCGAGGCGGTGACACGGCCGACGATGCGCTTCGTGCCGATCAAGAGCGCGGAACAGCAAAGCGTTCTCATGTTGCATCGGGTCCGTGAGATTCTAATTCGTCAGCGGACCATGTTGATCAATGCCCTGCGAGGACACCTGGCCGAGTTCGGGATCGTCACCCGTCAGGGCATTGCCGGAGTAAGCATGCTTGTCGCATTGGTAGAGGACGAGGATCACGACCTGATCCCGCCACTTGCCCGGTCTGTCCTCTTTCCCCTGATCCAGCAATTGCGCGAGGTACACGAGAAGGTTGGGGACATGGACCGGCAGATCCATGCCTGGCATCGGTCGAACGAGTTGAGCCGTCGCCTGGAGACAATCCCCGGAATTGGTCCGATCACTGCCAGCGCGATCGTTGCGACCGTGTCGGATGCTTCGTTGTTCAGGTCTGGTCGACAACTCGCGGCCTGGTTGGGCCTCGTACCGCGGCAGAACTCGTCGGGAGGAAAGGAGCGGCTTGGGCGGATCAGCAAGCAAGGCGATCCCTACATTCGCCGACTTCTCGTAGTCGGCGCCCACGCAGTGCTGCGCTTCAGTCGAAAAGGGAAGGCCGCGCCGACACAGTGGGCGACCGAATTGCTCGCCAAGAAGCCATACACTGTCGTTGCCGTCGCCCTGGCCAACAAGATGGCGAGGATAGTCTGGGCGCTCATGATGACCGGAAAGAGATTTGAAGCTCGCGCTGCCTGACAGCTGCGAATGCGCATCAGAGATGGTGAGGTGCTGATGGTGTGATGACGAACGGTCGAGCCGGGATCGGAGAAACCCGTCCAGTGGGGAGCAGCGCCGACGAGCGCGTTGACCTGTCTGGGATCCGATCTGCGGACTTCATCAGGGGCAGCGGCATGAAAAGGCCGCATCCAAAGGCCGGATACATGCCTGCACCCGACCAACTCGTCAGAAGCGCCGAAAGTTGTCCTTGCCAAGCGGAGGCCGTCCATACATGCCACTGCTTTGTCATCCAGCGGCAATTAGAGCCTCGGCGGGTTGTACGCCGTATGGCGCGGTTTGGGCAACGGGCGATCGGCGTAGCTGGTCGGGTTTGCGCAGCTGATCGCCCGTTGCGGTGAGATTGGCCGCGAAGGCAGCCGGTGTCTGGTATCCGAGCGCGGAATGCGGGCGCTGGTTGTTGTAGTCACTAACCCATGCGCCGATGGTTCGGCGCGCATGGTCGAGATCGAAGAACAGGCTTTCGTTGAGCAGTTCGTCGCGCATGCGACCGTTGAAGCTCTCAGCAAATCCGTTCTGCATCGGCTTGCCGGGCGCGATGAAGTGCCAATCCACCCTCATGTCGGTGCACCAGGCGAGCATGGCGTTGCATGTGAACTCCGTGCCGTGATCGGAGACGATCATGCCCGGTTTGCTGTGAATTGGCGCCCAACTTTGACCCCGGCTAGTTGAAACTCAACAAATTGAAATCATTCATCAATTTCCAATTTGGGTGGGGTCACGATCGGCGCCGATCGTGACCCCCCTGAATCGCTGGTTAGCGCAACGTTCCAATGCTTTAAGCCGTATCCGAAGCGGACAACATTTCGATGCCGATTCACATGCACTCAGACACGCCGCATTTTTGCATGCTCGCGACCTACGTTTATATTCGTCTTTGCCGCACATCTGCCGCACACACAACTGCGAATGTCCGGATTGATCCCAGATAATTCACAAGCTTCTAATTAATTCAACAACTTAATTGGTGCCCCCGGACGGACTCGAACCGCCGACCCACTGATTACAAATCAGTTGCTCTACCATCTGAGCTACAAGGGCTTGGCGCGCGTGATAGCCATATAAACGCGCCTTGTCCAGTTGGCTTGCGCGTTAACCATGTTCACGGATTTTCGCATGCATCGGCCTGCCCAGGCGGGCAGGGGCCTTGCGGCGGCATTAACGGAACGTTTACCTTGAACGAGATGCGGCAACGCCTTCGGGCGTCATGAGGTCAAGGGACTGCGGAGGCGCGTGGAGGCGCAACCTTGTCCCTGTCCGGCTGTGGCCTTGCGCCACGCAACGAAGGATGTGCCCATGTCACGCGTCGCACCCCTGTCGCGAAAATTCCTGCGCCATCTGGCGCTCGTCGCCTCGCTGATCGCGCTGGCGTTGCTCGCCATCCCGCAATTCGCCGATGCCGGCGAGCGCCGGTCGAAGGGCGCCCATGGCAAGCGTTGGCATGCGTCCGCCCGCCACCACGCACCACGCATCAAGAATGTCGGCGGCCGGCGCTCCGATCTATACGGCCATGCCAGGCCGAGGCACTTCCGCAACGCACACCCGGCGTATCGCTCCGGCACGAAGCTGGCGTCCGGCAGGCGCACTGAGGGCGTTTATGGCTACAAGCGCGGCTGGGGCGGTTCGGGCGTCTATCGGGTACGCGAATCCACCGCGCAAGAGAGTTCGCAGCGTTCGCGCATTCGACCGGCCTTACGATGGCTACTACAATGGACGCGGATATGGCCGGCTGGGCTATGGCGTCCCATTGGTTATCGGAGCTGGTTCTGGTTACGGCCGGGGCGAAAGCACGAGCGAAAGGGTCAGGTCGATCCGCGCCTTCGACCGTCCGTATGACGGCTACTACAACGGCCGCGGCTATGGTGGCAGGGGCGGGAGCTACGGCACGCCGCTGATCATCCAGGTAACGCCGTCCGGCGCGGCCGCAGTCGCGGCGCCGGAAATGGCCCCGACGATGAACGGCGCGCTGCTTGAGGGCGATTGCGCACTCGACCAGTTCTGCACCGTGCGCCTGGGGCCTTACACGAACTCGCCCAAGATCATCACGCTGAACACCACGGGTGTGGCGGTCGGTTCGGAAGCGGCGCCGGTTGCGCCAGCCGATGAACCGGAAGTCTATGAAGCGCCGGAAGGCGAGCCCGTCAAATAGTCACGAGCGCGCGCCGTCCACATGGCGGCGCGCGATATAAAGCGACAGCGCGGCGGCGTTGGAAACGTTCAGCGACTTGATTGCGCCCGGCAGGTCGATCCGCGCGAGCGTTGCGCAGGTCTCGCGTGTCCTCTGCCGCAATCCCTTGCCTTCCGCTCCCAGCACCAGCGCGACTTTCGGCGCCGTGAGCGATTTCTCGAGGATGTCCGGCCCGTCACTGTCAAGGCCGACAGTTTGGTATCCGAGCGATGAAAGCTCGGTCAGCGCCTCGGCGAGATTGCGCACCGCAGACATGCTCGATCATGTCCAGCGCGCCCGAGGCAGACTTCGCCAACACACCCGATTCGGCAGGCGAATGCCGGTTGGTGGTGACAAGCGCGCCCGCGCCCATCGCCACGGCGGAACGCATGATCGCGCCGACATTGTGCGGATCGGTAACCTGGTCGAGCACGAGAATCAGCGGGCTTTGCGACAGCGCCTTGAGGCTCTTGGGTTCAAGCACGGCCGCTTCCAGCACGGCGCCCTGGTGTACCGCATCGGTGCCGACCATCTTGTCGAGAAGGCGCGGCTCCGCCTCGATGACTTCGACGCGTTCCAGCCATGCCGGCTCCGCATCGAGCCGGGCAAGCGCATTCTTCGTGGCGTGCAGCTTGAACTTGCGCCGTGCCGCATTGGCAAGCGCGTGACGCACCGTGTGCAGGCCGTATAGCAGCACGCGGCCGTCGGGAACGTTGAATTCGCCCTCCTGGCGCGGCCGCGGCGTATGGGACTTTTCCCTGGCGGCGTGGCTGGCTTCGCGCCGCTGGCGCCGCAATTCCGCGTGGTGGCGGTTGTGGGCTTCGCCCGGATTCTTGCGTGGTGGCTTGTCGTTCATTTCGCGGCTTATAGAGACAGCCGCGTTCGCTGGCGAGGGGCAATTGCGTGCGGCGTTTTCCCGATCCCGGGACGGCGCGCAATTTTCGCCTGCGGGCGTTGACTTATTGGGATGCCGCTTGCATAACGCGCGCCTGTCCGGCCCGGAACCCTTTACCGGGGCGGAAAACGGCGGCATGTCGCCGTTCAAGGCGGCCTGGAGGGGTGCCCGAGTGGTTAAAGGGGACGGACTGTAAATCCGTTGGCTTAGCCTACGTTGGTTCGAATCCAACCCCCTCCACCATCCCGCCCGCAGCTTGCCGATGCGCCGGGAAATGCCTACTTGCAATGCGGCGAAAACCGGTCAATCTCTTTGACCGGAATGCGGGTGTAGCTCAATGGTAGAGCAGCAGCCTTCCAAGCTGAATACGAGGGTTCGATTCCCTTCACCCGCTCCAATTCCTTTTCACATCATTTGCGTTTCGCCCCGTTCCGCACGGTGAAAACCGCTCGCGGGTGACCTATTTCACGGCTTGGCAAAGCCGTGCCAACGCATTAATGGAAGCGCGCGTTCGCGCCTAGCCGGGCTCGCATCACCCGCGCCGCCATGCGGCGGCAACATTCCAGTCAGCAGGACGAGAGAAAATGGCAAAAGCAAAGTTTGAGAGGACGAAGCCGCATTGCAACATCGGCACGATCGGCCATGTTGACCACGGCAAGACGACGCTGACGGCGGCGATCACGAAGTATTTCGGCGAGTTCAAGGCGTATGACCAGATCGACGCGGCTCCCGAGGAGCGCGCGCGCGGCATCACCATCTCGACGGCGCACGTCGAGTACGAGACGCCGAACCGTCACTACGCGCATGTCGACTGCCCCGGCCACGCCGACTATGTGAAGAACATGATCACGGGCGCGGCGCAGATGGACGGCGCGATCCTGGTCTGCTCGGCGGCCGACGGCCCGATGCCGCAGACCCGCGAGCACATCCTTCTGGCGCGCCAGGTCGGCGTTCCCGCGATCGTGGTGTTCCTGAACAAGGTCGACCAGGTCGACGACGCCGAGCTTCTGGAGCTGGTCGAGATGGAAGTGCGCGAGCTGCTTTCGTCCTACGAGTTCCCCGGCGACGACATTCCGATCGTCAAGGGCTCGGCGCTTGCATGCGATGAACGGCACGAACCCCGAGATCGGCGAGAACGCGATCCGCGAGCTGATGGCGGCGGTTGACCGGTACATTCCGCAGCCCGAGCGTCCGATCGACCAGCCGTTCCTGATGCCGATCGAGGACGTGTTCTCGATCTCGGGCCGCGGCACGGTCGTGACGGGTCGCGTCGAGCGCGGCATCGTCAAGGTCGGCGAGGAAGTCGAGATCGTCGGCATCCGCCCGACGACGAAGACGACCTGCACGGGCGTCGAGATGTTCCGCAAGCTGCTGGACCAGGGCCAGGCCGGCGACAACATCGGCGCGCTGCTTCGCGGCGTCGACCGCGAGGGCGTGGAGCGCGGCCAGGTGCTGTGCAAGCCCGGCTCGGTGAAGCCGCACAAGAAGTTCAAGGCTGAAGCCTACATCCTGACGAAGGAAGAGGGTGGCCGTCACACGCCGTTCTTCACCAACTACCGTCCGCAGTTCTACTTCCGCACGACCGACGTGACGGGCATCGTGCAGCTGCCGGAAGGCGTCGAGATGGTGATGCCGGGCGACAACGTCGAGATGGTGGTCGAGCTGATCGTGCCGATCGCGATGGAAGAGCGCCTGCGCTTCGCCATCCGCGAAGGCGGCCGCACCGTCGGCGCAGGCATCGTCGCCGCGATCATCGAGTAAGGATCGCGCCGGCGTGCCGAAAGCGCCGACGGCGATTAAATCTGGCGAAATGCGGAACACCGCATTTGCCCTTGGACTTGGCGAAATGCGGAACACCGCATTTCGCTGCGGCCCGAATGGACAATAGAACAGCCGGGCGGCACGCACTCGCCCGGCTGTTCGTTCGAAACGGAATCGGGTGTTCGCCGAAACGCTTGAAACCTGACGCCAGTCCGGTTATCACCTCGGCACCGATAGGGGTATAGCTCAGTTGGTAGAGCGGCGGTCTCCAAAACCGCAGGTCGCGGGTTCGAGCCCTGCTGCCCCTGCCATTTCACTTGCAGAAACTCATTGCCCGGTACGTCGCAAACTTCGAGCGCGAGCTGGCACACTTTCTCCTTGCCATTGGGTTAATCAGCCGCTATATGCCGCCTTTCCGGACCCGTTTGCACGCGGAGCCGATGGATTGGTTTGCGTGCAACCCACGGAGGTTACGTTTCCCGGAATACCGGACCGGGAGGCGTTCGAGGGTTCGGATCACCATATCTGGTCGCATTGAAGTTCACGCCGGTTTCCGGCAGAGGCGTTAGGGTCATGGCCGCCAAATCCAATCCCTTTACCTTTTTCCAGCAGGTCCGTTCCGAGACCGCGAAGGTCGTTTGGCCGACGCGGCGCGAAACCACGATCACCACGCTGATGGTGTTCGTGATGGTGATCCTTGCTTCCGCCTTCTTCTTTGTGGTGGATCAGGTGCTTGGCTGGGGCGTCGGCGCGCTCCTTTCGCTGGCGGGCTGAGCGTCACGGGCGGGTTTTGCCCTGCAAGGGCTTTTCGAGGGAACACAGAATTAACATGACGCACCGCTGGTACATCGTCCACGCCTACTCGAATTTCGAGAAGAAGGTGGCGGAAGCCATCCAGGAGAAGGCCCGCCAGAAGGGTCTCGAGGATGCGTTTTCGGCTGTCATGGTGCCGACCGAAAAGGTGGTCGAGGTGCGTCGCGGCCGCAAGGTGGACGCCGAGCGCAAGTTCTTCCCCGGCTACGTGCTGGTGAAGATGCAGCTGAACGACGAGACCTATCACCTGATCAAGAACACGCCGAAGGTGACCGGCTTCCTCGGTTCCGACAACAAGCCGATGCCGATCACCGAGCGCGAGGCCCAGCACATCCTGCACCAGGTGCAGGAAGGCGTCGAGCGTCCCAAGCCTTCGGTTTCCTTCGAGATCGGCGAGCAGGTGCGCGTTTCCGACGGTCCGTTCGCCTCGTTCAACGGAACCGTCCAGGAAGTGGACGAGGAGCGCGCGCGCCTCAAGGTGGAAGTATCGATCTTCGGCCGGGCAACCCCGGTCGACCTGGAATACGGACAGGTCGAAAAGGTCTGATCCGCAAGCCGGGCGAAAGCCCGGAACATTCGTGGGAGGGGAGGCGCCCTGGCCGGGTACCGGAACCGCACCACGGACTGCACCGCCCCGCCAGTTGCGGGGCATTCGGCAAGGCCGGACCGGGATGGTCCCATCCGGCATGTAAGGAGGCAGATAAATGGCCAAGAAAATTACCGGCTACCTGAAATTGCAGGTGTCGGCAGGTTCCGCCACCCCGTCGCCGCCGATCGGGCCGGCGCTCGGTCAGCGCGGGCTGAACATCATGGAATTCTGCAAGGCCTTCAACGCGCGGACGCAGGAAATGGAAAAGGGCATGCCAGTTCCCGTGACCATTACGATCTTCGCCGACAAGTCCTTCACCTTCGAAATGAGCCAGCCGCCGGTTTCGTACTTCCTCAAGAAGGCGGCCGGACTTCCCAAGGGCGGCCAGACGCCGGGCAAGGGCGCGCCGGCAGGACGCGTCACCAAGGCGCAGGTTCGCGAGATCGCCAACAAGAAGATGGCCGATCTCAATGCCGACAACGAAGATGCGGCAATGCGCATGGTTGAAGGCTCGGCCCGTTCGATGGGCCTGGAAGTGGTGGCGTAACATGACCGGCAAGCGAGTTACAAAGTCCCGCGAGGGCATCGACCGCAAGAAGCTTTACGCGCTCAATGACGCCGTCTCGATGGTGAAGGATCGCGCATCGGCCAAGTTCGACGAGACGATCGAGGTTGCGCTCAACCTCGGCGTCGATCCGCGCCACGCCGACCAGATGGTCCGCGGCGTCGTCAACCTGCCGAACGGCACGGGCCGCACGGTCCGCGTCGCGGTTTTTGCCCGCGGCGACAAGGCCGAGGAGGCCCGCAAGGCCGGTGCCGACATCGTCGGCGCCGAAGACCTGGTGGACATCGTCCAGGGCGGCACGATCGACTTCGACCGCTGCATCGCCACGCCGGACATGATGCCGCTCGTCGGCCGTCTCGGCAAGGTGCTCGGCCCGCGCGGCATGATGCCGAACCCGAAGGTCGGAACCGTGACCGCCGATGTCGCCGGAGCCGTCAAGGCATCCAAGGGCGGCGCTGTCGAGTTCCGCGTCGAGAAGGCCGGCATCATTCATGCCGGTGTCGGCAAGGCTTCGTTCGATGCCAAGGCGATCGAGGAAAACATCCGCGCGCTCACCGACGCGGTGGTCAAGGCCAAGCCGTCGGGCGCCAAGGGCACCTATGTCCAGCGCGTCGCGGTTTCCTCGACCATGGGCCCGGGCGTGAAGGTCGATCCGTCGACCGTGCTCAACGGCTGACGAAGAAATTCCGGGAGGGCGCAAGCCCTTCCGGCAAAGCCGGCGGGCAACTGCCGGAACCGCGCACGAAGTTTTTCAAACGCGGGGAATGCCTGTCCGAGATTGCGGGCGGTGGCCGCAAGGCCGCCTTAATCGCCGGGAAGCCGGGACCTGCATGAGATGGGAGTGAGGAACGGATTTCGGGCGAATCGCCCAAACTCTGGTTCGAACTCGTTGGCCTTGCGCCGTTCCGCCCATATGGCGCGGATCGACCGTCAGGGGACAGGACCTTGAAGCGTCGTTCGGGTGCTGTCCCGCCTGTCACGACAGGGGAGGCGGATGTCGGGCGGCAAAGTCAACCGGCGGGAGCAATCCCGCCAATTGGAGAGACAGAAGTGGAAAGAGCGGAAAAGCGCGAGTTCGTAGCCGCCATGCATGAAGCGTTTTCGGACGCGGGTGCCGTGGTTGTTGCGGGCTACACTGGCCTCACCGTCGCCCAGATCAGCGCCTTCAGGGCAAAGGTCAAGGCTGCCGGGGGCACCGTCAAGGTCGCGAAGAACCGCCTCGCCAAAATCGCTCTTCAGGGTACCAAGGCGCAGGACATTTCGGAACTGTTCAAGGGACAGACGCTGGTCGTCTATTCCAAGGATCCGATTGCCGCGCCGAAGGCAGCCGTGGACTACGCCAAGATCAACGACAAGTTGGTCATCATTGGCGGCGCCATGGGTGCAACAAGCCTCGACGAGAATGGTGTGAGGGCGCTTGCCTCCATGCCGTCGCTCGACGAACTGCGTGCAAAGCTGGTCGGCATGATCTCGACGCCGGCAACCCGCATCGCGCAGGTCGTGAACGCCCCGGCAGGCCAGCTTGCCCGCGTTTTCGGTGCTTATGCCCGGAAGGACGAAGCGGCCTGAGGCCGTCTTTCGCATCTGTTTTTGGTTCGAACTCGAAGGAAAATGAAAAATGGCTGATCTTGCAAAGATCGTAGATGAACTGTCGTCCCTCACCGTCCTGGAAGCTGCAGAGCTTTCCAAGATGCTCGAAGAGAAGTGGGGCGTGTCGGCTGCAGCTCCTGTCGCGGTTGCGGCAGCGGCAGGCGGCGGCGGCGCAGCGGCCGAAGCGGTTGAAGAAAAGACCGAATTCGACGTCGTCCTTTCCGCAGTCGGCGAAAAGAAGATCGAAGTGATCAAGGAAGTGCGCGCGATCACGGGCCTGGGCCTCAAGGAAGCCAAGGACCTGGTCGAAGGCGCTCCGAAGAACGTCAAGGACGGCGTTTCCAAGGCCGAAGCCGAGGAAATCAAGAAGAAGCTCGAGGCGGTCGGCGCAAAGGTCGACGTCAAGTAATGGCTTCCGGCGCTTCGGCGCCGCCTTTGTCATCGCGGCTCCGGGCGGTTTTCCGCCCGGGGCCTCACCGTTTCCGGCGCGGGACTTTGCCGGACGGCCATTTGGCCGGGTTGGAATGCGTTCGAAGGCCGGACGATTGGATAGTCCGGATTGCGGCGGTTCCCGGCTCAAGATGCGAGCCGGAAGAGTAGGGGTCGCAGAATGCCGGTTCCCCCGCCGGCGACGCGCAATACCGGTTGCATGCCAGACCGGTGTCCCGAGGGCGTCCTGAAAGGGAGCGCGCCCTCCGGAGACCGGTTCAAGGCGTCGGCCGCGAACGAGAAACGGGAGCACCCATGGCTCAGTCCAAAAAAGTCCAGTCTGTACAGTTCAACGGACGCAAGCGCGTTCGCAAGTTCTTCGGCCACATCCGCGAAGTCGCGGAAATGCCGAACCTCATCGAGGTCCAGAAGGCCTCGTACGACCAGTTCCTGATGGTCAAGGAGCCCGATGGCGGCCGCCCCGACGAGGGCCTGCAGGCCGTTTTCCGCTCGGTGTTTCCGATCACCGATTTCTCCGGCGCAGCGATGCTGGAATTCGTGCGCTACGATTTCGAGGCGCCGAAATACGACGTCGACGAGTGCCGCCAGCGCGACATGACCTATGCCGCGCCGCTGAAGGTGACGCTGCGTCTCATCGTGTTCGATATCGACGAGGACACCGGCGCGAAGTCGGTCAAGGACATCAAGGAGCAGGATGTCTACATGGGCGACATGCCGCTCATGACCAACAACGGCACCTTCATCATCAACGGCACCGAGCGCGTCATCGTCTCCCAGATGCACCGCTCGCCGGGCGTGTTCTTCGACCACGACAAGGGCAAGACCCATTCGTCGGGCAAGCTGCTGTTCGCCGCGCGCGTCATCCCGTATCGCGGCTCCTGGCTCGACATCGAGTTCGACGCCAAGGACATCGTGTTTGCGCGCATCGACCGCCGCCGCAAGATCCCGGCAACGTCGCTGCTGATGGCGCTCGGCCTCGACGGCGAGGAAATCCTTTCGACCTTCTACACGCACTCGATACTGACGCGCGACGGCGACGGCTGGCGCATGCCGTTCGACCCGGAGACCATGAAGGGCTCCAAGGCCGAAGCCGATCTCATCGACGCCGACAGCGGCGAAGTGGTTGCCGAAATGGGCAAGAAGCTGACTGCGCGCGTCGTGCGCCAGCTTGCCGACAAGGGCCTCAAGGCGATCCGCGTTTCCAACGAGCAGCTTCATGGCCGCTACGTGGCGCAGGACATCGTCAACCCGAAGACCGGCGAAATCTTCGTCGAGGCCGGTGAGGAACTCGGCGCCAAGTCGATCGAGGTGCTGATCGCCAACCACATCGACGAACTGCCGGTTCTCGACATCGACCACATCAACGTGGGCGGCTACATCCGCAACACGCTGTCGGCCGACAAGAACGAGACCCGCCAGGACGCGCTGTTCGACATCTATCGCGTCATGCGCCCGGGCGAGCCGCCGACAATGGAAACGGCGGAAGCCATGTTCCAGTCGCTGTTCTTCGATTCGCGAACGCTACGACCTTTCCGCGGTCGGCCGCGTGAAGATGAACATGCGCCTCGATCTCGACGCCGAGGACACCGTGCGCGTGCTGCGCAAGGAAGACATTCTTGCCGTGGTCAAGACGCTGGTCGACCTGCGCGACGGCCGCGGCGAAATCGACGACATCGACAATCTCGGCAACCGCCGGGTGCGTTCGGTCGGCGAACTGATGGAAAACCAGTACCGCATCGGCCTGCTGCGCATGGAGCGCGCGATCAAGGAACGCATGTCCTCGATCGAGATCGACACCGTGATGCCGCAGGACCTGATCAACGCCAAGCCGGCAGCGGCGGCCGTGCGCGAATTCTTCGGTTCCTCGCAGCTGTCGCAGTTCATGGACCAGACCAACCCGCTGTCCGAGATCACCCACAAGCGCCGCCTTTCGGCGCTTGGACCTGGCGGCCTGACGCGCGAGCGTGCCGGCTTCGAAGTGCGCGACGTGCATCCCACGCACTACGGCCGCATCTGCCCGATCGAGACGCCGGAAGGCCCGAACATCGGCCTGATCAACTCGCTGGCGACCTTTGCGCGCGTCAACAAGTACGGCTTCATCGAGAGCCCGTACCGCAAGATCGTCAACGGCAAGGTGACGGACGAGGTCGTCTATCTCTCGGCCATGGAAGAGGCCCGCTACAACGTGGCCCAGGCCAATGCCGAAATGAACAAGGACGGCAGCTTCGCCAACGAGTTCGTCGTGTGCCGGCATGCCGGCGACGTGATGATGGTGCCGCGCGAAAACGTGCACCTGATGGACGTTTCGCCCAAGCAGCTCGTATCGGTCGCGGCAGCGCTTATCCCGTTCCTCGAGAACGATGACGCCAACCGCGCACTGATGGGCTCGAACATGCAGCGCCAGGCGGTGCCGCTGGTACGCGCCGAAGCGCCGTTCGTCGGCACCGGCATGGAACCGATTGTTGCCCGCGACTCCGGCGCGGCGATTGGTGCACGGCGCACCGGCGTCGTCGACCAGGTCGACGCGACCCGTATCGTCGTTCGCGCCACCGAAGATCTCGATCCGTCCAAGTCGGGCGTCGACATCTACCGGCTGATGAAGTTCCAGCGCTCCAACCAGTCAACCTGCATCAACCAGCGTCCGCTGGTGAAGGTGGGCGACATCGTGGAGAAGGGCGATATCATAGCGGACGGTCCTTCGACGGACCTCGGCGATCTCGCGCTTGGACGCAACGTGCTCGTCGCGTTCATGCCGTGGAACGGCTACAACTTCGAGGACTCCATCCTCCTGTCCGAACGCATCGTGGCCGATGACGTCTTCACCTCGATCCATATCGAGGAATTCGAGGTCATGGCCCGCGACACCAAGCTCGGGCCTGAGGAAATCACCCGCGACATTCCGAACGTTTCGGAAGAAGCGCTGAAAAACCTCGACGAAGCCGGCATCACCTATATCGGCGCCGAAGTCGGCCCCGGCGACATTCTCGTCGGTAAGATCACGCCGAAGGGCGAAAGCCCGATGACGCCGGAGGAAAAGCTCCTGCGCGCGATCTTCGGCGAGAAGGCTTCCGATGTCCGAGACACCTCCTTGCGCATGCCGCCGGGAACCTTCGGCACGGTCGTCGAAGTGCGCGTCTTCAACCGCCACGGCGTCGAGAAGGACGAGCGCGCCATGGCGATCGAGCGCGAGGAAATCGAAAGCCTAGCCAAGGACCGTGACGACGAGCAGTCGATTCTCGACCGCAACGTCTATGGCCGCCTGCAGGAAATGCTGAACGGCCAGGAAGCGATTGCCGGACCCAAGGGCTTCAAGAAGGGCAACAAACTGACCGGCGAGATGATCGCGGACTATCCGCGCTCGCAGTGGTGGATGTTCGCCGTCGAGGACGAAAAGCTCCAGGGCCGCATCGAGGCGCTGCGCAACCAGTACGACGAATCCAAGAAGGCGCTCGAGCAGCGATTCATGGACAAGGTCGAGAAACTGCAGCGCGGAGACGAACTGCCACCGGGCGTCATGAAGATGGTCAAGGTCTTCGTCGCCGTGAAACGCAAGATCCAGCCGGGCGACAAGATGGCCGGCCGTCACGGAAACAAGGGCGTGGTTTCGCGCATTCTGCCGGTCGAGGACATGCCGTTCCTCGAAGACGGCACGCATGTCGATATCGTGCTCAATCCGCTGGGCGTTCCGAGCCGCATGAATGTCGGTCAGATCCTGGAGACGCACCTTGGCTGGGCCTGTGCAGGCATGGGCAAGAAGATCGGCAATCTGATCGAGCTCTACCAGAAGAAGGGCGACATGAAGCCGCTCCGCAAGGAGCTCGAGGCGATCTATGCCGACAATGAGCACAACGAGCCGGTTGACCGTTATGACGATGATTCACTGCTGCGGCTGGCGGACCAGCTCAAGGACGGCATCTCGATCGCGACCCCGGTCTTCGACGGCGCTCACGAGCCGGACATCGTTACGATGCTGGAAGAGGCAGGGCTGAAGTCCTCCGGCCAGTCGACCGTCTATGACGGGCGAACCGGCGAGACTTTCGACCGTCAGGTGACTGTGGGCTACATCTACATGCTCAAGCTGCACCACCTGGTGGACGACAAGATCCACGCCCGCTCGATCGGCCCCTACAGCCTGGTCACCCAGCAGCCGCTGGGCGGAAAGGCGCAGTTCGGCGGCCAGCGCTTCGGCGAAATGGAAGTCTGGGCGCTCGAAGCCTACGGCGCAGCCTACACCTTGCAGGAAATGCTTACCGTCAAGTCGGACGACGTTGCCGGCCGTACAAAGGTCTACGAGGCCATCGTGCGTGGCGACGACACCTTCGAGGCAGGCATCCCGGAGAGCTTTAACGTTCTCGTCAAGGAAATGCGCTCGCTCGGCCTCAACGTCGAGCTGGACAACTCCAAGTCTCCGCCGCTCGCCATCGAGGGCGATTTGGCGGACGCCGCAGAGTAACGATCCCGACCCGGCGCCGGCTTTGTCCGGCGCCGGTCGCAGGCCATGAATTCATCCGAGGCAGGATTTCCTTCCCGATCCTGCCGGAACCGGGCGCAAGGGCGCCAACAGGAGCAGCGACATGAACCAAGAGGTCATGAATCTCTTCAACTCACCTGCGGCTTCGCAGAACTTCGATTCGATCCGAATCTCGATCGCGTCGCCGGAGAAGATCCACTCCTGGTCGTTCGGCGAGATCAAGAAGCCGGAGACGATCAACTACCGCACGTTCAAGCCCGAGCGTGACGGCCTGTTCTGCGCGCGCATCTTCGGTCCGATCAAGGACTACGAGTGCCTGTGCGGCAAGTACAAGCGCATGAAGTACAAGGGCATCATCTGCGAAAAGTGCGGCGTCGAAGTCACGCTTTCGCGCGTGCGGCGCGAGCGGATGGGCCATATCGAGCTTGCGGCCCCGGTCGCGCATATCTGGTTCTTGAAGTCGCTGCCCTCGCGCATCGGTCTTCTGCTGGACATGACGCTGAAGGATCTCGAGCGCGTCCTCTATTTCGAAAACTACATCGTCACCGAGCCCGGCCTCACCTCGCTGAAGCAGCACCAGCTGCTTTCGGAGGAGGACTACATGCTGGCGGTGGACGAATATGGCGAGGACAGCTTCACCGCCATGATCGGTGCCGAGGCGATCCATGACATTCTCGCCTCGATGGACCTCGACAAGATCGCCGCAGACCTGCGCGTCGACCTTGCCGAGACCACGTCCGACCTCAAGCAGAAGAAGCTGATGAAGCGTCTGAAGGTGGTCGAGAACTTCGTCGAGTTCGGGCAATCGCCCCGAATGGATGATCATGAAGGTCATCCCGGTCATCCCGCCGGACCTGCGCCCGCTGGTGCCGCTCGACGGCGGCCGCTTCGCGACCTCCGACCTCAACGACCTGTACCGCCGCGTCATCAACCGCAACAACCGCCTCAAGCGGCTGATCGAGTTGCGCGCGCCTGACATCATCATCCGCAACGAGAAGCGCATGCTTCAGGAAGCGGTGGACGCGCTGTTCGACAACGGTCGGCGCGGCCGCACGATCACGGGCGCCAACAAGCGCCCGCTGAAGTCGCTCTCCGACATGCTCAAGGGCAAGCAGGGCCGCTTCCGCCAGAACCTGCTCGGCAAGCGCGTCGACTATTCCGGCCGTTCGGTCATCGTGACCGGCCCGGAACTGAAGCTGCACCAGTGCGGCCTGCCGAAGAAGATGGCGCTCGAACTGTTCAAGCCGTTCATCTACGCCCGGCTTGACGCGAAGGGCTATTCCTCGACCGTCAAGCAGGCCAAGAAGCTGGTCGAGAAGGAGCGTCCGGAAGTCTGGGACATCCTCGACGAGGTCATCCGCGAGCATCCGGTGCTGCTGAACCGCGCGCCGACGCTGCACCGCCTTGGCATCCAGGCGTTCGAGCCGGTGCTGATCGAAGGCAAGGCGATCCAGCTTCATCCGCTGGTCTGCGCGGCCTTCAACGCCGACTTCGACGGCGACCAGATGGCGGTCCACGTGCCGCTTTCGCTCGAGGCGCAGCTTGAAGCACGCGTGCTGATGATGTCGACCAACAACATCCTGCACCCGGCAAACGGCCTGCCGATCATCGTTCCCTCGCAGGACATGGTCCTGGGTCTCTATTACCTTTCGATCATGCTCGACAACGAGCCGGGCGAGGGCATGGCCTTTTCCGACATGGGCGAGTTGCATCATGCGATCGACAACAAGATCGTGACGCTGCACACCAAGATCAAAGGCCGCTACAAGTCCATCGACGCCGACGGAAAGCCGGTATCGAGGATCATCGACACCACGCCTGGCCGCATGATCATCGGCGAGTTGCTGCCCAAGCACCACATGGTGCCTTTCGAGATCTGCAACACGGAGATGACCAAGAAGAACATCTCCAAGATGATCGACCTCGTCTACCGCCATACCGGCCAGAAGGAGACGGTGATCTTCTGCGACCGCATCATGTCGCTTGGCTTTGCGCCATGCCTGCCGCGCCGGCATCTCGTTCGGCAAGGACGACATGGTCATTCCGGACACCAAGGCGAAGCTCGTCGGCGACACGCAAACGCTCGTGAAGGAATACGAGCAGCAGTACAATGACGGCCTCATCACCCAGGGCGAAAAGTACAACAAGGTTGTCGACGCCTGGGGCAAGTGCGGCGATCTCGTCGCCGAGGAAATGATGAAGCGCATCCGCGCGGTTCAGATCGACAAGGAAACCAACCGCACCAAGCCGATGAACTCCATCTACATGATGAGCCACTCCGGTGCGCGCGGTTCGCCAACGCAGATGAAGCAGCTTGCCGGCATGCGCGGCCTGATGGCCAAGCCGTCCGGCGAGATCATCGAAAGCCCGATCATCTCGAACTTCAAGGAAGGCCTGACCGTCCTGGAGTACTTCAACTCCACCCACGGCGCCCGCAAGGGCCTCGCGGACACGGCGCTGAAGACGGCGAACTCCGGCTACCTGACCCGCCGCCTTGTCGACGTGGCGCAGGACTGCATCGTCAACGAGACCGATTGCGGCACCGACGGCGGCCTGACCATGCAGGCGGTCGTCGATGCCGGCCAGGTCGTTGCCTCGCTCGGCATGCGCATTCTCGGCCGCACCGCGGCGGAAGACATCCAGAACCCGGAGACGGGCGAGCTCGTCCTTCCAAACGGCCACCTCATCAGCGAAGCCGATGTGGAACTGGTCGAGGCAGCCGGCGTCAAGCGGGTCAAGATCCGCTCGGCACTGACCTGCGAGACGCAGAACGGCATCTGCGCCAAGTGCTACGGCCGCGACCTGGCACGCGGCACGCCCGTCAACATGGGCGAAGCCGTCGGCGTCATCGCGGCGCAGTCGATCGGCGAGCCGGGAACCCAGCTCACCATGCGCACCTTCCACATCGGTGGTGCGGCGCAGGTCGTGGACCAGTCCTTCGTCGAAGCCTCCTATGAAGGCATCGTGAAGATCCGCAACCGCAATGCCGTGCGCGACTCCGAAAACCGCCTGATGGCGATGGGCCGCAACATGTCGATCGTGATCGAGGACCAGAAGGGCGTCGAACGCGCCACGCACCGCGTGACCTACGGCACGCGCCTGCTGGTCGATGACGGCGACACGGTCAAGCAAGGCCAGCGCATCGCCGAGTGGGATCCGTACACCCGCCCGGTCCTCACCGACATCGCCGGCACGGTCGAGTTCGAAGACCTCGTCGACGGCATTTCGGTGACGGAAGCAACAGACGAGTCGACCGGCATCACCAAGCGTGCGGTCATCGACTGGCGCGCCAACCCGCGCGGCCAGGACCTGAAGCCTTCGATCGTCATCAAGAACGAGAAGGGCGAGATCGGTCGCCTCGAGCGGGGCGGCGAAGCCCGCTTCCTGCTCTCCGTCGATGCGATTCTCTCGGTCGAACTCGGGCCAGAAGATCAAGGCCGGCGACGTCATCGCGCGTATCCCGATGGAAAGCGCCAAGACCAAGGACATCACGGGCGGCCTGCCGCGCGTGGCGGAACTGTTCGAGGCTCGCCGTCCGAAGGACCATGCGATCATCGCCGAGATCGACGGTACGATCCGCTTCGGCCGCGACTACAAGAACAAGCGCCGCATCATCATCGAGCCGCATGATTCGACGCTGGAGCCGATCGAGTACCTGATCCCGAAGGGCAAGCCGTTCCACCTGCAGGAAGGCGACACCATCGAGAAGGGCGACTACATCCTCGACGGCAATCCTGCCCCGCACGACATCCTTGCGATCAAGGGCGTCGAGGCACTGGCTTCCTACCTCGTCAACGAGATCCAGGAAGTCTACCGCCTGCAGGGCGTTGTCATCAACGACAAGCACATCGAGGTGATTGTCCGGCAGATGCTGCAGAAGGTGGAGATCACCGAATCGGGCGAAAGCGGACTCATCGCGGGCGAGCACATCGACCGCATCGAGATGGACCTTCTCAACGAGAAGCTGGCGTCGGAAGGCAAGAAGCTGATCGCCGGCACTCCGGTCCTGCTCGGCATCACCAAGGCAAGCCTGCAGACGCGTTCCTTCATCTCCGCGGCCTCCTTCCAGGAGACGACGCGCGTGCTGACGGAAGCGGCGGTCCAGGGCAAGTCGGACGGTCTCGAGGGTCTCAAGGAAAACGTCATTGTCGGCCGACTGATCCCGGCGGGCACGGGCGGCGTGATGACCAAGATCCGCCGCCTCGCCATGCAGCGCGACGAGCTTATCCTCGACGAGCGTCGCAAGGATGCCGGTTCCGTGCCGATGCTCGAACAGAAGGAAGGGCAGCCGGCGGAATAAGCCGGCTTCCATCCCTCCAGATAAAAAAAGGCCGCCCACATCGGGCGGCCTTTTCATTTCCTGTCGACAGCTGTCACTCGTTCTCGAAAATCATGAACGCCACCTCGCCGGCGAGCGCCGCGGCATAGGGTTCGGCGAATTCATCTTCCTCGGGCGGGCCTGTCATGACGCCGATCTGGTCGAGATCGGCCTCCTCGAAGCCCTGTCCGGCAAGGCCCTCCAGGCAGCGGCGCACCGCGCCATCGTCGTCGGGCGCCGATACGAAGGCGTAAAACCGGGTCATTTCCTCTTCGCTGGCGCGTTTCACGCCGCCGATGAGAATGAACACGGTCCGTTCGTCGCCCGAATCGTCAAAGCCGGAGCCTGCGCCATTGTCGGTCATTGTCTGCTCCTTGCTTTGGGTTTTGAGATCATATGCCCCAAGGCAGCCCAACCTGCAAACCGGCATTTCGATCCCTGCAGGGCAGATTTGCAAAAAAATGCGTCCCGACCTTCAATAATGCGCTGTTTTGACTCACGTTTTTTGGCGGTGAGGGCGCTCCACCGGACTTTCTGCACTTGACGGGGGGAGTCCAAATCACTATTAACCCGCCATCCGAACCGATGTGAGCTTGTTTGGGTCCTCAAGGCGACGCGCCTTGGACGAAGAACGCTCAAACAAGGTTTTGACTTAGGAAAGACAATTCTGGCTGCAAGACCGGGCAACCGGTCCTCTGTGTTCAAAAGGCATCTCCGCCATGGCTTGGCCAATCGCGGAAGAATGCCTTTCTCGCATGCAGCCATGTTCGCGAATTCTTTCGTGAAACCTGAACCGCAATGTCTCGGCGAAACCGCACGGCATTGCACATAACGCTTTTGGCCTGATGGCCGGACTGAAGAGGTCGACACTTTATGCCAACGATCAACCAGCTGATACGCGCCCCGCGTGAGCCGAACGTGAAGCGGAACAAGGTTCCGGCGATGCAGGAATGCCCGCAGAAGCGCGGCGTGTGCACCCGCGTCTACACGACCACGCCGAAGAAGCCGAACTCGGCATTGCGCAAGGTTGCGAAGATCAGGCTGACCAACGGCTTCGAAGTCATCGGCTACATTCCGGGCGAAGGCCACAACCTGCAGGAACACTCCGTCGTCATGATCCGTGGCGGCCGCGTCAAGGACTTGCCGGGCGTGCGCTATCACATCATCCGCGGCGTGCTCGACACGCAGGGCGTAAAGAACCGCAAGCAGCGCCGCTCCAAGTATGGCGCGAAGCGTCCGAAGTAACGGCCGCAAGGAGTAAGATCACATGTCCCGTCGCCACCGTGCAGAAAAACGCGAGATCAACCCCGACCCGAAATTCGGCGACGTGGTGATCACCAAATTCATGAATGCCATCATGCTTGACGGCAAGAAGTCCGTCGCCGAGAAGATCGTCTATGGCGCTCTCGAGCAGATCGAGACCAAGACCCGCGGCAACCCGGTCGAAAGCTTCCACAACGCGCTGGGCAATGTCGCCCCGCATGTCGAAGTGCGTTCGCGCCGTGTCGGTGGCGCCACGTACCAGGTTCCGGTCGAGGTTCGCACCGAGCGCCGCCAGGCGCTGGCGATCCGCTGGCTGATCGCGGCTGCCCGCAAGCGCAACGAGACGACCATGGTCGATCGCCTGTCGGGCGAACTTCTCGATGCCGCCAACAACCGTGGTTCGGCGGTCAAGAAGCGCGAAGACACCCACAAGATGGCGGACGCCAACAAGGCGTTCTCGCACTACCGCTGGTAAAGAACAAAGGGGTCGTTCCCGGACCCCGCTGCTGAGAGGTTGAGGCTATGGCCCGCGAATACAAGATCGAGGACTACCGCAATTTCGGTATCATGGCGCATATCGATGCGGGCAAGACCACGACCACCGAGCGCATCCTTTACTACACCGGAAAGTCGCACAAGATCGGCGAAGTCCATGACGGCGCCGCGACGATGGACTGGATGGAGCAGGAGCAGGAGCGCGGCATCACGATCACGTCGGCTGCCACCACGACCTTCTGGAAGGGCCGCGACGGAAAGCTGCGCCGCTTCAACATCATCGACACGCCGGGCCACGTCGACTTCACCATCGAAGTCGAGCGTTCGCTGCGCGTTCTCGACGGCGCGATCGCGCTGCTTGACGCCAATGCCGGTGTTGAGCCGCAGACCGAGACCGTCTGGCGCCAGGCCGACAAGTACCGCGTTCCGCGCATGATCTTCTGCAACAAGATGGACAAGATCGGCGCCGACTTCTACCGCTCGGTCGAGATGGTCAAGAGCCGCCTCGGCGCGACCGCGCTCGTCGTCCAGCTGCCGGTTGGCGCGGAAAGCGATTTCAAGGGCGTCATCGACCTTATCCAGATGAATGCATTGATCTGGCGCGACGAGTCGCTCGGCGCTGCCTGGGATGTCGTCGAAATTCCCGATGACATGAAGGAAAAGGCCGAAGCTTGGCGCGAGAAGATGATCGAAACCGCCGTCGAAGTCGACGAGGGCGCGACCGAGCGTTACCTCGAAGGCCAGATGCCGGACATCGAGGAACTGCGTTCGCTGATCCGCAAGGGAACTGTTGCCGGCACGTTCTTCCCGATGTTCTGTGGTTCCGCCTTCAAGAACAAGGGCGTACAGCCGCTTCTTGACGGCGTTGTGGACTTCCTGCCGTCGCCGGTCGAAATTCCCGCGATCAAGGGCATCGACGCCAAGACCGGCGAAGAGACCGTCCGCAGGGCAACCGACGACGAGCCGCTTTCCATGCTGGCCTTCAAGATCATGAACGACCCGTTCGTCGGCTCGCTCACCTTCTGCCGCATCTATTCCGGCAAGCTCGAAAAGGGCTCGTCGCTGCAGAACACGGTCAAGGAAAAGCGCGAACGCATCGGTCGCATGCTGCAGATGCACGCAAATTCCCGCGAGGACATCGACGAGGCGTTCGCCGGCGACATCGTGGCGCTGGCCGGCCTCAAGGAAGTCACCACCGGCGACACGCTCTGCGATCCGCTGAAGCCGGTCATTCTTGAGCGCATGGAATTCCCCGAGCCGGTCATCCAGATCGCGATCGAGCCGAAGACCAAGGGCGACCAGGAAAAGATGGGCCTCGCGCTCAACCGCCTGGCGGCAGAAGATCCGTCCTTCCGCGTCAAGACCGACGAGGAATCAGGCCAGACGATCATTGCCGGCATGGGCGAATTGCACCTCGACATCATCGTCGACCGCATGCGCCGCGAGTTCAAGGTCGAGGCCAATATCGGCGCGCCGCAGGTTGCCTATCGCGAGACGATCACCCGCCGCACCGAGAAGGACTACACCCACAAGAAGCAGACCGGCGGTACAGGCCAGTTCGCCCGCGTCAAGCTCGTGTTCGAACCGAACCCGGAGAGCGAGGAATTCCTCTTCGAGTCCAAGATCGTCGGCGGCTCCATTCCGCAGGAATACATTCCCGGCGTCCAGAAGGGCATCGAGAGCGTCATGAACAGCGGCCCGCTGGCCGGCTTCCCGATGCTCGGTGTCAAGGCGACGCTGATCGACGGCGCCTTCCACGACGTCGACTCATCCGTCCTGGCCTTCGAAATCGCATCGCGAGCCGCCTTCAGGGAAGCAGCCCGTGAGGCTGGAGCCCAGCTTCTCGAGCCGATCATGAAGGTCGAGGTCGTGACGCCTGAAGATTATGTCGGCGACGTCATCGGCGACCTGAACTCGCGTCGCGGCCAGATCCAGGGCCAGGAGATGCGCGGCATCGCCACCGTGATCAACGCGCACGTGCCGCTGGCGAACATGTTCAAATATGTGGACACGCTGCGCTCGATGAGCCAGGGCCGTGCCCAGTACACCATGCAGTTCGACCACTACTCGCCGGTTCCAAATGCCGTCGCGCAGGAAATCCAGGCCAAGTACGCAGGCTGATACCGACGCCGCCAGAAACACCAACTTGGCCTTCGGGCCGCACATGAATGGAGAGCCACCATGGCAAAAGCAAAGTTTGAGAGGACGAAGCCGCATTGCAACATCGGCACGATTGGTCATGTTGACCACGGCAAGACGACGCTGACGGCGGCGATCACGAAGTATTTCGGCGAGTTCAAGGCGTATGACCAGATCGACGCGGCTCCCGAGGAGCGCGCGCGCGGCATCACCATTTCGACGGCGCACGTCGAGTACGAGACGCCGAACCGTCACTACGCGCATGTCGACTGCCCGGGCCACGCCGACTATGTGAAGAACATGATCACGGGCGCGGCGCAGATGGACGGCGCGATCCTGGTTTGCTCGGCGGCTGACGGCCCGATGCCGCAGACCCGCGAGCACATCCTGCTGGCGCGCCAGGTCGGCGTTCCCGCGATCGTGGTGTTCCTCAACAAGGTCGACCAGGTCGACGACGCCGAGCTTCTGGAACTGGTCGAGATGGAAGTGCGCGAGCTGCTTTCGTCCTACGAGTTCCCCGGCGACGACATTCCGATCGTCAAGGGCTCGGCGCTTCATGCGATGAACGGCACGAACCCCGAGATCGGCGAGAACGCGATCCGCAAGCTGATGGCCGAGGTTGACCGGCTACATTCCGCAGCCCGAGCGTCCGATCGACCTGCCGTTCCTGATGCCGATCGAGGACGTGTTCTCGATCTCGGGCCGCGGCACGGTCGTGACGGGTCGCGTCGAGCGCGGCATCGTCAAGGTCGGCGAGGAAGTCGAGATCGTCGGCATCCGCCCGACGACGAAGACGACCTGCACGGGCGTCGAGATGTTCCGCAAGCTGCTCGACCAGGGCCAGGCTGGCGACAACATCGGCGCGCTGCTTCGCGGCGTCGACCGCGAGGGCGTCGAGCGCGGCCAGGTGCTGTGCAAGCCCGGCTCGGTGAAGCCGCACAAGAAGTTCAAGGCTGAAGCCTACATCCTGACGAAGGAAGAGGGTGGCCGTCACACGCCGTTCTTCACCAACTACCGTCCGCAGTTCTACTTCCGCACGACCGACGTGACGGGCATCGTGCAGCTGCCGGAAGGCGTCGAGATGGTGATGCCGGGCGACAACGTCGAGATGACGGTCGAGCTGATCGTGCCGATCGCGATGGAAGAGCGCCTGCGCTTCGCCATCCGCGAAGGCGGCCGCACCGTCGGCGCCGGCATCGTCGCCGCGATCATCGAGTAAGCAACAAGGGCCGGGCGGCTTGCCGCCCGGTCCCGCTTCTCCGGGCGTTTCCGGAGGCGCTGCCGCGCTGCGGCAATAAGGATAACGAAACAGCGGTAGGGCGAGTGCCCGCCGGTTTCCTGAGGAAAAAAGAAATGAACGGCCAGAACATCCGCATTCGCCTCAAGGCGTTCGACCACCGCATCCTCGATGCCTCGACCCGCGAGATCGTGTCGACGGCAAAGCGCACGGGTGCGCAGGTGCGCGGACCGGTCCCGCTTCCGACCCGCATCGAGAAGTTCACCGTCAACCGCTCGCCGCACATCGACAAGAAGAGCCGCGAGCAGTTCGAAATGCGCACCCACAAGCGCCTTCTCGACATCGTCGATCCGACGCCGCAGACCGTGGACGCGCTGATGAAGCTCGACCTTTCGGCCGGCGTGGATGTCGAGATCAAGCTCTGATCAGGGCTCAGTCAAGTTTGAGGATGAACCGATGCGTTCAGGATTGATTGCACAGAAGCTGGGAATGACCCGCGTCTACACGGACGCCGGGGAGCAGATTCCCGTGACGGTGCTGAAGGTCGACAATCTGCAGGTCGTCGCGCAGCGCACTGAAGAAAAGAACGGCTACACCGCGGTGCAGCTTGGCGCCGGCGTGGCGAAGGTGAAGAACACCACCAAGGCGCTGCGCGGCCACTTCGCCGTCGCCAAGGTGGAGCCGAAGCGCACCGTCGCGGAATTCCGCGTCAGCGCCGACAACCTGATCGACGTCGGTGCCGAACTGACGGCCGACCATTTCGTCGAGGGCCAGAAGGTCGACGTCACCGGCACTTCGGTGGGCAAGGGCTTCGCCGGCGCGATGAAGCGCCACAATTTCGGCGGCCTGCGCGCAACCCACGGCGTGTCGGTCTCGCACCGTTCGCACGGTTCGACCGGTAACCGCCAGGATCCGGGCCGGGTGTTCAAGAACAAGAAGATGGCCGGCCACATGGGCCAGACCCGCGTCACCACGCAGAACCTCACGGTTGTGCGCACCGATGCGGACCGCGGCCTGATCATGATCAAGGGTGCGGTGCCGGGCTCGAAGGGCTCATGGTGCCTGGTCCGCGACGCGGTCAAGGAGCCCTGCCGGCCAATGCGCCGCGTCCGGCGGCCGTCCGCTCAGGCCGCAGCGGCTGCCGAGGGAGGCAACGAATAATGGATATCAACGTCACCACACTCGACGGCGACGCGTCCGGCAAGCTCAAGCTCAACGAAGAGATCTTCGGCCTTGAGCCCCGCGACGACCTCATCGCCCGCATGGTCCGCTACCAGCTGGCCAAGCGCCGCTCGGGCAACCACGCGGTCAAGAACCGTGCGGAAATTCACCGCACCGGCGCGAAGATGTACAAGCAGAAGGGCACGGGCCGCGCCCGTCACTCTTCGGCACGCGCACCGCAGTTCCGTGGCGGTGGCCGCGCCTTCGGTCCGGTCGTTCGCGACCATGCGCATGAACTGCCCAAGAAGGTCCGCGCGCTCGCCTTGCGCCATGCCCTGTCCGCCAAGCTGCAAGGCCGAAGCGATCGTCGTCATCGACGCGCTGGCGCTGCCGAGGCCAAGACAGCGGCGCTGAAGTCGAAGCTGGCCGCGCTCGGCCTGTCCAATGCGCTGTTCATCGGCGGCAAGGAGCTCGATCGCAATTTCGCCCTCGCGGCCCGCAACATTCCCAATCTCGACGTGCTGCCCGTGCAGGGCATCAATGTCTACGACATCCTGCGCCGCAAGACGCTGGTTCTGTCCAAGGACGCCGTCGAAGCGCTCGAGGAGCGGTTCAAATGACCAGCAAGCTTCGCCACTACGACGTGATCGTCTCTCCGGTCATCACCGAAAAGTCGACCATGGCATCGGAATCGAACCAGGTCATCTTCAACGTCGCCAAGACCGCGACCAAGCCGGCGATCAAGGCCGCCGTGGAAGCGCTGTTCGGCGTCAAGGTCAACGGCGTCAACACGCTGGTGCGCAAGGGCAAGATCAAGCGCTTCCGCGGCATGCTTGGCCGCCAGAGCGACGTCAAGAAGGCGGTCGTGACGCTGGCTGAAGGCCAGTCGATCGACGTCACCACCGGTCTTTGATCGCCCGCGTCAAGTTTCAGGAATTGCGACAATGGCACTGAAGAAATTCAATCCGACGACCCCGAGCCAGCGCCAGCTGGTCATCGTCGACCGTTCCGAGCTCTACAAGGGCAAGCCGGTCAAGGCGCTGACCGAGGGCCTGACCGCAAGCGGCGGCCGCAACAATACGGGCCGCGTCACCGTCGCGCTTCCGTGGCGGCGGGCACAAGCGCTCCTACCGCATCATCGATTTCAAGCGCCGCAAGTGGGACATGGAGGCCACGGTCGAGCGCCTGGAATACGACCCGAACCGCACGGCCTTCATCGCGCTGATCAAGTATGCAGGACGGCGAACTGGCCTACATCCTGGCGCCGCAGCGCCTTGCCGCCGGCGACAAGGTGATTGCGGGCGCAGCCTGCGACATCAAGCCGGGCAACGCCATGCCGCTTGCGCGCCATCCCGGTCGGCACGATCATCCACAATGTCGAGATGAAGCCGGAAAAGGGCGGCCAGATCGCCCGTTCGGCCGGCACCTACGCCCAGCTCGTCGGCCGTGACGGCGCTATGCTCGATCCTGCGCCTCAATTCGGGCGAACAGCGTCTCGTCCACGGCGATCTGCATGGCGACGGTCGGCGCGGTTTCGAACCCGGACAACTCGAACATCAATTTCGGCAAGGCCGGCCGCATGCGCTGGCTCGGTCGTCCGCCCGCATGTCCGCGGCGTTGCCATGAACCCGGTCGATCACCCGCATGGCGGCGGTGAAGGCCGCACCTCGGGCGGTCGTCATCCGGTCACCCCGTGGGGCAAGCCGACCAAGGGCAAGAAGACCCGGACGAACAAGTCGTCCGACCAAGTTCATCATGCGCTCGCGCCACCAGCGCAAGAAATAAGAGATATCAAGTCGTGACCCGTTCAATCTGGAAAGGCCCGTTCGTCGACGGCTACCTTCTTGAAGAAGGCAGAGAAGGTCCGCGGAGGCGGCCGTTACGGAAGTCATCAAGACCTGGAGCCGCCGCTCGACCATCATGCCGCAATTCGTTGGCCTGACCTTCGGCGTCTACAACGGCCAGAAGCATGTGCCGGTTCTCGTGTCGGAAGACATGGTCGGCCACAAGCTTGGCGAGTTCTCGCCGACGCGGACCTATTACGGCCACGGCGCCGACAAGAAAGCGAAGAGGAAGTAAGCCATGGGCAAGCCAAAGCGCGAACGCGCCGCTGAAGGACAACGAGGCGAGGGCGGTGGCACGCACCATCCGCGTCAGCCCGCAGAAGCTGAACCTCGTCGCTGCGCTGATCCGCGGCAAGAAGGTGCAGACGGCGCTTGCCGATCTGACCTTCTCGCGCAAGCGCATCGCCGTGACCGTGAAGAAGACGCTGGAATCGGCGATCGCCAACGCGGAAAACAACCACGACCTCGACGTCGACAACCTGGTCGTCGCCGAAGCCTATGTCGGCAAGTCCATCGTCATGAAGCGGTTCCACGTCCGTGGCCGCGGCAGGGCGTCACGCATCCTGCGTCCGTTTTCGCATCTGACGATCGTCGTTCGCGAAGTTCAAGGGGAGGCCGCCTGATGGGTCAGAAAATCAATCCGATCGGCATGCGCCTCGGCATCAACCGCACCTGGGATTCGCGCTGGTTCGCGAACCGTGGCGAGTATGGCCGCCTGCTGCACGAGGACCTCAAGATCCGCGAGTATCTCGAAAAGGAACTCGCGGCTGCGTCGATCTCCAAGATCGTCATCGAGCGTCCGCACAAGAAATGCCGCGTGACCGTCCATTCCGCGCGTCCGGGCATCATCATCGGCAAGAAGGGCGCCGACATCGAAAAGCTGCGCAAGAAGCTTTCGTCGATGACGGCCTCGGAAGTGCACATCAACATCGTTGAGGTGCGCAAGCCCGAAATCGACGCGACGATCGTCGCGCAGTCGATTGCCCAGCAGCTCGAACGCCGCATCGCCTTCCGCCGCGCCATGAAGCGTGCGGTCCAGTCGGCAATGCGTCTCGGCGCCCAGGGCATCCGCATCAACTGCTCGGGACGTCTGGGCGGCGCGGAAATCGCGCGCATGGAATGGTACCGCGAAGGCCGGGTGCCGCTGCACACGCTGCGCGCCGACATCGACTACGGAACGGCCGAGGCGAAGACCGCCTATGGTATTTGCGGCGTCAAGGTCTGGATCTTCAAGGGCGAGATCCTCGAGCACGATCCGATGGCGTCCGAGCGCCGCTCGATCGAAGGTCAGGAACAAGGCGGCGGCTCTTCGGGTCCGCGCCGCGAGCGTTCACGCGAAAACGCGTGAGCTTGAAAAACCGGGAATAGTACAATGCTGCAGCCAAAGCGCACAAAGTTCCGCAAACAGTTCAAGGGCCGTATCCACGGCAACTCGAAGGGCTGGCACGGATCTCAATTTCGGCAATTTCGGCCTGAAGGCGCAGGAACCGGAGCGCGTCACCGCACGCCAGATCGAGGCGGCCCGCCGCGCGATCACCCGCGCCATGAAGCGTGCGGGCCGTGTGTGGATCCGTATCTTCCCGGACGTGCCGGTTTCCAAGAAGCCGACCGAAGTCCGCATGGGCAAGGGCAAGGGTTCGCCGGAATTCTGGTGCGCCCGCGTCGCGCCAGGCCGCATCATGTTCGAAATCGACGGCGTGCCGGAAGACGTGGCCCGCGAGGCGCTGCGCCTTGGCGCGGCAAAGCTGCCGATCAAGACGCGTTTCGTCACCCGCATCGCCGAATAAGGCGCGGGTAGCCAGGGAAAGGGAAGAGCCATGAAGGCCTCCGATATTCGCACAATGACCGAGGACCAGCTCACCGACGAGCTCGCTCAAGCTCAAGAAGGAGCAGTTCAACCTGCGCTTCCAGCGGGCGACCGGTCAGCTCGAAAACACGGTGCGGGTGCGTCAGATTCGCCGCGACATCGCACGCATCCAGACCATCGCCGGCCAGAAGGCCGCCAAGGCGAAAGCTTGAGGATTTAGACAATGCCGAAACGCGTACTGCAGGGCACGGTAGTCAGCGACAAGAACGACAAGACCGTTGTCGTCAAGGTGGAGCGCCGCTTCACCCACCCGCTGTTCAAGAAGACCGTCCGCCGCTCGAAGAACTACAAGGCGCATGACGAAGCGAACAAGCACAAGGTCGGCGACATCGTTTCGATCGAGGAATGCCGGCCGATCTCGCGCGACAAGCGCTGGATCGTCGTCGAGAACCAGGCCTGATCCGGGGCCGTCCCGACCTTGAACGAACAGCCGGGCCGGCTTTGCCGGACAACGAATAAAAGAAGGTGAAATGCCATGATTCAGATGCAGACCAATCTCGACGTTGCCGACAATTCCGGCGCGCGCCGTGTCATGTGCATCAAGGTCCTGGGCGGCTCGAAGCGCAAATACGCCTCGGTTGGCGACGTCATCGTCGTCTCGATCAAGGAAGCGATCCCGCGCGGGCGCGTCAAGAAGGGCGACGTCATGAAGGCGGTCGTCGTGCGCACGGCCAAGGACATCCGCCGCGCGGACGGCAGCGTCATCCGCTTCGACAACAATGCGGCGGTGCTGATCGACAACAAGAAAGAGCCGATCGGAACGCGTATTTTCGGACCGGTGCCGCGTGAATTGCGCGCCAAGAACCACATGAAGATCATTTCGCTCGCGCCGGAAGTGCTCTGAGCGCCGCGGAAAGGAACAAGAGCGATGCAGAAGATTCGCAAGGGCGACAAGGTCGTCATCCTCGCCGGCAAGGACAAGGGCCGCACCGGTGAGGTCATAGAGATGAAGCCGAAGGAAGGGCGCGCGGTCGTACGCGGCGTCAACATGGTCAAGCGTCACCAGAAGCAGACGCCGAACCAGGAAGCCGGCATCATTTCCAAGGAAGCGCCCATCGCGGTTTCCAACCTGGCGATCGCCGATCCCAAGGACGGCAAGCCGACCCGCGTGGGCTTCAAGATTCTCGAAGACGGCAAGAAGGTCCGCTTCGCTAAACGTTCTGGAGACATGATCGATGGCTGAGGCTACATACATGCCGCGCCTGCGCAAGCTTTACGAGGACGAGATCCGCGCGAAGATGCAGGAAGAGTTCGGCTACAAGAACCCGATGGAAGTTCCGCGCGTCGAAAAGATCGTGCTGAACATGGGCGTTGGCGAAGTCCACCGCCGATTCCAAGAAGGCGCAGGTTGCCGCCGACGATCTTACGCCAGATCGCCGGCCAGAAGGCCGCTTGTGACCCGTTCGCGCAAGTCGATCGCCACCTTCAAGGTGCGCGAGAACATGCCGCTCGGCGCCAAGGTGACGCTGCGCAAGGCGCGCATGTACGAATTCATGGACCGCCTGGTCACGATCGCGCTGCCGCGCGTTCGCGACTTCCGCGGTCTCAATCCCAAGAGCTTCGATGGCCGCGGCAACTTTGCCATGGGCATCAAGGAACATATCGTGTTTCCCGAGATCAACTACGACAAGGTAGACCAGATCTGGGGCATGGACGTGATCGTCTGCACGACCGCAAGGACGGATGACGAAGCCCGCGCATTGCTGCGGCACTTCGACTTCCCGTTCCGCAAGTAACGGCAGGCGAAAGAGAAGGAAGAGCCTGATGGCCAAGACGAGTGCAACCGAGAAGAACAAGCGCCGCATAAAGATGGTTGGCAAGTTCGCCAACCGCCGCAAGGTGCTCAAGGCAATCATCATGGACAAGGACAAGCCGATCGAGGAGCGCTTCCGCGCCCAGCTTCGCCTTGCCCAGCTGCCGAGGAATTCGGCGCGCACCCGCATCCGCAATCGCTGCGAAGTGACGGGCCGTCCGCGGGCCTATTACCGCAAGCTGAAAATGTCGCGTATCGCGCTTCGTGAACTTGGCTCGCTGGGCCAGATTCCCGGCATCGTCAAGTCCAGCTGGTAAGGGGAAGCAACAATGGCAATTTCCGATCCGATCGGCGACATGCTCACCCGCATCCGCAACGGCCTGACGCGCGGCAAGTCCAAGGTGTCGACGCCCGCTTCGAGCCTGCGCGCGCGCGTTCTCGACGTGCTTGAGTCCGAAGGCTATATCCGCGGTTATTCGCGGGTGGACTACGACAACGGCAAGGCCGAGTTCGAAATCGAGCTGAAGTATTACGAGGGCACGCCGGTGATCCGCGAGATCGTCCGCGTTTCCAAGCCTGGTCGCCGGGTCTACGCCTCGGTCAAGTCGATCCCGCGCGTTGCCAACGGCCTCGGCGTGTCGATCATCTCGACGCCGAAGGGCGTGATGGCCGACCACACCGCCCGCGAACAGAATGTCGGCGGCGAAATCCTCTGCCGCATCTTCTGATGGCGCGCAGGCAAAGAACGGACAGGTGAGATATGTCTCGCATAGGTAAGAAACCGGTCGAAGTGCCCCAGGGCGTCACAGCCTCGGTCGACGGCCAGACGGTCACCGCCAAGGGGCCGAAGGGCGAATTGAAGTTCGTTGTCAACGACGACGTGCTGGTGAAGATGGAAGACGGCGCGATCAAGGTCGATCCGCGCAACCAGACAAAGCAGGCGCGCTCCAAATGGGGCATGTCGCGTACGATGGTCGTCAACATCCTTTCCGGCGTGAAGGGCGGCTTCGAGAAGCGTCTCGAAATCAACGGCGTCGGCTACCGCGCCGCGATGCAGGGCAAGAACCTGCAGCTTGCGCTCGGCTTCAGCCACGACGTTGTCTACGAGGTTCCCGAAGGCATCACGGTTGCCGTGCCCAAGCCGACGGAAATCATCGTGTCGGGCATCGACAAGCAGAAGGTCGGCCAGGTGGCCGCAGAAATCCGCAAGTATCGCGGCCCCGAGCCCTACAAGGGCAAGGGCGTCAAATACGCCGACGAAACCATCTTCCGCAAGGAAGGCAAGAAGAAGTAAGGACCGCCCGTCATGGCAACCAAGCTCCAATCAGCGACCCGCCGCGGCGCACGGGTTCGCCGCCAGGTCAAGGCGGTCTCCAACGGCCGTCCGCGCCTCAGCGTGTTCCGTTCCGCCAAGAACATCTACGCGCAGGTCATCGACGATGTCGCCGGGCACACGCTCGCCTCGGCTTCGACGCTCGACAAGGATCTGCGCGAGCAGATCAAGTCGGGTGGCGACACGGCCGCTGCGACGGCGGTCGGCAAGCTCGTTGCCGAACGCGCCAAGCAGGCCGGCGTCTCCAAGGTCGTCTTCGACCGCGGCGCCTACATCTATCATGGCCGCGTCAAGGCGCTGGCCGAAGCAGCCCGCGAAGGCGGACTGGAATTCTGATCGCCGCCCGGCGCTTGTCGGGCAAATGACGTGCTACCGGAAAAGAACAAAGGCTCAGGACAATGGCACAGGAAAACAGGGGTCGCGGGGGCGGTGAAGGCCGTGGACGCGATCGTGACAGGGAAGAGCGCGACAGCGAATTCGTCGACAAGCTCGTCCACATCAACCGCGTCGCCAAGGTCGTGAAGGGCGGGCGCCGCTTCGGTTTCGCCGCGCTCGTCGTCGTCGGCGACCAGAAGGGCCGCGTCGGCTTCGGCCACGGCAAGGCGCGCGAAGTGCCTGAGGCGATCCGCAAGGCGACCGAAGTCGGCCAAGCGCGACCTGATCTTCGTCCCGCTGCGCGGCGGCCGCACGCTGCACCATGACGTCGAGGGCCATCATGGCGCCGGCAAGGTGATCCTTCGCGCTGCCGCGCCCGGCACCGGCATCATCGCCGGCGGCCCGATGCGCGCCGTGTTCGAGACGCTCGGCGTCCAGGACGTCGTCGCCAAGTCGCTCGGCACCTCGAACAAGTACAACATGGTGCGCGCGACATTCGATGCGCTCAAGCGCCAGATCCATCCCAAGGATGTCGCAGCACAGCGCGGCATCAAATATTCGACGCTTCAGGCCCGCCGCAAGGACCTGATCGGCGCCGACGAGTAATCGAGGTAGAACCGACATGGCCGCCAAGAAAAAGACCGTAACTGTCGAGCAGATCGGCAGCCCGCTGCGCCGCCCCGGCGACCAGCAGGCAACGCTGATCGGCCTCGGCCTCAACAAGATGCATCGCAAGAGCACGCTCGAAGACACGCCTGCCGTCCGTGGCATGATCGCCAAGGTCGCGCATCTGGTGCGCGTCGTCGAGGAAGCCTGAGCCGGGAAACGTCCGGACAAACCCTGTTCGGGGAGAGTGAAGTCATGAAACTGAATGAAATCCGCGACAATGAAGGCTCCTCGAAGTCGCGCAAGCGCGTCGGGCGCGGCATCGGCTCCGGCAAGGGCAAGACCGCCGGCCGCGGCGTCAAGGGCCAGAAGGCGCGCTCCGGCGTCGCCGTGAACGGCTTTGAAGGCGGCCAGATGCCGCTTTACCGGCGCCTGCCGAAGCGCGGCTTCTCCAACGCCATGTTCGCTGCCAGCTACAACACGGTGTCGCTTGGCCGCATCCAGGTCGCCATCGACGCCGGCAAGCTCGATGCCAAAGGCGCCAGTGACCGTCGACGCGCTTGTCGCGGCACGTGTGTTGCGCCGCGCCAAGGACGGCGTACGCCTGCTTTCGGACGGCGATCTCAAGGCAAAGCTGACCTTCGAGGTAGCACACGCTTCCAAGGCCGCGGTCGAGAAGATCGAGAAGGCCGGCGGCAAGCTGACGATCCTGGCGCCCGCCGCCAAGGAAGAAGCGGCCGAGTAATTCCGGCTGTTCAAGACCTGCTTATCCGGCGGTTAAGGCCGCCGGATTTCATAATGCCGGGAAAGTCCCGGTTATCTGAACAAAAGCATGGCAATCGGCGTGAGCCGTGCATATTTTCGCGGTTCCATTGCCAAAGGTGGCGCGGCTATGACGGTCGCCGATCCTGACCCGACCTGGAGAACCCGATGGCATCCGCCGCAGAACAGCTCGTATCCAACCTGAACTTCGCGGCCTTCTCCAAGGCCGAGGAACTGAAGAAACGGATCTGGTTCACGCTCGGCGCGTTGATCATCTACCGGCTCGGAACCTATATCCCGCTTCCCGGCATCAATCCCGAAGCCTATGCGCAGGCGTTCGAAACCCAAAGCCGCGGCGTGCTCGGCCTGTTCAACATGTTTTCGGGCGGCGCGGTTGAGCGGCTGGCGATCTTTTCGCTGGGCATCATGCCCTACATCTCCGCCTCCATCATCATCCAGCTGATGACCTCGATCGTTCCCACGCTCGAGCAGTTGAAGAAGGAAGGCGAGCAGGGCCGCAAGGTCATCAACCAGTACACGCGCTACGGCACGGTGCTGCTCGGCACGCTTCAGGCATACGGCATCGCGGTCGGCCTTGAAGTCCGGAACGAACATCGTCACCGATCCCGGGCTGTTCTTCCGTATAACCACGGTCATCTCCCTGCTTGGCGGCACGATGTTCCTGATGTGGCTGGGCGAGCAGATCACGGCGCGCGGCATCGGCAACGGCATTTCGCTGATCATTTTCGCCGGCATCGTGGCTTCGTTGCCCGGCGCCCTTGCCGGAACGCTGGAACTCGGCCGCACAGGCGCGCTTTCGACGCCGCTGATCCTTTCGATCCTTGTGCTTGCCTGCGCAGTGATCGCGTTCATCGTGTTCATGGAGCGCGCGCAGCGCCGCCTGCTGATCCAGTATCCCAAGCGTCAGGTCGGCAACCGCATGTTCCAGGGCGATTCCTCGCACCTGCCGCTGAAGCTCAACACCGCCGGCGTCATTCCGCCGATCTTCGCCTCTTCGCTGCTGTTGCTGCCGGCCACGGTTTCGGGATTCGCCAACCAGGCAAACATGCCTGCATGGCTCGCCTCGATCACGACTGCGCTCGGGCACGGGCAGCCGCTCTACATGGCGCTGTTCGCGGCGATGATCATGTTCTTCGCCTTCTTCTACACGGCCATCGTCTTCAATCCGAAGGATACCGCCGACAATCTGAAGCGCCATGGCGGCTTCATTCCCGGCATTCGCCCTGGCGAGCGCACGGCAGAGTATATCGACTACGTGCTGACCCGCATCACGGTCATCGGCGCCATCTACCTCGTGATTGTCTGTCTCTTACCCGAATTTCTAATTTCCGCAGCCGGCGTTCCGTTCTATCTGGGAGGAACATCGCTGCTCATCGTCGTGTCCGTCACCATGGACACCGTTGCGCAGGTTCAGGGCCACCTGCTTGCCCACCAGTATGAAGGGCTGGTCAAAAAGGCGCGGCTGCGCGGGGGGAAGAGGGGTAAATGAGGCTGATCTTGCTGGGCCCGCCGGGGGCGGGAAAGGGGACTCAAGCCAAACTGCTGGTGGATCACTATTCCATACCGCAGCTTTCGACCGGCGACATGCTGCAGGGAGGCGGTCGCGGCCGAAACCCAGGTCGGTCTCAAGGCAAAGGCGGTCATGGCGTCCGGCAAGCTGGTTTCCGACGACATCGTCAACGCCATCGTTTCCGAACGGCTCGACCGCGACGGATTGCAGCAACGGATTCATTCTCGACGGCTATCCGCGCACGCTGGAACAGGCCGATGCGCTCAGCGACATGCTGATCGAGAAGGGCATGAGCCTCGACCGCGTGGTTGAACTCGAGGTCGAGGACGAACTTCTCGTCGAGCGCGTTTCCGGACGCTATACGTGCGCCAAATGCGGCGAGGGATACCACGACACTTTCAAGCAGCCGCAAGTAGCCGATACCTGCGACCGTTGCGGCAGCCATGAATTCAAGCGCCGCCCGGATGACAACGCGCAGACCATGCGCACGCGGCTTCAAGCCTACTACAAGGAAACAGCGCCGCTGGTGGGTTATTACTACGCCCACAACCTTTTGCGTCGCGTGGACGGCATGGGCGAAATCGATGATATCCAGAAGTCGATTCGCGCCGTGCTGGACCTTTCCGACTGAGATGTTGCCTCGGCGGCTCGAATACTAGCGCTGCCGTGGATTTGCTGCTTGACTTGAGGTTGGCAAGCGAATAACAGAAGCGCACTTCGCGAAAAGAAGCGTGATCGGAGCTGGTAACCCAAAGGGATACCGGAACCGGTCATTTGATTTTTTGCGAGCGGGCCCGCGGGTCCGCATTCACCTCCGCAAGGGCCGGCCTCCACCGGACGCGGAACAATGGCCGGGTCAACCGGCGCCATTCCGGACATGGTCCGGACCACATGGAGAACGCGAATGGCTCGTATAGCCGGCGTCAACATACCGACCAACAAGCGCGTCATCATTGCGCTTCAATACATCCATGGCATCGGACCGAAGGTCGCCAAGGAAATCGTCGAGAAGGTCAACATCACGGCCGAGCGCCGCGTCAACGACCTGTCCGACGCAGAAGTTCTGCAGATCCGTGAAGTCATCGACCGCGACTACATGGTGGAAGGCGATCTTCGCCGCGAAACCTCGATGAACATCAAGCGGTTGATGGATCTTGGCTGCTATCGCGGCCTGCGTCACCGTCGTGGCCTGCCGGTTCGCGGCCAGCGCACCCACACCAACGCCCGCACCCGCAAGGGTCCGGCCAAGCCGATTGCAGGCAAGAAGAAGTAATTCGCAGATCGTTGCTCGTTGTTCGTGACTTGGCATTGCCGGCTGCGAACAATGCGCCACGAACCCCGAATATCGGTGTAGCCGCCGGAACTACGGCGGCGCTCAAGATCGAACGAAAGGACTGAAATGGCCAAGGAAGCCGCACGCGTTAAAAAGCGCGAACGAAAGAACATCACATCGGGCGTGGCCCATGTGAACTCCACATTCAACAACACCATGATCACCATCACCGACGCACAGGGCAACACGATTTCCTGGTCGTCCGCCGGTGCGCAGGGCTTCAAGGGTTCGCGCAAGTCGACGCCTTATGCCGCGCAGGTTGCCGCCGAGGATTGCGCCCGCAAGGCGCAGGAGCACGGCATGCGCTCGCTCGAGGTGGAAGTGCGTGGACCGGGCTCCGGCCGTGAATCGGCGCTGCGCGCGCTGCAGGCTGCCGGCTTCCAGATCACATCGATCCGCGATGTCACGACGATTCCCCACAATGGTTGCCGTCCGCGCAAGAAGCGCCGCGTCTGACGAAAGACCACCCTGCAACAAATCCGCATTGCAGGGGGACTTTGGGATCTCGCCACGAAGGGATGGTGGCAGGTAAACCTGAAGGGAAATACCCTATGATAACCAAGAACTGGTCCGAGCTCATCAAGCCGAACAAGCTGGAAGTGCTGTCGTCTTCCGCGACCAAGGCTGTGATAGTGGCCGAACCGCTCGAGCGCGGTTACGGGCTGACGCTCGGCAACGCGCTGCGCCGCGTGCTGCTGTCGTCCTTGCAGGGCGCTGCAGTGACCGCCGTGCAGATCGACGGCGTGTTGCATGAATTCTCGTCCATTGCTGGCGTTCGCGAGGACGTGACCGACATCGTCCTCAACATCAAGGAAATCTCCATCAAGATGGAGGGCGACGGGCCCAAGCGCATGGTCATCCGCAAGGAAGGCCCTGGCACTGTAACCGCCAGCGACATCCAGACCGTGGGTGACGTGCAGATTCTCAATCCGCACCACGTCATCTGCACCCTGGACGAGGGCGCGGAAATCCGCATGGAACTGACCGTCAATACCGGCAAGGGCTATGTTGCGGCCGACCGCAACCGCTCGGAAGACGCGCCGATCGGCCTCATTCCGGTCGACAGCCTCTATTCGCCGGTTCGCAAGGTCTCCTACAAGATCGACAATACCCGCGAGGGCCAGGTCCTCGACTATGACAAGCTGACATTGACGCTGGAGACCGACGGTTCGGTCAGCCCGGAAGATGCCGTCGCCTACGCGGCGCGCATCATCCAGGACCAGCTTTCGATCTTCGTCAACTTCGACGAGCCGCAGAAGGAAGAGATCCGCGAAGAAGTCGCCGAACTCGCCTTCAACCCGGCGCTGCTCAAGAAGGTCGACGAACTCGAACTGTCGGTCCGTTCGGCAAACTGCCTGAAGAACGACAACATCGTCTATATCGGCGACCTCATCCAGAAGACGGAAGCCGAAATGCTGCGCACGCCGAACTTCGGCCGCAAGTCGCTGAACGAGATCAAGGAAGTGCTCGCCGGCATGGGCCTGCATCTGGGCATGGAAGTGCCCGCATGGCCGCCGGAGAACATCGAAGACCTCGCCAAGCGCTACGAAGACCAGTATTGAGGCGCGAGGCCGGGCAACCGGCCTCATGCCGTGACGAACCCGATTTGAGCGGCGCATCGCCGCCGCAACGTAAAAGGAGAGCGCCATGCGCCACCAGAAACAGGGCCGCAAGCTCAATCGTACGGCCAGCCATCGCAAGGCCATGTTCGCCAACATGGCGGCATCTCTGATCGAGCACGAGCAGATCGTGACCACGCTTCCCAAGGCAAAGGACCTTCGTCCGATCGCCGAGAAGCTGATCACGCTCGGCAAGCGCGGCGATCTTCATGCCCGCCGCCAGGCGATCTCGCAGATCAAGGATGTCGAGCAGGTCAAGAAGCTGTTCGAGGTTCTGGGACCCCGCTACAAGGACCGCAATGGCGGTTACTGCCGGGTTCTCAAGGCCGGCTTCCGCTTTGGCGATAACGCGCCGCTCGCCGTGATCGAATTCGTCGACCGCGACGTGGAAGCCAAGGGCGCCGGCGACCGCGCCCGCATTGCGGCACAGGAAGCCGAGGCGGCAGAGGCCTGAGAGCCTCATACCGCTGATGCACGACTTTCAGGACCGGGGCCGCAAGCCCCGGTTTTTTGTTGAGGCGGCGGGTAAGCGAACAAGCCAAATCGGATTTTGCCGTTTTTCCCGCTTTGTTGTATCAGCCATGCAGCTTCCGCCCGCTTCGATCTGCGGAGCATCATCGCGAACCGATCCGGAGAACACCCTTGTCAATCATTGCCAGACCGGCACTCGCCATTTGCCTCGCCCTGACCCTGTTTGTTGCCGCCCCTTCGGTGTCCCTCGCCCAAACCGGGGGTACCGAGGGCACGAGCACGATCTTCAAGGATGCGCTTGACCGGCTTCTGGGTGAAGGCAAGCCGAAGGCGCCTATACAGATGCCGCAAGAAGGCGGCGCCAAGCAGGAAGTGCGCGTTCCGCAATCGGCTGCGGAAATCCAGCTCTCCTTCGCGCCAGTCGTGAAGCAGACCGTCAACTCGGTGGTGAACGTCTACGGCTCGCGGACGCAGCGCCAGTCGCGCTCGCCCATGGCCGGAGATCCGTTCTTCGAGCGCTTTTTTGGTCAGCAGCCGCAGCGCCGGCGCGGTCAGACTTCGCTTGGTTCAGGCGTAGTGGTGTCCGAAAACGGTGTGATACTCACCAACAACCACGTTGTCGCCAACATGGACGTCGTGAAGATCGCGCTTGCCGACGGACGCGAGTTCGACTGCGAGATCGTGCTGTCCGACGAGAAGTCGGACCTGGCGGTGCTCAAGGTCAAGGACAAGGATGCGAAATTCCAGCCCATCGAAATCGGCGACAGCGATGCGGTGGAAGTCGGTGATCTGGTGCTGGCCATCGGCAATCCGTTCGGCGTCGGCCAGACCGTGACCATGGGCATCGTCTCGGCGGTCTCGCGCACGCTCGCCGGCGTCAATGACTACGGCTTCTTCATCCAGACCGACGCCTCGATCAATCCGGGCAACTCGGGCGGCGCGCTGGTGGACATGCAGGGCCGGCTGATCGGCATCAACACTATGATCTATTCGCGCTCCGGCGGATCGATCGGCATCGGTTACGCGATTCCGTCCAACATGACGCAAATCGTGTTGCGCTCTGCGGAAACCGGAGGCTCGGTTGCACGGCCCTGGCTCGGTGCTTCGTTCCAGCCGGTTACGTCCGACATAGCCGAAAGCCTTGGCCTTGAAAGGCCTCGCGGCGCGCTGGTGACAGCCGTCACCAAGGGCAGCCCGGCGCAGTTGGCGGGTCTCGTCCCCGGCGACATCGTGCTTTCCGTGAACGGGGCGGCTATCGATCATCCTGATGCGCTCGGCTATCGGCTTGACACCGTAGGGGTCGGCAAGGTCGCGGCGCTGGCGCTCCTTTCGCGCGGCAAGGAAACGACCATCGAGGTGAAGCTGATCACGCCGCCGGAGACCGTTCCGCGCGAGGAAATGGAGCTGCCGCAAGAATCGGTGCTGTGGGGCGCGCGCGTCGCCAATCTTTCGCCGGCGGTGGCGCTTGAAATCGGCCTTGACGATGCCGAGGGCGTGGTGGTCCTCAGCGTCGCCCGCAATTCGCCGGCAGGCCTGATGGGACTGCGCCGCGGCGACATCATCCGTGAGGCCAACGGCGAGAAGATCGCAAGCACCAAGGGATTGCTGGAAATCACTACCAAGCGTTCGCGCATCTGGCAGTTCGTCGTGGAACGCGGCGGGCGGATGATGGTTCTTGAACGCAACGGGGGCATGTTCCGCCAGTTCGTCAGGTAAGCGAAAGATCATGGATGATCTGTTCGGCCAGCCCGGTAGCGCCGCCGGCAAGGGGTACAGGCCGCTGGCGGACCGCCTGCGGCCGCAGCGCCTTGCCGAGGTGGTCGGACAGGAGCACCTGACCGGGGAGGGCGGTGCGCTAACGCGCATGATCCGCTCGGGCAGCCTCGGCAGCCTTGTTTTCTGGGGTCCGCCGGGAACCGGCAAGACGACGGTCGCGCGACTGTTGGCCGACGAAACCAATCTCGCCTTCGAGCAGATTTCTGCGATCTTTTCAGGCGTTGCCGACCTCAAGAAGGTGTTCGAGGGCGCGCGCATCCGCCGGCAGGGTGGCCGGCAAACATTGCTGTTCGTCGACGAGATCCACCGTTTCAATCGAGCTCAGCAGGACAGCTTCCTGCCCGTCATGGAGGACGGCACCATCGTCCTCGTCGGCGCAACAACCGAAAACCCGTCCTTCGAGCTCAACGCGGCGCTGCTGTCTCGCGCCAATGTGCTGACATTCAAGCCGCTGGCGTCCGATGCGTTGGCAAGCCTGCTGGAACGCGCGGAAGCGCAAACCGGCAAGGCGCTGCCGCTGGACGCGCAGGCGCGTGCCTCGCTCATCCGCATGGCCGATGGCGACGGGCGTGCGGTGTTGTCGCTCGCCGAGGAAATCTGGCGCACGGCCGGCGAAGGAGAAATGTTCGGCGCGGAGCAATTGCAGTCGATCCTGCAACGCAGGGCGCCGATCTACGACAAGGGACAGGACGGCCACTACAATCTCATCAGCGCCTTGCACAAATCCGTTCGCGGGTCGGATCCGGATGCAGCGCTTTACTATCTTTGCCGCATGCTGGACGCCGGCGAGGACCGGCGCTTCATTGCACGCCGGCTGATGCGCATGGCCAGCGAGGACATTGGCAATGCCGATCCGCAGGCGCTTGCTGTCGTCAACTCGGCCCGCGAAGCGTGGGATTTCCTTGGGCCGCCGGAGGGCGAACTGGCGCTGGCGCAGGCTGCCATCTATCTGGCGACCGCTCCCAAGTCGAACGCAGTCTACACGGCATTCAAGGCGGCGATGGCAGCGGCGAAGGAGCACGGCTCGCTGCTGCCGCCAAAACACATCCTCAACGCGCCGACGAAGCTGATGGCCGGGGAAGGCTACGGCGCGGGCTATCAATACGACCACGACCAGCCAGACGCCTTTTCGGGCCAGGATTACTTCCCCGGCGAAATGGGACGCCGGCAGTTCTACGACCCTCCCGAGCGCGGCTTCGAGCGCGAGATTCGAAAGCGCCTCGACTATTGGGAAAAACTCCGCCAGCAGCGAGGGAAATAGGCTCAGCCGGGCTTTAGGCACTTTGATCGGCATCAATGCGCGGACCGGTCACATCCTTGATGATGTAAATCAACATTGATGGGAGAATGAAATGCGCCTCGTGCCAACCATCCTCGCTTTCTCGCTGGCGCTCGCCGCGCCTTCCTTTGCGCAAACGGCCGATCCGTCATGGCTGGAAGACTTGTCCTCGCAGATCGAGAGCAAGGAGCAATGCAAGGTTGCCTACTTGATCAGGGTTCACGAGGGCGAGCTCGGCTCCAAAAAGACCTATGAGGCTCGCGTTCAATGCGTCGATGGAAGGATGTTCGACGCCCAGCGCATCGGCGACGTGGAACCCTTCACTTTCAAGGCTTGCGAGATCCAGGTGTGCTGAAGCGAGGAGAACGAGATGATAATCCTGATTGCCTATGCGACGGTGGAAGGACAGACTACGACGATAGCCGCCCACATTGCCGGACAGGTTGAAGCAGCAGGGCATCAGGCGATACTTGTCGATCTGGCGCAGCCCGGATTTGGCCTGCCGGCAGGAATAGATGCGGCAATTCTCTGCGCTCCGATCCACGCCGGGCGCTATCCGGCGACGATGATCCGCTTCGTACAGGACTGGAAGTCCGAACTCGAGGGGATTCCGACTGCGCTCGTCACGGTCTCGCTCGCGATTGCAAGCGAACACGAAGACGAGCGCGCCGAGGCTGTGGCGTATCCCGAACGGCTGCGCGCCGAAACAGGTTTCAAGCCCAAGGTCCTGCACCATGCGGCAGGCGCGCTGAAATATGTCGAATATGATTTCTTCAAGCGCTGGATGCTGCGGCGCATCGCCGAAAGCGAAGGCGCGCCGGTCGATACGTCGCGCGACCATGAACTTACCGACTGGAACGCCATCGATGGATTTGTGCGCTCCTTCCTCCTGCAGGCCGGCAAGGAAGCTGTTTCCTGACGCTTGGTCGGGCGCTCTTCCTTCGCGCACGGAAACCGTCTATCAGACCGCAATGACCCATATTCTGCTCGTTGCGGCTGGGGGCGGCATCGGCGCTGCACTGCGCCACCTCGCAAACCTCGCCGCATTGCGGCTACTGGGAACGGGATTTCCCTGGAGCACGCTTTTCGTCAACATAGCCGGTTCCCTGGCCATGGGACTTCTGGTCGGATGGCTCGCCCGCAGAGGCGGCACGCCTGAACTGCGCCTGTTCCTGGCAACCGGATTGCTTGGCGGCTTCACCACCTTTTCTGCGTTCTCGCTGGATTTCGCGGCGCTTTGGGAGCGCAGCGCGTTTGGCCCGGCGCTGGGCTATGCGCTTTCCAGCGTGGTCCTGTCCATCGCGGCGGTGTTTGCAGGGCTGTGGATGATGCGGGCCGCAGCATGAACGCCGTCGAGAACATCACCGTTGCCGCCGACGAAACCGGCATGCGCCTCGACCGTTGGTTCAAGTCGCATTATCCGGGCCTCGGTTTCGGGCAATTGCAGAAGCTGCTGCGCTCCGGCCAGATCCGCGTGGATGGTGGCCGGGTAAAGACCGACACCCGTCTTTCGCCGGGCCAGAGCGTGCGCATCCCACCTGCCGTTACCTCGCTCAAGGGCGAGAGCGCGCTCGCGGGCAAGCCGGTAACGGCTGGCACCATGCGCGGGCAGGGCGATGCCGAGGTACTGCGCGCCATGCTGCTGCATGAGGACAAGAAGGTGTTCGTCTTCAACAAGCCCGCCGGCCTTGCCGTGCAGGGCGGTTCGGGCCTTGTGCGACACGTTGATTCCATGCTGGAAGCGCTGCGCAACGAAAAGGGCGAGAAGCCCCGCCTCGTTCATCGTCTTGACCGCGACACCTCGGGCGTACTTGTCGTTGCCCGTACGCGGGGCGCGGCGGAGGCGCTGGCGAAGTCCTTCCGCACGCGCGACACGCAGAAAATCTACTGGGCCATCTGCCGCGGCGTGCCGTCGAAGCCGCAGGGCCGCATTTCGACCTGGCTGGTCAAGGAAAAGACCGAGGACGGCGACAAGATGCGAGTCGCCAAGCACGGCGAGCCCGATGCCGACCATTCCGAAACGCATTACCGCATCGTCGACATCGCCGCACAGAACTTGAGCTGGCTCGAACTGAAGCCGGTAACCGGCCGCACGCACCAGCTTCGCGTCCACACCGCGCATATCGGGCACCCGATCATCGGCGATCCAAAATACTTCAACATCGAGAACTGGGAGTTCCCCGGAGGCATCCAGAAGCGACTGCACCTTCACGCCCGCCGCATCGTCATTCCCCATCCCGATGGGGGCCTGCTGGATGTCACGGCGCCGCTGCCGCCCCATATGGAGCAGACGTTCAACCTGCTGGGCCTCGACGAGCGCACCGCGGACGAGTGACGGAGTTGAAAAATGCGCGACATTCTCGAAGAACTGGGTGAGGGCAACGATCCGTACCGCCAGGTACAGAAGGCGATGCGCACGCCGCTGCCGAAGCGCTTCTACAAGGACGTTGCCGTCGGGCCGTCGGAACGCGGATTTACCGTACTTCTCGACGGAAAGCAGGTCCGTACCCCGGCGCGAAATCTGCTTGAACTGCCGACGCAAGCCGCTGCGAAGGTCATTGCCGATGAGTTCGCCGCACAGGCCGGGGAAATCAATCCGGCGCTGATGCCGGCCACGAAACTTGCCAACACGGTGATCGACGGCATCGCGCCCGACCCGCAACCGATCATCGAGGACATTGTTCGCTTCGCCGGCTCCGACCTTCTTTGCTATCGCGCCAGCACGCCACGCGAACTGGTGGAGCGCCAGGCGGCGCATTGGGACAAGGTCATCGACTGGTACCGCGACGCCCATGGCGCCAATTTCATTCTCGCGGAAGGCGTAATCCATGTCGCCCAGCCGCGCGAGGCAATGGCGGTGTTCAACGCGATCGCGAACCGTCACGCTGACCCCTTCAGGCTCGGCTGCATCCACATGTTCGCAACGCTCACCGGATCGGCAATGCTGGCGCTGGCGATCGCCGAGGGTTTCCTCACCTTGGACGAGGCATGGCAGGCCGCCAGCGTCGACGAGGACTGGAACGTGGCGCATTGGGGCATGGACGCGGAGGCTGAGCAGCGCCGCACCGCACGCAAGCAGGAGATGGATGCCGCCGGCGCGCTGTTGGCGGCACTGTGATTGCCAATACATTTCAAGCGCTTGCCGGATCAACCGGAATCACTTGAATCGGTTTGTCAACACGTTGAATCAGGACATTACCTACGGGCACCGGTGGCCCGGAACAGTGCAAATGTTAACCCCGCCTTCACCATCTTCCTTTGCGGAAACCTAAATTCTGTCCGGTACTCTTCAGGCATGATTGTGTGTCCTTGAGAGCTGAGGCCGAATGCAAATGTTGCGCACCGAGCATCCGCGTACCGATTTCGCCGGCTTGCTGCAGGAACCGGGCAAGATACAGCCCGACGATGTACGCTACTTCCGCGGCGAGGTCTTTCGCGATGGCGTCGTATCGCAGGTCGAAGCTGACGCTCTGTTTTCCCTGAACACTGGTGTCTCGCAGAAGTGCCGGGAGTGGGACGAGTATTTCGTCGAGGCGCTTTCGGTTTATGTCGTCGAGCAGGCGGAGCCGCGCGGCTATGTCAGCCACGCCAACGCACAGTGGGTGATCGACAGCATCACGCGCGACAGCCGGGTTGAACCGGCCAACGAACTCGAACTTGTCGTCAAAATCCTCGACCGCTCGCATTCCTCGCCGGAATTGCTCGTCGGATTCGCGCTGCAGATGGTCTGCCGCGCGGTGCTGGACGGCGAGGGGCCGCTCGCTTCCGGCCGGACGCTCGACAAAGGGCGTCATTGGCGAAGCGGAAGTCGAGCTTCTGCGCCGTATCCTCTATGCCTATGGCGGCGAGGCTGGAATTTCGATATCCCGCACCGAGGCCGAAGTTCCTCTTCGACCTCAACCAGCGGACCGAGGGCGCGGACAACCACCCGGCCTGGCGCGAACTTTTCGTCAAGGCGATCGGCAACTATCTGATGGCGGCGGCAACCGACCGGGCGCCGTCGCGCGCCGAAGCCATCGCCCGCGAGGAATGGCTTGAAAATACCGACACCGACGCTGCGGCCACGCTGAAGGGTGCGTTTCTCGGCGTCGGCGAACTGTTCTCCAAAGCCTTCCTTGCCGATGCGTTCGATGGTGCCCACCAGCAGGTCGAAAAGGCCTGGGCGGCGCGAAACGCGCGGATGGAAGCATCGATTGTCGAGTCGGAAAAAGTCACCGATTCCGAGGCGGACTGGCTGATCGAAAAGCTGAACGCCGACGGCCTGATCAACGAGAACGAGCGCGAATTGCTGGCCTTTATCCGTGGCTCCAGCCCGCAGGTTTTGCCTGTGCTTGAATCGGTTTTCGAGAAAAGCGCCGTAAGCCGTTGATGCGACTCACGCGTCGGCAAGCGATCCGAACAAGGGCACGAAACTGCGCCTGAGCGCGATGTCGAGGTCCGCCATCGAAACCGGCAGCCCGAGATCGACCAGGCTCGTGACGCCATGCCCGGTCACGCCGCATGGCACGATCCCCGAAAAGTGCGACAGTTCAGGTTCCACATTGATGGCAATGCCGTGGAACGTCACCCAGCGGCGGATGCGGATGCCGATGGCGGCGATCTTGTCTTCGCACGGCGACCCGTCCGCTAGCGGCGGCTTGTCCGGACGCGCCACCCAAACGCCGACGCGGTCGTTCCGGCGCTCGGCGCGAATGTTGAACTCGCCAAGCGCTGCGATGATCCAGTCCTCCAGCGCCCCGACAAAGGCCCGCACGTCCTCCTTGCGGCGCTTGAGGTCCAGCATCACATAGGCGACGCGCTGGCCCGGGCCGTGATAGGTGAACTCGCCGCCGCGCCCGGTGCGGTGGACCGGAAACCGGCTCGGATCGAGCAGATCCGCATCCTTTGCGCTGGTGCCGGCCGTATAGAGGGGCGGGTGCTCGACGAGCCAGATCCGCTCGTGCTCCCGGCCCTCGCGGATCGCCTGCGCCAGCGCCTCCATCCGGGCAATGGCTGCCTCGTATTCGACAAGGCCATCGCCAACTTCCCAAACGACCGGCGAACCCGGCGCATGCGGCAGCATGGAAACCCGCTGCGCGCGATTTCCTGCGCCCTCAAGGCGTGTGGCGGCGGCGATGGAGGCGGCGATGCTTTCCATGCCGACTGCGATAAACCCGCCCGCCTGCCTTGGCAACCTCGGCCCGCCGACGGGCGATTTGCGCAAGCTGGACGATCCTGCGTTGAAGGGGTCTTTTTCCCTTGTACGGCTTGCACCCATTTGCTACATGCCCCAAGCCGTTCGCAGGCGAGTTGCCTGCGCTAACGGACATGCGGTCGTGGCGGAATTGGTAGACGCGCAGCGTTGAGGTCGCTGTGGGGCAACCCGTGGAAGTTCGAGTCTTCTCGACCGCACCAAATTCTTCAAAAAAGCCGTGCGATCTCAAGGATTGTGCGGCTTTTTGATTCACGCATCTCCATCGTTTCCCCCATCACATTTCGGTTGGCGCGCTGTGAAGGTCGGCGCCCTGCAGTCACCGTCTTGCGCAAGAAGTAGTCCGGCTGGCCGTCTGTCGCCGCGCCTATATGGACGACGCATTTCCGTTTGAGCAGAATGAAACCCGTAATTCGGTCCGGGGCACCCCAATAGGTTGCTGCCCGGCCACCCGGGAAACAGACTGCGCAATCAAACGACTTTACAGCAGCAACTGAAAAATGATTGATATTTGTTCATGTTAAGAGAAGCCCTCGGTATTCCAGTACATTTTTCAGAGCCGCGTACCAGTGACGAAGAGGCCGTCGCGCAGGATCTGGGCCGCGAGTCCTGGAACTCGACCGGGTGGGGATGGATGATGACTTCTTCGATCTTGGTGGCGATTCACTGATTGCAGAAAATCTTGCGATCGAGACGGAACGCGCATTTGGCGTCAAGTTCCAGCCCAGCCAACTGCTGGAGCATGGAACACCCCGCAAGGTTGCGTCACTGGTAGGCGGCCAGACCCAACGAATCCGAAATTTGCCGTCGAACGTGGTATCGTACAATGAAGGCGCGTCGGGCGATCCGGTTTTCTTCATCCATGGCGCTGCAGGCATAACGTTTCCTGCGCAAGCCATTCCTGTCCGAACTGGATCAAGCAACGCCTGTCTACATTTTTCAGGCCCCCGGTTTCGACGGCAAGGAAAAGCCGTTGGATAGCGTGGAAGACCTTGCTGCCGCCTACATGCGCAGCATGGTCGAGATCCGGCCTTCAGGTAATTTCTCAATTGTATCGTTTTGTGCGGGCGCCTGGATCGTGCTGGAGATTGCCCGCAATTTTCAGAAGGCGGGAAGGGCGATCGAGAAGGTCATTCTGGTCGACCCCGCCCGTCCATTCGCGACACGTGCAAGGCATGACGCAACCATGCATCCGCTGGTGCGTGCCGGCATACCAATTTTGTCACCCATCGCGGCAAGTCTTATCGAAACGGCATCGATCAACAGGGAGAAACTCAAATATCTCTTGCGGACCGGATCTTTCGTCCACGGACATGACCGCGGGGCGTTCGAAAGCAATCCGCGGTATCGCGAGCAGTTGATCGCTCTGGCGAGGCGACAACATGACAGCCGCCGCAAGCCCTTGCTCTCCAGATCTTCAGTTTCCAGCAAGGGCGTGGAGGCCGGACACTATGCGGAAAGCGATCGCGACAGGCTCACCGGCATCTACAGCAGCGACACCGCTACGCTGACGAGCGCCATGCTGAAGCTGGCCTTCCGCAACCACGCTCCGCAACCCTATGACGGCGAGGCAGTTCTGCTCGTGAACCACAGCACGGCGAAAAAGCTCGAAGACCCCGCCAACCCCATGAACGTGGCCATTCCGCGCAGGCGCTTGATCATATCCGGCGAGTCGCATGCCGAAGCGGTTTCGTCACCCAAAACCGCGTCGATCATCCGAAAGATTCTCGACGGCGCGCCAGATTGACCGGTCGGCGCCGGCCGGTCAATCCTTGACGAATTCCCGCGCGATCGCGATTACGTCCGCCGGGGTCGAAAGCACGGAGTCGATACCGTTTTTCAAGTCGGCAGAATCCCCCCAGGAAAGTTCGATGCCGCGCTTCTTCGCATCGGCGATAAAATCTGGATCGGCCATCATGTCGGTAAATGCCTTGCGAAGCAGCTCCACGCGTTCGACCGGGACCCCTGCCGGCGCTACAAGTGACCTGGCGAAAGCATTGGTCAACGACATGAAGCGGAAAAGGCTCTTCTCCTTGTCGTTCTGCGCAAGATCGATGAGCAAGGGAACGTCGGGTATTGCGGGATCGACCTTGCCGCCGACCTGCATCAGCAACCGGCCCGTACCGGTGCCCGCGACCCACTCCGGATGGTTATCCTTGACCGACGCGAAAGAGGTCATCATCGCTGCAATTTCGCCCTGCTCGAATGCCAGCATCATTTCGCTGTTGCCCGGATACGTGCTGACGATCTTGAACTTGGTGCCGACCACGTCGTTGAGCGCGGCGGGGATGAAATAGGTGTAGGAACCAACGCCGGTGGCGCCGAGAATGATTTCCTTCTGCTTCGCGTCCGCGATGGTGTTGAGGCCGGAATCGATGCGCGCGGCGAACACGGAATTCAATGCCGAGCAAATGCCGATCGGCTGGAAATCGGCGCTCTTGTACTGCACCTTGTCGGGCGTCAACAGTTCAACCGAAGGAGCATTCTGGTGCATCATGTAAAGCACCGTGCCGTCCTTGGCAGCGACGTTGGCCACGAAATTGGACGCCCGGATACCGCCGGCGCCGCCCATCGAAACGGGAGAAATCGGAGGGTTTCCGGCAATGTGCCTCGGCAGGTGATCGGCCAGCAATAGTGCATAGGTGTGATACGAACCGGAATTTGCCGGAAGGATAAGCTCAATGGTCTTGTCGGCATAGAAATTGTCTTGCGCGCAAGCCAGTCCGGTCGCAATCAGCCAGAACGCTGCCAATGCGCCAAGTCTTTTGAAAAGTCCTGTCATTTGCGATTTTCCTGCCTTGGTGTAAGTGACACATTGTTAACATGATCACCACTTTTGGCGAATGGCAATAAATTGCCTTCCAGGAATTCGTCATCAAAACGGTTCCGGGTTATCGCCGCGATCCCTGGAAAGGTGAACGGTGGACACATTTGCAGCGGCCATGACGGCGCTTGCCGGACTGTCCGAGCCGGCACGTATCGCAATGCTACTTCTCGGTGTTCTGGCCGGATTGGTGATCGGCATCGTGCCGGGGCTTGGCGGGCTTGTCGGGCTGACGCTCCTGTTACCCTTCACCTTTCACATGGAACCGATGATGGCTCTTTCGGTCATGATCGGCCTCCATGCCGTCGTTGCTACCTCCGATTCAATACCCGCCATCCTGTTCGGAGTTCCCGGCACGGTCGGATCGGCAGCAACCGTGCTCGACGGCTATCCGCTGGCCAGACAGGGCGACGCCGGGCGCGCACTGAGCGCTGCATTCCTGTCTTCGCTTGCCGGCGGGATATTCGGCGCAGGTGTGCTGGCGCTTTCAATACCAGTAATGCGTCCCATGATGCTAAACATCGGCTCGCCCGAAATATTGGCATTGTGCATCTTCGGCTTGTCGCTCGTTGTCGCGTTGAGCGGCAGGAACATCCTTTCCGGATTGATGGGCGTGTGCCTCGGCCTGCTCTTCTCGCTGGTCGGCGAAGACTACCAGTCCGGCACCATGCGCTGGACGTTCGATACGCTCTATCTGTGGTCGGGGATTCCGATCGTGCCCTTTGCGCTAGGCTTGTTCGCGCTGCCTGAGATCGCCGAATTCGTGGTCAAGCGCACTACCATCGCCGGATCGGTTGGGCAGATCGAGAGGGGATGGTTACCGGGCGCGCGCGATGTCGCGCAAAACTGGACCGTGGTACTTCGCAGTTCCGGCCTCGGCGCATTGCTTGGCGCACTTCCAGGCATTGGCAGCAGCATCATCGACTGGGTGGCGTATGGCTCGGCGGTTCGCGCGGCGAAAGATTCATCGAAATTCGGCGCTGGCGACATTCGCGGGGTGATTGCCAGCGAGGCCTCCAACAACGCCAAGGAAGGCGGCGCGCTGATCCCCACGCTCGCTTTCGGCGTGCCGGGCTCGGCGGCAATGGCAATCATGCTGGGCGCATTCTCGATGCACGGCATAATCCCCGGGCCGGACATGCTGGACAAGAACCTGCCGGTGACTTTTACCCTCGTGTTCAGCCTGGTTCTCGCCAATATCCTGGGGGCGGGCATCTGCTTCCTGTTTGCCCGACAACTGGCGAAGATCGCGCTGGTCCCTGTTCACTTCCTGGCACCCATCGTCATCGCGATCACGCTGCTCGGCGCGCTCCAGGGCGACAAGCACTGGGCCGACCTTGCCGTATTCTTCAGCGCGGGATTGCTGGGTCTGGCGATGCGCCTTGCCGGCTGGCAGCGCCCGCCGATCATTCTCGGTTTCGTGCTGGGGATATTGATCGAGCGCTATTTTTCGACTTCCTACAATGTCTACGGCTATGCCTTCCTGCAGCGCCCGCTGGTCATGCTGTTCCTGGCGCTAACCGTCTGGGGCCTGCTGATCCCGACACTGCGCCGGATGAGCAACCGGGGCGCCACCGAACCATCGATGAAATTCAGACTGAAATGGCGTCGGCCAAACCTTGACAGCCAGTCCGCATTCGCGGCTCTTTTCGGCCTCGCCTTTGCCATCGCGCTCGTCACCGCCAGTGCGTGGCCCGAGGAAGCATCGAGATTTGCCTCGATCGTGGCGTGGATTGGATTGGCGGCTGCAATCGCCTTTATCGGACTTCGAACGACCGGCAATTCAAGCATTGCCGACACCAATGCGTCGGACATTTCCCTTCATGCCGGCGACATGCCGGTGTCGCTTTTCCGTAGCCGGCTTGCCTCATATTGCATTTGGACGCTCGCCGCATTTCCATTGGCCTACGCAGTCGGACCGGTCGCCGGCGTTTCCGTTTGGACGCTCGCCTACATGCTGGCAGTATTCAGGGTCAGGCTGGTGCCTGCGCTCGCGACCTCGGGGGCAATCTACTTTGCCAGCCACGCGCTGTTCGATCTGGTTCTGAAGGTCAAATGGCCGGCAGCGCTTGTCAACGGGCTTTGAACTTCCTGCCCGCGGGCGTTCAAGCCCCTTCGATCGCAAGCCGTTCGGCAAGTTCGCGCCGCACCACCTTGCCGCTGTTGTTGCGGGGCAACGTGTTGACGAAGACAACCTTTCGAGGGCGTTTGTCCGGCGGCAACTGGCCGCGGCAGAAGGCGAGAATGTCCTCTTCGCTCACATTGCCATCGGTCGTCACGAACACAGCGATTTCCTCGCCCTCGCGAGATTTGGCATATCCAACTGCGGCTGCCTCCCTCACGCCAGCCACCTTCGACACTACCGCCTCGATCTCGGACGGGTGCACATTTGCGCCACCGCGGATGATGACCTCGGAAGCCCGTCCCAGAATGCGCAGGAACCCGTCCTTGTCGACCGATCCGATATCGCCCGGATAAGCCCAGCCATTGCGCAGGCGGTCGCCGGATTCGCGGAACTGGTCGCGATAGATCGTATCCGGCATGCCCGGCGAGCAGACGCGGACAATACCGGTCTCACCGCGTTTCAACGGCCGGTCGTTCTCATCGACGATCTCCAGCCGCGCATGCGGCAGCACCCTGCCTACCGAGTTCGGCATGCTTCTCCATGTCGGCGGGGTGAAGGAATGCCATGTTGCCGGCAATCGTCGATGAATAGAGTTCGTAGATTTCGGGCGTAACCAGCTTTCGCGCCAACAGTTTTTCATCCGGCGTGGTGAAGGCGCCTGAAAGGAACAGCATCTCCATGTCCGGCAGTAGCGGAACCGACTTGCCTGAGGCACGCTCCATCAGGCCGCGCAGGATGGTCGGCACTATATAGGCAGAATTGGAATTGCTTCGCCGGAACGCCTCGACCAGTTCCTCGCTGCTGAAGAGCGGCGGCTGAAAATGGATCGTGCCGCCGTCCAGCATGCGCACCAGCGTGTGATTGCGCGAAGCGGAATAGGAAAGCGGGATCGCGCACAGATACCGCTTTCCGCGGCCAAGGAAACCTTCCTGGATGTGCATGAGGTAACGGCACAGCAGGCTTTCGTGACCGACGACGATTCCCGTTGGCCTTCCTGTCGTTCCTGATGTCAGCGAGATGATCGCGGGCGCGTGATCGAGGCGCGGGGGAAGATGATCGCCCGGCTGGGCTTTGATCTTTTCCTGCCAGCCATCGCCCAGGACGATGGAATGGTACGAAGCATCCCGCGATGGCCGGTCTTCCAGCATCGCGACTATGTCGAACTCTTGCGCAAGCCTCTGTTTTTCGTCCGGCCGCGTGCGGAAGTCCACATGAACTGCGCTAGCACCGAGGGCCCAGATCGCGATCATCGAAACGACGCCAGTCAACGCATCATGTGAGGCAATCCCCACGTTCTGCCCCGGTTCGATACCCTCGGCGGCAAGGGCACGGGCAACTTGCGACGCAAGGACTGCTGTCTCGGCAAAGCTGATCGAGCGCGTCTTGTCGGTCAGCGCCGGGCGATCGCCAAAGCGGTTTCCGAGCCCGATGAAGACATTGTAGAGGTTCGTTGCGGTGGGATTTTGAACCGTAAAGGCCATCTTGAACCCGGCAATCAAAGGGACGTTGAAAAAATCACAGTTTCTTCCAACAGGAAAGTGCCGTGACAAGATCCGTTGCGCTGCGAGACAATGGCCATCGCTGTTTTTTTTAGCGTGGCGCCACAGCGCTGGCCGGTGCGCATGTACCGTTCGAGCCAGCGACCGCCGGCGGAAACGACCAGGATCGGCACCAGTTATTCGAGCACTGCGCGGCCGGGTCTTCAAATCCGGTCGAAGAGCTGGTGGGACTTGGTGCGGATGGCAAGGGGGCTGCCATCCGCGGCTTTGTCAGGCGGCGTGATGGACCTGAGCCAGGCCGTAGACCGGTGTCGGCAACCCCTCCATTCTCGCCTTGAGCTGCAGCGCAAGGAACTGCGAATAGTGGCGTGACTGGTGCAGATTGCCGCCGTGGAACCACAGCGCCTCCTGCCGCGTCGGTTTCCACATGTTGCGCAACTCGCCTTCCCATGGACCTGGATCCTTGGTCGTGTTGGACCCAAGGCCCCAGCATTTGCCAACCTTGTCGGCAACTTCCTTCGAGATGAGTTTCGCAGCCCAGCCGTTCATCGAGCCGTATCCGGTTGCGTAGACGATGACGTCGGCGGGCAGTTCGGTGCCGTCCGAGAGTACGATCGAATGCGGCTTGATCTCGTTGACGGACACGTTGCTCTTCAGCTTGATCTTGCCGTCCGCGATGAGGTCGGAGGCTCCGACATCAATGTAGTATCCCGACCCGCGGCGAAGGTATTTCATGAACAGGCCCGATCCGTCATCGCCGAAGTCGAGCATGAAGCCGGCCTTCTTCAGCCGCTTGTAGAGTTTGGCATCGCGGCGTTCCATTTCCTCGTATATCGGAATCTGGAACGTGTGGAGAATCTTGTAGGGCACCGACGCAAAGAGGAGGTCGGCCTTGTCCGTGGTGATTCCGTTCTTGAGGGCTTCCTCGGAATAAAGGCCGCCAAGCGCCAGCTCCATCAACGTGTCCGACTTGGCGATGTGCGTTGAGGAGCGCTGCACCATCGTGACGTCGGCGCCGTGCTCCCAAAGGTCGGCGCAGATATCATGGGCCGAGTTGTTGGAGCCAATGACCACGACCTTCTTGCTGCGATATTTCTCGCCCGAGGGAAATTGCGACGAATGCATCTGCTCGCCGGCGAAGGACTGCGCGCCGGGAAAGGATGGAATGTTGGGTATGCCCGACATGCCGGTCGCAAGCACCAGTTGCTTCGGCCGCAACGTTACCGGCTTGCCCTCGCGCACGACCTCCACCGTCCATTCGCCGGTCTTCTCGTCATAGCTTGCGGACGTGCACTCGGTCGAATTCCAGTAGTTGAGCTCCATGACCTTCGTGTACATTTCGAGCCAGTCGCCGATCTTGTCCTTCGGGGAAAAGACGGGCCAGTCGTCGGGGAACGGCAGGTAGGGCAGGTGATCGTACCAGACCGGATCGTGCAGGCAGAGCGACTTGTATCGCTTTCGCCAGCTATCGCCCGGGGCGCTCGTTCTTTTCGATGATGATCGTCGGCACGCCCATGCGCCGGAGCCGGGCGCCCAGCGCGATTCCGCCCTGGCCGCCGCCGACGATGACGCAATAGGGCTGGGTCTCGTATCCCAGTTCCGCTCGCTCCTGCTTGCGCCGCTCCAGCCAGTTCTTGCGCTCCGGAACGACGCCGTGCTCCGCTCCCATCGCACGCTTGGGTCCCTTCTTTTCCTCATGCCCCTTCAACTCGACCATGGTGGTCAGCAGCGTCCAGCATTTTGAGCCGTTGAGGCGCAAATGGCCCCGGCCGCGCGCAGTCTTCGTTTCGAAGGTGATCCACGCTTCGGTGATATCGCCGGCACGGGTTGCTTCGCCTTCCATCTGCCAATTGGCCGGCTTGGTCCGCTTTAGCGTTGCCTTGAGCATGGCCGCAATGTCGTCCTTGCTCTCGGCTGTCGTCAAATTCCAGGTGAATGTCAGGAAATCGCGCCAGTAGCACTCCTTCGCGAAAAGCTTCAGGACGCCTTCTATGTCGCCCTTGACGAGTGCTGCATCGAACTTCTTGAGCCAAGACTTCACCGCCTTGGTTTCTGCACTGTCTGCCATGTTTTCCTCCCAGACGGCGATCCTCCCGATCACCGTTCGCATCGATGATCGCCGAGCGCTGCCCCGTTGGCAAGCAATCCCGGGACTGCACCTTGTCGGCAAACCGGCGGTGTGCTGTCAATGCGTGAAACGAGACGACAAGGATCGCGCCTTGCCCGCTGTTCCAGCCCGGATACTTCCCACGATCGTCATCTCGCAATTCGCCGCGACATCGCTTTGGTTCGCCGGCAATGCCGTGATGCCGGACCTGCAGCGAAGCGCCGGGCTGCCTGCGTCCGCCGTTGGCGACATCACGATTGCTGTCCAGTTGGGTTTCATCGTGGGCACGCTGGTCTTTGCCTGGCTGGCAATTGCCGACCGCTATTCGCCGCGCATGATCTTCTTCCTGTCGACGCTTGCCGGTGCGGCTGCCAATGCGTCGATGCTGGCCAATGGCGGCGAATTCGTGGACCTGCTCGCGGCACGGTTCGCGACCGGCTTTTTCCTCGCCGGCATGTATCCTGTCGGCATGAAGATCGCGTCCGGATGGTATGACCGCGACCTTGGGCTTGCGCTTGGCTGGCTGGTCGGGGCGCTGGTGCTGGGTACCGCGCTGCCGCATCTCATTCGCGGCCTCGGCGGTGACCTGCCCTGGCAGGGCGTGATCGTGGCCGTCTCGGTGGTTTCGGTCGCCGGAGGCCTCGCGATGCTCGTTCTCGTGCCTGACGGGCCGCATCTGAAATCGGGCACGAAGTTCGACCCGGCGCGCCTTTGCGACCATCTTCAGATCGGCCGATTTCAGATCCTCGGCCTTCGGCTATTTCGGCCATATGTGGGAACTCTACGCGTTCTACGCCTTCGTGCCGGCTGCTGCTGGCGGCCCGCCTCGGTGCCGACAAGCGCGGCGGTTTCCGTCTGGAGTTTCGCGGCGATCGGCGCCGGTTTCCTGGGCTGCATGGCCGGCGGCTATATTTCGCGCCGGACAGGAAGCGCGCGCGTCGCGTTCCTGCAATTGTCGGCGTCCGGCCTTTGCTGCCTCGTCTCTCCATTGGCGTTCCTCGCGCCCTTGCCCCTGTTTCTTGTCTTTCTTTTGTTTTGGGGCGTGGTCATTGCCGGCGACTCGCCACAATTCTCCGCACTCAATGCCCGGTTCGCCCCGGCGGGGCTGGTTGGTTCGGCGCTGACGATCGCCAATTGCATCGGATTTTTAATCACGATCGTCTCGATCGCGCTGCTTGGATTGATGATCGAAGCCATTGGACCCCAACATGCATTTGTCATGCTGGTGCCCGGGCCATTGCTTGGGCTGGCGGCATTGAGGCGGCTAGCCGCCAGACGGGCCTAGAGTTGCGACTGATATAGGAGTGGCGCAAATGATCGATGCCGAATTTGCCCGTGAGATGGCCCGGTACAATGCCTGGCAGAACCGCTCGCTTTACCGCGAGGCCGACCGTCTGACAGACGCGCAAAGGCGACAGGACCGAGGTGTGTTCTTCCGCTCCCTGCACGGAACGCTCGCCCACATCCTTTGGGGCGACACGATGTGGATGTCGCGCTTCGACGGCTGGCAGAAGCCATCGGTGGGACCTGCGGACGGCGAAACCTGGTTGGACTGGGAAGCGCTCAAGAACGGGCGCGTCGAGGCGGACCGCCGGATATCAGACTGGACGGCAAGGCTGGATAACGAGGGGTTGACCGGTTTTCTCACTTGGCATTCGGGCGTCCTGGGGCGCGAGATATCGAAGCCGAAATGGGTCACGGTGGCGCACTTCTTCAACCACCAGACCCATCATCGCGGGCAGGCGCACGCCATCCTGACCGCATTCGGCATGAAGCCCGATGCAACGGATCTCGCCTTCATGCCCGACGATGCCTGAGGCAATGGCGCGCTAGACGCGGTCGAAGAATCCGCTGTCCTCTTCCGGCAGATATTTGCGCGCGCCTTCAGGATCGATGTCCAAGCCGAGGCCGGGCGCCGGCAGAAGGTCGATCATCGAATCCTTGACGATCTGCTTCGGCAGGCCGATCACGATGTCATTCCACCACGGCTCCGATGCGGTGGGGTATTCGAACGCGATGAAATTGGCGGGGAGGGCGGCGCACACATTGATCAAAGCTCCCAGTCCCAGGAGCCCGTTTGCCGTTCCGTGCGGGGCCATCATGATCGAGTGCATGTATGCGTGCTCGGCGACCCATTTGAGTTCGGCGATGCCGCCGATATCTGCAGGGTCCGGGCCGATGACGCGCACGGCCTGCGTCTCGATCAGTTCCTTGAAATTGTGCCGCAGGTAGATCTGTTCCCCGGTGTGAATCGGCGTCGATGTCGAGACGGTCAGTTCGCGATAGGCCTGTGGATTGACCCATGGCACATAGTCGCCGGTCAGCATGTCCTCCAGCCACATGAGGTTGTACGGCTCGACCGCCCGGGCAAAGCGGATGGCGTCGTTGAGAAACCAGCCGGGTCCGCAATCCAACGCAAGGCCTACCTTGTCGCCCGCGACTTCCTTCATCGCCGCAACGCAGTCGAGCATGTGCGCCATGCCCCGCTCGCTGATCTGGCCCTGGTCCATCGCGCCGTGATAGCCGGCCTTCTTCTGCACCGTGCCGTAGTGAAAGCCGGGGATGACGTCCTTCATCGGCGAATGGAAAGAAATCCCCTGCTTGATCATGAAGAAGCCCTCCGGCTGCTCCATCATCCACTTGAGGTCGGCTGCATAGTCTTCCGGTCGCTCGCCCGTCCGCTTCCGGCGCCGGTTGCCGTTGTAGCAGCGCACCTGGTCGCGGACCTTGCCGCCCCAGCAGCTTGTAGACCGGAACGTTCGCGGCCTTGCCGGCAATGTCCCACAGTGCATGTTCGATGGCGCTGACCGCCGCGCCATAGGGCTTGAAGCCGCCACGCTGGCGGATCAGCAGCATGCAACGTTCGACATCCGTCGGGTCTTCGCCGATGAGCGCCTCGCGAAAATGCAATACCCAGGGCTTGAGGTAGGGTTTGGTGAACTCCACTTCGCCGAGGCCGTGGATGTTCTCGTCCGTCACGATGCGGACGATCGGATGGCGGCCAATGACGGCGCAACGCAGGTCGACGATCTTCATGGTGCATGCTCGCTCTTTGTGGGGATGTGTTGCAGGCCGGCGATGTCAGGCGACCTCGTTTGCCTCCAGATAGGCGCGGTTCATCTCGATGCCGAGCCCGGGAGCTGGGTTGAGCTTGAGGCTGCCGTTGGAGTTGTCGAGCGGCTTGTCGATGAGCTCGTCATATTTGTGGAGGTTCCACTCCGAAGTCTCCAGCTTGTAGAAGTTGGGAACCGTCATCATGACCTGCGCGCCCGCCACGACATTGATCGGGCCGGCGGCGTCGTGCGGCGAAACGGGGATGTAATAGGCCTCGCACATCGCCGAAATCTTCTTCAACTCGGTGATGCCGCCGGTCCACGTCACGTCGGGCATGATGTAGTCGGCCAGCCTGTTCTCAAGCACCGGCACGAAGTCCCATTTCGTGTGGCCGCGCTCGCCCCACGAGATCGCGGCGCTCACCTTGTCGCGAACCTGCTTGAGGGCGGCGAGGCTCTCCGGTGGGCACGGGCTCCTCGAACCAGTCGATCTTGCCTGCCTCCTCGAGGGAGCGGCAAAGCCGGATCGCGGTAGGAACGTCGAAGCGGCCGTGGGCATCGATCAGGATTTCGATGTCGGGACCGGCCGTCTCGCGGATCAGCGCGGTCAGTTCGGCGGCCTCCCGCTCGCCCTTGCGGGTCATCGAGCCATCGAGATAGCCGTCGCGCTGCTCGCGCGTGCCCTGGAACGGGAAGGGGTCGAATTTGAGCGCGGTGTGGCCGGAAGTCGACGATATCGCGGATCTCGGCGATCACGCCTTCCTTGCTGGTGAACTTGCGCTGGTCGGGATGGGTGTAGAGCGCAATCTCGTCGCGCACGGCGCCACCGAGAAGCTCGTAGATCGGCTTGCCGAGTGCCTTGCCGCGAATATCCCACAGCGCGATGTCGATGGCGCTGACGCATTCGACCGCGGCCCCGCGGCTTCCCATGTAGGTGAAGCTGCGAAACAGCATGTGCCACAGGCGTTCGATGTCGGCCGGGTTTTCGCCGATGATGATCGCGCCGATCTGCTGCAGCATGGCGCGCAGCGCGCGGTTGGCAAGCTTGGTCGTCGTGGTGATCTCGCCCCAGCCGGTAATTCCCTCGTCGGTGGTGACTTCGACAAACAGGAACTCGCCCCAATAGGAGCTGCTGGAATTGATGAGCCAGGGGGTCACGCCGGTAATTTTCATGGGTCTGGAGCTCCGTTGAAAAGGTGAGTTGGGCCGTTGTGGTCACACGGCTTTGGCGGCATTGAGTGCCCGCATCTGCTCAAGGACATGACGCCCTGATCCCTCGACATGGCGGGCGACGGTCTCGGCTGCCTTGTCGGGTTCCTGGGCCTTGACGAGGCGAATGAGTTCGCGGTGTTCGCGCATGATGGTGGCACGGCGGGCCAGCGTGAAATTGAACCGGCGACTGACGGCGCGCAGCACTTCGCGATGCTTCCACCACAATTCGGCGGCGTGCCGGTTGTAGTGCTTCTGGTACATGACGGTGTGAAATGCCGTATCCAGTTCGCTGTGCCTGTAGGGGTCGGCGAAGTCGTTCTCCTCGATCAGCGCCTGGATGCGTTCGAGTTCGGCGATGTCCTCGACGGTCGCCATGCCGACGAACCAGCGCGTCAGGGCCGGCTCGATGAGCACGCCGATTTCGTAGATGTCGCGGACGAAATCCTGGTCGATCGGCCTGACCCTCGCCCCGCGGTTCTGCGCGAACGTCACGAAGCCCTCGCCCCGCAGAAGTTGCAGCGCCTCGCGAACCGGGTTCGTCGATGTGCCGTGACGACGGGCAAGGTCGGCAGCGACAAGGCGCTCGTTCGGCTTCAGCCGTCCCTCGATGATGTCTTCGCGAATGAGTTGGTAGACCGAGGCGCCTTCGGCGGTGGCTCCGAGAGGATCAATTCCCGCCGGCGGCTTGGCCTTGAAGTCCCTTGCCTCTCCCAACTTGGGTTCGCTGATCGCCATCCGAGGGCGCCTTTATGAAATGTATGACTTCAGACAAATAATGTATAATCATTTCAGATTGACACTCAATCCCAAGTCTGTGACGATTTGTCTGTTTTAGGACTATCAGAGCAGTCGCTGGAGAAATTGGACCAAGCGCCCACCAACGGGCCGGGATAAAACGGGAGGAATTCGATGCCAAGGTTGATTAAAGGCAGGGCATTCGCGCGCGCTGCAACAGCATCCGCATTGGCGTTGTCGCTGGCGGTGCCGTCGGCGTTCGCGCAATCCGTCGACTTGAGCAAGTGGTCGCCCGAATATGTTCGGGAGATCGCGGGAACAGAGGAATTCGATACCGTAAAGCACTGCAATTCGGTGACGCCCACCGACTACAAGGGCCGTTTGACGTTCTGGTACCAGGGCGTGTTCGAGGGCGATCCCGATCTCCTGCGGCAGTACTACAAGGATTTCTTCGTGGCCTTCCGCGAGGCCTATCCGAACATCGAGCTCGAGGAGCAGGCGCTTACCTATAATGACCTGCTCGACAAGTTCCGCACCGCGTTGCTCGGCAATGCCGCACCGATGGCGGTCCGCCTGCAAATCCTGGGTGGCACCGAATTCGCGGCGAAGGGCTATCTGGAGCCGCTCGGCCCCGCCGACGTGGGATATGCGCCGGAGGATTTCTGGCCCGGCGCGATGAAGGCCGTGACCTGGGACGGCGTAACCTACGGCATTCCCACCAACAACGAGACGATGGCGCTCATCTGGAACGCCGACATCTTCAAGCGGGCAGGGCTCGATCCCGACCAGCCGCCGGCAACCTGGGACGATGTCGTAAAATACTCCAAGCAGATCAACGAGAAACTCGGCATCGCCGGCTATGGCCTCGTTGCCCGCAAGAACGCCGGCAACACGCCCTACCGCTTCATGCCGCAACTGTGGGGCTTATGGCGGCGGCGTATTCGACGAAGCCGATCCAAACCCGACATACAAGGAAGTACGGCTGAATACCGAAGCCAGCAAGCGCGCCCTGCAAGCGTCCTACGACATGTATGTGCGTGACAAGTCGGTTCCGGTTTCGGCACTGACGAACCAGCAGGCCGACAACCAGCCCCTGTTCGTCGCCGGACAGCTTGGCATGATGATCTCGCATCCGTCCGACTACAACGTCATGCTGGACCTGCAGAAGAAGGCAACCGGCGCCGACAAGGAAAAGGCGCAGACCGTTATCGACAACATGCGTTATGGCCTGATCCCGACCGGTCCCGACGGCAAGCGTGCGGTCGTGTTCGGCGGCTCCAACATCCACATCCTCAAGCCCGAATATGTCGAGGGCGGCAAGGTGGACGTGCCGGCTGCCAAGGCAATCATCTGCTTCTGGACGAGCCCGGAATGGTCGTTGAAAATGGCCTATGCCGGCTCCAACCCCGGCAACCTCAACGGCTTCAAGACCAAGTGGATGAAGGAACGTCTGGACTCGATCAAGTTCCTCGATGTCACGACCTCGATGCTGCCATACGGCATTCCGTTCCCGGCTCTGCCGGAAGCGCCCGAGATCATGAACATCATCGTTCCGGACATGCTGCAGAACGCCCTGACAGGCGCGATGACGGTCGACCAGGCGGCAGAAGATGCAGCCGCCAAGGTCCAGAAACTGATGGATGGCGGCGGGCTCTAGCTGCGTCTCTCGCGAAGTCGGCCGGCAGCTTTCGTGCTGCCGGCCCCCGTTGCGGACCTGAAAGAGGGGCGGGCCCACCATGACCACAGTGACAGGCGAGGCAGACGCCTCCCGCCAACGCGGCACGATGCGCTCCGGCTTGCTCCGGCAGGTATGGGCCAGCCGGGCCGACTACATGTACGTGATGCCGGCAATCGTGGTGATGCTCGTCGTCATCGCCTATCCGATCTACTACACGGTCGATCTTTCCTTCTTCAAAACGCCTCCCGGCCTGCAGTTGCGGGACAAGACCTTCGTTGGCCTGGACAACTACCGGGCCATCCTCGCCAGCGATGTGTTCTGGCGCGTGACGGTCAACACCGTGATCTGGACGCTGGCCTCCACCCTCATCGCCTTCGTGCTGGGCTTTGCGCTGGCGCTGGCGCTGCATCGCGATTTCATCGGACGCGGTATATTGCGCGCGATCTTCATCATTCCCTGGGTGATCAGCGCCGTTGCCGCCTCCTATATCTGGAAGTGGATCTACCACTCCGACTTCGGCATCATCGGCGCGGTGATGGTGCAGCTTGGGCTGGTGGACCGGCCGCCGAACTTCATCGACAGCGTCAACACAGTCCTGCCCTCGCTGATCGTGGTCAACATCTGGCGCGAATTTCCCTTTGCGATGATCATGCTTATGGCGGGGCTTCAGACCGTTCCCGACCAGCTGTTGCGGGCCGCGCAGGTTGACGGCGCGTCTGCGTGGCAGCGCTTCTGGCATGTGACCTTTCCGCATCTGCGCGGCGTGTCCACCGTCACGATCCTGCTGCTCGCGGTCGCCAACTTCAACTCCTTCATCATTCCCTGGATCATGACCGGCGGCGGTCCCTCCAACGCCTCGCATATCTGGATCACCCACATCTACGAGCTCGCCTTCGGACGGCAGCGATGGGGCGTGGCATCGGCCTATTCCGTGTTGCTGTTCCTGATCCTGATGACGCTGGGATATTTCTATGTGCGCGCCCTTGGCGGCAACGATCGCAAGGAGCATGGCTGATGAGCGAGCGGACATACGCCAGGACGCCTCGCCGCAGGCAGATCGACGGCTGGCGCTGGGCCGGTCGCTTCTTCCTGGTCTTCATGCTCCTCTACACGGCAGTACCCATGGTCTGGATGCTGCTTACATCAATCAAGTCGGGCTTCGCGGCCATGGCGTTTCCGCCGGAGTGGTGGCCGAGCGAGCCGACGCTTGCGAGCTATGAAAAGCTGCTCGATCCGCAAAGCAGCGTCGGCCAGGACTTCCTGCGGTTTTTCTGGAACAGCCTGATCGTCTCCACGCTGACCACGATCCTGGCGGTGCTTGTCGCGGTGCCGGCCGCCTATGCATTCTCGCGCTTCAGCTTTCCTGGACGGCAGTTCCTGTTTTTCTCGGTGCTGCTGCGAAACATGTTCCCGGCGGTGATCTTCCTCGTCCCGCTCTTCATCCTGATGCGGTTCCTGGGGCTGGTGAACACGCACGGCTCGCTGGTGCTGACCTACCTGACATTCGGCCTGCCGCTCGCCATCTGGCTGCTCAAGGGCTTCTACGACAACATTCCGGTCCAGCTCGAACAGGCGGCGCGCATCGACGGCGCGACGCGGCTGCAGGCCTTCATCCTGATCGTGATGCCGCTATCGGTGCCGGGGATCATCGCCACCGCGATCTATTCGTTCATCGGCGCGTGGAACGAATACATCTACGCCTACACGTTCCTTTCGAAGAACGATCAGCTGACCCTGCCGGTCGGCATCCAGCGTTTCTTCTCGGAAAACACCACGGATTTTCCGGGGCTGATGGCCGCCAGTTTCATGATGAGCGTGCCGGTGGTCGTGCTGTTCCTGGTGCTCCAGCGGTATTTCGTGCGTGCCCTCACCGAAGGCGCAGTCAAACACTAGGAATTCAGGATTTCATGGCCCAGGTCGTACTCAAGAATCTCATGAAGACCTATGGACCGGTCTATGCGGTGAAGGACGTGTCGCTGACGGTTGCAGGACGGTGAGTTCGTCGCGCTCGTAGGACCTTCGGGATGCGGCAAGACGACGACGCTCAATCTGATTGCCGGCCTCATTCCGATCACCAGCGGCGACATCCATCATCGGCGAACGCGTGGTCAACGATCTCGATCCCAAGGACCGGGACATCGCGATGGTGTTCCAGAACTACGCGCTATACCCCAACAAGACGGTGTACAAGAACCTTGCTTTCCCGCTGCAGATGCGCCGCATGGCGTCGTCCGAAATCGACCAGAAGGTGCGCGAGGCTGCGCGCATGCTCGACATCGGCCATCTGCTGGAGCGCCGGCCCCGCGAACTGTCGGGCGGCCAGCAACAGCGTGTCGCGCTGGGACGCGCCCTGGTCCGCGATCCGGCGGTTTTCCTGATGGACGAGCCGCTGTCCAACCTCGATGCCAAGCTGCGCGTGCAGATGCGATCGGAGATCAAGCGGTTCCACCAGGACTTCGACGCAACCATCGTCTACGTCACCCATGACCAGCTTGAAGCCGTCACGATGGCCGACAAGATGGCCGTGATGAATGGCGGGCTGTTGCAGCAATACGACACGCCCGCGCAGGTTTTTGCCAACCCGGTGAACCTTTTCGTCGCCAGCTTCATCGGCAGTCCGGCTATGAGCCTCATACCCGCTTGAAGCGTCCACGGTCGATGGCCGCACGGTACTCACCAGCGCCGAAGGTTGGACGTTGAACCTGACGGACGAGAATGCGCGAAAGGTGCAGAATGCCACGTCGAAGAAGGTCGTGCTCGGCGCGCGTCACTCGACGATCCGCCTTCACGGCTCCGAAGTCGATGCAAGCGTACCGGCCAAGGTCTACACGGTCGAGCCGACCGGCGACGTGACGTTTGTGCAGGTGTTCCTGTCGGGGGCGATCGTCAACATCAGCCTGCCGCCGACTGTCGAAACCAGGCCCGACCAGCAGGTGTGGCTCGAATTCGACCAGGCCCGCATGCACCTTTTTGATGGCGAAACCGAACTGGCCCTGCAAGCTTGATCATGTCGACAAAACTCAAGATCACCGCCATCAAGCCCTATCCGGTCTGGGTCGGCATCCGCAACCAGCTCATCGTCAAGGTCGAGACCGACCAGGGGGTATATGGCTGGGGCGAAAGCGGGCTGTCATCGCGCGAGAAGGCCGTGGTCGGTGCCATCGAGCACTACAGCGCGTTTCTCATCGGACAAGACGCAATGCAGATCGGCCGCATCTGGCAGGAGATGTATCGCAGCCAGTACTTCGAGGGTGGCCGTGTCCTGCAGGCCGCGATTTCGGCGATCGACATCGCCCTGCACGACATCAAGGGCAAGGCGCTGGGCGTACCGGTCTACGAACTGCTGGGCGGCAAGCAGCGCGACTTCATCCCGACTTTTGCAACGACGCGCTCCGAGACCTCCAGCTCGGAAGTGGTCGAGCAGGTGCTCGAACTGAAAGAGCAGGGCTGGGATGCTATCCGCCTGATCCCGGCGGGACAGAAGTCGGACCGGATATACGAGCCGCGCGAAAGTATCGCCGAGACGGCGAAATGGACGGTGAAATGCCGTGAAGCTGCAGGCGATGCCGCCGTTTTGGGCATCGACTTCCACCATCGCCTCAGCGTGGCCGAGGCGGCGAGCTACTGCCAGAAAATGCCAAGCGGAACCCTCGATTTCCTGGAGGAACCGATCCGCGACGAGACGCCCGGCGCATATGAGGCGCTGCGCAAGCTGACGGACGTGCCTTTCGCGATCGGCGAGGAATTCGCCTCGAAATGGCAATTCCTGCCCTTCATCGAGGGCAACATTGCGCAGTTCAACCGCATCGACATTTGCAATGTCGGCGGCTTGACCGAAGCGATGAAAATCGCCGGATGGACCGAGGCCCACTACATCGACATGATGCCGCACAATCCGCTGGGGCCGATCTGCACCGCCGCGACGGTTCACTTCGCCGCCGCTGTTGCCAATTTCGCATGGCTGGAGACCCGCGCGTCACCAGGCGAACTCTATCACGGCTTCGACAATCCTGAGCTGTTTCCCGGTCTTCTCACGCTGGAAGGCGCGCGCTACCGCGTCAGCGACAAACCGGGGCTCGGCGTCGATGTCAACGAGGAACTGGCCGCGCGGGAAAGCTACAGGCCGTGGGAAGCTCCGCATCTGTTGCGCAAGGACGGTTCGGTCACAAACTGGTAGGAGCCGGGCGTAACGATGCCGCCGAAAGCGTTGCTATTCCTGCCGGGCGCGTTCGGCGAGCCAGGCCTCGTATTCTGGCCAGGCATCCTTGTGCAGCGGATAATAGCGGCGCAGCAATTCACCGGCGAGAAGCTTCTCGCGCGAGAATTCCTCCCAGCCATGATCCTTGTGAGCCTTTTTCACCATCTCTTCGGCAAGCGCGACCGGAACGCAAACCGCCCCGTCGTCATCGGCGACGATGATGTCGCCGGGGATGACCGTTACTCCGCCACAGGCGATCGGCACGTTTACCGCCATCGGCATCAAGGCTGTCTGGGCATGGTAGTTCGGCGTCACGCCCCTCAGCCACATCGGAATGCCAAGCTGCTGCACCTTCTTCCAGTCGCGAACGCAACCATCGATCACAACGCCGGCGCCCTTCAGCCCCTTGAAATAGGTCATCATCATGTCGCCGAAGATGCCGGAGGCAAGATCGGCGCGGGCGTCGACAACCACGATGTCGCCTTCCGCGACTTGATAGAGCACGTGGCGATGCAATTGCTTTTCCACGTCGGCGTATTCGCCTTCCTCGTAGAGGTCTTCGCGCTTCGGCATCATCTGGAGCGTGACGCAGGGACCAGCGACGGCTTGGCCGGGCGAGCGTGCAACCGGCCCGGACATGAAGCAGTTGCGGATTCCCATATGCGCAAGCGTCGCGCTGGCGGTGGCCGCGCCGACTTCGCGCACCCGCTCGACGAGGTCCCTGGGAGGCCGCTTTATCGTTGCTATGTCCATTTGCATTTCCTCCTCGCGCCAAACCTTCGATCCAGCAAACGGGAACCGGGATAAAATGTCCACTATCAATAATATAGAAAACGCAGTTCGCCGCGCATCCGAGCCGTCGCAGTTGAAGATCACCGACATGCGCGTTGCAACGATCCGGGCACAGGGCATTCATCCGATCCTCAAGATCGAGACGAACCAAGGCGTTTACGGGCTGGGCGAGGTGCGCGACGGCGCCCATCCCGACACTGCCATGCGGCTGAAACCGCTGCTCATCGGGCATAATCCGTGCAATGTCGAATATCTGTTCCGGCGGATAAAGCGCTATGGCGGCGAAAGCCGCGAAGCAGGCGGCGTTTGCGCTATCGAGATCGCGCTGATGGATCTGGTCGGCAAGGTCTACGGTGTGCCTTGCTACCAGTTGCTCGGCGGCAAGTTCCGCGACAAGGTCCGCATCTATGGCGACACGCCGACGCCGACCGATCCAACGCCGGAAGCTTTCGCAGCGGTGGTCCGCTCGCGGCGCGCGCTCGGCCTCGAATTCATCAAGTTCGATCTGTCGGCGCAATTGTTCGAGGCTGTTCCCGGCGCGCTGGTCGGATCGGACACGCGGCACGAATATCCCCAGTACCGCCAGTTCCACACGCCGGGCCGCGGCGCCGGCGCGCGGATCAGCGAGCAGGGACTGGAGATCGTCCGCGACATCTGCCGCGCGGTGCGCCAGGAGGTAGGCCCGGGCGTTTCGCTGTGCACCGACCATTTCGGCGAGGGCTTCGTCACGGCAGACGAGGCGATCCGCATTGGCCATGCGATCGAACCGTTCAACCTTGCCTGGATCGAGGACGTGCTGCCCTGGAACGATATCGCGGGCCACAAGCGGGTCGCTGATGCTTTGCTGACTCCCGTTGCGGCAGGGGAGGACCTTTATCTGTTCGAGGGCTTCCGCGAGGCGATAGAGACGCGCGCATTCGACGTCATCCATCCCGACATGCTTTCCTCCGGCGGCTTGACCGAGACCAAGAAGATCGCCGACCACGCCGAGCGTCATGGCATACCTACGGCTTTGCACGCCTGCTGCTCGCCGGTGGCGTTCATGGCGAACGTCCACCTCGGGGCCTCGCTCGCCAGCCTGATGGCGGTCGAGCACCACGCGCTTGACGTGCCGTGGTGGACCGGCATCGTCACCGGGATGGAACCCGGCTATCTGGCGGACGGCTACGTCACCGTGCCCGACGCGCCCGGCCTGGGCGTTGATTTGAACGAGGACGTGATCCGCGAGCATCTGGTGCCTTGGTCGGGCTATTTCGAGCCGACGGATGAATGGAACGCGGAACGAGTCGGTTTTCTCGGGCATGTTGTGTGGTAACAGGACGGAAACGACCTGAAGGCGAGCCACATGCCCGCGAATTCGATGGAAACGACCTGGCGCGGCGTGCCGTTGCAACTTAACGCGACGCGGGTAGCGATCGCCATCATGCTACTCGGCATGTTGATGTTCACGCTGAACGATGTCATGGGCAAATGGCTGGTCGCAACCTATTCGGTGGGGCAGGTGCTCCTGATCCGCAGCGCCGCCGCGCTGGTCGTGCTATCGCCGATTTTGTGGCAGGGCGGCATCAGGCCGCTGCTCACGGTCGAGCGGCCGGGAATGCAGATCCTGCGTGTGCTGTTCTCGTCGGCGGAAGTATATTGCTTCTACTTTGCCGTCATCTCGCTGCCTCTCGCGGACGTGATGACCTTTTGGCTTGCCGCTCCCATCTATGTTGCCGCGCTGTCGCCGCTTCTCCTTGGGGAGAAGGTAGGCTGGCGGCGATGGCTCGCGATACTGGCCGGTTTTGCCGGCGTTATCGTGGCGCTTCAGCCTTCGGCGGCGACGCTATCCGCGCCGGCATTGGTGTCCATTGCCGGCTCTTTCTGCTTTGCATTCATGATGCTGTCGGGCAGGGCGTTGCGCGGCACGCCGGACAGCGTGCTCGTGTTCTGGCAGATGGCGGCCGCCGGCCTGGTGGGACTCGTCACCGCGCCCTTCGGCTGGGTAACGCCGGGCGCCTTCGACCTGTCGTTGCTCGCGCTGCTGGGCGTGGTGGCAATGGTGGCGCATGTCTGCGTCAACCGGGCGCTGAAGCTGGCCGATGCTTCCGTAGTCGCGCCGTTCCAGTACTCGCTGCTGTTTTGGGCGATTTTGTTCGGATTTATCGTCTTTGGCGACGTCCCGCGGCCGGCAATGCTCGCCGGCGCGGCGATCATCGTCGCATCCGGCTGGTTCATAATGGTTCGCGAGAGGCGGGCGCAGTTGCTGCAGCTGCCGGCCAAGGCTACTGCCGAAGGGTAGAGGTCCGGCAAGCGCCGGACGCCCTTTTTCAACTGCGGGTGCGGAAGGCGTTGATCAGGCTGTTTCCGCCACCGATCCGGGGTTCGGCTTCTGCGCCCGGTATCGGCGCTGAATAGGCCTCGGCACGCGCGTGCGCGGGTTCGCGCATGGCAATTCCGGCGCGGGGCGCGAACGCCGTCGGGGCGTCGGCGTGCCTGCGCAATGTCTCCGCCATGGCGGCAGGACGGGGCGGGGGCGCTTCACGCTGTACGCCATGTTGCACCGGACGCGTTTCCTGACCAAGGCCAGGCTGCACCACGGCAACGAATTCGCCCAGATCCGCGATTCCGGCCGTCTCTTCATGGCGCTGCGAACTGTCGCTGTTGCGCATGCGGCGGACGACCTGGCTGATATCGACGTTTCTGCCGTTCCGCACAGCTTCCTGCATTTCATAGATATGCCGGCCAGGCAGCAATTCCTTCGCAATTGTCTCGAAGGTCAGGCGCATCGGCGTCTTCAAGCCCTCGCCGAACGCTATCGCCTCGCGGTTTGCGATGGAGGCAAGGAAGCCGATCGTGCTTTGCGCGCCGCTTGTAAGTGCGCCGCCGATGATTTTCTGGTCGGCCGAGTTTGCAAGGCGCATGGCGAAGACGGTATTGCACTGCGAAAAGATCGTCGGATCGAGTTCGCTTGGCCGCTGCGTGATGATCCCGAGATAGATGCCGTATTTGCGGCCTTCCTTGGCGATGCGCGCAATTGCCTGCCGCGTCGGCCAGAAGGAGGCGCTCGAGTCGACGGGAATATAGCGGTGCGCCTCTTCGCAAACGACGAGTGTCTGGACGCCGCCCTGGCTGGCAAGCGAAAGGTCGAACGCCATCCGGCAAAGCACCGAAACCACGGAACTGACAACTTCGCTCGGCAGGCCGGACATTTCCACGACGCAGATCGGCTTGCCGTTCTGCGGTACGCGGAATACATCCGAGATGATCTGCTGCATGCGGTCGCCGCCGGCATTGGCGTTGCCGAACATGAACTCGAATCGCGGATCGCGCCCGATTGAGGTGATTCGGTCCTTCAGCGACTTGAGAAGCGGCTTCTCCTGCTTGCCTTCAAGTTGCCCGAGACGTTCGTCGATGAGCTTGAGGAGGTCGGTGATGCGGTAAGGCACGGGCGAGTCGGCGGTGAAGCCTTGCCGGGCACCGCCCTTGCGCACGACCGGCTGCGTCTGCGGGCCGTCCTGGTGGGTGTAACGTTCCTTTGCATCCGCGATCATGTCGCGCAGAAGCTCGGCTTCCGGTTCAAGGCCCTTCTGGCCGCGGAAGATGACCTCGGTGAACTCCTCGAACTTGAACAGCCAGAACGGCAATTGCAGGTTCGACACGTCCTTGACGATCGACTCGTTTGAAAATGCGCTGGTGAATTCGTTGTGCGGATCGAGGATCAAGATCCTGAGGTCCTGCCGTTCCTGAATGATCTTGCGCAGGATGAGCGATACCGAGGTCGACTTGCCGACACCGGTCGAGCCCACAACAGCGAAGTGCCGGGTCAGCAGTTTGTCAAGATCGAGCTTGGCCGGAATACTCGGATCCTGCGTGAGATTGCCCACATTGATCGTCTGCTGCGAACCGGTACGGTACATCAGCTCGAGATCGGAAGAACGCATCCGGTGCGCAACCGAGCCCATCTTCGGATAGTTGGTGATGCCCGTCGAGAATGAGTGACCGCCATCGCTCTTTTCGGTGATTTCGCCGACCAGTTCCACATGGACGCGGACGCGGTTTTCGCCGTCCCTGATCCACTGGCCGCAATTCTCGACCTTGAAGCACTGGCCGACGACGCGGTTGCGGGCCTCCCAGATCGTCATGAGCTGTCCGACAGCCCAGTAGTTTTCCTTGCAAGGGTCGTGCGGATCGACCTCCGCTTCGATAATGGCGTTCATGCCATCGCAATCGACGACATGCCCATGCGTGCGTTGGCGTTCCCGCTCGTCCGCTCCGCCCGCTGCATCGGCCCCACCCGTCTGCAACTGAACTGAATGATTCATTGATTTTCCCCACTACATTGAGGGCAATCTGGCACATCAGGATTAAAGTTGGGTATTTAACAGTGGTGAACAAAACCCTGACGCAAGCCGTGCGGCAGGTTTCAAAAATTGTTTCCCAGTCTTGCCGTGTGGTTGGTACGGCCCCATTTCTCCTGCTATCGGACGGGGCGAACAATGGCGGGAAAGGTCAATCCATGAATTTGAATGTAAACGGTCGGATGCTCGATCTGGGCGATGATCCGCAGATGCCGCTGTTGTGGGCGCTGCGCGATATCGGAAAGCTAAAGGGCACAAAGTTCGGCTGTGGCATTGCTGCTTGCGGCGCCTGCACCGTTCTCATCGACGGCGCAGCCGGTTCGCTCCTGCGTCACGCCGATCGGCGATGTCACGGGCGCGGTAACGACCATCGAGGGCGTCGGCACGCCCGATGCCTTGAGCCGCGTGCAGCAGGCCTGGATCGACGAGCAGGTCGCGCAATGCGGTTATTGCCAGTCTGGCCAGATCATGGTCGCGGTCGCACTGCTCGCTGCCAATCCCCAGCCGACAGATGCCGATATAGACGAGGCAATGTCCGGAAATCTGTGCCGCTGCGGCACCTATCCACGCATCAGGGCCGCCATCAAGCGTGCCGCAGGCCAGGGAGCGGCATGAACATGGGCATCGCAAAGATCGCAAGGCGCACCTTTCTCATTGGCGCGGCGGCAATCGCCGGCGGCGTCGCGTTCGGTTATTACTACACCAGCCGGCCATGGCCCAATCCGCTGAAGGACGGGCTCGCCGAAGGCGAGGCGACCTTCAATCCGTGGCTCAAGATTTCCGCCGACGACGCGATTACCGTCATCGTCCCGCGCGCCGAAATGGGGCAGGGCGTGCAGACGACGCTTGCCGCCCTCGTCGCCGAGGAACTCGACGTGCCGATGGAACGCCTCACGGTCGAACACGGGCCGGGCAGCTTCGCCTATTACAATTCGGCGATGCTGGAAGATGGCGGGCCGTTCCCCTTCTTCGACGAGAGCTTCATTGCCGAGACCATGCGCGGCGTGTCGGAACCGCTTTCGCGCACGCTCGGCTTGCAGGTCACCGGCGGCTCGTCCTCCACCCGCGATGCCTTCGACAAGATGCGCAAGGCGGGCGCCGCTGCGCGCCTGATGCTGGTTTCCGCCGCCGCCGCGCAATGGAAAGTGGACGCCGCGACGCTCACCACGGAAAACGGCGCGGTGGTAGATCCTGCAAGCGGCAACCGCTTGAGCTACGGCGCGCTTGCCGCCGCCGCCGCTTCGCTCGATGCACCCGCCGAGCCTGCGCTTAAGCCCAAATCGGACTGGAAACTGCTGGGCAAGTCGTTGCCGCGCGTCGACATGGTGGCGAAGGCTACCGGCACGGCGCAGTTCGGCGTTGATGTCGATCTTCCCGACATGCTCTACGGTACCGTGCGCATGAGCCCGCGCTTTGGCGCGAAGGCCAAGTCTGTGAGACGACGCCGAGGCGCTGACAGGTGCCCGGCGTCCTCAAGGTGATACCGATTGCGGCGAATACCGGATCAGGTTTCGGCATCCTTGCCCAGAACACCTGGGCGGCTTTCAAGGGCGCGGAAGCGCTGGAGATCGAATGGGAAGACGCGCCGGGCTTTGCCGACAGCGCGTCGATCTTCTCTGCACTGCGCGAGCAGCTTGCAAAGCCGGCAGACTTCACGCTTCGCGATGATGGCGACGTCACGGTTGCCTTTGCCGATGCGCCGCGCGAGGAAGTGCTGGAAGCCGAATACCAGGCGCCGTTCCTCGCCCATGCCTGCATGGAGCCGATGAACGCCACGGCGCAGTGGAAGGACGGCAAGCTTGAAATCTGGGCGCCGAACCAGGGCCCGGCAATCCTGCAAATGGTCTGCGCGCCGCTGGTCGGCGTCGAGGCAAAGGACGTGGTTGTCAACACCACCTTCCTCGGCGGCGGCTTCGGCCGGCGCGCGGAAGCCGATTTCCCCGTCTATGCCGTCGAACTCGCCAAGGTAGCCGAAGGGCGTCCGGTCAAGGTGACCTGGACGCGCGAGGAAGACATGCGCCACGACGCCTACCGCCCGGCAGCGGTCGCGAAGGCAAAGGCGCGGATCAACAAGGGCGAAGGGCCGGTTGCGTTCGACATGGCCATCGCCGCGCCGTCGGTCATCGCCAGCGTCATGAAGCGTACCTTCCCCTCCATCTCGCCGATGGGGCCGGACAAGACGCTGACCGAGGGCGCGCACGACCAGCCGCTCAAGATCGCGAACTACCGGGTGTCCGGCCACAAGGTCGATACGGGCGTTCCGGTCGGTTTCTGGCGGTCGGTCGGCAATTCCTACAACGGCTTTTTCCACGAGACTTTCCTCGACGAGATCGCCAAGGCGTCGGGCGTCGATCCGCTCGACATGCGCCTCAAGCTGATGGCGGATTATCCGGCGGCTGCCGGTGCGCTAAAGAAGGTCGCGGAAATGTCCGGCTGGGGCCGCGATCCGGGGCCGGGCAGGGGCCTTGGCATCGCCCACACGCTCTCCTTCGGGTCGTGGGTGGCGCAGGTGGCGCAGGTGTTCGATTCTCCCGACGGCATCCGCATCGAGAAGGTCTGGTGCGCTGCCGAAATCGGGCAGGCGCTGGACCCCTCGATCATCAAGGCGCAGATGATGTCGGGCATCGTCTACGGGCTTTCCTCGGCCATGGGCCAGGAAATCACCCTTGCGGGCGGCGAGGTCGAGCAGTCGAACTTCTCCGACTTCGATGCGATGCGCATCAACCAGTGCCCGCAGATCGAAGTCGAGATCCTGGAGACCTGGCACCGCATGGGCGGCGCCGGCGAACCCGGTACGCCGCCATCGATCCCGGCGGTGGGCAACGCCATTCACGCGGCTACGGGCAAGCGCTTGCGCACGCCTTCCGTTTGGCAAGGAAGTGACGTTCGCCTGACCTCAACTGGCCGCGCCGCGCTTCCCTGCGCGGCGCGTGTTTCTGCCTGCGTCACGAATTTCCTTGTGGCGGGTGATCGCCTGCGCCAGAAAGTGATGGATTCGCATCACCTCCAGCGGCGCGGGATTGCGCATGAGTGATCAGCTCGAACTCGACGAGACCGAAGACGCAGCGGCCGGGAACGTTCCCGTCTATGACGCGGACGGCTATCTGCGCGAGGATTTCCTCGAACGTCTCATCGCGCTTACTCGATGAACGCGATGCTGCGGCAGTCCGCGTCCGCGGTCGAGCCGCTGCACGAGACCGAGCTTGCCGATGTATCTGCGGGCGCTGAAGCCGGCGCAGCGAACTGCCCTCGTCGACCTTGCCGGCGACGCCTTCGACCTGACCGCGCTGACGGAACTGGACGAGGCGGTTCGCCTCGAGATCATCGATTCCCTGTCCAACGAGCAGATCGCCGAAGCGGTCCAGGAACTCGATTCCGACGATGCCGTCTACATTCTCGAGGACATGGAGACCGAGGACCAGGACGAGGTTCTCGCCGCCCTGCCATTCGAGGAAAGGCTGCGCCTTCGCCGCGCGCTGGACTACCCGGAAGAATCCGCCGGCCGGCGCATGCAGTCCGAGTTCATCGCCGTGCCGCCCTACTGGTCGGTCGGCCAGACCATCGACTACATGCGCGAAGCGAAGGACTTGCCCGACCGGTTCCACGAAATCTTCGTGGTGAGCCCGCAATTCGAATTGATCGGTTCCGTCGCGCTCGACCGCATCCTGCGCACCCGGCGCAACACGCGGATCGAGGAGATCACCGAGGAGACGCACGCCATTCCTGCCGACGAGGACCAGGAAGAGGCGGCGCGCATTTTCGAGCAATACGACCTTCTGTCCGCCGCGGTCATCGACGACGCCAAGCGGCTGGTCGGCGTGTTGACCATCGACGACGTGGTCGACGTCATCAATCAGGAGGCCGACGAGGACATCAAGCGCCTCGGCGGCGTCGGCGACGAAGAACTCTCCGACAGCGTCTGGGACATCGCGCGCTCGCGGTTCCTGTGGCTGTTCGTCAACCTCATCACCGCGATCCTGGCGTCGCTCGTGATCGGCGTCTTCGATGGCACCATCGAAGCGATGGTGGCGCTGGCCGTTCTGATGCCGATCGTCGCCTCGATGGGCGGCAACGCCGGTACGCAGACCATGACGGTTGCCGTTCGCGCATTGGCGACGCGCGAGATCGATGCGCGCAACATCGGGCGGGTCATCGCCCGCGAAATGGCGGTAGGCCTTTTCAACGGCGTCGTCTTCGCCGTGATCATCGGCGCGGTCGCGGCGCTTTGGTTTTCGAGCCCTCAGATCGGCGCGGTGATCGGCATCGCCATGGTCGTCAACATGCTGTTCGCGGCGCTGTCGGGCATCCTGATCCCGATCACCCTGGACAAGTTCGACATCGATCCGGCGATTGCCTCCAGCGTCTTCGTCACGACCGTGACGGACGTGGTCGGCTTCTTCGCTTTCCTCGGCCTCGCGGCCTGGTGGTTCTCGATCTTCTAGTTCGTGGTCGAGGCGGTGTAGCCCAGGTCGAGCTGCGGCTCGGCGATGTTCATCGGCACGGTGGTGATCTGGTGCAGGATGCGCTGGTGCACGTCCTTGTGGTCGCCCATCGCGATATGCGTCGTCGTGTAGTCGAACGCATTGGCGATGGTCACCGAATTGCCGCTGGTCAGGCGAACCTTGTCGCGCAGGCATCCCGGCATGCGGCAGGTGAAATTGTCGACGCGCCGCACATTCGGCGTGACATTGCCCAGCGGCAAGCCGTCGATCACGCCCATGTAGCTGACCTGGATGCCGTCGCGCTCGAGCTGTGCACCCATGCGGGTGATGAGGTTGGCGCCGTAGCTGATGCCGATCAGGTTGATCTCGACATTCGGGGTTGCGCTTCCACGCCTTGCGGATGTCGGAAAGGATCTTCGGCTGGATGATCGTCGAGCCTTCGACGGGGCTGATATAGCTGTACAGCTCGCGAGCCAGGAATCTTCTTCTGCAGATTGGCGAAGCCGTAGCCGATGAACGGCACCGCGCTGGCAAGCCCGTTGATCAGATAAGTCTTCTGTTCGACTGCCTGTGCATGGGCTACGTTACCCCACGACAAGGCCGCAGCCAGCATTCCTGAAAGGATGAGAACCTTCTTCATGAACCGTGACGTCCCCGGCGTACTCTTTACTCGTACGCTCATTGTCCTGCCTGTAGCCTTAATAAGCCGTAAAACGTCGAGATTATGGCTTATAAATCGTTGGCGGGAATTGATCGGGGACAATCAGCCGTAGCGATTGGGGCCCTTGTCCCCCTTGGCGACGAGCCAGTACCCCAAGGGAAGGATGATCAGCGCCTTCCAGCCCGGCTCGTCGTGATCGTGCATGCGCCGTACCAGCAGCGACAGCGTCGGGAATGATCGAGAAGATCAGCCAACCATTGGAAAGGTAGCGCGGCGCGCCGTCTTCCATCGGCAGGTATCCCAGCCAAGCGGAGACATAGTTGAGGTCGGTGTATAGCAGCGCCAGCCAAAGCAGGATCACGAACCCGAGCCAGTACCAGAACTCGCGACGGTTCGCCCGTCCGCGAAAGTTGAAATAGTTCACGATCGCCGATCCGATCGCCCGAAGAAACGCCATCAAAGCCCCGCGCGTGCAGTTGTCCCGATTCTGTTCGATGCTAGACGGCGACCAGCGAAATCACAATGCGAGGCGGGACGGGCTGCTGCGCAGTGGACGGCAATGCAGTGAAAATTGACTTTTACGTAAATTCCTTTAACACGACAGAATACCCGCATAACGGTTTTGCGCCGCTCCGGCGCATCGAAAGTGAAAGCATGGCAGCCCGGTCCGAGATCAACGAGTACTTCACGATCACCGAACTCACCAAGGAATTCGGTGTTTCGACACGGACCATCCGCTTCTATGAGGACGAGGGGCTGATCAATCCCGTTCGTCGCGGCCGCACCCGGCTTTTCCGGCCATCCGACCGACGCCTGCTCAGTTTCATCCTGCGCGGCAAGCGCCTCGGGTTCTCCATTGCCGAGATCCGCGAAATCCTCCTGATGTACAAGGAACCGCCGGGCGAGGAAGGCCAGTTGCGGCTTCTGGTGCGCCGAATTCACGAGAAGCGCGGCGAACTTGAGCAAAAACGCCGCGACATCGAAGAGACGCTTCGCGAGCTCGAAACGGTCGAGGAAGCGAGCCTAACCCGAATGGCGGAACTCGGCGTCGGCACCTGATGCGTCAGACCCAGCGGCGAACCCGCTTGGAATAATCTCGCCACGCCTTGCCGAAGCGGGCCTCAAGGTGGCGCTCTTCGCGAACGATCGCGAATTGCTGTTCAAGCCACGCCGCGATGAATGCGATGATGATCAGCCAGGCGTTTGAAGTCGCCAGCGCGATTCCCACCATCAGAAACACATTCGCCAGATAGATCGGGTTGCGCGAAAACGCGAACGGGCCGGTCGTGACCAGATGCGAGGATTTTCCGATCGGGTTTACAGTGGTGTTGTGTTTCCACAATTCGCGCACGGTGAGCGTGTAGAGAAGAATGGCAACCAAAATCATCACGAAACCCGCGCCTTGCAACACGTCGCGGGCCGCGCCCACAGCCCAGGGCAGCGGCAGCAAGGCACGCAGGACGAAGCCCGCAGCGATGCAGCCAACAATGATGATCGGCGGCCATGGTATCTTGTTTGGAGGCGTGTCGGGGTTCATGCTTTTTCCTGCCTTGCCGATGACGGGCGAATGCCTTCTAGTCCTGCCGAACGCTACGATCTTCGGGCTATCCATGGCAATAACCATACGACCGCTCATGCCATCCGACAGGCAAGGCTGGACCAGTTTGTGGAAAGGCTATCAGGCATTCTACGAGTTCGATCTTTCCGCCGACGAAGACCGGCTATGGAACGCGCTGCTTGCGCCGGGCCCGGACGGACCGTTCGGCCTGGTCGCCGAAAACGGCGAGGGGAAACTGGTCGGGCTGGCGCACTACCTTTTCCACATCACGACTTGGTCGCCGCAATCGCGCTGCTATCTGAACGACCTCTTCACCGCCGAAAATTCCCGCGGTATGGGCGTCGGCCGCAAGCTGATCGAGGCAGTCGCGGATGCGGCGAGGGCGCAAGGCGCGGGCCAGCTTTGGTGGTTGACGCAGGAATTCAACCTGGACGGCAGGCGTCTCTACGACAAGCTCGCGACGTTGACACCGTTTGTCAAATACGCCCGGCAACCTTGAGTACTGCAAAGAGAATCCCGATCATCACCGGCTGGTGAAGCAGGTAGTAGACAAGGCTGTGCCTGCCAATGAAGCGCAGTAACCGCGCGACGGGCTGGTCGAGCTTCGGCGCGGCCAGTGTCGACAGCCAGCCTTGCGAACCGGCAAGCTGGGCCGCCGCAATGCCCATGAGGACCATCCCGAAAAAGGGAAAGACGGGAACATAGTCGTTCGACACCGGAATGATCGCCGAAAGCCCCGTCCACCACCACGCCGGCCCATCGAGCATGCGGCGTCTGCAGGAATGGGCGCGAGACCAGCACGAAGATGGCGGCGACAGCGGTCGCCCACCACGGCAGGCGCAGGAAGGCGAGGCCGAGCACGCTGGCCAGCGCGATCGAGTGCAGTATGCCGAAAAAGATGAAGGCATCCGGCGTAGCGAACCAGGTAGCGATGGTAATGACGGCGGCGGCGCCGCCGACCTGCGCGAGGCGAATGAGCCAGGGTCGCCAGGAAATGCCGTCGCGATGGGCCAACCACAGGCTGAACCCCACCAGGAAGAGGAACGTGCCGGCGATGCAGCGAGCGAACCAGCGCGGTCCGGGCTCGAACATCACCCGCATGTCGATGACGGCGAACATGCCGAGATCCCAGCCGAGATGGAAGATCGTCATGGCGATCAGCGCCACGCCGCGCATCAGGTCGATGAGCGCGATGCGCATGCGTGCCTCGCTCATGCCGCGAGGCCTTCTGCCGCAAGCCGTGCCCTGGAGAAGAACTGCCTTCGCACCAGGATGACGAGTATCAGCGCGCTGGCGCCGACGAACGCCGCCGGTCCCGCGAACCAGCCCATGAAGCCGATGGAAAGGAAGATGCCGCGCAAGCCGGCATTGAAATGCCGCCCCGCCAGCACGTTGAGTTCCGCCGCGCGGCGCGCGCGCAACGCCCGTTCCGGCGTGTCACTGTCGCCATCGGGAACGGCGCCGACCGCGATGGAGCAATAGTTGAACAGCCGGTACGACCAGCCGAACTTGAAGAAGGAATAGGCGAAGATCGTTGCGAGGCCGATGAGCTTGGCCTCCCAGGCGCCCGCCGATGTTTCGACGGCGAAGGGGAGGTCGTTGTAGAGACGCAGCACCGCCTCGCCAGATCCCAGCATAGCGAAGCAGCCGCCGATCGCCAGGATGCATGTCGAGGCGAAAAACGCCGTGCCCTGTTGCAATCCGGCAAGGATGGCGGTGTCCACCATGCGCAGATTGCGCCGCGACATGACCTCCATCCACTCGCGCCGGCGCGCATCCATGGCGTGGCTCAGCGTTCTTTCGCCGCCACGGGCTTGACCCCACCAGCCAGCCGAACCCCGTCCACGCCGCGACAAAGAAGGCGAGCGCGCCGAGGTCCGCCATCGTGAAGAGTTCCGCAATCGCCATCCGATTCCCTGCTGCTGCACTCGTACAGCGTTGCCGGTTAATCCGCCCGCGCGCAACACCCTTGGCATACCCGGCCGCTTGCGCAAGAGTGGGCATTTGCAAGGAGGACGTCATGAAAATAACGCCGGTCAGCGAACTGGTCGCAAGGGCGAACGAACACATCGTCACGGTTTCGGCGGGGGAGGCGATCCGCCGCCAAGCCGCTGGCGACGCAATCCTGGTGGACCTGCGCGACATTCGGGAACTCGACCGGGAGGGCAGGGTGGACGGCGCCCTTCACGTTCCGCGCGGCATGCTCGAATTCTGGTTCGACCCGTCCAGCCCCTATCACAAGGACAGCCTCGCCAATTCGGGCAAGACCTATGTGCTGTTTTGCGCCGCCGGTTGGCGTTCGGCCCTTTCCGCCAAGACGCTCGGCGACATGGGATTTGAAAACATCGCCCATGTCGATGGCGGATTTGGCGCGCTCAAGGCGGCAGGTGGGCGGATTGTGGGCAAGAATGGCTAAGGCCTGTGGAAATCGCCATCGGCCCACCATGTTGATTTGAACCCCGCGCATCCTGCCGCTAGGAAGGGGCATGGCTCTCCATCTCGTAAAGCTGTGTGTCGGGGTTTCCACAGTCGAGGAACTCGCCGAATGGATTGTATCGCTTTCCGGCGAGCAGGTGCACACGACGCGAATGATCCCCCGCCGCGCGGATGAGCTTCTCGACGGCGGGTCGCTCTACTGGGTCATCAAGGGAAACGTCCAGGTTCGCCAGAGGCTGCTCTGCCATTCGCCCTTTCATGGACGGCGAGGGGATAGAACGCTGCCATCTGGTGCTGGACCGCGAGCTTGTCGCAACACAATGGCAACCTCGCCGCGCATTCCAGGGATGGCGGTACCTGACCGTGGCGGATGCTCCCGCGGACGTTGCGAACGGCAGTGGCGTTGCGTCACTCCCGCCCCAATTGCGCAGCGAACTTGCGCAACTGGGACTACTCTGAATCGTGTAAAATGTATCATTTCGTACTTGTGACTTAACGTTTTACTTTAAGCGAACTCGAATAAATTACTTGTTGAAGACTAGTCTTTATTGCGCCTTCGCCGAAATTCCCGCACACTTCAAACATACCGAAGTCATGGGTGGTCCCGATGAACATGCTTGGCAGCCGTCGAGTGAAACCGAACCACGCTTACGTCATCGTTTGCGGGAACGAGAAGGGCGGTTCGGGCAAGACGACAACCGCCATGCATCTTGCGGTTGCATTGCTGATGGGCGGGCACAAAGTCGCGACGATCGATCTGGATTCGCGCCAATTGAGCTTCACCCGGTATGTCGAGAACCGGATCGCGTGGAACAAGCGCAAGGGCTTCAACATGCCCGTTCCGGACCATTACCGGCTCGAAAAGGCTGCCGGCGACAGCATCAACGGCAACGAGACCGTGGAGCTTGGTCGCTTTCAGGAGATCCTGCGCGAGGTCGAACACACGCATGATTTTATCCTCATCGACACGCCCGGCCACGACGGCTTCGCGATGCGGCTGGCGCATTCGATGGCCGATACCCTGGTGACGCCGATCAACGATTCCTACGTCGATTTCGACGTGCTTGCCCGCATCGATCCGGCAACCGGCGAGGTGATCGACCTGTCCCACTACGCCAACATGGTGCGTGACGCCCGCCGTCACCGCCGGGTAGTCGACAATGGTCTGCTCGACTGGGTCGTGGTGCGCAACCGGTCTGGCCCCGCTTGCCTCCCGCAACCGGCGCAACATGAACGACAGCCTCAAGGACCTGGCCATGCGGCTGGGCTGTCGCCTGGCGGAAGGCATCTCGGAACGCGTGGCCTTCCGTGAATTCTTTCCGATCGGCATGACCGCGCTCGACGACCTGTCGGAAGAATCGCTCGGGTTCGGGCCGACTCTTGTCGCATCTGGCGGCTCGCCAGGAGGTCCGCTTGCTCCTTTCCATGCTGCGCCTGCCGGTCGACGAGGTCGGGCGGCGCAGGGCGGAGGCGCGCGAAATCTGGCTGGCGCACGCGGGAAACCCGGTCGAAGACCTTGGAATCTTCGCCGACTGACATTCCCGAATCGTGAAATTGATCAGGTGGCTTGCATCGCGGCGCAAGCGGGCCAAATATCTGTGCATGAGCGCCGATACGCCTTCGAAGCATCAGAAGACCCAGGTTCAGACCGGCAAGCCGGGTTCGAATGCACCGGCGCGTTCGCAAGCGGCGGAACTCGCCAGTTTTCTTGAGGCCGCCAAGACGCTCAATCCGCAAGGCTCCGGCCGTCTGATCTTTTCGCTCGACGCAACAATGAGCCGCCAGCCGACTTGGGATCGCGCCTGCGAAATCCAGGCATCCATGTTCGACGCCGTAGCGAAGGTGGGCACGTTGTCTGTCCAACTGGTCTATTTCCGGGGCTTTGGCGAATGCAGGGCCTCCAAATGGGTTGTCAATGCCCGTGCATTGCGCGACCTGATGACGTCGATCACCTGCGCGGGCGGCAGGACGCAGATTGGCAAAGTGCTCAAGCACGCACAGCGCGAGGCGGCGGAGAAGAAGCTGGCGGCGCTGGTCTATATCGGCGATGCGATGGAGGAAGATACGGACGCGCTATGCCATGCTGCGGGCGTCCTCGCGCTCAAGGGAGCCAAGGCCTTCATGTTCCTGGAAGGCAACGATCCCGACGCCGAGCGGACCTACAAGGAGATCGCGCGGCTGACCGGCGGCGCTTTTTTCCGGCTTGGCCCAAACTCCGCCAAGGATCTGGCTGAACTTCTCGGCGCGATCGCAGTTTATGCCAGTGGCGGGCGCGTTGCGCTGGAAGCGCGGGGAGGGCGCGGCGAGCGCCTGCTGCTTGAACAAATGCCGCGCACCGGAAAGGACACCGGATCGGGAGGCGGCAGGAAAGAAGGCGGTAGATGAACATCGTTTTCGCCGTACTCCTTGTCTTGCTGCTTGCGAGCGCGGCGGCGGCTGTCTTCGTATCCTTACCGGCGGAAAAGATCGGCCGCTTTGTTCGCGTCGCTGCGCCCGCGGGGCTGATCGTCATCGGCATGATGCTGACGCTGGTTGGCAGGGCCGGGATTGGCGTGAGCCTTGTCGGGCTTGGCGCCGGATGGCTGTTCAGAAACCGCGCGGCCGGCCGTTTCGGCGAGCGCGGCGGGCGCCGCTCGACGGTCCGCTCGGCCATGTTCGAAATGGAACTCGATCACGATACGGGCGAAATGGACGGCCAGGTGCTGACCGGACCGATCGAGGGGCGCTGGCTCTCGTCGCTATCGCAAGAGGAGTTGATGGCACTCTATTCTGCCACCGCCCAGGACGCGGAGAGCGCCGCGTTACTTGAGGCTTATCTTGACCGCCGGATGCCCCGTTGGCGTGAGAACACGCAGTCGGATGGTGACCCGCGGCAGGGCAGCCCGTCTGGCTCTGGCCCCATGACCAAGCAAGAGGCCTATCAGAGTCCTTGGTCTTGAGCCCGGCGCCGCTCCGCAGCAGGTCCGCGAAGCGCACCGGCGACTTATGAAACGGGTCCATCCCGATAGCGGTGGATCGACCTTTCTGGCTTCGAAAATCAACGAAGCCAAGGATGTCCTTCTCGACTGACATTCCAATTCCCTCACGCGATACAAAAACAGGGAGCGGTTAACCTTGGTGACAAGCTCTCAGTTCGAGAGCGCTATGCAGGCAAACTTTTTCTTCTTGAGTTGGTTGCACGCTGCCTGAGCATCGTTTTTCGACGCAAAGCCGGCAAACCGGGCGCGATAGAGCGTGGCGCCGCCCTTGTCGACAGTCTCGGTGTGGTTTGCGACATCCGAGAGCAGCCTGGGTGCGTTGTCCCTTGCCCTCTCGAGCAAACCGTTGGCCGTTTCAAGCGACGGAGTCGCGCCGATCTGGATCTGCCATCCCGCCGCAATGGCTTGGGGCTGCATGGCGAAGGGAAGCGGTTCCTGCGGTTCTGGAGCATAGGCCGCCGGATCGACATGGGCCGCGGCTGCGGTGACGATCGGGTCAACGCGGCCCGATTGCGGAGCCCGGCTGGGAACAGGCAGGCGGTCCTTGCTGATCTCGCGTAGCTTGCGCTCGATATTGTCTATGTCGAAATCGCCTTCCGCTTCGCCCGCGGCCGATACGATATGCGCGGTGGCTATGCGCAGTTCGACCGGGTTCTGGTTGGAATTCGTCGAAAGCACTGCCGGGCGTTTCTGTGGCACTGCCACGGCGGTCGCTTCGGCCACTTCCACGGGCGCTTCGAATTGCGTCTTGCCGCGCGGCTTGGCAACGATAAGGGAATCCCCGCCACGTGATGCCTTGGAAAGATATTGCGAGATGAGCTTCGTCATCTGCGCGTTGCGAGCCTTGCCGCTGGAGCCGCCAAGGACGACGGCGACGATCGAGCGGCCGTCGCGCTGGACGGACGAGACAAGGTTGAATCCCGATGCGCGCGTATAGCCGGTCTTGATGCCGTCGACGCCCTTGACCGCGCCCAGCAACCGGTTGTGGTTGCCGATGTTCTGCTTGCCGTACTTGAAGCTGCGCGTGCTGAAATAGGAGTAATATTGAGGGTAATGCTCACGCAGGGCGATGCCAAGGATCGCCATGTCGCGCGCGGTCGAAAGCTGCTCCGAATTGGGAAGCCCGGATGCATTCTTGAAGGTCGTCGACGTCATGCCCAGCGCACGCGCCCTTGTAGTCATCATCTGCGCGAACTTCGATTCCGTTCCGCCCAGATGTTCCCCGATCGCTGCCGCGATATCGTTGGCCGAACGGGTGACAAGCGCGAGGATTGCCTGTTCGGCGGTGACACTGCCGCCCGCCTTCACACCCAGCTTTGATGGCGGCATGGAGGCGGCATGCCTGGAAACCTTGATGCGCGTCGTCTTCTTGACCTTGCCGGCCTGCATGGCCTCGAAGAGCATGTAGAGCGTCATCATTTTTGTCAGCGACGCAGGGCCCTGGCGGGCGTCCTTGCGGTGCGAGTAGAGCACCTTGCCGGTCTTGGCGTCCATCACGATGCCGGCGTAGCTGGCGGCCTTGGCCGAGCCCGCAAAGGCGCCGGCGGCCAACCCGGTTGCGATGACGACGATGGAAAGACGCGCGGCAAGCCGCGCCAGAAAACCAGATCGGATACGCAAAACAAGTCCCCGAACACTTCTACCCGAATGGGCAGCTTGCACATGACACCGCGGTGATTTTGCGGCACTCGTGAACGGAAACTAAGCGGGCGTGGTTACCAGACGGTTTATGATGACGAGTTTGTTGCGGCCTTTTGTACAATTTTCCAGAATTGTCGCTCAATCAACTAAATTGGTGCAGTGCACAAGTTCGGCCTTGACCTCATTGTGCAGTGCATATAAATGAGGCTCATGCGGCGCCGGTGGCTGACAATGGCCGACCCGGCAAACGGGAATGAAGCGAGAAATCTCCGCCGCTTCCCTGAATATGCATCAACGCCAGAAAGGGCCGATTCCCATGATCCAGAATCTCGAATCCTTCACCAAGCAGGGCCAGGAAAACCTTGACACCGCCCTCAAGACCGTCAACGCGATGACGAAGGGCTTTCAGGAAATTGCCAAGGAAGCGGCCGATTTCTCCAAGAAGCAGTTCGAGACCTCTGCAGCGACCGCTGAAAAGCTGATGGCCACCAAGAGCGTCGAAAAGGCTTTCGAAGTGCAGGCCGACTACATGAAGGGTTCCTACGAGGCGTTCGTCGCACAGGCGACCCGCATGGGCGAACTCTACAGCGACATGGCCAAGCAGGCATACAAGCCATACGAAGCCTTCGCTCCGAAGGCCGCGAAGTAATCAATAGCCGGCCTCGCCGGACCCACGCGAACATCCGAAAGGCCCGGTGCCCAGCGCCGGGCCTTTTTTGTTGCGTCGATGGCGGCAAATTATCAGCCTTTAAACCGCGGGCTTTCTCTCTACATTAAGCGAGTGCGCGGCTTCTGGCAGGCGGCGAACACAGATTTGTCCGGCCCTTCAAAATAGCGAAAGGCAGCAAGCCAAGGTCAAAAACGCATTTGCCCGCGTCCCCAATGAGGGGCATACTGACGGATCAAAGGTGCTTCGAAAACGTCTCAGTGCAGGATTGCTTCGCATGCCATTGCCAGATGGGCAAATGCAGAAAGCCGCGGCAGAAAAGGCAGTTCCGGAAATGGCAGGCGACGATCGCGGCAAGACTCCCGCGCGACGCGGTGGCGCTGGAGCCGGGGTCGCAACGCGCACCCGCGCCAAGACCAAGAAGCCGGACCTGTACCGCGTGCTTCTCCTCAACGACGATTTCACGCCCATGGAATTCGTGATTCATGTGCTTGAACGTTTTTTCAACAAGGATCGCGAAGCCGCCACGATGATCATGTTGCATGTGCATAATCACGGAGTGGGCGAATGCGGGGTGTATACCTACGAGATCGCTGAGACAAAGGTTACCCAGGTGATGGATTTCGCCCGAAAGCACCAGCACCCGCTTCAGTGTGTCATGGAAAAGAAATGATCGGAGACGGCCTTGCCATCTTTCACTGACAGTCTCGAGAAAGCCCTCCACAAGGCGCTCACCTATGCAAATGAGCGCAATCAGGAGTATGCAACGCTCGAGCATCTGCTGCTGTCGCTCGTTGACGACAACGATGCGGCCGCGGTCATGCGTGCCTGCAATGTCGATCTGGAACTGCTGCGCCGAACGCTGACGGAATACATCGACACCGAGCTTGCCAATCTCGTTACCGATTTCGACGAGGACGCCAAGCCGACCGCGGGTTTCCAGCGTGTTATTCAGCGCGCCGTCATCCATGTGCAGTCGTCCGGCCGCGAGGAAGTGACGGGCGCAAACGTACTTGTTGCGATTTTTGCGGAACGAGAAAGCCATGCCGCGTATTTCCTGCAGGAGCAGGACATGACACGCTATGATGCGGTCAATTACATCAGCCATGGCATCGCAAAGCGCCCCGGCGCTTCCGAAAGCCGCCCCGTACGCGGGGTCGAGGAGGATCAGGCGGCAGTGGGCGAGGACGAGGCCAAGGGCAAGGGTGACGCACTGGATGCCTATTGCGTCAATCTCAACAAGAAGGCGCGGTCGGGCCGAATCGACCCGCTGATAGGGCGCGAGGCGGAGGTAAACCGCACGATCCAGATCCTGTGCCGCCGCGCCAAGAACAACCCGCTTTACGTGGGCGATCCGGGCGTCGGCAAGACGGCGATTGCGGAAGGCCTCGCCAAGCGCATCGTTGAAGGCAATGTGCCTGACGTTCTGCGCGACTGCACGATCTTCTCCCTCGACATGGGTACCCTTCTGGCCGGCACGCGCTATCGCGGCGATTTCGAAGAACGCCTCAAGCAGGTGATCAAGGAGGTCGAGGAATATCCTGGCGCCATCATGTTCATCGACGAGATCCACACGGTGATCGGCGCGGGCGCCACTTCCGGCGGCGCGATGGATGCTTCCAATCTCTTGAAGCCGGCGCTTTCCTCGGGAACTATTCGCTGCATCGGCTCGACCACCTACAAGGAATACCGGCAGTTCTTCGAAAAGGACCGCGCGCTGGTTCGCCGGTTCCAGAAGATCGACGTCAACGAGCCGACCATCGAGGACTCGATCGCGATCATGAAGGGCCTCAAGCCCTATTTCGAGGACTTTCACAAGGTGAAGTACACCGCCGAGGCCATCAAGGCAGCGGTGGAACTCTCGGCCCGCTATATCAACGACCGCAAGTTGCCGGACAAGGCAATCGACGTGGTCGACGAGACCGGCGCTTCGCAGAAGCTTCTTCCGGAGGCCAAGCGCAAGAAGACCATTGGCATCAAGGAGATCGAGGCGACCATTGCCACGATGGCGCGTATTCCGCCGAAGACCGTTTCCAAGGACGATGCGGTCGTGCTCAAGAACCTCGACGAGCAGTTGAAGCGCGTCGTATTCGGCCAGGACGCTGCGATCGATGCCCTTTCGGCGGCGATCAAGCTCGCACGCGCCGGTCTTCGCGAACCGGACAAGCCGATCGGCAGCTATCTGTTCTCGGGGCCCACCGGCGTCGGCAAGACCGAGGTCGCCCGCCAGCTTGCATCCTCGCTCGGTGTGCAGCTCCTGCGTTTCGACATGTCGGAGTACATGGAGCGCCATACGGTATCGCGGCTTATAGGCGCACCTCCGGGCTATGTCGGCTTCGACCAGGGCGGGCTTCTGACCGACGGCGTCGACCAGCATCCGCATTGCGTGCTGCTGCTGGACGAGATCGAGAAGGCGCATCCCGATCTGTTCAACATCCTTTTGCAGGTGATGGACCACGGCAAGCTGACCGACCACAACGGCAAGCAGGTCGACTTCCGCAACACGATCATCATCATGACCACAAACGCCGGCGCTGCCGAAATGCAGAAGGCGGCGATCGGGTTCGGCTCGACCAAGCGGACGGGCGATGACGAGGAGGCGATCAACCGTCTGTTCGCACCGGAATTCCGCAACCGCCTCGATGCGATCATTCAGTTCGGCATGCTGCCGACACCGGTGATCCACCAGGTGGTCGAGAAGTTCATCATGCAACTGGAAGCGCAGCTTTCCGAGCGCGGTGTGACTTTCGAGCTTTCGCCCGAAGCGATCGCCTGGCTCGCGACAAGGGGCTTTGACGAGCGCATGGGCGCCCGCCCGCTCGGCCGCGTGATCCAGGAATACATCAAGAAGCCGCTCGCCGACGAAGTGTTGTTCGGCAAGCTTAAGAATGGCGGCACTGTCAAGGTTACGGTCCACAAGGACAAGGACGGTAACGACGCCCTGAAGCTTGAGGCGATCGAGGACCAACCCGGCAAGCCGGAGAAGCCCGAACAGCTTCGCAAAGCGCCCAAGGCTGCCGCCGCGGACAAACCTTCCACGCCGAAGTCCAAGCCGTCGGGCAAGGGCAAGGGAACCACCCGTTCGGGAACGGTTCCGAAGGTGCCGCTGAAGACCTGACAAAGGCTGATTTTGACAAAGAGGGCGGCGCTGCCGCCCTTTTTTGTTTGTACTGGTCGAAAAAACAGCACATTTGAGGAAAAATACCGGGTGCAATTATTGGCTCCGGCAAAAATCAATCGTATTGGCAATGTCAATGCCATAAGGTCATGCTTTCGTCATGAATTGACGGAAGGCAGTTTCAGGGTACCGCCGCCGTGCGGTTCGCCAGGGAAGCTTCCGCAGGGTCCGGGCAAGTCGGAACGGAACTCCCGGTTGTGAGTTGGAGGCATGTATGGAACAGATCGAACAATTGAAGGCGATGCGCGATGCCGCAAGGGCGCGCCTTGAAGCCACGCCGGATTACCGGCTGATGACATCGTTGGCAGCGCTGATTGACGATCTGGAAGCGGCTTTCAGTGGCGAACCGCCGGCATCCGCGGCGGCATCACCCAGCCCTCAAGCCGCCGAGCCGGAGGCGTTGGAGGCCGAGCCCGAAGTCGCGGATCAGCAGCAGGCGGAAGATGTGACGCCGGTTGAAACGGACTACGAAGAAACCGTGGTCATCGCCGAGACCGAAGAGGAAGATCCGGGTCAGATCAGCTTCGACGAAATCGAGCTCGACATCACGCCCGAAGACATCGATGCCGAAGAACTGGAAACCGTGATGGCGGCGGAAGTGCTGTCCATGAACGGCGATGCAGTTGCCGGAAGCCTGTCGGAAACTGCCGAGGAGGCTGTCAACCGCGCGCTGGACGAGTTGAGTATCGACCTGGCAGACCAGTTGGAAGTTGAAACCGCAACGCGTGGCAGGCGCTGAACTTCGTCAGCCTAAAGCGCGTCGCGGATCCTTTCCGCTTGGGCAGCGAGGATCTCCGGCTTTTCCATTTCGCCTGAATGTCTTTTCAGCGGCACGCCCGTGTAGCGCGGGATGACGTGAAAATGCAGATGGAAGACAGTCTGTCCGGCGGGTTCTTCGTTGAACTGGGCAATCTGCACGCCGTCTGCATTGAGCCCCTTGCGGGCCGCTATCGCCAGCTTTCGCACCACGGCCATCACGGTTCCAAGCGCCGCCGGATCGGCGTCGAACAAATTGCGTGACTGCGCCTTGGGCACAACGAGCATGTGTCCTGCCGATTGGGGCATCACATCCATGAAGGCCAATGCATCGGCGTCCTCGTAGACCTTGTGCGCGGGAATTTCGCCCCGCAAGATCTTCGCGAAAATATTGTTCGGATCGTACTCGCCCACATTCGTCTCCGGTTTAGTCGGCATGGCGGAACGGCGCATGTTCCATCAGCGCCTCGTTCTCAATTTCAACATGTTTGCGTTCATGCGCAAGATAGTCGTCGACCGCGCGGCGCAGTCCGGCATGGGCGATGTGATGGGCCGAGCGGGTGATCGCCGGCACATAACCGCGCGCTAGCTTGTGCTCGCCCTGCGCGCCGGCTTCGACCCGGGCAAGCCCGTGCTCGATCGCATAGTCGATTGCCTGATAATAGCATATCTCGAAATGTAGGCAGGGATGGTCCTCGACGCAGCCCCAATGCCGCCCGTAAAGGCAGTCGTCGCCGAGAAAGTTGATCGCGCCGGCAACATACTTCCCGTTGCGGCGCGCAAGGATGAGCACGATCCGGTCGGCCATGCGCTCGCCGATGAGCGAATAGAAACGGCGTGTGAGGTATGGCCGTCCCCATTTGCGCGAACCTGTGTCCATGTAGAATTCGAAGAACCGGTCCCAGACCCTTTCCGTGAGTTCCGCGCCCGTCAGCCGCACCACCTCGACACCGGTGCGGGCAAGGGCAGTCTCGCGCTCCTTGCGAATGTTCTTGCGCTTGCGCGAGGAGAGCGCCGCTAGAAAATCCTCGAAGCTGCCATAGCCCTCATTGCGCCAGTGGAATTGCTGGTCGACGCGCAGAAGCATGCCCGCTTCCCCCGCAAGCTTCCACTCGTCCTCCGGCATGAAGGTGATGTGCGCCGATGACGCCCCGTGCCGCGCATTGAGTTCGATCAGTCCGTCCAGCAGCAGCCTGCGGTGCGCCGGATCGCGCGCGATGAGACGCGGGCCTGTCGCCGGGGTGAACGGCACCGTGCACTGCAGCTTGGGGTAATAGTTTCCGCCGGCGCGCTGGAAGGCATCTGCCCAGCCATGGTCGAAGACGTATTCGCCCTGGCTGTGGCTCTTGAGGTAGCAGGGCAGGGCGCCAAGAAGATTGCCGCCGTCGTCTTCCAGCGCCAGATGCTGCGGCAGCCAACCCGTGCGAGCCATGGCCGATCCGCTATCCTCGAGCGCGGAGAGGAAGGCGTGAAGCACGAACGGATTTGCGCTTCCCGTTGCCGAGCGGGCCGTGGCAAGCGCGTCCCAATCCGCCGCGGCGGCTTCGTTCATCGAGGAAAGAACCTTGATCTTCAACTCGGCCGCCATGGTTGGTAGAAACGCTTTCACGGACTCCTGTAACTTATTGCGGTGCGGGACAAAGACAAGGCTTGGCCCGGCTCAGGCAACGCGCGGATCGAACCCCTCGAACGTGATCTGGTCGGCATGGAGCGCGCTTTTTTGCGCGAGCTCCGGCGTGCGAATCGTCCACGAAATGACGGGCCTGCCGCTTTGCCGGAATTCGGAAACAAAACGGCAGGGCAAGTCATGGATGCCGTAGGAGACGAAATCCACATCGGCCAGCGCGGCAAAGGCGGTGTGCTCGCTGTAGAGTTTGTCGCTGCCTTCAGCCGTCAGCCCGATTGGCCGGTCCCTGACAATGCGCCGGGCGTCCTCGACCAGCCAGTGGTTGAACGACATCAGCGCCACTGGCCCCTGATAGCCCTCAAGCGTATGCGCCACTGCATCGACGAAGCCTAAATCGGCGCCGGCTTCGCCCTTGAGTTCGAGTACCAGCCCCACCTTGCCGCCCACCGTATCGAGAAGCTGGCGCAAGGTTGGTATGGTGTCCGTGGTTCCGCCGATCGAAAGCCGGCCCAACTCGGCGGCGCTGCGCTCGCGCACACGGCCCTTCTGGCCGGTCATGCGCTCCAGCGTCCCGTCATGGAAAACCATGGGCACGCCATCGGCGGAGGGGTGAAGATCAGCCTCGATGGCGAAGCTTTGCCCGGCAGCCGCCTTTGCTGCCGAAAGCGTGTTCTCGAAAATGCCCCGCGATGCATCGTGCAACCCGCGATGGGCGACCGGCGCGCGTGCGATCCAATCCGAAATTGCCGGAAATCCGGTGCTTTTGCCTGCGGGTGCGGTCATTGGGTGTGTTCCGTTTCGATTACCAGTTGCCGCCAAGCTCTCCCGAGATTTAGTGAAACAGAATACTAGGATTTTGTTTCAAATTCGAATGTCAGCAATGGGTGCAAAGCCGTCGGTCTGCCTTCAGGATTTGGAGCCAAATTAACGAACACGGCCATAAAGAAATTTAGCATTGTAACGTCGAGCACCCAGCCAACTCACAGACGAGATGCAGCCGCAGGATGCAGACGATTTCGCAAGTTCGTAGTCAGCTGAGCCAGAAGTGCTCCTGTCACCGAGATCACGGCCAAGTAAACAACAGAATATGGCGATAGCAAGTATCCGTATGCTGTCATTAACATCATTAGTGCAGCCGTTAGCAGGCGAAGCACGATTGACACCAGCCCCAGCCGTCGCACCCGGCCAAACAATCGTCCACCTACAGGGAGAATAAATAACCAGAGTAGCATCCACCAAGCAAGCGAAAGGGCGGTCGTCAGCCAAGACCGGACGGCTCCTTGGAACTCAGCCATCGCAATTTCGGTCGCCGTTGCGCTACGTTGGGTAAAGCCGAACTCCGTCATCTCTTCCGGGTATGGGATCGGCCGACCATCCTTTTCAATCGAACCCGCATGTCGCCACAAATCTGGCCTCGGCTCATAGATTGAGAGCGAAATTTCATCATAGACGATGCATGTACGATGCCGATCTATAGTAGGGCACACGAGCGTCAGCGCCATTGACATTGGAGACGCCGCAAGCAAGTTGCCATCGTGATCAACCACCACTGCGCGCTTCGGGTCAGCAAAGAAAATCCCGTCGCCATTTAGAATCTTGAGTGAGACATCTTTTCGGCTGTCAACTGCCAAATCTCCAATACTCGAATAGTACGGCGAATGTGCCAAGGCAGGGCGCGCGTGCGCCGTGGCTGTGATGATCATAATAAAGGATATTGCTATCTTCATCCGATTCCTGTCATTCGTCATCGTGCGTCGGTGGCGCTTCTGGCAATGACCATACTTCGGCTTTCGGCTTTGGATGAATGCAAAGCTGGTGCGGAACGATCGACACGGGTGCAAGCGAACTGTTGAACCAGAATTGCCAATTCTGTTTCAACGCTTCTGGCGCATCAACGCCATTGCGGCTTGCGCTTGTCCATACCCAAGTTTTGCCAAAACGATGGTTTCATGTGAGAACAGGTTCAATTGGCCATCTGCCGGCCTTTCAAAGCCGGCTCGCACACAAACACGGGATTTCCATGCCGTCCACCGGGACCAGAACGTTAGCCATCCTCGCGATACTTGCCGCCCTCCCGATTTCAGCAGGCAGCGCTCGGGCTGCGGGTTTCGAGATATTGGCGCCGCATCGCGCGGTCTATGACATCACGTTGCGCGAAGCGTCGGATCGTTCCGGCATCGAGGCGATGACCGGGCGCATCGTCTACGAGGTCACCGGAAACGAATGCGAGGGCATGTCGATCCGCTATCGCTTCGTCACCAACATCTCGACCGGCGAGACGAGCTACCAGACGGACCAGCAGACCTCGACGTTCGAAAGTCCCGATGGCAAGGAGTTCACGTTTGTCACCAAGACCCTCGTCGACCAGCGGCCGGAAGGGACCGTGCGCGGCAATGCCGTACGCACCCTCGGCGGCCTCAAGGTTACCCTCTTCGAACCGAAGGAGCGGACCATCGAATTGCCGGACGCCAGCTTCATCTCGACGCACCTCATCACGGTGATCGAAAAAGCCCGTAACGGCGAGAATTTCCTTCAGATGCCGATCTTCGACGGTTCGCAGGACGCCGACGAGATCGTGCGCAGCTCGACCGTCATCGGAAAGCCGCGAGAAGTGGCGGAAGCTGCAAAAGGCGAAGTCGCGGAGGCGCTCCGTCCAATCGCCAACGCCGAGGCCTGGCCGGTAACCGTTTCCTATTTCGAAGGCGATCCGGACAACACGGCGGAAGCAATACCGGCGTATGAAGCCTCGTTCCTGCTCTATGCCAACGGCATTTCGCGCAATCTCGTGATGCGATACCCGGACTATTCGCTTACAGGCGAACTCAGCGCGCTCGAAATGCTCAAGGCCGCGCCCTGCGTCCAGAACCAGTGACCGCTAGCTGCGGTCCTTTCGCCGGAAACCGTTGCGGCCGTCGAAGGTGATGCCGAGGCCCAGCGCCGCCCCGCCGAATTTTTCGCGCACGCTGTCGATTGCCCGCTCCGCCTTTGCCCGCCGGGACGCACCCTCATCAACCAGATCGGCGGGGTCGGCCGCATCGTCCGGGGTCAGGCCCGACACGCCGATGCCGATGAGCCTGAACCGCGTGCCGTCGATTTCCCGTTCCATGAGTTCCAGCCCGTGGCGGAAAATGCGGTCGGCAAGCTGTGTCGGATCGGCGAGCGAGCGGTTGCGGGTCCGCGACTTGAAATCCGTCGTCTTCATTTTCAAAACGATGGTCTGGCCGGCGATGTGTTGTTTCTTGAGCCGCGCCGAAACCTTTTCGCTGAGCCGGCGCAGCACTGGCGCAAGTTCCTCCATGGAAGCGATGTCGCGGTCAAAGGTGGTTTCCGCGCTCACGCTTTTCGCTTCGCCTTCGGGTTCGACACGCCGCTCGTCCAATCCGCGCGAAAGGCGGGACAGGCGCAGCCCCATGCTGCCATAGCGGCGCGCAAGCTCGCTTTCAGCCATGTCCTGCACCATGGCAAGGTCGGTTATGCCATCCTTGGCAAGAACGGCCTGCGTGGCCTTTCCCGCGCCCCACACAATCGAAACCGGCTGGCTGCGCAGGAATGCAACTGCCCCCGCGCGGCCGATCACCGAGAAGCCGCGTGGCTTCTCGAATTCCGACGCGACCTTTGCCAGAAACTTGCAATAGGACAGGCCGACGGAAACCGTAAGGCCTAACTCCTTTTCGACACTCCTTGCAAAGGCAGCCAGTACCTCGGCGGGTGATGCCTTGTGCAGCCGCGCGGTGCCGCCAAGGTCGAGAAAAGCCTCGTCGATCGACAGCGGTTCGACCAGCGGCGTCAGGGCGCGCATCATCTCGCGGATCTTGCGGCCCTCGCGGACATATTTTTCCATGTCGGGACGAATAACCACTGCATCGCGGACACGCTTCCAGCGCCTTGAACATCGGCATTGCCGATCGCACTCCGCTCATGCGGGCGACGTAGCAGGCGGTTGAAACGACGCCGCGCCGGCCGCCGCCGATGATCACCGGCTTGTCGAACAGTTCCGGATTGTCGCGTTTCTCGACGGAGGCGTAAAACGCATCGCAATCGATATGGGCAATCGACAGCGTGTCGAGTTCATCGTGGCGAACGAGTCGCGGGCTGCCGCATTTGGTACAGCGACGGGAAGATTGATCCTGGCGCGACAGGCAGTCGCGGCAAAGCGCGCGCTGCTGCGCCTGTTCAGGCATCGCGGCCCTTCCCCTTGCCGGCGGTTGAAAGCTCCAGTCGCGCCGCCGGGATGTCCTGCGGATTGCGCCCGCACGAGGCCGCAAAGGCAAGCAGCGTTGCCTCATCGCCAAGAAAATAGTCGAGTACGCCCGAAAGGAATGTCGGGTTTTCCGCCGCCTCTCGCATGTCGGACGGCGCGATACCGGTCAGCGCGACGAAACGGTCGAGCTCGGCGTCGCTGGCGGCAATGAATTGCAGCCCTTCAATCGCCACCATTTCGGCTTCATCTCGGGTCATGAATGTTTCCGCCGCAATTCTCGACAAGCCCTTGAAGGGCAACGCAAGCCGGTTGTCGCGGCTGCCCGCGTTTGCGTTTCGTCAACACACTTTGAATAAACTGAGCGGAACAACAAATCAAACGCGCGGCCAGGCTTGCATCGTCCGGATGCACCCGAAACTGGCGCGGAGACAAAATCCATGGCCAAATCCGTGATGATCGTTGAGGACAACGAACTCAACATGAAGCTCTTCAACGATTTGCTGGAGGCCAACGGCTATCGCACGATCAAGACCCGGAACGGCCTCGAAGCGCTGGACCTTGCGCGTGCGCACCGTCCCGACCTCATCCTCATGGATATCCAGTTGCCCGAGGTTTCCGGCCTTGAGGTCACCAAATGGCTCAAGGAAGACGATGAACTGCACGTCATTCCGGTGATCGCCGTTACCGCATTCGCCATGAAGGGCGATGAAGAGCGTATCCGCCAGGGCGGTTGCGAAGCCTATATCTCCAAGCCGATTTCCGTCGCCAAATTCGTGGAGACCGTGAAATCCTACATCGGCGATGCGTGAGGCGGACAGGACACGAAATCGATGACCGCGCGCATCCTTGTAGTTGACGATATCCAGGCCAATGTCCGCCTGCTCGAAGCCCGGCTGATGGCCGAGTATTTCCAGGTGCTGACTGCCGGCAATGGCCGCGACGCCCTGAAGATCTGCGAGAATGGCCAGGTCGATCTGGTTCTGCTCGACGTGATGATGCCGGAAATGGATGGATTCGAAGTCTGCGCCCGGCTCAAGGCAAATCCGAAGACAGCGCACCTTCCGGTCGTCATGGTCACTGCGCTCGACCAGCCGGAAGACCGGGTGAGGGGGCTTGAGGCAGGCGCCGACGACTTCCTGACAAAGCCGGTCAGCGATCTCGCGCTGATCACGCGCGTCAAGAGCCTCGTGCGCCTCAAGATGCTGACGGACGAGTTGCGCCTGCGCGCCAATACCGGCCGGGACCTTGGAATACAGCCAGTTCCCAATCCCCGCGACGAACAGGGCGGGCGCAAGGCAAGGGTGCTGGTCGTCGACGATCGCCCGTCATCCTACGAGCGCATCGTGAAGTTTCTGGCGGCCGAACACACGGTTGCTGTCGTGCCCGACCCGCAGGAAGCCCTGTTCAAGGCTGCCGACGAGGATTACGACGCTGCTGTCATCTCCATGTCGCTGCATGATTTCGATGCGCTTCGCCTTTGCTCGCAGTTGCGCTCGTTGGAGCGCACCCGCATGCTGCCGCTGCTGGTAATCGCGGAGAACGATCAGGAAGGCAGCGTCATCCGGGCGCTGGATCTGGGCGTAAACGACTACATTCGCCGCCCGATCGACCGCAACGAGCTGATGGCCCGTGTGCGCACGCAGGTCCGGCGCAAGCGCTACAATGAGAAACTGCGCGACAGTGTCCAGGCCACGATCGAGATGGCCGTTACCGATTCGCTGACCGGCCTCAACAACCGCCGCTATTTCGATACGCACCTGCAGGGCATGTTCGAGAAGGCGGTTGGCCGCAAGAAGCCGATCTCGCTGATCATGTGCGACATCGACCATTTCAAGGCCGTGAACGACCAGCATGGCCACGATGTCGGCGACGAGGTAATCCGCGAATTCGCGCGGCGCATCCGCAAGAATGTCCGCAATCTCGACCTCGCTTGCCGCTATGGCGGCGAGGAATTCGCCGTGGTCATGCCCGACACCGACATAGCGCTTGCGCGCATCGTGGCCGAGCGCATCCGTTCGGAAGTCGCTGCCCATCCGTTCATCATCGCGGGCCGCGCAACACTGCCGGTCACGGTAAGCCTCGGCGTAGCATGTATCGATGGCGAGGACGATGCGCCTGAAAAGCTGCTGAAACGCGCTGATGTCGCCCTTTACCACGCCAAACGGGCAGGCAGGAACCAGGTGTTTACAGAGGCGGCCTGATCTTTCCAAGATCCGCAAAAGCCGCCGCGTTAGCGTTACGCGCTAACCATCACAGCGATTGGCGCCGCTTCATCCTTATCAAACTGTTGATTTTGCGCGGCCCCTGCGTCAGATTTCATCCATCGGCGAAGTTGCGGTACGTCGCTGGATTTTCCAATTGCATCAGATACCCTGCGGGGTGCTCAGGTCCGCCGCATCTCCTGGGTCCGTAGGGTTCTGTCGGCCGGCGCCTGGCATATCATGGCCTCCTCGTACCATGGTCAGTCTGCCGGCCGACTCCCATATCGCGGTTCATCCCGTGTTCGCGCCGGAAAGGATACCGGCAAAAGAAAAGGCCGCCCTAGGGCGGCCTTCTTTTATCAACCGCTGATGTGCGGCTTACTTGATCTTGGTTTCCTTGAAGGGAACATGCTTTCGCACGACCGGATCGTACTTGTTCACATTCATCTTCTCGGTCTTGGTACGGCTGTTCTTCTTGGCTACGTAGAAATAGCCGGTGCCGGCGGTGCTTTCCAGCTTGATCTTGATCATGGCTGCTTTTGCCATCGGGATTTTCCTGTCTCAGCGGCCTCGGCGCGAACGTCGATTGAACCGGTTGTTTATCTGAACTTCGCTGGCCCGTTCCTGCGTCATGCCCGCAAAAAACGATGCCTCCCGGAAGGGAGGCGCGCGACTTGCGGCAAACTACTCATGCGCGGCCAATTGTCAAGCGCGCAAGCCGTTTATCGAAGCGGCTGCGACTTGTAGCGCACCAGCACAAGCAGCAAATAGCCCGTGAACATGCCGCTGAGTGCCACGGCAAAGCCGTGCGGGTCCCAGATATCCATGGCGATGCCGGCGATTTGCGGTCCGATGACCATGCCGATGGCGTAGCACAGGATGAACGCCGCGTTTGCCTGGGCAAGGTCCGGCCCCTTGAGCCGCGAGCCAAGATGGGCAAGCCCGACGGTGTACATGCCAGTCGTGACGCCGCCCCACACGAACATGCCGCAAATCAGGATGACCGGGTACTGCATGGCCCATGGCACGATCGCGACGCCAGCCGCGCCTACGGCAGCGCAGGCAAACAGCAGCCAGCGCCGGTCGCGGAGGCGGTCGGAAATGAGGCCGAGTGGCAATTGCAGTGCCACATTGCCGAAGGCGAGCACCATCAGCAGCAAGGCAATCTGATGTTCTTCAAAGCCGTTTCTGGCGCCATAGACCGGAAACAGCGCAAGGCCCGCCTGTTCGACCGCGCCGAAGATGAAGGCCGCTGCCGTCGCAAGCGGCACCAGCCAGATGTATCGCACCACCGATCGCGACGTGGGATGCGCGTCGGTCGCGGGCTGGCGGCGGTGGGCGATGATCGCCGGAAGCGTGGAGGCGAGAATGATGGCGACGCCAATCGCGAAGGGCAGGACGCCCTTGGTTCCCAGAACCGCGAGCAGGGCAGGGCCCGCCGCAAATCCGAGCGACAGCACGCTGCCATAGATGCCCAGCACGAAGCCGCGCCGTTTCTCGGGAGCAGCGACGTTGATCCAGTACTCGGAGAGGATGAAGGATGCGGTGATCGCGCCGTGGAACGTGATCCTGAGCGCGAACCACGCGATCATGGAAGGAAAGAAATAGAAGCCCAGCAGGCTGAGACCGCTGACAATCGCGGCCAGAACCAGTGTCGGCACGAGTCCGATTCGCCGGGCAAGCGGGTTTACGAACGGAACCGCCAGCATCGAGGCAATGCCCGCCATGGCCGTATTGGCGCCGATCAGCGTCGTGGAATAGCCGCGCTGCTCCATCAGGAAGCTCAGCAGCGGGAAAGAAAGGCCGACGGCGACGCCAACGGAGGATATCGTCGCAATGGCTGCGGCGGCTCCCCAAGGGTCGATTTTCTCCGGCCCCTTCACGTCCATGCCGAAGGCGTCTTCCGCCGTATTCATGTGATTGGTCCCCATCCCGCCGGCCGCCGTCACGCCATCATCGTCTTCTGGAAGCGGCCATGCCGCGACTGGTAGAACGGTGCCGGATAATCCGGGTCCAGGCCGGGATCGCGTTCAAGCCGGTGCATGAGTTCGACAAGCATCACCCGGGTGATTTCCCGCGTATCCCCGTCCATGGCATCGCGCGGGCGCACCCATTGCAATTCCTCCAGTTCGCCGCTTGGCGTGAAACCTGCCTCGGGCGTATATGCGATTCGCTCGTCCGTCGTGACGAGGAACCACGTGTCGAAACGGCGCGGCGGGCCGGGCGGCGTGATCGCGCGCGCAAGGACGCTGAGGCCGGCAAGAGAAGGGGCGAGGCCCCGCTCGGCAAAGGTAGCCCAATCGCGATGGGTGCTGGCAAACCTTGCCGGCATTGCCGATCAGCAGTCCGCACTCTTCGGAAAGTTCGCGCACCGCGGCCATGCCGATTGCGCGGGCGGCGCGGATGCTGGCCTTTCCGCGCATGTTGCTCATGAGCATCCGCCGTGTTGGCAGCGGCAAATCGTCTGCTGCGGGAATCGAGCCATCCATGGGATCGACGCGCCCGCCCGGAAATACCAACGCGCCCGGCATGAACTTCAACGAATGATGGCGTTTTCCCATCAGGACGCGGACATCACTCCCGTCGCGGCGCACGATCACAATGGTTGCCGCATTGCTGGGCCGGATTCCGGTATGCGTTTGCCGCCCTGTGGCATTGAGCACGCGCATGCGCGGCGAGCGGATGATTTCCTCGATCCGCGCCAGTTCCCTGTCGATGCTGGTTTGTGGCCCGTCAGTCGTCATGCCCGCCAAAGCCGTGCATTGAAAGCGCCCATTGCGCGCCGACCACCATGCCCTTGAGCGGGCGCATCATTGCCGCGGCGACCGCAATGGCAATCGCAGCAGTCAGCAATGTGAGGCCCCATACCGGGAAGAACTCGCTGTCCAGGAACAACATCATCACTCCGATAACCACGTGACCGGTTACGAAGATGTTGAGATAGGCAGGCAGGTCGTCAGCGCGCTGATGAAAAAGCTCCTCGCCGCAATGGCTGCAATGGGGATCGACCGCCAGCCAGCGCGTGAACAACCTTCCCTTGCCGCAATTGGGGCATGTGCCGAAGGCTCCGCGTGCCATCGCTTGCAGTACCGGCCGCTTGGGCGCCTCGCCGGATGTGGCATCTTCGTGGTCGCCGAAGCTTCTCATCGCGGATGTCCTGCCCGGTTCCGTCATGATCTCTCTGCCTTTCAGGTTCAGCGCCGGCGGCGCCCGGCCGGACGTGTGCCCGCATTGGACGGGCCTCCGCGACGCTGGTTCGCAGGGCGGCTTCGCAGCGATTTTCTTCCTTCGACGCCGCCGCTGACAATTTCAAAACGCAAGGCTCCGGCCAACGGCGCGGCTTCCACCAACCGCGCCTCGACCTTTTGCCCCATCTGGTAGATTGTCCCGGTATCGTCACCCGTCACCGAATGATCGCCCTGATCGTACCGGAAATATTCGTCGCCGATCATAGATATGGGAACGAACCCGTCCGCGCCAGTCTCTTCCAGCGTGACAAACAGCCCCGCCCTTGTGACGCCGTTGATCCGGCCACTGAATGTCTCGCCGATCTTTTCGCTCAGGAATCCGGCGACAAGGCGATCAACCGTTTCGCGCTCGGCCTGCATGGCCCGCCGCTCGGTCGCCGAAATGTCCTGTGCGATCACTTCCAGCATGGCTTCCTGCTCGGGCGAGATGCCGCCTTCGCCCAGTTTGAGCGCGGTGACGAGCGCGCGGTGGACGATGAGGTCGGCGTAACGGCGGATCGGCGAGGTGAAATGGGCGTAGCGCAACAGATTCAGGCCGAAATGCCCGATATTGGCCGGCGCATACTCGGCCTGGCTCTGCGAACGCAGCACCACCTGGTTGACCAGTTCCTCCCGGTCGGAGCCTGAAACCTCACCGAGGATACGGTTGAACTGCACCGGTCGCAGGCTTCCCGAACGCGCCAGCGAAATGTTGATCGATTTCAGGAATTCGCGCAGCGATTCCAGCTTGTCCATCGATGGTGCGTCGTGGATGCGGTAGACGAGCGCCTGCTTGTTGCGCTCCAGCGTTTCGGCCGCCGCGACATTGGCCTGGATCATGAACTCCTCGACCAGCTTGTGCGCGTCGAGCCGTCGGGCACGACCACCCGGTCGACCGTGCCGTCCGGCTTCAGCAGCACCTTGCGCTCGGGCAGGTCCAGTTCCAGCGGGCCGCGCGCCTCGCGGCCGCGCTTCAGGCAGGCATAGGCCTGCCCAGAGCGGGCGCAAGGACGGTATCGAGCACTTCCAGCGCCTTGCCGTCGCCCTTGCCGTCGATTGCCGCCTGTGCTGCCGGATAGGACAGCTTGGCGTGGCTGCGCATCAGGATGCGGTGAAATTCGTGCTTCAATTTGCGCCCGTCGGACGCGAACCACATGCGGACCGCAAGGGCAGGGCGGTCCTCGCCTTCCCGCAGCGAGCAAAGATCGTTCGAAATGCGCTCGGGCAGCATGGGCACGACGCGGTCGGGGAAATAGACCGAATTGCCGCGTTTCAGCGCCTCGAGATCCATCGCCGTGCCCGGCCGGACATACCAGCTTACATCGGCGATCGCGACCGTGACGACATGGCCGCCGGCATTGTCCGGGTCGGGCTCGGCATAGATGGCGTCGTCATGGTCCTTGGCGTCGGCCGGATCGATGGTGATGAGCGGCAGGTCGCGCCAATCCTCATGCGGCAGCTTCCCGCCGGCACGGATCGGCTTGGCCTTTTCCGCTTCGGCCAGACCGCATCGGGAAAGATGTGCGGAATGCCGTTGGCGTGGATGGCGATCATCGAGACCGCCTTCTCGCTCTTGACCGAACCGAGCACCGTGAATGACTTTGCCGCGCTTGAGGCCGTGCCGGCCGATGCGGCTGACCTGCGACCTCGACGAGATCGCCGTCCTTTGCGCCGCCCAGCCCCTCGGCGTCGAGGATGACCTCTTCCTGCCGCTTCTGCCGTCGGCTCAAGCCGGATGCCCGCCTCGCCGATCGCGAACGACGCCCAGCACCGCGTCCTTGCGCTTGTCGATGAGCTTCATCACACGCGCCGAATAATGCGGCACGCGCTGCTCGCCGCCGCGGTCCGTCTTTGCCAGCACCCGGTCGCCAATGCCGGCGACGACCGAATTGCGGCCCTTGGGCTGGCGGATGGAAACGGTCGGGGCAGGGCCGTCGGCGACTTCGTCCCAGCTTGCCGGGCGGGCGAGCAGCCCGCCATCGCGGTCGCGCGCCACGATGTCGAGAACCACGACAGGGGCAAGTTCGCCCGGCCTGCCAAGGCGTTTGCCCTTGCGCGCCAGCAAGCCCTCTTCTTCCATTTCGGAAAGCAGGCGCTTCAGCGCGACGCGGTCTTCACCCTTGAGCGAAAAGGCGCGAGCGATTTCGCGTTTGCCCACGCTGCCGGGATTGTCGGCGAGATGACGCAAGATCGCGTCCCGGGTCGGCAGGCCGGCTGAAGGCTTTTGCTTTTCCTTCTGCCGCTTGGCCAAGCTATTTGCCCTTTCCGGCTGCCGTCTTCGCAGCCGGCTTTGCCTTTGCATTCGACTTCGCCTTCGCTGCGGGTTTGGCCTTTGCAGCAGGCTTCGCCTTCACGCTGCGCGCCGGCGCGGCCTTTCCAGACTTGGCTGCGATCAAGGCTACCGCCTCTTCCAGCGTAATCGTTCAGCGGATCGGTGCCCGCGCGGCAGCGTCGCATTGACCTTGCCGTGGTTGACATACGGCCCGTACTTGCCATCCTTAACGTCAACCGGGCCGCCAAGTTGCGGGTGCTCGCCCAGCGCCTTGAGCGATGCAGGGCCGCGCGCCCGCCCGCCGCGGTCAGCCTTCTCGGCCAGCGCCGAAACCGCGCGGTTGAGGCCGACGGTAAAGACCTCGTCGGCGCTGTCGAGATTGGCGTAGACGCCGTCATGCAGCACGAACGGGCCGTAGCGGCCGATACCCGCCGTAATCGGCTTGCCGGTCTCGGGATGATTGCCGACGGGCACGCGGCAGGCTCAGCAGCCGCAATGCCTTTTCGAGGTCGATGTCTTCGATCTTCCAGCCCTTGGGGAGCGAGGAGCGGGCGGCTTCCTTGCCGTCGCCGCGCTGCACATAGGGGCCGAAGCGGCCATTGCGCAGCGTGATTTCCTCGCCCGTGTCGGGGTCCGTGCCGATCGCCTTGTCGCCGTTCGCAGCGCCATCGCCTTCGACGGCCTCCGCGCCAAGCTGGCGGGTATATTTGCACTCGGGATAGTTCGAGCAGCCGACAAAGGCGCCGTACTTGCCGATCTTCAGGCTCAGCTGCCCGCTGCCGCAGGTCGGGCAGATGCGCGGATTGGATCCGTCCTCGCGCTGCGGAAAAGCGAGCGGCGCCAGCTCCTCGTTCAGCATGTCGAGGACTTCGGTCACCCGAAGGTCCTTGATCTCCTCGACGCTCGTCGAGAACTGATTCCAGAAATCGCGCAGCACTTCCTTCCAGGAAAGTTCGCCCGCCGATATCCGGTCGAGCTTTTCCTCAAGATCGGCGGTGAAATCATACTCGACATAGGTCTTGAAGAAATTTTCCAGGAAGCTCGTGACCAGCCTTCCCTTCGATTCAGGAATGAACCGGCGCTTCTCCAGCCGCACATACTCGCGGTCCTGAAGGGTGGAAAGCGTGGCGGCATAGGTGGAAGGGCGGCCGATGCCGAGCTCTTCCATCTTGCGGATCAGCGAGGCTTCCGAAAAACGCGCGGGCGGCTCGGTGAAGTGCTGCTTTGCCTCGATCTTTTCCCGCCTGGGATGTTCGCCCTCGCGCAGTTCCGGCAGGCGCCCGCCTTCCTCGTCTTCTTCCTCCAGCTTGACTTCATAGGCGGCGAGGAAGCCGTCGAACTTGATGACCTGTCCATTGGCGCGCAGGCTGGCGCGGTTTGAACCATTCGCCGCGTCGATGACAGCCACGGTCCGCTCCAACTCGGCCGAGGCCATCTGGCTGGCGATGGTCCTGCGCCAGATCAGTTCGTAGAGCTTGTACTGGTCGTCATCGAGAAAGGCCTTCATGGCCTTCGGCGTGCGGCTGATTTCCGTAGGTCGGATCGCCTCATGCGCTTCCTGCGCGTTCTTGGCCTTGGTCGAATAATGGCGCGGCTTTTCCGGCACGTAGCGGTCGCCGAAACTCTTTCCGATCTGTGCGCGGATCGGCTCGATCGCCTCCGGCGCGATCTGCACGCCATCGGTTCGCATGTAGGTGATGAGACCGGCCGTCTCGCCGCCTATGTCGATGCCCTCGTACAGCTTCTGGGCCACCTGCATGATGCGCTTGGCCGAGAAGCCGAGCTTGCGGCTTGCATCCTGCTGCAGCGTGGAGGTGGTGAATGGCGCGAAAGGATTTCGCTTGGCCGGCTTCGATTCAACCGATGCGACGGTGAATTGCGCGCCCTCCAGCATTTGCCGGATGGCGGTCGCTTCCGCTTCGCTTCCGATGTCGAGCCGTCCGATCTTGCGGCCCTCGAATTCGGCGATCCGTGCTTCGAACGACTGCCCGGCCTGGTTGATGAGCGTTGCCACGATCGACCAGTATTCCTGCGCGATGAAGGCTTCGATCTCCGCCTCGCGGTCGCAGACGAGGCGCAGCGCGACCGACTGGACGCGGCCGGCGGAACGCGCGCCTGGCAGCTTGCGCCACAGCACCGGCGACAAGGTGAAGCCGACGAGATAGTCGAGCGCCCGGCGGGCGAGATAGGCATTGACCAGGGTTCGTCGATTGCGCGCGGATTCGCCATTGCTTCCAGCACGGCCTGCTTGGTGATGGCGTTGAAGACGACGCGCTCCACCGGCTTGTCCTTGAGCAGCTTCTTGGCGCTCAAGACTTGCAGCACGTGCCACGAAATCGCCTCGCCCTCGCGATCCGGGTCGGTCGCGAGAATCAGGCGGTCGGCGCTTTTCACGGCAGTGGCGATATCGGACAGGCGGGTCTTGGACTTGCCGTCGACTTCCCACGACATGGCGAAGTCTTCCTCCGGCTGCACCGAGCCGTCCTTTGCCGGCAGGTCGCGGACATGCCCGTAGGAGGCCAGGACCTTGAAGTCCTTGCCCAGATACTTGTTGATGGTCTTTGCCTTTGCGGGCGACTCGACAATCACCAAACTGGTGGTCATGAAAATTTCCGGTTCTGCATGAAGGACAAAAGACCCCGCCAAGTGGACCAGGGCGGTCCAAGCCTTGGCGCGAAAGCCTCCCTGAATTGGCCGCTTGAGGCCGCCTCGTCAAGTCCCGCAGCCCGATCGCCAAGGCAAAAACAATTTATGGTTGCATAATTTCAATTAATACAATTTATGCTATTGTGTCATGGCAAGGGGTTATCGGGCGGATTCCCGGCTGGTTTTCCAGCCGTTTAGCGCATCAAGGAACCGCGACATGGCACAGACTGAGGCAAGAGCATATCTTCAAGAGAACGCTGCAAACAGAACGACCTATGACGACAAGGCCCAGAAACTGGAATATATCCGCCAAATGCTTATCGAGCTGCGTTGGCTCTCGCTGAACCTTGACTGCGAGATGCTTTCATACCTGATCGAGATGGCGGCGATGGAATCCGTACAATGCGCCGCTGCCCATGCGCAGTCGGTACAAGCCGGGGATTTTTCCGCCGGGAGATTGCTTAAGGCGTGATTTCAGAGCTGCAGCGAAACGCGGTTGCCGCCATGGCGTTCCAGCCTTCCGGCAAGGTCGAGTTCGATCAGCACCATTTGCACTTCCCCTGTGCTCGCACCGGTGAATCGGATGATGTCGTCGACCTCGACGGGCGAAGGGCCGAGCGCGTTGACGATGGCCTGGCGCAACGATTCGCGCGCTTCCGCAGGCGGCGGGGCTTCGCGCTCATAGGGCTCGGGCGTTTCCTCGCCGGCATCGAACGGCAATTGCGGCTCCGATCCGCCTACCGGCGCCAGCGCATCGATGATGTCGGCGGTCGAGGTGATCAGCGTCGCACCCTGGCGGATGAGGTGATTGGTGCCTTCGGCTCGCGGATCGAGCGGGGAACCTGGAATTGCCAGAACGGAGCGGCCGCTTTCGCCAGCGAGGCGCGCGGTGATCAGCGAACCTGACCGCTTCGCCGCCTCCACCACCAGCACGCCCAGCGACAGCCCGGCAATAATGCGGTTGCGGCGCGGGAAATCGATGGCGCGCGGCTGCCAGCCCATCGGCATTTCGCTGATCAGCGCCCCGCCGCCGCCTGCGATTTCGTCGGCCAGCTTTTCATGATCCTGCGGGAACGGCACATTTACGCCGCCGGCTAGCACCGCGATGGTTCCGGTGGGCAGCGCCGCCTTGTGCGCCGCCACGTCGATACCGCGGGCAAGGCCTGAGACGACGGTATAGCCTGCCTCGCCAAGTTCGCGCGCGATCCGCGCCGTCAGCTTCTGCCCAGTGATCGATGCATTGCGCGAGCCGACTATGCCAACGGACACGCGATGGGCGGTCTCGATGTCGCCGCGTACGCAGACGAGCGGCGGCGGGTAGTCGAGTCCGCGCAAAAGCACAGGGTAGTCCGGTTCGCCCATGCCGATGAAACGCGCGCCCGACCGCGCCGCAGCCGACATTTCTGCTTCTGCATCGCGTCGCGAGCAGATGCGGATCTTCGCCGCAACGCCGCCGCGCTTGGCCAGGTCCGGCAGCGCCGCAAGGGCGCCGGACGCCGTTCCATAGTGATTGATGAGGTCGCGGAAAGTGGCAGGGCCGACATTCTCGCTGCGGATCAGCATAAGCCAGTGCAGCCGTTGTTCCTCGTTCAGCGCAAACCGGCCGCGCACCGCTGAATTTCCCGTTTTCGCCAAGGCCGCCCCCGCTGCCATCGGCTCAGCCTTTCGACCCGATGCGACTCTCCGTTCCGGAGAGCAGCCGTGAAATGTTTTGCCGGTGCTTGATGAAGGAGATGATTGCAAGCACCGCGAACAGCAGCGCCGCCTGCAGCAGGCCGATCGACCACAGCACCGCGGGCGTGGCGGCCAGGGCCACGAGCGCGGCCAGCGAGGAGTATCGCAACGCAAATGCCACGGCGAGCCAGATTGCCGCGAAAGCCAGGGCCGCCTGCCATGCGACCGCGACGAGTATGCCGAGATAGGTGGCTACACCCTTGCCGCCTTTGAAAGACAGCCAGACCGGGTAGCAATGGCCGAGAAACGCTCCGAGGCCGGCGATCAGTCCGGCTTCCGCACCACCCATCCAATTGGCCGCCAGAACCGCAACCGTACCCTTCAACGCGTCGAGCAGCAGCGTAGCCGCCGCCAGGCCCTTGTTGCCGGTGCGCAGCACATTGGTCGCGCCGATGTTGCCGGAGCCGATCTGGCGCACGTCACCAAGGCCCGCCATCCGCGTCAGCAGCAATCCGAACGGAATCGATCCGGCCAGATAGCCCCCTGCCAGCGCAATCGCCAATGCCTGCAAGTCCATGTGCCCCGCCTCTATTTTGCGGTGTATATTGTGCGTCCTGCGACCAGGGTTTGCAATACCTTGCCGCTGAATCGCGCGCCTTCGAAGGGAGTGTTCTTGGAGCGCGAGACGATGCCGGCCTCCTCGATCACATGCGGCATTTGAATGTCGGCAATGGCAATGTCCGCCGGTCGTCCCGGTCTCAGACTGCCGCCGGGCAGGCCGAATATCTGTGCAGGGCGCATGGACAGACATTCCACGAGGCGCGAAAGGCCGAGATGCCCGCCGTGATAAAGCCGCAGGCCCGCGCAGAACAGCGTCTCCAGCCCGATCGCGCCGTCTGCGGCTTCCGCGAATGGCAGGCGCTTGGTGTCTACGTCCTGCGGGTCGTGACTGGATACGATGATATCGACCGTGCCGTCGGCAAGCGCAGCAATCAGCGCCTGCCGGTCGTCTTCGCTGCGAAGCGGCGGCGACAGCTTGAAAAAGGTGCGATATCGGCCGATGTCGTTTTCGTTGAGCGACAAATGATTGATCGACGCCGCCGCGGTGATCGCGTGACCGCGCGCCTTGTAGCTTGCTATGGCTGCACAGGAATCAGCGGTGGAAAGCTTCGCCGCGTGATAATTGCAGCCGGTAAGCGCCGCGATCCGCAGGTCGCGCTCCAGCGCTATGATCTCCGCTTCACGCGGAATGCCGGCAAGGCCAAGATGCGTCGCGACAAGTCCTTCATTCATCACTCCGTTCGAAGACAGGTCCTCGTCGATCGTTTCCTGCGCAACGACGAGGCCGAAATCGCGGGCATAAGTCATGGCGCGCCGCAAGGTGAGGGCGTTTCGAAGGCTCTTGCGGCCTTCGGTCACCATCACCGCGCCCGCTTCCTGCAAGCAGGCCGAACTCGGTCAGCTCTTGGCCCTTAAGGCCGCGGGTGATCGCCACCGACGGATGGACATTGACGATCGCCGTGTCCCGCGCGGCCCGGCGCACGAAATCGACCAGAGCGACATCGTCGATCACCGGGTCGGTTTCCGGCATCATGATGAAGGAGGTGACGCCGCCCGCAGCCGCCGCGCGGCTTGCCGAAGCCAGTGTCTCGCGATGCTCGCCGCCCGGCTCGCCGACATGCACCTGCGCATCGATGAATCCGGGGAAGACGTGCAACCCGCGCGCATCGATTGCCTGCGCGCCCTCGGGCATTCCTGTTTGCCCGGCGCCATGGCTGACGGCCTTGATCTTGCCGTCTTCGATCATGAGCGATGCCGGCCCGTCCATACCCTGCGAGGGATCGACGAGGTACCCGCCGAATATGACCAGCGGCCGCTCAGCCATGCGAAGCCTCCGGCCCGATCAGCGCCTCGATCACCGCCATTCGCACGGCAACGCCCATCTCCACCTGTTCCTCGATCACGCTTTGCGGGCCGTCCGCGACTTCGGAGGCGATTTCGACGCCCCGGTTCATTGGTCCAGGGTGCATGACCAGCGCGCCGGGACGTGCAAGCTTCAGCTTCTCCGCGTCGAGCCCGAAATAGCGGAAATACTCGCGAACGGAGGGTACCAGCGCGCCGGCCATGCGCTCGCGCTGAAGACGGAGCATCATGATCACGTCGGCGTTCTTCAGCCCTTCATCCATCCGCCGGAAAACCTCGACGCCGAGTTTGTCGATGCCCGAAGGAAGCAGCGTCGAAGGGGCAATGACACGAACCCGCGCACCCAGTGCGTTGAGCAGCAGGATATTGGAGCGTGCCACCCGTGAATGAAGGACGTCGCCGCAAATCGCCACGGTGAGCGCTGAAATCTCGCCCTTGTGCCGGCGCATGGTCAGCGCATCGAGCAGCGCCTGCGTCGGGTGTTCGTGTGCGCCGTCGCCGGCATTGATGACCGAACACGCCACCTTGCGCGACAGCAGTTCGACAGCGCCGGCCGAGCTGTGCCGCACGATGAGCAGGTCGGGACGCATGGCGTTGAGCGTCATGGCGGTATCGATCAGCGTCTCGCCCTTCTTCACCGAGGAAGCCGCGACCGACATGTTCATCACGTCGGCGCCAAGCCGCTTTCCCGCAATCTCGAACGAAGATTGCGTGCGCGTCGACGCTTCGAAGAAGAGGTTGATCTGCGTGCGGCCCTTCAGAACCGCTTTTTTCTTCTCGACCTGCCGCGAAACCGCGACGGCCTCCTCGGCCTTGTCGAGCAAATACAGGATTTCCGGAGGAGAAAGGTCGGCGATGCCCAGAAGGTGCCGGTGGCTCAATGCGGAGGTGTGTGCGGTGGCGCTCATCAATCCCGATGCTATAGGCATGGCGGGACCTGTTGCCAACAGCGCGGGCGCTCGATTTTCATGGGATTCACAACTGAGAACAATTATGGTCGCGCCATGAATCAGCCCTTCGACACCCATGAAGTCCTGAACCAGTCGCCGGTCTATGCCGGGCACAATGCATGGAGCACCGATCCGCTGCTTCGGCGGGCATGCCATGCGCTGGGCGAGGACGTGAAGAAGGATCTGGCCGCCCATGGCGGGTGGTCGGGCGCAGCCGAAAGCTTCGATCTGGCGCGCCTCGCGAACCGGAATCTGCCGCTCCTTCGCACGCATGACGCCAAGGGCCATCGGCTCGACATCGTCGAGTATCACCCTGCCTACCATGCCTTGATGCGCAAGAGCGCCTCGATCGGCCTGCATTGCTCGATCTGGGAGGAATCCCCTGCCGAGCGAGGCGTGCGGAACCTGGCGCGGGCGGGGCGCTTCTATCTTTCGTCGCAAGTCGAGACCGGGCACCTTTGCCCGATCACCATGACCAACGCCGCAGTCGCGGCGATGATGGGGACGCCGGGCATCGTCAACGAATGGCTGCCGCGGATACTGTCCCGTAAATACGATTCCGCGATGAAGCCGCCGGTTCAAAAAACCGGGCTGACCATTGGCATGGGAATGACGGAGAAGCAGGGCGGCACGGATGTGCGGACCAACACCACGATCGCGGAGGCGGCGGGCGAGGGGATTTACCGGATCACCGGCCACAAATGGTTCATGTCCGCGCCGATGTGCGACGCGTTCCTCGTGCTGGCGCAGATGTCGAACGGAAATGAAAGCGGGCTCGGATGTTTCCTGCTGCCGCGCCTGCTGCCGGACGGACGCAGCAACGGCTTTCGTTTCCAGCGCCTGAAGGACAAGCTCGGCAACCGCTCCAACGCGTCATCCGAGGTCGAATTCCACGGCGCGCTCGGCCAGCTTGTCGGCGAACCGGGCAGGGGCGTTTCCACCATCATTGAAATGGTGACGCTCACGCGGCTCGACTGCGCGGTTTCGTCCGCCGGCATGATGCGCACCAGCATCGCCGAGGCGGTTCACCACACGCGCCATCGGTCCGTGTTGGGCGCCAATCTCATCGACCAGCCGCTGATGCTGCGAGTGCTGGCCGATCTGGCGCTGGAGACCGCCGGCGCCACCGCGCTGGCCTTCCGCCTTGCCGCTTCCTTTGACCGCGCTGCCGCAGATCCGGCCGACGCCGCCTATGCGCGCCTGATGACGCCGGTCATCAAGTACTGGGTCTGCAAGAGCGCCGCGCCGGTGATCGGCGAGGCGATGGAATGCCTTGGCGGCAACGGATACATCGAGGAAGGCAACCTCGCCCGCCAGTCTCGCGATGCGCCCGTCAATGCGATCTGGGAAGGCTCCGGCAACGTCATGTGCCTCGACGTGATGCGCGTCATCTCCAAGGGCGGAAAATTGCTCGACGCAGTGCTTGGCCGGCTAGAGCAGGATCTGGGCGGCAATGGCGCATCCAAGACCATCGAGGTCATTCGCACAGCCGCGGCCATGGCGCAAAACGACCTCGGTTCGGCCCGCATCCTGACGGAGCAGCTGGCATTGACCGCAGCCGGCGCAGAACTTCGCCGCCTGAACACCGGCTCGATCGCGGACGCGTTCATCGAAACGAGGCTGGGCGGATTGTGGCGCTCCACCTACGGCATGCTCGACAACCGGCACGACAGCCGCGCGATCGTCGACACGCTTTATCCGGCCAAGTGAGGGCGAAATGCGCAAGGCCACGCTCGCCGAGGTGAAGCTGCCGGATTTCGGCGCGCCAGAAGAAATGCCCGGAACTCTCGCCGGAACTTTACGCCCAGCGCCTTGCGCGCTTGCGGGCGGCCGTTGCAGGTTCCGGGCTTGATGCGTTCGTCATCTATGCCGACCGCGAGCATTGCGCCAACATCGCATGGCTCACCGGTTTCGACCCCCGTTTCGAGGAAGCGCTGCTGATTGTCGGCAAATCCGGCATATCCGGTGCTGCTGACCGGACTCGAAAACCAGGGCATGGGCAGAGCCGCGCCGTTGCCTCTCGATGTACGGCTCTACCCCCCGTTCGGCCTGATGGGGCAGGACCGGTCGCAAACCCTGCCGCTGGCCGATCTGCTGCGCGATTGCGGCCTTCGGCAAGGCATGGCGATCGGTGCGGCCGGCTGGAAGTATTTCGGCGCGCCGGAATCTCCCGATCCTGCCGGGTGGCTGGAAATTCCGTCCTTCATCGCCGACACGCTGCGGCTGATCGCCGGAGCATCCGGTTCGGTGCGCAATGCCGGCGCACTGCTCATGAATGCCGAAAACGGCCTTCGCGCGGTCATCGAAATCGACGAACTGGCACGGTTCGAATTCGCCGCCTGCCAAGTGTCCGAGGCGGTGAAGCGGGTGGTGCTTGGTACCCGTCCCGGCATGCGCGAATTCGATGCGGCGCGATTGATGCAGCCGATCGGTTTGCCGCTTTCATGCCACTCAATGTTCTCGTCCGGTCCGCGCGCCTGGAACGGGCTGCCTTCTCCCAATTCGCGCATCATCGAACGGGGCGACGCGGTTACGACAGCCATGGGAGTCGTCGGCGCACTGACGTGTCGCAATGGCTGGCTGGTCGAAAGCAGCGACGAACTGCCGGAGAACATCCGCGACTACCCGCAAAAGCTGGTCTTCCCCTATTTCGAGGCCGTGGCCGAATGGCTGGAGACGGTCGGCATCGGCATTGAAGGCGGCGACCTCCACGCCCGCGTGATGAATCGGATCGGCGATCCGTTCTTCGGCGTCACGCTCAATCCCGGACACCTCATCCATATCGACGAATGGATGAATTCGCCGATCGCGAAAGGATCGCGCCAGAAGCTCCGGTCCGGCATGGCGCTACAGGTCGATGTCATCCCCGCAACGGGCGGGCCGTATTTCACCAGCAACATGGAGGACGGCATCGCGCTGCTCGACGAGGCGGGCAGGGCGCAATTTGCCGAGCGGTACCCGGAAGCATGGGCCCGCGTCGAGGCACGGCGCGCCTTCATGACCGACAGCCTGGGCATCAAGCTGAAGCCTGAAGTGCTGCCATTCTCCAATCTTGCCTCGCATCTGCCGCCATTCTGGCTGTCCCCGGCGCAGGCGGTGGTGTTGCGCTGATCCGCGTTAACCTTAACAAAAGGTAAACATTGCGCGCATTCCCCATTCCGACCAAAGTGTGTCGGGGAAGTGAGGTACGATGCGCATCATCCTGCTGCTTTGGGCATTGCCGCTGGTCTTTTTCTGGGGCTGGTATGGCTTGAGCGCGAACGATATCTCCTTCGGCACCGTTTTCTTCTCGCGCCAGCTTCACGACGTCAGTTTTCGATATCTATGGCCGCACGCTTGGCCTGCCGCCGGAAGTCTTGCCCGGCATGTTGGCATGGGCCTGCATTTTGGATTCCGCAATCATCCTTGCCATTGCCGCATTTCGCTGGCGCGCGCGATGGCTGCCGCAGGCCATGGTCGCCTTTTCCCGCCTCCGCGACAGGGCGGTTTGGGCCCGGTCGCCTGAAAACGTCACGCAATCCGCGCCATCCGATCGAGTGCTCCCTGCAGAATGATCGACGCCGCCACGGAATCGATGTGTTTGGCGCGCTTTTCGCGCTTGATGCCCGCCTCGATCATCGCTTCTTCCGCGGCGACACTTGAAAGCCGTTCGTCCCAAAGGAGCACTGGCAGAGTCGAGCTTGCCCGCTAGGTTGCGCACGAAGGCCCGTGTCGACTGCGCCCGCGGGCCTTCGCTGCCATCCATGTTCACCGGGAGCCCGAGGACCAGCCCGTAGATGTTTTCGCGCGTGGCCATCGCGGCAAGTTCCGCGACATCGGCGGTAAACTTCGTTCGCCGGATGGTGTGGTAGGGCGTGGCGATCGAAAGCCCGCCGTCGGACACGGCAATTCCGATCGTCTTCGATCCGAGGTCGAGGCCGAACAGCCTCTTTCCCGGCCCGTGTGAGCCTCTTCAATTCCTCGATTTCGACCAATGTTTGCCATTCACGATTGTCCTTGTCCCGCAGGGCTCTAATATCGGCAGCAGTCAAGAAAGCCAAACCGGCGCAAGGAGTATTGGCCCATGAAAATTACCTGGTACGGACATTCCGCATTTCGCATCGACCATGGCGGCAGCGCCATCGTCATAGACCCGTTCCTGTCGCAGAACCCCGTCTGGAAAGGCGGATGGGAAAAGCCGACGCAGGGCGCAACGCATGTGCTGGTGACGCATGGCCATGACGATCATGTCGGCGACGCCGTCGAAATACTCAAGGCGACCGGCGCGCAACTCGTCGCCAATTTCGAAATCTGCATGCATCTGGTGGGCAAGGGCGTCAGCCAGGAGAAGATCAATCCTGGCAATCATGGCGGCACGGTCACATGCGGCGGTTTCACGACGACATTCGTCCAAGCGCTGCACTCATCGTCCAGCAACGGTGTCTACCTTGGCAATCCCGCCGGCCTCGTGCTCCATTTCCCGGACGGGCAGAGTGTATACCACATGGGCGACACTGACATTTTCGGCGACATGGCGCTGATCAACGAACTGCACCAGCCCAAGGTCGGCATCGTACCGATCGGCGACCGCTTCACCATGGGCGGTGTGGTGGCCGCGCTCGCCTGCCGCCGCTTCTTCAACTTCGAAACGATCTTCCCCTGCCATTTCGCGACCTTCCCCATGCTCGACGGCGATGCGGAAAAGTTCATCGAGGCCATGGACGAGGACGCAGCCAGGGTGAAGCTGCCAAAACCCGGCGAGGCGATTGAAATATAGGCATCAGCTATTGCGGCGTTGAAACAAGGCAGGCGGGCGGCTATAGGCAAGCCGTCACACATTCCATACCCGGAACCGCCCGCATGTCCGTCGATCTAGCCACCGTAAAGCGCGTCGCGCGCCTCTCCCACATCGCCCTCGCCGACGAGGACGCCGAACGAATGCGGGACGAACTGAATGGAATCCTCGGCTTTGTCGCGCAACTGGACGAGGTCGACGTCGCCGGCGTCGAGCCGATGACTTCGGTCGTCGAGATGAAGATGAAGATGCGCGCCGACACCGTTACCGACGGCAACAAGGCCGCCGATATCGTCGCCAACGCCCCGTTGTCGGAAGACGGCTTCTTCATGGTGCCCAAGGTGGTGGAATGACAACCGTCACCATTGCCGTCGAAACGCCGCTGCAGGACGACGTCCGCGCGATGGTCGCGGAACTCAACGCGCATCTCAACCCGCTTTCGCCGCGCGAGTACCAGTTCCAGATGACAGTCGAGCAGATGGCCGAGCCGCACACCACGGTGTTCGTGGCGCGCGATGGCGCGGGCCGTGCGGTCGGCATGGGGTCGCTGAAAATCCATGGCGGCGGTCTTGGCGAGGTGAAGCGCTTCTGGACCCGCCCCGCGGTGCGCGGAACCGGCGTCGGGCGGCAGCTCCTTGATAAAGTCATCAGTCTCGCACGCACCAAGGGGGTATCCCGGCTGGTGCTGGAAACCGGCGGCACGCCGCCTTTCGAAGGCACCTGGCGCTTTTATGAGGCTGGCGGTTTCGCGACCTGTGGCGCTTTCCTCGACTATCCCGATACCGAATATTCCCGTTTTTACGACATGACCCTCAGGCAAGAAATCTGATGTTGGAACTGACCAGACTGACCATTGCGCAAGCCAGCGAAAAGCTTGCGGCCGGTGAATTCACCGCGCTGGAACTGACCGATGCCTATCTGTCGGCAATCGATGCGGCCAACGCGCAGTTCAACGCCTTCATCGCGGTGACGCATGATCGCGCCCGCGAAATGGCGAAGGCGTCGGACGCGCGGCGCGCGAGTGGCAATACCGGCGCACTTGAAGGAATTCCGCTCGGCATCAAGGATCTGTTCGCTACCGAGGGCGTGCACACCCAGGCTGCGAGCCACATCCTCGACGCGTTCAAGCCACGCTATGAATTGACCGTAACCACCAACCTTTGGGCCGACGGCGCGGTCATGCTGGGCAAGCTCAACATGGACGAATTCGCCATGGGTTCGTCCAACGAGACGTCGTATTACGGGCCGGTGGTCAATCCCTGGCGCTCGCGCGGCTCGAACGCCAAGCTCGTGCCCGGCGGTTCGTCAGGCGGCTCGGCATCCGCCGTGGCGGCATGGCTGTGCGCCGGCGCAACCGCGACCGACACCGGCGGCTCCATCCGCCAGCCGGCGGCCTTCACCGGCACGGTCGGCATCAAGCCGACCTATGGCCGCTGCTCGCGCTGGGGCATCGTCGCGTTCGCCTCGTCGCTCGACCAGGCCGGTCCGATTGCCCGCGATGTGCGCGATGCGGCGATCATGCTCAAATCCATGGCGAGCGTCGATCCAAAGGACACGACTTCGGTCGATCGGCCGGTTCCCGACTACGAGGCGTCGACTCGGCAAGTCGGTCAAGGCCATGACCATCGGCATCCCGCGCGAATACCGCATCGACGGCATGCCGGACGAGATCGAGGCGCTGTGGCAAAAGGGCATCGCCATGTACCGCGACGCCGGTGCGAACATCGTCGACATCTCGCTTCCGCACACCAAATACGCGCTGCCCGCCTACTATATCGTCGCGCCGGCGGAAGCCTCCTCCAACCTCGCCCGCTATGACGGTGTGCGTTACGGCCTGCGCGAATCCGGCCGCGACATCACCGACATGTACGAAAGAACCCGCGCGGCGGGCTTCGGCGCGGAGGTGAAGCGCCGCATCATGATCGGCACCTACGTTCTTTCGGCCGGCTATTACGACGCCTATTATCTGAAGGCCCAAAAGGTGCGCACCCTGATCAAGCGCGATTTCGAGCAGGCGTTTGCCGCCGGTGTCGATGCGATACTGACACCTGCAACGCCGTCGGCGGCCTTCGAGATCGGCGACAAGGAAATGAGCGCCGATCCGGTGAAGATGTACCTCAACGACGTTTTCACGGTCACGGTCAACATGGCCGGCCTGCCGGGCATCGCGGTTCCCGCCGGCCTCGACAAGAATGGCCTGCCGCTAGGCCTGCAGCTCATCGGCAAGCCCTTCGCCGAGGAGGAATTGTTCCAGGCCGCGCATGTGATCGAGCAGGCCGCCGGCAGGTTCGAACCGGAGAAGTGGTGGTAGGTTTGGCGACGGCAGCCAAACGGCCGCAAGAGGAGATTTGATGTCCCATCCCTCCAACACCGCCGGCCTTTCCACCCTCGCGATCCACGCCGGTGACGAGCCCGATCCGGTCACCGGATCGGTCGCCGATATCGTCATGTCCTCGACCTATGTGGTGAAGGAGAAGCCGGGCTTTTCGGCACATGACCTTGGTGAGGAAACGCCCTTCATCTACACCCGCTGGGGCAACCCCACGGTAGATGGCCTGCAGCGCAAGATGTCGGCGCTGGAGGGGACCCAGGCGACACTTTGCTTTGCCTCCGGAATGGCGGCAACGGCGGCCGTTTTCTTCTCGTTCCTGTCGGCGGGCGATCATCTGATCATTTCCGACGTCTCCTATGCGGGCGTGGCGGAACTGGCGCGTGACACGTTGCCCCGATTCGGCATCGAGGTAGCGCTCGTGGACATGAGCGACCTTGAAGCGCTCGCCGCCGCCATCCGGCCAAACACAAGGCTCATCCACACCGAAACGCCGGTGAACCCGCTAGTGCGCCTCACCGATCTTGGCAGCGGTGAGCACCATCGCCAAGACAGCCGGAGCGTTGCATTCGTGCGACAGCACCTTCGCGTCGCCGGTCGGGACGCGCGGCGCGGAGCACGGCGTCGACCTCGTTATTCACTCGCTGACGAAATATGTCGGCGGTCATGGCGACGCGCTTGGCGGTTCGGTCAGCGGCACGGTGGAACTGATCTCGCGCCTCCACGTCGAAGCCGCAGTTCACCATGGCGGCATCATCTCGCCCGTTCAATGCATGGCTGATCGCGCGCGGGGCAGGGACGCTGCCGCTGCGCATGCGGCAACACGCCGAAAACGCGCATGCCGTGGCGGCGTTTCTGGAAAATCACCCGCGGGTGAAGCGGGTGATCTATCCCGGCCTTCGCCAGCCACCCGCAGCACGAACTGGCCAAGCGCCAGATGAAGAACTTTTCCGGCATGATCGCCTTCCAGGTCGGCGGCGTGTCCGAGGGCGAGGCGGTTGCCGAGCGGATGATGAGCGATTTCGAAGTGATCCACTACGCCGTGTCGCTCGGGCATCACCGCTCGCTCTGCTTCTGGATGGCGACGGAAGAACTGATGCAGACATCCTTCCGGCTGGAGGGCGCGCAGCTTGGAAAGCTGGCGGGCCTGCGCAGGCGACGGCATCTTCCGGCTTTCCGTGGGATTGGAAGATGCCGGACGACCTGATCCGCGACCTCGACCGCGTGCTTTAGCCGAGGTCTGCGTATAGCTTGCCCATGGGCAACCGGGCGGAAACTGCCGCAAGGCTGATCTCGCCGTCCCGGCCTTCCAGCCGCTCGGGGTCAGACGGCCACTGGCCATCTTCGCCGCGCAGCCACAGCCACGCCGCCGGCTCGTCCTGCGCCAGGATCAGATAGGCTTGCAGCGAGGGCAAGGCCTGCCCCCCGGACGAGCTCGAACCTGCGCTGCTGGCCCTCGGCCCAGCGCCCGAATTCCTCGAAGCTCATTGTCGCCTGCGCGTGCATGTTCATGACGTTCGGCCCCCGATTCCACACATAACGCAAGCCCCGCAGGACGGCAAAGCGCCTGCGGGCCGTCACAAAACTGTACAATTGCGCCCTTTGGCGTCGTTCGCCAGCCTTGCCACGATCTCCGGGCAGCGCGACTGTGTATGAAATGGCGGCGATTTTGCCGCGCGGCAAATCACAGGCATGGCGTGGTAGAGCGCAACATACTGGCGGATTTCCAGCCAGCAAAACCGGGCGTGCACAATTTCGCGCTGCTTGCCACCTTCGAGGCGACAGCCCGCTCGGTACTTATTTCCGTCTATCCCATCCTGATGTACCGCAGCCTGGGCGATGCGCGCACCGTGTCCGAATTCTATCTGGCGATCGGCGTGGTGACGCTGGTCTTCGCGCTTGTTCACGCCGTGGATCGGGCGCTACATCCCCCGGCGCTACCTCTATGGCGGCGGCAATGTGGTGATGATCGCCGGCAGCTTGGTCGGCGCCTTTGGCGGGCCGGAGCTTGTTCCGCTTGCGGTGCTGATGAATGCGCTGGCGCTGGTCGTGCTGACCATTTGCGGCAGCGCCTACCTGATGGACTATATCGAGCGCACGTCGATGGGCAAGAACGAAACCCTGCGGCTGCTCTATTCGGGTCTGCCTTGGTCGGTGGGGCCGTTCCTTGGCGTCTGGCTGATGGATCGCTCGCCGCTTGCCCCCTTCATCCTTTCGATCGTAGCGGCGATGTGCCAGCTCTCCTATTTCCTCTATTTGCGGCTCGGCGACGGCAAGGTGATTACCAAGGCGCTGCGCCCGCCCACAAATCCGCTCGCATACATGCCGCGCTTCCTTGTCCAGCCGCTGCTTGTGGCGGGGTGGCTGTTCGCCGTCATCCGCTCCGTTGGCTGGCAGATCTACATCGTCTACCTTCCGATCTTCGCCATTGAATCGGGCATGAGCGAGCAGATCGGCGGTCTTTCGCTGTCCGTGTCGAACGCCTTCCTTTTCCTGACGCCGCTGATGCTGCGCTTCCTGCATCGCACCTCCGTGCGCACGGCGATCATCGCCGGCTTCTCCGGCAGCGCGGCCCTGTTCCTGGCGGCCATGCTTGCCGCGCCGGTTCCCCCGCTTGCCGTTGGCCTGCTGCTGCTCTCCACGCTGTTTCTGGTCTCGCTCGATGTCAGCGGCGGCCTGCCGTTCCTGATGTCGGTCAAGCCGTCCGAGCGAAACGAGATGGCGGCGATCTATGCCACCTTCCGCGATGTCTCCGCGGTGCTGTCGCCGGCATTTGCACGGGTCATCCTGGGTTTTGCCCCGGTTGCGGCGGTGTTTGGCGCATGCGGGCTCGCGCTTTTTGCCTGCGCGCTGGTTGCCCGGCAATTGCACCCGCGGCTTGGCAAGAAGCGTTTGGCCTGATGCGCGGCCATTCGCGTGCTTGAACTGCCAAACCCGTTGGCTTATGCGAAAGGGCAGCAATTCAACGGAAGCGCCATGAGCATCATCGATACCCGCACGCCCGAACCGAAACGCTTCATCCCCGGCGCCACCGGCGACTGGGAAGTCGTCATCGGCATGGAAGTCCATGCGCAGGTGCTGTCGCACGCCAAAGCTGTTTTCGGGCGCCTCGACCGAGTTCGGTTCGGAGCCCAATTTCAACGTGTCGCTGGTCGATGCGGCCATGCCGGGCATGCTCCCGGTCATCAACGAGGAATGCGTCAGGCAGGCGATCCGCACCGGGCTCGGCCTCAAGGCGAAGATCAACAACCGCTCGGTCTTCGACCGCAAGAACTATTTCTACCCGGACCTGCCGCAGGGCTACCAGATCAGCCAGTTCAAGGACCCGATCGTCGGCGAGGGCAAGGTGATCGTTTCCGTCGGCCCGGACAAGCAGGGCAATTTCGAGGACATCGAAATCGGCATCGAGCGCCTGCACCTCGAGCAGGACGCGGGCAAGTCGATCCACGACCAGCATCCCACGATGAGCTTCGTCGACCTGAACCGCACCGGTGTCGCGCTGATGGAGATCGTGTCGAAGCCGGACCTGCGCTCTTCCGACGAGGCCAAGGCATATCTGACCAAGCTGCGCACGATCCTGCGCTATCTGGGCACCTGCGACGGCAACATGGACGAGGGCTCCATGCGCGCCGACGTCAACGTTTCGGTGCGCAAGCCGGGCGGCGAATTCGGCACGCGCTGCGAAATCAAGAATGTCAATTCGATCCGCTTCGTCGGACAGGCGATCGAAACCGAGGCGCGCCGCCAGATCGCGATCATCGAAGGCGGCGGCACGATCGACCAGGAGACCCGGCTGTTCGACCCGGTCAAGGGCGAGACGCGCTCCATGCGCTCCAAGGAGGACGCGCACGATTATCGCTATTTCCCCGATCCGGACCTGCTGCCGCTCGAATTCGACGACGCCTATGTCGCAGCGCTGAAGGAGCATTTGCCCGAACTGCCGGACGACAAGAAGGACCGGCTTGGTCAACACGCTCGGCCTCTCGGCCTATGACGCGTCGATTCTCGTTTCCGAAAAGGCCATCGCCGACTATTTCGAGAAGGTGGCAAAGGGCCGCGACGGCAAGACGGCCGCCAATTGGGTGATCAACAACCTGCTGGGCAAGTTGAACGAAACCGGCAAGGACATTGAATCGACTCCGGTTTCGCCCGACCAGCTTGGCGGGATCATCGATCTCATCAAGTCCGGCGATATCAGCGGCAGCATCGCCAAGGAAGTCTTCGAGATCGTCTGGAACGAAGGCGGTGATCCGCGCCAGATCGTCGAGGCGCGCGGCATGCGCCAGGTCACCGACACCGGCGCCATCGAGGCGGCTGTTGACGCAGTGATTGCAGCGAACCCGGACAAGGCGGCGCAGGCGCGCGAAAAGCCACCGCTCGCGGGCTGGTTCGTGGGCCAGGTGATGAAGGCGACCGGCGGCAAGGCAAACCCGCAGGCGGTCAGCGACATGGTGAAAGCCAAGCTTGGCGTGGAATAGGGCGCAGGCTTGCGGCCCGTTCCGCCGTGATCTCATTTCATGGCGGATCGTGGAAAACGCTGGCTGAACTGCCGTCCCTGCCTGGCATCGGGAGTGCCGTGTCCTGCTCGCAAAAGCCCCGAAACCCACCCAATTCAGTAATTTTCTGAAGCAATTTTGCCGATTTCCCTGTAATTTGATCAGTATTCGGGCCGTTTTTCCCGCGCGAGCGTTCTAACGTCATATTCATTGCCCAAAGTAAGTTGGGCTGAAAATGAACGGGGATTGCCATGAACATTCAGGTCAGCGAACCCGGATTCCGCGAGAGCGTGGACCGGTTGTTCAATCGCGCAGTTAATTACATGAACCTCTCGCCCGGGCTGGTCGAGAAGATCCGGGTCGTCAACTCGACCTACACGGTTCGCTTCGGCGTAAAGCTGCGCGGCGACATTGTAACCTTCACCGGCTATCGCTCGGTGCATTCGGAACATGCCGAGCCGGTCAAGGGCGGCATACGCTATTCGCTCGCGGTGAACCAGGACGAGGTCGAAGCGCTGGCGGCGCTGATGACCTACAAATGCGCGCTGGTCGAGGTGCCTTTCGGCGGCTCCAAGGGCGGGCTGTGCATCAATCCACGCGACTGGGAGCCGGACGAGCTGGAGCGTATCACCCGCCGCTTTGCCTTCGAGTTGATCAAGCGCGACCTGATCAATCCCTCGCAGAACGTGCCTGCGCCGGACATGGGCACGGGCGAGCGCGAAATGGCCTGGATCGCCGACCAGTACCGCCGCATGGCCACTACCGACATCAATGCCCGTGCCTGCGTAACCGGCAAGCCGCTGGACGCGGGCGGCATCCACGGGCGCGTCGAGGCGACGGGCAGGGGCATCCAATACGCGCTGCGCGACTTCTTCCGCCATCCAGACGATGTGGCGGTGGCAAAGCTTTCGGGGGATCTTTCAGGCAAGCGCATTGTCATCCAGGGACTGGGCAATGTCGGCTACTACGCTGCCAAGTTCCTGTCCGAGGAGGACGGCGCGAAGATCACGGCCATTGTCGAATACAACGGCGCCTTGACCAACCCCGACGGGATCGAAATCGAGGCCGCCAAGCAGTGGATGATGCGGCACGGCACGTTCGAGGGCTTTACCGGCGGGACATTCCACAAGGAAGGGTCGGCGCTGCTAGAGGTCGAATGCGACATCCTGATCCCGGCAGCGTTGGAGGGCGTCATCAATGCATCCAATGCGGCCCGGATCAAGGCCCCGCTGATCGTGGAGGCCGCGAATGGACCTGTCACGGCAGCCGCAGACGAAATACTGCGCGCCCGCGGCACGGTGATCATTCCCGACCTGTTCGCCAATGCCGGCGGCGTGACGGTTTCCTATTTCGAATGGGTCAAGAACCTGTCGCACATCCGCTTCGGTCGCATGCAGCGACGCGAGGAAGAGGCGCGCCACCGCATGCTGATCGAGGAGCTGGAGAATACCGCCGGCATCAACATCAGCGAGAAGTTCAAGGCCCGGTACATTTCCGGCGCGGACGAGTTGACGCTGGTGCGTTCCGGCCTCGACGACACCATGCGCGGTGCATACGCCAACATGCGCCAACTTTGGCATGAAAAGCGCGGCGCAAACCCGGATTTCGACCTGCGCATGGCGGCCTACGTGATCGCCATCACGCGCGTCGCCGACAGCTACCGTTCGCTGGGGCTGTAAGCGTTCAGGCGGCCTGCAACTGCTCGCGGCCGGGACGCTTTTCCCGGCCGAGCAGGAATACCATGACAGCGATGTTGAGGAGGTTCCAGGCGATCCCGTTGAGGAAGGCCGCCTGGTAGGAGCCGGTGAGGTCGTAGATCACGCCGCTGGCCCAGCCGCCCACCGCCATTCCGATGACCGTGGCGGTGATAACGATGCCGACGCGCCGCCCGGCTTCGCGCGCCGGCAGGTATTCGCGCACGATCAGCGCATAGCACGGCACAATGCCGCCTTGCGCCAGTCCGAAGATCGCCGAAACCACGTAGAGCGAGGCCAGTCCGTCAAACGGCAGGTACAGGAACAGGGCCAGGCACTGCATGACCGAGCCGATCAGCAGCGTGCGGATGCCGCCGATATAGTCGGCGACGAAGCCCGAAAGCAGGCGGCTGAATATGCCGCCGGCAAGCATGATGGAGACCATTTCAGCGCCGGCCACGATGCCGTAGCCCAAGATCCATGCAATAGGAAACGAGGTGTACCTGCGGCATCGCCATTGCCATGCAGCAGGCAAATCCGGCCGTTGCCAGCATCCATTGCAAAGTCGCAGGCGACACCGGAATTACCGCCCTCGTGCCCCGGGGCGAAGATGCTACTGCCCCTGCGGCATAGCCTGCATCGTGCACCATGCGGCGGCGTAGGCTCAGCGCCAGCGGAATCATCAGCACGATTGCAATGGCGGCGACGAAGCCGAAAGTATGGCGCCAGCCGTCCGTGTCGATCATGCCCTTGAGAACTTGCGGCCACAACGCGCCTGCGATGTAATTTCCGCAGGCAGCCGAGGCGACTGCGATGCCGCGCCGTTTGAGAAACCAGTGCGACAGGTCGGCCATCAGCGGTCCAAAACCTGCCGCTGTCGCCATTCCGACCAGCATTTGCAGCAGGCAAACCTGCCAGAAGGACGTCGCGAAAGCGCTGAGCCCGAATCCGGCAGCCAATGCCGCGCCCGCCGCCAAAAGCACAGGCGTGATGCCGAAGCGGTCCACCATCCGGCCAAGCACGATGTTGCCGGCGGCAAAGCCGATCATCATGAAGGTGTACGCCATCGAGGCCGTGCCACGGTCGAGCTCGAATTCGGACTGGATCTGCGGCAGCACCAGCACGATCACCCACTGGCCGATGCAGGCAACGGTGCCTGCCGCCATGGAAAGGGCAAGCCGCAGCCAGGAATAGGGACTATCGACCTGCGATGGAGCCACGCAGCAGCTTCCTTCATTTGGGCAAGGCCAGCGAAACTAGGCTGGTTGCGCGCCACGTGCAAACCAGCAATTTTGAACGCATGATGCGTCCTTCTCACTGCTGGACTTCGGCAAGGCTTCGCGTCATAAGCGGGTGCAACGCAATATCGCAGCCCAACGAGGCCGGCAATGAAGCTTCTTGCGCAATTCTTCACATGGTGGAACGGCTCCACCTGGGGAACGCGTTTCTACACCTGGCGCTTTGGCAAGCGGGTGGGCCAGGACGAATTCGGCAATGTCTATTTCGAGGGCGATGGCGGCCGGCGCTGGGTGCAGTATGCCGGCGAGGCCGATCCGACAACCATTCCGTCCGGTTGGCATGGCTGGATGCACAAGCGTACCGACACGCCGCCGAGCGCGGAGAACTACAAGCCGCGCGACTGGCAAAAGCCGCATCTGCCGAACCAGACCGGTACGGCCAACGCCTATTTCCCCAAAGGTTCGCTTTCTAACCCGCAATCGCGGCCGAAGGTGACGGGCGACTACGAAGCCTGGCGCCCCTGAGGACATGCCGTGTTCCTGGGTGAGGCTGCGCTGCCTGCGGGCCTGATTGTCTATGCCATCGGCGATGTGCATGGCCGCGCCGATTGCCTTACCGAAATCTTCGAACGCATCGATGTCGACCTTGCCGGCAGCCCGGCCGCAGCGAAAGCGCATCGTCATGCTGGGCGACTACACCGACCGCGGCCCGGCTTCGCGCGAAGTCGTCGAAATCCTGTCGAAGAAGGCGGGGAGATCGGATTTCATCTGCCTGCGTGGCAATCATGACGACTGGTTCCTGCGCTTCCTGACCGATCCGGACGAGAGCGACGGCTTTCTGAACTGGGGCGGCATCCAGACGCTGGAATCCTACGGTGTCGACCTGTCGGGGTCGATCAAGAGCAATGCCGAACTGGCGCGCGAGCTGGCAAGGCTCGTTCCCGCCGCGCACCGCCGATTCCTCGCGCGTCTGCGCTATTCGCACGAGGAGGGCGATTATTTCTTCTGCCATGCCGGGGTGCGTCCCGGCATCGCGCTGCAGTTCCAGGACCCGCACGACCTGATGTGGATCAGGGGCGAGTTCCATGCCCACAAGGGCAGCTTCGGCAAGGTCGTCGTCCACGGCCACACGCCGCAGACTGCAGTGGATTTCCAGCCGAACCGCATCAACATCGACACGCGCGCATTCGACACCGGCGTGCTCACTGCGCTGGTGCTGGAAGGCACGCAACAGCGGCTGAATCCAGACCGGACGTCGATTCGACGGCCCTTGCCATGCCGAAATCGCATGTTAGACACCACGTCAAACCAGTTCGGGTGCACATTTCGAATGATCTTCAGGACCGCAGCAGCTTTGCTGCCATTGCCGCCGGCACCGCGTTTGCGGCGCTGGCGCAGGAAGATCGCGGAGCAACAACCGCTTCCAGAAGGCGAGGACGCGGGCGTACGGTCGAGCAATTGCCACCGCTGGTGGAGGGTCCCGACAAGATCAAGAACCGGGTCGCCGAGTTCTCGGGCCTCGACAAGATCACCGGCCGCACCATCACCTTCGACGTCTATATCGACGAGACGGTGCAGTTCGGCACGCTGCAGGTGACGCCGCGCGTCTGCTACAGCCGCCCGGTCGACCGAAACGCCGAAGACCGACGCCTTCGTCGAGGTGGATGAAATCACGCTCGACCGCCAGATCCGGCGCATTTTCACCGGCTGGATGTTTGCCGACAGCCCGGGCCTCAACGCCATCGAGCACCCGATCTACGACGTCTGGCTGAAGAACTGCAAGATGGAATCGGACGTTCAGCCGCCGAGCTAGCTCATTCGCCCTGCCTCGCGCCAGGCAAAGAAATCTGCATCGCCTGACACTGCCTGCTCCAGCATCTTCGAATACTTGCGGCGCGGCACGTCGATCGCGCCAAATTGCGATCAGGTGTTCGTCGTGAACTGCGTGTCGAGCAGCGCGAACCCGCCGGCCTTCAGCCTTTCCACAAGGTGAACCAGCGCCACCTTCGAGGCATCGGTCCGGCGCGAGAACATGCTCTCGCCGAAAAACGCCGCACCGAGCCGCACCCCGTAAAGCCCGCCGGCCAGTTCGCCGTCCGCCCAGCACTCGACCGAATGGCAGTGGCCGATGCGATGCAGGTCGCAGTACAGCTTGCGGATGCGGCGGTTGATCCAGGTCTTGGGCCGGTCTTGCGTCGATGCGGCGCAGGCATCGATCACCGCCTCGAAGTCATGGTCGATGCGGATTTCGAACGGCCGCCGTTTCAAGCGTCTTTTTCAAGGAGCGCGGAACGTGGAATTCGTCGAGCGGCATGACGCCGCGCAGTTCCGGCTCCACCCAGAACAGGCCAGGATCGTCCGCCGACTCGGCCATGGGAAAGATGCCGCAGGCATAGGCCTTCAGCAGCACCTGCGGCGTGATCTCGAATTGCGCGTCCTTGGCCCGGCTCATCGCACCATTGTGGCCTGATCAGGCGGATTTTGCCAGATAGTTCTCGAGCCAGTGGATGTTGTAGTTGCCATCCTGGATGTCGGCATTGGACACGAGGTCGCGGAACAGCGGCAGCGTCGTGTGGATGCCGTCGACGACGAACTCGTCCAGCGCGCGGCGCAGCCGCATCAGGCATTCCACGCGATTGCGCCCGTGCACGATCAGCTTGCCGATCAGGCTGTCGTAGTATGGCGGGATGTTGTAGCCCTGATAGACACCCGGAATCGACGCGAACGCCCAGTCCGCCCGGCGGATGGTAATAGGTGATCCGCCCCGGCGACGGGACGAAAGTCTCGGGATGTTCCGCATTGATGCGGCACTCGATGGCATGGCCGTTGAAAACGATTTCATCCTGCTTCATCGACAGGCCGGCCCCCGAAGCGACGCGGATCTGCTCGTTGACGAGATCGATGCCGGTGATCATCTCGGTCACCGGATGCTCCACCTGCAGGCGCGTGTTCATCTCGATGAAGAAGAACTCGCCGTCCTCGTAGAGGAACTCGATCGTTCCCGCACCCGAATAGCCAAGCCCCTGGATGGCATTGGCGCAGATCTCGCCGATGCGCTGGCGTTCTTCGGCATTGAGGGCAGGGGAGTTCGCCTCCTCCCAGACCTTCTGGTGCCGGCGCTGCAAGCGAGCAATCGCGTTCGCCAAGATGCACGCCGCCGCCGCGGCCGTCGCCCATTACCTGGATCTCGATGTGACGCGGCTTGCCAAGATACTTCTCGATATAGACGCTGTCGTCGCCGAATGCCGCGCCGGCTTCCGAGCGCGCCGTCGCCAGCGCCTCGGCAAGGCCCTCTTCGTTGCGCGCAACCTTCATGCCGCGTCCGCCGCCGCCTGCTGCTGCCTTGATCAGCACCGGGTAGCCGATGTCGGCGGCGATGCGCTTTGCCTCGGCCTCCTCGGTGACCGCGCCATCCGACCCCGGAACGCAGGGAATGCCGAGGCGGCGGGCCGTGTTCTTGGCCTCGATCTTGTCGCCCATGATGCGGATGTGCTCGGCGCTCGGCCCGATGAAGGTGATGCCGTGCGCTTCCAGGATCTCGGCAAACTTGGCATTTTCGGAAAGGAAGCCGTAGCCGGGATGGATGGCGTCCGCGCCCGTGATCTCGCACGCGGCCAGGATTTCATGGATGTTGAGGTAGCTGTCGCGCGATGGCGGCGGCCCGATGCAAACGCTTTCGTCGGCAAGGCGCACATGCATCGCCTCGCTGTCCGCCGTCGAGTGGATGGCGACGGTCGCGATGCCCAATTCCTTGCAGGCTCGAAGAATCCGAAGCGCAATCTCGCCGCGGTTCGCAATGAGTACCTTGTTGAACATTCTTTCGCCGTTCACTCGATGATCATCAGCGGTTCGCCGTATTCGACCGGCTGGCCGTCCTCGACGAGGATCGCCGTGACAACCCCGGAACGCGGCGCGGAGATCTGGTTCATGGTCTTCATCGCCTCGACGATCATCACGGTCTGGCCTGCCTTGACCGTGTCGCCGATTGCGCAGAACGGGTTCGAACCCGGCGCAGGCGAATGATAGGCAGTGCCGACCATGGGCGAGGGCAGCACGCCTGGATGCTTGGCGGGATCGACGCTCTTCACCTCGGGGGCGGGAACGGCAACCGCTGGCGCCGCGACCTGGGCCGGGGCGGCAACATGAACCTGCTGAACCGACGAAACACGCGCTACCCTGATCCTCAGATTGTCCTGCTCCACCTCTATTTCGGTCAGGTCGGTTTCCTTGAGGAGGGCAGCCAGGTCGCGGATCAAGTCCTGGTCGACCGAGCCCTTTTTGGAAGATGCCATGTGGTTCGCCTTGCATTCACGTTGAAGTGGGCCCGTGCCGCGCGAATTCGCTGAACGTGGCCGCCAAAAAGAGGTTTCTTGCCGCCATGAGCCGCGCCTACGGGATCGACCATATATAGGCTTGGCCTCGGGCTGAAAAGCCATAGCGGACAGAGTGGATTGGTTCAGTCGGAAAGGTTATCTTTGTTTTGCACAAGCGCGGCTTTTCCACAGCCGCGTGCGAAAAACCGGCGCCCGGCCCCCTGAAAGGACCAGGCGCATTCGCATTCCTGACCGCTTTCGGTTGATCAGCAGACCGCCTTGCCGCACTCGCGGATGTTGGCGACGCGCGTGTTGAGCTGATCGTAGCCTACCGCGCCGAACACGACCTGGTCGCCGATGACATAGGACGGAGTGCCGGTAATGCCGAGGCCGTCGGCAAGTTCATAGACCTCGCGGATGGCTGTCATGATTTCCGGCTTTTCCATTTCCGCCTTCATCGTCGCCTCGTCAGCTCCGAGCTTGACAGCCAGCGCCATGGCGACCTCACCGTCCTTGCGGCCTTGCGAGCCAAGCAGTTCGGTGTGGAACTGGGCGGCTTTCTCCGGCATCAGCCGGTTGAAGGCGAGGCTGACCCGGTGCGCTTCAAGCGATGGCTCGCCAAGCACCGGGAATTCCTTGAGGATGAAGCGGACGTCCTTGTCGGCCGCGACGAACTTGTTCATGTCTTCGAGGGCGCGCTGGCAGAAGCCGCAATTGTAGTCATAGAACTCGACGATGGTGATCGGCGCGTCCTTCGATCCGATCTCGACCTGGTGATCGGAAGCGTAGATGCGGTCCTTCATGTCCGTCAGCGTCTTGGCCTGGTTGGCCGCACGCAGCGATTCCTGCTTCGCCTCGAGCGCCTTTTGCACCTCGATCAGGATTTCCGGATTGCTGATCAGATAGTCGCGGACGATCTTTTCGATTTCCGCCTTGTCAGAAGCCTCCAGCGCCGGCGCCTGGGCCGGGAAGAGGGAGAGGCCGAATACGGCGGCAGAGACGATCGCGACCGTTCTCAGGCGGAAGGGTGCAAACAGCATTTGGGGAAGCTCCGGTTGGATGTTCGTCATTTCTTGGGTGGCTTGTAGTCCAAAATGTCCTGCATTCGAAGCCATTCCGGCGAACCTTGCTTCAATTTTGGTTGAGCAAGCTTGGCCAGCCGCTTGGCGTCCTTGAGCTGCATCTTGTAATAGGCCTCTTCTGCGGCCGCAGCGCGTGCGAGATGCGGTTCGCCGCGCGCCGAATAGGCCCGTGCCAGCAGGGCATGGCCCTGCGAATTGGAGCGGTCGCGCGCAAGGCCCGCCTTGATTTCCGTTACCGCCTTGTCGAGCATGGCCGGATCGCGCGTCTCAAGCATTGCATGCCCCAAGCGCGCTGCGCAGCAATCCGGACTTGTACTTGTCGAGTGCGATCGCCTTTGAATAAGCTTCGACCGCCTCCTTGGCGCGACCGTCGCGCATCAGCATTTCGCCCTTCATTTCATACAGGTATGCGTTCTTTGGCTGCTCCTTGAGCAATGCCTCGATGATCGGGGCGGCTTCGTCGGTGGAGCCGCGCAGGAAAAGCGCTATGGCAAGGCCGTACCGTGCCGCCGGACCACGCGGATCGTCGCGGAAAACGTTGGCCAGGTCTCCGCCATTGCCCTCGAATGCGATGATCTTGGCCCGTGCCATGTCGTGGCGCAATTGCAGGGCAGGCGGGTCTTTCTTGTTGAAGTTCGGGCTCTTGCGCGCGATCTCCTCAAGAAGCGCGATGCGCTCGCGCGGCATCGGATGGCTTTGCAGATAAGGATCGATCCGGCCGCTGGTGAACAGAATGTCGCGGCTGAAATTTTCGAACGT